>CAZIZO010000004.1:0-273242 GCA_964543905.1 uncultured Phycisphaeraceae bacterium
TCCACATCCCCCCAACGTCTCGCCGCCATCCAGCGTCACCCCGACGCCTGGTCCTTCGTCGTCGCCGACTGCCAATCCAACATCAACATCATCGACGCCCGTTCCATCTCGCCCGCCGATCTCCTCTCCACACTCTCCCAACTCCTCAAAAAAGGCGGCGTCGCACGCATCCTCGCCGTCCTCCCCGGCGGCCACAGCCTCTGCCGAACCGTCTCCCTCCCCGATGGCGCCCCCGCCGAACTCGCCGCCGCCGCCCAACTCATGGCCGAGGCCCAACTCGCCGAATCCATCCCGCCCTTCCGCCGCGCCGCCGGCCTCATCCCCGAATCCCCACGATCCACACGCACCGCCCTCCTCACCGCCTGGCAAGACCCCGCCCCCGACGCCCTCCCCGCCACCCCTCTCCCCGACTTCCCCTTCGACCTCGCCTGGTGCACCCCCATCGCCGCCCTCGCCTTCCTCCGCGGCCCTTCCCCCACCCCAGCCCTCTACGCCGATCCCGCCGACGCCTCCATCGCCGTCCTCGCCGATGACGGCCAACGCACCCTCGCCCGTATCCTCCGCGAAGACAACTCCTCGCCCGCCGCCTGGGCCGAGTCCGTTTCCAACGCCATGCTCGATGTCGGCGGGCCCGCCGTCTCCGCCGATGTCCACGGCCCCACCCTCACCCTCGACCGCGAGTCCATCTCCTCCCTCCGCTCCAAAGTCGCCGGCCTCCACGACGACCGCGCCTGGCTCGCCCGTTTCGCCCTCCCCGTTGGGGCCCTCCTCCTCGCGTCGAGTGCCGACGCCGGCTCCATCTCCCTCGCCTCCCTCCGCGCACGCCCACCTCGCCGTGAAGAGTCCCTCGCCGAGCGGGCCCTCTCCCTCGTCGCGTCGCCCGCCCGTGCCGCCGCCGTCCTCGCCGCCGCACTCGCCCTCGCCGTCTTCGCGCCCCTCGCCTTCGCCTTCGCACGCTTCCACATCCTCGAGTCCAAAGCCGCCTCCCTCTCCACCCAGCAATCCGGCCGCGCCGAACTCGAACGCTCCGCCGCCCTCTACCGCCAACTCGAACAGTCCCGCCTCCCCATGGCCAAACTCCTCGCCACCATCGCCGTCGCCACCCCACAGAACATCGTCGCCACCACCATCCGCCTCTCGCCCGATCAGGGCTTCTCCATGCAAGGCCTCGCCAAATCCGCCGGCGACGTCAACCAACTCCAAGCCAACCTCAACTCCACCGGCGTCTTCACCGACATCAAGATCAACCGCACCACCTCCAAGGGCGAAGAAGGGGTCGAGTTCGACGTCTCCGCCGAACGCATCAAGCCCGAGGTCTTCAATAAGTTCCAGCCCAAGGACGACTGGGCCGCCAAGCCCCTCGCCGTGCGCCTCCACGGCGAAGGCGCCTCCAACCTCAACGTCGCCGGCACTCAGACAAAATCCCGCCCACCCCGTCGCGCCGCCAACTCCTCCGACGAGTCCTCCGAATCCCGAAGGGCCGAATCCTCCCGCCGCCCCTCCGAAGCCTCCTCCGGACCGCCCGCCCCCCTCTCCGACGACGACATCAAGAAAATGGACCGCGCCACCGCCATGAAGGAGTTCGCCGCACGGCGCAAATACCTCACCTCCAATCCCAACCTCGACAACTCCACCAAGTCCCGAGTCACCGAGGAAGTCGATAAACTCAAATCCCAGATGACCGCCGCCGCGTCCTCTCCCCCTCCCGCCAAGGGGGGTGCCAAGTGACCTCCCTCCTCGCCAGGCTCTCCGCCCTCCCTCGCGTCGTTCGATGGGCCCTCTCCGCCGCCCTCGCCCTCGTTGCCTACTTCGCCGTCGTCGAGCCCGTCCTCGACCTCACCAACACCTACAACTCCCGCGCCGACAAACGCGAAGCCGAACTCCGCTCCTACGCCAACCAGCGCACCCAGCGACAAGCCGCCGAAAACGCCATCGTCCTCGGCGTCTCCCGCTTCGGCAACGTCACCCCCCCGGGCCCCGCCGCCGCTCGCTCCCAGGCGTTCAACATGCTCATCACCAAGGTGCTCGACGAACAAGGCATCTCCGATCCCTCCGTCAGCACCAAAGATCAACCCATGCCCGGCGGCCCGCTCACCGCCGTCGCCGCCGCCGACGAACGCCTGGAACGCCTCGTCTCCGACATCAAGTTCGACGGCACCCCCGAGCAGATCATGGGCGTCATCGCCGCCCTCGAAAAATCTCCCGACGTCTCCGTCATCTCCCGCGTCCAAATCTCCCCCAGCAGCGCCGACAAGAGCGAACGACAACTCAAAGCCGCCATCGCCGTCGAAGCCTGGCAAGTTCAGAAGAAGGTCAAGCGATGACGTCCTCCCTCCGCCAACGCTGGTCCTCCCTTCCGGGCGTCGCCAAAGTCGCCGTCCTCGCCTCCATCCTCGCGCTCGTCCTCCTCGTCCTTTCCCTCTACCCCGTCCTCCTCGCCCTCTTCATCCCCGCCGCCAAGAGCAGCATCACCAAATCCGAAAACGAAGACCGCGCCAAGCAGGCCCTCCAAGCCTTCATCGACTACCAAAGGCAGTTCGATGGCCGCTCCCTCTTCTTCACCCCAGCCCCCCTCGCCTCCTCCGAGCCCGAGCCCGAACCCGCTCCCGACGAAGGTTCCAAAGAACCTCCCAAGCCCTCCTCCTACGCCGGCCCTTCCATCATCGCCATGATCAACGACGCCGTCTGGTTCGACAACGGCAAACGCCTCAAAGTCGGCGAAGAGAAACAGGACGACCTGAAAGTCGTCAAGATGTCCCCGCCCTGGGAGGCCACCATCGAATGGAAGGGCGTCGAGTTCGCCGTCAACCTCTTCTCCCGCGACAGCGTCGTCCTCAACAAATCCGCCTCAAGCCCCGCCCCGTCCTCCCCGCCCGAACAGTCAAACCCGGAGCCCAAACCCGAAGCACACCCCGAGCCCAAGCCCCCAGCGCCCACGCCCCCTCCGACCACCTCTCCCGAATCAACCCCGCAAACCACGCCCCCCGCCCACCCACCCCAAGACACCACCACGCCTCCTCCCACGCCCCCGGGCGATCACACTCCCTCTCCTCCCGACACTCCCCAGCCCCAACTCGAGCCCGCCACCCCCGAGCCCGCACCTTCCGAGACTCCAAAGGACCCCAATCGATGAGCCTCACTCAAAACTGTGCCGACGCAAGGAAGCCCCTCCCCGAGGGCGGGATGGTCCCGGGTATCGCCTTGCCCCCCCTTCCCCCTCGGATTGGTTTGGGGGCAGGGTCCCCCCGCCCCTCTTCTTCTCCTCGATCCGCGCGACGCCGCAGCCTCGCCCTCGCCCTCCTCCTCGCCGCGGGCCTCGCCGCTCCACGCGCCAGCGCCCTCGACGACCTGCCCGCCGACGACCCCGAACAACCCGCCGGCAACGCCCAACCCGACCACCAACCCAGCACCCAACCCGACGCACCCCCCGCCCTACCCCTCCCCGGCAAGCGCCGCGTCATGGACGGCCCGCCCACCGCCCTCGCCTTCAAATCCGTCACCGTCGATCAGATCATCCCCTTCATCGTCGAAGCCACCGGCAAGGTCGTCCTCCCTCAGCAAGACATCCTCTCCCGCAAAATCACCGTCCTCAACGACCAGCCCATCCCACGCGAACAGGCCCTCGACCTCGTCTTCCTCGCCCTCCAGCAGAACGGCATCGCCGTCGTCGAGAAAGACCTCACCATCACCCTCCGCGACATCGCCGAAGTCGTCCGCCAGGACGTCCCCGTCCTCGGCCCCGAAGAGTCCGTCCTCCAACGCTCCGACCTCGGCACCATCGTCGAAAAGGTCTACACCCTCAAGCACGTCACCGCCAAAAAGTTCGGCGACACCATCAAGGGCTCCCTCCCCGAGTACGCCAAACTCACCCTCGACGAAGAATCCAACCAGATCGCCGTCATGGGCAGCATCTCGCTGCAGAAACGCATCGAGACCCTCGTCAAATCCCTCGACCGCGCCGCCGCCGCCACCATCGCCACCGAGACCTTCCGCCTCCGATACGCCGACGCCGAGCAGGTCGCCGCCAACATCGAAGAACTCTTCGGTGATTCCTCCGCCGCCTCCACCAACTCCGCACGCAACCGCGCTCGCCGGACCCAGAATCAGACCCCCCAGCAGTTCAACCCCTTCGGCCGCCAGCAAGGCCAGCAAGAGGCCGCCGCCACCACCGAAATCCGCGTCACCACAAGCACCCAGCAAAACGCCGTCACCGTCGCCGCCGATCCCGTCATCCTCGCCCAGATCCGCCAGCAGATCGAAGACCACTGGGACAAGCCCCTCCCCGAAGAGGCCGTCATCCCCAAAATCTACGAACTCAAAAACTCCGACCCCGTCAAGGTCCGCGATCTCTTGGAAGGCATGTTCGGCCGCGGCACGCCCGCCGGCCAGGCCGCCCAAGGTCAGCAAGGTCAGCAGGGTCAGCAAGGTGCCGCACGCTCCTCCTCCTCCGGCACGGGCCGCCTCGCCGGGCAGTTCTCCTTCCAGGCCATCCCCGAATCCAATCGCCTCGTCGTCCTCTCCAAGTCCCCCGACAACATCGCCGTCATCGACAAAATCATCGAAGGAATCGACCAGCCCCTCGCCACGGGCCTCCCCACCATCATCGAACTCAAGCACGCCTCCGCCGAAGACCTCGCCGAACAACTCAACACCCTCCTCGCCCAAGATGGCACCGGCTACGCCCTCCGCCGTTCCGCCTCAGGCCTCTCCGCCTCCTCGTCCTCCACCTCCCCCTTCGCCGGGACCGCCGCCACCAACACCGCCACCACCACCCAAAATCCCGACGGCACCACCACCTCCTCCGACTCCATCAACTTCTGGTGGCAGCGCGCTCGCCAGCAGACCGACCAGCGCACCGCCTCCAACCTCGTCGGCAAACTCCGCATCGTCCCCGTCTGGCGTCAAAACGCCGTCATGATCGTCGCCCCCCCCGAATATCGCGCCTCCATCACCGACCTCGTCTCCCAACTCGATCGTCCTGGCCGCCAGGTCCTCCTCTCCGCCCTCATCGCCGAAATCTCCACCGACGATGCCCTCTCCCTCGGCCTCCGCTGGTCCTCCACCCAGATCACGCCCAGCAACTCCGACAACTCCATCTCCCTCTCCAACGGCTTCCAGGGCACCGCCAACAACAACTTCGCCGGTAACCTCTTCGACACCACCGTCCTCAACTCCAACGTCAACCTCAACCTCCTCCTCCAGGCCCTCGCACAAAAAACCAACGTCTCCATCCTCTCCGAACCCCGTATCTTCACCTCCGACAACCAAGAAGCCGAGTTCTTCAACGGCCAGGACGTCCCCTTCATCACCGAGTCCCAGCCCAACACCCAGGGCAACCTCGTCCAGTCCTTCGACTACAAGGCCGTCGGCATCGCCCTCCGCATCCGCCCTCGCATCACCGTCCGCCGCGACGTCGACCTCCGCGTCAACGTCGAACTCTCCTCCTTCGTCCCAGGCAACACCCTCTTCGGCGGCGTCATCATCGACCGCCGCGAAACCTCCACCCAGATCATCGTCAAGGACAAGCAAACCATCGTCATCTCCGGAATCCTCCGCTCCGAAGACACCAACGTCGTCCGCAAGATCCCCCTCCTGGGCGACATCCCCCTCCTCGGCGAACTCTTCAAGTCCCGCGAGAAAACCAAGAAAAACTCCGAACTCCTCGTCTTCATCACCCCCATCGTCGTCGAAAACCCCGAAGAGGCCGACGAGGTCAACTCCCCCTACCGCCAACGGCTCGAAGAACGCAAAAACGCCCTCGACGCCACCGACCCCATGCGCACCCGCAGCGCCACCTCCACCACCTCGGAGTCCAAACCCCAAACCCCGCCCTCCGCCGATGAACAGCCGAACTAACCCCGCCCGTCCCGCCGGGAGGCCCGAGGGATCGTCGCATGTCCGCTACAGGTCCGTCGCACAAGCCGTCGCACATGCCGATTCCGTCGTGTGACAACAGACGCCGCATGGTGCACATCACGCTCCGCGTGCTCCGCCGCAGCATCCTCCTCTTCGTCCTCGCGCTCCTCCCCGCGTGCGTCACGGAAAAACCCCGCTCCCGCGGCATCAGCGTCCCTCCCGACGCTTCTCCTCAGGACGTCGCCGCCGCTCGCGCCGCCTCCAACAACCAACCCATCGAACTCCCCAAAGGCCCCGTCGCCGCACCCGTCACCGGCGCCACCACCAACTCCCGCATCCAGGCCGAACTCATCCCCCTCGGCTCCATCCCCTACGACGGACTCGTCCTCCCCCTCTCCTCCCCCTCGGGCCGCTTCCTCGCCACCCACGAAAATGAGTCTCCGACCTGGCCCACCCTCCTCGCCGCCGACGACGCCTCCGTCCCCTCCACGACCCGCATCTCCATCTTCTCTCTCGCCGAGAAATCCCTCCAGCCCGTCGCCCCCGTCGAACCCCTCCCCTCGGGCCTGATCCTCGGCCGCGCCGCCGACGACGAGGGCTTCCTCGTCGAAGCCCCCCAGCCCGACGCCTCCCGCTGGATCGGGAAGGTCTCCTGGGCTTCCGCCCGCCTCACCTGGCTCGTCCGCTCCAACCACGTCAACGCCCACGCCGTCCTCCTCCCGGGCAACCTCCTCCTCTTCACCCGCCGCGACATCGCGGGCGTCCACTCCGCCCTCGTCCTCCGCCGTCCCGACGCCACCGAATCGACCATCGACAACCCCGCCTTCGCCTTCGCCTTCCCCATCGCCACGCAAGACCCCTCCCTCGTCTACGCCCTGGGCCTGGGTGAGTCCTCCATCTCCATCCTCGCCGTCCGACTCATTTCGGAGTCCGGCATGCCCCGCCTCGCCAGCATCTCCGCCCGCCGCGAACTCGCCCCCTCCGCCGACCTCGCCCTCGCCTACCAGATCGCGTCCCCCGTCCAGTCCACCGCCACCCTCCGCGCCCCCTCCGCCCCCCCCATCGCCGAGCCGGTCGCCCTCTTCGTCCCCACCCTCAACCGCATGGCCGTCTTCGATCCCGCCACGAGCGAACTCCTCCCACTCGTCCCCAACTCCATCGCCGCCGTCCGATTCCAGAACGCCTCGTCGTCCGGCTACTTCTGCACCACGCCCCAATCCCTCTCCTTCACCCCGGAGCCGCGCCGCATGGACACCTCCGAACAGCAACGCCGCAACGACGCCAAAGTCATCCAGACCCCCTTCGTTCCGCGCGCGACCACCCAGAGGGATCGCCCCATCCTCCTCCTCGGCCCATCCAAGTCCGACCCCACCCGCCTCCAACTCATCGCCCTCTGTCCCGCCAGCGCTCCCTGACCCCGCTCCCCCAACTCACACCCGCCGACCCGTCAGCGAGCGCTCGTTCGCCGATTCCACCCGCACACGAACCATCCGACCCACCAGCGACGCATCGTCCGCGTCAAAGAACACGATCAGGTCCCCGTCCGTCCGCCCGCTCAACTGCACCACACCCCCGCCCGCCTCGCCCGCCTCCGCCCTCACACCAGGCTCGCGCCCGCCCACCGTCAGCGTCACCGCCCCGGACTTGCGGATCTGCGCCTTCGTCTCGCCATCTCGCTTCCGCTGCTGCTTGCTCACCCCCTCCACAAACACCTCCACCTCACGACCGATCTGCTCCCGATGGATCTCCTCGCTGATCCTCCCCTGCACCGCCAGCAACTCGTTGTTCCGCCGACGCTTCACCTCGTCCGCCACGTCGTCGCTCATCTTGTCATACGCGATCGTCCCAGGCCGTGGCGAATACTTGAAGATAAACGAGTTCTTGTACCGCGCCCTCTCGCACAACCCCTTCGTCGCCTCAAAGTCCTCCTCCGTCTCCCCCGGAAACCCGACGATGAAATCCCCCGACAGCATCAGCGGCCGCCCGATCTCCGGCTGGTCCAGATACGCCCGCGCCCGCCCCAGAAACTCCTCGTACTCCGACACCGTGTACCCGCGATTCATCGCCTTCAGCATCCGGTCCGATCCCGACTGCGCCGGCACGTGCAAGTACCGACAAATCCGCGGGTGATCCCGGATCACCTCCAGCACGTCATCCCCAAAGTCCCGCGGATAACTCGTCACAAACCGCAACCGCTGAATCGCCGGCACCTCGTCGTGAATCCGCCGCAAGAGGTCCGCAAACGTCGTCACGTTCTCCCCGGCAAACGGATCGCGCCGGTGCGATCCACCCCCAGCATACGCCCGCCCCTTCTGCGGCTGCGTCACCCCGTGCAGCGTCACCGCCGCCCCGTGCTCAAACCGATAGTGATTCACCGTCTGCCCCAGCAGCGTCACCTCAATCACCCCGCTCCCCGCCAGCCGCTTGCATTCCTCAACAATGTGCTCCGGCGGGCGATGGATCTCCGCCCCGCGCGTGAACGGCACCACGCAGTACGTGCAGAACTTGTTGCACCCCCGCGTGATCCGCACATACGCCGAGCGCGTGCCCCCCCGCTCATCCACCGGAGACACCGACCGCGACAAATCCAGCAACTCCAGCGTGTCCTCCGCCGCCGCCAGCGTCGTACTCCGCCGCGACGCATTCCCCTGCAACGCGATCTGCGCTCGCTCCACCGCCCTCGCGCCCTTCACCTCCTCGTCACCCAAGAGACTCGCCCGCGTCCGCACCGCGTTGTCCAACAGCCCCGGCAGTTTGTCCAACTCCCCGGGCCCGCACAAAATATCCACCACCGGCATCCGCTTCACCAGGTCCACCCCGTCCCGCTCCGCCATGCACCCCAGCACGCCCACCACCAACCCCGGCTCGCTCCGCTTCCGATCCTTCAACTCCCCCAGCCGCGACCACACCTTCTGCTCCGCGTGCTCCCGAACCGAGCACGTGTTGTACAGCACCACGTCCGCCGCCTCCGGCTCGCTCGTGAACTGATATCCCAACGCGCGCAACTGCCCTCCCACCAGTTCCGAGTCCAACTCGTTCATCTGGCAGCCAAAAGTCTCGAGATACACCGTCCGCGTCGCCATAGCCTCGATTGTAGTTCCCCAAACCCTCCTCCCTCCCCCTCACACACACACGGTCCCTCCCGGCTTTCGAGCGTCCGCAAACCTCATCCCCTCGCGATCCCACGCCCGCGCCACGCCTCCTCCCCCCTTCCTCCACGCCCCCGTACCCTCTCCCAATGCGCCTCGGGCTCTCCCTCGCCAACAAGACCCTCCTCGCCACCGGCGGCGTCCTCCTCTTCGTCGTCCTCGGCGCCCTCTTCGTCCCCTGGCTCCGCATGCTCGCCCTCATCGACACCGGCCAACTCGAACTCTCCAAAGTCATGGCCACCACCTGGGTCCGCCTCGGCAACCAATCCGTCGATCCCGCCGATCCCAAGTCCCTCACCGCCCAATCCACCCCCCCCATCTCCCGCGCCGGCATCACCGCTCGCCGCCTCAGCCTCGCCGACGCCCACCTCGAAGGCGCCAAGGATGCCTTCATCCGTCGCGCCATCCAGACCTTCGAGAGCGATCCCTCCCAAGTCGAACTCCTCGGCTCGAGTTTCAAGGGCACCACCCGCGAGTACCGCTACATCCAGGCCGAACGTCGCCCTTCCCCCCAAGGCCCCGTCCTCGTCGCCGTCGTCCTCCTCGAACGACGCTCCATCGAGGCCACACGCCTCTTCCTCCTCAACGCCGCCTTCCTCCTCGCCGCCGGCTCCGTCGTCCTCATCTTCGCCCTCGCCGCCTTCTACTTCATGACCCACAAGATCATCCTCTGGCCCGTCCGCTCCCTCCGCGAAACGGCCGAACGCGTCCGCCAGGGAAACCTCTCCATCCGCGCCGACATCCACACCGACGACGAGTTCGAAGAACTCGCCGACACCTTCAACCTCATGCTCACCGACATGCAGCACGCGCAGGACCAACTGCGTGGAATCAACGCCGCCCTCGACCTCAAACTCGACGAACTCACCCGCGCCAACTCCGCCCTCTACGAAACCGCCAAACTCAAGGGCGAGT
This sequence comes from uncultured Phycisphaeraceae bacterium, assembly GCA_964543905.1. Taxonomy (GTDB): domain Bacteria; phylum Planctomycetota; class Phycisphaerae; order Phycisphaerales; family UBA1924. The sequence continues at coordinate 9,921 of CAZIZO010000004.1, forward strand.
TCCTCGCCAACGTCAGCCACGAACTCCGAACCCCCCTCAACTCCATCATCGGGTTCGCCGAACTCCTCCTCGAAATCTCCCGCGCCGAGGCCGCCAACGGCAACAACTCCCCCCAAGTCCTCAAGCGAATCCGCTACAACGAAAACATCGTCAACGCCGGACGGAACCTCCTCGCCATGATCAACACCCTCCTCGAAATGGCCAAAATCGAAGCCGGGAAGGCCGAACTCCACATCGATCGAATGAACATCAAGGAGGCCTGCGAGGCCGTCCTCGCCCTCATCTACCCCCTCGCCGACAAAAAAGCCATCACCACCCGCCTCGAAGCCTCCGACGATCTTCCCACCATCCGCACCGACACCAAAAAGTTCCAGCAGATCATCTTCAACTTCCTCTCCAACGCCGTCAAGTTCACCGAGCCCGCCGAACGCTCGGGCCGTCACCCCGAAGTCATCCTCCGCGCCGAACGCCTCGTCGGACTCGCCCCGGGCTCCGCCGGGACGCCCAGCGAGGACCGCATCCGCGTCAGCGTCATCGACAACGGCCCAGGAATCCCCGCCGACGAACAGGCTCGCGTCTTCGAAAAGTTCCACCAACTCGATCGCGGGCACACCCGCGAACACACCGGCACCGGCCTCGGCCTCGCCATCTGCAAGGAACTCGCCTCCCTCCTCCACGCCGACATCCAACTCGTCAGCGAAGTCGGACGCGGCTCCATGTTCAGCCTCATCCTCCCCCTCGACCTCAACGCCCCTGACCTCGCCCAGACCCACCTCGAATCCCGCTTCCGCGGCGCACTCGCCGGCGGCCGCGAACTCGCCGAACGCTAGTGCGCACGCCCTTCCTCGCGCCCCTCGCCTCGGTCCTCCGACCTCGCCACCTATCGTGCCCCATGACCCCCGGGCCTCCATCCGCCCTCTCCATCGCCCTCCTCGGCTGGGCTCGCCTCGCCCTCCAGGAACGCGAAGGCTCCGGATACAACCTCAACGTCTCCGAACTCGCCCGCGCCCTCGCCCTCCGCGGACATCGCGTCGCCTACCTCCGCTCCGGCATGGAATACTCCCTCAAGCCCGCCCTCCGCCTCGGTCACCACGAATCCTGGTACGCCGTCCGTTGCGACTTCGTCTTCAACTCCCCCAACCTCGCACCCGCCTTCTTCAACTTCGCCAACCTTCAGCACGAACGTCGCGCCCCAGCCCTCACCCAACTCGTCCTCCGCTGGCTCGATGACGTCCGCGCCGACCTCGTCCACATCCACTCCCTCGAAGGCTTCTCGCTCGATCTCCCCGCCGCCATCCGCGCCTCGGGCCGACCCGTCGTCATCACGCCCCACAACCACTGGTTCCTCTGCCCCCAGGTCGATCTCCTCTACCGCGAACGCGAAGTCTGCGAAGACTACCAGGGGGGGCGTCGCTGCGAATCCTGCCTCGCGCCACCCTCCCGCGCCCGCGTCAAGGCCAGCGCCGGCCTCGCCCGAGCCCTCGATCGCGCCCTCCATCTCTACACCAATCCCTCCCGCGCCCTCTGGCGGCGTGCCCTCCGCCGCCTCGCCGCCCCCCCCCGCGTGGACCCCCCGCGCGACGCCCCGCCCCCGCTCATCCCCCCCGACCAGAGCGAGCGATTCCTCCGCGCCAACGCACAGATTCGTGTCCTCAACGCCTTCGGCGAACGCCGCGCCGCCGCCCTCGACGCCCTCAACGCCGCCTCCCTCGTCACCCCGCCCAGCCCTTGGCTCTGCGAGGTCCTCTCCACCATGGGGGTGCATGAGGAGCGTCTCCGCCTCGTTCGTTTGGGCCAACCCCACTTCGACGCCCTTCGTCACGCCGCCATCGCCCATCCCGAGTACGCCAACCCCCCATGGTCTCCAAGCATCCAGCGCCCCCTCCGATTCGCCTACTTCGGGCCCCTCCGCTTCCACAAGGGCATCCACGTCCTCGCCGACGCCCTCGACCGCCTCCCCGCCCACCTCGCCCGCCGCGCCTCCTTCCTCATCCGCGCGGGCGGCCCCCTCGCCGACCTCCGCGATCGCCTCGCTCGCCATCCCGCCGTCACCCTCGGCCCGTGGTACCCCCTCGCCGAACTGCCCACACTTCTGAGTCAGATCGACGTCCTCCTCTACCCTCAGATCTGCTTCGACAACTCCCCCCTCGTCCTCCTCGAAGCCCTCCACGCCGGCAAGTTCGTCGTCGCCAGCAACTTGGGCGGCCCCCCGGGCTGGATCGTTCCCCCGCGCAACGGGCTCCTCTTCCCTCCGGGCAACGCCGACGCCCTGGCCGACGCCCTCGCCTCGCTCCTCCGGGGTGACGTCCCCATCCCGTCCCCCAAGGACGTCCACGCCGTCAGCCTCCTCCCGTCCCATGCCGATCACGTCGATGAGGTCGAGTCCATCTACCGCGCCCTCCTCATTCCACCGGCGCCGCGTCCTTCTTCGGCTCCGGCAGGATCAGCGCCAGCCCCATCGCCGGGATGAACAGGAACCCCACCAGCCACACCGCGTACGCCGGCCCGCTGATCTTCGTCACCTCCCCCGCGTAGAAGACGCCCACCGCCGAGATCAGCCGGCCCACGTTGTACGTGAACCCCGCCCCCAGCGTCCGCACCAGCGTCGGGTACAGCGGCGGGATGTAGCACGGGAAGTTCCCGTAGAACCCCAGCCCGAAGAAGAACATCACCCCCGTGACCCAGTAGATGCGGGTCGTGGTCAGCGGGAGCCGCCACGCGACAAGCGTCCACGCGCACGCGATCAGCAGCATCACGAAGAACGATCGCCGATAGCCCCATTTCTGTGCCGTGTACGTCGCGAAGAAGTTGCCCGCGATGTTGAAGAGGAAGAAGACGACCGCCACCTTGGTCTTGAGCGCCTCCTTGTCCGACGCCGACCAGTCCTTCACCTCGGGCAGCGCCACGATCGCCTGCGGGACGAAGAAGAGGAGGGCCCAGGCGATGACCATGGCGATCGAGGCGAAGAGCGAGACCAGGATCGTCGTCCGGGCGAGGTGGTGCGAGAAGAGGGCCGAGACGGGCGGGGGCTTCTGCTGCCGGGCCTCGTGGGCCCATCCCTCGGGCTCGGGGACGGCGGCGCGGATGAAGACCGTGAGGAACGCCGGCAGCACGCCCACGACGAAGACCCACTTGGGCTCCAACTCGCGCATGGCGCCGGTGGTGAGGACGGCCATGATGCACCCGGTCATGTAGCCGCTCTGCAGGACGGCGCTCCCCCAGACGCGGTGACGCTTGGGGAGGGTCTCGCTCACGAGGGCGGAGCCGGCGGCCCACTCGCCCCCGATCCCGAGGGCGGCGATGAAGCGGAAGATGAGGAGGTGCCACCATGCCGTGGCGAAGTAGGAGAGGCCCGTGAAGATGGCGTAGGTGAGGACGGTGAGGGTGAGGGTCTTGGCGCGGCCGAGGCGGTCGCCGATGCGTCCGAAGACGGCGCCGCCCACGGCCCACCCGACGAGGAAGACGGATTGGATGATGGTGGCTTTTTCGATCGTCTCGGGGTCGTTGGGGGCCTTGCCCAAGAGTTGCCCGACGAACTTCCCGGCGACCATGACATAGAGATAGCCGTCGAGCCCGTCGAAGGCCCAGCCGAGGAAGGCGGCGATCAGGGCCTTGATCTGGAGGGGCGTGAGTTTGGAAGATTCGGTCGGTGGCGCGGGCACGCGGGCAGGATACCCGAAGGCACCGGCGCGTGCTTACTTCTTCTTGGCCTGCATGACCTCGTTCACGCGTTCCCAGGATTCTTCGGCCTCGCGGATGCGATCGGGGTCGGCGGACTTATGGGCCTCGTCCATGCTGATCTTGCGGCGTTCGAGTTCGTCCTTGAGGGCTTGGGGGTTGAGGTTCTGAAGGACGTGCTGGTCGGCCTCCCGGGCGGCGGCTTTCGCCGCCGCGATCTCGTCGGGCTTCAACTCGACCAGCGGCGTCCCGGAGTTCGTGAGTTGCAGAACGAGGATCAGGATCGCGACGGAGAGGCCCGTGAGGGCGAAGCCCAGCATCTTCTTCGGCCTGGGGATCTCCTCCCACTTGCGGTAGAGCGGATGGTCCTGGAGGCGGTAGAGGAGGTCCTTGAGTCGATCCACGGCGAGGTGCTCCGGGCGAGGAATGCGGGGAGAACGGTATGCGCGGCGCGGGGTCGGACTCGGGGGAAGGGTTGGCGGCACGGGGCGTGATGCGGAGGAGGGCGGCGGCGGCCTTGCGGGTGTCGTCGTTGTATTCGGCGCAGCAGGCGATCTGCTGCTGGAGGGCGTTGACGGCTTCCAGGCGGGCGTGGGCGAGGAGGATCTCCTCACGAGCGGCGCAGAGGGCCCGCAGGCTTGCGAGTTTCTCACGCACGGCGGGGTCGGCGAACCAGGCGAGGAGGTCGTCGATCGAGATGTTGAGCGCGGAGACGATCTCGGGGAGACGCTCTTCGGGGGAGAGGAAGGCGCGGAGGAGCTTGTGGGCGGTTTCTGAGTTCATGCGAGAAGGGTGTGGCGACGGCAAGGCCGATCAAGCCGCGGCGGGCGGGAGAAATGGCGATGCGCGCACAAACCATGTCACTGCGCGGGAAACCGGTGTCGGCACCGGGGGCGATAATGCGGCGATGGAAGTGGGCGGAGTGGCAAAGAGTCGAGAACGTCACTTCGGCAAGCTCAAAGTTGTGGCACGCCGTCGCATGAATCCGATTCTCGTTGAAATCGGGCGTAGGAGAGGTAGGAGGACATAGAGGCGGGTGGAACACCCGCCCCACAAGGAGGGGTAGGAGATGTAGACGCGGGCGGTATACCTGCCCCACGTACACCCGCCCCACGAGATGCGAGAGCGTGAGCTCCGATTCGTATGAGTTGCGGAACGGGTCACGAAGCGGGTAGTTTGCGGCACAAAAAACGCTGCCTTGAGGCAGCGTGGGTTTGATGCCATGGTTGTTCTGAGTTACTTGCCGGTCACGGGGCCTTTTTTTACTGTTCGCTCGAAGTCGGGTGGGGGAGCGTTGGCCTTCTTGATTTCGTCCGTTTGGCTTTGCTCGATCTTCTGAAGGTTTTGTTCTGCCTGCTTGACGGGCGTACTTGAGGAGGCACTGTCGCCGCCGGAGGCGAACATGAAGTAGTACGCCGCGGCACTGCCGAGCACGAGCACGGCAACCGCGATCAGGATCAGGTTTTTCTTGCTGGAAGACTCTTGGCTCATCGGAAATCGACTCCACGGAAGCCCAGACGGGTAGCCCAGAAGTACGCGGGGCGGGCGACGGTGCCTGGGGGCGCTCCGGGGCCTGGCTCGAACTGATAGCTGGTAGCGCCGCGGTCTTCTTGGTAGTTGAAGAAGTATCGCAGCTCGCCATCGCCCGGATTCCAAGTACCAGCAGGCTGGGGCAGGAGACCATCGGTCGTGACAGGCGTGGTCTGCGTGCTGGTGTCGTTGATGATTTGCGACATTGCCACCGTCTTGGCGCTGCCGTCAACGGCGGCGATTTGTGGGCGAGCTCGGGGGTGGTTCCACTGGGCGATGCGGCCCCCGCGATCCCTGCTTGTGAAGTCTGCACGCTCGAAGAGCAGCACCTTGCCGGAAGGCGTGTAGACGTCCGAGATTCTGTTACGACGAATGAGGAAGCTGTTGGTTGCGTTGGGCAAGCCGCGCGATGGAGAGGTGGTGCTGAATCGCTCCGGCTTCTGCCAGAAGACAGGCGGGTACCAATAAGAAACCGGGAAGATCCAAGTGAAGTCGGTTTGAGCGTTTTGATCTGTATTGTTACGAACAAAGTTGCGCATGGCGACGTCGCCCGGAGCAAAGCCGGACTGCATTCGGCTGATCCTCGTGTCGTCGGCGAAAAGCATGTGAGAGAGCCAGTGGTAGCCGAAGGTCTCGGTGCCAGAGTTGCTTTGGACGCCCTCGCCATAGTCCCAGCGGTAGGTGTACGGCGCATGGCCGACGGACTGAGCGAAGGTCGGCGGTTCCCAGACTACGGCGCAATCGTTTGCGTTTGTGGAGGTGCTGTCGACGGTGGCAAATGGATTTTCGAACTCCTCCTTGTTTTCGTAGGAGTAGGTTGCCATCAGGAAGGTGTTTTGTCGTAGGTTCGAGAGGCTTGCCGCACGCTGACCGGATTGGCGAGCCTTGCCGACGGCCGGCAATAGGATTGCGATCAACAGTGCAATGATCGCGATCACCACCAGAAGTTCAATCAAGGTAAACGCTCGAAAACTGCTGTTCCGTTTCATGACTGCTCCTAACACATCAACAAGGACAAAATTGACTCAATTTGCCCGATTTCGCGTGCAATCAACACCCAATTTCAAATCGATCTAAGAAATAGAGAAGGTCGTCAAGAGTCACACCGCCATCGGGCAGTCCAGAACCGGTCCCGTCGTCGAGGTCAGCCGGCATCGCTCCGAGTTCAAAGATCTCCAGGTAGTATGTCATGTCGTCTGATGTGACACCACCATCTGGCGTGCCAGTCCCAGAACCGTCATCCACATCCGCCGCGCACATGGGGAATGCGGAGTCGTAATACGACAGATCAGCCGAGTCTACATCGCCATCCAGATCGAGGTCGGTGATTGCGGAGTACCCCCAATGCCCAATCGTCGCACCAATAGAGCCAAGGACCATTCCGCGATCAGCCCAACGGATCACGCCGTCCTGGTTGGAATCTCCGAATGTGTCGAAATCCAGGGTTTTCTCTCGAACGCAGCGATCGACAGACGAAGAACCATTATTTGCATAATTGTCGCTCAACGAGCCGGACAAGTCTGCGGCAGTAGAAGTATGAGAAAAAGAAAAACCGCTTGTAGAAAACTCGCCCAGGCGAAGTGTACTTCCGTCGCTCAAGAATGCCACAACCCCCTGTTTAGCTACGTCACTCGAGCCTGGAGTGGATGTCGGTCCAGTGTAATACGTCTCCTGGTGAATCGCGCGAATGCGAGTCGTACCACTTGGGATGTAGAAGCCGCCATGATTGAACCCGGAAAAAGTGACGCCGAACTGCACGGTATGGGTGTATGACAGGGTCTGGCCGGGGCAAATTCGAAGCACGACGAATCCATTTCCAACGGGATTCGCGTACACAACATTGTCAGTTCGCCACACACACTGGCCACAAGTATCGTAGTACGCGGCCGTACGGTGACGACCGGTTTGTGTTGCAGTTTTTGTGCCGTCGCACGCTTCAAGGTAATATTCGATTCCTGCGGAGCCCTCGCAAGTCGCAGCTCCAAGTGAGAGCGACACATAGTAGTCTTGAGGGTCGCAAAGGTTTGAGCTGGAGTCCGAACCGGAGTCTTGATCGTAGCCGTTGCAGGGTGGTACGACGGGAGCACAGTTGAGATCTTGGCAGCGATGAAAAACGCCAAACCCATATACTCGAACATCTCCTTGGGCTTCTGCGGGCTTCGGGCCGCAGCAGTTCAACTCAAAGTCACAGTTTGAGATCGAGTAGGACCATGTGATGGTCGAAGTGTGGATCGTCTCGCTGCTGAAATAATCGCCGCAAAACTCACACGACTGGCCCTTCGCGGTGCCGGCGGAAATGAGCATCAGGGCTGCGGCAGTGAGTACGCCTGTGAGCAGGTTGCGGTGGCCTTTCATGCGTTTCTCCAATGCGATGGGTTTCGATCGAAAAACTCGTACACGACTTGCACCAACGAGGTCATCAGAATACCAGTTCAAGCTCACTTTCGATGGTCTCGGCATACGAAAGCGATCAGATCCATCCGATTTGTGCGAAAGTTTTCGGACGCTTTATCCCGGCTTGGGGCGGTTGACGTTGGGCGGAAGGGGGGCAGGTTCGGAGGTTTTGAGGTCTTCGGGCTTTTGTTGGACGGGCGGGGCAGGTGGCGGCTCGGCGAAGTTGTGGTAGACCATGTAGCCCGCGGCGGCAAGGCAGAGGACGGCGACGGCGAGCATCGCGATCTTCTTGGTGTCGGTGGCGTTGGATTGGCTTGACATGAAGGACTCCACGAGGAAGTGGTCGCCGGGGTCGGGCGACCGAAGGGGAACGAAGAGAGCGACGGAGGGCGGTGCCCGAGGCCGAGGCTCGACGAAATCTCACACCCGAGCGGCCCAACCGAGAACCGGAGGGCGAGGCCGGAGGAAGGCCGGCCAGATGCAGTAGATAGCGAAGCATCTCGGTCGGGAGTTCCGTGGAACATGATAAGTCCGTAAAGATTGGGGTGTGTGGCTGTCCGTTTGTGTGGAGAGTCGATCAGTGCTAGTGGTCGCTAACGGCGGAGTGAGAGGAGATTTTGGAGGAGGGGCGGGAAAGGTCGAACCGGAGGGGTGTGGGGGGCGCAATCGGGAAGGAGGGAGAGCGAGGGACTGGGGCGCTGCCCCGGATGGGCAGGTGGAGTGGAGGGCGAGGGGGTGGTGTGCCGAAGGTTGGAAAGAGGCGCGAAGGTGCGGGGGCTGGATGGAGGAGCCCGCAGAGTGAAGGAAGAACGACTACCCTCGAACGACATGACGGAACGCGAATCGAATCAGCCACGTGCGGACTTGAGTGAGACGTCACGACTGTCGAAGTCGGGGGCGGTGGCGATGCCGGGTGAGAAGGGGGGGGACACGGCGAAGTTGGAGAGCCAGGGCTCGACGGGCCCGGTGTCGCCGGCGACGGGGGAGTTCATCGCGGAGGGGGCCAAGGGCGGGACGAACGTGGACACGGTGGTCGGGCGGCTGGTCATCGACCAGGGCTTGGCGACGCCCGAGGAGGTGGAGCAGTGCCTGGCGCAGGTGAAGGCGCTGGCGGAGGAGAAGAACCAGCGGTCGCTGGCGGAGTTGCTCGTCGATAACGGGTATGCGACGACGCGGCAGATCGCGCGGTTGAAGGACCAGATCGCGGCGGAGCGGAACCAGAAGATCCCGGGGTATCAGATCCTGGGGAAGTTGGGCGCGGGCGCGATGGCGGTGGTGTACAAGGCGCGGCAGGTGAGTCTGAACCGGATGGTGGCGATCAAGGTGCTGCCGCGGAAGTTCACGAACAACCCGCAGTTCATCGAGCGGTTTTATGCGGAGGGGCGGGCGGCGGCGCAACTGAACCACCCGAACATCGTGCAGGCGTATGACGTGGGGAAGGCGGGGGACTTTCACTATTTCGTGATGGAGTATGTGGAAGGGAAGACGGTGTATGACGAGATCGTGAACAAGAAACGGTTTACGGAGGCGGAGGCACTGGACATCGTGATCCAAACGGCGGAGGCGCTGGGGCACGCGCACGCGAGGGGGATCATCCACCGGGACGTGAAGCCGAAGAACATCATGCTGACGAGCAACGGGATCGCGAAGTTGGCGGACATGGGGCTGGCGCGAGCGGTGAGCGACAAGGAAGCGGCGGAGGCGGAGCAGGGGAAGGCGTTCGGGACGCCGTATTACATTTCGCCGGAGCAGATTCGTGGGGAGAAGGTGGTGGGTCCGCCGGCGGATATTTATTCGTTGGGAGCGACGCTATACCACATGCTGACGGGGAGCGTGCCGTTTGATGGGAAGAATCCGTCGGCGGTGATGCACAAGCATTTGAAGGCGGAGTTGGTGCCGCCGGACCACGTGAACGCGAAGTTGAGCGCCGGGATCTCGGAAGTAATCGAGATGATGATGGCGAAGGAGGCGGGGGCGAGGTACAAGAACTGCGCGGATCTGTTGATTGATTTGCGGGCGGTGAAGGAGAAGAAGAGCCCGCCGATCGCGCACAAGGGGTTTGGGACGAGCGATCTGGCGAACCTGGCGAAGGCGGAGCAGGCGGCGGTGGGGGACGTGGCGGTGCACAAGGAGGCGGAGCAGGCGTCGCTGCTCAACTGGCTGGTGGTGCTGCTGGGGGTGCTGCTGGTGATCAGCATGGCGTTCAATATTTTTCTGGCGTCGCGGTAGGGTGGGCGGGGGAGCGGGGTGGAAGGCCCCAAAGAATGAAAGGCGTGAAACGAAGGGGAGTTGGCCGACGTATCCAAGCGAGCGTCGGCGGTATTTTTGTGTTTGTGAAGGATCAAGGCATGCGAGTTCGAACGATTGGCGTTGCTGGGGCACTGATGATGGCGGCCGCGGCGTTTGCCCAGAATGGGCGGATGGTGGCGGAGTTGGCGTTGGAGGGGCCGATCCGGGAGCGGGCCGGGGCGTTGGATTGGCTGGCGAGTTCGAAGACGCATCACACGCTGCGGGACGTGGTGACGGGGATCAAGAAGGCGTCGAAGGACAGCGACCTGGGCGGGCTCTTGATCCGGCTGAAGGACGCGGAGATCACGCCGTCGCAGGTGGAGGAGATCGGGGAGGCGACGCGGGCGTTTCGGGCGGCGGGGAAGAAGGTGTACGTGTTCAGCGATTTCTACGAGACGCCCGGGCTGCTGCTGGGGTCGCAGGCGGACGGGGTGTACGCGCAATCGGGGAGCCCGGTGTCGCTGCCGGGGCTGTACATGGAGGAGATGTTCCTGGCGGACACGCTCTCGTGGATCGGGGTGAAGGCGGAGTTGGTGCAGATCGGCGCGTACAAGGGCGCGAACGAGCAGATGACGCGGAACGCGCCGAGCCCGGAATGGAGCCAGAACATCGATCAACTGCTGGACAGCATGTACGCGAACGTGCGAGAGACGATCAAGAAGGGTCGGAAGTTGGACGACGCGGGGCTGGACAAGGCGATGCGTGAGGCATGGATGGCGGACGCGGAGGACGCGGCGAAGGTGGGGCTGATCGACGCGGCGGTGGACCTGCCGAGCCTGAACGACACGATCGAGAAGCAGTATTCGGGGGACGTGGAATGGTCGGAGAAGTCGATCGTGGAGAACGACCATCGCGGGATGAAGATGGACATGGCGAATCCGTTCGCCCTCTTCGCGATGCTGAGCAAGACGCCGGACCACACACCCAAAGGCCCGACGATCGCGGTGGTGAACATCGACGGGGTGATCATGGACGGGGATTCGGAGGAGGGCGGGCTGTTCGGGGGCGAGGGTTCGGTGGGAAGCCGGACGATTCGGAATGCGTTGGAGGATGTTCTGGAGGAGGACCTGATCAAGGGCGTGGTGGTGCGGATCAACTCGCCCGGGGGATCGGCGACGGCGTCGGAGATCATGTGGCAGGGGATCCGGCGTGTGGCGGCGAAGAAGCCGGTGTGGGTGAGCGTGGGGGATATGGCGGCCTCGGGCGGGTATTACTGCGCGGTGGCGGGGGACAAGGTGTACGTGAATCCGTCGTCGATCGTGGGGTCGATCGGGGTGGTGGGCGGGAAGTTCACGATGGGGGGGTTGTATGACAAGGTGAAGATCAAGGTGGTGCCGCGGGCGCGCGGGCCGATGGGGGGGATGTTCCGCTCGAACACGGAGTGGACGGCGCAAGAGATCGAGGCGGTGAAGGCGAAGATGAAGTCGACCTACGACCAGTTCACGAGCCGGGTGACGGCGGGGCGGAAGGGGATCGACCTGAGCAAGACGGCGGAGGGGCGGCTCTTCACCGGGCACAAGGCGATCGAACTGAAGATGGCCGACGCGATCGGTGGGTTGGACACGTGCATCGGTGACCTGGCGAAATCGCTCAACCTTGAGGACTACGACGTGATGATATACCCGGGCCCGAAGTCACTGAGCGAGGCGATCGAGGACATGATGGGGCAGTTCGGACAGGGGCAGGGGGCGGCGGAGCCTCCTGTGGCGAGGGCGCAACTGGCGTCGATGCTGAAGGAGATCGTGGGCCCGCAGGCGTGGCCGAGCGTTCGGCGCGGGGTGGCGTCGATGATGGTGATGCGGGAGCACCCGGTGGTGTTGGTGTCGCCGAGCGTGCTGGTGGTGAAGTGACGGGAGACTTCAACGCGCGTGTGGACCAAGCCGGGGTGGAGGCCCCGGCTTTTCGTTGAGGGGGGCGTGGATCGAGATGGACGAGGTGGTGTGCGTGCTGTCGAGTGAACGGAGTGGGGTGTCGGAAACGCGTGAGTGTGTGGGAAAAAAAACGGGCCCAAAGCCCGTGTTGAGGAGGATCGTGTTGGAGTTCGGGGCTCAACCCAGTGCGGCGGCGCCGGAGATGATCTCGGTGAGTTCGGTGGTGATCTGAGCCTGGCGAGCGCGGTTGTACGTGCGGGTGTAGACCTTGCCCATCGTGCCGGCGGCGTCGGTGGCGGACTTCATGGCGACCATACGGGCGACGTGCTCGCTGACGACGGCGTCGTTGAAGCACTGGAAGAGGACGGCCTTGACGGCGGCGGGGAGGATGTCGCCCAAGAGCGTGGCGGCGTCGGGGCTGAACTCGTAGATGGCGGCGGGGCCCGCCTTCTCGGAGGCGGCACTCTTGCCCGCTGCGGCGGCGCTGGCGTCGAAGGGGAGGAGTTGGAGGACGGTGGGGGCCTGCTTGCCGGCGGAGATGTACTTCATGTAGACGACGCGGACGGTGGCTAGTTCGCCCGCGCTGAAACGGCGGATGAGTTCTTCGGCGACGTTGCGGACCATTTCGTAGGTGATCTTGTCGCCGAACTGGTGGCTCTTGGAGACATCGATCTTCTGGAACTTCAAGAAGCCGAGGCCCTTCTTGCCGACGACCTCGATCTCGCCCGCGCGGGCGGAGGGGGTGGTACGGAAGAGGTGCATGGCCTGGCGGAGGACGGAGCCGTTGTAGGGACCGGCGAGGCCGCGGTCGGAGGTGATGACGAGGGTGAGGTCTTTGGCGGACGCGGCGACCTTTGATGAGGCGGAGCCGAGGAGCGGGTGGCTGACGCCTTCGAGGCGTTTGGTGAGATCGGCGACGAGTTCGAAGACGGTCTCGGTGTAGGGCTTTCCGGCGACGGCGGCCTGCTGGGCGCGAGCAAACTTGCTGGTGGCGATCATCTGCATCGTCTTGGTGATGCGACGGATGTTGCCGACGGCCTTGATGCGTTTTTTGATCTCGCGAGTCTTTGCCATAGGGGGACAAGTTTAGGCGCGGTCGGCGTGGCGTTGAAGGGAGGAACGCGGTCAAACCGTGCGAGGGCCGGGGGTGAACGAAAACCGCCCGCGACGAGGGTCGCGGGCGGTGGGGTTCGGGGGAAGGAGAGGCTTAGGGGATTCGGGAGAGGGGGTTGACGATGCCGAAGGGGGTGCCGGCGGTGCCCCAACCGGAGCCGAAGAAGAGGTCGAAGTGGGTCATCTCCATGGCGAAGGGGAGCGCGGAGGTGGCATCGATGGCGAAGAAGACGTCGCCGGAGCGTTGCTGGACGATCTCGGGGCGTTCGTGGAGTCGGAGTTCGGCGAAGCCACGGGCGTTGATGGAGACGGGGATGGTGGCGGACGTGCCATCGAGGAAGAGGAGTTTGACGCTGACGCTGGAGGTGAAGGCGGTGGGGTTGTAGAAGGAGAGGGTCTCGAAGTAGGTGGTTCCGGCGGAGCCGGTGCTGATGAAGGCGTCGCCGAAGAAGAAGCGGGTGCCGACGTTGGTGATCCCGCCGATGGCGTCGGCGTCGCCCTTCTGAGTTTGAGAGGCGACGGCGGAGACGGGAGCGGTGGCGGAGTAGCGGATCCCGAGGGGCTGGGCGTTGAGGATCCCGAGGGTGCTGCCGTTGAGGACGGACTGGCCGAAGGCGGCGATTTGGATGGTTCGGCTGGGCCAGGGGATGCTGGTGCGGGCGTAGGAGCCGGTGAGGGTGATGGTGACGGGTTGGGGGTTGGGGTTGAAGAGGACGAGTTGGGAATCGACGCCGCCGCCTTGCTGGAAGGAGGGGATGGAGCCGACGGTGGAGGCTTGGTCACCGAGGACGGCGAAGCCGGTGCCGCGGGCTTGTTCGTAGTGGCTGAGGGAAGCGACGATGCCCTTGAACTGGGCGGCGAGGGCGGGGTTGGCGGCACGGGCGGAGAGGACGACGCTGAAGACGCCGAAGTGGAGTTGCGGGAGGTCGTTGATGGCCCAACCGCCACGGCGACCCGCGCTGAAGGTGGCGGAGACGACGATGGGGGAGCGGTTGGACTGGTAGGCGGTCATGGTGACGATGACGTCGACGTCGTTGGGGTTGTAGAGGACGATGAAGTCGTTGACGTTGCCGGGGTTTCGCTCGACGCGGGCGAAGTTCCAGGTGGAATCGACGCGTTCGAGGAAGGCTTCGCCGATGCTGGTGCCGAAGTCGTAGTGGGCGAGGGTGGCGCCGACGGGGACGTCGGACTCGACGATGATGGCGTAGGGGACGTCCTTGAGGACACCCGGGAAGCGGCCGCGGAGGCCGTCGCTGAGGGTGACGCCGGAGCGGGAGTTGGCGGGGATGGTGCCGCCGTCGACGATGGTTTCAAGGGGGTTGCCGTCGCCTTCATAGCGGAGGACGACGCGGTAGGTGGCGGGGACGTTGTTGGGGTTGACGACGGAGACGAACTCGGAGATGCCGTCGTTGGCGAAACCTTCGGGGAAGTAGATGCGATTGACGACGGGCTGGGTGTTGACGCGGATGACGTAGGAGCCGACGCCGGCGTCGACGCCGTCGACGACGACCCAGTATTGGCGATTGCCAACGGAGTCGAAGGAGACGGAGGCGGAGGTGCCGGGGATGCCGTCGGAGTTGAAGACGACCTCGGAGGAGTTGAGTTCGTTGGGGTTGCGGAGGACGCGAACGGTGGCGCGAAGGGGCGAGCCGTTGGGGGTGATGACCTGAACGTAGACCTTGCCGGTGCCGGAGTAGGCGGGGGTGGTGAAGGTGAAGAGTTGGCGGCGTCCTGCGACGTCGATATTGCCGTTGGTGTCGGCGTCGCCGGTGCGAGCGTCGAGGTTGATCTGGATGGGGTTGAGGAAGTCGATGACGGAGGGGTCCTCCCCGCCCGGAGGGGTGGTGGGTGTGGCGGCCTGGACGCGGACCTGGAACTCCCCGGTGGGGGTCGCGCCCATGATGCCGGTCTGACCTTCGACGAGGATGAAGTAGGTGGCGCCGGCGGCGGCGTTGGAGATGGTGAAGGAGATTTGCTGGAGGGGCGTGGTGGAACTGATGGGAGCGCCGACCTGGGTGAAGGTGGAGGAGCCGGACTGGAGGAAGAGGGTGAAGCGAGCGGCGAGGGTGCCGGGCATGGAGTCGAAGGGGGTGATGGTGACGGTGGCGTTGCCGGCGGCGAGGGTGGTGAAGCGGAAGAGGTCGGTATCACCGTCGTAGTTGAGGCGAGGGTTGGCGGCATCGCCGGCCATGGACCCGCCGAGTTGGCCGAGGCCGGTGGCGGGGTCGAGGACGATGGCGGAGGCGAGGCCCCACTCGGTGGCGTTGGCGTGATCGTCGATGGGGGGGGCGAAGATGTTGACGGCGTAGGTGCCGGTGGTGGTGCTGTTGACGTTGGGAGTCATCGCGTCTTCGAAGGGGGCGACGACGAGGTAGTAGCGGGTGCCGCGGGTGGCGGTGAAGGAGACGGACGTCTGGGCGGCACCGGCGACGTCGGGGGACGGCGTGGAGGTAGCGAGGATGGCGGCGTTCTGATCGAGGATGTAGGCGATGAAGCGGAGGGTGCTGCTGGTGTTGCGGGAGATGGTGACGGTGCTGGTGCCGGACGCGGGAGATTGGTAGGTGAAGAGGTCGGTGTCGGAGGCGATCTCGATGTTGCCGGTGATGGCGCCCGTGCCGGAGTTGGCGTCGATGAGGACGGAGGCGGCGACGGGGAAGTCGACGGTGTCGAAGACATCGTCGGCGTTGGTGTCGGCGTCGGCGTAGTCGTCGGTGGGTGGGAAGGCGAGGGAGACGGTGTAGTCGCCCTGATCGGCGAGGAGGTTGGAGCCTCGGACGACGAGGTAGTAGTAGGGGTAGGAGCGGCCGTTGGCGGTGCGGTTGGGGGTGACGGGGAAGGAGATGCGGCTGTTGATGTTGGTGCCGGCGGCGATGTCGTCGTTGTAGCCGATGCGTTGATAGACGGGGCGTCCGGCGCCATCTTCCTGAACTTCGTAGACGGTGACGAAGGGGTTGAAGCCTGGGGTGATGGCGGAGATGGTGACGGTGAAGGTGGCGAAGGACTGGACGCTGAAGCGGAAGGCGTCGGTGTCGCCGGGGGATTCGATGCTCCCGGAGGCGGTGCCGAGGCCTTGGAAATCGAGGAGGCGGATGTCGGTGGCGGTGGACCACTTGTTGTCGTCGGTGTGGTCGTCGATGGAGGCGACGCCGGAGATGTCGATGCGGTAGTTGCCCTCGCTGAGGCCGGTGCCGTTGATGACGATGTAGAACCAGTCCCCGGCGTCGACGTTGGTGCGTTCGAAGCGGAGGCCGCCGTTGGGGAGTTGGGTTGGGGCGTCGAGGAGGTTTCCTTGGCGATCGCCGATCTGCATCTGGGCGTCGAGGAGGCTGCCGGCGGTGCGGGAGAGGGTGATGACGAGGTTGCCCGGTCCTGGGGCCTGGAACTTGAAGAGATCGCTGTCGAGGGTCACGCCGCCGGCGTTGGGACGGTTGTCGATGTTGGCGAGGATGGAGCCGGTGCCGTTGAGGGTGGCGTTGGAACGATCGTCGTTGATGGGGATGACGGCGCCGGCGTCGAAGTTGGCGCCGGTGAAGTCGGGGAAGTCGTCGCGCTTGGCGACGCCGTTTTCGGAGAAGGCTTCGAGGTTGGGGAGTTGGTGGATGAGGAGTTCGTAGGAGCCGGTGGCGCGGCGCCAATCGATCTCGCGATCGATATTGGCAACGCGGCTGGCGGCGGCGGCGGGGGCGCCGTTCTTGTAGCGTTGCCCGCTCTCGACCTGGATGAAGTAGGTGTTTCCGGCGACGACGTTGATGACGGCGCGGGGGTCGTGGCGGGTGAACTGGATGCCGGCGAAGGTGGTGCCGACGCTGGGGAAGGGCGCACCGGCGTTGGGATCGGCGGAGCCGGAGAAGTCGCCGCGCACGGCGGTGTTCTCGTCGATGTAGGCGATCTGTTCGAAGTCGTTGCGGAAGATGCGCAGGGCGGCGTCGAGGGAACTGTTGTAGGTCTTGGTGCGTGGGGTATCGGTGACGGAGTTGTCGGAGAGGTTGGTGACGCGCTCGATGAAGGCGTCTTCGATGCCGCGGGTCTTGATGCGGATCTCGGCGGTGCCGGTGAACTCGGCGCGGAAGGAGTAGAGGTCGGTGTCGGTGATCTTGTCGATGTTGCCCATGTCGCCGCCGTCGACGATCTGGAAGGGCCCGGAGGGGTTGACGCGATATTGGCGGCGGGTGGTGCTGCTGTTGGGCCCGTTCTGGTCGGGCTGATACTGGTTGCGTCCGTCGCCGGTGGCGAGGACGGTGTTGATGTCGGTGGAGGAGTTGAAGACGCCATCGTTGGCTTCTTCGCGGAAGGCGGTGGTGTTGATGAAATCGACGGTGCCGTCGCCGTCGAAGTCGGCGGGGTTGGTGTCGGCGATGAGGGTGACGGTGTAGCGACCGCTGCCGCCGCGGGTGGTCCCGGCGTCGCTGAACTCGGAGATCTCGACGTAGTAGGTTTCGCCGCCCCAGACGGTGATGCCGTTGAGTTGGGGGTCTTGCCCGCCGTCGGGCGCGCTTTGCGGCGTGAGGACGGAGGGGTCGGTCATGCCTGCGGGGTCGGGGAAGGGCGGGTTGATGGTCTCGCTGCCCGGGCGAGAGAAGTCGTAGACGACGTTGAAGTTGGAATCGAAGACGCGGACGCGCATGTTGGCGAAGGCGTCGGCGGTGGGGGAGACGGTGATGGCGAGGCGGCTGGAGGGGCGATCGTGGCGGTCCCACTGGTAGGGGTTGCCGTCGTCATAGGTGGCAACGGCATAGACGCGCGGGGTGAACTGTGGAGGATCGGTGGGATCGTCGTTGGTGGTGGGACCGAAGTCGGCGGCGACGTCGGTGTCGACCCCGCCGTTGAGGGAGGAGAAGGTGTAGAAGTCGGCGAGTTGCCCGCGGACGGCGGACCACTGGGCGACGCGGTTGACGTTGACGAGGTTGCCGTCGATGTTCTGGGTGTTCCGGAAGTCACCGCCGAAGTAGATGACGGGTTGGGGGATGGTGGCGTTGGGACGGAGGTTGGTGGCGATGGAGGGTTCCTGGACGTCGGTGGTGACGGCGATGGAACGGACGGTGCCGTCGAACCCGCCGCCGAAGAAGGTGGCGGCGACGCCCTGGTTGAAGAGGTTCATCCAGGTGACGACGCCGGCGGCGAAGTCGGCACCCCAGGCGCCCACGTTACGACCGCGATCGGTCAACTGACCGCCGATGATGAGGAAGGGCGCGTCGACCTGGGGCGCGCCGTTGAGTTCGGTGGGGTCCCAGATGCCGAGGGCGAAGACGGGCCCGTTGGTGCCCTCGCTCATGTCGGCGGCGTTGATGAGAGGAGACCAGAGGAGTTCGGGGGCGTACTCGTCGATGCCGCCCGGGGGCGGGGGCGTGCCGTCGGGGCGACCGGTTTCCGTGTTGGGACCGACGGTCCCCCACTTGGCGATGTTGGACGCGGGGACGCCGTTGACGGAGGTGAACTGACCGGCGATGTACAACTCGGGCGCGGGGTCTTCGATGGGCCCACCTTCGTCGGGATCGGGCGCGTCGTAGACGGTGATGGCGTGGACGACGCCGCCGGCGTTGAGGCCGGAGCCGTCGGGCTCCTGACCGCCGAGGACGGTGCCGGCGTTGATGCGACCGGAGGTGACGGATTCGAAGCGGCTGCCGGTCCAGAGGGCGATGCCGTGGGAAACGCGATCCATGTTGGCGAAGTCGCGCGTGGTGACGTCGAAGTCGCCGCCGATGATGAGGGAGATGGGGAGGTCGGGGGTGTCGGTGACGAGGGGCTTCTCGGGGACCGGGGGTGGGCCGGGCTGAGCCGGGACGAGGGCGCGTCGCCCACCCGGATCGCGTGGGTCGTAGACGGCGAGGGCGTTGATGCTGCCGGAATCGACGCCGTCGGTGTTGGTGTCGGCGTCGGTGAGGGGCGCGAAGGTGCCCGCGGTGGCGGTGGGGTTGGTGATGAAGGAAGCGATGCGGTTGGCGGCGACGCCGCCGATGGTGGTGAAGCCGCCGGCGACGAAGAGGCGTCGCCCGTGGGGGTCGGTGGTGGTGGGGAGGGGGCCTTCGGGGTCGGAGCCGTCGGGGTCGTAGGCGACGGGGTCGAAGACGGTGGCGGCGCGGACGGGCCCGTCGGCGGAGCCGAAGAGGCCGACATCCCAGACGAAGCGGCGATCGGCCTGGCTCCAGCGCCACGCGGCGATGTTCTGCACCGTCACGGGCCCGAGCGGGGTGAGGACGGTGAGGTTGAAGTCGCCCATGACGACAAGGATGCGGTTGGTGGTGCCTTGGACGGCGGGCTGGACGGTGGGGTCGGGGAGCCAGTCGTAGAGGGCGTAGATTTCGGCGCGGTTGGTGCCGGGGGTGGCCGGGTTGTTGGCGAAGCCAAACTGGACGTTGAGGTTGGTGTCGAAGTTTTGACGGCCGGTGGCCCACCAGTCGGAGGCGTCCCAGGTGGCGAGGGAGCGGGAGACGGTGGCGCGGTTTCCGGGCGCGACGCCGCCGCGGGTGAAGGCGCCGGCGATGAAGAGGGAAGTGCCCTGATCGTCGTTGTTGCCGGCATAGTTCCCCAGCATGTCGGTGGGGGCGGTGAACTGGAAGAGGTCGACGTCCCCGACGGCTTCGAGGCGACCTCGCGCGGACGCGACGGTGCGGAGCCCGCGATCGCGGACGAGGTTGGCGTCGGCGTCGAAGGTGGCCTGGGCGGAACCGAAGACCATGGCGGTGGCGCCGTCGAGGAGGCGCTGGCGGGTCAGAGGATCAAGGCCCGCGCCCGGGGGATTGATGTGGTCGTCGTTGGTGTTGGGAGCGACGGCCTCGAAGGTGTGGTTGGATTCGATGTAGAGCCCGTAGCCGACCTGGCTGCTCACTTCGAATCCGTCGACGACGACGTAGTAGCGTTGCCCGCCGATGAGTTGGACCTTGAGTTGGGCGGCAAGCCCGGCGAAGTTGTCGTTGTAGGCGACGAGGACGCCGTTGCTGTCGAAGATGCGGACGGCGGGGTCGGTGACGGGCGGGGGGAGAGGCCCGCGGGGGATGGCGGTGATGATGGCCAGGCCTGTGCCCTGGGCGATGAAGTTGTAGGAAGCGGTCTGGAAGACGGGGCTTGGGGTGGGCGGCGTGGAGGGGGTGAGCGGGGTGCCGAAACTGACCATGGTCCCGGAGGCATCGCTGCCGATGCGGGTGACGGGGTTCATGGGCTGCGGAAGATCGTTGGCGATGGCGTCGAAGACGAGGTAGTAGGAACCGATGCCGGTGGCGGCGGTCGGGGCGGTGGGACGGACTTCGTCGGAGCGGACGCGGATGAAGAGTTCGTCGCCCGGGGCGGGGCGGTAGGTGACGAAGGCGTCGTTGAGGCGACCGGCGTCGCTGTCGAAGGCGACGAGGGTGATGGCGTCGTTGGCGCCGCGCTTGTAGACGTCGATGCGGGAGTCGAGGCGGACGCTGAGGTTGGTCTGGGTGACTT
Source organism: uncultured Phycisphaeraceae bacterium (assembly GCA_964543905.1). Taxonomy (GTDB): domain Bacteria; phylum Planctomycetota; class Phycisphaerae; order Phycisphaerales; family UBA1924. Next base: position 30,218 of record CAZIZO010000004.1, read on the forward strand.
CGGCGGAGATGGTGATGAGGCTGTCGCGGGTCGAGACGCCCGTGGGGACGGTGTAGCGGTAGATGATGTCCTGGGAGAGGCGTGTGAACTCGCCGAGGATGGCGCGAGGAGCGGGGAAGGGGGCGACGTCCGGATCGGGCGTCATGGTGGGGATGCCGATGCCGCGGACGGAGGAGAGGTCGAAGGATTGGTTCTGAGCGTTGACGCGGACGGTGTAGGTTCCGGCGGCGGTGCCTTCGCTGCTGACGATGACGTAGTAGGTGCGACCGGAGGTGGCGTAGAAGCCGGCCCAGCCGTCGCGGGCGGTGCCGGAGGTGAGGGAGCCGTTATTGGTTCCGGTGGCGACGGGGTTGACGAGGTCGTTCTCGCCGTAGATGGTGATGCGCGTGTCGAGGGCGCTGGTGGGGGATTCGTTGGTGGTGTCGGCGAGGACGCTGATGAACCCGTTGGCGGGCGCGACGAAGCGGTAGTAGTCGTGGTCGGAGGACGAGATGGCAGGGTCGATCTGGTTGGCGCCGGAGAAGAGGCCCGGGGTGGAGTTGCCCTGGCGCGTGTTCACGTCGAGGGCGATGAGGCCGGCGGAGCCGAAGTTGCCGTCGAGGAGTTGGCGGGGTTCGAGGGATTCAAGGCCGGCGCGAGAGGCGGGGAGATCGGAGGTGGCGAAGGTGCGCCGGACCAGTTGTCCCATGGCGCGCCCGACGGCGGAGACCAGCCCCTTGGGGGAGGTGGGGCTGACGTAGTGGGCGATCCGATTCTGACCAGGACGCGCTTCGTGACGTGTCATTGCGGACTCCATCGCAAATCAAGTGGGACGTGCGTCGAACCCAAACCACGCCGGGTGCTTGGTGCGCCCGGCCACAATCCGCTCGCCATTCCGTGTTGTGCGACCCAGCGAGCCTCTGGAGCGCCGGTGTGCCAAAGGCTTGCGCCCCGACACCGATTCATGCCCCGAACCTTCGTTGCTGGTCGCCGGCTTGCCTCGGTCCGAGCGTGGCATGCGCCCAGACAACGTCCAGCATAACCGATCAAGCCCCGGTTCGTCCAGTGCAGCGGGGCATTCTTCGCGTGCCCGGTCCATTTTTCTCCGCGCCCATGGTGCAAAGGGCCCATCTCCCCGGTGGTTGGTCTTTGCTCGGAAACGCGGGACGGCGCGTGCCGCAGCACCGCGACCCTCGGCTTTCGCGTGAAGTTCTGTTCGTCGGTGAAGGGATCAGGTTCCAAAACCATGCCAGAATGGCGGAATTGTGGGCTAGCGACCACCTTGCAGAGCGGGTTCGGGCTCCATCGCGTGTCGGATCGCGGCCTCGGCGAGGATGTCGGCGGGGTCGATGATCGGGAGGACCGAGTTTTCCGCGGTGATGAGCAGCGGGGCTTCGCTGCAGGCAAGGATGACCGCCTCGCATCCGCGCTGTGCTAAGTTGTGGATAACTTCGAGGACGGCGCTCTGGGACTCGGGGCGGAAGGTGCCGTAGATGAGTTCGCCGAAGATAATCTCGTCGATGGTGTCCATCTCGTCTTCAGTAGGCGTCAAAAGATGAATGCCCTTTAATCCGAGTTGGATTTGGTAGGTTGAACTGGTCATCAGCATCTTTGTACCGATAACACCAACTGTTTTTCTTCTCTCGTTCGCGATGGTGTTTGCCACAAGTTCGGGCATTGTAAGCCATTTGATTGGAGAACCAACCTCGGCGAGTTGGACGCCGTGCTGGATGACGTTGTCTGGGGAGAGGCAGAACTCGGCGCCGCAGCGATGGACGGTGTCCGCGGACTTGCGGAGGAGGCGGCCGACAGCGTGCCAATCGCCTTTGCGGATGGCGTCGATGTAGAGGGCAAGGGGTTCGTTGTGGAGGGAGATTCGGGGCTGGGCGTTGGGCGGGAGGAGGCGCGAGGCGTGGCGGGAGAGGTTGCGATAGATCAGTGCGGCGCCTTCAGGGCTGACGCCGACGATCCCGATGTGCTTGGTCATGGTGCCTCTCCCTGAGGGTGAACCGCCCGGAACCCCGGAACCCCGGAACCCCGGAGCGATGGGCAATGGTCGGCGCGGGGGCGGAAGGGGTCAAACGGAGGTCCGAGATTTCGAGATGGGGTTTCCTCGTTGGATCTACTGTGGAAGGTGGCTTGGCGTTCGGCGGTCGGCTCGGAAGCGTGAAGATGAGCACGAGATGATGATGGCGAGCGATCCGTTCTCGGTCTTGGGTCTTGCGGCGGACTTTGACGTGGACGCGCGGGAGGTCGAGCGCGCGTACTTGCGTCGCGCGGCGGGGGCACATCCGGATGTGATGGGGGGGGACGATGAGGCGGCGGAGGCGCTGGCGGGGCAACTGAATGAGGCGAGGGCCGTGCTGCTGGACGCGGAGCGGCGTGCGCAGGCGCTGCTGGCGCTGCGCGGGGGCCCGGCGAAGGAGGAGGACAAGTCGCTGCCGGCGGGATTCCTGATGGAGATGATGCAGACGCGTGAGGAGATCGAGGAGGCGCTGGGATCAAAGGACGCGGCACGGGTCCGGGCGTGGAGGGAGTGGGCGCTGGCGCAGCGGGCGGAGTATGTCGAGCGGGTCTCGCGGTTGTTCCGCGAGGGCGGATCACACAATCTTGTGGAAGTTCGGAAGCAACTCAACGCGTGGCGCTACGTGGAGCGGCTGATCGAGCAGATGGACGCGGGGGCTGGGGGCGGGGCGGCTTAGCGTGGGGAGATGGTGATCGAGGCGTTGCTGGTGTGGGCGGTGGAGGCCTCGCCCGGGGTGGGGAAGGTGAGCGTGCCGGAGGCTTTGGAACCGGCGTAGGTGGTGGCGGGGAAGCCCTCATGGCGAATGCGCCCGTTGCTGGTCTTGAGATCGAGTGTGCCGGCGAAGTTGGACGGCAGGGCGAGGGAGAGGGAGCCGTTGGAGGACTTGACGTGGACGGGCCCCTTGGAGGTGGGGGCGAGGGCGAGGGAGACGCTGGCGTTGCTGGTCTTGGCGCGGACGAAGCCTTCGATGTCGGACAGGTCAAGCGAGGCGTTGCTGGTGTCGGCGGAGAGTGAACCGGCGATGGTGGAGGCGCGGATGGAGGCGTTGCTGGTGTCGGCCTTGACGTCGCCTTGGTGGGAGGTGATCTGGATGGAGGCGTTGGAGGTTTTGAGGTCGGCGGTGCCGGCGAGGTTGTCGATGGAGAGTCCGCCGTTGGAGGAGTGGAGGCGGACCCAGGCGGTTTCGGGGATGGTGATTTCGAAGGAGCAGCCTTCGCTGGCTTCGCGCTTGAGGTCGGGCCACTCGGGTCGGACGACCAGGGCGTTGGCGCCGGAGGGATCGGCCCCGGCGGACCGGCCGGCGGAGATGAGGACGGCGTCGGCGCGGGCTTGAGAGGTGGCGCGAACGACGGCCTTGATGGAGACTTCGGTGGAGCCGCCGCGGCGGACGGTGATCTTGCCGTTCTCGGTTTGGACGTCGAGCCCGGTGGCGGGGATGTGGGGGACGGCGAGGAGGTGCTCCTTGGTGAAGTTGGCGGATTGCCAGTTGCAGCCGCTCATGGAGACGACGCACCCGGTGAGCATGGGGAGCGCGAGGGCGGAGCCGAGGAAGGTGGAGGCGAGAAGCGATGGCGCGAGGCGACGCATGTGGAGTCTCCGTGGGGAAAGGCGTGTGGGAGATGGTTGGGATTGTTGGAGGTCCGATTTCGTGCGAAGAGGAGAATCGAAAAACATGGAACGTTTACAGGCTTGGGGGCCGATCAACGGGACGCTACTCTGGGCGTGAGGCGGAGGTCATGGATGGGCGGAGGCGGGCGAAGGTCGCCCGCGGGAGCCAGGGGACGAAGCCGCGTGGGTACGAGGAACGATGGGTATGGCGATGGGAGCGCAACGCACGAGGGCATCCGCACCACTTGGGGCGTGGGCGGCGCGCTGGCGGCGCGACGACCGGGCGGTGATGGTGGGCGATCGGATGGCGCGGTTCAAGGACCCGCGGCTGGGCGAGCGGGAGGTGCGGCCTTTTCCGGCGTATCTGCGGGAGCCGGTGGCGGTGGGGGCGTTGGACGCGGGGTGGGCGCTGCGGCCGTTCTTCGGGATGGTTGGGCGAGACGCGGTGGTGGACCTTGCGGTGGAGGTCGGCACACATTTTTATGGCACTGGGGAGCAGGCGGGGAGCCTGATCCGCAACGGGACGCGGAAGCACTGCTGGAACTACGACCGGTATGGGTATGACGACGCGAGTCTGTCGCTGTACCAGTCGCATCCGTACGTGCTGGGGGTTCGGACGGACGGGAGCGCGTTCGGGGTGATCTGCGAGACGACGCGCCGGTGCGAGATCGATCTGACGGCGGGAGGGCGGATTCGGTTTCGGGTGTTTGGGTGCGGGGTGATCGAGTCGCCCGGGGTGCTGGTGATCGAGCGGGAGCATCCGGCGGAGGTCGTGAAGGCGCTGGCGGAGTTGACGGGCACGATGGCGATGCCCCCGAAGTGGGCGCTGGGGTATCAGCAGTGCCGATGGTCGTACGAGACGGCGGAGCGGGCGAAGGAGATCGCGAAGGGATTTCGGGATCGGAAGATGCCGTGCGACGTGATCTGGTTCGACATCGACTACATGCACAAGTTTGAGTGTTTCACGTTTGACGAGAAGGCGTTTCCCGACCCGAAGAAACTGAACGCGGACCTGCACGCGATGGGATTCAAGACGGTGTGGATGATCGACCCGGGGCTGCACGTGGACGCGGGGTACGGGGTCTATGCGGCGGGGAAGGCGGGGGGGCACTTTGTGACGACGCGGGACGGGGAGGAGTTTCATGGGACGGTGTGGCCCGGGGCGTGCGCGTTTCCGGATTTTACGAACGCGAGGACGCGAGATTGGTGGGCGGACCTGTACCGGGACTTCATGGCGACGGGGATCGACGGGGTATGGAACGACATGAACGAGCCGGCGGTCTTTCATGCGGAAGACAAGACGATGCCGACGGACAACGAGCACCGAGCGGACGCGGACCTGGGCGGTCCCGGGGCGCACGCGTTGTATCACAATATCTACGGGATGCAGATGGTTCGGGCGTCGCGGGAGGGGATCCAGCGAGCGAACCCGACGAAGAGGCCGTTTGTGCTGACGCGTGCGAACTTCCTGGGCGGACAGCGATACGCGGCGACGTGGACGGGGGACAACACGAGCGATTGGCGGCATCTGCGCTGGTCGATCCCGATGGCGTTGAACCTGGGGCTGAGCGGACAGCCGTTTGTGGGCCCGGACATCGGGGGGTTTATCGGGAACGCGGACGGGGCGATGTTTGCGCGCTGGATGGGGATCGGCGCGATGCTGCCGTTTGCGCGTGGGCACTCGATCAAGGAGAGCGTGGCGCACGAGCCGTGGGCGTTTGGGGCGACGTGCGAGGCGGCGTGCCGGGCGGCGTTGGAGCGGCGGTATCGGCTGATGCCGTATCTGTACACGGTCTTCCGCGAGGCGGCGACGACGGGGATGCCGATCGTTCGCCCGCTGTGGTTTGCGGATGCGCGGGATGCGCGACTGCGGGGTGTGGAGAACGCGTTTTTGCTGGGAGGGGATGTTCTGGTGCGTGCGGAGTTGCACGGGTCGGGCGGGGTGCAGCGGTCGATGGACACGCAGGCGGCGCCGGTGCCGCGGGGTTGGCATCGGATCGATCATCTGGTGGATGGGGCGCGATCGCACGAGGTGGCGGCGGCGTGGCTGCCGGAGTTGTATGTTCGGGAGGGCGCGATCGTGGCGATGGGGCCGGTGATGGAGTTTGTGGGGCAGCGGGCGTTGGACCCGTTGACGCTGATCGTGGCGCTGGACGGGAAGGGCGAGGCGCAGGGAGCGTTGTACGAGGACGCGGGGGAGGGCTTTGAGCACGAGCGGGGTGGGTATCGGCTGACGACGTATCGAGCGAGGCACGACGGGCGCGAGGTGCGGATGGAGGAGAGCGCGGAGGGTCTGCTGGGGAAGGTGGCGCGGGCGGTGGAGGTGGTGGTGGTGAACGCGGAGGCGGAGCCGAAGGCCGCGCGGGCGCTGGTGCCTGCTGGCGGGCGATGAGCGGGCGTTGGGGCGGAAGCCTGGGGGGAGCGGCGGCGCATATCGTGGAGTGATGGAACCACGGATTTCACAACGGTTGGCGGCGTTCGGCACGTCGATCTTCGCGGAGATGACGGCGCTGGCGGTGAAGCACGGCGCGACGAATCTGGCGCAGGGGTTTCCCGACTTTGACGGGCCTGAGGTGGTGAAGGCGGCGGCGATCGAGGCGATCCGGGCGGGGCACTCGCAGTATGCGCGGATGATCGGGGTGCCGGCGTTGAACAAGGCGATCGCGGATTCGTGGGCGTCGCGCGGGTTTGGGGAGATCGACGGGGAGGCGTGGGTGACCGTGACGACGGGGTGCACGCAGGCGATCCCGTCGGCGATGCTGGGGCTGCTCAACCCTGGGGACGAGATCGTGCTGTTCGAGCCGTTCTACGACTCGTATCGGGCGGTGGTGGCGCTGGCGGGGGCGATCCCGAGGTTCGTGACGCTGAGGCCGCCGCGGGAGTTCTGGGGCGGGGCGGGGAGCGAAGCGGCGCCGTTTGCGTTTGATCCGGAGGAGTTGAGGCGGGCGTTCACGAACAAGACGCGGGCGATCCTGGTGAACACGCCGCACAACCCGACGGGGAAGGTGTTTACGCGTGAGGAGTTGGAACTCATTTCTGAGTTATGTCAGAAGCACGGGGTGATCGCGATCACGGACGAGGTGTACGAGCATTTGGTGTACGAGCCGGCGTTGCCGCACATCCCGCTGGCGACGCTGCCGGGGATGCGGGAGCGGACGGTGACGATGTCGAGCATGGGCAAGACGTTCAGTTTGACGGGGTGGAAGATCGGGTGGGTGATCGCGCCGCCGCACCTGACGGCGGGTGTACGGGCGGCGCATCAGTTTTTGACGTTCGGGGCGGCGACGCCTTTGCAGCAGGCGGCGGCGGTGGCGATCCGGGAGGGGCGGGCGTGCATCGACGAGGTGGTGGGGTTGTATCGCTCGAATCGCGAGTACATGCTGAACGTGCTGCGCGAGATCGGGTTTGGGGTGTACGCGCCGGCGGGGTCGTATTTCATCATGGCGGACCATTCGGCGTTCGGGCTGGGCGACGATCGGGCGTTCGCGCGGCATCTGGTGGAGCGGGTGGGGGTGGCGGCGATTCCGCCGAGCCCGTTCTATGAGAACCCGGAGCCGGCGAAGCGGCTGGTGCGATTTGCGTTCTGCAAGAAGCGGGCGACGCTGGAGGCGGCGGCGGGGAAGTTGCGGCAACTGCGAAGGTGAAGGGTGATGGACGAACTCGCCGAGGGCATCATCCGCACGGCCCTGGAGGCCGCCGACCCGGGGAGGGCGCTGGCGCGGGCGTGGGTGGAGGTGCGCGGGGCGTGGCGGGTGGTGGCGTTCGGGAAGGCGTCGCGGGAGATGCTTTCGGTGGCGAGGGCGCGGGGCGAGGGGCGGATCACACGGGGCGTGATCGCGACGGATCGGCCGGAGTTGTGTGCCACACCTTCGTGGCTATCGGCGTGGCGCGCGGACCATCCGCTCCCGACGGCGCACAACCTCGCGGCGGCGGAGGCGATCGCGGGGTGCGTGCGGGCGTGTTCGCCCGAGGAGACGCTGGTCGCGCTCGTCTCGGGGGGTGGGTCGGCCCACCTGGCCTCGCCGGCGGGGGCGATCACGCTGGACGACCTGGTGAGGTTGTCGTCGTTCCTGATGAGGGCGGGCGCGACGATCCACGAACTCAACACGGTGCGTCGGCACGTCGAGCGGTACAAGGGCGGACGGCTCGCGGCGATGTGCGCGGCGCGGGCGATCGAGGTGTACGTGCTGTCGGACGTGATGGGGGACGCGCTGCACGACATCGCGTCGGGACCGTTCGCGCCGGACCCGACGACCTATGCGCAGGCCCTTCGCGTGCTGGAGGGGTATGGCGCGATGGGTGTGTCGTCCCAGATCACCCGGCATGTGCAGGACGGGGCGATGGGGAGGCACGACGAGACGCCCAAGGGAGACGAGGCGGTGTTCGCACGCGTTCGGCACCACGTGATCGCGAGTCATCGGCGATGCCTCGACGCGATCGCCACGATGCTGTCGTCGCGGGGCGTGACGGTGCGCGAGGTGCGGTCCGACGCGGCGGGGGAGGCGAGCGCGTGGGCGGCGTGGCTGGTGGAACGCGCCCGGTCGGCGACGGAGCAAGAAGGCCCGTGCGCGTGGCTGATCGGGGGTGAGCCGGTGGTGCGCGTGGGCGGACTGAGCGGGCGTGGGGGGCCAAGCCAGGAGGTGGCGCTGGTCGCGGCGAAGGCGTTGTCCGGGATGGCGAAGGTGAGGCTGGTGGCGTTCTCGACCGACGGGGTGGATGGACCGAGCGGGAACGCCGGGGCGGTGGTGGATGGCGCGTCGTGGGAGCGGGCGAGGGGTCTGGGGTTGGACCCTGAGGGGGCGTTGTCGGGGCACGACAGCGCGCGGGTGCACGAGGGGCTGGGGGGCGTGATCCGGACGGGTCCGACGGGCACGAACCTCAATCATGTGGCGGTGCTGGTGGTGGGGGACGTGGAGAGGGGCGGGTGGGACGGGCGCGAGGACGCGGTGTGAGGCGGGGGCGAAGGAGGGAGTTAGAAGCCTTCCTCGAAGACCCGGAGGTAGAGGAGGAGGTCGTCGATGGTGACGCCGTCGTCGTTGGAATAGTCGGTGATGAGTGAGCCAGCCTCGAACAGGTCGAGGAAGAAGATGAGGTCGTCGATGGAGACGCCGCCGTCGGGGGTGCCGGAGGCGGAGCCGTCGTCGAGGTCGGCGGAGCGTCGGCAGACACGGAGGGTGAGTTCGACATCATCGAAGCCGGCTTCGATGGTGTTGTCGGCCCCGGTGTCGGTGGCGACGACGCGGAGTTGGGTTTGGGTGGAGAGGCGCGGGAGCGAGGCGAAGGGAATGGAGACGCGGGTCCAGGCCTGGGCCTGTGTCGAGCGGGTTTCGAGGGTGGACCAGGAGGCGCCGGCGTCGGGCGAGGCGAGGAGTCGGAAGGAGTCGACGAAGGTTCCGGAGGTCTGGTTGGTGCCGTACCAGCGGGAGTAGGTGAGCGCGGCATCGAGGGCGACCATGCCTTCGAGGGGCTTGGAGTTCCAGAGGGGGCTGGTGGCGGAGGTGGAGCCATTGTCGACGTCCCCAGCGGCGGAGGTGAGGCCGGTGAAGAGGCACGCGGAGGTCGGGCCGGAGGCACCGCCGGCGGGTTGGCGCGTGGCTTGGACGGGAACGCCGCGAGCCCAGAGGCCGGAGGAAGCGGTGTCGGAGGGGAGGCCGATGACCCAACCGGAGTCGGACTCGAAGGAGTCGGCGAAGGCGGAATAGGGGTCGGCGCTGCGGATGGCGAGGAGGCCGGAGGGCGGGTGACGGACGACGGCGCCGGAGGTGGAACGGGCTTCGAAGTAGAACTCGGTGTGCTTGCCGCAGGGCGGGGGAGGAAGGGAGGCGGCGTAGAAAGTGGGGGGATCGGCGATGAGGGGGACGGGGGTGAAGGTGGATTGGGGGAAGGTTCGACGGAAGAGGGTGACGCTGGAGGGGTCGAGGGACTGGCTGCCGTCGCGGACTTGGATGGAGACGAAGGTCGGGGAGGAGGTGGAGGCCCAGGCGGGGAGTGGCGAGGTGATGGACATCCACAAAGGTGTGGCGACGAACTCGCTGAGGCGTTTGACGCCTTCGATGATCTCTTCGCAGTTGGGGATGATCTGGTCGGCGGGGAGGACGAAGATGTTGGGAGAGCCGGCGCGGAGTTCGATGCCGAAGGAGAGGATGCCGCGTTCGCCGTACATCCAGTCCTGAACGGCGCCCGCGGCGGGGTAGATGTTGGTGTAGGTTGGGCCGGGGCGGTAGAAGACGCCGTGGACGGATTGGATGCCCTCGGCCATGTCGAGGTTGAGGCGATCGAAGAGAGCGGCGTCGGCGGGGAGGGCGCCGGTGTAGGCCCATGGGGAGAGGATGAGGAGCGCCGCGGAGTGGAAGTCGATGTGGGCGCGGATGCGAGGCTCGGAGCGGGTGAAGTCGCGGAGGGCGGCGGATTCGGGCTCGGAGAAGCCGGTGGCGCCGCGATAGGTCTCGTCGCTGGGGACGTTGCTGGAGCCTTCGCCGCCCCACTGGTAGCCCCAGTTGCGATTGAGGTCGACGCCGTAGGTGGACCCGGTGACGAGTCGGCGGTTCTTTCGCCAGTTGCGGTTGGTGGTCCAGGTGTAGACGTAGCCGTCGGGGTTGAGGATGGGGATGACGATGGTCTCGGTGGAATCGACGATGGCGCGGACGCGGGGGTCGGTGGCGTAGGACGAAAGGTACTTGTGGGCGATGTAGATGGTGACGGCGGGGTTGATCCACTCGCGGGCGTGCTGCCCGCCGTTGAAAAGGAGGGCGGGGCGCGAAGAGCGTGGATTGCCGGGTTGATCGGGCCCGGTGAAGCGGAGGCCTCGGATGGGGCGTCCTTCGAGGCTGGTCCCGATGGAGAAGGACGTGGCGAGGGTGGGGTGGTTGGCGACGAGGGTGTCGATGAAGGCGTTGAACTCGTCGAGGGTGTGGTAGGTGGTGAACCAGGAATCGTCGCGGTTGGTGTAGCCGCGGCGGGAGATGTCGGCGCGTTCGTCCTCGAAGACGGCTTGGACGTCGGGCACGATGAGTTGGGTGGAGAGGCCCAGGGACTCGAGGGCGGCCTTCTGATCGGGCGTGACCTCGACGTGGAGGGGGCCCACCCCGACGTGGCAATCCCAGATGCTGGTGACGATGGCGGAGACGCGCATCAACTCGGCGGGGGAGCGAGGCTCGACGCGGACGACCATGTGCCCGTCGTGGCGGACGGTTTCTTCGGGGAGGGCGAAGAGGGCGCGGTCCTGGGCGAAGGCCGAGGTGGCGAGGCCCGTGGCGATCGAGAGCATGCGGCGAACGTGGGAAGCGAGGTTCATCGTGGGCTCCAAGAGTTCTCGCGGCGGAGGAGGGTCTGAGCCGCTATTGTGACACATTCGTGCGGGCTTGGCCAGCCCCGAAAGGCAGGAGTTGAGCGTGATCAACCGACCGAGAACCAACCGTGACGGATTTCTCCGGCGTGCACTCGACGCGTGTGCGATGCTGTTCGCCGTCGCGGTGGTCTCTGTTCCCGTGGGGGCGCACGTCGGTGAGACTGGATCGCAGGATGAAACCCGCGACGCGATGCCCGGCGTCGCTCCGTTGAAGGAGAGTTCCGGAGTGTACCCGAAAGCCGCCGTCGCCGCCGATCACGTCGTGGCCTCGAACGCGGGGCTGGAGATGCTGCGTGCAGGAGGGAACGCGGTGGACGCGGCGGTGGCGTCGTCGTTCACGCTGTCGGTGGTCAGGCCGTATTCGTGCGGGATCGGCGGGGGCGGGTTCATGGTGATCCGTCTGAAGGGAGACCCGAAGCGAGGGGACGTGACGACGGCGATCAACTACCGCGAGACGGCGCCCGGGGCGGCGCGAGAGGATTACTACGAGAAGGACACGGACCCGGATTCGGCGACGCACGGCGGGAAGGCGGTGGCGGTCCCGGGGCATGTCGCGGGGATGCTCTACGCGCTGGAGAAGTATGGGACGCTGGACCGCCAGGCGGTGCTGGCGCCGGCGATCCGGGCGGCGGAGGAGGGCTTTGTCGCGGATGCGCACTATGTGAAGAGCAATCAGGAAGTGATCGAATGGCTCACGCAGAAGCCGGGGCGGACGGAAACATACTCATTTGTGTGGGAGAGATTCCTGCACGGAGGCAAGGTGAAGGTGGGTGATCGGGTCCACGTGCCGGAGCAGGCGCGGGTGCTGCGGCTCATCGCGGAGAAGGGGTTGGAGGGGTTCTATGGCGGGGAGGTCGCGGAGGCGATGGTGCGTGCGGTGTCGGCGACGGGCGGGGAGATGACGCTGGCGGACGTGCGAGGGTACACGGTGAAGGAGGTGGCGCCGTTCCGGACGGCGTTCCGGGGGCATGACGTGCTGACGATGCCGCCGCCGAGCAGCGGGGGGATCGTGCTGGCGCAGGTGTTCGGGATGCTGGAAGCACGGTCGGCGATGCTGGAGTCGATCGTGTACGGCTCGGGCGGGGGCTATCAGTCGGTGGCGTACGTGCACCTGCTGACGGAGGCGAGCAAGCACGCGTTCGCGGATCGGGCGCGGTGGCTGGGCGATCCGGACTTTGTGGAGGTGCCGATCCAGGGGCTGTTGAGCGCGGCGTACCTCAAGGCGAAGGCGGAGCAGATCGATCCCTCGGCGCCGTTGGCGCCGGAGGCGTACGGGACGGTGGCGCCGCCCCCGGACGATGGCGGGACGAGCCACCTGTGCGTGATCGACGAGCACGGGGGCGCGGTGAGTTGCACGGAGACGATCAACCTGATCTTCGGGTCGCTGGTGGTGGTGCCGGAATATGGGTTTGCGTTGAACAACGAGATGGACGATTTTCAGGCGAGGCTGGAGAAGGCGAACGCGTTTGGGCTGTTGCACGCGACGAGGAACCGCCCGGCGCCGGGGAAGAGGCCGTTGTCGAGCATGACGCCGATCATCGCGTTGGAGCGCGCGCGAGGTGGAGAAGGGGAGCGGGTGTCGCTGATCGCGGGGGGGTCGGGGGGGCCACGGATCATCAGCGGGACGCTGCAGGTGGCGATGAACGCGTTGTACATGGGGATGAACGCGAAGGAGGCGGTGGAGCAGCCGCGGTTCCATCATCAGTGGATGCCGGATCGGCTGCAGATGGAGGACGGGCTGTTCAACAACGAGCGGGAGCACCTCTTGGGAAAGATGGGGCACGTGGTGGAGCGGCGGGACGCGGTGGGGAATGTGCAGGTGATCACGCGCGGGGCCGACGGGTGGCACGCGGCGAGCGACCCGCGCAAGGGTGGAGCGCCGGCGGGATATTGATGGATCGCGGGCCTTCGGCTCACTTCGCGCGGAGCGACCTGAAGAACTCGCGGAGGAGCGAGGAGCATTCGCTCGCGAGCACGCCCGGGACGACCTGCGCGCGATGATTGAGGCGAGGGTCGTCGGCGAGTTGGAAGAGCGAGCGGACGGCGCCGGCCTTGGGGTCGCGGGCGCCGTAGACAAGGCGACCGACGCGCGAGTTGACGATCAGCCCCGCGCACATGGGGCAAGGCTCGAGCGTGACGACGAGGGTGCAGTCGTTGAGGCGCCAGTCCCCCGTGGCCTTGCAGGCGGCCTGGATCGCCTGGTACTCCGCGTGGGCGGAGGGGTCCTTGTCGATCTCGCGCCGATTGAACCCTTCGCCCAGGACCTGGCCCGAGGCGGTGCGATAGACGATCGCGCCCACGGGGACTTCGCCCATGGACGCGGCGCGGGCGGCGAGGGCGAGGGCGCGTGACATCATGTCGAGGTCGGGGGCGGTGGGGGAGGCGTCGGGGCGCGGGGCGATCGAGTGGTCGGCGGGCACCGTTCTGTGCCACACGCCCGTGCGCGGGAACCAGCGCATCCAACGGTGGAGGAGGTTCACGGTCCCTCGGCTCCTTCCATGTCGGAGGCGGGGAGTGCGGGGCGTTCGGCGCGTGTGGGCGCCGGGCCCGCGACCCGGGAGGCGGGGAACCAGCGGAGGAGGAGGATGCCCAGTTCGTAGAGGGCGTAGAGGGGGATCATCATGAGGATCATGGAGAAGGGATCGGCGGGCGTGAGGAGCGCGGCGACGATGGAGCAGATGAAGAGGGCGTACTTGCGGTTCTTGGAGAGGAACTCGATGGACACGATGCGGGCCCAGCCGAGGACGAGGACAAAGACGGGCATCTGGAACCCGACGGCAAAGGCGAGGGAGAGGAGGAGCATCATCGAGACGGTCTCGCTGACGCGGTAGTCGGGACGGACGCCCGTGCCGAGGGTGAGGGGCATGCAGAGGACCTTGCCGTCCTTGAGCACGACACGAATCTGTTGCAGTTGCTCGTTGAGGTACATGCTCCCTTCGGGCGCGCCGACGGGGTCGGCTTGGAGGACGGGGAGCGCGGGGAGGACGAGGCCGGGCGGAAGGGGCTGGGTGCCCGGGCCCGCGGTGCCGACGTTGGCCTGGAAGGTGATGAGGAAGTGGAGGATGATGGGGAGGATGACGTAGTAGAAGAAGGCGACGCCGGCGGCGGTGAGGAGGAACGAGAGCGGGAGGAGGAAGTAGACGAATCGGCGTTCGCGGTCGTACAGCCCCGGCGCGATGAAGAGCCAGAGTTGGTAGAGGATCCAGGGCGCGCCGACGAGGGCCGAGGCGATCAGGCTGACCTTGAAGTAGGTGTTGAAGGTCTCGAAGGGCGCGGTGGAGATGAGGTGTGGAGATTGCCCGGCGTCGATGAGGGCGTGCTCGACGGGGGCGATGACGATTTGGAGGAGGGGCTTTCCAAAGTAGAGGGCGATGGCGAGGATGGGGAGCAGCCCGTAGATGGAGTAGAGGATGCGCTTGCGCAACTCGTCGAGGTGCTGCCCGAGGGGCATGACGGCGGAAGAGGAGGATCGAGGAACCATGGGAAGTGTGAGCCGGGTGGGCGTGTGATGAGGGTACGCGGAGAGGTCCGATGTATGTAGCGCGGTTTTCGGATGTTGTTTGCTGGGAGTACGGCAAGGGGGCGAAGCGGAATCGGAACAAACAGTCGCGGGGCGAGTACGTGAAGAGGACGGAGTTCGCGGTTCGGCGCATCGAAGTGGATAGCGGAGCAGTTTGTGGGCACTATCGATAGGAATCCCGCGGAGGCCGAGGCGGCGTCCGACGCGCAAGAGCCCGTTCTCGGCGGCGTCGAGGACGAGGAGTTTGTCCGCGCGCAGGAGCCGATCGATTTCCGAGCGGTGGCGGCGATCGCGGGGGATTCGAACGCCCAACGTGACGTCTGGCGGGACCATCGGCGTTGGGTGGCGGCGATCTTGCTCGCGCACAAGCCCAAGTGGGCGGACGTCGAGGACCTCTTGCAGGATGTCGCGATGGCATTCGTGCGGAAGGCGAAGGAGATCCGCGATCCGGCGGCGTTGCGCCCGTGGCTGCGGACGGTGGCGATCAATGCGGCCCACGCCGCGGCGAGGGCGGGCAAAGTCCGCCCCCGGGCCGCGGGTGCGATGATGGGGGGTGAAGGGGACGCGATCGGCGCGAGCCTGGACGGCGACACGCTGGACTATGTGCCGCCGCCCACACGATTGGGGCAGGATCAGGAGGCGGGGCGATTGATGGAGTTGGCTCAGAGGTTGGGGGATGGATATCGCGAGCCGCTGTTGCTGAAGGCGATCCAGGGGCTTTCGTACCGGGAGATCGGGCGGATCATGAACTTGCCCGAGACGACGGTGGAGACTCGGATCGCGAGGGCCCGCAAGCAGTTGCGAGAGATGGCATCGGAAGCGGGGCTGGGCACCTCGGAAGCGTCGTCACTCCCACGGCGATGATGTTGGGGCGGGCTGTACGGTCTGCACGGTCTGGCGAGCGTGCGGCCAGCGCGACCGCGTGAAGGGGTTGGCGGGGAGGGTGAACGCCCGAAATTCGGCGTGGATGGACGGAACACGGCGGGCGGCGCATCGAGAGGAAGAGAGCCCGTTTTCGACGGGTGCCGCGAACTCGGAAGGGACTATGAAGCACGATCCGGATATTTTGATCAGCCGCGTTGTCGACGGAGTTGCGACGGAGGCGGATTGGGCGGGCTTGGAGCAAGAGGCTCAGCGCACGCCGGGCGTCTGGCGCGAGGTGGCGACGGCGCAGTGGCAGCAGTCGTTGCTGCAGCGGCGGGTGGGCGAGGCCGTGGCGGTGGCGGAACGAACGGAGTTGCCGGCGACCATGGACGAGTTTGCCCAAAGGCCGGCGCCGGGGGTTGATCCGATCGGAGTCCGAACGCGATTTGCACGGGTGGCGACGTGGGGTGGATGGGCCGCGGCGGCGACGCTGGCGCTGGCGTTCATCAGCCAATCGCCGAGGACGGCGCCCACGCATGAGCCCATGAAGGCGGGTTCGCCCCTGGAGAGTTTGCGAGGGATGTTGACGTCGGAGGATGCCCGGAACTTGTACTTGGACGCCGGTCAGCGTGAGGGGACGGTGCTGGAAGAGGTGCCGACGAAGGTCTTGATCAATGTGGTCCCCTCGCCGGACGGCGAGGGCGGGGAGGTGACGTATTTGCGGCAGTTCATCGAGCGGACGAAGGTGAACGACTTGTACAAGTTCTCATTGGACGAGTCGGGGAATCGGTTGCCGGTGAGCATGCTGCAGCGGATCAAGCCGGCGATGTGACGATCGCGGGGCCGGGTGGGCAGGGGCGGGAACAATCGTGGGAAGCAGGGCGCTAGATCTGAAAAAATGGGGTGCGTGATTCCGAAGAAAGCCCAGATGGGCAATGTTGGCTTGGAGTTTCCTATGTCGAACAGCATCCTTGTTGGCAAGTCGTTGGTTGGAATGGTGGGCGCGATCGTGATGGTCGCGGGGAGCGCGTCGGCGATCGCGTGCCCACCGGAAGAGGGCTCGGCGCCGGTGCGCGAGGGCATGCCGCTGCACGGAGTTCCGATGCTTCGGGAAGTCCCGATCGTGGTGCAAGGTCGCCTGATCGAGGCGCCCGGGCGCGAGGTCCGCACGGTGGCGGGCGTCCCGATGCTGCGTGAGTTGCCGCTGATCGTGCAGGGCATGGCGTTGGAGCCCGAGTCGCAGTCGCTGACGGTGATCACGCAGAGCGACGGGACGGACACGTACAAGGTGACGATCAAGGATGGGACGGTCACGGCCGAAGTGAACGGGAAGGCGTTGAGCGACGATCGCATCCGCCGCACGGGCGAGAAGATTGAACTGCTGGACAAGGATGGCGACGTGGTCGCGACGTTCCACGCGCCCGGCGTGACGGAGCCGGCGCGGAGCGTGCGAGGGCGTTCACGGGCGCTCAGCGGGACCTTCACGCCCCTGCCGCGGACGGCACCGAGCGGGATGAACGTGGTGGTGGGTCAGCAGATCGAGCCGCCGCCGGTGATGCTGGGCATCACGATGTCGGAGGACCCGGACCAGGACACGGACGGCGTGACGCTGACGTCGGTCTTGCCGGGCTTGCCGGCCGAGAAGGCGGGGCTGAAGGCGGGGGATCGGGTGATCGAGATGGACGGGCAGAAGATCCAGGGGCAGGGCGACCTGCGCTCGGTGATCCGATCCAAGAAGGCGGGCGAAGACCTCAAGATCAAGGTGGTGCGCGAGGGCGAGGAGAAGGAGATCACGGTCCAACTCGAGGCGTTCTCGGCGGAGCGGATGAAGGACGCCGGCGCGCCGCAGTGGTGGGAGCGGATGCAGCAGGGGCCAGGATCGCACGAGAGCAAGTGGGAGGAGGCTCGGCAGCAGATCGAGCGTGCGCTGGAGCAAGTGCGGAGCAACCCGAACCTGAACACGGAGAAGATGAAGGAGAAGGCGGTCGCGGCGCTGGAGAAGGCGCTCAAGAGCCTCGACGAATCGAAGTCGCGGATGCAGACGGAGTTTCGGGCGTGGATCGCGGACCCGAAACGCGGCGGGATGATCTTTGGCGATCGTCCGCAGCAGATGTTCGTGGCGCCCGCGCCGAGCGTTCCGGCAACCCCGCAAAATGATCCTGCGGTTTTGCGACGGATGGAGCGGATTGCCGACTCTCTTGAAAGGCTGGACAAGCGACTCGACGAGATCGAGAAGCGACTGAACGAACGTGAACAGGGATCCAAGCCGCAGCGGTAACGCCGCGGTGGACCCCTGGGGCCCGAAAGGGCACACGGGGTCTGGTGGTCCGGAATGTGCGTCCGCTCTCCTCCAGGACGAGCACCACGGGCCACCACCCTTCGAAGGATTCTGCTTCCGTTGGAGCGGGCCGCGAGCCACCCCCTCGCGGCCTGTTCCTTTTTTGGGCAACGTGATGGTGCGTGTGATGGCGTCGGGCTTGGTGGCGGTGTATGCCGGGGCGGTGCGGCAATCGTGTGTGAGCCGACGTCGTCCCGGGGTCGGGTGACCCCACTTCGGGCGGAGGCGGTGGAGTGGTGCACTGGCCGCGTCTTTGGGTCAGACGCGGGGTCAGACGCGAGTTGAGGCAAGCGTGTGGGACCGCAACAAGGTGAGAGGCGCCTCATGTTGGTGGACGGCCTCCGGACGGGGAGGGCCAAGAAAACAACGAAAAAAATAGCGCGAGGTGGAACCGGGCTTCGCGTCGGCACGAACAGGAAGGCGTTCGCGTGATGGCGTGGTCCGATGCCATTCTTTCTTGAACTGGTTTGAGGAATCTGGAGCAGAAACGAAGCAAGTGAGGCACAGCGATCGGCACGGGCCGGGCGTCTGAGGCCTCCGCGGTGGCGAAGAGCGACCCGCGAACCCCCAGTGACCCCCACGAGACCCCCACGAGACCCCCACGAGACCCGGTGCTCGGCTAGTGCCTGAGTGCCGGGTTTTTTTCTGCGCACGCCGCGGAGCGACGCGTTGGCAGGGTGGCAAAAGGAAGAACGCCCGGCGAAGGGCCGGGCGTTGAGTGGGCGTCGAGAGGGGCGAGCGGATTAGCCGAGGATGGTGGTCACGAGCATGAGGTTGGCGGAGGTGACGGGCTGGCCGATGCCGACGGAGGCGATGGCGATCTTCATGCCCGGAAGGGCGCCGCCGAGGGCGATGTCGGTGAACCCGCGAGCGCCGTCGCTGGTGATGGTCTTGAGATCGCCGACGACCTCGCCCGAGGCGTCAAGAAGGACGATGCGGATCTCGGTGGTGGCGGAGGAGACGAGGCCCTTGAAGATCATTCGGCCTTCGGAAGAGCCCTTCTGCATGAAGAGGGCGGCTTGGCCTGAGAAGTTGGCGTTGGAGGCGGCCTGGGTCGGCTCGAAGAGGGCTCGCGAGGTGGCGGGGTCGAAGGCGATCTGCTCGATCTTGGAACCGAAGGTGCCGATGAGTTGAGCGATTCGAGCGTCGTTGCTGAGGGTGTCTTCCATCTGGCGGTGGGCGTTGATGACCCACATGACGCCGACGATGGCGACCATGGCGGCGGCGGCAAACCCGAGGGCGAAGGCTCGCCACATGGGCGAGACGCGATTGCCGACGAGGGCCGCGCGATCGTGGATGCTGGGGGCCGAGAGGGTGGCGAGGACGCCGCGAGATTCGCTGGCG
This sequence comes from uncultured Phycisphaeraceae bacterium, assembly GCA_964543905.1. Lineage (GTDB taxonomy): Bacteria > Planctomycetota > Phycisphaerae > Phycisphaerales > UBA1924. The sequence continues at coordinate 49,245 of CAZIZO010000004.1, forward strand.
GCATGGACTTCGCCCATGACGCGTTCGATGACCTTGCTGCGGAGGCTGGCGGGAGGAACGGCGTTGGAGAAGTTGGCGTGGGTGGTGGCCCATCGCATCTGCTCGGCGCGAACCTGCTGCTGGACCGCCTTGGGGGCGGTGGCAAAGGCGGCCTCAAAGGCCTTCTGCTCGGACTCATCCAAAAGCCCGAGCGCGTCGAGGTGCGCCTGCTCGAGAAGTTCGTGGTGTTTCATAGTGATAACTCCTCGCCGGTGCGTTCGCGTAAGCGTACGAGCGCACGGCTGAGTGCCGATTTGATCGTTCCAAGGGGCGTTCCCAGTTCGTCGCCGATCTGTCGAAGCGTCTGCCCGCCGAGGTAGGCGCGAACAACGACGGTACGCTGAAGTTCGGGGAGGGTCGAGATTCGCTTCATGAGCGCCGCCATGCGTTCGTCCTGTTCCAATCGTCCGGTGAGTCGTTCTTCTTCGGAGGGGAGGTTTGCGGTTTGCGGTTGGTCGAGTGATCCCGGCTTGAGGCGGGCTTTGTTTCGGCGAAGTTTGTCGACGAGGTGTCGTCGCGCGATGAGCATGACCCAGGTGACCAGTGCCGCGCGATTGTCGTCATACCTTTCCGCCGTCTTCCAAAGACGAACAAAGACTTCCTGAACCGCATCGTCCGCCTCGGCGCGGGTGGGCATGGCTTGGAGGGCCATGCGGTACACCAGGGAGCCGAAGCGGTCGTAGAGTTCGCCGACCGCCCGTTCCTCACCCGCCGCGACGCGGCGCATGAGGTCCATGTCCACGGCACTGTTCGAAGCGTGCGCGCCAGATGAGCCCGACCAGTCGCCTGGTCGTTCAGACCTGCGGCTTGCGCCCCTGCCGTCGGCCATGAAACTACCGCCTTCCGAGTCGAACAACTCGGTACTGATCTTCCGTCGCGAGAGGATCGGCCAGCCACGAATCCGCCGATCAAAGAAGGCTCACGCGAAACGGCTTTGAGTGGATCAGATTGCTCCTTTCCACCCCCAGCAGTGCTCTATACGTCATTGTGCCACAAAGTGATGCCGAGTGATCCAGTTTTCCGGCAAGAAAGGTTGTGAATTTGGGAAAGCAGGAGGTGCTGGCATCACCCAAGGAACTCCCGGTGGATGGCCCGAGGATTCGTTATAGGACTTTATCGACAAGTTATGCCCAATTTTCCCACTTTTCATTTCTTCCTTGCATCCGCTTCAAAATCCGATTATTGTGAAGCCGAGGAATGCGCGTTCCATGCTGGTGCGGAGAACGCTGAATGCAGAGACGGCTTCGTGGATCAGGGTTGCCTTCTCGCGCTCGGACAGGGTGCTGGGTATCGGTCTGGTCGTCGCGGGGCGGGTTCACGTTGCTGGACATCTTGGTGAGCGTCGCGATCGTGGCGGTGCTGCTGAGTTTGCTGCTGCCGAGTTTGACGAACGTGAATGAAACGGCGCGGCGGGTGGCGTGCCGATCCAACATCCGGCAGGTGGGTCTGGCGCTGACGATGTACGCGAGTTCGAATCGCGGAGAGTTGCCTTCGAGTGTGTATCGCGGGATTCGTGGAGTGCCAGGGACGGGCAATGAGCCGCAGAACATGCTGACGCTGCGGATCGCGCCGAACGAGAAGCCGCGTGAAGATTGGAATCCATGGGATGGCTTGGGGCTGCTCGCCTCGGGCGATTATCTGAATGCGGGGAAGATTTTCTATTGTCCTTCGCACAAGGGGGATCATCCGTATCGGCGGTATGCGCCGGTGTGGCACACGCCGGAGCGGGAGTTGGTGGGCAACTACCACTACCGAGGCGTTGGGCCGCGGGCGGTCGGGCGGGACGGGTTACCGACGGGCTGGACATCGATCTTGGATCAGATTGAGCCGAACTCGGCGGCCCTCATCGTTGACGGCCTGCGGACGCGGGCGGACGTGAATCACAAGCAGGGCCTCAACATCTTCCGCGCGGACCTTTCGGCGACGTGGTTCTCCGATCCGAGCGGTCGCTTGGTCGAGAGCCTGCCGGTGTCGGTGGATTCGGCGAACGCCTCGCAGCAGGTGGAAGAGGCGTGGGGTCTGCTGGATGCGGCGGTTGCTGGGCCGAACTAGCGTGTTGTTCGTCCGTGTGGCCCCAAGGCAGTGGCCCCTATGCGCGGGACACACCTCTGCACGCACGGGAATGGAAGTCTGGTCAACCGCGTAGGCGTGATGCCTTCGGTGTGGCGTTTCGGGGGGCGGTGGGTTTGGGGGGAAGGGCGGCGCGTCTGGTCTGGGCTTGCTGGTGGCCGTACATTTGGGGCATGAACACGAACTTTCGAACAGTTGTAGGTGCGGCGGCGCTCGCGTCGCTTGCAGGGACATCGCTCGCGCAACTCACCCCCGATCGGACGTACTACGGGATCAACCGCCCGGTGCCGATGAAGGTGAACGTGCCGGCGGACGCCAAGGGTGAAGCGAGCATCCACATCTATGTGCCCGGGCAGGACAAGGAGAATCGGAAGGCGGCGGTGCAGGCGGGCAACGTGGACCTGGCGGCGGTGTTTCCGGAGATGTGGAAGGACGCGGGTGAGCCCCGGCTGCTGTACGCGCAGTTGGTGGTGGGGGAGCAGAAGATCGGCGCGCCGGTGGTGCTGCAGCCGTTGACGCCGCCCGCGATGGCCAGGCCGGGCCCGAACGGGATGCAATGGCAGCAGGGGCCGAAGACGATGTCGGGCCTGCGGGCGTACGTGGAGAAGCACGCGGTGCTGGAAACGACGATGGGGGAGATGCGGTTTGCGTTCCGCCCGGACCAGGCGCCGAACACGTGCTGGAACTTCATGGAACTGGTCAAGGGCGGGTATTACACGGACATTATTTTCCATCGCATCATGGGTCCGCGGGACGGGAAGCCGGGGTTCATGGCGCAGGTGGGCGATCCGACGGGCACGGGCATGGGCGGGCCTGGGTACAACATCGCGCTGGAGAACTCGAAGTTGCCGCACGATTTCGGCGTGCTGTCGATGGCGAGGACGAACGTTCCGGACACGGGCGGGTCGCAGGTGTTCATCTGCTTCAGCCGGGATGGAACGAGTTTCCTGGATGGGAACTACTGCTCGTTCGCGCAGATGGTCGCGGGGGCGGAGGTCCTGGAGAAGATCTCGAAGGTCGAGACGGTGGCGAGCGAGAGCGGGGAGCCCAGCAAGCCCAAGGACCCGCCCAAGATCATCTCGGCGAAGTTGGTGGACGCGCCGCCGTATGGCACGGCGAAGCCGGTGGGCAAGCCGGCGGACGCGCCGGCCGGGCGATGAACGTCGCGTCCACGGAGCACGCGAGAGCCCACGGGTTGACCCCGTGGGCTCTGTTCATGGTCTTTGGGCATGTGGGCGTGCTACTTGGAATCCCAGATGGGCTTGAGGTCGTCGGACATCTGCGAGCGGATGCCGTTGTCGTCGAGGATCTCGTCGGTGCTCTTGAGGAGTTCGTCGCGTCGGAAGACGAGGGTCTCGGCGTCGTCGTCGGCCCACTCAAAGATGAGGTATTCATCGGTGCTGGCCTTGACCTTGGCGACGAGGTCCTTGAGGTTCTTGACGGGCTGCCCATTGAGTTTGGTGAGGATCGGGAAGAACTGGACCTCGTAGCCCTTCCCGATGCGGTGGGTGTGCATTTTGTAGGGTCCGGCGATCATCTGCTCGCCCTCGAAGGCGGGGGGATCGTCCATGCGTTGCAGGATGGGGCTGTTGCGAGCGGCAAGGTACTGGGCGTTGAGGTTGGTGTGCTCGCGCATGACGGGGGTAAAGGTGAGGGGCCCGAGGATGAAGTAGGAGGGGTAGGCGCCGTTGAGGGGCTTGAAGAGGAGGTCACGTTCGGACTTGACGGGGACCTGGACGTCCATCTTCTTGCCGTCGCGGAAGATGGTGAGGGCGACCTTGCCGTCCTTGGCGACCTTGGGGACCCAATAGCCGAAGCCGACGCGGACATTGGGCTTGAGGAGGGTCATGCCGTCGTTGTCGATGGCGTGGGGCCCGACGGCGGTGATGATGTCCCACTGCTGGAGGGGTTGGTCGGGCTTGGCGTGCCGGACGCGGGTGATGACCATGCCGGTGATGGATTTGTCGGCCTTGAGGCGGGCGCGGAGGGCGTCGTTCTCGAGGGTCTGCATGGAAGCGTGGAACTGGGGCTGCCCCTGGTACGTGCCATCCTTGATGTCGTCGAGAAAGGCGCGGATCTCTTCCACGGGAATGAGGTAGCCGATGTTTTGTGCGGTGTCGATGCCGGAGAAGACGAGGCCGACGATCTTGTCGTTGACGCAGGCGGGCCCGCCGGAGTTGCCGTGGTTGAGGGCGGCATCGACCTGGATGCGAAGGCCCATGGCGCCCTCGCTGAACTCGGTGTATTCGATGCGGGAGACGATGCCCTTGGTGACGCTGAGGGCGTCGCCGCCGAGGGGATAGCCGTAGGCGACGACGGTGTTCCCGACCTCGGGGAGATCGTCGGACATGGGGAGCGGAGGGTGGGAATCGAAGAAGGAAGGGTCTTCGAGTTCGATGACGGCGAGGTCAATGCCGGGCGCGGCGGCGACGACCTTGGCGGGGAGTTTGTCGCTGGTTCCGTCGGCCTGGACGAGGATGCGGTTGGCGTAGGAGATGACGTGGTTGTTGGTGAGGATGCGTTTGCCCTCGATCACGACGCCCGAGCCGGAGGCTTCCTGCGGTTGTCGCTTGGTCCATGGGCGCGCGAGGTCGGGCTCGCGGCTGGTGGTGAAGATTTTGACGAGGCTCTTGCGGAGTTCGCTGGAGGCGGCGATCTTCTCGCCGGTGGGTTGGGGCGAACTGCTGGGGGGCATGGCGTCGGGTTGTGCGAGGGCCGAGGGCAAAGTGAATGCGAGCGCGCCGGCACAAACGCCGAGGAGGGACGCCCGGCGCAGACGAGAGAAGATCGACATCCTGCGATTCCTTTCCAGAAGTGGAAGCGCAGTGTAGCGGGAGTGTTGGGGTGGGGCGTGTGAGGAAGGCGAGACCGCGTGCGCGGGTGCGATGACGCCGGCGCGGCGAGAAGGGCTGGTACGCGACGAGCGCGAGATGTGCTCGCGAGCGCGTCGGGTTTGGAGGCTGCGTGTCGGCTCGCTCAGCAGCCGGCGGCGTATCGCAGGAGGAAGTAGAGGAGATCGTCGATGGTGACGCCGCCGTCGGGCTGGGCGGTGCCGGTGCCGTCGTCGATGTCGGCGCGGATGTCGCCGTCGGCGAAGAGGGCGAGGAAGTAGAGGAGATCGTCGATGGTGACGCCGCCGTCGCGGGTGCCGGTGCCCGACCCGTCGTCGATGTCGGCGAGGCAGAATGGGGTGTTGTAGATGGCAAAGCCACCCATCTGCGGGGCGGCGATGGTCCCGCTCTGCACCCAGGTGTCGGAGGCGTTGAGGCGGTAACGGGTGATGCCACCCTGGAGATGGCTGCCGACGAAGAGTTCGGTGCCGTCGGGGCTGATGGCCACGTCGATGGGGCTGGGGGAGGGGATGCTGGGCTTGGTGACGAGGTCGGAGTTGCCGAGGATCGTGAAGCGGTAGACCCGATCGGTGTTGATGTCGGCGACGTAGAGTTCACGAGCGGAGGGGCTGACGCAGAAGAAGTGGAGGTTCTGCGCGCCCGGGGGAGCGATGGGGGGGAGTTCGGTGACGCCCCCGCCCTCGTCGAGTCGGAAGCGGTAGATCTGGGAACCGGCGGCGGAGGCGTAGACGAAGAGGCCGTTGGGATGGACGGCCACGCCGCGATTTTGGCGGCTCTGGGCGAAGACGCCGTTGGGCGTGGGTGTGGCGTCCCCGTTGAAACGGAAGCGGAAGATGCCGTTGGTGATGGAGACGGCAAAGAGTTCGTTGGTGAGGGGGTTGAAGGCGAGTTCGTGGACGCCGATCATGCCCGGTGCGGTGAAGTTCTCTCGGAAGGTGGCGGTGACGCCGTCGGGCGAGAGGGAGAAGCGGGAGATGCTGCCGAGCCCGAGGACGTTGCCGTGGCGGTTGCCGATGTAGACGTCGTTGGCGGTTCGGAAGGCGACGCCGGCGGGGTCGAAGACTTCGGTGGTGGGGAGGTTGGCGAGGGGGGTGGCGGCGCCGCCGACGCTCGCGATGTCGAATCGAAGCACGGCTCGCCACGTGGACGGGTCGGCGGAACTTCCCGGCGGCGAGTTCGTCGCGATGAGTTGGAAGTTCTGGGCGATGACGAACGGGCTTGCGACGGCGAGCGCGGCAGCGGCGGTGAGGGCGCGGAACATGGCGTAAATCCTCCTATCTCCGAAAGGATTTTAGTGCGAAATCAGGAGCAAAGCGAGGAGAACGCGAGGACGAATGCCGATGACGCGTCCGAAAATCGTGCGGCAGGTGTGACAAACGCCCCTGTTTCTCCAGGTTGATCCGGCACCCGCGGAGTTAGGGATCGGCCTTGCGCGACCTGCCACACCCAGCGAAGGGCATGAGGCCTATCGCGTGCGGCGCGACCAGGACCAGGCGAGCGAGTCGTCGAAGACCGTCACGCCCGCGGCGTCGAGGAGTCGTCGGGCGAGTTGGTCCATCGCGATCCGCTGCTTGCGGAGGATGATCTGTTGCTCGATCATCGACTCGTCGCCCGAACGACGCGCGTAGGGAGAGGGCGAGCGTCCTTCGAGGAGGACGATGGCGTAGCCGCCGTCGAGCGCGATCGTGGGCGTGATCGACTCGCCCGGCGCGAGGGACTGGAGCGCTTGTCGCAGGGCGACGGGGTAGGTGGCGTCTTCGAGGCTGAAGGGATCGAGGAGCCCGCCGCGCGGGGCCGAGGCGTCGAGGGAGTGCTGCATCGCGAGTTGGGCGAAGAGGACGGGGATGGAGCCGAACACATCTTTGAGTTGCGACCGGAGGTTGGAGGCTTCGCGCTCGGTGCGGACGACGATGATGCGCGTGTGGACGCGATCGGCGTATCGAGCGGCGAGGGCGGCCTCGATCTCGGCGTTGGAGACGCTGACCGCGTCGCGCACGAGGCGACGCAGCGCGGCGTTTCGACGCAGCAGCGAGTCGAAGCGGGTGGGACCCAGGCCCCGACGCGTGCGGAGGTCTTCGAGCACGTCGGCGGCGGCGGTCGGCGAGATGCCGGCGTCCTGGGTCATCGATTGGACCAGCAGGGCCCGCTCGGCTTCGACTTCGGCGGACGTGATCCGAAGTCCTCCCGACGCGAGTTCTCGGGCGAGGAGGCGATCGAGGATCGCTTCTTCGAGGACGATCGCGCCCTGGGCTTCGCTGAGTGCCGCACGAAGGTCGTCCCAATCGACACGTTCTCCACCTGCGACCGCGATGGGTCGAGAGCGGGCGTCGGTGGACGGTTTGAGCGACGCGCTCTGACGTTCGACTTGCTCAAGCCCCTTGGAGTCGGAGAGGGGAATCGTGTGGAGCGCCGTGCTGGGTTTTTCGCATCCAAACAAAACAAGAACCAACAACGAGAACGCACAAGTTCGAGTCAACATGGGGAGAGATTAGCGTCGGGAGGCATCACGGAGAGGTGAAGTTGTGGAGAGTTGAAGGGCAGGCGAGAATTTGGCAACCGGGAGGAAGCCCGGTGCGAAGGGCATGTATTGACAGGGGTACGGGCGTTGCCGTGCCCGGTTGAGGTCAGTCGTTCAAGGCGGTTTCTTGGATTTTGGGGCGGGTTGGCGGGCCGGAGTGCGGCTGACCTCTTCATGGGTTCTTAGAATTTCGTACGGAACGGCTGGTTTTGACGACGGAATGCTGGTATGCTCTCACTTCGCACTGCCCGTTCGGGATCACCAGTGCGGCAGGTCTTTGGACCGCGACAGCGCGGCACATCACGGAGGCACAGTCATGGTCGGCCATAGAAGGGTTCGATCGGGTTTCACGCTCATCGAGTTGTTGGTCGTCATCGCGATCATCGCGTTGCTCATTGGCATCCTGTTGCCCGCGCTGGGCGAGGCGAGGAAGTCTGGGCGTCTGACGCTTTGCTTGTCGTCCATGAAGCAGTTGGGCACCTCGGTGCACTCGTACGCGGCCGACTATCAGGACAAACTGGCGTCGTTCACGGTGACGGCGGCGTCGGCGGATCGATTGACCTATCCGGACCTCCGGGCGCAGGCGGGCGGGATCGACACGGCCGGCGCGGCGGCGCAGGCGGTGGACATTATTCGTCGGCGCACGGGTGACGACGGGTTCCCGCAGATCGACGGCTGGATTCCCCACGTGCTGTACACGCACCTGGTGTTGCAGGATTACCTTGCCGCGCGCCTTCCGGAGAAGAGCGTGGTGTGCCCCGAGGATCGCATCCGCCTGCTCTGGCAGGACGTTCGCGGGTTCCGCGCGGGTTCGTACCCGGTGCCGCGTCAGGCGGATGGTCCTCCGCCGGAAGATCAGTGGCGTTGGAGTTACAGTTCGTCGTACGAGTTCGTGCCGGCGTCCTACTCCCCCGACAATCACGCGGACACGGTGGGGCAGGCGGGCACGCACTATCAGTATCTCGTGCCGGGCACTCCGAACTTCCTGGGCAAGCGGAAGTTGAGCGAAGTGGCGTTCCCCTCGGGCAAGATCCACATGATGGATTCGGCGTCGCGTCACTTCGGCAAGAAGAGCATCTACTACGCGTACTCAAACAGCCGCGTGCCGCTCCTCTCGTTTGACTCGTCGGTCAACGTGAAGGGCACGGGCACGCCGGTGTTCAACTCGGGCGCGAATCGTTACGAGGGTTCACCCGCCAACCCCGGCGCCAACCCGCGTCAGGTTCCGCAGAGCAACTTCTACTTCACCTACACGTACGAGCCGGACACGCGGGTCGAGCCTGGCACGCGCAACGGCGCGGCCACGGAGTCGGTCATCGGGTACTACCGCTGGACCCGTCAGGGTCTCCGTGGCGTGGACTTCGGCGGCGCCGAGGTCAAGTAACTCGACATCCAGTTGAAGTCGAAGCGGACCCGTCCTGTGCGGGTCCGCTTTTTTTTCGTGCGGCACGTCAAGGACACGCGATCACGTCCAGATGGGCGGAACCTGGCCGGAGGTGGCGCGAATGGTGGAGCGAATGCCGCCTCGGCCTTTCCAATCGGTGCGGACGAGGAGCCACGCTGGATTCATGCACGCGGCGAGGTGGTCACGGATGGTGTTGGTGACGGCTTCGTAGAAGATGCCCTCGGTGCGGAAGGACTGGTAGTAGAGTTTGAGGCTCTTGAGTTCGACGCACCGCCCGCCCTGGCTTGCGGGGCGGGGCTCAAAGATGATCGTGACGGTGCCGAAGTCCGGATGCCCGGTCTTGGGGCAGAGCGAGGTGAACTCGTCGGCGATGTGCTCGATGACAAATGGGGTGTCGGAGGGGGTTGCGAAGGTTTCGAGGAGGGACGGGTTGGGCATGGGAGATGGTAGAGCGGGCGCGGCGCGCGGTCGGCGCACGGAAGCGACGGGCGAGATGAGGCGACCCGGGTCGCACCCGTGTCGGGAGGAGATCGGGAGCGATGGTCTTCAGCACCCGCCGGTGTATCGATCGAGGTAGTAGAGGAGGTCGTCGATGGTGACGCCGCCGTCGGGGGTGCCGGTGTTGCTGCCGTCGTCGAGGTCGGCGCGGAGGAGGCCGAGGGTGTAGGCGTCGATGTAGAAGAGGAGGTCATCGACGGTGACGCCGCAGTCGGGGGTGCCGGTGGCGGAGCCATCGTCGAGGTCGGCGGGGCAACCGGAGAGGAGAAGTTCGACGCGATCGGGGTGGTAGAGGAGGGCGACGTTGTTGGGGAGGTTGACGGTGTGGAAGGAGCCAACGACGGCGTCGGCGCGGATGAGGGTGAGCGTGTCGCACGCGGAGGGTCGGAAGGCATTGACGAAGGAGACGTCGAGGGTGCCGTCGAGCACGATGGTGCGGGCGACGTCGATGGAGTCGAAGGCATTGGCGGAAGTGCCGGCGATCTCGACGTGCATTCCCGCGAAGGTGCCGATGATGAGGTCGCCGCCGAAGGTCATGCGACCCGGGCTGTTGCCCGGGCGGAGGTCGCCTTCCATAAAGACGGTGCCCGTGCCCGGGAAGGAGCCGGAGCCGGAGAGGGCGCCGAGGAAGACGCTGGCGGAGCCGGCGCTGGTGCGGAGGATGCCGTTGTTGACGACGTCGTCCACGAAGGTGGCGTCGGAAGCGCCGGAGATGGTGATGGTGCCGGTGGGGCGGTTGTCGAGGTCGCCGAAGAGGTCGGAGATGCCGAAGGAAAGGGCGACGGCGCCGAAGTTGGTGAGCCCGGCGTTGAAGCGGAGGGAGGCGTCGCGGGCGTAGATGAGGCCGGTGCTGATGGCGTTGGTGATCGGGCTTGAGAACTCGAGGGAGCCGGAGATGACCTCGAGAAGACCGGCGTTGGAGGCGGGCGAGGTGGAGGCGAAGAGGATGGATTGATCCTGGGCGATGCGGACGCTCCCGGCGGAGGAGTTGGAGAAGGAAGAGGCGATGGTGCCGGAGCCGGTGAGGATGGCGTTGTTGGTGAGGGTGCTGTTGACGATGCGAGCGCCGGGGGCGAGGTGGAGACGACCGGCGTTGGTGAGGGGGGCGATGAGGTAGAGGACGCCACCGTCCACGGTGAGCGCGGCGCCGCTGGCAACGGAACCGCCGATGAGGGGCATGACCATCTCGCGGGCGAGTCGGACCTCGCCCTGGTTGACGACCAGGGGCCCGTTGCTGAACGGGGAGCCGGCGAGGGTGAGGCGTCCGGGCCCGGCTTTGATGAGCGTGGAGGAGTTGAAGGGGGAGAAGTTGGTGCAGAGGACGTCGCCGAAGCAGTCGATGGTGGAAGCGGAGAAGGTGCCGAAGGGACGATCGATGGTGCAGGCGGCGTCGACGCTGAGGGTGCCCCCGTTGAGGTAGAGGCCCGCGCCGGGCTGACCGAGGGCGGAGTCTTCGTAGATGCTGAGGGTGCCGGCGTCGACGCGGGTGAAGGCTTGCGAGTTTCGGCCGCGGAGGGAGACGATCCCGGGCGAGGCCTTGATGAGCCCACCTGGGCCGGAAAGGACGGCATCGCAGAATCCGCTGTTGAAGAGGTAGGTGCCAGCGCCGATGGAGCCGAGTCCGATGATGTGTCCGCGGAGTTCACCGGCGTTGAGGGTGACCTGAGAGACGCTCTCGTTCTGGGTGATGAACTGTCCGGCGTTGATGACGACGCTGCTGGTGGGGGCGAGGCGATTGGCGCCGGAGAGGCGAAGGACGCCGGCGTTGAGCGTGGTGGTGCCGCGATAGGTGTTGGGGCCGGAGAGGGTGAGGGTTCCGGTGCCGACCTTGGTGAGGTGCCCGATGGAAGCGGGTTGATCGGCGATGATGCCGCTGAAGGTGGTGCTGGCGTTGTTGGCGCCGACGCTGAGGGTGGAGGAGAGGAGGCCGATGGTGCCGTCGCCCTCGATGGAGCCGACGGTATCGGGGAAGTTGACGAACTGGAGGATGCCCGGGCTGCGGACGGAGACGGGGGAGGCATCCGGGAGCGCGTCGGCGGCATTGATGGAAAGCGTGCCACCGGAAACGATGGTGGAGCCGGCGTAGGAGTGTCCGGAGGAAAAGACGACGGCATTGAGGGCGGCGTTGGCCTTGGTGAGCCCGCCCGGGCCGGCGAATCGAACGCGGACGATCCCGGATTCGATGTTGAAGGCGTTGGCGATGAGGGTGCCGGAGGAGCCGATGGGCCCCAGATCGCTCCCGGACATATTGACGGCCAGGACGGTCTCGGTGAAGCCCTGGAGGTTGAGGACGCCCGTGCCGCTGACGGTGAGGATGGACGAGTTGGCGAGGCGTTCGTCGGCGTCGAGGCGGAGGGTGCCCGCGGAGACGGTGGTGGTGCCGGTGTAGGTGTTGGCCCCCGCGAGGGCCTGGGTGTGGGAGCCAAGTTTGGTGACGTTTCCGGTGCCGGAGATGATGCCGTTGAATGGATAGGTGGCGGAGTCGGGACCGGCGTTGATGGTGAGGGTTCCGGATCCCAGGTCGAGGGAGGCTCCGGTGGGGCCGGAGAGGGAGTAGATGGTGTGAGCGGGGGAGGACAAGGCGACCGAGCCGGTGGAGCCGATGAAGAGCGGGCTGTTGGGGGAGAGCCCGTTGGAAGAGGCGGAGAGGAGGCCCTGGTTGACGCTGGTGGTCCCGGAGAAGGTGTTGGTGCCGGCGAGGGAGAGGGAAGCGGAGCCGTTCTTGATGAGGCCGCCGGATCCGGAGAAACTGGCGAGGGCACTGACGGCGGCGTTGGAGGCGTTGATGGTGAGGGTGGCGTTGAGTTGGATGCTTGGGCCGTTGAAGGCGAGCCCGCCATTGGTCGCGGACCAGATTTGGCTGGCGGCGACGAGGAGAGGGGCGTTGATGGTCTGCGTCTGGGCGTCTTGGTTGATGATCCCGCCGGAGCGGATGGTGAGCGCGGAGGACCCGCCGACGACGAAGGCGCCGGCGGTGTTGTTGAAGGTGATCGAGTTGACATCCTGCGCGGAGTTGACGAAGGGTCCGAGGCGGGCGGTCCCGGCGAAGATGACGTTGGCCGTTCCGTTGTTGATCGGGAGCGTGGTCCAGTTGGCGGCATCGGTCCAGTTATTCGTCGTGGCGCTCAGCCCCGTCCAGGTTTGGGCGAGGACGGGCGAGGTCAGGGCGAGCGAGGTGCCCGCGAGGGCCGACAGGGCGAGACGACGGCGACGGCTGCTAAGGAAGAGGTGCTCGTGACGCATGCTCGTGGCTCCGGAGGTCAATAGCCACCGGAAGCAGCACGGGAGATCGGCTGTTCGGGCGTGGCGGGGGACGCGTGCAATCTACCCGAAACGCTGGAGAAGACCAAGCCGGACTCGCACGGGCAGACGCGAAAAGGTATTGGTGTTTATTCGGACGCGGTCGGTCTCCGCGACGGCAAACGGGAATCGGGCGACACGGGTTGACGACGACCCACAGGCCGCTAATACTTAGGAGTCCTAATGAATAAGAACACGACGAAGACGGACCCACGAGCGATGCTGGCCACCGGGCTGGCGAAGATTGGACTGGTGCTGCGCCACCATGCGTGGGAGGAGGGGGGTCGGCGTGGATTGACGCCGACGCAATCTCAGATCCTGGCCCTCCTCGTTTCGAGATCGCCGGCGGGGCTGACGGTCTCGGCGATCGCGGGGGAGTTGGCGATCACGACCGCCACCGCGAGCGACGCGATCTCGGCGCTGGAGCGCAAGAAACTCGTGGGCAAATCGACGTCCGGGGAGGATGCCCGCGTGGTGGTGGTGCAGTTGACCGCATTGGGGCGATCGGCGGGAACGGCATCGTCGAGTTGGCCCGACTATCTGATGCGAGCGCTGGATCAACTCGACGAACGCGAGCGGGAGGTCTTTCTGCGGGTGCTGATGAAGATGGTGCACAGCCTGCAAGAGCAGGGGCGGGTCCCGGTGGCGAGGATGTGCACGTCGTGCGAGTATTTTCGTCCGCACGCGCACCGCGGCCGGGAGAAGCCGCACCACTGCGCGTACGTCGATGCGCCGCTGGGGGGGGGCGACCTGCGGGTGGACTGCCCCGAGCATGCGATGGCGGAGGAGTCGGTCCGTCCCGTGTTGTGGCAGTTGTTCATCGAAGGGCGAGCGCTGGGCGAGACGGTCTCGCGAGGTGCGACGCCCAGGTCGCCCGCGTGAGGATGGGCGTGCGCGCTCGTTCGGCGCGGGCTTGTTGAGTTGGAGAACACCGATGAAGAGCATGAAGGCGTTGGGTGTGGGGTGGGTGGTGACGGCGGGGCTGGCGTTGGCGTTGGCGCAGCCCAAGTTCGACGAGTCCAAGCCTGCCGGCAAGGCGATCCCGGGGTACACGTTGGGCACGCCCGAGTCGGCGAAGTCGCCGCTCACGATGAAGGACCTGGACGCGCTCAAGAAAGTGCTGCTCTTCAGCGACGAGGACGTGAAGTACCTGCGTCGGTCGAAGGAGATCCTGGCGGACCAGACGGAGCAGGTGCTCGACGTGTGGTACGGGTTCGTCGCGTCGACGCCGGAACTGGTGTACTTCTTCGGGAACAAGCAGACGGGGCAACCGGAGGGGGAGTATCTCGCGCGGGTGCGGGCGAGGTTTGGGCAGTGGATCCTGGACACCGCCGACGCGAAGTACGACCAGGCATGGCTGGACTATCAGCATGAGATCGGGCTTCGTCACAACAAGGCGAAGAAGAACGTGACCGACCGAGCGCCGAGCGTGGGGCAGGTCAACTACCGCTACATTCCGGCGTTGACGGTCCCCGTGACGACGACGCTCAAGCCGTTCCTGGCGAAGAAGGGCGCGTCCACGGAGGACGTGGAGAAGATGCACGCCGCGTGGGTCAAGGCGGTGCTGCTCCAGACGATCCTGTGGGGCGAGCCGTACTGCAAGGAAGGGCAGTTCTGAGGTTGTGCCGGACGGATGGGTATGGACCCGGGGCTTCGGCGTGTCCGTCGGGGCCCTAGTTGGCTTGTCGGCCTTCGATGGCGGCGATCAAGCAGCCCACGGCCAGGACGATCAGGTCGTCGAACTCCTCGTCGTCGCCTGGACCGGTGGCGACACCCAGGCGGAAAACAAAGGGGTTGAAGTGCTGGCGGTAGCGGGCGACCTCGCGCCCGTCCGCGCGGGTCATCACATACTTTTGTGGAGAGAAGAGCGAGACGAGTTCGACCCAGCGTCGAAGGAAGGCGAGGAACGAGCCCTCTTCTTCCAGCGAGGCGATCGGGCGCTCCTGGGCGTCGAAGATGAGCCACTCGTCGCGGACGAAGGCGCTGCGGAGCCCCTTTCGTCGTGCGGTGGCGATGGTGTGCCCCTCGGGGGTCTTGATGTCATAGGTCGCGCCGAAGTCGATGATGTGGCGGGCGCTGATGCGGAGGAGTTCCTTGCTCATCGTCTCGTCGGTGGAGATACGCAGGTCTTCCTTCAGTTTGAAGGCGGCCTGCTTGCAGTAGCCGATGACCTGGCCTTGGGCGTCGTAGATGTGGAACGCGGCGCCGAAGATCTTGAGGACCTTGCGGCGGATGGTGTACTTTTCGCCGGGTGCGGGAAGGACGGGCATCGCAGGATTAGAACGCGAAACGCGCCCGAGTGCAACCAAAGGCGAGTGCAACCGGGGATCGGGAGTGTCAAAAGAAAAGCGGCCCATGCGTCAGTTCGCATGGGCGCCGGGTCTCTCACCCTCTCTCGTTTGGGCTTTGGCTCGCGGTTCGGTGGGGGCCGATATGGCGGCGTCGCTCACTTGACGCTGACGAACTCGCTGATGGCCTTGAGATCGGGAACCTGATCCACCTTGAAGGTCATGGACCACGTCTTGCCCTTCTCGACGCGGACGACCTGGGCGGTCTTCTCGCGCTTCACCCAATCGCGGTTGCCGCGGTTGTACTCGACCTTGCGCTGCTGACGCATGCGGTGGGCGCGGGCGAGGGCCTTCTTGGCCGCGGGCTCCTGACGCATGAGGCGCAGGATGGTGATCTCCTGATCCTCGGTGCGAGGCATCTTGCTCACCGTGCAGGTGATGGTGGAGCCGGGCTTGAGGGAGTCGAAGTTCGTGGCCATCGCGGTACCTTTCAGAGTCCAAATATGGGGTCGAGAGTGTAGACCTTTCGCGCCGCAAAGCAAGTCGGGAGGCGATTCAGCCGACGCCTGTTCCTACACTTGGACATGAGCAACCCCGTGCACGAAACCCCCCCTCCGTTTGACCCGAGCGCGGCCCATCAGCAGAAGCCGCAGTTGCGGGCCGTTCGGGGCTTCCCCGTCCAGGCGGGTGACAAGACTTTGTTAGGGCTTTCGGACGCCCGTCAGATCTCTGATCGGGCGGTGTTCGTCGTTCCCGCGGTGCAGATGATCTTGCCGCTGATGGACGGGACCCGGAGTTTGGACGAGATCACGGCGGCGGTCGGCAAGGGCCTGACGCGCGAGATCATGGAGGGTCTGGTCGCGCAGTTGGATCATGCGGGGCTTCTGGTGGGGCCGACCTTCGAGGCGATGAAGGCGAAGATGCGGGCGGAGTTTGATTCAACGTCGGTGCTGCCGCCGGCGACGACGGCGAACATCGCGGAAGCGATGGCCCAACAACTGTTGCCCGCGGGCGTGACGGAGGAGCAGAAGGCCGAGATCGGCGCGAATCGGTTGCGGGAGACGTTTGATCAGTGGATGGCGGAGGCGTTGAAGGATGCACCGAATCCGACGTTCGACGTGCTGCCCAAGGCGGTGGTGGTGCCGCACGTGGATTATCCGCGTGGGTGGATCAACTACGCCCAAGTGTGGGGCCGGACGCGGGTGGCGGATCGACCGGCGCGCGTGGTGATCCTGGGCACGAACCACTTTGGCGAATCGACGGGCGTCTGCGGGTGCAACAAGGGGTACGAGTCGCCCTTGGGCGTGTGCGAACTGGATTCGCAACTGGTGGACACGCTCAAGATGCACCTGGGGGCGGAGCAAAGCGAAAAACTCTTCGCGAACCGCTACGACCACGAGCGGGAGCACTCGATCGAGTTGCAGATCCCGTGGATCCAGCACTGTCTGGGCAAGGACGAGCACGGGAACTATCCCAGGGTCTTCGGCGTGCTCGTGCATGATCCGGCGGTGAACAACGGCGAGTCGTACGACGGGAACGGCGTGGCGCTCGACACGTTCGTGCAGGCGATGCAGAAGACGTTGCCGTTGCTGCCCGGGCGGACGCTCGTGGTGTCGTCGGCGGACCTGAGCCACGTGGGCCCGGCGTTCGGCGATCAGCAGCCGCTCGCGGGCGACAGCGAGGAAGCGAACGAGTTCCGCAATCGGGTCTTCCAGCACGACCGCGAGATGCTGCAGATGTTCGCCGAGCAGAAGTTCGACGAGATGATGACCAGTTTCGCCTGGCAGCAGAACCCGACGCGGTGGTGCTCGCTGGGGAACATGCTGGCGGCGGCGAAGATCGTCGAGCCCGAGCGGATCGAGATCTTCAACTACATGGCCGCGATGGACCAGCAGGGGCAGGGCATGGTGAGCAGTGCGGCGCTGGCGATGCACTGAGCGATCACCTCTTCCGGCGCCCCGCATCCTCGGCCGTGCGTCGGGGTGATCGTTGATGTTCGGCTCGGAAGCAGACCCTCCCCAGCCCCTTCCCTCCGGGCGGGAGGGTTGGACGGCGTGCTCAGCGGAAGAGCCCGTACTTGGCGATGCAGCGCAGGGCGGAGAGGCCGTCGCGCCATGTGATCTTCTTGCCTTCCTCGAAGGTTCGGCCGGCGTAACTGACGGGGACCTCGTAGATGCGCAGCGGGCGCGTGTCGCTGGGGCCCGAGGTGGTGGGAAGGCGGACGCGAGCGGCCTTGGCGATGAGTTCGGGCTCGACGCCGAAGCGGTTTTCGTGGATGGTGATCTTCGAAAGGGCGTCGCGTGTGAAGGCCTTGGAACAACACTCGATGTCGGTGAGGTTGAGGTTGGTGGCCATGTTGCAGAGCGTGGTGATGAAGCGGTTGGCGACGAAGTGCCAGTAGTAGAGGACGCGGTGGGTCTGGCCGAGGAATCGGGAGCCGACGACCATGTCGGCGCGGCCGTCGAGGATGGGGGCGAGCAGGTCGGCATGGTCGGCGGGGTCGTACTCCATGTCGGCGTCGTGGACGAGAACGACGTCGGCGCCGGCGTCGAGGGCGGCCTTGAAGCCGGTGCGGAGCGCGGCGCCCTTGCCCCGGTTGCGGTCGTGTCTGAGGGCCGTGACGCCTTCGAGTTGGCCGAGTTCCTGGACGATGGGGGAGGTGCCGTCGATCGAGCCATCGTCGACGAGGAAGATGCGGCGTTCGAGG
Source organism: uncultured Phycisphaeraceae bacterium (assembly GCA_964543905.1). Taxonomy (GTDB): domain Bacteria; phylum Planctomycetota; class Phycisphaerae; order Phycisphaerales; family UBA1924. Next base: position 66,922 of record CAZIZO010000004.1, read on the forward strand.
GAGCGCGACGGTTCGCTCGACGTGTCGGTCATCGTGGGCGTCGCGAGGATGCGCTCGACGGCGGCGCGGACCCACGTGCGCTCGTTGTAGACGGGGATGACGATGGCGAGGAGCACGGGGGGAGGTTAGCCGCGTGCGAGTTGAAGAGCCTTCGCGTACACACGCTCCAGGTCGTCCACCATCTTCGTAGCCGTGAACTCACGAAGGCACAAGGCTTTCCCGCGCTCGGCCATTGCTCGGCGTTCGTCGGGATGCGCGGCCATCCAGCGGATGGCGTTGCCGAGGGCGGCGATGTCGCCGGTCTTGACGAGTCGCCCGGTCTCCATGTCGCGGCAGACTTCGCCCGTGCCGTCGCAGTCGTAAGCGACGACGGGGACGTTGCTGAGCAGGGCTTGCGGCACGGTGCGAGGGAGGCCTTCGCGGTAACTGGGATGGACGAGCAGGTCCATGGCGCGGAGGAGGGCGGGGATTTGGGATGGGGGAACGAGGCCGGTGAGGATGACCCGACCCGTCGCTTTGCCTTGATGTTGGGTTGGCGGGATGATGTTCTCGGGCTCGGTCCTCGGGTCGGCGGACGAGGTGGAGAGGTCGAGGGCTCGAAGGGTGAGGCCGAGCGATCGAATCTTGGAGACGAGGCGGTCGCGCCACCAACCGTCACCGACCCACAGCAACACGATGTTGGGGTTGGTTCGAAGTTCTTCGACGATCGCGTCCAGGACGTCGTCGTGTCCCTTGTGCTGGGCGAGGCGGGCGACGGTGCCGATGACGAAGTCGTCGGGTTTGAGGGCGAGGGCGTCGCGGGAGTTCTCGCGGGTTTCGGGCGTGCCGTCGGGGCGGAGCGCGGGGGTGAGGTATGGCTCGATCTCCATGCCGGAGCGCACGGTGACGTATTGCTCGGGCGTGCCGATGCGTCGGCGGAGGAACTCGCGGGTCATGGCGTCGGCCACGGACACGATGGTGTGGCAATGCGCGGCGGCGGAGCGTTCGGCGAGCGTGTAGGCAAAGTTGAGCGCGCGGACTTTGAATCGGTGGAGCGGGTGGCCCTCGATGGGCATGAAGGGCGGGCCGTGGATGGTGTGGATGGTGGCGGGGCGTGGACGAACCGACCACGCCGCCCATCGCCCGAGGATGCCGGCCTTGCTGCTGTGCGTGTGGACGATGTCGGGCTGGATGCGTTTGATCAGATCGCGGAGATCGCGGAGCGCACGGCGGTCCTTGATGGGGTTGATCTGTCGGACGAGGTTGGGGATGACGTGGGTGTGGATCGTGCCGCCATCCTTGAAGTTCTCGACGCGCTCCAGCAGGGAGCCTTCGGGGCCGTAGATGGGCCCGAACGCGAGGTGCACCTCGTGCCCGCGCCGCGTCTGGCCTTCGCAAGAGAGGACGGTGTTCTCCTGCGAGCCACCGAGGATCAGGCGAGTGGAGATGTGGAGGATGCGCATCGAGACTTCCTCAGTACCTCACCCACTCCAGACAAAGCCCCTCGGGCCCGAGCGTCGGGCCCGCGTTACGGCGGTCTTTGCTCTGGAGCGCGGCGGTCACGTCGTCCACCGTCATCTTCCCCTTGCCGACTTCGACGAGCGTGCCCGCGATGATGCGCACCATGTTGTAGAGGAAGCCGCTGCCGCTGACGTCGATGCGGAGACGTTGGGCCTCCATGGCGTCCGGTAAGCGTGTGACGGAGAGCGCGTGGATGGTGCGGACGGTGTTCTCGCGCCCGTGCCCGCTGGCGGCGAAGGCGGCGAAGTCGTGCTCCCCGACCAGGCGTTCGCAGGCGGCGTGCATGAGGACGGGGTCGAGCGGCTCCCAGATGTGGTGGACGAAGTGGCGATCCCAGAGCGGGCGAAGGCCCATGCCGCGGGGGGGGGGTGGGCTGACGTGGAGGGTGTAGGAATAGCCCTTGCTCACGCAGTCGGAGATGGGGTCGAAAGCATCGGGGACCACTTCGACGTTGAGGATTTGCACGTCGTCGGGGAGGCGGCCGTTGATGGCGCGGCGGAGGCGGCCCGGTCCGCGGGAGAGGGGCCAGCCGGAGTGGGAGCGGGCGAGTTCGACACCCTGCTGGATGTCCTCGGCGTCTCGGCCGGAACACGTGAATGCGGCGACCTGGCCGCGGGCGTGGACGCCGGCGTCGGTTCGGCTGGCGCCCAGGAGCGAGACCGGTTCGCGGACGATCTCTCGCACGGCACGTTCGACGATGTGCTGGACGGTTCGGAGTTGGAGGCGAGGTCGGTCTTCGCCCTCGCGGTGGACGACGCCCTGGACGCTGGCGTAGGGGTCGGCGTTGGGCTCGTAAATGCCGGGCTCGGGGAGGTTGAGGCCGACGGCCTGGCCTTCGTTCACGAAGGGCTCCTGTTTCTGCCAGCCGCAGAAGTTGGTGCCGTCGTAGGCGATGGTGAGTTTGAAGCGGGGCATGCGGGAGGGAAGCCTATCCGCGCCGCGTGCGGCGTCCCGCTATCCTGTGGGGCGATGCCCGCGACGACCTACAACGCTGTGCCGCTGGTTTTGGAGGTTGCCGCGGGTCCGGCGATGGAGCCGATCAAGATCGCCCCGCAGGAATCGCCCGCGATCCTCGGGCGGTCGTCGCAGTGCAACATCGTCCTGGCGGACCAAGAGGGGACGGTCTCGCGTCGGCATGCGGAGATCAGTTTCCAGGGCTCATCGTGGTGGGTGAACGATCTGTCGAGCCGACACGGGACGATCCTGAACGGGGTGAAGTTGGCGCCGAACAACCCGGCGCAGTTGCGACACCGGGATCGCCTCCGGATGGGGCCCTGGACGTTCCGGGTGAAGATGGTGGATGGGTCGGAGAGCACGATCGAGGAACTGGACTCGACCGAGCCGCTGACGATGGCCGACGATCGCGGGTCGAGCGAGCAGTTTGTGCAGAAGATCGAGGCGGCGGCGCTGGGGCTGGATGCGCAGCGGCGGTTGGACCTGCTGATGGAGTGTGCCGCCGCGATGGTGCGTGCGGACAGTGAAGAGAAACTGACGACGGCGGCGCTCGACGCGCTGCTGGCGGGGACGGGTTTCCCTCGGGCGGCGGTGCTGCGTGTGGAGGGTGCGGGAGATCAGGTTCGGGTGATCGCGTCGCGGACGGGGGGCGCGGTGCCGGTGCCGGCGTCGGCGGGCCCGATCGGGTTTAGCCGGTCGCTCATCCAGGCGGCGATGCAAGGGCAGACGGTGGTGCTCAACTCGTCGGCGATGAACCAGCCGAACTATGGGCAGAGCATCATGAGTCTTGGCATCACGTCGGCGGTGTGCGCGCCGATCGTGATCGACAACGAGCCGGACGCGTTCATCTACCTCGACGCACGCCAGCCCGACCCGAGGCCCGGGCGAAGCCCGCAGACGCCGCCCATCAATCCGGAGACGATCTCGTTCTGCCAGGCGATCTCGCGGTTATGCGGGCTCGCGATGGCGAACCAGCAGCGGGTGCGCTTGCAGCACGACGAGGAGCAGCAGACCAAGGACATGGAGGCGGCGCGATCGGTGCAGCGGCTCATCATGCCGCCGGATCATGGGTCTCTCGGGGCGATTTCGTACGTCGTTCACTCGCGACCGGGGCAGCGCGTGGCGGGCGACCTGTTTGATTTCATCAAGTTGGACGAGCATCGGGCGGCGGTGCTGATCGGGGATGTGGAGGGGAAGGGGATCGCCGCGGGCATGGTGATGTCGAACGTCCAGGCGCACCTGAGCCGGTTGCTGAGGCAAACGGGTGATCCCGGGCTGGCGCTCTCCGAGGTGAGCAAGTTGGTCGCGGACTACTCGGATCGGCAAGGGATGGACGCGGGGAAGGCACCGACCTATTTGACCCTCTGGGCGGGGGTGTTTGACGCCGACGCGAGAACGTTGACGTACGTGGATGCCGGGCACGGGCACTGGCTGGCGCGGTTCCCCGGGCAGGGGGCGCAGCGGGTGGAGTGCGATGGCGGGTTCCCGATGGGGATCGATCCCTCGTTCCAGTACAAGAACGAGCAACTCGACTTTGTGCCAGGGATGCGGGTGGTGCTGTACACCGACGGCGTGGTCGAGCAGCGCTCCCCGCATGGTGGGATCTTCGGTTTGGAGCGGACGATCGCGACGCTGGCGGGCTCGGGTGGGATCGAAGAAGACGTGAGCCTGCTGCTGGCGGCCCTGGCGGAGTATGCGTCGTTCGGGACGCAGGTGAACCTGCCGTTCACGGATGACGTGACGGTGGCGTCGATCGCGTTGGCGCCGTGACCGCGAGTGGGGAGCGCAGGAACGAAAGCGCGACGCACTCCACGAGAGAGTGCGTCGCGAAAGGAGGGGACCCGACGAGTGTGGCGCGGATCACCGGCGCCGACGAGCCGCCGCGAGGCCGCCGAGCCCGAGGAGGGCCAGAGCGCTCGGAGCGGGGACGCGATTGACGAAGGACTCGCTGCCGCCGTTGGCGAAGCCCTGGACGTGGATGCCGATGCGGAGGTGATCGCCCGGGGTGTTGAGGGCGTTGATGGTGTCGGCAAAGGTCATGCCGTTGATCAGGTTGAAGACGATGGTGACCATCTCACCCGGGTTGACGCCGTTGGGTTGGGTGGGCGGGTTGGAGTCGGCGGAGAATCCGGCGGTGGTTTGGAAGGCGGGGGAGAGGGCGTTGCCGCCGGGCAGATTGCCCGGGGACGCGCCTTGCGAGAAGTCCACGCTCGGGCCGCCGTTGGTAATGCTGGCGATGCCGAGGAGGGTGCCGTCGTCGAAGTAGATGTCGGTGATGGACATCGCGAGAGGTCCGGTGTTGGTGAACTTGAAACTGACCTGGTTGGGGCCGACGGCGTCGACTTCAACGGCGAGTTGGCTCTCGCCGGCGGCCGCGTTGGCAACGTTGTTGCCCGTGATATTCCCGAACGTGTAAATGACACCGGCGTTGGCCTGCACAGAGGCCACGCCCAAGAGGGTGAGCGCGCACGCTCGAACGGCGTTCTTCATATGTCTTGTCCTCTTTCTCGGGGTCTCTTTCTCAAACTCGAACACTGGTCCGGCGGAAACGGACCGGGATCATGCTAGTAGATACGCAGTGAAATGCAAGGGGTTTCCACGTATGCGTGAGTTGATTTGAACTTGGGTAAGGCGTGACGATCGCAGGGGCAACCAATGTCGTCCTATAACAGATTATCTAATGAGTCATCTTGGTCACGAGCGCACGTGGTAGGAGGGTGGTGGCTCCGACCCGCCGCTCCACTCCCGATCTTGAGAAACACGTCACGATCAATGAAATCCGTATCAGTCATGGGTGCTTCTTGGGTCGTGCGGATCGGCGCAGGCCCCAGGCGGCGGCGAGGGCGAAGGTGGCGCCCCCCGCCGGCGTCGGGACGGCGGGGCACGGGCCGATCTCGGGCTTTTCGACGTTTCCGAGGGCGGTGAGTCGGAATCCGGTGAGGCCGCTCCACGAGTGATCGAGGTTGTTCTCGACGGGGTCTGTCGCGTGGGGGACGTTGAGTTGGATCGTGTCGAGCGACCAACCCGGGTTGCGCGTCATGGCGCGCGGGAAGACGATTGGGTTGGTGAGCAGCCCGCTGGGCAAGAGGCCTTGGAGGAGGAAGTGGGTGTGCTTTCCTCGCTGGAGGAGGGTGAGATTCAGCGACGTGGAATCGGAGGTGAGATTGAAGAGGAGGCCGCCATGAAAGAGGAGGTCCATGGAGGTGGAGTCGCGACGTTCACCGGAGAAGACCAACGTGGAATGGTTGTCGCTCGTGAGTAGGCCGAAGACTTCCTGAAGCGTGCGCTCGCCGGCTTCCGCGAAGGCGGGGCACGGTTGGAGGGGCGAGTGAGGGGAATGGGGACGAGGCTCGGCGTGTGCGAGGCCGGGGGCGAACGCAAGGGCGACCGTGGTGAGGGTATGGGCGAGTCTCATGGATGGGTGCTCCGGGCGCGGGGCCAGAGGGCACCATGAACATGCCACAGGGACGGACGGTGGGCCACCAAAGCGGCGTGGCGATAGAGAAGAGGCGGGTTTGCGGGCGGCACAGGCCGGACGAGCGTTCCGCGCGGAGGCGAGGAGGGTCCGAATAGTGAATCCCCAACGCCACCCTTCCCGTCCTTCCGGCTACCATTCGCGCGTATGCCCTTCATCACCATCAACGGCCGGAAATGTGAGTTCAACGTCGATCCCGGGAAGCCGGCGCCGACGATTCTGCAGGTCGCGAACGCGAACGGTCTGGAGATCCCGCAGTACTGCTACCACGACGGGCTGTCGATCGTGGCGTCGTGCCGGATTTGTCTGGCGGAGATCCACGCGCCGGACGCGAAGACGGGGCAACTCGTGCCGCAGATGGGCGGGAAGTTGCAGCCCACCTGCCAGACGACGGCGACGGACGGGATGGTGGTGTACTCGGACTCCCCCAAGGCGGTGGCGAATCAGAAGGCGGTGATGGAGTACCTGCTGATCAACCATCCGCTGGACTGCCCGGTGTGCGACCAGAGCGGCGAGTGCTTCCTACAGGACTATTCGTATGAGTATGGCCGCGGGGTGTCGCGGTTTGAGGAACAGAAGGTGAAGCAGCCCAAGAAGGACCTGGGCCCGCATGTGTATTTGTACAGCGATCGGTGCATCATGTGCACGCGCTGCGTGCGGTTCACGCGTGAGGTGAGCGGGACGAGCGAGTTGTACGTGAACAGCCGGGGGAACAAGGAAGAGATCGATGTGTTCCCGGGGGTGCCGATCGCGAACGAACTTTCGGGGAACGTGATCGACCTCTGCCCGGTGGGGGCGCTGTTGGATAAGGACTTTCTGTTCGCGCAGCGCGTCTGGTTCTTGAAGGAGACGCCGAGCATCGACCCCCTGACGGCCAGCGGGGACAACATCACGATCCACCACAACCAGGGCAAGATCTACCGCATCAAGCCGCGGACCAACATGGGCGTGAACAAGTGGTGGATCACGGACGAGGTGCGGTACGGCTGGAAGTTTGTGCACAGCGAGGATCGCCTGCGTTCGCCGATGCGTCGCCAGTTTGGGCAACTGATCGAGAGCGACTATTCGCGAGCGTACGAGGACGCGATCGAGGGGCTGAAGAAGGCGGTGGCGAGCGGGCAGCGAGTAGCGCTGATGGTGAGCCCGATGCTGACGTGCGAAGAGGCGTATGTGCTGGGGAAGATGGCGAGGGCGATGGACGCGCGGGCGGTGCTGGCGGTGGGGCCGGTGCCGAGGAAGGGGCAGGACAAGGTGTACCCGGCGGGAACGAGCGAGGGCGATCCGAAGGCGTTCAAGGTCTACGCGGAAAAGGCGCCGAACGCGCGAGGCGTGAGGCGGGCGTTGGGTGCGTACGGGAGCGAGGTGCTGTCGTACGAGGAGGTGCTGGAACAACTTGGTCGCCCGAACTCGGAGATCGGCGCGGTGGTGCTGACGGGCAACTACCCGAGCGAATGGGCGACGAACGATCTGCTGCGGTCGCTGGATGGGAAGTTTGTGGTGCTGATCGACACGCTGTCGAGCGTCGCGGTGGATCGGGCGGACGTGGTGATCCCCGGGGCGACGTGGGCGGAGAAGGCCGGCACGTTCGAGAACGCGAGGAACCAGATCCAGGCCTTTGAGCAGGCGATCCCGGTGATCGAACTGGCGAAGACGGAGGGGCAGATCGCGCTGGACGTGCTGGGGATGCTGGAGGGCACGGCGTCGAGCGTCGAGGTGGTCGAGCCGGTGATGGTGCAGAGCACGCTGGCGCAGGTCGCGGCGGGCGCCCAGGTGGCGATGCCACTGGGGGCGGCGTTCAACGCGGCGCTGGTCCGCCAGGAGATGGCCGGATTGAAGCCCGACCTGCGGGTGTTCGTGACGGACGTGTCGATGCCGGCGTTGCCGGTGGAACAGCAGGCGGACATGCAGGTGGTTGAACTGTGACGGGGCGGGCGATGCTCGGAGACTCGATCAGCGGGCTGACGGTGGTGATGTGGGTGTCGGTGGCGCTGTCGGCGGTCATCGGGGTGCCGTTCACGCTGTGGTATTGGAAGCGGATCGACCAGGGGGCGAGGCCGAGCGAACGGCGATTCAAGGAGAAGGTGGACCAACGGGAGCGTGTGACGATCGACACGCGGGCGCCCGCGTCGGAGGACGGGTCGTCGGCGAACGGAACCAACTGAGCGGTGGGGCGTCGAAGGAAAGGTCTTGGATGGCCAGTCGGGGCGGAGGTGCCACGACGTGCGGCCTGTGGGCACGTCTGCTAATGTACACGCACGCATGACGGAAACGGGCCTTGCGTCGCGAGCGACCTCGCGGCGGAGGACGGATGCAAGGAAAGAAGACCATGTCGCTGACTCGCACGATTCTGGGGTTTGCCGCCGCGGCGGTGATGACGGCCGGGCTTGCGTCGCGCGCCCTCGCGCAGGACACGATCACGATCGGGCACTACGGCTCCTTGACGGGGTCGGAGGCCACGTTCGGGAAGTCGACCGAGAACGGGATCAAGTTGGCGGTCGAGGAGATCAACGCCAAGGGCGGGGTGCTCGTGAATGGGACGAAGAAGCGGATCCGGCTCGTGAGCGACGACACGGAGGGCAAGCCCGAGAAGGCGGGGACGGTGGTGACGAAACTCATCACGAAGGACAAGTGCGTGGCGATCCTGGGGGAAGTCGCGTCGAGCGTCAGTTTGCAGGGCGCGCCGGTGTGCCAGGAGTTTGGGGTGCCCATGATCACGCCGAGTTCGACCAATCCGGACGTGACGAAGGTGGGGGACATGATCTCCCGCGTGTGCTTCATCGATCCGTTCCAGGGGGCGGCGTGCGCGACGTTCGCGAGGACCGACCTGAAGGTCGGGAAGGCGGCGATCCTGTTCGATCAGGCGTCGGCCTATTCGGTGGGGCTCAAGGATGAGTTCACCAAGGCCTTCAAGAAGCAGGGCGGGACGATCGTGAGCGAGCAGGCGTACACGAAGGGCGCGAGCGACTTCAACGCCCAACTCACGCGGATCCGCGAGAGCAGCCCCGAGGTGATCTTCATCCCCGGGTATTACAGCGACATCGCGAACATCGCGATCCAGGCTCGCAAGTTGGGGATGAAGATGCCGCTCCTTGGGGGCGATGGTTGGGACAGCGAAGAGTTGGGGAAGAACGCGGGCGAGGCGATCGAGGGGTGCTTCTACTCGAATCACTACGCCCCGGACCAGCCGTCGAAGGAGATCCGGGAGTTTGTGAGCAAGTACAGCAAGGCGTACGGGGGCGTGCCGGACGGGCTGGCGGCGTTGGGCTATGACGCGGCGAACATCCTGTTCGAGGCGATGAGCAAGGCGAAGAGCCTGAAAGGGAAGGACCTTCAGGCGGCGATCGTGAAGACCAAGGACTTCAAGGCGGTGACGGGCTCGATCACGCTGAACGCGGAGCGGGATGCCGTCAAGCCGGTGGTGATGGTCGAGCGCCAGGGCGGGAAATGGGTGTATCGAGCGACGATCGAGCCGACGAAGTAAGGGGCGGGTCGGAATCGGCGCGCACGAAAGCCGAAAAGTTGCTATTCTTTGCTCCCCTCGCGAAGGCAGGGGAGCGTCTTTGTTTTTTGAGATCATTCTTCCCGCATGGACCAGTTCCTCCAAACGCTGAAAGATGGCCTGACGATCGGGAGCCTGTACGCGCTGATCGCGCTGGGCTACACGATGGTGTACGGCATCTTGAAGTTCATCAACTTCGCGCACAGCGACGTGGTGGTGTTGGGGGCGTGGCTCAGTTTGACGATCGCGAGCAAGTTGGAGCGCATGCTGGGATGGAATGCGAGCGATCCGCAGGCGGCAGCCCCTCTGTGGGTGGGGGGGCTGGTGCTGGTGGGGGCGATGGCGCTGTGCGGGGTGGTTGGGTTTACGGTCGAGCGGTTGGCCTATAAGCCGCTGCGCAAGGCGCCGCGGCTGAACGTGCTCATCACCGCGATCGGGGTGTCGCTCTTCCTGCAAAATGTCGGACAGTTGGAGAAGGTGTTCGGGACGCGACCGGCGAAGGTGCCCCGCTTGCTGCCCGATTCCACGCTGTTTTCGATCGGGCAGGTGCACGTCAACCTGCTGGACGTGGTGGGGATCGGCACGGCGATCGTGCTCATGATCGCGCTGGACTATCTCGTCTTCCACACCAAACTGGGTCGGGCGATGCGGGCCGTGAGCCACAACCCCGCGACCGCCTCGCTCATGGGCATCCCCGTCGATCGGGTCATCAGTTTCACGTTCGTGACGGGGGCGATGCTCGCGGCGGCGGGCGGGTTTCTCTGGGCGGTCAAGTACGAACAGATCAAGCAGACCGCGGACACGAGTTGGGTCCTGCTGGGCTTGAAAGCGTTCGTGGCGGCGGTGGTGGGCGGGATCGGGAACGTCCGCGGCGCCATGCTGGGCGGGCTCGCGATCGGGCTGCTGGAGTTCTTCGGGTCGGCGTACCTGAAATCGAGCCTCGCGGACGTCTATGTCTTCGGGTTGTTGATCGTCGTGCTCCTCTTCCGCCCGGGCGGAATACTCGGAAAGGCGACGGTGGAAAAGGTCTGATCCGACGGGTCTGGTTGGGTCTTGGTTCTCGTTTGGAGTGGCGTGGGCGTTCCGCCCGAGCGGCAGAGGAGTGGATCTCGCGTGTCGGCACAGGTGCATGATCTTGGTCTCCGGGCGCGGGCCCTCAAGCCCGGCGCGGTGGGCTCGTTCGCCAAGGGGGTGCTGCCGCTGTTGGTTGGTTTGGGGTTGGCGTTCGGGTTGCAGGCGGGACTCAAGCCGCGCATCGATCCGTACTACGCGAAGTTGCTTCTGGACATCGGCGTGGCGATCACGCTGGCGGTCTCGCTCAACATCGTGAACGGCTTTACCGGGCAGTTTTCGATGGGGCACGCGGGGTTCCTCGCCGTCGGCGGGTATGCCGCGGGCATGGTGACGTATTACGGGTCGATCCGGTGGTTCGAGAGCCCGAGCATGAACGGGGGCTCGTTGAGCGGGATGACCGAGGCGGCGGCGAGCGCGGAGCACTGGTTTGGCAGCGGCGACGTGTTGTTCGTCGGCGCGCTCCTCGTGGGCGGGCTGGTGGCGGCGCTGGTGGGGTTCGCGGTCGGGTTGCCCAGCCTGCGTCTCAAGGGAGATTACCTGGCGATCGTCACGCTCGGGTTTGGCGAGATCGTGCGCGTCTGTGTGCAGCAGACGGGGCCCATCTTGAAGCCCAAGACGCTGGACGACGAGTCGAACCCGCTGCATGGCCAACTGATCTACGAGTTTGTGGTGCGCGATGCGCAGGGAAACTCGAAGACGATCCAGCAGGCCGTGAGCGAGACGCCGGCGTGGGACGTGATGACGCACGTGGGCGGGGCGCTGGGCTTTACGGGGATCCCGAAGTACACCAGTTTGTTCTGGGTCTACCTGGCGGCGGCGATCACGGTCATCGTGGCGTTCCGGCTCAAGATGAGCACCTACGGGCGGGCGTTCCTGTCGATCCGCGAGGACGAGATCGCCGCCGAGGCGATGGGCGTGAACACGACGCGGTACAAGGTGTGGGCGTTCGTGATCGCGGCGTTCTTCGCGGGGATTGCCGGCGGGCTGTATGCGCACACCCTGGGCGTCGGGCTGTCGGCCGAGTCCGCGGGATTCCAGAAGAGTTTCGACGTCATCATCATGGTCGTGCTGGGCGGGCTGGGGAGCATCTCCGGCGCGGTGCTGGCGGCGGTGGTGGTCACGCTGCTGCCCGAGTGGCTCCGCGGGGTGGCTGAGTATCGCATGATCATCTACGCCCTGGCGCTCATCCTCATGATGATCTTCCGTCCGCAAGGCCTGTTGGGCGTGCACGAGGTCTGGGAGCGGCAGTCGTGGGCCTGGCTCATCAGGTTCTTCAAGAAGAAGGGCGCGAAGGCATGAGCGCCGCCAACGTCCATCACCCTGCGCTGCGGGTCGAGGGCATCTCCAAGTCCTTCGGGGGCCTGAAGGCCGTGCAGAACTTCGCGCTCCATCTGGAGCCGGGCGATCTGAAGGGGCTGATCGGCCCGAACGGGGCGGGGAAGACCACGGTCTTCAACCTGCTGACGGGCGTGTACAAGCCCGACGCGGGAACGGTGACCCTCGGCGGGAGCAACGTCACGGGCCTCCGCCCATGCTTCATCGCCGAGGCGGGGATGGCGAGGACGTTCCAGAACATTCGCCTCTTCGGCAGTTTGTCGGTGCTGGATAATGTGAAGTTGGCGTGCCACGTGCGATCGCATCAGACCTTTGCCGGCACCGTGTTCCGCTCGCCCTTTCACCGCGGAGAGGAGCGGGCGATGGGGAACCTCGCGATGCACCTGCTGGAGTTGTTTGACCTCGCGGACCGCGCGGACGAGCAGGCGCGGAGCCTGCCCTACGGCGACCAGCGGAAGTTGGAGATCGCCCGAGCCCTGGCCACGCGCCCCCAGGTGCTGCTGCTCGACGAGCCGGCGGCGGGCATGAACCCGCAGGAGAAAAAGGAACTCAAGAACCTCATCCGACGCGTGCGCGATGAGTTCAAGGTCACGATCCTCCTCATCGAGCATGACATGGGCCTCGTCATGGACGTGTGCGAGCGGATCACGGTCCTGGACTACGGCGTGACCATCGCGGAGGGGACGCCCAGGGAGGTCCAGAGCAACCCTAAGGTGATCGAGGCGTACCTCGGGACGGCGGAGGGTGCCCATGCTTGAGATCAAGAACCTCCGCGTCCACTACGGCGCGATCAAGGCGATCCACGGCATCTCGCTCAAGGTCGAGCGAGGGCAGATCGTGACGCTCATCGGCAGCAACGGCGCGGGCAAGACGACGACCCTTCGCGCGATCTCGGGGCTGTGCAAGTGTGCCGAGGGCGACATCCTTTACGAGGGGAAGTCCATCAAGGGCATGGCGCCCCACCAGATCGTGCGGCTCGGGCTGGCGCAATCGCCCGAGGGGCGGGGCGTGTTCCCGAACATGAGCGTCCGCGAGAATCTGGACCTCGGCGCCTACGCCCGCCCGCGCTCCGAGCACGCGCAGATCGAACAGGACAAGGAGCGGGCGCTCGGACTCTTCCCGCGCCTTCGCGAACGCATCAACCAGTCCGCCGGCACGCTCTCGGGCGGGGAGCAGCAGATGCTCGCCATGGCGCGGGCGCTGCTCGCGAAGCCCAAGTTGCTGCTGCTCGACGAGCCGAGCCTGGGCCTGGCGCCGCAGGTGGTGCAGACCATCTTCAAGATCATCCGCGAGATCAATCAGCAGGGGACGACGATCCTGCTGGTCGAGCAGAACGCGCACATGGCGCTTCAGGTGGCGCACCGGGCGTACGTGCTGGAGGTTGGGCGGGTGGTGCGCGAGGGCGAGGCTCAGGAACTTGCCGCCAGCGACGAGGTGCGGAAGGCGTACCTCGGGATTGGCTGATCGTCGAGTGGACCACGGATGGGCGTGGTCGGCTCGTTCGATTTCTCGATCGAGGGCGTGGGCACCTCGCTCCGCGCGAAACCGGCGCGGCGAGACTCCGAAGGACTCGTCGCCGCGTCGCGGGCGTTGATCGTCTCGGTGCTCGATGGTGCGAATGATCTCCCGCGTGGGTTGAGCCTCCTCTCGCGGCTCGCGCGATCGGGTCGAGAGCCGGATCGCGGCGGAAGGTCGCTCGCGTTCTCGTCGTTTCCGATCTCGCGTGCATGAAAGCGACCGCCCCCCAGCATCTTTCCGTCGTGACCCGTGGTCCAAAGGCCAAGCGACCTTGGCTTGCTCCCGGGCTTGTTCGATGGGCGCTGAACGTGCCCGCGGTGGCCGTCACGTTCGCGATCCCCGCCTGCATCCACAAGTCGAACACCAACCCCGCGATCACGATCACGCGAGCGGAGGCGCACGCGGAGTTGAAGCGGCTTGCCGCCGAACCCAAGGCGTTGCCCAGGCCGGTCGTGCTGCTCAACGGCTACCACACCCCGCACTTCATGATCGCGGGGTTGGGTGAGCGATTGCGCACGGCGACGAGCGGGAAGGCGAGCGATTTTCTGATCGTGTCGTACGTGGACGCCACCAACCTGAACGACGCGGCGGAGCGTGTCGTTCGTGCCGTCCAAGAGCGATGGCCCTCGTCCATTCCGGGCGAGACGGTGCCCGTGGACGTGGTCGGGCTCTCGATGGGAGGGATCGTGGCAAGGCTCGCGGCCCTCCCCGCTCGGGAAAGGCCCACGGTGGACGGCGCACCAATGTGGACGGGCGACGACGCGCCGACCGGCGCGAGACTCAACGTTGTGCGGCTGTTCACGCTCGCGTCGCCGCACGGCGGGGCGCGACTGGCGCGGATCGCCGCCCTCGACGACGCCGCACGGGCCATGCGCGCGGGCTCGGCCTTCCTCAATCGCCTCGACGAGGCGCTGCCCCGGGCGAAGTACACGCTGCTCTGCTACGCGCACACGGGCGACGTGACCGTCGGCGCGAGGCACGCGGCGCCGGTCGGCGTGACCCCCATCTGGACGGATGGCACGGTGATGTTCAGCCATGGCGCGATCGTCGAGAATCCATGGTTCGCGGCGGATATCGCGAGGCGTCTGCGGGGCGACGAGCCGTTGCTCTCGCCGGGTGAGCCGCCGCCTCGGGACTAAGGCGCGTTACATCTCGAGCACGCGCACGAGATCGCACGATTGGTACGCCGCAGCCAGGAACCCCAGGCCCGCGGCGGCCGGCCGGACGCGGCGTGTCGGGGGGTCGGCGTCGATCGGACGGTCCAACTCACGCGCGCTGGCCTGCATGATCGCCTCGAACTGGAGCCAGTACGTCATCCACTTGCGCGGCACTCCCGCGCCGGGGCCTTTCAGCAGGGGCGAGAGGGCCCAGCGCGCGAGCGAGGGCAGGCGTCGCGGCGCGTTCGCGCTGGACATCACCGCCAGATCACGGAGCGTCGCCCACTGGGCCCGGGGCGAGAGTTGGTATTTCACCGTGCGGGATGGGCTTGCCGCGTACGGCAGCGAGGCAAACTCCGGATACGCTCGCGCGATCGCGTCGTCGTGGAAGTGCCCGGTCCGCACGATCTCGGCGGGGATCGCGGTCATGAACTCAAACACGTCGCGATCGAGGTAGGGCGAATAGACCGTCGCGATGTCTCGGAAGATGTGGTAGGGGGCCAGCCCCACCATGCGCGTCGTGCGCGTGTAGAACGTCCAGAGCGTGTAGCCCCGCGGGTGATCCCGAAACGCTTGGCACGATTCCACAAACTTGGCGATGGAGCCCTCGATCGGCATCCGCCGATAGGCGTCCTCGCCCACCAGCCAACGCAAGGATGCTTCGCTCAGGCCCAGGGTCCGGAAGTGGTCAAGGGCAAGTTCTTCGAAGCGGCCTTGCGCGAACATGTTGCGCCGCTCCATCGTCATGAACGAGTCCTGCGAGAGGACGTCGCCCGCGATGCCGTCATAGAGGCACTCCGTTCGTCCGCACATGTATTCCCGCAGCGGGATGAACAAGTAGTGGTCCGGGGCGCAGAACCCGGTGTCCAGATTCTTGTCGAACTCGTACGATGTAAAACTGCGCGTCGGGGTGACGAGCGTGTGCGGGATGCCCAGCGCCTTCGCGACGTTGCCCGCGGCCTGGGCCTCGCGCCCGCCGCCGCCGCGAAATGGAGCCCAGGTCACCGCTTCCTTCGGGCGATGCCCCTGCTTGCACAGTTCCAGCAGGAGGTGACGCGAGTCGCGACCGCCGCTGAGCGGATGGACCCACGAGGTCGAAATCGGCGGACGACGACGCACCGCTTCCGCGACGCGCTCCACGAAGCCGTCGAGCGCCTGCTCGCGCGTGATCTTCTCGATCGTCTTTGGCCCAGGACGGGGGCCCCCGACCACACGCAGCCCCTCGGCGCTCACCGTAAGCGTCGCGTTCGGCGGCATCGCCTTGATCGCGCTCCAAGGCGTGTCGCTTCCGAAGAAGTTGCTCATCCGCAGGAACAGCCCGAGCGCCTCAAAGTCCACGGGCGAGGCAAAGCCGGCGGCAAGGATCTTCAGAGGATTCGTCGAAATCGCAAATCGCTTGCCGTCATGGAAGTAGTAGATCGGATGCAGCCCATACGGATCGGTCTTGGCCGTGAGCGTTCGCCCATTCCACGACCACTCGGCATGCAGACCGTCGCTCTGCCCGTATCCCGTTCCGAGGCTGAGGTCATGACCGCGCCGATAGTGCGACAGCCCGGTCGCGTGCGCGCGGCCCTCCTCCCAAACCACACTCAGCATCGACTTGGCGCCCACCTTCCCCCCGCCTTCCTCGCGCTTAGCCTTTCACCGAACGGGCCGTGCACGGTCCCTTTTATCGTATCATTTGATGTTGGGTCGCCGTCAAACTTCTAAAAAAAACTTCACTTCTGCATAGGAATCTCAGAAAATTGAGTGTGCGGGGCTGCTTGGGAGGACCTGAATGAGTTATAAGACCTAAATCCGGGGGATTCACGAGGCCGACCACATGAGGCCAGACGGCGCGGCTACCGGTTTGGGCGTCATCCAACCGAGCCGCGTTTGGCGTGCGAGGCGCTCCGCCGTGGCGACGGCGCGGTGTCGGACGGCGGCGTCGGCGTCGAAGCGCGCGATCTCGGTGAGGCGTGCCGAGAGTTCGGGGCTTCGATCTTCGATCGTGGGCGTGCGGGCCCGTTGCAGCGTTCGTCCGGCGAGCCAGACGCCCGCCAGACGGTGGGCCGAGCGATCGTCGGTGAGCATCGAGATGAGGGAGTCGAGCGCCTGCTCGGCCTGGGAGTCGTCCGCCCTTGCGAGTGCCGGTGCGGCAGGTGTGTTGGGAAGGTCGCCTCCGGAGGCCAGGTCCATGATCGATCGGAGCGCGTTCGCCCGCACGCGGTGCTGCGCGTCGCCCTTGAGTTCGATCATCGACGCGATGAGGCGCCGCGAGTTCCATGCGTCCACACGGGCGCGCCGCCCGAGGGCTTGCACGGCGTTGGCCCGAACACGGGCGTCGGAATGCGAGCGGAACGACTGCAAGAGTTCGAGGCTCCCGGGGCTTCTTGAATCCCCCAGGGCGCTGACGATCGACGCGAGCGCCCGAAGTTGGTCGGGCGAGTGGCTCGGGGTTCGGGAGGTCAACTCGGCGAGAATCTCCTCGAGTTCCCCCGACAATCCGACCCCGCGCACCGTGCCGAGGAGCGAGGTGAGGTCGGCGGGCGAGGCCGTCCGGAGACGGTCGGCGAGCCCGCGCAGGGTGCCCTCGCGGTCGGCGATCAGGGCGCGTCGTACGGCGAGGCGAGCGCCGAGCCATCCGTTCTCCCAGCAGGAGACGTGGGCGAGTTCCGCCGAGGCGATCGTGCGGACGCCCGGATCGCGCGTTCGGGCGAGGGCGCGCCACGCGTGCCGACGCTGGAGTTCGTGTGACGGGTCGGTGTTTGCCCGCCCGGTGCCGATCAGAGACGCATGCCGAGCGGCGGAGCCCGCGACGCGCGGATCGGCGTCAAAGGCGAGGTCGACGACGTCGCGGTGCGTGCCGAAGCGGGCGAGCGCATGCCGCACGCTCGGGCACGGGTCGAGCAGGAGTGGTTCCATCAGGCGGGAGCGCTCGCCCGGTCCAAATCGCAGCGAGGCGAGCATGGACGGGAGGAGGCGTCGGGCATCCTTCGTGAGCGGGTGGTGCGGCTCCGGCTCGCTCGTTCCGCGGGGCCTGAAGAACGCGGGGGCGACCTCGCGAAGCAGGGCTTCACGCGCCGGACGACGTGAGAGGGCCCATCGGCGGGCGAGGGCATCGAGTTCGTGGGAGGACGTGATGGCCGCCAGTCGGTCGGCGCCGGCCCGCGCGAGCGGTGGAAACGCGAGCCACTCCAGCGCTCGTTCCGCGGCGATGGGGAGTCTGGACGTGCGCACGAATCCGCGGAGTGATCCGCTCGCGGCTTCTTCGCGGCTCAGGATGATCGCGGCGAGCGGGTCTCGCCCGACGTCGGTCGCGGCCTCGCGCAGCGACTTCGAATCGACGAGCAGCAAGGTCGCGAGGAGCACGCCTCGGGCGCGATGCTCCGGGAACGACCGCAGCGCCTGGGCCAGCGCCACTCGCCATGGGCGATCGTCGCCCATTTGGGCATCGGTGGCCACGATCGTCTCGCGCATGCGGGGCACGCCGCGGAGGTGTGCGGGGCTCAAGGTGCTGAGGCGTGCCGCGATCTCGATCCACGCGCTCTCGGCGGCCTGCGCCACGCCGCGATCTTGATCTCCGAGCAGCAGGTTGAGCGCGGGCGAGAGTCCGGGGTCCATGGAATCGACGGCGAGCGAGGCGAGTCCGGCCCGCAGGGAGGCGCTTGGTTCGCGTGCCAGAACCTCCGCGAACTTGGACCATCGCCCGCGGCCGATCGGGATCGCGGCGGACCGAACTCGCGGGGTCCATCGCGACCATCCTCGCGCGAGTTGGAAGAGTGCCGCGTCGGCCATGGCCGACGGATCTCCTCCAACGCGAACCCGCTGCACCCCGCGTTGCAGGAGTGAAAGTGCGCCGGGGCCGGGCATGGGCGACGGCGGCGTGGCGAGCGGCACGAGCAGAAGGGCGAGCAGTTCCAAGTCTTCGCCCGAACTCTCCGGCAGGGCCGCCGAGATGGCCCGCAGTTGTGCGACCCCGCGAAGGCGGCGAAGGCGAGACAGGTCCATGGTCGTTCGCGTGTCGTGCATAGGTCCCCGAATGGGTGAGCGCTGAGGCGAAGAGAACCGAGATGCCGGAGCGAGTATCGGAGCGTGCATGCCGCTCGCGCGAACATCCGAGAATCTGAACCGCTCCCCCAAAAAAGTTCTGGACATGGATGAAGACTTCGTATATGTTGTGGTTGGTAGACGCCAACCGCGATAGGTTGGTGTTTGGTTTTTAGGTTTTATTTTGGTTTGATAGGTGAAGACGGGGGACATGCGTCGCGTCGAGCCCAAGGTGAGCGGGCGCGGTGCCAGATGAAAACGAGAGGGGTGGCGTGTCCCCACGCGGGTGGGGACGGGTGTGCAGTGGGCGCGCGGGCGCCCGAGGTTTGTCGTTGAGCGTGTGTGTGCCGGGAGGCCTGAGAGAGCGCTCAACGACGTGAGGACAGCGCAATGAATGCGATGACCAAGGCGAATCTTCTCCAGGCCTATCAGGTGATTGTGTATAGCCGAGCGCTCCATCCGGAGCATTTCCCGCTGCGAGGTCGGCGTGTGCATCGGCGTGGCGCGTATGAGTTGGAAGCGTGGGTGATGCCCGGGCAGCACGTGCTTCGGTTCACCTTCGGCGCGGCGTGCGTGTGCGAACTCGTGACCGATGCCGAGAAGAGCCCCGTGAGCGGGATGGTCTCGGCGTTCCTGGCGGCGGGCGAGCGTGACTTTGAGCACAAGTTCGAGCGCGAGAGGTTCACCTACATGACGACGGTGCAGACGGAGAACCTCGCCGAGAACCTCTACGCCGCCACCTACGACGAAATCCTTGAACTCGCCCTGGACAAGAAGGCGCTGCATCACGCGTGGGAGGACGAGCACGGCAAGTGCCTCAGCGTCATCGACATCATCGAGATGAACAAGGAGATCCACGCGGAGTGCTACCACTTGATCGCCAGCGGCGGCGTGGTCGTGCGGACGCAGACGCTCTTCGAGCATCGCTGAGCGAGCGAAGTGATGTGCGCGACTGCGGAGCGACGCGATCTCGCCCGGTTCTTCGCCCCTTCCCAGTGGGAAGAGGTTGTCGGGTGGGTTGGCTCATGTGAGATCGTCGCCGTGGGCTGAGCACGCATGCACGGCGTGCCCTTTCGCCTATCCTGCGCCCATGCGACACCTGCTGACCGCGCTGACATTGCTCGCCTTGGTCACCCTGGCGCCGGCGCAAGGCACGAAAACCGTTCCCGAGCCACCGCTCCTCACGCGATGGGCCAAGGACGTGAAGCCCGACGCGCCGTGGCCCGAGTATCCGCGTCCGCAGATGGCACGCGACGCTTGGATGAACCTCAACGGCACGTGGCAATGGACCCCCGCGAAGGAGGGCGACGTGCCCCCGTTCGGGCAGACGCTCGCGCGTGACATCGTGGTGCCGTTTCCGATTGAATCGGTGCTGTCGGGCGTGGGCGAACATCACGAGCGGATCTGGTATCGGCGCACCTTCGTGCTGCCGACGGATGGCGCGTGGGATCGCAAGCGAGTGCTGCTGCATTTCGGGGGTGTGGATTGGGAAGCGCGCGTGTTCATCAATGGTCGCGAGTTTCCCGTGCATCGCGGCGGGTATGACTCGTTCTCGTTCGACATCAGCCAGGCGCTTAGGCCGAGCGGCGAGCAGGAGATCATCGTCGGCGTGTGGGACCCGACCGACAAGGGCGAGCAGCGACGAGGAAAGCAGGTGCTCAAGCCCGAGGGGATCTGGTACACGCCCGTGACGGGAATCTGGCAGACGGTCTGGGTGGAGCCGGTGTCGGAGTTTCACGTTCGCCGCGTGCGGGTGGAGGGTCACCTGGGAAGGCCGGTTCCGGGTGCCGGCGGGTGGGAGGGCAGCACGATCACGGTCACGAGCACGCTCTCGACGGCGTGTCCGGGCTGCACCTTGCGAGTCACGCTCTTCGAACAGGAGGGCAAGACGCAGGTCTTCGAAGGGCGAAGCGAAGAGCGGACGGCGACCTTTCAGCCACTGGACGTCATGCCCTGGTCCCCCGAATCGCCGTACCTGTACGACATCGACGTTGAACTTCTTCGCAACGGAGGCGTCGTCGACAAGGTCCGAACCTACGTCGGCGTCCGCAGCGTCGCCCTGCAGAAGGATGACCAGGGAGTCCATCGCCTTTTCCTCAACGGCAAGCCGTGCTTCATGATGGGCCCGCTGGATCAGGGCTATTGGCCCGACGGACTCTACACCGCGCCCACCGACGAGGCGCTCCGCTACGACCTCGAGGTCACGAAGCAACTCGGCTTCAACATGACCCGCAAGCACATCAAGGTCGAGCCGGCGCGGTGGTACTCCTGGGCCGACAAACTGGGCCTGCTCGTGTGGCAGGACATGCCGTCGGGCAGCGTGCAGGTTGGCGGCCACGATCCCGACCCTGTTCGCTCGCCCGAGTTCGTCGCCCAGTTCGACCGCGAACTCCAGGCGATGATCGAGAATCTGTACAACCACCCGAGCATCGTGATGTGGGTGGCGTTCAACGAGGGCATGGGGCAGTTCGACACGCCGCGCGTGGTCGATCTCATCAAGAGACACGATCCAAGTCGCCTCATCAACAACGCCAGCGGCTGGACCGATCGCGGGGTGGGCGATGTCATCGACTGGCACGTCTATCCCGCGCCGGCGGCGCCGCCCACCGAAGCCGGGCGTGCCGCCGTCCTCGGCGAGTTTGGCGGCCTCGGGCTCAGTGTTCCCGGGCATCGATGGAGCAACGAGAACTGGGGATACAAAGGCGTTCAGAACGGCGAAGCGCTCACGAGTAAGTACGAAGAGTATCTGAAGAAAGTCTACGACCTGCGCGACAAGAGCGGGCTCGCGGCGGCGGTCTACACGCAGATCACCGACGTCGAGATCGAGTGCAACGGCCTGCTGACGTATGACCGCGCGGTGATCAAGTGCGATGTCGATCGAGTCGCCGCCGTGAACCGTGGCGATTTCAGCCTGATTCCGCCGCCGCCCATCGAGCGCGTGATCGTGCCGACCAGTGAGGAGGTCGCCCAGGAGTGGCGGTACACGACCGTCAGGCCCGCGGAGGGGTGGGAGCAGCCCGGCGCCGATCGCGGAGCGTGGAACAAAGGACCGGGTGGGTTTGGCACGCGGGGCACGCCCGGCGCCCTCGTCGGCACCGAATGGGCCTCTCGCGAGATCTGGATCGCGCGGGAGGTTGAACTTCCCGAGGGTGATCTCATCCATCCGCACCTGCGGCTGCACCACGACGAGGATTGCGAGGTGTACATCAACGGCGTGCTCGCCGCGAAACTCACCGGCTACACGACCGAGTACGACCTGGTCCCGCTCCGCCCGGAGGCGAGCGCGATGTTGAGGCCGGGGAAGGCGACGATCGCCGTTCGATGCCGGCAGACCGGAGGGGGGCAGTTCATCGACGTGGGCCTCGTGGACGTGGTGCCGCGGTCACGCTATTGAGTCGAGGATCGGGCGAGCGAATCACCGCTCGCGATCGGCCCGAAGGGCGCCGGGCCCGATGGTGATGACGTTCTTGCCCTGTCGCTTGCTGGCGAGGGCGAGTTCGTCGGCGCGGGTCAGCAGTTCGCGGGCCGTGTTCCCGTCCCACGGAAACGTGGCGAGCCCGCCCGAGATGGTGAGTTGCCCGGGCGCGTTCATGCCGAGTTTGGGGAACTGCGCGTTGTTGATCTTTTCCTGGAAGCGCTGCGCGATGTCGAAGACGCTCGTCGGGTGGCGGCTGTCGGGCTTTCGGGGCCCGCGCGGCTCGTGGAAGATCACCGCGAACTCGTCGCCCCCGATGCGGCAGACCCGGTCGCTCGGGCGGATCACGCTGGACAAAAGCCGCACCGTCTCCCGGAGGATGTCGTCCCCCGCCTCGTGCCCGAAGGCGTCGTTGAAGGACTTGAAGTTGTCCACGTCGAAGACCAGGACCGTGACGTTCCAACGGTGTTCACGGGCCGAATCGATCGCGCTGGCCAGGAATCGGTCGAAATAGCGGCGGTTCCAGGCGCCGGTGAGCGGATCGGTGAAGGCGGCCTGTCGCAGTTGCGTTTGCTGATCGCGCAGCCGAAGCCACGCGCCCAGCCACTTCGCTTCGCTCGCCAACTGGGGCGTGGGCGAGCCCGTGGGGATCAGGTAGCCCAGGATCGACTCTCCCGACGTGACGGGGACCAGCGTGCCCGTGCTCGGGCGCGCGGACTTGGCGGCGAGTTCAATGAACTCCACGCCCGGGTCGCCCGTGCGCGTGCGGATCGCCCCGATGGCCGTGGAGAGGATGTCCTTGCCTTGGAGCAATAACTCGACCAGCGTGACGTCGCCCAAGGACTCGGTCGGGATGCTCGCCATGCCGAGGACGGGTTCGGACGCGGAGTGTGGGACGGGTGCCGATCGCTCGGGCGGTGCGGGGTCGGCTGGCGGCGCGGGGGGCTTGTCGCGGACCAGGCGAGGACCGGGGTGCATCGCCGATCGCACCACGTCGGCCTCGGCATCCGAGGCGAGCACCGCGTCAAAGAGATCATCGTCGGTCAACATGCCTTCACCACACACGCCCACGACGCGTACGCCGGGGTCGATCTGCCGCAAACTCTGCACATACTCACGGACCCGCTCACGGGGGGGGGCGCCTTCGCCCTCGGGTAGATCGACCACCTCCGCCACGGAGCGTTGAGCATCGCCCGCTAATACGACGACCGCCCGTTGCGGGGTCGCTCGGTCGAGAGGCGTGGCCAACTCCCCCAGGGCGTCGAGCGGAGTGCGAACACGCACGAGGTCGACGCTGGTGTCGAGGCGCAACGCCGCATCGAGGCCGGTTCGGCCCACGAGAATGACGCGCGTTTCGGGGACTCCCTCGTTCTCCACGTCCAACGACCCTCGGTGCGGTATTCTGTTCGCGGGCGCAGAGCACCCGTTCGAGTATTGCATCGTTCATCCATGAAAATGCCTACATCATTCCGGAAATATAGTCCAATAACCAAATCTTTTCAGATCTGGACCGTTCGAAATCCCTCTCCGGGTTGGATGGGTTCCGAGGTGAGGAAGGAGATATCGCGTCGAGAGAGGCCCGGCGTCTCGTGTGCGCTGCTGGGACTTGGGGGCGGAAGAGTTGTCGCCGAGCGGGGAGGGCCAGCACGTGGCGCCGGACCCGCGGAGTCGGGCGCGATCTGCAGCCGCCAGGGGGACGACGCGGGAGTCGGCATGGGACGTGAGGGGCTGCACTCGGGCGTGGCGGGGTCGGAGGGCTCGCACGCCGCGTATTTCGAGATGATCTCGAGCGCCTGCATCGATCGCAGGCGGGACGGATCGGTGAGATCGAAGACCCACAGCGCTGTACGAGGGCGATAGCGGGTGATGACATCGAGCACGTCGTCGAGGCGACGAAGGCGAGACGGTTCGACCAGCACGAGCACGGTGGGAATGGGGCGATGGGAAGGCGAGGGGTCGATCGTCGGGGCCAAGAGCCGCACGAGTGCCGTCAGCACGCGATCCGTCGCGCTCCAAGCCAAGCCCCGGCTCTGGAGGGCCTCGAGCAAGGCGTTGGGCGGCGGGACGGCGTCCGGATGCCACAACACGCATCGGGCGGCCGGGATCGGAGTTGGAGACGCCCCCGACATATGCGAGGATGGTAGACCGCGGCTCTATCGGCGAGCGAGGAGTGCGCTGGCGATCCGAGCGGCGCCGTCGGCCGCGGGGAGGTTCGCAAACGCGGCACGCATGCGCGAGCGATCGTCGTCCGAGTTCATCAGGCCCAGGATCGCGGGCGCGTGATCCCGCGCGTTGCGCGCGGGATCGACGAAGTCGCGAAGGACGCTCGCCGCGCCGAGGCCCGACAAAGGCCTGGCGTTCTCCTCCTGGTGCTGATCCTTGTGGAACGGATAGGGAAGGAAGATCGTGGGTACGCGATTGGCCCATGCCTCGGCCACGCTGCCCGCGCCCGCGCGGCTGATGGCCAGGTCCGCCGCACCCCAAGGCACACCCATCGCCTTGAAGTAGGGCTGCACGAGGGCCGGCACGCCCGCGTCGGCGTACGCGAGCCGGGTCGCCTCGGCCTCGCCTTTGCCCGTTTGATGGATCACTTGCCAACCACCCTGCACGAAGGTCTCACGGTGCTCGCGCAGCAGGGCGGCCATCAGGTCGTTGATGGAGCGAGCGCCCTGGCTGGCGCCCGTCACGAAGAGTGTCGGCCGATCGGGGTCCAGTCCGAGCGATCGTCGGCAGTGGGGGGGCGGGCCCGGCGCGAGCGCGGCGCGCCGGACGATCGGAGGTACCCCCGTCCAGGTCACCCCGGCCACGTTCGCGGCGGTGAAGCACGATTCCGCGTGGCGTGCGATCCAGCGGTTGGCACGCCCCGGCACGGCATCCAGATTGACCAGCGTGATGGGGACGCGCTCGACCCTCGCGGCCTGCACCACCGGGGCCGCGACGAAGCCGCCCATCGCGATGACACGCACCTCGCCTTGGGCCTTTGCCTCACGAAGATGCGTGCGAGCGGCGCGGACGCTGTCGCCCCAGCCCCACAGGAAACGGAGCAGCGTCCTGGGCGAGAGGCCGAACGGTCGCGCGGGGATCACCGCGTACGACGCCCCTTCTTCCCGGAGGATCTCCGCGTCGAGCGGGCGGGGCGAGCAGAGCACACGCCAGGCGACGTCGGGTGCGCCGGCGAACTGTTCCGCGATCGCGAGGGCGGGGTAGATGTGTCCGCCCGTGCCGCCGCCCGCGAAGAAATAGGTGCGTAACGACATGGAGGGCTACGCCGCCTGGGTTTGAGAGCGTGCGTCAAAGAAGGTGGTCGATCCGTCGTTCGCGAGGGGCACCGCGCTCAGTCCTCGCTGCGAACGTTCGATGGCGACCACCAATCCGAGCGAGAAGGCGGTCATCATCCACCCCGTGCCGCCCGAGGAGAGCAGAGGGAGGGCGATGCCCTTGGTGGGGGCAAGCCCCGTGACGACGGCGAGGTTGATGATGGCCTGGAGGCCGACGGTGGTCAGGACGCCCAGCCCGAGGAGCCGGAGCAAGGGCTCGCGTTCCCGCCGAACGACGGCATGGCAGGACCACAGCAAGGCGAGGAAGAGCCCGACCACGATGGCGGCGCCCCCGATGCCGAGTTCTTCGCAGATGATCGCGAAGATGAAGTCGGTCTTGTCCTCGGGGAGGTAGTTGAACTTCTGCACGCTCCACCCCAGACCGCGCCCGGCCCCTTCGCCCTCGGCGATGGCCCGTAGCGATTGGATCATGTGGTAGCCCGTCTTCTCGGCGTCGGCGTAGGGATCAAGAAAGGACGTGATGCGGGCGATGCGATACGGGTTGGCCTTGACCGCCGCGACAAAGCCCAGGACGCCCAAGGGAACGAACAACGCGAACTGCCACACGCGAGCGCCGGCGGCCAGCAGCATGATGCACGCGACGAGCGCGATGAGCGTGCCCGTGCCCAGATCGGCTTTCGCGACGAACGCCGCGACCGCGCCGATCCCGATCAGCGCCGGGACCAGCCCGAGCCAGAACTTGGGGAGCAGGTCCCGACGGGCCACGCCGTAGGCCGCGACGAAGAAGATCAGGCCCCATTTCGCGATCTCGCTCGGTTGGGCCGACAGCCCCTCGGCCCCGCCCAGCCCGGGAATCGAGATCCATCGCGGCGAGTTGTTCGCCACGCGCGACAGCCCCGGGACATACACCAGCGCACAGATCATCAGCAGCAGCACAACGCCCAGGCCAAAGAGCGGAAGGCCCACGAGCGGGTGCGAGGTCGATCCACTCGGCCCGCGGAGGCGGTCGGCGACGTATCGCACCGGCATGATCGAGCCGAGGAAGAGGGCGATCAACGCCAGCCCGGCGTAAATGGTCGAGCGTGAAAAGAGGATCGACTGGGCCGTCACCCCGGGGTCGGCCGTCCCCCCCTGGGGGTCCACGATGTGGACCTGCATCCCGGCGGAGTTCACCATGACCACGCCCAGCGTGAGCAAGGCGAGGGCGCACAGGGCGATGACTTGACCGGGGCGGAGCATGACGTGGAGAGTTTATCGGCGAGATCGCCGGGTCGAGCCCAATCTCCCGCGGGCGGCCCCGAGGGCGACTTGCCGCGTGGGGTCATTTCAGGATCTTCAACCCCACCCGCTTTTCCAACTCGGCGACCGGGCGGGCGACCAGGTCATAGCCGTCGCTCCCCACGATCGCACACCGCACGAGTTCGCCCGGGGCTAGTTTTTCCCGCGATTGCACGTAGGTCACGCTGTCGATCTGCGGTGCCTGGAAATAGGTTCGCCCGGCGTACAACCGCCCGCCGTCGGTCACCCCGCTGGTCTTGACCGCGCTGGCTCGCCGGAGTTCGTCGATGAGCACGTCGAACACGGCCCCGCGCACCTGCCCATCCGCCCCGAGGGGGCGCTTCTCGTCGAACTTGTCGGCCAGAGCGGCGGCCTTGGCGAAGGCGATCCGCTGCTGCAGCGCCATGATCTCTCCCCGTCGGCGGGCCTTGGTCTCGTGCGGGACGGCCAGGTTCGGATCGTCCTCCATCGTGCCCGCCACGGTGCCGGGCTCGTGCGAATATTCGAAGACGCCCACGGCCTCGAACTTCATGCTCTCGACAAAGCGCATCAACTCCTCATGGTCGCGCTCCGTCTCGCCCGGGAAGCCCGAGATGAAGGTCGTGCGGATCGCCATGCCGGGCACGGCCTCGCGCAGCGCGTTCATCAAGTCCTCCTGCTGACGACGCGTCACGTTTCGGCGCATGGCGGCGAGGACGTTGTCGCTCGCGTGCTGGAGCGGAATGTCGAGGTAGGGCAGCAGACGCCCGTGCCGCGTGAGGTGGGCGAACGCCTCGATGATGGGCCTAGAGAAGTTGGTCGGGTACGCGTACATCAGGCGGAGCCAGCCCTTGGTGCCGAGGTTGTCCATCGCGTCGGACAACGCGCCGAGCAGCGCGGGCAGACCGCCCGCCGCGTGTCCTTCGCTCCCGGGCTTCAGGCCGATCCCGATGTCCTCGCCGAAACTCGTCGTGTCCTGCCCGATGAGGAGCAACTCGAACGCGCCGTCGTGGACCAGTTCGCGGGCCTCCTGCACAACTCGTTCGATGGGCTTGGAGCGCATCTTGCCGCGGATCGAGGGAATCGTGCAGAAGGCGCAGTTCTGGTTGCATCCCTCGGAGATGCGGAGATAGGCATAGTGACGAGGCGTGAGCCGCAATCGTGCCGAGTCGTCCTCGAAGTAGCCGACGCCCTTGGCGTCCTTGCCGTGAACCGTCAGCCCGGTTGTTTTGAGCCCACGCTCCGTCGCCGCCACGAGCGCATTGCCGGCGATCCAATACTTGGGACCTTCCTTCTCGACGTTCTTCGCGTGGAGGCGCGAGGCCGGGGCCGCCTGGGGCATGACCGCCTCGACGATTTTGTCGCGATCGAAGACGCCCACCATCGCGTCGATGCCCGGGGCCCACTCGAGCATCTTGGCGCGATGGCGCTGCACCAGGCACCCCGCCACGACGACGCGCTGCACCTCGCCCCGCTCCTTGGCCGCGATCGCTTCCTTGATGACGCCCAGCGATTCGTCCTTCGACGCTTCGAGGAAGCCGCAGGTGTTGACGACGACGGCATCCGCGCCGCCGAACCCCTCGGCCTGCGGGTCATAGGAGATCGGTACCAGCCCCGCCTCGGCCAAGAGGCCCAGCATCTTTTCGGAGTCCACAAGGTTTTTGGGGCAGCCGAGGCTCACGAGCGAGACGCTCGTCGGGGCCTTCGGCGTCTTGGGTACACGAGCGGCCTTCGCCTGCGGGGTCGGCTTGCGAGCGGCCTTGGCTTTCGACTTGGATTTGGTCTTGGTTCGAGCAGATTTGGGCACGGGAGAGGGTAGCGCGGGTGGCGCACGTCTTCGCCGGGAGGTATTGTCCAACAGGGCTCCGCACGTTCCTACACTTTCGCCCGCGTCGCACGGTTCCAAAGTGGCGACCGACCGCTTTGCCCTCCGAACTCTCACGGACTTCCCATGCCCCGCACCGAGAAACAGCAAAAAGAAGGCCTCACCCTCGTCGACGCCATCAACGAAGCCCTGGACCAGGAGATGACCCGAGACTCGCGCGTCGTCTGTCTGGGCGAAGATGTCGGGCTCAACGGCGGCGTCTTCCGCGTCACCGAAGGCCTGCAGAAGAAGCACGGCCCCGAGCGCGTCATCGACTCCCCCCTCGCCGAGTCGGGCATCATGGGCACCAGCATCGGGCTCGCCATCGCCGGCATGAGGCCCATCCCCGAAATCCAGTTCGAGGGCTTCCTCGGTCCGGCGTACGACCAACTGGTCAACCATGCCGCCCGATTCCGCACGCGAACGCGCGGGGCGATCTCGATCCCCCTCACCGTGCGGGTGCCGTGGGGCGGCGGCATCCACGCCCCCGAACTCCACAGCGATTCGCCCGAAGCGATCTACGCCCACTCGCCCGGGCTCAAGGTCGTCATCCCCTCGACCCCAGCCGACGCGAAGGGTCTCCTGCTCGCGGCCATCCGCGACCCCGACCCCGTCATCTTCTTCGAGCCCAAACGCGTCTATCGCTCGTTCCGCGAGGCGGTGAACGAGGGCGATTACGAGGTCCCGATCGGGCAAGCGAAGGTTGTGACCGAAGGGACCGATCTCACGGTGCTCACCTGGGGCTCGATGGTCTTTGAATGCCTCAAGACGCTCGACGAGTTGCCCGAGGACGTCAGCGTCGAACTCATCGACCTTCGCACCATCGCGCCGCTCGACCGCGACACGATCATCCAGAGCGTGCAGAAAACCGGACGCTGCGTCATCGTCCACGAAGCCCCCAAGACCTGCGGCTTCGGTGCCGAACTCGCCACCATCATCCAGGAAAACTGCTTCCTCAGCCTTCAGGCTCCCGTCCAGCGCGTCTGCGGCTTTGACACCATCATGCCGTATTACAAGTTGGAACTCGACTACCTGCCCGACAGCAAAAAGATCGCGGACGCGGTGACGGCGTGCCTGGCGTATTGAGGCCCCCCGCCCACTCCGCGCGTGCCGGATGCTCAACATGCTGCACCACTCCGGCGGCGTGGCTCGCGGATTTCATGCTGGCGGGTTCATCGCCGGGCGAGCGTCGTCGGTTGCTGGTTCCAACGTGACGTGGCGAACGCGTGCGCCGGGCGCCGAGTGTTCCACGATGGATGACCACTCCTCCGCCGTGAAGGCCAGGATGCCATGCTCGCACGCGAAGCGAACGAGTTCGGCCCGATTGGCGAGCCCGAGTTTCGCGTGGATCGCCTGCAGTTGGTTCTCGATGGTCTTGACGGATCGATACTCCGACTTCGCCACCTCGCTGGCGCTCAGCCCTTCGGCCGTTCGACGCAGCACGACCAGTTCGCGGGCCGTCAGCACCGACAGGTCGCCGAGGACGCCCCCTTGGAGCGTGCGGAGTTCGTCGGCGTCCTTGGCACGGTGCAGTTCGGGGCTGATGACGAGGAACCAGCCATGCTTGCCAAACTCGGCGGGGTCCAACGGCCAAACCCGGGTGCGCCGCCGAACTCCGGCGAGCAGTTCAAAGTAAGTCACCGGCTGACCCTCGTCGAGCGCGGGCTGGAGGGCATTGAGGCGCTCGTCGGCGTGCGCGGGCTCGAGGTATTCATAGATAGACGGGGCGTCGCATCGTCCGAAGACGGCGCGAAGGTGGTCGCGGAGGCAGCGGTTCTGCCAGATGTAGGTCCCGCCTTCGCCGAGGGCCAAGGCAAAGACCTCCGGAATATTGTCAAAGTGCTGGAACGACGCCGGACCCACGAACGTCGGGCGGGCCAAACCCGAGTGGTGTGAAGCAACGCTGTTTGGTTCACCCATACTTCTCATCCTGAGGTTCGGGCGGAGCATCGATGCCTTAGAGTTCGTCGATCCACAATCATCCTATCAGAGATTCTCGGCAAGACCGAGCAAATCGCTGGGGGATTTTGCCCTATCTCCCCGGCGAACACATGGAGGGAAGTCGAAGTTCGCAATGTTGACTATCGGATGATGATGTTCAAGGCGTTATGCACGATCGGAGTCGGCCTGACGATCGAATCCAACGTCAATACCGCAGCCGCAGCGTCAGTTCGACCGGCGTGGAGTCGTCGGGCGAAGTCGCCTCGCGCACTCCAATCTTGATCGGATGCCCCAACAAGAACGCGGGCGACTGGAGCGCGTCGATCGCTTCGGCCGCGTTGGAGACCGGGACGCCATCGATCGACACGATGATCTGCCCACGCTTGAAGCCCGCCTCGGCGGCGGGGTAGCCCTCGAAGACGCGCGAGATGTACGCCCCCCGGGCCGAACCGTCCAACCGCAGGCCGGTGCGCACGGAAATGGCGGCCCGCGTACGGTCGATCGAGCGCTCCGGCGACATGACCCCCAACGTGGCCTTGAGTTCGAGTTCGGTCCCGCCCCGCTCCACGCGAAGGTCGATCTGCTGACCCGGAGACGACCACGCGATCACCCCCGAGAACGTCTCCCAATCCGACACGGGCACACCCTCGATCGAGAGGATCCGATCGCCCGACCGCATGCCCGCCTCGTCCGCTGGTCCGCCCGGAACAACCTCCACGCGCAGACCGCCCGCGTCGATCTCGCCGTCGCTCTGGGCAAAGACGTTCCCGGTGAATCGAACGCCCAGCATCGCCTGAGGGGGGCGCCCCGTCTCGATCAGCGACTTCACCCGACCTTCGATCGTTGCGAGCGGAATAGCGAACGAGATACCAGACGATTGCCCGTCGGTGTTGGGCGTTCCCTGGACATCCCGCGCGGTCGCGATCGCCACGTTCATCCCCACCAGCCGCCCGCGGATGTCCACGAGCGGACCTCCCGAGTTGCCCGGATTGACGGCCGCATCGGTCTGGATGTAGTTCGTCGAGCCCGCAAACGAGATCGCGCCCCGCGCGTTCCGCCCAAGCCCGCTCACGATCCCCTCGGACATCGAAAACTTGAACCCGAAGGGCGATCCGAACGCGAAGACCCGCTGCCCCTGCTCCACGATCGAGTGGCTCGCGCGCGGGATCGGAAAAAGCCCGGGACCGGCCTCGACTTTGAGCACCGCGATGTCCGTCAAAATGTCCGCGCCGACCAGGCGGGCGCGTCGAACCTGCCCGTCCGCGAACTGCACGTCGATGACTTCGCCTCCGAAGACCACGTGCTGGTTCGTCACGATGTGCCCCAACTCGTCGTACACCCACCCCGACCCGGACGAGCCGTAGAGCACGTGCTCGTTCTTGCGCCCGCGGACCACGATGTGCACCGTGGAAGGTTCGACAACCTTGGCCACGTTCTGCACCGCACGGTTCAGGCGTTCGAGCACCGGGTCTTCGTCCAGTTCGCGTCGCGCCACCTGGATCACCCCCGCCGTTCGAGCGGCGTCGATGCGTCGGATGAGCGACGGCACCACCGCGAGCAGCAGCGCGGCGCTCACCAGCACGACCATCGGCGGTCCAAAGGAAACTACTCGACGCACGGTCACTCCCACTCACTCATCGACACCGGACGATTCCACTCCATGCTCTTCGGTCTTCCCGGTCCGCCGGATGGGCCTCCCCACCGCGAATCTGGTCCACCTACGCCGGCGAAGACCGGCCCGGGATCGGACGTCCCGCCGCGGGCACGCCGCCCGCTCGGACATCCGCCGCCGAGTTGCCCACGTCCACGCGTCGGCTCGCGACGCGCACGCACCACTCCCTCGCCGCCGCCTCGATCGCCGAGCCCAGGGCGGCCAGCGGCGGGGCGAACTTGGGTGGATGCTCCGTCATGCCCAACAGGTCGTGCACCACGAGAACCTGCGCGTGCGGGCGGGGGCCCGCCCCGATGCCGATGACCGGCACCGTCGTCGCCGCGAGCACCCGCGCCGTCAACTCGTCCGGGATCGCCTCCACCAAAATCAGCACCGCGCCGGCGCGTTCGAGCGCCACGGCATCGGCGACGATCTGGTCGGCTTCCTTGGGCGTCTTGCCCGCCGAGCGATAGCCACCCGTCAGCGCCGCGTGCTGGGGCTTGCTCCCGACATGGGCGCACACCGGGATGCCCGCCCGCGTCATCTTCTCCACCAGCGGCGCGAACGAGGCATCCGCCTCCAACTTGACGACGTCCGCCTTCCCCTCGGTCATGAACCGCGCCGCGTGGTGCAGGGCGCTCACCTCGTCCGCCTGGTAGGACATGAAGGGCATGTCGGCCATCACCACGCACCCCGGCGCGCCGCGCTTGACGCCCGCGGTCAACGCCACCGCCACGTCCAGCGGCATGTCGATCGTGCGGTCAAACCCAAGCACCACCTCGGCCGCCGTGTCGCCCACGAGCAGCACGTGGACGCCCGCCTTGGCGAGCCAGCGTGCCGTGGTCGCGTCGTAACAGGTCAGGCACGCGAAGGGCGTGCCCGTGCGGGCCATCTCGCGCAACGTGCGGATCGTCGTGGGTGGGGCGTGGGTGGACATGGTGCGGGGATTGTAACGGCTGGTCGCCCGGCGCGATCGCGAGCCATATACAGGCCGAACGAGCATCTACGCGCTATCCTTGGACCCAATTTTCAGGAGCAAAGACCATGGAAACCACGTTGATTATCTTGAAGCCCGACGCCGTCCAGCGCGGACTCATGGGCAAGATCATTTCTCGGTTCGAGGACAAGGGCCTCCAGATCGTCGGGTGCAAGTTGATGCGGATCAGCCCGCAACTCGCGGCGACGCACTACGAGGCGCACCAGACCAAGCCGTTCTATCCGGGCCTGGTCAAGTTCATGACCAGTTCGCCCGTGCTGGTGATGGCGATCAAGGGGAACGGCGCGATCACGATCGCCCGCAACATGATGGGCGCGACCTTCGGCAGCAAGGCCAACCCCGGCACCATCCGCGGGGACTTCGGCGTCTCCAACTCCTTCAACCTGATCCACGGCAGCGACAGCCCCGAGGCCGCCGAGCGCGAACTCAAACTCTTCTTCGGCGCGGGCGAGGTCCTCAACTGGAACCGCAACGCCGATGCGTGGATCTACGACATGAGCGGCGGCAAGATCGAGTGACGACGACCTACGCCGCCGCACTTGGCGGGCGTTGATCCGATCCGGCCGACGATGGCGGAGCCGCGCTCGTGGAGCGCGGCTCTTTGCGTTGGGTCATGACCCGGAACGCCCAATATCCGATCGGCACGAACGTGAAGATCGCGATGGGCGCCAGGAACATGAGTTTCTGCTTGCTCCCGCCCAGCGCATACGCCCAGATCGCCCACATCCCGATCCAATAGGCGATGACCACGGGAGGCACCAGCCAGGGTGACGTTCGCCGCGCCAGTCGATCGGCCTGGTCCTGCAACTGCTGCGTGCGATCCTTCAGTTGGTTGAGGAGATTGCGTGCCCAGATGAACTCGGTCGCCAGGATCGCCAGCCCGATCGGGACGAGCACCGTCGGCCCCGGCCCGGGCAGGGGGGCGATGAGGATCCCCAGCAGCACGACCGCGGTGCCCGCGATGAGGATCAGGACCTTGCGGAGGTTTCGTCGCGAGGTTTCGACCGCGTCGGCCAGATCCTGCAGCGCGGTCGGGCGTTCGCCCACCGTTGCACGCCGGGCCCGCAGTGCGGAGAGCCCGATCCCGGCGGCACTCACGCCGAGCAGCGACAGCGTGATCACGTGCGGATGCACGGGCAGCGTGCCGTCCGGACGCTTGTTGATGTGCAGCGACGCCAGCCCGAACAGAATGATCATGAGCGCGAGTTTCCAGTAGCGAAGCCTCGTCAAGGCGTCGGCAATGGCGGCGTACAGGGATCGGAGCGCCAAGATCGCCAGCGTCGTCCCGCAGATCGCGATCGTCGGGTCTCGCGTGACCGCAAGCGCCGCGGGCACGGAATCCAGCGCCAGCGACAGGTCCGCCGCCACCGCGACCGCGATCACCAGCAACACCGACACCCGTCGCGGCGAGCGCTCGGCGGCCTCGTGCGTGCGCGTGTCCCGCGGGTCCAGCATCTGCCACAGCGGGATCTTCTCGGCCAGCCTCGTCAGCCACCGTTTCTCGAAGGCCTGCTCGTTGTCGGGCAGCGTCAGCGTCCGGAACCCCGCGAGGAACAGGATGGCCGCGAGCGCCCAAGGCACCCATCCCAGGTGCGAAATCGCGAGCACGCCCGTGATGATGCCCGCCCGCAGCAGCAACGAGACGATGATGCTCCAGAAGAGGATGCGGTTGCGCAGCGCGGGCCGGACCTGGAAGCGTTGGAAGAGCATCGCGAAGATCGCGATGTTGTCGATGCTGAGCGCGATCTCCGCGACGTAGGCGTTGAGGAACTGCTCCCAGACGTGTCCGTAGGGGCGAGGATCGTGCGCAACGCCCAAGCCGAACAACTGCCGTGCGTACGCCTGTTGCAGCAGGAACCCGAACGCCGCCGCCGTCAGCACCCACAACGCCGTGGACGCCACCCCGTCCGCCGGCTTGACGGCCTTGGGCCCACGCCGCCCGAACGCGCTCAGGTCGATCGCGACCAAGACCGCAACAAGCGCGAAGAAGGCAACCCAGAGCCAGAGGACCATGCCGATCGTTCCGTGTATGCAAAGCCCCGGTCGATCCGGGTGTGGAGGGTGAGGGTGGGCGGGCGCGTAGGGTACGCGCCATGCGAGCGGCCCGCGACTTCTACTTCTACGCCGTGCTCGCTCGCGTCGTTCTCCACTCCGAGTTACGTCGTCGCCCGGGCCTTCGGCCCCGTCTCATGCCGCAGTTGCCCGCACGCGGCGGCAATATCTCTCCCCCGGCTGGCCCGGATGTGCGCGTTCACGTTCTGCCGACGCAAGAGTTCCTGAAAGACCAGCACGTCCTCCTGCTTGGGTCGCTTGAAGGGCATGCCCTCCACCTCGTTGTACCGGATGAGGTTGATGTTCGCCCGCAGTTGCTTGCTGAGTTTCGCCAGTTGCATCGCGTGCTCGGGGAGGTCGTTCACGCCGCGCAGCAGCGTGTATTCCAGCGTGATCTCGCGCCCCGTTTTGTCGAACCACTTCCGGCACGCCGCGAGCAGGTCGTCGATCGTCGTGTACTCCGCCCACGGGATCAGTTGCCGCCGAATCTCGTCGTTGGGCGCGTGCAGCGAGAGCGCGAGCGTCACGGGCAAATCCAGTTGCTCGGCCAACTTCTCGATCGCCTTGGGCAATCCCACCGTCGAGATCGTCACCTTCCGCGCCGAGATGCCGCACGCCCACAGCGACGTGATCGTCCGCACCGCGGGGATCACCGCGCCGAGATTCGCCAACGGCTCCCCCATCCCCATGAACACGACGTTGGTGATCCGCGGCACGTCGGGAAGCCGCCCCAGCCGCCACACCTGCTCCACGATCCGTCCCGCGCTCAGGTTCCCCTCCAGCCCCCCCAACCCCGACGCACAAAACTTGCAGCCGACAGGGCAGCCGACCTGCGACGAGATGCATGCCGTCTTGCGGTCCTCCGTCGGGATCATCACGCACTCGGTCTGGCGGGAAGGGTCGAGCACCACCTGCGGCAGCGCGACGCTCCCGTCTCCCCCCTCCGCGCCCTCGTGCCTTCGTGCCTCCGTGCCCTCATGCCACTGGATCAGTAACTTCTGCGTCCCATCGCTCGCCGCCTGGTGCTTCACGATCTCGCCGGACAAAAACACCATCTCGCGCGCCAGCGTCTCTCGATCCAGTTTCGAAAGGTTGCTCATCCGCGCGGGGTCGGCCACACCCTTCTCGTAAACCCATTCAAGGATCTGCTTGGCCCGGAACCCGGGCATCCGCTTGGTCTCGCACCACGCCGCGAGGGTCTCGGGCGTGTGCTCAAAGATGTGGTTCGAGGGGTGTTGCACGGACCATCGTACGCGGGCGCGATCGTGCACGGACCTGGGAGCCACCTCCCTCCGCTCCTCGCACGCCCCCTTGCTTCCGTTACGCCTTCCCGTTGAGCCGTTGACCCCGCACCGTCACCGCCACCGTCCCATACTCCGCCGCCGTCACGACCGGCGCGCTCACGTGGACCTTCCGCGTCTCGGGGTCGATGCCCCGGTTCCGCATCATCTTCTTGAGCGTCCCAGGCAGCGCGAACTCGACGTCCTCCTCGAAGATGTCGCGCTGCTCGATCGTGCCGCCGTAGCGAGCCAGGAGTGTGCGGCAGATCTCGGCGACGAGGTCCTCCGGGGCGCTCGCGCCGGCGGTGAGCATGACCGTCTCGCCCCCGGAAGGGAACCACGCCGGGTCGATCTCGCTCGCGTCGTCGATCAGCCTCGCCGCCACGCCCACGTTGTTCGCGATCTCCGTCAGCCGCACCGAGTTGCTGCTGTTCTTGCTCCCGACGACGAGCACCAGGTCGCACTCGGGGGCGAGTTGCCGCACCGCGTGCTGGCGATTGGTCGTCGCGTAGCAGATGTCGCTGCTCGGCGGCTCCTTGATGTGTGGGAACGCCCGTTTGAGCGCGTCGATGATGACCGCCGCGTCGTCGGTCGAGAGCGTCGTCTGCGTCAGGTACACAAGTTTGTGCGGATCCTTGATCGCCAGATTCGGGATGTCCTCGGGGCTCTCGACGACGAGCGTCGCCGCGGGCGCCTCGCCGCTCGTGCCGACGACTTCCTGATGGTTCCGGTGCCCGACGAGGAGGATCTGATACCCCTGCCGCGCGTAACGGATCGCCTCGCTGTGCACCTTGGTCACCAGCGGGCACGTCGCGTCGATCGCGGAGAGGTTCCGCGCCGCCGCCTGCTGCCTCACCTGCGGCGAAACACCGTGGGCCGAAAACACCACCACGCTCCCGACCGGAATCTCCTCGATGTCGTCCACGAAAACGACGCCCCGGTCCTCAAATCGCCCCACGACGTGCTTATTGTGCACGATCTCGTGGTAGACGTAGATCGTCTCGCCCGGCATAATCCCGAGCACCTGATCGACCACGTCGATCGCCATGCGGACTCCGGCACAGAAGCCGCGGGGGTTGGCGAGGAGGATGCGCACGAGCAATGGTAGTGGGGGAACGTCGTCCTCCCAACGGGAGGGGGTAGGAGGGGACCGAGGGCGTCGTTCT
The DNA here is from genome assembly GCA_964543905.1 of uncultured Phycisphaeraceae bacterium. GTDB lineage: Bacteria > Planctomycetota > Phycisphaerae > Phycisphaerales > UBA1924. The sequence continues at coordinate 104,364 of CAZIZO010000004.1, forward strand.
CTTCGCTTGAATCGGAAATGAAGTCTGCGCCTCCCGCAAGGTGGTGCCCGGCGGCCTCCCCACCGAGCCGGGGTCGTCCGCGCGCGTGTGAAGTTGGGAGGGCTACGACGGCTGTCAATTGCCGTGGGTATTTACTCCGGCGAATCACCCAATCTCGCGTGCGGGCGCTCAGATCGCGTCAAGCCTGTCGGTTGCGCCACCCCACAGGTTGATGCCGAGCCCGACCGCGACTACAACTAGGCGGATCACACGGGCGAAGGATCGCCCGGGTTGACGCATGGACGAGCGAACGTTGGTCACGCGGTGCCGCGCCCGGTTCTTCTCACGCGGCAACACGGAGCAGTCGGTCGATGTCCCACGCCAAACCTTGGCAGATCGCGGTAGTCGCCCTCGGCCTCATCGGCGGCATCGGTGGCGTCGTGTATGCCGTGCGATCGAATCCGGCGCTTGATCTGGCCAAGAGCATCCTCTATGTGGATGCCCAGACCGGCGAACTCTTTGACGTGCAGATTCCGTCGAAAGGCTCGTTGGGTGTTCCCGAGAAGAATCCCACGACGGGCAAGGACACGCTTCTGCCCGTCTTCAAGGACGATTCCGGCACCTGGCGGGTCAGTGATCGCTACAAAGCTGTGGTGGTTGACATGGGATTAAAGCCCGAAGAACTCGCGGTCGATCCGAAGACCGGCGTCGCAAAGGTAAAAGAAGGCAATCCACGAAAGGTGAACAGATGATGCGAGCGAACAACAACCGTGGGGACCGGCGTTGTCCGCAGTCAGCACGGGGCCGAGCCTTCACGCTCATCGAACTGCTGGTGGTCATCGCGATCATCGCCCTGCTCATCGGCATCCTGCTCCCGGCACTCGGAAAGGCGAGAGAGGCCGCTCGCCAGCTCGTCTGCGCCTCCACCATGCGTTCGCTCGTCCAGGGCCAGTCGTTCTACATGAACTCGAACAACGGCTACTTCGCAGGTCCCAACACGTCGGGTGCGGACGGCCAGTATTTCAACGGCTCGCCGTACATCCAGACCGCCACGAATCAGACCAGTTCCACGACCCCGGTCGCCACCGACGACTGGATCAGTCCATCCCTCGGGGACGGGCAGAACCTCTCCCCCCAGCGGGCGGCAAAGACCCGCGAGATCTTCAACCGCTGGTCCTGCCCCAGCATGCGGCAACTCGCGAGCCTGGTGTATTCCAACGGCTCCGTGCCCGACCTCGGCGAGTTCAATGCCATTCGCCTGACCGACGGCTTCCGCCTCCCCAGCATCCTCTCCCCGGCGAGCTTCCACTACTGCCGACGGATCACCAACCAGTCCGCTCAGATCCCCGGCGTGCACAACTACCGCCCGCGTGGCCTCTCGACCGGCGGATCCGTGCAGCTCTACAGCGCCTTCGATAACCCCGCGACGCTACCGACCAACTACGTCCCGCGTCTCGACCGCGTCGGCATCCAGACCTCGAACAAGATCATCGCCGCGGACGGCACCCGGTTCCTCAACACCGACAATCCCAACGCCCTCTACTTCGATTTCGACGCCAGCCCCAAGCCCAGCATCTACGGCAGCTTCGTCGCCTCCGGCCCTATCTTCCGCGAGTCCCGAGAGTACGGCCGTGACCTTCCCGGTGGACGCCTCCAAAATGTCCGCGCCAGTTTCCGTCACGCCGGCTCCATCAACGCCGGCTACTTCGACGGGCACGTTTCCGGCATGACCAGCACCCAGGCCTGGACCGATCCCACGCCCTGGTATCCCAGCGGCAGCCTCTGGGCCCCCGGCGGCGTCGCAACGCCCGAGAGCGCCGCCTTCATGTCCGGGCAAGAAGGCAAGCCGCTCAACTGACGTCGTTCGTCGCCTTGCTCGATCGTGTGGCTCTTCAAGACCGCTGCGAACGCCCGGCGCTTTCGCCCACGCCGCCCGCTGCAACCTCGCCACGGTCTTCCCCTACAACTCTCGCGATGTCCCCTCTCGGCACGCGATCCCTCGCCGTCCGCGCTATCTTCGCCCTTACGGCGTGCGCGTCGCTCCCCGCGCATGCTACCCAGCCGCCGCCTCCCTCACCGGCCGAGATGGATTCCAAACTCGCGTACGTCAAAGCGAACGCGATCCCCTTTCGCACCATCGACCCCGCCGCCGACGACTTCGCCGACCTCCTCCCGCTGAAGGCTCTCATCGGCGAACGCCGCGTCGTCATGCTGGGCGAGCAGTCGCACGGCGACGGCGCCTGCTTCAAGACCAAGTCCCGCCTCGTCCGCTTCCTCCACCACGAGATGGGCTTCACGGTCCTCGCGTGGGAGTGCGGCCTCTTCGATTGCCTCGCCGTCGATGACGCTTTTCGCAAGGGCGAGCCCGCCGACAAAGCCTGGGAACATGGCATCTTCGGCATCTGGTCGCTGAGCAAGGAGGCCTTTCCCGCGATCGAGTACGCCCGCGCCACCTACGACACCGAACGTCCGCTCATCATGGCCGGGTTCGACAACCAGTTCACTTCCGGGGCTGGCCCCAGGCGATTGCCCGCGTTCCTCGCCGAGTTCTTCGACCGCGCCAACAAGGACGTCGCCGAGCCCGATCGGTTGTACACCAGGGCGCAGCGCGCCGCGATCGAGAAACTCGCCGCCCGCTTGGAGGTGATCGACCAGCGTGCGATGAACGCGGAGCCGGCGGAACTGGGCGACGTGCACGCCCTGCTCGCCGCCATCGACGCCCACCGCGAACGCTTGGACAAAGCGCACGGGCCTCGACACGTCGCGCTGGTCGAGCGTGTCCTCCTCAATCTTGTGGCCTTCGCGCGTCAGTTGGTTGCCTCCGCGTCCAATGAACACGTGACCGCGGGTAACCTCCGCGACAAGGCGATGGGCCAAACGCTGGCCTTCCTGGCCGACGTGTACTACCCCGATCGCAAGATCATCGCCTGGGCCGCCAGCATGCATCTCACCCGCGACCCGAAGGGCGTCAGACTCGTGGAGTCCCCGATCGTGTATGACGTCTCCAAGAGCATGGGCCAGTGGGTCGATGAACTCCTGGGCGACGAGGTCTACTCCGTGATGTTCACCGCGGCGCGAGGCGAGGCGGGCCTCGCGTGGCATAAGCCCTTCCCGATCTCCCCCCCACGCGATGATTCGCTCGAAGCGCTCTTCGACCAGGTGGGCCCGGACCACTTCCTCCTCGATTTCCGCGCCCTTCGAAACGCCGCGGAGGCCCCTCGCACCGCCTCGACACCCGCGCCGACCCCGCACTGGCTCATGACGCCCCAGGTCGCCCGCCCGTTCGGCTATGGATGGGGGCGTGCCGTCTGGCCTCGCCATTTCGACGCCGTCATCTTCAACCGCGAGATGACCAAGAGCACGCACACGCGGTGGAAATAACGCCGCGGGGGCCAGGCCGTGCGGCCATCTTGCGCGGATCGGCTCGCTCTCGGACTCCCACGCGGCGATTATCGGTCAAGTCGACGTGAAATCTCGCGTTCGCGAGGCCTTTGCTCTTGATCTCAACTCGTTTTCTGATACTCTTGCCCGCAGAGAAAGACCGGCGCTCGTCCGTTTCCGCGGCGACGCCTTGCTCGAGGACTTTGAGGAGAGAGACATGTTGAAGTTTGCATGCGTGAGCGCGGTCGCGCTCGTGGCGTTCGCCGCTCAGGCGGACATTATTCGTTTGGATTCGTCCGCTTTTTCCGCGGGCGTGGGTGGCGAGTTCACCGCCACACCCCTCAGCGGCAACGTCGGGCTCACCGGCCTCGCCGGCGACCTGTCCGCCGACTCCTTCCAGACTTTCTGCATGGAGTACAACGAGCACTTCCGCCCCGGCAACATCTTCACCGTCGTGCTCAACACCGGTGCCGTCGGTGGGGGCGATCCCTCCGGCTTTGATCCCCTCGATCCCCGCACCGCCTACCTGTACACCCTTTTCCGCACCGGCGCCCTCGGGATCTATAACTACGGCGGCACCCGCGAAAGCACCGCCCGCGCGCTCCAGCGCGCCATCTGGTTCATCGAGGACGAAGAAGGTGGCGCCAACAACGCCTTCGTCGCCCTCGCCAATGCCGCCGTCGCACCCGGAGGCGATTGGTACGGCCGCGGCCTCGGCAACGTCCGCGTCATGAACCTCTACAACGAGAACGGCACCCGCGCCCAGGACCAACTCACCCTCATCCCCGCGCCCGGCGCCCTCGCCCTCCTCGGGCTCGCGGGCCTCGGCGCCGCACGCCGACGTCGCTAAGTCCACGCCACGTGACGTCACGCACTCAGAGACCTCGCGCTCGGCGCGAGGTCTCTTTGCTTCATCTCATGGCGGATGTGCCCACGCCACCCGTTCGATCCGTGAGCGGTGGGAGGCTTCAGGCCACGCTGATGCTCGGGGGCAGCGGGGCGTCCGCGGGTGGTCTCCGAATGCACGCCGCAAGGAGGAATACCCCCGACAGAAACGCCGACGCCACGATCGACGCGTACAACGTCACACGCATCGCCGGAACCAGCGTGATCTGTGCCGGGTGGATGTCGGGGAGTAACTTGACCGAGAGATAGACCAGCGGCACATCCAGGAAGGCGATGACCGCAAACGCCGCACTCCAGAGCGCCCGACGTTCGGACGCCGCCACCATCGGGCGCGCCACCAGAAAGACCACGTAGAGCAACCAGAGAATCAGGCTGAACGTCAGCCGCGGGCTCCACGTCCACCACTCGCCCCACGCGATCCGGCCCCAGAGCATGCCCGTGACCAACACCAGCGAACTCGAGAACGCCGCCAACTCCGCCCCGCCCACCACCAGCGACTCCCACGCACTCTTCCGCTGCCACAGGTACGCGAGCCCGCCCACGAACGACAGGAAGCAGGCGACGAACATCACCATCGCCGCCGGCGCATGCACGTAGAACAGTTTGGGCACCAGGCCCCCCTCGCCCTCCGCAGGCGCGTACCACATCGCCAGCGCCGCCGCCGTCGCCGTCGAAACGATCGCCCCGATCCAGACCGAATATGTCACTACCCGCGCGCGCACGTTGGCGTCCTCCCTCAACTGGAAAGATCGGCAACCCGCGTGCCACGCAAGGCACAGCGCCCGTCGGCCCGCCCGTCCTCCTTCTCTCATTCCCGAGAACAACTCCTGAGAGCCTTTCTCACCATTGAGAATGTCCGCCCAGGATCACCGATCCTCATGGCAACTCAGGCATAACTTGCTCCCGGCATTGCTCATAAGTAGTTTGCTGGGCGTCCGCGAGTACGGGCTGTGACAGGACCCGCACCCCATCTTGCCCTCAAACAGCCGAATCCGTGGATCAAGGCGTGAGGTGGGGATCAGTCGCATCTCCGAGAGTCTCTTCCCGCCTCCAACATACGCTACCCCGACCGGGTGTTCCGTATTCCCTTCCCCCATGCTCGTGAACCGGCGATGGCTTCCCGCATCACTCGCCAGCGACCCATCGTGGCATGACATACAGGTCTGGCTCTCAGAGTCCAACCCTCCAACCCCCGCGCCCGAGCGCGTCGTGCTCGCGGCCAAGTGGGCCCGAAAGCCCCCTCGCGCGTGCGGATGCGATCCCGCCCCGTCACCATGGCACTGCCGACACAGCCCCGCACCTTCCATCCCCTCACGCAGCGCGTAACTTCGTATGGTCTGCCGGTGCAAGGCGGGATCATGGCAGGTGATGCATCCAACCTTCCCCTCTTCCAAGGGAAGGGTGAGAGGCACCGACCCGCGAGGCCGAACTCCAATCGGATGCGACAACACGTGGTCCATCTGGTGACACGTGATGCACGAGGCCGAGGATGCCTCGACCTTGGCGCTCGGTGCGCCACGATCGGGCGTCTCGACACCCTCGCCCCGTGCCAGTCCGAGAAGGACGACGACCGCGATGACTCCGACCCCAACCCCAAGCGAACGCGTTCGGCCCGTCCACCCGCGTGCGTAGGTCCCCTCACGCTGTCCGTACGTTCCACCCCTCATGCTGGCTGCATCGGCCGGGGTCCTCCACGCTTTTCGAGTCCGAGGCGTGATTGCAGAGATTGAGAATCCGAACGAGCGCTTTTTCTCAGTATCGGGAATGATCCGTTCGGGCAACTTTCTGATCCTTCGCCGCGCTCAAAAAAACGGGGGTCTGGTCGAATGCGGCCTGGCACGTCGCTTGCCATAAGTAGGGCGTGACCGAACGAGCGGCTGGCGGGAACCCGGGTGTGCCGGGAACCCCAGAAAACGAAAGTCCCCACCGGGATACGAACCGGCCCGCAACTCGGAAAGGAGATCACAAATGAAAACTCGCACCTCCATCATCCTGGCTGCGGTGGCCTTCGCGGGCGTCGCCGTCTCCGGTGCCTCGGGCCAGATCGTGAACTCCGGACACGATTTCAGCAGTTACGCATGGTCCGGGGGCGAAATCTGCAAGCCGTGCCATACCCCGCACTTTGCCGTTGGCTCTTGGCCCTATGCCCCGCTGAACAACCACGCCCTGACCACCGCGACCTACACCCTCTTTGACGGCAGTTCCGGCACCGCCGAGGCCGACATCGATGCCCGCAGCCGCCTCTGCATGTCGTGCCACGACGGGACCGTCGCCTTGGATAGTTTCGGTGGCATGACCGGCAATAACTTCATCCCCGGGCGCGCTCGCATCGGCACCGACTTGCGCGACGATCACCCCATCGGCAAAGACGCCATCTACCCGACCGCGCCGAGCACCAGTTTCAACCCGCAGGATGCCAACCACCGCGTCGTTTTCGCCGGGCGCACGCTCCGCCTGCGTGACTGGGTCGACTCCACCGGCACGACGCAATACGTCGTCGGCTGCACCACCTGCCACACCGTCCACAACACCGGCAACTTCGGGCACATGCTCCGCTTCAGCAACCAGTCTTCCAACCTCTGCTTGACCTGCCACATCAAGTAAGTCGCACACGCAGATCGCCAGCGGCCCAACAACACTGAGGCACGCTGACCGTATTCGCCCCGGCGCATTCCCCCTCTGGGATTTGGCGCTGGGGCGAACTGCTTTGGGGCCCAGATTCCCCACCTCGAGCGCACGCACCTTCGCCTCGTCGCCTTCGCAAGGTGTGTGTGGCATAACTTTTGCAAGTTTCTCAGCCTCCGCCCTTCTCTGGAGCCTGCCATGCCACGTCGTGCAACCGTTCTCGCCCAACTCACCCGCGCCCTCGCCCTCGGCGCGGTCGCGTCCGCCTCGCTCCTCGTCGGCTGCGCGTCTTCGCCCAGCGCGGCCAAGCCCGCCGCCACGCCCACGACCTACGCCTTCTGGCCACAGTTTCCCAACAAGCCCTACGTGCAGTTCATCAAGTCCTACGGCGGAAGCAACGACGTCGCGCCGTCCAAGGAAACCGCGCTCGACAAGATCGTCTTCGGCACCGACGCCGCCCGTGGCGCCGCCATCGTCAAGCCCTATGGCGTCGCGATGAAGAACGGCAAGATCTACGTCTGCGACATCCGCAGCAACGCCCTCGCCGTCCTTGACCTTCGCAAGAAGCAGACCCGCCTGATCGGCATCTCGGGCGTGACCCAACTCAAGAATCCCGTGGCCGTCGCCATCGCCGACGACGGCATGATCTACGTGGCCGACAACGAGCAGGCCGCCGTCCTCGTCTTCGATGCCAACGAGAAGTTCTCACGCATCATCGGACACCCCAAGTTCAAACCCTCCGCCCTCGCGACGTTCGGCGATCGCCTTTACGTCGCCGACATGGGCACGCAGACCGTTGAAATCTTCAACCGACGCGACGGCCAACGGATCGGGAAAATCGGGAGCGTCGGCGATGCCGATGGGCAGTTCCGCCTTCCCCTGGGCGTCGCCACCGATCGCGAGGGGAATGTCTACGTCGTCGACATGATGCGCTGCGTCCTCCAGAAGTTCAGCCCCGAAGGCAGTTTCGTCTGGTCCGCCGGGACGCTGGGCGACGCCGTCGGGTGCTTCGTCAGGCCCAAGCACGTCGCGGTGGACCACGAGGGGATCATCTACGTCGTCGATGCGGCGTTCCAGAACGTGCAGATGTTCAACAAGGACAAGCAGATCCTGATGCACTTTGGCGCCGCGGGCGACTTCCCGGGCGCGATGAATCTGCCCGCCGGTGTCGCCGTCAACGAGAGCGACATGGACCTCTTTGCTGACCTCATCCACCCGGGATTCGCCGCCAAGCGGATCGTCGTGGTCTCCAACCAGTTCGGCAGAAACAAGGTCAGCCTCTACGCCTACGGCGAACTCAAGCCCGGGTATACCGCCGAACAGATCGCCGCCGCCGCCGCCCCGGTGCACAGCGGCATGGACGCCAGCCCCTCCCCCGAACGCCTGCAGATGCAGAACGTCGCGAACGAGGAACCGACCCCCGAACCCACCCCCGATGGTGAGGTTGCCCCGGGTACAGACGCGCCCGCCGTGAAGCCGAAGTAAGGTCCGAGCGACGACCGTCGTGGATGGAACAGGATGGGAAGTGTTCTCGATCGAATCGCCCGTCTGAGCAAGCGCGCCCGTTGGGGTGCCGGACTCTGTGCGGGTTCGCTCCTCATCCTGGCCTGGAGCGGATGCTCCATCGAGAAGGACTACGAGACCCTCTCCCTCTTCTTCGATGGCGTGCCCGACCCAAAGGCCATCCGGGCCGCCCAAGTCGGGGAGGACGGCAAGCCCGCCAACCTCCGCGTCAGCCCCACCTACTCGTCCCACGAGCCATTCATGAAGGAGCAGTGCTCCGACTGCCACGGCGGGCGAAAGCGGCTGAACAAAAACGACTCGAGCCTCTGTCTCAAGTGCCACGAAGGTGTGCCCACCGAGCACGAGCGGATGCACGGACCCGTCGCCGCCGGCGCGTGCATGTGGTGCCATCATCCGCACGAGTCGGCCTTCGCCGCGCTGTTGCGGGATGTCCCCACCAAGGTCTGCGCCCAATGCCACGACTCCTCGCTCCTGAGCGCCACCGTCGTCCCCGAGCACGCCGAGGCCACCCGCAGTTGCCTCGATTGCCATACCGGGCACGGCGGCGATCAGCCCTATTTCCTTCGTGAGCGGCCCGTCGTGCCGCCCGGAAAGGGCTCGTGAACGCTCCACGCGCCTCATCCTCTCTTGCCATCCTCCTGCTCCTGCTGTCGGCGGGGTCCGCCGGCGCCCAGATCGCGCAAGGCGATGGTCCCATCGTCGTCGGCGAGCGCAAAGAGGGTTACAAGTGGTTCGAACTCGACCACTGGAACGCCACCCTCGACCTCCTCGCGCAGCAACGCCGCGAGCGCCGCCGTCAGGACGGCATCCCCACCCTCACCGACACCGAGACCCTGTTGCGCGAGACCCTCGACCTCTCGGGCCGGGCCTTCATCGGGCACAAAAACCTCATCGACGTCACGGGCATGGTCAAACTCGGGCTCGAGGACATCTTCCTCGACAGCGACACCACCGGGCTCAACACGCACGAGGGCTCCTTCGCCAACCTCTACGACCTCAACGCCCTGATCTTGCAGGAAGGGCCCGCGCCCACCAACATCTACACCCGCCGTGACGAGCAACTCCTCTACCGCGAGTTCGGCGGTTCCCTCAAGACCATCACCACCGAGTCCGGCATCACCACCCAGGTCCGCTCCTCCATCGCGCCCACCTCCTTCGCCTACTTTCACCGCGAGCAGGAAGAACGCGATCCCACCGGCTTCTCCGATTTCGGCCTGATCCAGGACACCGCCACCATCCACAGCAACGCCCAGGTCGGCACCCACCAGAACCTCAACTTCGACTACAACGTCGATGACATCCGAGAGCAGCAGTCTCGCATCGGGGCCAACTCCTACACCCGCCACGACGCCACCCTCACCCACACCGTCGACTTCGGCCCGGAGGAAAAGCACAACCTCCGATCCATGCTCCGCGTCTACGACCAGGGCGGCAACGCCTCGCAACGCGTCCTCCGCCTCGATGAGCAGATGTTGCTCAAGCACACCCCCCGCTTCGACACCCGCTACAACCTCGTCCTCGAAAACCAGGAACTCTCCGGGCAGGACCAGCGCCTCGCCCGCGGCAGCGTCACCGCCCGCCATCGTCTCTTCGACAGCCTCGTCAGCAGCGCCACCCTCGGCGCCAGCCGCCAGCAGATTCCCAACGAGTTCATCGCCGACGAACTCTTCGCCCAGGGCAACCTCGACTACACCAAGAAAGTCCCCAAGGGACGCCTCGACGCCAGCCTCGGCGCCGGGTACAGCCGCCAGAACAACGGCGAACGCGGCACGATCGTCGCCATCCCCGAAGGCTCCTACGTCTTCCGCGATCCCTTCCCCCTCACCATCAGCCAGCGCAACGTCATCCCCGCCTCCGTCGTCGTCCGCGACGCCGCCGGTCTGCGAACCTTCTCCGAGGGGTTCGACTACACCCTCCAATCCTTCCCCGATCGCATCGAACTCCGCCGCATCGTCGGCGGCGCGATCGCCGATGGGCAGGCCGTCCGCATTCGCTTCGACGTGGGACCCGAGCCCTCCAACCAGATCGACACCTCCACCGTCACGCTCTCCGTGCGATACACGCTCGAAGAGACCTGGGCCAAGGGCCTCTCCCCCTACTTCATCTACCGCTATGTCGGACACCAACTCAACGCGAACGACCCGTCCTTGTTCATCCTCGACGACGTGCAGGCGCTCCAGTTCGGCATGGACTATTTCCTCGGTGATCTTCGCCTCAAAGCCGAACGCGAGATCCGCGACAGCACGGTGCAGGGCTACGACGCCAACCGCTTCGAGGCCCATTTCGACCGCCGTCTGAGCCGATACTCCGCCGTCAACGCGAGCGCCACGCGTGAGGAGATCGTCTATCGTGACACGGGCAATCGCATCGAACTCAATCGCGTCAGCGCCCGCATCTCGCACCGCTTCGCCGAGAGTTTCGACGTCTCGCTCCGCCTCCAGTTCCGCGACGAACGCAGCGGCTTCAACGGTCACCTCCGCGGCTTCGAGGAAGACGCCGAGATCAACTGGCGAAAAGGACAAACCACCATCTACGCCTCCGTTCGCAACGCCCTCCTCGACGGCGACGTCGTGGATACGTTCTCCCAGACCTTCGTCTTCGGCTTCAAGCGAAACTTCTAGGAACACACGCCATGACGCCCATGACGCCCAGGACGCCTCTCCTCCCCGCGCTCTCACCCATGCGACCTCGCCCGCATGACCACGCGCGCCTCGCCGCCGTCGGTCTGCTCACGCTGCTCCTGTCCGCATGCTCGTCCACGCCCGGGCTCATCTTCGATCCCGCCCAGGGCGTGCACCAATGGCCCTCTCCCCCCGATCCCCCGCGCGTGCGCTACGTCGGGCAACTCAAGGCCGAGCAAGACCTCAAGGCCTCCCGAGGTGGGCTCGGCGGACTCGGCGACGCCATCTTCGGAAAAGAAGTGGCGCCCGGCATGATCAGCCCCATCGCCGTCCATGCCCACGAGTCCCGCGTCTTCGTCGCCGACTCCGGCGCACGCGCCGTCCATGTCTTCGATCTCTCCTCTCGACGCTACCAGCGCTGGCCCTCGAAGGGACAAGAATCGCTCCTCGGGCTCCCCGTCGCGCTCGCCTTCATCCCCGCCACCGCCGAGTTGCTCGTTTCCGACGCCTCCGCCCACGCCATCGTGGTCTTCGATGCCAACGGCAAGGTCACCCGAACCATCGGCGAGGCCTACCTCACCCGCCCGTGCGGCATCCTCTGGGACGCCCCTCGCGAACGACTCGTCGTCGTCGATTCCGCCGCCCATCAGATCGTCGCCCTCGACGCCCGGGGCGATCTCCTCCAGCGCGTCGGGCGTCGCGGCGGCGCGCCCGCCGAGTTCAACTTCCCGACCTACATCACGCAAGATGCCCAAGGACGCCTCTTCGTGAGTGATTCGCTCAACTTCCGCGTGCAGGTCTTCGACGCCGATCTCGCTCCGCTCGCCCAATGGGGCCGCAAGGGCGACATGCCCGGCTACTTCGCCCAACCCAAGGGCATCGCCACCGACGCCGCGGGCCGCGTCTTCGTCGCCGACGCCAACTTCGAGGCCGTCCAGGTCTTCCAGCCCGACGGCACCCTGCTCATGTCCTTCGGCCGCGAGGGACGAGGACCGGGCGAGTTCTGGCTCCCCGTCGGCCTGCACCTCGATTCGACCGGACGCCTCTGGGTCGCCGATTCCTACAACAAGCGCGTGCAGGCTTTCGATCAGGTCCCCGTTCCACAGTCTGGAGATGCACCATGACCCGAGGTCCGCTCCTTATCTCGATCAGCACCCTCGCCTTCTCCCTCGCCGGCGCGCAGCAGGTCAGCGTCGTCACTAGCGCGCACAACCTTTCCGCCACCGGCCCCGGCGCCGTTCGCGCCGTCATGGAAGACCAGGTCTGCATCTTCTGTCACGCGCCCCACAACGCCTCACCCATCCGCCCGCTCTGGAATCGCCTCACCCCCGTTGACGCCTACGCCATCTATCAGAGCCGAGCCCTCGACGCGCTCCCGGGCCAGCCCACCGGCGCCTCCAAGATGTGCCTCTCCTGCCACGACGGCACCATCGCCCTCGGCAACGTCGTCTCCCGCGACTCCGCCATCCTCATGAGCGGCGGCGTCACCACCATGCCCCAGGGCCGCGGGCACCTCGGCACCGACCTCCGCGACGATCACCCCATCTCCTTCCGCTTCGACCCCGCCCTCGCCGCACGCGATCTCAAACTCCGAAGCCCCTCCCAACTTCCGCCACAGATCCGCCTCGACGCCAACGCCGAACTCCAGTGCACCAGTTGCCACGACGCCCACAACAACGCCTTCGGCAAGTTCCTCGTCATGCCCAACACCGCCTCGCAGTTGTGCAACACCTGCCACCAGATGGGCACCACCACCGTCGCCGCCCACACCGATTGCGCCGCCTGCCACCAACCCCACTCCGCCCCCAGCGGGCCCTACCTCCTCAAGGGCGCCACCGTCGCCGCCACCTGCACGTCGTGCCATAACGGGAGCGTCCCCGGCGCGCCCAACGTCCATGCCGATCTCCAGAAAATCTCAACCCACGACACCGCAAGCCCCATGGACCCGCCCGCCCCCGCCAGCGCCCACGCCAACTGCGCCGACTGCCACGATCCTCACACCATGGGCCACGGCTCCGTCCCTCCGCCCTCCATCCCCCCCAACTTCGGTCGCCAATCCGGGCTCTCGCTCTCGGGCTCGCCTCTCGCCGTCGCCACCAACGAGTACGAGGTCTGTTTCAAGTGCCACGCCGACAACACCTCTCGCCAGCCGCTCATCCCCCGCCGGATCGTCCAGAATAACACGCGTCTCGAGTTCAACCCCGCCGCCGTTTCCTACCACCCCGTCGCCGCGCCCGGGCGAAATCCCAATGTCCCGAGCCTTCGTCCCGGCATGACCACCTCCTCCATCATCGCCTGCTCCGACTGCCACAACTCCGACTCGGGTCGGACGGCGGGCGCCTCCGGGCCCGACGGCGTCCACGGGTCCAACGTCATCCCTCTCCTCTCGGCCCGCTACGACACCGCCGACTTCACCAACGAGAGCGCCGCCGCCTACGCCCTCTGCTACCGCTGCCACGACCGCGCCAGCATCCTCTCCGATCGCTCGTTCAAGCAGCATCGCAAGCACATCGTCGAGCACCGCACCCCCTGCTCCGCATGCCACGACGCCCACGGCATCGCCTCCACCCAAGGCAACGCCACCAACAACTCCAACCTCATCAACTTCGACACCGCCATCGTGCGTCCAAGCCGGTCCACCGGACGTCTCGAGTTCCGCGATCTCGGCTCCTTCCGCGGCGAGTGCTACCTCAACTGCCACGGCGAAGAGCATGCGCCCGAGCGCTACTAGGCTGGTCCTTTCCCTCTCGCTTCAAGTCCACTCCCCGTCCCGCCCGACACCCTCCACATTCGTCAACGACGGAGTGGAATCAACCACCCGTGGACCTCCCGCCGCCCCCGTGACCACGCCCTCCTCAGTCACGCGAACGCGATGACTTGTTCGGTGCAGTCGGAGGTGCAGCGCCTCCTCCGCCGGCGCTGCCCGGCGTCGAGGTGGCCCCGGGCGACGTTGCGGGTGACACGGTGGGCATCGGGCTCAGGATCGGCGTCTTTCCCACCGCCTGTTCACGGTCATACCCCGCCGCCTTGTGGCAGCCGGGCGCACAACTCCCCCCCGTCGCCGTCCCCTTGAAGTTCAGCGGCAGCGCCCAGTTCCCAAACGCCACCGACTCCGCGATCATCTCGTCGTGCTTGCTCGCGTGCGGCGGGTGGCACGCCCGGCAACTCCGCCCCTGCTTGCCACGGTCCAGATGCACCAGATGCAGGTTGCGGTCCCCGTCTCGAAACTTCGTCTGGTCCGCCCCGCCCGTCGAGAGCAGCATCTCCTTCTTGTGGCACTGGAAGCACAACGCGTACGCCGCTTCCGTGAACGGCTGGTAGAACTCGCGGGAATACGGCTGCGTCAGCAGGCGATCCATGTCCCCGCCGTGCACCGTGTGGCACGCCGAGCAACTCTGCTCCTTCACCGGCCCATGCTTGTGCAGCGTGTCCATCCCGATCTCCGCCGCGCTCGCCACCGTCCACGTCTTGTCCACCACGATCGCCTTCTTGTGGCACTCCAGGCACGTCGCGACCGGCTTGTCCGTCAGTTGCTTCGCGTGCGACGACCCGTGCGCCACGTGGCAGTTCAGGCACGAGCGGTCATCCCCCATCGGCGCGTGCTTTCGCTTCACGCCCTGCCACTTCTCCCCGATCTCCTTGTGGCACGACGTGCACAGCGACTGCGGCGACGCCGTCAGCGCCCGGACGTGGTCCGACGCGTGCGGCGTGTGGCACTGCAGGCAATCCCCCTGCTTCATCGGCTCGTGCGGGTGCGCCGCCCCGCTCGCCGTCTTCGCCACCGGATCGTGGCAACTCACGCACAGCGACTTCACCTCCAGCGTCAGCAACTTCGCGTGGTCCGCCGTGTGCGCCTTGTGGCACGCCGTGCAGTCTTCCCCCGCCGGCTTATGCACGTTCTTGCCTTTCAGCGTCTCCTTGTGGCACGTGATGCACAACGGCGCCGTCGTGTCCTTCTTCAGCATCAGCCGGTTGCTCGCCCCGTGCGGATCATGGCACGCCGAGCACTCCCCCTTCGCCACCGGCTCATGCACCACCAGCCCCTCCGTCCCCTCCTTGTTGATGTGGCAGAATCGGCATAGGTCCGCCCCCTTCCGCTTCAACTCGAACCTGTGCGCGCTCTCATCCACATAGTTGTGGCATGTGTCGCACGCGTGCACCGCGTTCGGTCCATGCAGGAAGGGTCGATCAATCTCCGCCGCGTGGCAGCCCGACGCCGTGCAGTCGGGCGTGCGCGTCGTGGGCTTCACCTGCCCAACCGCGGGCGCGCCCAGAACCGCCAGCAGCATCATCGCCACGAGCAGCCTCATGGCGAACCTCCGCCCGAGCCCGCGCCGGGCGGCTCGTTCAGCATCTTCCGAGCCGATTCCAGCAACTTCTGCGTGTAGCGGGGATTGTGCACCCCCCAACTTCCATCCACACGCACCTGCGTCAGGATCCGCCCGACCTCCGCGAGCGTCTCGTCGCTCATCCCGGGCTGCCCTTGCTTCTTCTCCAGTTGCTCCGACACCTGCTCCCACAGTTGCCGCGTCGTCCGCTGCCACAGCGGGATCATCTTCTCTCCAAAGCCCGGCTTGTGGCACGCGTTGCACCCCTCGGGCGACGCCGCCGTCACCTTCGCCCCGCTGTCCGGCTTCGTCGACACCGCCCGCTCCTTCACGTGGCAGCCGTTGCAGTCCACGTGCGCCAAGAACATCGGGTTGGTTTCGTCCGCGGGCTTGGTCATCGCGCTCTGGGCCGCGTGCGGATCAGCGTCCGCGCCGACCCCATTCGCGTGCAGATAGGTCTTCCGCTGGATGTGGTGCTGGTCCGTGTGGCATCGCTGGCAGTCCAGCGTCTCCATCCTCGCCTGCTGCGCCGCCGGCCCGTGGTGGATCGTCCCGTGGCAATCAAAGCACTCGATCTTGTGCTTGCCCTGCAAGTGCGTCCGGTGCGCCTCCGCCGCCGTTTGCGCCCGTTCAAGCCCAAAACTGTGGCATCGCAGGCACTGCCCGCTCTCGATCGGCACGGGCGCCTCCGTCGCGTGGCGATGGCACGACGCGCACTTCGCCCCATACGCCAGGTAGTCCGCGTGGTTGATCTTCAGGTCCCCTCGCACCAGCGTCCCCACCGGTGCGTTGTGGCACTTCACGCAGTCCGTCGTCGGCGTCGCCCCCGTGGGGCCCGCTCCCGCCTTGCTCGCGGGCTCCTCGAGCGACGATCGAACGCCCATGCGGATCAGCGTCCGCGTCTTGTCCCCGTTCGACGCCAGCGGCGCAACGGGCCCGCTCTCGAGCAAGTGGCACGTCACGCACACGTTCGTGTTCACCTCGAAGTGTTCGCTCCCCTGCACGTGCGAGTGGCACGTGCTGCACCCCACCTTGATCCCCGCGTACTCGAGGTCCATGTGCTTCGCGTGCTTGAACAGGTACGACCCCGAGGCCTTCTCGTACGCCCGCACCCTCTCCGGATCGTGACACCCCGATCGCATGCACGCCAACGCGCCCACCGCCGCCGACGGCTTCATCGACGTTCGATGCAGGATGTCGTCCACCACCTGCCCAAGCCCGTTGAACTTCGCCGCAAAGAAGTTCTCGACGCCCGGCTCGATGTGGCACTTCACGCACTGCACGTTCTTGTGCGCGCTGTGCTTCCAACTGTCGTAGTACGGCTCCATGATGTGGCACGAGTTGCAGAACGACGCCGTCGAGGTGGCCTCCACCGCCCCGACGCTCAACACCGTGAACACCACCAGCCCGATCCCCAGCGCGTACAGCCGTCGTCTCCACGTGCCGAGTCCGATTCGGGCCAACAACCCACTCATGGGCTCTCCTTCACGTTCATCGGGCGCTGGTGGAGCATATCCATCACCCCGGTGTGTTCCCCCGTCGCCCCAACCGACCCGCCACGCCATCCGTCGGCCTGCCCGCGCAGGCTTCGTTCGTTCGATTCCACTCCACTCCCATGCACGTCTTGTGCCAGTCGTGGGGCCCTCAAACGCCACGCTTCGCACCCCAACTTCTCACTTCTTGGAATCAAGATTGGGAATGGTTCTCAGTATTGAGAATCGGAACTGGTGTATCGTGCGGCTATGGTCATCATCCGCGGGCACCGTGTTTGCAGAGGTCCTCACGCGTACCGATCGATGGCTCGACCCTTTCTGCCCGGAGGTAGACCGATGAACCGTCTTGCAACCTTGGCCGCGTGCCTCTTTGGACTGGGTGGTTTGTTCGGCTTCGCCGAGCAGGAGCAGCCCACGAAGGCTCCAACCAAGGACCAACCCGCACCCGCCCCCAAGCCCGCCGACCCCCTCGCCGACCATCCCGCCGTCGATCATCCCTCCATCCCCAAACTCGACGCCACCTGGCCCAAGCCCAAGCCCGAGGATGTCGCCTCCATCGACGCCCTCATCAAGGCCTATTACGAGTCCACCGCCGGCGAGCCCAACACCCCGCGCGACTGGGACCGCTTCCTCTCCCTCTTCCTCCCCAAAGCCCAACTCGTCGCCTCTCGACCCGCCAGCACCCGCGCGGTCGGCGCCTCCGTCAACACCCCTCGCGAGTATGTCGATTCCAACAAAAAATACTTCGAAAAGGGTGGTTTCATGGACCGCGAAGTCTCCCGCAAGACCGAAGAGTTCGGCGCCATGGCCCACGTCTGGAGCACCTACGAATCGCGCCGATCCAAGGACGATCCCACACCCTACGTTCGTGGCATCGCCAGTTTCCAGATCCTCAAGGACGGCCAACGCTACTGGATCGTCAATATCTTCTGGGATTTCGAACGCCCGGGCGTCACCATCCCCGAGCAATACCTCCAGCCCCTCGCCAAGTAAGCCCCTTTCCCGGAGTTTGAATGGAGCGCACCCCTCGAAAATCCATCCTCGTCGTTGAGGACGAAAAACTCCTCCGTGAATCCCTCGTCGAACTCCTCCAGCAGGAGGGTTACGAGGTCGCCCAGGCCGCGCACGGCAAGGAGGCCTACGAACTCGCCCTCAACCGCCCCTTCGACCTCGTCCTCACCGACCTCCGCATGCCCGAGATGGACGGCATGGAACTCCTCCGCCACCTCCGCCAACTCGCCCCGCAGACGCCCGTTGTCATCCTCACCGCCTTCGGCACCGTCGAGAGCGCCGTGGGCGCCATGCGCGAGGGCGCAACCGACTACCTCCTTAAGCCCGTCCAGTTCGACGATGTCCTCGTCCGCGTCCAGCGCGCCATCGAGTTGGGCGAACTCCGCCGCGACCAGCACATCCTCACCGAGCAACTCGCCGCCTCCAGCAACTTCCACAACCTCATCGGCGAATCTCCCGCCATGACCCGCGCCTTCGACCTCGCTCGCAAACTCTCCAGCGTGCGAAGCAGCGTCCTCATCATCGGCGAGTCCGGCACCGGCAAGGAACTCTTCGCCCGCGCCATCCACTACAACGGCATCACCCGCGACAAGCCCTTCGTCGCCGTCAACTGCGGCGCCATCCCCGAATCCCTCATCGAATTCGAACTCTTCGGCCACCGCAAGGGGTCCTTCACCGGCGCCGTCAAGGATCGCATCGGCTACTTCGAAGCCGCCAACGGCGGGACCCTCTTCCTCGACGAAATCTCCACCCTCCCCCTCAGCGTCCAAAGTTCCCTCCTCCGCGTCCTCGAGGAGCGCGTCGTCATCCCCGTCGGCGACACCCGCCCCCGCCCCGTCGATGTCCGCATCGTCGCCGCCTCCAACCAAGACCTCCAAACCATGTGCAGGGAAGGAAAGTTCCGCGAAGACCTGCTCTTCCGCCTCGACGTCGTCCGCCTCGTCATCCCGCCGCTCCGACAGCGCCGCCATGACATCCCCCTCCTCGTCCACCACTTCGTCGACAAATACTCCCGCGAGATGACCAAGCCCATCCTCGGCATCACCAACGCCGCCATGCGCGCCCTCCTCAACCATGAGTGGCGAGGAAACGTCCGCGAGTTGGAAAACGTCATCGAACGCGCCGTCATCTTCGCCGATGGACGCGAGATCGGCGTCGCCGACCTCCCCTTCGCCTCCCCCGACGCTTGCGAAGACTCCGACGAAGACCTCAAGGAGGCCATCACCCAGTTCGAACGACAGCACATCATCTACAGCCTCCGCCGCCACAACTACGACAAAAACGAAACCGCCAGGCACCTCCGCATCGGCGTCTCCAGCCTCTACCGAAAACTCGAAGAACTCAAAATCCCCAAGGACCTCGATCGCGCCGACCAGCCCTCCCCCGACGCCGTCGGCGCCCCGAGATAGGTGTTCGCTCTGCCCTCGTCCCGGCCTTCCCACCAGGCCCTTCTGTTCGGTTCCCTCGCATGGCCTTCCTCCCGTGCTTCCCACCCGATCGGGTTCCTCCCGATCCCTTCCCCCGGAGGCGCCCGATGCTGCGAAGACGCTTGCTCGCTCGCCTCGGCGTCCTCGTCCTCGGCTTCGTCCTCGGCGCCGTCGTCTCCATCGTCCTCCTCCAGGGCGTCCTCAAAGACCTCGACGCCATGAACGCCGACGCCAAGGCCATGATCAACGGCACGCAGAGCCTCAGCCTCGCCATCGCCTCCGTCGAGAGCCTCCAAGCCCACGCCTCCATGCTCGACGATCAACGCCGACGCCTCGCGAGGGAGATCGACGCCCATTTCCAGAAGTTGGGCCAGCATCCCCACCTCCGCGAGCCGGGCACCAAGGCCTTCGCCGACTACGCCAGCGTCCGCGACCTCCTCCCCGCCTTCGTCCGGAGCGTCGAGTCCAACGCCGTGCACCCCGCCGACTCGCTCACCCTCCAGCGCCGAGTCCTCCAACTCGGCCAATCCGCGCGCGAGTTCATCGCCGCCGAGCAGGAGGCCGTCAGCCGAAAACTCCGAACCCTCATCATCGGGCTCACCATCGCCGCGCTCGCGATGATGAACATCACCGTCGTGGTCCTGCTCCGCACCGCCCAGATGATCCTCCGACCCATCGACGATCTCGTCCAGGCCAGCCGTCGCCTCGGGCAGGAGCAATACAACCACCGCGTCCCCACCGACCAGCACGACGAGTTCGCCGAACTCGCCCACGCCTACAACCGCCTCGCCGACGAACTCGCCGCCAATGAGAAACGCAAGGTCGAGGCGATGCAGCACCTCGCCGTCACCCTCAACCACGAACTCAACAACGTCCTCAACATCATCGACTTCCAACTCAGCCTCCTCGATCGCAAGAGCGCCGGCGATCCCACCCTCGCCAAAATCTTCCGCGATATTCGTGAGAACCTGGCCCGCATCTCGTCCACCGTCGCCTCCCTCAAGAGCGTGCGACGCGTCGTGCTCACCGACTATCTCCCGGGCGAGAAGATGATCGACCTCGCTCGCTCCCTGTCCCTCGACGATCTTCCCTCCCAGACCTCCAAGGTTTCGCAGCCGGCCAACCCATGAGCCATCCGCCTCGCTCTGCATGCATCCTTCTTGTGAACGGCCGCCCAGCCCGACTCGACTCAATGTGACAAACGGTTCGGATCCTCGGACATGCCTCCACGCCCCGTCCATCCCCCCGCTCCCTCGCCCGCACCTCGCGCCCACGTCAACCTCGTGCCCCGCAGACTCGTCGCCGCCCACGTGGTCTCGCCCTTCCTCGTCTTGGCACCCCTCCCCGTCTCCTCGCTTCGATTGGACGTGGCGCCCGACTTGAACCCTCCCCGATCGCTCCGCCTTCACTCGAGCCTCCTCGCTCCACCCGAAAGGACGACACCATGAAACCTTCCCTCGCCTGGCATTTCACGCCCTGGGGGCGGGCCATCCTCTGGCTCGGCAGCATCCAACTCGCCGTGCCCATCCTCATCTTCGTCGCCGCCGCCCTCGCCTGGGGAACCTACCTCGAATCCACGCAGAGCGCCAAGGTCGCCAAGGCCGTCGTCTACGGCTCCTCCTGGTTCATCACCGTCATGGCTCTTGTCTGTGTCAGCCTCGTCTTCGCCGTCCTCACCCGCTTCCCCTGGAAGAAAAAGCACGTCGGCTTCATCATCGTCCACGCCAGCCTCGTCACGATGATCGCCGCTGGATTCTGGTCCCTCTTCGGCCGCGTCGAAGGCCGCATCGGGCTCATCGAAGGCCGATCCACCAGCACCATGGAACTCGACGAGGAAATCCTCGAACTCGTCGAACCCAACATGGGCAACTTCAAGGTCCTCGCCTCCATCCCCGCGCCGCACCATCCCGGCGAATACCCACTCGCCGACCTCACCGTCCGCGTCCTCGAACGCTGGAAAAACTCCGAAGAACACTTCGAAGTCCGCGACGACGGCGTCCAGCCCTACCGCGCCGTCGAAGTTGCCTTTACCCATGATGCCGAGAAAGGCTCCTGGGTCGGCGAAGAGACCAAGGGCGGGCCAGCCTTCCTCGAAGGCCTCGTCATCCGTCTCCTCCCCGCCGGCGCTCCCTTCAATCCCAACTCCATCCCCCCCGGCAAGCCGCCCGAATCCCTCATCCTCTTCGGCCAGCCCCCCGCCCTCGAAGCCGTCTACATCGCGCCCGACGGGCTCCAAACCACCCTCCCCCCCACATCCACATTTCCGTGGAACCTCGATCTCGGTTCCCGCAAGGTCTGCATCCGCGCCCAGTTCACCCACGCCCAGCAAATCTCCCACTTTTCCCAGGCGCCCGACTCCGTCGAGCCCCGCCCCGCTCTCCTCGTCGCCCGCGGCGCCGAGCGGGAGCCCTTCGCCATCGCCTGGAAGTCCATGGCCCCCCTCGCCACCGGAGATCGCATGCTCGTCCTCCGCTTCGGGCCTCGCACCGTCCAACTCCCCTTCTCCATCCGTCTCGACAAGTTCACCAAAGTCGACTACCCCGGCACCGAAATGGCCATGGCCTACGAGTCCGACGTCACCGTCACCCGACCCAACCAGCCCGAGGAGACCTTCAAAATCCACATGAACAGCCCGCTCGAGTTCCGCGATTGGAAGGTCTACCAGTCCGGCTTCATGGGCACCAACGTCTCCATCTTCAGCGTCATGAAAGACCCCGGGCTCACCCTCACGTACCTCTCGTCCATCACCCTCTGCATCGGAATCCTCATCACCTTCTACAGCCGGCGTTTGAGTTGGGGGCACCCGGGTATTCCCGCCCCCTTCGCGCCGATGGAGTTGAACCATGCCGCGCCTCCTGCTGACCCTCGTGTCGCTCCTCTTCCTCTTGCCCATGACCCGGGCCGAGGTCCCCGCTGAGCCCTGGATGGAGCAACTCGGCTCCATCCCCATCCAGGACGGCGGCCGTGTCATGCCCCTCGACACCTTCGCCCGAAACCTCGCCGCTCAACTCACCGGTCGCACCAGTTGGGCCCCGGGAAAGGGCCCCGACGCCTTCTCCGGCAAGCACCACATCGTCCTCTTCTGCGACCTCCTCTTCCAGCCCATGCAGGTCGTCCACAAGACCCTCCTCACTATCGAGAGCAGGCCCTTCAAGTCCAAGGTCGGCCTCGACCCCGCTCGACGCTTCTTCGCCCCAAACGAGATCACCGGAAACCAGGCCATCGAGAAGATCCTCCTCGAGTACCAGCAAGCCAAGGCAAAGAACGCCAACCACTCGCCCACGCGCGACCAACGCGTCGCCCTCGACCTGCAAGGCGCCATCAAGCGACTCTCCGACTTCCTCGATGGCAACCCGCTCCCCGTTGTCCCCAAGCCCGGCCAGCGCGAGTTCCTCCGCGCCGGGCCCATGCGCGGTGACCCCGGCACCCAGCCCGTCTGCGCCGCCTGGTCCTCCCTCGCCGCCGCCTACTTCGACAAGGCCGACCTCACCGCCCCGGTCCAGAATCTCCTCGACGCCATCCACGCCTCCGGACAACTCGATGAGGCCTCCGCCAAGGCCCTTCGCCTCGAGACCTTCTACAACCACCATCGCCCCTGGCGCATGGCCACCTACGCCTACGCCCTCTCCCTCATCCTCTTCGGCCTCTCCCGCCTCTTCGCCCCCAAAGTCCTCGTGCCCCTCGCCCTCCTCGCCGCCCTCTGGGGCGTCGCCGAGCAATCTCTGGGCCTCTCGCTCCGCGTCCTGATCCTCGCCCGCGCGCCCGTCAGCAACACCTACGAGGCCCTCCTCTGGATGGGCCTCGTCGCCATCCTCCTCGGCCTCGTCGCCCAACTCATCAACCGCAAGGCCTGGTACCTCTTCGCCGGCGTCGCCGTCGCCGAACTCTGCGTCCTCTTCTCCGCCCTCGTCCCCCTCGAAAGCCGAACCACCACCCTCCCCGCGGTCCTCCGCAGCAACTACTGGCTCATCGTCCACGTCCTCACCATCGTCGCCAGTTACGGCATCCTCGCCGTCGCCTCACTTCTGGGGCACATCTACCTCGCCAAGGAGGTCCTCTTCGCCCGAAAAGCCTCCACCTCCACGCCGCCCCCTCACACCTCCCACCCCCTCATCGTCCAGACCTACCGCTCCATCCAGATCGGGCTCTTCCTCCTCACCGCCGGCACCATCCTCGGCGGCGTCTGGGCCGCCGACTCCTGGGGTCGCTTCTGGGGATGGGACCCGAAGGAAACCTGGGCCCTCATCAGCATCATCGTCTACTTCGCCGTCCTCCACGCTCGATACATCCGCTGGCTCCGCGACTTCGGCCTCGCCGCCTCCGCCGTCATCGGCTTCGCCCTCATCGTCTGGACCTTCTACGGCGTCAACTACCTCATGGCCTCCGGGCTCCACTCCTACGGCTTCGGTAGTGGGGGGGGCACCTGGGTCGCCCTCTGGGCCATCGCCGAAGCCATCTTCATCATCGCCTGCAAGGTCCGCCACCGCTCCCTCGCTTCGAACGGACCTGCACCCCAAGCGCCCGCCACCTCACCCGACCCGGCGAGCCTCGCCCCCACCCACTAAGTTACTCTCCACAAGCACCGCCCGCGCACGCCGTAGCGCGGGTCTCGAATCCCGGGGCGGTCTCGTCCCGTCGGGCGCCGTTCTGGGCCACCCTCGCGCCGCCGCGACCGTCCTTCATCCTCGCTCATACGCCTCGAGATACACCAAGAGGTCGTCGATCGTCACCCCGCAGTCGTCCGTCACGTCCCCCTCCAGAACCCCGTCCGAATACCACTGCAAGTACTGCAGCAGATCGTCGATCGTCACCCCTCCGTCCCCGTTCACGTCCGCCAGCCGCCCGATGTTCACCACGAACTCCATCTTCGGCTCGGCCTGCAACGCCACCGCGATCGCGTTCTCCTTCGTGTACATCTCCGGATAGATCACCTCGCCCGTCCCCCCGCCTGGACCCCCCTGCGCCGGCGCCAAGGATGTCACCATGAACATCAGCCTTCCTTGCTGCAACCCACGCTGGATGTAGCGTCGCGATCCCGTCGAGCACAAGTCCACCCGGAACGTCAACTCCGTCACCGCCGGGATCAACTCGCCCGGCACCACGCTCTCCGTCTGCCCAATCGCCATCGGATACGCCTCGAAGCGCTCCCGAACCTGCCGCGAGATGTCCCGCACCACCTGCCCTTCCGCGTCCACCTCCGCGGCATAGCAGTTCCGCGTCCCCTCCTGCGGGAATCCGCCCACCTGACTGAACGCGCTGAACTCGTTGAACGTCAGCGCCGTGTAGTTGTTCCGATACCCCACCCCGAACACCTCCACCGGCTTCCCCGCATCCCCATCCGGCGTCTGCGTCGGATCGCCGTCCGCGTACAGCGTCGTCACCGAATCCCACGTCGCGTCATACCGCGCCTGCCCGCCTATGCCCACCGTCGCTCGGAGCGTCAGGCTCCGCACCCGATACGTGTCCAGCGGCAGCCCCGGCGTCACGATCCCCGACGTGTCAAATCCCAGCAGAAACTGCCCGTCCCGATCGTCAAACCCCGTGATCAGGATCGCGCCGAACAACTTCCCCAGCGGCTCATTGCCCGGCGTGCTGTTGAACGGGTACATCCACCGATCCAACGTCGGCCTTGCATAACTCCCCTCCACCACTTGCCCAAACACCGGCGACCACGCCGCGATCACACACCCCATCGCGCTCGCCCGCGTTGCTCGCGAAATCTTCATACCTTTCTCCTTTCCCTGTCCCGCCAAGGGCCTTCCTGGCGCTTCTCTTTCCGAGGATTATTCCTCGGCAAAACTTGCCCTTCCCTCAATAGCAGAGTATAGTATCACAAAGTCAACAAATGGCGCTTTCGGGCGCTTCTGGGATGGGCCGGATCGCCGAAAGCGCCGAACCTCACACAGGGGGTTCCCATGTTTGGCACAGTCCCCGTTTCCCGCCAAGCCCTCCTCTCCGCTGGCTGGTCCGTTCCTCCACGTCCGCAGACCGCGCGACGCCTCCCCGCCGCCTTCACCCTCATCGAACTCCTCGTCGTCATCGGGCTGATCGGCCTCCTGATCGCCATCATGCTCCCCGCCCTCGGGAAGGCCCGCGCCTCCGCGCGACAGACCCGCGAGATGGCCAGTGCTCACCAACTCATGGCCGCCTTCAACCTCTACTCCTACGAGGCCCGCGATCGCATCCTCCCGGGTTACCCCCCCGAGGCTTGGATCAACGGCTCCATGCCCGTCTACAACAACGAGGGCGCTCGCCTCTACGGCCACGAGGCCCAACGCTACCCCTGGCGCCTCCTGTCCCACTTCAGCGGCGACTTCCGTGCCCTCTACGATGATCCTCGTGTCCTCAAAGATGTGCGGGACAACGCCGACGCCTACCTCGCCGTCGGCGTCAACCTCGACTACGTCGTCAGCCTCTTTCCCGCGCTCGGCATGAACGTCGCGTTCGTCGGCGGCACCGACCACCTCCAGGAGTTCGACCCCGTCTTCCAACGCCTCTTCGGCCGCGTCCATCTCTCCTCCATGGACCAGGCCCTCCGCCCCTCCAGACTCATCACCTTCATCTCCGCTCGCGCCGAACTCCAGCCCCTCGCCCCCATGCTCGGCCGACCCGAGGGCTTCTTCCGTGTCGACCCCCCATACTTCGCTCCCTCCCGTCCTCGCCAGTGGGACCACGCCTACGACCGCTTCTCGCCCACCCCGGGCCTCAACTCCGGCTTCGTCTCCCTCCGCCACGCCGGCAAGGCCGTCGCCGCTCAACTCGACTCCCACGTCGAAGTCCTCGGCTGGGACGACGTCAACGACATGCGGCGCTGGGCCGATCAGGCCGATCGCCCCGATTGGACCATCGGCGCACGCCGCTGAGCCCGCCTTCCTCCATGCCCCCACGCGAGGGCGATTCCCGCTCCGGGGCCGCCCTCATTTTCGTGGGAAGACGCCCCTCTCCACCTTCTCGCTCGCCTCGTTCACCAGCGTCCGCGTGCTGTCGCGCAGCGTGCTCCCCTCCCGTTCGAGCAACCCTCGCGCCTCCGCCAGCGCCGCCCGCGCCTCCTCACCACGCCCGCGGGCCTGCTCGATCATCGCCCGGATCGCCGCGTTCGCCGCCTTCTTGCTCCCCGTGGCCCGCTCCGCCAGTTCGTCCGATCGCGCCAGGTTCGAGAGCCCAACGTCGTACGCGCCCGCCCGGTACGCCGCCAGGCCCACCGTGTTCAGGACCGCCCAGTTCTCCGCCAGCACCTCCGCCGCTCCGAGCGCTCGATCCAGCGCCTCGGCATACTGCTCCCGTGTCCGCGACGGTTGGACCACAACCTCCCACGCCCGGCTGTTCAACGTCGGCGCATGCACCCCGACCCGCCGCGCCAACTCGATCGCGTCCTCCACATCCCCCGCCTCCAGCCCGGTCCGCCCGCGAAGCCGCGCCTCCACCTCGTCCACGCGCTTCGCGCCCTCCATCCCCCACCGAGCCAGCGACGCCGCACGCGCCCAGCGCGTTCGGTCTCGCATCTCCTCCTCGTTCGGTTGATCCAGGTCCAGCGTCAGCGTGTCCCGCGTGCTCACCAGCGTCACCCGACGATCATCCGTCGAGAACCCCACATCCAGCACGGGCGACCCCATGAAGTCGAACGTCGCGATCGCCGGCGTCTCCCTCAGCGTCGCGTCCCACAGGTGCAACTTCACGTTCTGCGACGCGCCCCACAGCCGACGTCCCCCGCGATCCCATCCCAGCGCCCGGACCGGCGTCGACGCCCCCCGCAGCGCCCCCACACGTCGCCACGCCCCAACCTCCCACACGTCCACGCCCCCCGTCACGCCCACCGCCAACGTCCTCCCATCCTCGCCAAACTCGCCGCACATCACGCCCCCCTCCACGTCCGCCACATGCTCCTGCTCACCCGTCTCCAGCCTCCACACGCGGAACTCACCCCGCCCCCCCCCCGCGATCGCGGCCCCCGTCCGTCGCGCCCGCGCGTCCGTCGCGCCCACCACCCGCCCCGCCCGCACGCTCGCCGTCACACCCACCGCCGGCCCGCGCAATCCCTCAAAGACCCGCGCCGGCTCCTCCTCCTGCTCCATGTCCATCACCGCGACCAATCCCGAGTCGTACCCCACCACCAGCCATCGATCCTCCTTCCATGACAGCGACACCACCTCGTCCGCTTCTCTCGCCGACGCCCTTGTTTCCAACGTCCGCCCGTCCAGCGCGTCGAGCACCAGCACCCGACCACCCACCCCATCCGCCGCGACCCGTCGCCCATCCGGCGACACGCCGACCGCGTAGTGCGCCGCGATCCCCAGCGCTCGCCGCCATCGCACTCGTCCCGTCGCCCCTTCCATGCACGACACCGTCCCCCAGTCCGATCTCACCACCACCGATCCGTCCTCCGTGCAGTCCGCCCCGTACGACGTCACCGTCCACACCGGCGTCCGTGACACCACCCCCGCCGACCTCGGGTCAAAAAGCCGCGTCCCCGCCTTCATGCCCAGGTTCACCATCACCCGCCCGTCCAGAGGCGAAACCGCCAGCGAACCCGCCGGCAGCACCGTCCCCGCGTTCGCCCGCACCAGCGCCGTAGACACCACGTCCAGCGTCTCCCCATCCCGTATGTTCAACACCGCCGGCGCGTTCAGATCAAAGATCGCCTGCCCGTCCGCTCGAAACACCACCCCCGGCGAACTCCACGTAAAGGACAGCGTCGTCGCAAACGTCCCGCGAGTCTCCCCCGTCCGCGCGTCCACGATGTGCGCCACCGCCGTGCCGTCGCCACCCCGAATCACCGCCGCACGCCTCGAGTCCGCGCTGAACGATTGAAACTGCCCCTGCGTTCGCCACAACTCCCGCCGCGTCTCCACCTCATACACCCGATCCCCCGCCGCCAGCATCTTCCCGTCCGCCGAGAAGCACGGCGGCGGCAGATAACACACCGCCTCCAACAGCACCTCATCCTCCCCCGTCCTCGCGTCCAGCACCAGCACCCGTCGCTGCACGTCCGTCGATAACGCCAACCGTCGGCCCGTCGGGTCCACCCCCAGCCCCGGCCCCGCGATCACGTCCCGCCGCTCCCACTCGACCGCCCCGCTCCGCATCGATCGGCATTGCAGACCGCCATCCGACCACAGCAGCACCACCCGCTCCCCGTCGGGCAACGGCACCACCCGCAACCCGTCGTTCACCCGCGCCCCGATCGTTCCCACCTCCCTCCCCGATCGCGCCGACGCGAACGTGATCGTCTGCGACCCTCGGTCCCACGTCCACGCGATCACGTCGCTCGCCGTCGTTCCCATCGCCCACTCGCCCGCGCCCTCGATCTTCAGGTCCTCCGTGCTCGGGTCCGCCATCCGCCGGATCATCCTCCATTCCCAGTCCCGCAGCGCCTCGGGCGCCTCTCCCAGATAGCCCATCGCTCCCTGCCCGTCCTGACGCTGGATCGCGGCCAGCGCCGCCGCGAGGCTGGTCCGGTACGTCTGGCGCTCCGCACGCTCCCGCTCCAGCACCGCGATCTCACGCTGCACCGACGCGCGCCGCGCGATCGACGCCACCGCCACCAGCCCGACCAGCAACGCGACAAACGTCGCCACCACCCCGCCCACCAGCACCCGATTGCGCTTCGCGAACTTCCGCAACTGGTAGAACGTGCTCGCCGGCCTCGCCACGATGGGCTCATCCTGCAGGTGCCGTCGGAGGTCCGCCGCAAACTCCGCCGCCGTCGCATATCGACGCGACCGATCCTTCTCGAGCGCCTTCGTCACGATCGTCTCGATATCCCGATCAAACCGCGTCGTCGGGCCTGCCTCCGACCCTCCCCTCCCCGTCGCTCGCGATGACAGCCGCGACGGCTCTTCCTCCCGAATGATCCGCACCGCCTCCGCCACCGGACGCCCCCTCAGATCGTGCGGCAATCGCCCCGTCAGCATCTCGTACAGGATCACCCCCAGCGCATACACGTCCGACCTCGCGTCCAGCGAGCGCGTCTCCCCCGTCACCTGCTCCGGGCTCATGTAGTCCAGCGTCCCGATGATCTGCCCCGCGTCCGTCTGCACCGTCACCGTCTGGATGTCCGATTCCGTCAGCCGAGCCACCCCAAAGTCCAGGATCTTCGGCTGCCCCGCGCCATCCACCAAAATGTTCGTCGGCTTCAGGTCCCGATGGATCACCCCATGCTCGTGCGCGTGCTGCACCGCGTCCGCCACCCGCGCCACCAGTTCCAACCGCTCCCGCATCGCCAATCCACGCGTCCGGCAATACCCCGTCAGCGGCTCCCCGCGGATCAACTCCATCGCGATGTACGGCTGCGTGATCGACCACCCCGCGCCCTCCACTCGCCCGCTCCCCGCCTCATAGATGTACGCGATCCCCGGATGGTGCAGGTGCCCCAGCACGTCCGCCTCCCGCTGAAATCGCTTCATCTTCCCCGACGAACCTTGCCCAGGCCGGATCACCTTCAACGCCACCGTCCGGTTCGGGTTCTGCTGCTTCGCCTCGTACACCACCCCCATCCCGCCCTCGCCCAGCACCCGGATGATGTCGTACGGCCCCACACGATGCGGCACCGCGAGCGCGGGCGTCACCTCGCGCAACGCCCCAATCGTCGTCCCCGCCGAGACAATCGCCGCCTCCTCCAGAAATCTGCCCTCTGCCTCCTCGTGCGCACGCACCAGCCGCTCGACCGCCTGCCTCAACGCCGTGTTCTCGCCGCACCGCTCCCGCAGCACGTCCGACCGCCGGTCCCGTGGCGCGTCCAGCACGTCCTGAAACACCTCCTCGACCTGGCGACGATCCACGCCCGACATCCGCCTCCTCACACACATTCGTGGGGTGGGCGTCTGACCCGCCCTCCATCCTCACATCCTCTTCCTCAATCCCGCGTCCGAGAGTTCCGCGAACAACCACGCCTTCACATATCGCCACTCCCGCTCCACCGTTCCAAGCGAAACGCCCAACGCCTCCGCCGTCTGCTCCGCCGTCAGGCCCGCGAAGAACCTCAGGTTCACGATCTGCCCCTTGCGTGGGTCCTCCGTCTCCAGGCGTCGAAGCGCCTCATCAAGCGCCACCATGTCCTCCGTCGGCGCCACGATTCCCGGACCTTCCGCCTCCGCGTCCTCCATCCCCACGCGATCACGGTCACCCCCGTGCTTGATCCGCGCCTTCCGCCTCGCTTGCTCCACCAGGATGTCCCGCATCGCCCGCGCCGCCGCCCCGAAAAAGTGCCCTCGCCCCTGCCACCCGGGATCCCCGCCCCCGATCAGCCGCAGATACGCCTCGTGCACCAACGCCGTCGGCTGAAGTGTGTTCCCCTCCGCGCGCTTCGAGAGTCGCGACGCCGCCAGTTTCCGTAGTTCCTGATACACCACCGGCAACAGCCGCGCCGCGCTCGCCTCATCCCCCTCCGCCGCCGCGTGCAGCAGCATCGTCACTTGGCTGGGTGATTCCTCGGCCACCATCAACCTCCCCCGCGGCCTTACCCTCGCCGCGAATCGGATGTTAGGGCTCCCCCAACTTCACCCCCTCCTCCAAAAAAATCTCGAAATCCGCGCAGGCTTCTCCTTGCCGAAATCGGATGGTCTTCCGACGAGCGATCGTCGCTCGATGCCCAACCACGACACGTTGCATAAGGAGCCTCCCATGCGTCCTCACGCCATCGTTCTCGCCCTCCTCGCCGGTTCCCTCGCCGCCCTCTCCCCGGCCATTGCCCAGTCCGGGCCCGCCGCCGGCTTTACCTATCAGGGCAAACTCGAAGACGGCTCCGCCCCCGCCAATGGCAACTACGACTTCTTCTTCACCCTCCACGACGCCCCCTCCGGCGGGACACAGATCGCCGCGATCGGCTCCGCCTCTTCTCCCATCACCATCAACGTCCAGCGCGGCCTCTTCACGCGCCAACTCGATTTCCCCGCCTCCGCCTGGTCCGGCGGCGAACGCTACCTCGAAGTCAACGTCCGCCAAAGCCCCAGCGGCCCCTTCACCACCCTCGCCTCCCGCCAACGCATCAGCCCCGCGCCCTACGCCAACTTCTCCGCCAACACCCGCGGCATGAGCGTCGACGCCGCTGGGCGTGTCACCTTCGGTCCTTTCTTCAGCGGCTCCCGCGCCATCATCGGTGATGCCGCCCAGGGCGAACTCCTCGAACTCCGATCCGCCAACCCCAACTTCACCCTCTTCAACATCAGCAACACCAGCCCGGGCGGGCGAAACTGGTCCCTCCTCTCCACCGGCGCGGGATGGGCCACCGGCGCGGGCGACCTCGTCTTCCGCGACATCGGCGTCGCCCAAGACCGCATGGTCCTCGGCAGCGACGGGAACGTCGGCGTCGGCGCCGCCACCCTCAACCCCGCCAACTACGGCCGAACCCTCACCATCTCCGGCAGCGGCGCCGCCGGCGGCTCCGCCTCCGCCGTCTTCCACAATCCCAACCTCAACCAGCAATGGAACGTCGGCATCGGCGCCGCCGGCATCTTCTACTTCGAAAAGTTCGGCGGTGGGTCCAACGTCGTCTCCGTCCCCGTCCTCGAAGTCCGCGGCGGCAGCGACATCGCCGAGCCCTACCACATCGCCCCCGCCGGCGATGTCCTCCCCAAGCCCGGCATGGTCGTCGTCATCGACCAGGCCAACGTCGGCACCCTCAAGGTCGCGTCCAAGCCCTACGACCACGCCGTCGCCGGCATCATCTCCGGCGCCAACGGCGTCCACACCGGGCTCACCCTCACCCAGAAGGGCTCCAGCGTCGCCGACGGCGACATGCCTGTCGCCAACGTCGGTCGTGTCTGGTGCTTCGTCGATGCCGACGCCAACGGACCCATCAAGGCCGGTGACCTCCTCACCTCCTCCGACTCGCCCGGACACGCCATGAAGGCCGATCCCGCCAAGGCCAACGGCGCCATCCTCGGCAAGGCCATGTCCTCCCTCGATTCCGGCAAGGGTTTGGTCCTCGTCCTCGTCGGGCTCCAGTGATCTCCCGTCCTTCCTTCCCATCCACCTCACCCAGGAGCACCTCCATGACTCGCTCGTCCATCCTCCGCCTCTCCATTCTCGCACTCGTCGGCCTTGCCAGCGCCTGCCACGCCCAGTCCATCTTCTGTCGAACCACCACCTGGTTCAATCCCACCGGCGCCTCCACCGCCCCCTTCAGCAACGTCGCCGCCGCCGCCTGCGCCACCCCCTCCAACGCCACCCTCTCCCTCAACGCCGGGTTCTACAACGAAGTCCTCACCCTCAACCGTCCCATGCTCATCACCGCCACGTCCTCTCCCGCCCAGGTCGGCAAACTCCCCGCCGAATCCACCTCCCTCAAGGTCATGTCCTACAACACCCACCTCTTCGGCGCCTGGCCACTCCCCGTCTGGCAAGACGAAAACCGCGCCATCGCCATGGGCGTCTACTTCAACCAACTCCGCGCCCAAGGCCTCGACCTCGTCGGCCTTCAGGAAGTCTGGAGCCCCGACCGCTGGGGCAACATCTGGGGACTCTCCCTCTTTCCAGGTCGTGCCTACGGCGGGCGCATCGACTCCGGAAACACCCAAAACTCCGGCCTCGCCGTCCTCTCCCAACACCCCATCTCCAACTTCGCCCAACTCTCCTACTCCAACGACAACGGCAACGATGCCTCCGCCTCCAAGGGCTTCCTCCAAATGACCATCACCAAGGGCTCCTTCCAGATCGGCTTCTTCACCACGCACACCCAGTCCGGCTCCGATTCCAACGACGTCTCCGATCGCGCCCTCCAGGCCCAGCAACTCGCCTCCGCCGTCCAGATCTACCGATCCCTCAACCCCTCCCACGCCGTCATCGTCACCGGCGACTTCAACATGGCCTCTTCCTCCACCGAGTTCTCCGTCACCATGAGCAACCAGTTCGGCGGCGTCGCCGCACTCGCCGACCTCTCCACCAACCTCTCCTGCCTCGGCGATCAGGAAACCTGCACCACCTGCGACGACAACACCGTCCGCCAAGCCTTCAACGGCAGCGGCAACTCCCGCATCGACTACATCCTCTACGCCAACAGCGCCGACGGCTCCGTTCGCGTCATCCCCAAGGTCTACGACGTGCGACGACCCTCTTCTCCCTCCCTCATCAGCGGCGATGGTTGGAACCCCGAGACCTTCTCCTGGTTCTCCTTGAGTTCCCACATCCTCTCCGACCACGAAGCCCTCTACGCCGAGTTCGAACTCGTTCGCAACTGACTCCTCCTCCCTCAGGGCTGGGGCTGGGGATGGGTTCCCTCGTCCTCCCTTGTCCATCACGTTCCCACACCATTCGCAAAGGACTCGCACCATGCTCCGCACCCGCTTGTTCGCCGTGCTTGCCCCGGTCGCCTTCGCTTCCTTCGTCCACGCCCAACTCGCCATCACCTGGTCCACCATCGACACCGGCGGCCTCACCCGCGCTTCCTCCGGCTCCTTCACCCTCGGCGCCACCGCCGGCCAGCCCGACGCCGCCACCCTCGCCGCCGCCACCTTCAAACTCTCCGCCGGCTTCTGGCCCGGCACCGCCTTCGACTGCCTCGCCGACGTCGACGACGGCTCCTTCTCCGGGACCCCCGACGGCGGCGTCACCATCGACGACCTCCTTTACTACCTCTTCATCTTCGAGCAAGGGCTCCTCGCCGCCGATCTCGACGACGGTTCGTCCACCGGCACCCCGGACTCCGGCGTCACCATCGACGATCTCCTCTACTTCCTCATCCGCTTCGAAGACGGCTGCTGATCCCGCTCGCCCGCCCCGCGTCCACCTCCATATCCGCTGTCCATCAAAGAAAGACCCCGGCCTCATCGCCGGTGTCTTTTTTCCATCCGCCCACACCACGCTATCGAACGCTGTTCTTCACGATCGCTCGCTTCACCCCCTCCGCCATCGCTCGACCCGCCCCCGCAGCATCACGGGCAAACACGAACAGCCGCGGCTTCTTCGACGCACCCTCGCCCATCTCCGTCACCCACACCACCAGGTCCGGCCGGCCTTCGCCCTCCGACAGCCACTTCTCCATCGATTCACGCGTCTCCTTCGCATCAATCGGACGTGTCCCCTGCACCCGCCGGGCCTCCACGATCAGCGTGTCCTCGCGCGCCTTGTCCTCCGCCGACATCCCGCTCACCTTCCGTCCCGGCACGTTCCCGATCACCTCAAAGCCCAGCAGCGCCATCGCCTCCGTCGAGCGATCCAGCATCTCCTCCGTCTTCGTCTCCATCGGCGGCAGGATCTCGTTCACCATCAAGATCGTTCGTCCTTCGTACTGCTTCAGAACGTCCGATCCCGCCACGCTCGTCTCGCTTCCCCGAGCCTTCGCCTTCACGACCGACCCCGCCGAACCGTCACGCGTCAGCATCGGCGGCTCCGGCGCCCGCACCGCCACCACCGTCCCGGCCTCCGCCGCACGTCCGCCCGGCGCCTCCACGACCACCACCGAGTCCGCCCATTCCCGCTGCGCTATCTTCGCGTCCTCGCGCTGACGCCACGCCCGCTCGCGCTGTTCCTGACGCGCCATCCCCTGCACGACAAAGAACGTCACGCCGACCACGCCCAGCGCCGCGATCACGCCGCCCGTCACGCCGTTCTTGAAGCGCTTGGGCCCCGCCCCGCCCTTCACGCGGGCGTATCGGGCCTTCACACGCTCCTGCGCCTCCTGCACGCGTGCCCTCGCCCGGCTCAACTGCTCCGCCGCCGTTCCCGCCGCGCGAGGCGTCCGGGGCGCATGGCGCTTCGCTCCCACCTGTCCCAGCGCGTCCTGCGCCGCCGCGATCCCCGCCGCCGCCGCATCGATCGCGTCACTCGCCACCTTGACGCCCATCCCTCGCATCGACTCCGCCCACGCCTGCCGAGGATTGGGCGATGCCGCCCTCGCGGACCCATGCTCCAACTCGCTCTTGCCCGTCCACCAGTTCACGACCCGGATCTTGGGCCCAGCGCCGACCGTCGCACCCGCACCCGCGAAGGGGGCCGCGCGCTCGTCGTGCGCCGCGCCGGGGTTGGGCATTGCCCCCTCGACCGACGCGCCGCGCATCGAAGGCAACTCGAAGGGCTTCACGCTCGCCGGGTCGCTCGCGCTCATCACGTACCGCAGGTCCGCGAGCATCTCGCCCGCCGTCGCGTAGCGCTTGTCATAATCCGACATCGCGCGACGCACCACCCATCGCAGGGCCTCCGGGCTGTTCTTGCTGAACGCCGACAGCACGCCGTGCGCCGGGAACGAATCCTCCAGCACGCTGAACATCACGGCGCCCGCGCCGTAGATGTCGAACTTCGTCCCGTCCACCTCGTGCACCTTCACGCCCTTGAGCGCCAGACGCACCATCTCCGGGTCGCGGAAGTACTCGGTCCCGTGCGTCGTCAGCGTCATCGCGCTCCGCAGCGGCGTGATGAGCCCGAAGTCCACCAGGTGCGCCCGCGTGCCGTCCACGATGATGTTGTCGGGCTTCACGTCCTTGTGCCACAACCCGCCGCGGTGGTAGGTCTCCAGCGTGGAGATGAGGTCCGCGATGTACGTCATCCCCGCCCGAAGGTGCGACCCCGTCAGCCCTGCCGCGCCCGATTGCGCGTGCAGTTGCTTCGTGATCTGCGAGAGCGGTTGCCCCGGCACGTACCGCATGACGTAATAGAAACGATCCGCCGTCAACTCGTGATCCAGGATCAGTCCCAACTTCTTCGCCGCGTCCAGCGATCGGCTCTCCCGCACGATCTGCGGCAAACTCGACCCGTCCTTCAGCGAGAACGACTTGATCACCACCTGCCGGGCGTCCGTGATGTTCTGGCGCGCCAACGCCGCCAACTTCACCTCGTCCGGCTCGGCGACAAACAACTTCCCCCCGCTCCCGCCCGCCGCGATCGAGCCCACGATCCTGTACCCGTCGAACTGACCCGTCCGCCGGCTGGGCGTGTCGGAGGTCGGCGCCTCCGCCATCATCTGCGGCAGGCGATTCTCGATGCCCTCGGTCAAACTCGTCAGGCACAACAACCTCGCCGGGTGTCCGATCGCGATGCGGTACAGCGCCGACCCCATCGTCTTGAACTCGCCCGAGACGCCCCGACCGTAGTGCGCGCAGGCCGACCAGCGTCCGATGATCAGGTTCCCGACGCACAGGAACGCAAAGAAGATCGCGGTGATGATCGCGCCCAGGATGCGGAACGCGTCGCCAACTTCCCCCGTGACGAACCGGAAGAGTTGCTTCGCCAGCCACCCGATGCCCTTGGCCAGCGGGACCAGCAGGAAGACGACCAGCACGACGCCCAACGCGACGGCGAGCACCACTCCCAAGATGATCCCGACGGGTCCGCTGAACATGAGTCACCTCCCGTCGCCGATCACGCTCCCGATCGGCGGGCCCATTCTCACCGGGCCTTACTGCAAGCGAGCCGCTTGATCCTGGCGGCGAAGTTCCATCTGCCGGTGATAGATCTCCCCGATCGCCTCGTCGAACGCGACATCGGCGGCCAAGTCCGATCCTTCCGGCACGAGTGCTTGTTTGGGAGTCAGTTGGATTCCATTTCGCGCCGCTTCCTCGCGCTCCTCCTCCGTGAACGAATACGTCGAAATAACCTCCCCCAATCGGACGCGCAGGGCCTCCCGAACCTTCGCCAACCGCCGACTCACCGTCGGTTCGCTAATCCCCAGCGACGACGCCACTTCCTTGCCCGGCTTCCCGTCCAACACACGCATCCGATAGATCGAAAAGTCCATGAACTCCGACTGCTTTTCCACCATCCGGATCGCGGCCTCGACCTTCGCGCGGAAGACCGACGCCTCGTACGCCTCGTCCGCCGTCTGACCCGCCGCCGCCACCATCCAACTCTCGTCGAGTTCGGCGTTCTTCTTCGATCCGCCACGCTTCTGCGCGCCACGCCGGTCCAGTTCATCGCCCAGCACGTGCTTGGCAATCGCCAGCAGCCAGGTCGAGAATCGCGCGCCCTTCCGCGGGTCGTACCGATCGATCGACTCCGAAAGCGCCGCGAGCGTCTCCTGCGAAAGGTCACGCACCGTTTCCACGCCGACGCGACCCTTGCCCCACTTCATCAGTTGGGCTCGCACCACCGGGCCGAAAGTCTCCCACAGTTCGTACCACGCGGCCTGGTCGTTCGCCCGCAGTCGCCCGATGAAGTTCGTCGTGATCGATGTCAGCATCCGCCTCGCAGACCTCCTTGGCACAACAGTACACCTGATGTTCTACAAACCAGATTCGCGGAATCTTCGTCTTCGTTACCCGCGCCCGTGAAATTGCCGACCGACGGCGCTCCGCGCTTGCAACGTGGCGGCGATCGGGTGGCTCCGGGAAGCGTGATGCATGCCTAGGCTTATTGAGCATGCATTCTCATTTGCTCTCCGCAATCCGGGTAGGCGTGGGTCGTCGGAGGTGGACGTCCGCGATCGTGTTCGCGGTGCTCACGATGGTGCTGGGCGTGGTACCCGGACGTTCCCTGGCGCAGCCGAGCGACTCGACGTCGCAAGGTGTGAACGCACCAAGACTCCACGTCGTGGTCACGATTCCGCCGTTGGTGGGGTTGGTCAAGCCGCTCCTGCCCGTCGGGAGCGACGTGAAGTTGCTCATGCCGCCTGGGCGTTCGGAGCACGGGTATGAGTTCACGCCCAGTGACCTGGCGGCGGTGGCCAAGGCCGACGTCCTCATTTATGTGGGTCTTGGCCTGGAGCCGCGGATCGAGAAAGAAGTGAAGGAGCGCCCGGTGCCCGGGCGCGTCGTCGTGAGCATGAGCGAGGCTCTGGGGATCCAGGCGCCCGAGGGAGGGCACGATCACCCCGAGCATGCCGACCACGAGCATGGCCCGGCGTGCGACCACGGCCCGGTCGATCAGCATCTGTGGCTGGACCCGAGGTTGGTCGAGGAGTTCGTGCCGAGGCTCGCCTCGGCGATCACGAGTGCGTTCACCCAGGCGGGCGCCGAGGCGATCGTGGCGATGCAGGTGGACGACGCGGCGCGGCGGCTGGTCGATGAGGTCCGGCGGTTGCACGCGGACCATGTGGAGCGACTGGCGCCGCTGAAAGGGCGCGCGATCGTGACGCATCACAACGCGTTCGCTCGCCTGGCCGATCGCTATGGACTCGTCGTTGCGGATTCGATCCGCGAGTTCGACAACTCCGATCCGACGCCCAAGGAGGTCGAGCAGATCATCCGGACGATTCGAGATCGTGGGGTAACGACGATCTTTGTGGAGCCCAACTACAACGCGAAGATCGCGGAGCGCCTCGCGAAGGCGGCGAAGGTGAAGTTGGGTCGGCTGGACCCGCTGGGCGACGGGGATTGGTTCAAGATGATGCGCGGCAACCTGGATCAACTCGTCACGAACCTGACGACGGGGGAGAAGTGAACACGCCAACTCCCACCCATGCCGTGGAGTATGTCGGGGTGGCGTTCACCTATCCGTCGGCGGAGAAGCCGGCGATCGAGGGTGTTTCGCTCTCGGTGCGCGAGGGCGAGCGCCTGGGCGTGCTGGGCCCGAACGGCGGCGGAAAATCGACGCTGCTGAAACTGACGCTCG
Source organism: uncultured Phycisphaeraceae bacterium (assembly GCA_964543905.1). Taxonomy (GTDB): domain Bacteria; phylum Planctomycetota; class Phycisphaerae; order Phycisphaerales; family UBA1924. Next base: position 143,135 of record CAZIZO010000004.1, read on the forward strand.
GGTTGCTGCATGGGTATCGCGGCGAGATCCGCGTGTTTGGGCACACGCCGCAGGAGGCGAGGCGGAAGCACCTGGTGGGATACGTCCCGCAGCGGGTGGAGGCGGAGTTGCGATTTCCGTTGAGCGTGGAGCAGGTGGTGATGATGGCGGTGGGGGTGGGGGTGCCGGCGTGGAAGCGCGTGCCCAAGGAATCGCGGGAGGCGGTGCGGCGTGCGTTGGCCGAGGTTGGGATGGAGGAGTTGCGAAGTCGCCCGATCGGCGAGTTGTCGGGGGGGCAGTTGCAGCGGGTGATGATCGCACGGGCGATTGCGCACTCGCCGCGGATCTTGATTTTGGACGAGCCGACGGTGGGGGTGGACATCGCGGGGCAGCAGCAGTTTGCGGAGTTGCTGAATCGCCTGCATGCGCACCTGCACCTGACGACGATCATCGTGAGCCACGATCTTCGGACGATCGCGGCGGGATCGGATCGGGTGGCGTGCCTGAGCCGCACGCTGCACTCGCACACCGCGCCGGAGGGTTTGTCGCCCGCGGTGCTGGCGGAGGTCTTTCGGCACGACGTGGCGGCGATCTTCGGGGACGTGCACGTGGACGCGCACTCGGCGGCGGGATGCACGCACGATCACCACACGGGTGCGGGCGTCGGGCTCACGGTGGGGGGGGAGCGGAAGGGGACGTAGCGCCGGCCCACGCCCCTTGCGGATGTATTCGGTTGTCAAAGACGAGGTCTCTCTACAAGGGGGCGGAAGGACAGGTTTGTGCGCGCGCGGGCGGTACGTACGTGGACGCAAACGTTGAGAAGGGCTGGATTTCTCGAGGTCGATCGTGCGCGCGAAATGTGCGAATAACAACGGGAGGACGTGCGTGAGTGTGCGCACAAAGGGAGTGCGTGCGCGGGGGAGCACGATGGCCCGCGGCGATCGGCGTGGGGCGAGGGGGTGGGGGAGTCGCTTAGTGGGTGTTGGCGGTTTGCGGGCGCGCGGGGCGATTGGTGGGCGTCGGGGGAGGCAGGGGCTCGGTGCCTTCGAGCGTGACGGTGGAGAAGATCCGAACGAACTCGGCGATGGGGACGGTGAAGACGCCGCCCTTGGTGGGGTATCCCGAGCGAAGGCCGGGGAGGTTGGTGGTGGTCGAGTCGTCCACAGATTTGGGTTTGAAGGTGTTGCCGTGCGGATTCCACAGGGTGATGGCGTCGGCGGCGGGATCGAAGGCGAGGACGGCGTAGGCGTGCTTCCAACTGATGCCCGGGGGCTGAGGTTCGAAGGCGGTGCTGGCGGCGACGAGGCGTCGTTCGGCGAGCGCCTTGGCGACGCGCTCGCGGACGCGTTGCTGGGCTTTGGCGTGGTCGAGGGCGAACTCGTAGGGCGTCTTGCCGTCGGCTTCGATCTGGACGTTTCGACGGTCTTTGGTCATGCGCGGGGGCATGGCCTTGGGTCGGCGTTTGAGGGCGATGGACTCGGTCTTGCGTCCTGTGAGGGCGCGGATGGTGCCGGCGGTGGACCCGCCGTTGGCGATGGCGTCGGTGGCGCTCTCCATGGAGTACTTTTCGGGGTCGGCCTCTTTGCGGAGGGTGCCGAAGGCTTTTTCGAGGACGGGGAGCCAGAGGCCCTCGTCGCCTGTGGAGGACGAGATGGCGACTTCGACGTCGGTGAGGGGCGCGAGATCGACGGAGCGACCGTCGGGGAAGTTGACGCGGTATCCGCCCTCGATCTTTTCGGAGATGATGCTGGAGATGAAGGTGGGATCGCGGTAGACGGCGGCACCAACGGGGGCGACGAAGAAGCAACTGCCGAGCGGGCCCTGGCGGCACTTGTCGAGGTCGGGGGTGTCGTCGAGGGCGAGGTCGCGTTTGGTGCTCTCGATGCGGCGGAGGCAGGAGGCGAAGCGGGACTGGAAATCGGGGAAGCGTTTGGGTTCGGAGGCACGGGCGGGCTGGGGTGAGGTGTTGTCGGCCTCGGTCGAGTCGTCGCGGTCGGCGTTGCTGGGCTTGGGCGCGTTCTTCGGGGGCTTGGGCGGGTTGGAGAGGTAGTCTTTGGTCAGGGCGGCGGGCAAATCGTACTTGCCGCTGCGGATGAAGCGTTTGAGGGTGGCGATGGCGGCGGCGTCGGGGCCGGTGATGGCGGGATCGACGCTCTTGGCATCGATCTCCTTTGCGGAGAGGGAGCCGTCGGAGTCGGTGTCCCAGGCGTCGAAGCGCCGGGCGAGGACTTCGGAAAAGGTGGGGGGGGTGGCGCTGGGCTCGGCGGGCTGGAGGGCGAGCACGGAGGACGCGAGCAGGGCGAGGAGTGCGAGGGGCATGCGTGGAGTTATACGGGGAAATCGGTGGAATAGTGCAGGGGAGTTGGCGAAGAGGCCACGGAACGTCACCGAGGCGTGCCTGTGGAGTGAGAAGGTTGCGGGAAAGAGGATGGCGCGCCGGCGACGGCCGCCTTCGCAAGCGAAGATGGAGAAGCGGTCGAAGCGGGCGGGGAGACCCGCCCCGGGCGAGGCGGGAGGCACTGAGCGGGTGTGTGGCTATTCCGAGGCCGGGACGGGTTTTTTCCACTTCTGCACCCCCGCGCCCTTGGCGGGGTGGAGTTCCTTCCAGGCGCGCTCGAGGAGTTCCTTGAGGCCCATGCGGCTGGCGCCGCTGATGGGGAGGACGTCGCGGTCGCGGACGCCGAGTTCTTTGCAGAGTTTCTTGATCGCTTTGGCGCGTTGTTTCTCGTCGGGGATGAGATCGAGTTTGTTGAGGGCGATGAGTTCGGGCTTGTCGGCGAGGGCGGTGGAATAGCCGGAGAGTTCGGCGCGGATGACGCGGTAGTTTTCGGCGGGGTCGCTGCCGTCGTCGGGGAGGATGTCGAGGACGTGGACGAGGACGCGGGTTCGTTCGATGTGTCGGAGGAAGTCGTGTCCGAGGCCTGCGCCTTCGCTGGCGCCTTCGATGAGGCCAGGAATGTCGGCGAGGACGATGCGTCGGAGGGCGTCGAGTTCGGCGATGCCGAGTTGAGGGCTGAGGGTGGTGAAGGGGTAGTTGGCGATCTTGGGGGTCGCGCGCGTCATGGCGGCGAGGAGGGTGCTTTTGCCGGCGTTGGGCTTCCCGACGAGGCCGACGTCGGCGATGAGTTTGAGTTCGAGACGGACTTCGAACTCTTCGCCGGGCTCGCCGGGGGTGGCGTGCTTGGGGGATTGGTTGGTGGAACTTTTGAAGTGTTCGTTTCCCCAGCCGCCCTTGCCGCCCTTGGCGATGATGACTTCTTCACCGGGTTTGAGGTCGTGGAGGATTTCGCCGGTTTTGTTGTTGTAGGCGATGGTGCCCGGGGGGAGTTTGATGATGAGGTCATCGGCGTCGGAGCCGTGGCATTGCTTCATGCCGCCGGCCTCGCCGTCTTTGGCGAACCAGTTGGGGTTGCCGCGGAAGTCGTAGAGGGTGGAGAGACCCTCTTCGGCTTTGAAGACGACGTTGCCGCCGCGGCCGCCGTCGCCGCCATTTGGACCGCCCTTGGGGGCGGCTTTTTCACGGCGGAAGGAGACGTGGCCGTCGCCGCCTTTGCCGGCACGGATACGGATGATGGCGCGATCGAGGAACACGAGGGAGGGTAGGTGGGTGAAGCACGCGGAGAGAGTGGAACGGTTTGATTCGGATTTTGATAGGAATAAGAATGTGGGCTGGACGTACCAAACAGGGTAAGAAAGAGAAGTTTGGCAAGGGAAGGTGGACGGAATTGTCACGAAATTGTGTAAAAATTCTTGCATTTGATCGTAGGGTGGATTACCTTAGGGTTTCGGCACGAGGCCTTGTTCAGGCTACGGAGTCGAGGAGACAAGACCGTCGGCCATGTTCTGTGGGCTTCGAGGGATCTTCGCGCGTGTTTCCACTGCTCGGTTGTTACGGGCGGACGCGTGGGGGCGTGCTCATGGGGTGTGGCCGAGATGCGGGGGAAGTCCCCGAGGAGATGAAAAGATGAAGACTCGTATGGCGATGGCGTTGACGGTGCTCGCGGGCGCTTCGAGCGCGGCCTTGGCCGACCCGAGCGCGCTGAGCCTGCTGTTCCCGTTTAACAGCAACGACACGACGGGCTGGACGCAGTCGATGGGCCGGAACGACGACGGTTCTTCGGCCAACATCGCGCTGGGCTTTGATTTCTGCTTCTACCAGGAGCACCGGAACAACCTCTGGATCAACAACAACGGCAACCTGACCTTCAACAGCCCGCTCTCGTCCTTTACGCCGTCCGGCTTCCCGATCGGAACGCCCATGATCGCGCCCTTCTGGGCGGACGTGGACACCCGCAACCCAACCGATGCGGACACGAACCTCGTGTGGCACCGCACGTTCGGCGCGCCGGGCAACCAGGTGTTCGTCGTGACGTGGGACTCGGTGGGTTGGTACTCTGGCCAAAACGGTCAGCGCAACACGTTCCAGGTGGCGATCGCGGAGAACGAGAACCACTTCGGCCCGAATCTGAACATCGCGTTCAGTTACGGCCGCATGGACTGGACCACGGGCCAAGCCTCGGGCGGCGGGCCTTTCGGCGGCGCGGCCGCGACGGTGGGTGCGAATCAGGGGGATGGCATCCGCTTCAGCCAACTCGGGCGCTTTGATCAGCCGGGCACGGCGTACGACGGCGCGTTCGGGAACAACGACGGCGTGGATTTCCTTGAGTATCGCACGTTCTTCTTCAACGGCTGCGACGGAGACGTTCCGGCCCCCGGCGTGCTCGCGCTCGTCGGGCTTGGTGGTCTGGTGGCGGGTCGTCGCCGCCGCTGATCGAACGTTCGTGATCGCGTGAGCGATCGCGACGGACGAATCCCAAGAATCAAGGAACGCCCCGTCCGCTGGATGGGGCGTTTTATTTTTTGCGACGTCGAGGGGGGCGGGCGGGGCGCTCGCCCGACGAGGGCTCGGGAAGCACTCGGAAAACGGCGAGCACGTGGCGGGAGAGTGCGGGCCACCGCCGCGGCGGTCTCTTGCTATCCTTCGATCTCAACGGAGGATTCCTGCATGCCCTCACGCGTCGTGTACAACGCCCAGATCGAGCACCTGTCCATCCTGGACGAGAACGCGAAACTCGACGAGAAACTCGCGAAACTGCAGGACGGTTCGCCGCTGTTGCGTGACGAGGAGGTTTTGGACCTGTACCAGTACATGTGCAAATGCCGGGCGCTGGACGAGACGGCGTTCAAGTTGCAGCGCTCGGGGCGGATGGGAACGTATCCGCAGAACAAGGGGCAGGAGGCGTGCGCGATCGGGGCGGGGTATGCGGCTAAGAAGGGCGTGGATTGGCTGGTGCCGTGCTATCGCGAGAACGCGGCGTTGTGGATGCACGGGCTGCCGATGCACTACATCTTTCTGCATTGGATGGGGGACGAGCGGGGCAACCAGATACCGGAGGGCGTGTGCCAGACCCCGTTGTGCATCCCGATCGGGACGCAGATGCTTCATGCGACGGGCATCGCGTGGGCGTTCAAGATGAGGAAGGAGCCCCGCGTGGCGATCACGTTCTTTGGGGATGGGGCGACGAGCGAGGGGGACTTCCACGAGGCGATGAACTTTGCGAGCACGTTCCAGGTGCCGTGCGTCTTTTTCTGTCAGAACAACCAATGGGCGATCAGCGTGCCTCGAGAGCAGCAGATGAACAGCGAGACGGTGGCGCAGAAGGCGATCGCGTACGGGATGCCGACGACGCAGGTGGACGGGAACGATCTGTTCGCGGTGTATCGAGCGACGAAGGAGGCGGTGGAGCGAGCGCGGGGCGGGGGGGGACCGAGTTTCATTGAGGCCGTCACGTATCGCCTCGCGGATCACACGACGGCGGATGACGCGAGGCGGTATCGTGATCAGGCGGAGGTCGAGGCGTGGGTGGGGCGCGACCCGATGATCCGGCTCAAGAAGTACCTTGTCGCGAAGGGGATGTGGAACGACGCGAAGCAGAAGGACCTGGACGAGGCGGCGGCGAAGATGGTGAGCGACGTGATCGACGCGGCCTTCTCGATCCCCAAGCCGGCGACGGAGGACATGTTCGACTACATGTACGCGACGCTGCCGGCGGAGTTGGAAGTGCAGCGGCGGACGAAGCGGACGAACTCGCTCTCGCAGAACCCGGAGCAGGTGGGATTGAAAGCGGTGGCGGAGCGAGTGTGATCGGGATCGCGCCCGCGGTGCGACGGGGGACTACTGCGGGCAGGCCAGGCGGCAGGTTGCGTCGCACGCGGCTTGTCTTCCCCAGCCGCCACCGACCCGTGCGCCAAGGCTGGTGTGTGGAGGAGCAGGGCGGGAGGAGGTGGCCGACCATCGCTCGAAGGCGGGGAGGTGGTTGGCCTTGGAGACGCGCTGGAGGTTTTCGAAGGCGGTCTTGATGTCGGGTTCGCTCACGGAGGCGAGGAGGCGATCGTACATCGCGATGTTCTCGCGCTCGAGTTGGGCGGCGAGGCGGTTGCACTCGGCGAGCGTGGCGGGAACGGCGGGGATATCCGTCGGTGCGGCGGTGGGGACGGGGACGCCGTGACGCTCCATGAGCGAGGTGACGACGCTGGCGTGGCGGGCCTCGGCGTGGACGATGTTGGCGAAGGGGCGGACGGTGCCGTGCTTGGCGATGACGGCGTTGTAGAAGGCCTCGGCGCGTCGTTCATCGGCGAGGACTTCGCGGAGTGCGTCGGCGGTGGTGGGGTTGACGGCGGTGGCGGCGCCGGGGGGCGCGGTGCAGATGCCGCAGCAGGCTTCGCCGCAGGGCGGGGTGCTGGGGCAGGATGCCGTACGTTGGGTGGCGCACCCGGCGAGGGTGAGGAGCGAGGTGGCGGACAGGACCAGGATGGTGGAGGTTGCGTTCATGATCAAACTCCCAAGTATGGACGCAAGTCGGCGGGGCAAGAGCGGGGCGATACGTTGGAAATGCCCCGCGTGAACATGCCTCTCGCCCGAGGCCGAACGATGTGTCACGAGATGAATTGCCGGCGGGGAGGCGGAGGGGGACAGGGAAAAATCCCTGATGTGCGGCGCGAGGAGCGGGCGACCTAAAGTGAGCGGTGTTGGACGTGTCTCCCGCCGCCAAGGAGGGCCGCGATGGAATCTCTCGAAGGACAGGCTGTCGATTCGGCAACGGGCGTGATGGATCGCCCGGCGTCGTCGGCCCGATTGAACGAAAGAGCCCCGAACGTGAGCAAGAAGAGTGTGGCCCCGCGCGTGACGGCCGAGCAGATGGCGTCGAAGCAGCGGGATATTTCCGTGTCGGAGTTTTTCGCGAAGAACAGGCACCTGCTGGGCTTTGACAACCCGAGGAAGGCGCTGCTGACGACGGTGAAGGAGGCGGTGGACAACTCGCTGGACGCGTGCGAGGAGGCGGGGATCTTGCCGGACATCACGGTGGTGATCGAGGACTTGCAGCCGGATCGCCCGGCGAGCGCCAAGAGCAGCCGGTATCGGATCACGGTGGTGGATAATGGGCCGGGGATCGTGCGGAAGCAGGTGGAGAACGTGTTCGGGCGGTTGCTCTTCGGGAGCAAGTTCCACCGACTCAAGATGAGCCGAGGACAGCAGGGGATTGGGATATCGGCGGCGGGGATGTATGGGCTGATCACGACGGGGAAGCCCATGCTGATCCAGACGAGGCCGAAGGCGACGCAGCCGGCGCACCACATCGAACTGGCGATGAACACGAAGACGAACCGGGCGGAAGTGACGGTGGACGAGGAGACGGACGACTTTCCGTTGAAGCGGCTGCGTGGGCTTTCGGCGAGCGTGCGCGAACTGGCGGAGCGGGGCGAGTTTCTGTCGCAGGCGGTGTATGGGACGGGGACGAGCGTGTCGATCGAGTTGGAAGGGAAGTATCAGAAGGGGCGGGGGAGCGTCGATGAGTTTCTGGAGTTGACGGCGATTGCGAACCCGCACGCGCGGATCACGTTCGTGAGGCCGACGCGGGAAACGGTGGACGAGGAGGAGCCGACGCTGATCAAGGGGAAGAAGGGCGCGCCCCCGGGTGGGGAGAGCACCCCGGCGGGGTCCGGGGCGGGAGGAGCGCAAGGCGTGGGTGAGGCGCCGGAGGCGAAGGAGAAGAAGGACGAGATGGCGCTGACGGCGGACCTTGGGGACCTGGTGATCTTTCCGCGGGCGGTGAACGAGTTGCCTCCGGAAACGAAGGAGATCCAGCCGCACCCCAAGGGTGTGGAACTGGGCACGCTGCTGCAGATGTTGAAGGATTATGAGGAGGCGAACAAGGGCGGGGGGACGCTGTACCACTTCCTGCAGGAGCGATTCAGCCGGGTATCGAGCGCAACGGCGAGCGAGTTTTGCGAGAAGATTTCGACGCCGGCGAATCGGGTGACGAGCCGGACGAAGGTGAGTGATATCGAGCCTCCGCAGGCGGAGGCGTTGTACAAGGTGTTCCAGGAGGCGAAACTGGCACCGCCGCCGACGGATTGCCTGGCGCCGATCGGGGTTCAGCAGTTGCTGAAGGGGATGTTCAAGGGGGTTCGAGCGGAGTTTTACGCGGCGAGCAGTCGGGAGGCGGACGTGTACCGGGGTCGGCCGTTCTTGATCGAGACGGCGATCGCGTATGGCGGAGAGTTGCCCGCGGACGAGTCGGCGCGGGTGATCCGATTCGCGAACCGGGTGCCGCTGCTGTATCAGCAGAGCGCGTGCTCGTCGTTCAAGGCGGTGGCGGAGACGAACTGGAAGAACTATGACCTGCAGCAGCCGCGGGGCGCGCTCCCGGTGGGGCCGTTGGTGATCATGATCCACATGGCGAGCGTGTGGGTGCCGTTCACGAGCGAGAGCAAGGAAGCGATCGCGGACTATGACGAGATCCGCAAGGAGATGAAACTGGCGCTGATGGAGTGCGGGCGGAAGTTGGGGATTTATCTTCGCAAGCGGGCGAAGATGCGCCGAGAGAGCGAGCGGCGGGATGTGTTTGAGCGGTACATCGGGGTGATCGCGAAGAGCATCAACGCGATCACGGGCGAGGACACGAAGAAGGTGTACGACGCGCTGCTGGCGCAGGCGAAGAAGCGGACGGCGATCGCCGACGCGCAGTTGGATGAAGAAGGGAAGCGCGTTCCGCAGGAGGACCCGGCGGACCAGGAGGGCGTGATCATCGTGGAGGCGGCGGGGGCGGCGAGCGCTGGAGCGCCGGCGAAGCGGGGGACGGAGGACGACCTGCCCGCGGTGGTGAAGCACTCGAAGAAGGAAGCGGCGGCGTTGAAGGTCGCGGCGCTGGCGAAGGGTGAGGAGAGCGAGCCCACGCTCCTGGACGTGGCGAAGGCGAAGCGGCTGAACGGGAAGGGAAAGGTGAGCGAGGCCAAGACGAAGCCCGCGAAGCGAGAGCAGTCCACAGGCAGACCCGCGGCGAAGCCCAAGATGCGGCTGGTGAACGGGACGTTGGTCCCGGTGAAGGAAGATCCGGGGCTGTTTTGAGTTGGGCGGAGCGCGCGGCGACGGACGTGTCGCGTCGCGTCGGGCAAGATGAGCATGTCGAGGCGGGTGGGACGCGCTCCCCACGCGGTGGGGTCGCGGGGCGTCACATGCTCTTGCGAGAATCGACCTCGTCGTCTTCCGACTCGTCGAGTTCGTCGGCCTCCTCGGGTTCGTCGTCGAAGGGCGGATCGTCATCGTCCGAGTCGGCGGCACCGGTCGCGCGCGCGTCGTCGGCCTCGGGCTTGGCCTCGACCTCGGTGGGGAAGAGGGTGTCGCTGGTGACGGTGCTGGCGTCCGCGTTGATGCCGCCGACCTTGAGGCCCTTTTGGTTGGCCTCTTCGGCGGCGAGTTGCTTCATGCGGTTCCAGTCCTCGAGGGTGATGAGGACGTCGCGAGCGACGGAGCCCTTGTGGTCGGAGATGATGCCGGCGATGCCCATGAGGTCGATGAGTCGGCTGGAGCGGGTGTAGCCGATGGCGAGGCGACGCTGGAGGAGGGAGACGCTGCCGCGCTTGGTTTCGAGGACGATCTCGACGGCGCGGGGGAACATGGGGTCTTCCTGGGCGGCCTGGAGCGAGGCGGAGGAGTTGTTGATGCTGGCCTGGATGCGGGCCTCGTCGGAGAGGGCGTCGGCGTTGACGGCGCCGCTCTTGAGTTGGAGGAGTTGGCGCTCGAAACTGGGGGCGGCGACTTCCTTCATGAACTTGACGACGCGGCGGATTTCACGATCGTCGACGAGGGTGCCCTGCGCTCGGGCGAGTTTGCTGGAGCGAGGGGAGAGGAAGAGCATGTCGCCCTGGCCGAGGAGGAGTTCGCCGCCCTTGTGGTCGAGGACGATGCGGCTGTCCATGCCGCTGGCGACCTTGAAGGTGAGGCGTGCGGGCATGTTGGACTTGATGAGCCCGGTGACGACGTTGGCCTGGGGTCGCTGGGTGGCGAGGATGAGGTGGATGCCGACGGCGCGGGCTTTCTGCGCGATGCGGATGATGGAACTCTCGACTTCCTTGGCGGTCATCATGAGGTCGGCGAGTTCGTCGATGATGAAGACCATGTAGGGGAGTTTGCGGGGGATACGTGCTTCTTCCTCGGGCGAGGAGGGGTGCAGGCGATCCTTGAGTTCGTCCCAATCGAGATCGTTGTAGGAGGAGATGTCTCGGCAACCGGCCTCGGCGAGGAGTTCGTAGCGCTCGTCCATCTTGGCGCAGGCCCATTCGAGGATGGCGGCGGCCTTGGACATTTCCGTCACGACGGGGCACATGAGGTGTGGAATGTCCTTGAACTGGGACATTTCGACCATTTTGGGATCGACGAGGACGAGTTTGAGTTCGCTGGGCTTTTTGGTGTAGAGGAAGCCCATGATGATGGTGTTCATGCACACGCTCTTGCCGGAGCCGGTGGTGCCGGCGATGAGCATGTGGGGCATCTTGGTGAGGTCCTCGATGAGGGGGAGGCCGCTGGCGTCCTTGCCGAGGAACATGGGCAACTTCATTTTGCTGAAGCGCTCGGTCTGGCTCATGAGTTCCTTGAGGCGGACCTTTTCCTTCTGGGCGTTGGGGACCTCGATGCCGATGGTGTCCTTGCCCTCCTGGTTGGGGACGATGCGGATGTTGATGGCCTTGAGGGCGCGGGCGATGTCGCTGGAGACGGCGGAGATGGCGGCGACCTTGGTGCCTGGGGAGAGTTTGACGTCGTACATGGTGATGACGGGCCCGGACTCGATGCCGACGACGGAGCCGTCGATGCCGTACTGACGCATCGCGGATTCGAGGGCGGTGGCCTGCTCGCGGACGTAGCCTTCGAGGGTGGCGGAGAAGTTCTCTTCGGGGTTTTCGAGGAGGTCGAGGCCTGGGAACTGGTAGGGCTTGGGCGGAGTGGTGGGGGCTTCGGAGCCTTCGGGCGCTGGCTCGGCGCTGGTGTCTTGGAGACTCTTGAGGTCGGCATCGGTGGCGATCTGCTTGTTCTGCTGCCCGAACATGATGGGCAACTTGGCGATCTTCTCGCGCAGCGCGTTCTCGTCGTAGACCTGCGGGGCGCCGGGGAGGGCGTCCTCGTCATCGTCGTCATCAAGAGCGGGTGCGGGGGGAGTGGCCGCGGCTTTCTTCTTCCCCTTGGCGGGTGGCGGAGCGATCTCTTCCTCGTCCTCACCCTCTTCGTCTTCGTCGAGGACGAGGATGGGCGGTTCGATGTTGGGGTCATGCTCGTCGTCGTTCAAGTCGAGGTTGGCCTGAGCGTCGGGGTCGGTGATGCTCGCGAGGTCGTTGTTCTTCTTGACGGACTTCCCGCGGAGCGTGGCGGGGCGTGCGACGGGGATGGCGTCCTCCACGTCGTCGCTCAAGTTGGCGACGGCCTCGGTGGGGGTGGTGGCGGTGCCGGCGGGCGTTTTCCAGGTGACGTCGCTCTTTTTCCCCTTTCGGCGAGCGAGGGAGGGTTCGCTGTCGAGGTCGTCGAGACGCACCTCGGGCGTGGCGGTGGCGGAGGAAGGGTGTTTTCCTCGGAAGAGCGAGGCGAGGCCGGCGAAGAAGCCGCCGCCGGCCTTGGCCGTGCCCTTCGCGGCGGCGGCGCCCGCGGCGAGGGCGACCTGACCCGTGGCGGCGCCGACGGCGGCGGCGGCGGGGGCGCCACGCTCGCGCGTGAAGCGCCACGACCAGGAGACGGCGGCGATGACCCACTCGTCCATCGCGACGAGCGCGCCGATGAGGGCGCCGATGAGCAGGAAGACGATCGCGAAGAACGCTCCCAGGCTGGGGCGGAGGGCCTCGGCGATGTTGAGGCCGATGATCCCACCCGCGGGCTGCATGGGGCCCGAGGTGGGGAAGATGAGTTGTTGCACGCCGGCGAGGCAGGCGGCGAGCATCATGAGGCCGAGCGTGCGGACGATCGGGTGCTTCACGCTTTGCCCGGTCGCGGCGGAGAGGAGCCCGAGGCCGACCACGGCGGCCAAGATGTGGGCGGCATAGCCCAGCCAATGGATGATGTGGTAGGCCACGAAGGCGCCGAAGCGACCGCACCAGTTGGCGATGGGCTCGTTGGGGGTGCTGGTCAGGTGGGTGGGGGGGTCGAGTTTGTCGAACCCGATCAACGACGCGGCGACGAAGGCCCACGCGGCCATGAGGATGAGGACGACGACCTGGCGCGCGGCGGCGACGCCCGTGGACGTGCTCCCGGCGGACTTGCCGCGCTTGCTCGTGCGAGAACTGGACGCGTCCATCATGGACGCACGATCACCTTTGGCGCTCCGTGCCATAGCGATAAGGATATCGGCCTTGGGGCGCAAGGATCGACAGAAACCGGAGATGTGGGAACGCGTCCCGCGCGGTGGGTTAGTGCACGCGGAGGCTGAGCAGCGTGCGATCATCCGTCGGGGGCTGGTCGTTGGTCCATGCGCCCACGGCCCCGATGATGTCGTCGTTGAGGTCTTGGACGCTTCCCTCGCTGGTCGCGAGGATGCGGTCGAGGCCCATGGTGCCGAACATTCGTCCTTGAGGGCTGAAGGCTTCGGTGATGCCGTCGGTGTAGAGGATGAGGCGGTCGCCGGGCTGGAGTTGCATCGTCGACGCAGCGTACTTCTCGTCGCTGGAGATGCCCAGCGGGATGCCCGAGTTGCCGTCGATGGACGTCACGTGCGTCGCTCGGCGGAAGCGAGGCGGTGGGTGTCCGGCGTTGGCGTGGGCGAGGGTGCGTGTGGGGGAGTCGTAGACGGCGTAGAAAGCGGTGACAAAGTTGCCGCTCCCGGCGAGGTAGTGATCGGCGAGGCGACGGTTGATATAGGAGAGGACCTCGCCCGGGCAATGGGCCTCGCCCGCGAAGGAGTGGGCGATGGCGTGGGTGATGGCCATGAGGACGGCGGCGGGGGTGCCGTGCCCGCTGACGTCGGCGATGAGGAGCCCGAACTTGGCGTGCCCGAGGGGAAAGACGTCGTAGTAGTCGCCGCCGGCGCGTTTGGAGGTTTGGTAGTGGGCGGCGAGTTCGAGGCCGGGAATGTCGGGGAGTTTGGGCGGGAGAAGGGAACGCTGGATCTCGCCGACGATCATCATCTCGCGGTCGAGGGCGTCGTACGCGGCCTTGAGTTGCTCGCTGAGGACAAGGTTGTACGTCGCTCGCCCGAAGAGATTGCTCGACAAGATGTTGTCGTGGAAGGACGCTTTGGGGAAGGCGTTGGGCTCGCGGCGCATGAAGGCGACCATGTTGAGGGCGTGCCCTTCGTGGAAGTGGGGGATGGCCATGAGGGAGCGGTGGCCCTGGAGGTACTCGAAGGCCGGATCGCCCGGGTCGGGCTGAAGGTCGTCGATGATGGTGGGGTTTTCGCTGTAGATGAGGTCGGCGAGGAGCCCGCCGCGGAGGAGCGGCAAGCGCTCGGGCTGCTTCCAGGGATTGATGTCGTCGGTCCACCGGCTGGAGCGGGTGATTCGGTAGAAGGGCTTTTCGAGCCCGCGACGAGAAAAGGACACGAGCGCGTCGGTTGGAAAGAACCATCGCATGCGCTTCGCGTACTCGCGGACCACGTCTTGCGGGTCCTTGATGAGCGAGACGGCCCGCATGGTCTCGACGGTGCGAGCGACGCGCTCTTGCCAGTTGGAGTCTGGGGGCGGCACGGGGGAGGGTAGGAGGAGGCGTGCGTGGATGGGCGGAGGGCGTCGGGTGGAGTCCGGGGGCGACCAGGCGGGCGCGTGAGGGGCGGGGCGCGAGTCACGCCACCAGCGCCGACGCGACCTCATCCAGCGTGGTGAGCCCTTCGCGGACCTTGGTGTAGCCGTCGTCGATGAGGAGGGAAAGGTCATGGTCCTGGCGGGCGCGCTGGGCGATGGCGCGGGAGTTGGCGCGGTGCATGATCATCTCACGGGTGTGGTCGGAGAGGGCGAGGAGTTCGTAGACGCCCACGCGGCCCTTGTAGCCCGTGTTTCGGCAGGCCTTGCAGCCGACCGCACGCTTGAGTTGGACTGGTGCGGAGGGCTCGGTCGTGCGTTGGGGCCCGGTTGAATGCGCGAAGAAATCGTCGGGGATCTCGCTCGGCTCCGGGATGTACGCCTGCGAACACTCCTTGCAGAGACGGCGGACAAGGCGCTGGGCCATGATGCCTTCGACCGAGGAGGAAACGAGGAACGGCTCGACCCCCATGTCGAGGAGTCGAGTGGAACTGCCGGCGGCGTCGTTGGTGTGGAGGGTGGAGAAGACGAGGTGGCCCGTGAGGGACGCCTGGACGGCCGTCTCGGCGGTTTCCTTGTCGCGGATTTCGCCGATGAGGACCACGTCGGGGTCGTGGCGGAGGATGGAGCGCAGGCCGCTGGCGAAATCGAGCCCGACCTTGTGGTTGACCTGGATCTGGTTGACGCCGGGGACGTGGTATTCGACGGGGTCTTCGACGGTGATGATCTTGATGGCGGGGCTGACGATGCGGTTGAGGCTCGCGTAGAGCGTGGTGGACTTTCCCGAGCCGGTCGGGCCGGTGACGAGGAGGATGCCGTGGGGGCGGGCGATGAGTTTGTCCCAGCGGGAGAGGATGCCGTCGGGCATGCCGAGGTCGTTGAGGGACATGAGGACGGCGGTCTTGGAGAGGACGCGCAGCACCACGCCCTCGCCGAAGAGGAGCGGGATGACGCTGACGCGGAGGTCAAACTCCTGCGTCGCCCCGCCGCCCGCGGGGCGATTCTTGAAGGTGATGCGACCATCCTGCGGGCGGCGTTTCTCGGCGATGTTGAGGTTGGCCATGATCTTGAGGCGGGAGATGATGGCGGCGCCGAAGCGGTTGATCGTGGGCGGGACGTTGGCTTTTTGGAGGACGCCGTCGATGCGGTAGCGGACGATGAGTTCGTGCTCGTAGGGCTCGATGTGGACGTCGGTGGCGCGCTCGGCGATGGCCTCGGCGAGGACGTCGTTCACGAGTTTGATGACGCTGGCTTCCTGCGCGAGTTCGAGTTCGTCGGTGCCGGCCTCGAGGCGGGGCGTTGGGTCTTCGAGCCCCGCGGAGAGGGCTTCGAGGGTGTCGCCGCCCACGCCGTAATGCGTGCGGATGAACTTCTGGAGATCGTCCTCGTCGGCGAGCACGAGCGCGATGGATTTGCCGGTGACGAGGCGGAGTTCGTCGGTCGAGGCTTCGTAGGGATCGGAGGTGGCGACCGTGAGCGTGCCGTTGTCCTGGGCGATGGGGACGCAGCGCTGGCGGAAGACGAGTTTGGGTGGGAGGGAGGCGAGGACGGCGGGCTCGGGGGTGATCGCGTCGAGATCGACGACGGGCAGGTCCAACTCCCGCGCGATCGCGTCGAGCACCTGCTCGCGCGTCGCGAGCGCCAGGCGGAGGAGCACCCGGTCCATGCGATCGCCCGTGCGGAGTTGCTCCGCCTCGGCGGCGCGATGGTCCTGGGGTGAAAGGTGCCCGCGATCGAGGAGGAGGTCGGCAAGGGACATCGGAGAATGGTAGAGAGGCGAACGCCCCGGGCGGCTTAGCCCGGATAGGTCGCGCAGGTCCGGTCGGTCTCCCAGACGGTGATCGAGCGGAGTTGGGCGTCGGGGGAAGCCCGCGCGATCTCGGGCGCGAGGAGATCGTAGAAGACCTTGGCGATGTTCTCGACGGATGGATTGAGCCCGCCCACGGTGGCGAACTCGCGGGTGTCCTCGTTGAGGTGCTTGTGGTCGAATCGCTGGATCACGGCGGCGTCGGTGATCGCTTCGAGATGCTGGAGGGTGAATCCGGGCACGGGGCCGGCGACTCGAATCGCGACGCAGGGTTCGACCTGGTAGTTGTGCCCGTGCCCGCGCGCGTTGTTGCACTTGCCGAACGCCTGGCGATTCTGCTCGTCGCTCCACGTCGGGACGTGCAGGCGATGGGCGGCGGCAAAGTCGAACTTCTGACGGATCAACACGACGCTGGGCTCGCTCATGAGGAACTCCAGGGAATAGAAAGGGTCGAGGTGCCAGCGGAGGGCCAACAGCGTGCCCCGGAGGCGGGCCGATAGTTCTTCGGTGGCTTCGCGCAGCACGCTGGGCACATGGACGCACGCCGTGGCTGGGGGCCCCTCGCAGGCACGCGCGATGATGGGCAAGACCGACTCGCGCACGGCGTGGTCGATCTCCTTGATGTCGAGCAGGTAGCCCGCGGTGGGGTCGATCTCGCCGCGGCATCGCACGGTGAGTTCGTAATGCCGACCGAGCCCCTGCATGGACGGGAACGCGGCATAGGAGTTTCGGGCGCCCGGTGGAACCCTAGAGGAAGATTGGGTGTAAGACGAAGGGTGATTTACCGAGAAACGAACTGTCCGCGAAAGGACGATCACAGAGGACTGTAGACAACGTGTTTGTGAGTTGTTCGCCCGAAAGGGCGAAGGTGAGCAAAGCCGGCCCCCGGTGCCGCGACCATCGGGGTCTTTCGTCGGGGCCAACGGGTTGGCCCGGAGTGTCGCGACTGGAGTTTGCCCATGAAGTTTGGTCGAAGCGCGGCGATGGTTGTGTTGGCGGCGGCATTGGCGACGGCGGTGTTGACGAGTGGGTGTGAAAAGAAGCCCGCCGACGCGGGCAAGGCTCCGCCCACACCGTCCCAGCCCGCCCCCAAGAAGTGAGTTGCGCTCGGCGTCGTATCGACGCCGGGGTGCGTGCATAACCTCAATGCGAGGGACGCGGCCGTCGTTGGATGGGCGCGTTCTTTTCATTCGGTGTGCATCGCGCCGCTCGGGCGGAACGAACGAAGACCTGGAGGTTTGTAGACATGAAGCACGCGTATTCGATGATGGCGGCATGGGCGACGTTGATGCTGGGGAGCGGGGTCGTGCTCGCACAGAGCACGCCCGATCCCAAGCCGTCGGAGGCGCCGGTCAAGGCCCCTGAGACCAGGGACGACAAGTCCAAGTCACAGCCGAAGGATGCCGAGAAGCCTGGGCATGCGACGCCGGCGAAGGACGAGAAGGCTCCGGAGGGGAAGCAGCCGCCGACGCGTGTGGTGGCCGATCCGGCGGTCCTGGGCTTCAAGGCCAAGGACATCGAGGGGAACGAGGTTGACCTCTCGACGTACAAGGGCAAGGTGGTGCTGATCGTCAACGTGGCGAGCAAGTGCGGGTACACGCGGCAGTATGCCGGGTTGCAGAAGTTGTACGAGCAGAAGAAGGACCAGGGGTTGGTCATT
This sequence comes from uncultured Phycisphaeraceae bacterium, assembly GCA_964543905.1. Lineage (GTDB taxonomy): Bacteria > Planctomycetota > Phycisphaerae > Phycisphaerales > UBA1924. Next base: position 160,633 of record CAZIZO010000004.1, read on the forward strand.
ATCGGATTTCCCGCGAACGACTTCGGATCGCAGGAGCCGGGCACGGATAAGGAAATCAAGGAGTTCTGCACGGCGAACTACAAGGTCACCTTCCCGATGTTCTCCAAGATTTCAGTGAAGGGGGAAACGGCGCACCCGTTGTATAAGAAACTCTCGGCGCAGCCCGCACCCGTGGGGGGCGAGCCGAAGTGGAACTTCACCAAGTTCCTCGTGGATCGTTCGGGCCACGCGGTGGCACGCTATGACAGCAACGTGAAGCCGGACTCCGCGGAGTTTGTGAAGAAGATCGACGAGTTGCTGGCGCAGAAGTGATCCCGTGTCCGTGGTTGAGTGTTGGGCGTACGAAGACTGGGCCCCGATGGAGGGGCCCTTTCCATGCGCAGGATTTATCCCCAGACGCGAAGGGCCTCGCCTAGGACGGGCCGAGGGGGTGGAAGATACGCCCGGCGTGCGGCTTGGCGCAGGGAGGGTGGTGGGGGTGGGCTGGGCGAGTCGGGACGAAGGCGTGTCCGGCACGTCATGCGTGTTGGGCCGGTGTTCATGCCGGGCGTGACGCGGGCGGGTTCGACGCGGTCGATGGAGTTCTCGCTCTGGAGTTTGTGCCAGAAGGGGCGGGGCGTGGTGCGTGCATCGGGCGGGGGCGGAAGATCGGCCGGAGACCACGTGGGGTTGGGGTTCAAGGGGGTCACAGGCTCGGTGTGCCGGGAGGGAAGGGCGATCGACCAATAACACACATCTTCACATGAGGGAGGCATGCAAATCAGGTGGCGATTCGCATTCCGAGGGGTGGACTTCTTTGCAATGGCTCATAATGTCTGTCGTTGGAGACAGAACTGCGACAGGCCGAGAACGAGTTTGTTGGATCGTTCGGGCATGTGGCGTGGCGTCAACGGAGGGGAGCCGAGGACTCAACGTGCTCCTGACGCAAGAGTTGGATTATGTGCTGCCCGACGGACGGATTGCAACGCAACCCGCCGAACCCAGGGATAGTGCGCGCTTGATGGCGGTTCGGCGCAGCGGGGAGGTGATCCGCCACGCGATCGTGCGCGACCTTGGGGAGTTTCTCCGCTCGGGTGATCTGCTGATTGTGAACGCGAGCAAGGTGTTGCCCGCGTGGCTAGAGGGGCACCGCGTCGGCACGGGCGGAAAGATCAATGGTCTCTATCTCGGGATGCGAACCACGCCCGCGGGGGAGCATTGGGTCGTGATGCTGCGCGGCAAGCATCTGCACGAGGGCGTGCGGATCTGGTTCGAGCGGAACGATTGGGAGGTGCGACGCCCGCCGGGTGAGCCGCAGGCGCACGACCCCAGCAGGGGCATCGAGGTGGAGTTGATCGAGCGCGTGGCGGACGAGCCGGGCGCCTGGTTAGTCCGGCTGCACAAATCTCCCGACGCCCCGGGCGGCGTGGCCCTCTTGGAGCGGACGGGGAGCGCTCCCGTGCCGCCGTACATCAGGCATGCGCGGAAGGCGGTGGGCCTGCCGCTGGAGATGGCGGAGGACCAGAACCGCTACCAGACGGTGTATGCGGACTCGGGCACGGTGCGGGACGGGCTGGGGTCGGTCGCGGCGCCGACGGCGGGGCTGCACTTCACGACCGAACTGCTCCGCCGATTGGAAGCCCAGGGCGTCGAGCGGCGGAGCGTGACGCTGCACGTGGGATCGGGCACGTTCAAGCCGATCGAGACGGACTTTGTCGAGGAGCACCCCATCCACAGCGAGTGGTGCTCGATGGAGCCCGAGGTGCTCGAGGCGATCCTCGCCACGCGAAAACGGGGCGGGCGGGTGATCGCGGTCGGGACGACGGCGGCCCGCACGATCGAGTCGTACGCGCGGCGCCATGAAGAAGGCAAGCCCTGGGCGACCTGGATCGAGACCAGGTTGCTCATCACCCCCGGGCACCGCTGGCGGTGGATCGACGGGCTGATGACGAACTTCCACCTGCCGCAATCGTCCCTGCTGGCGCTGACGGCGGCGATGTTCGAGGGTGGGGTGCCCGCGCTGATGTCGCTCTATCGCGAGGCGATCGAGAAGGGGTATCGCTTTTACAGTTATGGCGATGCCATGCTGATCTTGCCGTAGAGACGAGGCGAGCGTCACGACACAAAGACAGAACCGACCAGCGGAGGGCTCACTCCGTGGCCGGGGTTGGAAATGCGGTCCATAGGCTTCCGCCCGTGGTGGCGTGGTTGGAGCATCGCACGCGCGGGACGGTACGATGCGTGGAGATTCTCGGGTGTGCTCGGGAGTCCGTCGTGCTTCGAGGTGGGACTAGCAGAGGGCGAGGAAACTGAGGAGACCGAGAAGGGCGACCTTGCGGTGGATGAGGGTGATGTGGAGAACGGCTTTCATGGTGATCCCTTTTCTTGAGATGTCTGCCAGTCTACTTCAACGGGTGTGCCAGCGTGCGGCGATGGGGGAAAACAGGCCTCCACGCACGAGTTCTCGGGCGAAGAACACCGTGATCGCGAGCGGGGGCGGCGGGGTGTGGCGATCGGGCATCATCGCGTGTGGCGTGGCCGCGACGATGGTGGCGATTTCCGACGGGGGCGGGTGTGTTCTGGGACAGGTGCAGCCCGCGGTCACGGCGACGCCCGACCCGCCGAGCGTGGCGGCGACGATGCGGGTGTACCGGGAGATCGAGGGGCGAGTTCGCGCGTGGTCGATGCCCGAGGCGAAGGATGGAGGCGAAACGTTTTCGGGCGTGGCCATCACGCTGCGGCTGGACGGCGCGGTGGTCGGGCGGGGCGTGGTGATCGATGGGCGAGAGGGGGGCGTGGAGCGTGCGACGGCGTTGGCGATGCGGGAGGCCGACCAGCGTCTGCCGTTGCCCTGGGATGCGACGCGAGAGGCGAGGCGGGGCGAACTGGCGAAGGAGGTCGAAATCAGCGTGGAGTTGGCGGGGCCGCTGGTGCCTTTTCGCGCGGACACGTGGGGCGATGTGGACATGGGTCTTTCGCCGGGATTGTGGGGCGTGGCGGCCCGGTTTGGTGAGCGGGTTGCGGGGGTCTTTCCCGGGGTCATGCTGCTGAGCGGGCAGTCGCCGAGCGACGGACTTCGGGCGGCGATTTCGGAGGCGAGCGGCGACCCGTTGCTGGCGACGATGGGGGTGAACGGGCAGCCGGGCAAGATCGCGCGCGATCGTGGAGCGATCTATTACCGATTCCGCGTTGCGCACCTCGCGCAGCCCGAGGCGGGCGCGGCACCGGTGTTCCTCCATCGCGGCGGACAGATCGTGCCCAAGAGCGCCATCACGACCGCATCGCTGCGGGACTTTGCGGCGAAGGTCGCGGCGCATCTCCAAGGACGATGCCGATTCCAAGGCGACGGCGCGGTGATCACGGCAATCGAATGGCCCGGCGCCAAGTCCAGCGCGGGGGACCCCGCGACGACCTTGGACACGGCGCTGGCGGCGTATGCGCTCGCTCGGTATAGCGCGGTCGAAGGCGTGGAGGAGCAGGCCGCTCGCGAGGCGCGGGCGACGGCGCGGGCGCTCCTCGCGGGAGTCCGCGTGCACGCGGGCGATGCTTCGGGCGAGGCGATGGTCGAGGCGGCGATGCTCGTTGTCGCGTGGCATGCGTTGGGAGGTCTGGAGGGCGAGGGGGGGGATTGGCTGACCGTCGCGCGGGGGCAGTTGTCCCGGGCGCTGGGTGCGTCGGGGGAATGGCATGCGGACGTGCCGGAGGGCGCGCGGGGCCTGATGTTGCTCGCGCTGGTTCGCGAGGCGAGGTCGCGTGGCGAGGAGGCGAGCGTGTATGCAGCGGCGGCGAGGGCGATCTATCGCGAGGCCACGGGCGCGAAACTGCTCGCCCAGATGCCTTGGCTGCTCCTCGCGGAGCGAGACATCGCGGGGGCGCGCGGCGAGATCAAGGCGGCGTCGGCGTTGCGTGACGCGCTGGACCAGATGTGGACGATGCAGGTCACGGAGGAGGAGGCGGGGCTGGACGATGTGGACATGGCCGGGGGCTTTGTCTTCAGTGGCACGGGCGCGCCGCTGCCCACCTGGCACTCGTTGCGAGGGCTGGCGTACGGCGGCGTGGCGCTGCAAGACGCACGCCTGGTGGGCGTGGGCGATCGGCTGCCCTTGGTGGCAAAGTTGGTCTCGGGGGCGAGGTTCGCGAGGCAACTCGCCCTCGACCCTCCCGCGGCCCACCTTGCGGCGAGGCGAAGCACGGTGGCGTGGGGGGTGCGTGCCGCGGTCTGGGATTTCAAGCAGCCAGTCTCGGCCTCGGCGATGGGGCTCGTGGCGATCAGCGAAATGCTGGACGGACTCGGCGCGATGGGTCGGGCGGAAGCCTCCCCGGAGCGTTAGCCCCCACCGGAAAGAGGCGCGCAGGCCTGGGGCAGACAGGCGAGAACGGCACGGGCCGACGACCAGGATTCAGAGGGCTCGACGCCCTATTTTGAGGCGAGTTCGAGGCCCGGGCGTCGCCTTGGCGCGAAGAAAACACGCGAGATCCGACCTATCCTTTTTGACCCTTTGCGGGAATGGAGATCCCGCCTCGCGGCCCCTCATTCGGAGACCCCTTCATGGCACAGGACGGCATGCGGCAAGACCCCGGCGAGCACGATGCGCCTGGGGGCGGCGGCACGCTCGGTTCGTCCACTGGGCACCACCACGGGCGAGTTTTGGACCTCGAAATCCAGCGCGAACTTCAGGACAGTTACCTGACCTACGCGATGAGCACGATCATGGACCGGGCCTTGCCCGACGTCCGCGACGGGCTCAAGCCCAGCCAGCGGCGCATCCTCTACGCGATGCACACCCTGCGCCTGCATCCGGGACGCAAGCACGCGAAGTGCGCGATGATCTGCGGCGAAACCTCGGGCCGCTATCACCCGCACGGCGAGAGCGTGGTCTATCCCACGCTGGTGGGCATGGTGCAAGATTGGAAGATGCGGGTGCCGCTGATCGACCCGCAGGGGAACTTCGGTTCGATCGACCCGGACCCGCCGGCGGCGATGCGCTACACCGAGGCGCGCCTGGGCCAGGCCGCGGGCGACATGCTCGCCGATCTCGAACTCGACACCGTCGACCTGCGGCCCAACTACGACGACACGCGCACCGAGCCGACGGTGCTGCCCTCCAAGTTCCCGAACCTGCTGATCAACGGCGGCGTCGGGATCGCGGTGGGTATGGCGACGAGCCTTGCGCCCCACAATCCTGTGGAGATTCTCGACGCGATCGTGCGTGTGATCGAGAAGCCCGCGATCACGCTGGCCGAACTGATGAGCGACGTGGAAGAGGGTGGCGAGGTGCGGTGGCGCGGCGTCAAGGGGCCTGATTTTCCGACGGGGGGCACGATCCTGGGGAGGCGAGGGATCGTCGATGCCTATTCGAGCGGGCGGGGCAAACTGACCGTCCGCGGGACGCTGCACGTCGAGGACATTCCGGGCGCCAAGGACCGCAAGCAGATCGTCATCGACCAGATTCCCTACATGGTCGGGCAGCGGACGCTCGTCGAGACGATCGTGGAGGCCGTGAAGGACGAGCAGATCACGGACGTGTCCGACGTGCGCAACGAGTCGGGGCGCGAGGCGATGACGCGCATCGTGATCGAACTCAAAAAGGGCGTGGACCCGGCGGTGGTCGAGAACCAACTCTACCAGTTCACGCCGTTGCAGGACACGTTCTCGATCCAGAACCTGGCGATCGTGAATCGGCGTCCGATGACGCTCGGGCTGCGGGAGTTGATCGATTGCTACATCAACCACCGCACGGAGGTGATCCGCCGGCGGACGGCGTATCTGCTGCGCGAGGCGAAGAAGCGGGCGCACATCCTGGAGGCGATGATCTTCGCCGTGGTCAACATCGACGAGGTGGTTCGGCTCATCCGGAGCAGCAAGACTCGGGAGGAAGCGATCCAGAAGTTGATGGCGCAGGCGTATCGCATCAAGCCCGGGCAGGCCGACCTGAGCGCGTTGCCCATGCACCGCTGGGGCAGGACGGGGGACAAGCACGCGAACATCACGATGGAGGCGGGCGTGTACACGCTGACGCTGACGCGGGTGCAGGCGGAGGCGATCGGGAGCATGCGGCTCTTGCAACTCGTGGCGCTCGAGATCGAGAAACTCGTGGGCGAGTATGCCGAGATCACGTCCCAGATCGAGCACTACGAGAGCATCCTCGCCGATCACCAGAAGGTGCTGGGCCTCATCAAGGCGGATTGCGCCGAGATGAAGGCGAAGTACGGGACGGCGGCGCTGGGCGCGCGGCGGACGCAGGTCGTCGAGGGGGAGGCGGACGTCAACATCGCCGACCTGATCCCGGTCGAAGACGTGGCGCTCACGATCAGCCACGAGGGGTACGCGAAGCGCGTGCCGATCGCGACGTATCGCCAGCAAGGGCGCGGCGGGAAGGGCATCCGCGCGGGCGACGCGAAGGACGACGACTTCATCGAGCACCTCTTCGTCGCCAGCACGCACGATGATCTCTTGTGCTTCACGAACACGGGGCGCATCTTCAAGATCAAGGTCTTTGAAGTGCCCGAGATGAGCCGCACGAGCAAGGGGCGAGCGTTCGTGAACCTGATCGATCTCAAGCCGGGCGAGAAGACGTGCGCCTACCTCGCGATCAAGAACTTCGAGGAGGGCAGCAACTACCTCACCTTTGCCAGCAAGGGCGGGATCGTGAAGCGCACGGCGCTGAAGGAGTATCGCAACGTCAACAAGAGCGGCATCATCGCCGTGGGGCTCAAGGAGGGTGATTCGCTGCTGGACGTGACCTTGACGGACGGCAACGACGACATCATGCTGATCACGGCGATGGGGCAGGCGATCCGGTTCAACGAGGAGGATGCCCGCCTGATGGGGCGTTCCGCCGCGGGCGTCAAGGGCATCGAACTCGCGGAGGGGGACGAGGTGATCGGGGTGGTCGCGGTCAACATGGTGAAGGACGCCGAGGGTGATCTGGTGACCAAGGACCCTTCGGTGTGCCTGCTCACGATCTGCGAGAATGGGTATGGGAAGCGCACGCCCATCGACGAGTATCGCGTGCAGCCCGAGACGGGCAAGGCCCGGAGCCAGAGCCGCGGCGGCAAGGGACGCCAGGACATCGACACGAGCGAGCGGAACGGCAAGAGTGTCGCCTCGTTGGCCGTGCGTGAGAACGAGGATGTCGTGGTCGTGAGCAAGGGCGGGCAACTCGTGCGAGTGTCCGCGGCGAGCATCCGCGTGTGCGGGCGGGGCACCCAGGGGGTGCGTGTCGCGGGGCTCCACGAGGGCGACACCGTGATCGCCGCCGCCCGTGTGCCCGAGGGCGTCGGCGCTGAGGAGGCGCCCGAAGCGACGGGTGGGGCGAGCGCGTAGGGGAGGAGAGGAAGGCGTTGGAAGAGGGCGTGTGATCCGAGCCATCTCGTCGAGGGGCGACGAGGTCGTCGGCTCACGAGTGGTTGAGGTGCTTTTCGAGACGAGCGACCATGGCGGATCGGGGCGCGTAGCCCGTCCACGCGTCGGCGCGCCGTCCGTTCTTGACGACAAAGAGGGCGGGGATGCTGGTGACGCCGAACCTCGCGGCGAGTTCGGGCTCTTCGTCCACGTTGACGAAGGCGACCTTGGCGCGATCGCCCAACTCGCTGGCCAGACGCTCGACTTCAGGCTTGAGCATCATGCAAGGCGGGCACCAGGGCGCCCAGAAATCGACGAGGACGGGCACGGGGGATTGCAGCACTTCGCGGTCGAAGGTGCTCGCGGTGGGATGGAGGGTGGCGGGGTGTGGGGCGTGCTTCATGGCGAAACTCCGGGAGGCGAGTGTGGGAGGTGCGATCAGGCGTGGCGTGTGTTCTCGAAGTGGTCGAGCGCGGCGGCGACCACGGGGGCGTAGGTGGAGGCCGGTCCTCCACCCATCATGACGGCCACGCCGGCGGCTTCCATGATTTCGGCGGAGGTGGCCCCGGCTTGGAGGGACTTCTCGACGTGGAGGTAGATGCACGGCTCGCAGCGGACGGCGACGCCGATGCCCAGGGCGATCAGTTCTTTGTGCTTGACGCTCAGGGCGCCCTCTTTCATCAGGGTTTGGAAGAACGGGGCGAAAGCCCTGGCGATGTCGGGGGCACGCGATTTCATCGCGCCATTCACGCTGGGCCACTGCTCAAAGAACTTGGGGGCGTTGGGGAGCATGAGGTTCTCCTTTGGTGGTGATCACAAAGACGGGTCGTGGGGTGAGGTCGGGTGCGCGAAGCGAGATCAGCCGCACCGACCGCCGCAGCAGTGGTTCGACGATGCGGGGCCTTGGGGATCTGGAGCGCGGTTCCAGGGCATGCGGGCGATGAGCGAGGCCATCGGGCAGACGCCGCTGGCGCCGGCGAACAGAAGCCCCAACCCGATGACGGCGGGGACCAGACCCCAGACGGGGCTCACGAAGGAGGAGGCCGCCACGGAGGCGAGCAGAACGATGCCGATGAGGGCCTGCGTCTGGCGCAGCACTTCCGGGCGGTGTGCGGCGTCCATGCTCGAGGAGATGGGGGCGTTCTGCGGAATCGTGGGTTGCATGTTGGCCTTGGTCATTGGGATTCTCCGTGCGTGTCGGTGTGCGGATCGGACATGGATTTGGAGGCGTGAGGACACGATCAGGTTCCCGCGGGGGATGCGATCGTCGGGTTATTCATCGCCGGTCGATTCGACACCATGCCCGGGGACGTTTTTGTAGAGCATCCAGTACACGAGGGGGATGACGAAGAGGGTGAAGCCTGTGGAGGCGATGAGTCCGAAGATCAAGGCCCAGGCCAGGCCGGAGAAGATGGGGTCGATGGTGATGGGGATGGCGGAGAGCATGGCGGCGGCGACGACCAGGATGATGGGTCGCAGGCGCACGGCGCCGGCCTCGAGGACGGCGTCCATGAAGGGGCGGCCGCGGTTGAGCGAGTGATGGATGAAGTCGACGAGGATGATGGATTGGCGTGTGACGATGCCGGAGAGCGCGATCATCCCGATCATGGCCGTTGCGGTGAAGAAGACGGGGTCGGCATACCCGCCGACGGTGTGTCCCGAGAGGAGGCCCAGGAGCCAGAATCCGGGCATGATCCCGACCATCGTGAGTGGGATGGCGAGCATGACGACGACGGGGATCATGAACGAGCGGGTCTGGGCGACGAGCAGGACATAGATCATGACGAGGGCGGCGGCGAACGCGAGCCCCAGATCGCGAAAGACATCGAGGGTGATCTTCCATTCGCCCTCGCCCGACCAGACGACCGTGGTGCCGTCACGCGTGCTCCACGGGATGCCGCCGCCCCGGACGAGGTGCGAGCGGCCTTCGAGAGGTCGTGGGGCCGAGTCGTCGAGCCAGCCGCCCGGGGTGCGGGTGGCGTTCGCGGTGGGGGTGGCGGCCTCCGGCTTGTGATCGGCCATGACGTCGACGATCACGTCGGCCGGGGGGCGGCCCGCGGTCTCGGCAAAGACGTACGCGACGCGCCGGAGATTCTTGTGGTAGATGGTCTGCTCGACGCGGCGCTCCTCCCACCGTCCGAGTTCCGCCAGCGAGACGAGTCGCCCCTCCGGGCCGCCTCGTGCGCGGACCTGGATGCGGGCGAGATCGGCGGCGCTGGAGCGGTCGGCGCGAGGCAGGCGGAGCGTGATCGTGAGGGGCTGACGTTCGTCGGGTGCATGGACCACCCCGAGGTCGGCCCCCGCGATCGCGGCCCGTACGGTCGCGGCGAGTTCGGCGACGCTCACCCCGTTGAGCGCCGCCTTTTCCTGGTCGGGGACGAAGACGAGTTCGCGACGCGAGGCCTCGACGGTGTCGTCGGGCTCAACGATTCCGGGCTCCCTCGCGAGACGGAGGTTCACCAACTCCGCGGCGTCGCAGAGTTCCGAGTACGCCAGGTCGTCACGCCCGTACACCTCGGCGGCGATCGTGTCGATCACGGGCGGCCCGGGCGGAAGTTCGACGATCTTGAGGCGCATGCCCGCCTTCGAGGCGATCTCCGAGAGCCTGTCGCGCTCGCGAAGACCGAGCGTGTGGCTGGCATCCTTGCGGGACTTCTTGCCCACGAGGTTGACTCGAATCTCCGCCTGGTGCGGCATCGTGCGCAGGTCGTAGTGCCGGACGAGGCCGTTGAAATCGATCGGCGACGGCGCGCCGACGTACGAGGTGTAGTCGGTCACTTCCGGAATCCCCGCCACGGCGGCTTCGAGGGTGCGCACCACCGCGTCGGTGCGTTCGAGCGTGGTCCCTTCGTCGGCGTTGATCAGGAGGAGAATTTCCGCCTTGTTGTCGAAGGGGAGCATCTTGAGCGGTACCTGGCGGAACGCCGCGAGCAGGGCGGCGCCGGCGGTCAGCAGGGCCACGAGGGCGAGAAAGGCCCATCCCTTCGCCCGCGATGTGAGCAGCGGCTCCAGCAGCGGGCGGAGCAGGCGGTACTGGAGGCTGCCCCGAGCGGCGGTGAACTCGTCGTGCGACTCCATGCCCCCCGCGCCATGACCACCGCCCGCGGCCCACGGGCGCTTCTTGAGCAGGTGGAAGGCGAGCCACGGCGTGATCGTAAAGGCCACGACCATGGACATCACCATCGTCACGGGGACGTTGAGCGCCATCGGGCGCATGTACGGGCCCATCATCCCCGTGATGAAGAACAGGGGGAGGAAACTCGCGATCACCGCGAACGTCGCGGCGATGAGGGGTGGACGGATCTCGCTGACGGCTTCGAGCGTGATGGCGCGCGTCGCCCGCCGGCGCAGCCCGAAGTGCCGGGCGATGTTCTCCACGTCCACGATCGGGTCATCCACCAAGAGCCCGAGCGAGAGGATGAGCGCGAAGAGGGTGACCCGGTTGATCGTGTAACCCGCGAGCATGTTGACGGCGAGCGTCAGGCCGAAGACCACGGGCACCGCGACGGCGACCACCAGCGCCTCCCGCCAACCAAGCCCGATGGTCAGCAGCGCGACCACGATGAGAATGGCCACCCAAAGGCCCTCGACCAGTTCGGAGACCTTCTCATCGGCGGTGAGCCCGCTGTTGCGCGTCACGACGAGGTCCATGCCCTCCGGCAACAGTTCGGATTTCAGCCGCTCCGCCTCCCGGATCACCGCGGCCGCCACGTGGACGGCGTTGGTGCCCTTCTTCTTCGCGATGGCGATCGTCACCGCCGGCACGCTGCCTTGGGCATCCTGGGCGAGTGGCGCCGCGTGCTCGCGTTCACCCACCACGGTCCCGGCGGAGTTGGGATGTGACTCGAATCCCCGCCCGGGGCCCCACCCGTGGCGGACGAACGTCGAGCGCTCCGCGGGCCCGTCCTCGATCCGAGCGACTTCGCGCAAGAACACGGGGCTGCCGTTCGAGACGCCCACGACGAGGTCTCCAAGTTCCTTCGCGTCTCGCACCACGGCGCCGGCTCGCACGCTGATGGCGCGGTCTTCGCGCTCGATGGATCCCGAGGGCTGGTTCAGGTTCGAGGCTCGGACCGCGGCCTCGACATCCAGCATCGAGAGCGAGCGTCCGGCGACGGCGTCGCGGTCCACGTACACCGTCAGGACGCGAGGCAAGCCGCCCGAGATCTTCACTCGTGAGGTGTCGGGCACCGTCGCGAGGCGTGCGGCGGCCTCCTCGGCCACTCGACGCAGCGTGTAATCGTCCGCGCCCGCCGCGCCTTCGCTTCGTCCACGCAAGGTGAGCGTGACGATGGGCACGTCGTCGATCTCCACGGGCTTCATGACCCAACCCGCGACGCCCGGCGGCACGAGGTCTTTGCTCTCTTCGAGTTTCTTGAAGAGCCGAACGAGCGCCCGCTCGCGGTCCTCGCCGACGTAGAACCGGACCGTCACGATCGCCGAATCGGTTCGTGACATGGAATAGACGTACTCCACGCCATCGATCTGGTAGAGGATCCGCTCGAGCGGCGTGGTGACCAGGCGCTCGACTTCCTGCGCGGACAACCCCGGCGCGTTCACCGAGATGTCGGCGAGGGGGACGACGATCTGCGGGTCCTCCTCGCGCGGCGTGACGAGCAGAGCCGCCGCCCCGACCGCGACCGAGATCACCAGCAGGATCAAGGAGAGGTTGGAGTGCAGGAAGGTCCGGACGATCCCGTTGATCCAGCCGCCCCGGGCGTGCTCCGCGATCTCGTGGGGCGTTTCCGATGGTGGGGTGGTGTCGTGCATGGATCAGCGTCCTCCCGCCACGGCATCGACCACGACCTTCTCGCCCGCGACGAGCCCCGAGAGGACCTCGACGTGACCGTCGATGCTCCGCCCCAGCCGCACGGCACGACGTTGGCGTGCGCCGTCGACGCCCACGTCGACGAACTCCACCTGTCCGATGGAGCGCACCGCTTCGCGGGGAATGAGCAGCACCGTCTCCTCGCCGACGGGGATCGACAGCCGCCCGAACATCCCGGCGTACACACCCTCGGGGCAGGGGCCCGTGACTTTCACCTGAAAGGTCCGGCTCGCGGATTCGGACTCGGGGACGATCTCGCTCACCGTGCCCGAGCAGGCGTGATCGAGCACATCGACCTTCACCGAGACCTGCCCGCCCACCGTGAGGTAGCGCGAGAGCGACTCTCGCACGCTGGCCACCATCTGCATGCGCTTCGGATCCAGGACCGTGACGACCACCTGCCCGGGGGACACCGTGTCGCCGGCCTGCACACGCTTGTCCACCACCGTGCCGTCGATCGGGCTGCGTATGGTCGCAAAGTCCAGCACGGTCTCGGCCTCGGAGAGCGACTGCTGGGTTCGGGCCAGTTGAGCCTCGGCGCCCCGGAGCGCGTGGACCGCACGGTCCATCTCCAGCGCCGCCACCGCGTTCTTTTCAAACGCGATCCGGAGTCGTGACTCCTCGATCTTCGCCTGGTCGAGCGCCGCCTGCGCTTCCGCCACGGCCGACGCCGCCTGGGCGCGTCGGGCGTTGAGATCGGACGATTCGAGTCGCACGAGGACTTCTCCCTTCGCGACGGCTTGCCCGGCGATCACGTTCACCTCGGCGACTCGCGCCAGCAACCGGGATGCGATCTCCACCCGGTGGACGGGCTGGATCGCGCCGACCGCGGTCTCCTCGAGTGGGATCGAACGCGCGACGACCTCGACGAGGCGCCCGGCGTCGATCGGTCGCTTCATCGCCGCGGATGATCCCTCGTGCGGGACTTTGGGGCGAAAGGTTCCAATGAGCCACAACATGAGCACGACGACCGAAGCCGAGAACACGACCAAGATCGACGTGGTGGTGATCCATCGAGGCAGACGAGGGCGATTGGCGTGGGCACTCACGAGATAGGCTCCTGCAGGCAGATCATGGACATCGTCTTGGAGGCTTCGGCCCAAGGGCAGGTTCCGAACGAGTCGCGTGCGTCCGTCCCTTCGGGACGCGTGCAATCGGCGTGGGGGGAGCCTTCCCGGCCCACGCCGGCGCTCGGTGGGCTCACGCGGGAGCGTGTGCTCCGGCGTTTCGGATGGCGTTCAGAATCGCCTTCCGCACCCGCTCGGGCATCTTCCCCTCCGACAGCCGGGCGCAGGTGCTTTGCGCCAGGTCGAGTTCCGCGAAGACCGATTGGCAGCGCTCGCACACGATCCCCTGCCCGATCGGGAAGGCCCTCCCGCGGTCCATCGCGTCGAGTTTGGCCTTGAGCAGGTCCAGGCACACCTGCTTCTCGTACGACGGAGTCGGGGCCGCTCTGGTCGGGATACCCCGTCGTTCCACGATCGCCTTGCGGAGCAGCAATCGGGCTCGATGCACACGCGTCTTGACCGTCTCGGGTTTGATGTGCAGCGCCTGGGCGACATCCTCGATCGAGAGTTCCAGCATCTCCTTCAGCACGAGCGGCACGCGGAAGTGCTCCGGCAAGGTCAAGATGGCCTCGTGGACCGCCCTCGCCGATTCGCGCTCGATCGCCGCGCGCTCAGGACCGCCGCCGTTCTCGTTCGCCGCCAGGCTTCCTGCCGCCCCTGCGAACCCATCAAGGTCCACGTTCTTCTTTTCATTCCAAGGCATGAGTTGCGACACCGCGGGCATACGCCGGTCGATCCCGCCCTTGCGGCGCATGCGCGCCTTGCAGGACCGGGCCGCGATGGCGTAGAGCCATGTCCCGGGGCTGGAGTTCCCCTGGAAGGTGTGCCATTTGCGATGGGCCTGAAGAAACACCTCCTGCACCATGTCCTGGGCATCAGCGGCGTGCCCGCACATCCGCGAGGCGAGCGCGTACAGCCGTGGGCCGTAGCGTTCGAACAGTCGCGGGATCGCCGTCTCGACGGGATCGCCCGCGGCGGGTTCGAGGTCACGACGCGAGTCGCGTCCGGAGATCGCGGTGGAGCGTGATCCGGTCATCAGGGAGTCAGTGTAGGAGTTGGTTCCTCGTCCTCGCCGCTTAGACGAGTCGCCAGAAGTCCTAAAGTCCATAACTCGGCGCAGGCGGGCCCCGTGGCGGAACGGCAGACGCAGCGGACTTAAAATCCGCAGCCCTTCACCGGGCGTGTGGGTTCAAATCCCACCGGGGCCACTTGATTGACTGCAGTTTCCAATTGTTCCCGCGAACCGCCCCACACCGCCCCGCCGTCAGCGGCCCGGAATCCGGGCCGGGGGGTCCGCTAGCAGGATGTTGAAGAACTGACCCGGAGGGCGCAACCACAAGAGGGTGTGGTGCGAACCGTTGGGGATGAGAGGCACACCGGGGCGTCAGGCGGCAGTCTATCACACCTTCAACGTCGAGCACCTGATCGAGCCCGGTCACCCGCTGCGGCCGATCAAGCGGATGGTCGATCGGGCGCTGGGCGACATGTCCCGCGCGTTCAAGGCAACATACAGCGATCGCGGCCGACCGGGCATCCCGCCCGAGATGCTGCTCAAGGCGTTCCTGCCCCAGTGCCTGTACACGATCCGATCGGAGCGAGAGTTGTGCCGGCGGCTCCAGACCGACCTCCTGTTCCGCGGGTTCCTCGACCTCCAGCACTCGGACGAGGTCTTCGACCACTCGGTGTTCACGCCCAACCGCGAGCGGCTGAGCACGCACGGGATCACCCAGAAGTTCTTCGACCAGGTGGTCAAGCAGGCCATCTCTGCCGGGCACACCAGCGATGAGCACTTCACGGTGGACGGCTCGCTCATCCAGAGCCACGCGAGCCTCAAGAGCCTCAGGAAGATCGAGCGTGAGGCGACGACGCGGGACGACGATGATCACGCCGGGTCGTCGCCATCATCATCTCCACGCGACGCGGGCCGCAATCCTTCGGTCAACTTCAAGGGCGAGCGTCGCACCAACGCCACGCACGCCAGCGCGACCGACCCCGAGGCGCGGCTGTTCAGGAAGGGCGACGGGGTCGGGGCGTTCCAGTGTCACAGCGCCCACGCGCTGACGGAGAACCGGCACGGGCTGGAGATGAGCGTGCGGGTGGATGAAGCCACCGGCACGGCCGAGCGGGAGAACACCGAGCCAACGCCGGAGAAAACTGGTCGAGGAGTTCTTCGGGTGGGTGAAGACGGTGGCGGGGCTGAGACGGGCCCGGCACGTGGGACGCGAAATGATCCGACAGGGCTTCGAGCTGGCCGCCGCGGCGTACAACCTGGTGCGGATGAGGACCCTGCTGGCCACGTGAGTGCCGAACTCAAAGGGCCGACCATCAGCCCGCCAGAAGCACCCGCCGCCACGCCGCGCGAGACACACACGCCGTGCCGACTCGGCGATTGTTCAACGCCCTGCTAGTCGCGCCCCATGCCGCGATCACACAGGCGATCTTCCGGCCTGCGACGCCCAGCACGACACCACGCCGCCCCCACCGTTCGATCGATGCCCCTCCAGAATGGCGGGGCCACCCGCACCACCAGCCGCCACGGCCCTGGCGCATTGGCAGTCGCGGCGCACCATCAGCCAATACCTGATCCGCGCGGAGCCTCAGGCTCCACCGAGGGACATGTTGGCTGGTGCAGCGTTGGGGGGTGCCGTCGTGTGAGCGGTGGGGGGCCTACTTGCCCTTGGCGTAGAGGTCTGCGACCTTGCTCCAGTTGACGACGTTCCACCACGCGGCGATATAGTCCGCCCGCCGATTCTGGTACTTCAAGTAATACGCGTGCTCCCAAACGTCAAGGCCCAGGATCGGCGTCCCCCCACAGCCCGCGATCGCCTGCCCCATAAGTGGGTTGTCCTGGTTGGGCGTCGTGCAGATCTCGACCTTGCCGCCCTTGTGGACGCACAGCCACGCCCAGCCGGAGCCGAAGCGGGCGACGCCGGCGGCGGCGAACTTCTCCTTGAACGCGTCGAACGATCCGAACGCGGCGTTGATCGCGCTCGCGACCTCCCCAGTCGGGGATCCGCCTCCGCCCTTCCCCGAGGGCGCCATCAGCGACCAGAAGAGCGAGTGGTTCCAGTGTCCGCCAGCGTTATTCCGAACCGCGGCCCGCTTGTCGTCGGGGAGTTCTCCCAACCTTTTGCACAGGTCATCCGCAGACCATTCCCCGAACGGGGTGCCTTCGAGCGCTTTGTTGGCGTTCGTCACGTAGGCGGCGTGGTGCTTGCCGTGGTGGATCTGCATCGTCTGCGTATCCACATGAGGTTCAAGGGCTTCAAAGGCGTAGGGGAGCGTCGGCAGGGTGAGCGGCATGGGGAATTCTCCTTCACGCGGTCGAAACAAAATCGCGTTTCCAGGCGTGTTTTTCGCGTTGAACACTTGCGAGGGCACGTACTTTCGTGTACGTTCTTGCACGCGGATTGGCCGTGTCTCGTGGGTGTTTCCGGTCCAATGACGAGATGGAGCGTACTCGGACCCGTCCGAGGAATCAATGTCGAGTGCTCAAACGAGCGCTGCGGTATTTTAGTCGGATTTTGTTTGGTTCAAGGTCCGTTTATTTGCAGTTTGATAGGGTAAACACAGTAGAAATGGTCTAAGGAGCGAAACCTGTAAGCCTTTCCTGCGTAGAAGAGCAGACGTGCCCGCTTCGCCGCAACTTCGGTTCCATCGGTGGAGGGCATGCTCCAGAGGATTGGATGTCAGGCTCGCCGCTGCGAATGCTGTTGGGTGTGGTTTGGGTTCGTGTCAAGTGGGGGAGTTTGGTGTTGGGTCAGGGGAGGCATCTCCCGGCCTGGATTTGAGAGCATCGGCATCGCTTGGACGGGGGCGGAACCTCCGAGGAGGGATGCCGACTCTCAGAGATGCGGCGGGATGGGGGCACGGGCAACCGTTTCGCGGCGCTCATGGTGTGAGTTTCCTGTCGCTCTTTTCCGGGGATCGGCAGGGTGTTGAAAGTATGGCGAGTTTGCATTCTGGGGGCGCCGGGTCTCCTGGGGTGTGAAGGGTGGTTATGGGTATGCGACAGGTCAATCCCGCTCGAACGTTGAGCCCGCTGGAGCAGGTTCGTCGGCGGCATCGCGCCGGCGTCTCCGGGTCGGCGGTCACCGAGGGCGGCGCGCCGGGGAAGGCGCAGGTCCGTCGTCGGCTCAGCATCGACGACGAGAAACTCCTCAACCAGATCATGGCCGAGGAGCAGGACTTCATCCCGAGCCCCGCGTTCGAGGAAGATGGCGCGCAGAAGAAGATCTACGACGAGGCTCCGGACGTTCCGAAGCCCGACACCACGTGGTATCACCCCGTGATGGACGATCTCTCCAGCGCTCGCAATCGGACGGTGAAGAGCGCGCAGCAGGTCATCCTCACGGGCGCCGAAGAGAAGGTGTTGTTTCACCAGTTCAACTACGCCCGCTTCCGCATCAACAAGATCCAGCACGAGGTGTGGGCCAGCCCCACGCGTCAGCCCTCGCCCGAGCAGGCGCAGGAGATTTTGCAGTGGCATCGCGTCGCCGATCGCATCCGCGAGCAGATCGCGGAGACCAATCTCGCGCTCGTGCTGGCGATGGCGAAGCGCACGCGCATGTCGGAGGTGGACTTTGCCGATCTTGTGAGCGAGGGCAACATGGCGTTGCTGCGCGCGGTTGACAAGTTCGACGCGGGGCGCGGGTACAAGTTCAGCACCTATGCCTGCCGAGCCATCCTGAAGGCCTTCAGCCGCCAGGGCATGAAACTGAGCAAGTATCGCCAGCGCTTCCCCACGGACTTTGATCCCAAACTCGAGCGGAGCAACTTCCTCGAGACCAAGCGCTCGAGTTTCGAGAAGGACGCGGCCGACGAGGTTCGTCGCATCGTCATCGAGAACCGCGCGGACCTCACGGACGTCGAGCGCGTGGTGATCGAGCACCGCTTCGGCCTCGAGACGGGCGAACTGGAGAAGCCCATGACCCTCGAACAGGTCGGGCAGATCATCGGCGTCACGAAGGAGCGCGTCCGCCAGATTCAGAACAAGGCGATGGAGAAGATTCGCCTGCAACTCGAGGCCAACTTCCTGGGCAGCAAGGACCCCGAAGAGGTCCAGGCCGAGCAGGAACGACTGAAGGCCGAGCAGACGGCGATGTCGATGAACTGACCTCGCTTGCCGAGATCCATCAAAGCGATTTCCACCAAACCCCGCATGATGCGGGGTTTTTTCGTGGCACGGGCAGCCTCAGCACATCGTCATCCCGCCGTCCACGCAGATCGTCTGTCCGGTGATGAACCCGGCCTCGTCGCTGGTGACATAGGCCACGGCCGCCGCGATGTCGTCGCCGACCCCCAGGCGCTTGATCGCCATGAGTTGGAGCACCCCCTCGCGGACCTGCGGCGGGAGGTTGGCCGTCATGTCGGTCTCGATGAAGCCCGGGGCGATCGTGTTGCAGGTGATGCCCTTCCCGCCCAGTTCCTTCGCAACGGACTTGGTGAGGCCCATCAATCCGCTCTTGGCGGCGGCGTAGTTCGCCTGACCCGCGTTCCCCACGACGCCCGAGGTGGACGAGATGTTGACGATGCGCCCGAACTTGCCGCGCATCATCGTGCGAGCGGCGGCCCGGATGGCGACGAACGCCGAGGTGAGGTTGGTCTGGATCACGCTCGCCCAGTCCTCGTCCGACATGCGGAGGATCAGGCCGTCCTTGGTGATGCCGGCGTTGTTGACGAGGATGTCGAGCCGACCCAGATCAGTGGCCGCCTTGTCAATGGCGGCGGCAAAGGCCTTCCCGTCGGCGATGTCGCACGCGGCGACCGAGGCCGAGCCCCCGTTCGACTCGATCTGCGCCTTGAGATCGTTCAGGGGCGCTTCGGTTCGGCTGCAGAGGACGACGTGGCGGCCGTCCTTGGCCAGGCGGAGGGCGATGGCCTTCCCGATGCCGCGGGAAGCGCCCGTGACGAAGGCAACGCGCTTGGTGGGGTCGGACATGGGAACCTCCAGTGATGTGACCGGGAGCGGTGCGTGGGTGAGGGTCGAAAAAAAAGAGGCGGGTGGATCACCCGCCCGAAATGGGCCGATGCGCAGGCGAGGCTCAGCCTCCGCCGGCGCCGCCCTTGGGCGCTCCGCCGCGGAGCGCCTTCATCTTGTTCTGGGGCCAGTTGATCACGCTGGAGGCCCACTGGATGACCTGATCTTCGTTGATCTTGCCCCCGGTGGTGGCGGCCATGGCGAGCCCCGCGTCGAGCACCATGCGTGCGGTCATCTCGTCCACTTCGACGCCGCGATCAATGGCGGCCTTGCCCTGTGCGGCAAGGGCCTTCCACGCGTCGAGCGATTGCCCCATGGCCTTGGCTTGCGCGTCGAGCGCCGACTCGGAGAGCCCGGCCTGGCCCAGGTCGTTCATGCGTTTCATCAGCGTCAGGATGGCATGGGCGAGAATCGCGGGGGTGTCCGCGGAGCTGGCCGCGGCTGCCGCGGGCGCGGCGTCTGGGGCTGGAGCGGCGGCCGAACCTGCCGAGCCATCAAACTCCGAAGCGCGAGCCTTCTCGGTCGCCGCGGTGGGCGTGCCGGTGAACGTCCATCTCCCGCCCGACTTCTTCCCCGACCACCCGAGCGTGTACGCAACCCCGGGCTCCTGCACCGCGAGCGTGACGCGGGCCGCGGTGGCGCTGCTCCCGTCACCCAGCGTCTCGCTCATGGAGACCACGCGGACGGCCTCGATCTTCTTGGTCGAGTCGGCCCACTCGCCCGAACTCACCAGACCATCGAGGATCGTCTGCTGGTCCGGCGTCACCAGGGCGCGGAACTTCTTGTCATCGCCGCGGGCGATGGCGTCGGCGAGTTCGATGACGGCGCGGGCGAGCGATTCGTCCACAGGCGCATGGGCCTGCGGGTACGTCACGCGTGCGTCCACGTTCATCGATTGCCGGATGGGGTCCACTTGCACCGGCACCGGGGCGGGCGGGGGTGGGGGCGGCGGGGGCGGGGGCGGGGGCGGCGGTGGGGCCTTCTTCTTGCAGCCCACCAGCACCACCGACGTGGGGATCGTCAGCGCGAGGGTCACGCCCGTGAGGAGGAGGACACTGCACGCCGCCCGCGCAAGGCGCACGAGGCGTGGAGCACGGCGGGTTGGGCACGTCGAGGAGTTAGGGCGTGTCATGACAGGTTACTTTCGTCGCTTTGTCGATCCGTCGCATCAGGCCCATGAGCGTCTTGCCCGGGGCGAGTTCATGGTAATCCGCCTGGCCGGCGGGGAAGTCCGCCACCAGTTTGGCGCACGACGGCGCCCAGCGGACAGGGCTCGTGAGTTGCTCGAACAGACGTTTGCGGATGCTGTCGGAGATGGTGACGGCGCCTTGCTCGGAGTGCGGCAAGGCGGTCACGTTGCTCATGACGGGGCATCGT
Organism: uncultured Phycisphaeraceae bacterium; assembly: GCA_964543905.1. Taxonomy (GTDB): domain Bacteria; phylum Planctomycetota; class Phycisphaerae; order Phycisphaerales; family UBA1924. Next base: position 181,209 of record CAZIZO010000004.1, read on the forward strand.
GGTGCGTGGATCGTCGTCTTCGCGAGCGCGGCGGCGAGGCGGTCGGCCGCGGGCTGCATGAGGGGCGAGTGGAACGCGCCGGCGACGGGCAACGCCGTGCCCTTGAGCCCCATCCTGGAGGCGACGTCGAGGGAGCGTTCGCACGCGGACGTGCTGCCCGAGATCACGATCTGCCCCGGCGCGTTGAAGTTCGCGCACACGAGCACGTCTTGCCCACGCGCCTCGTCGCAGACCTGCTGGGCCTGGGTCTCGTCCGCGCCGATGAGCGCGACCATGCCGCCCATCGACGCGTCGGCGGCATCTTGCATGGCGCGGCCGCGAAGGGTCACGAGTTCCAGGCCGTCCTCGAAGGACATCGCCCCCGCGACGGTGAGCGCGGTGTATTCGCCCAGCGACAGCCCCGCCGTCGCCGCCAGCGACGCCTCCCCGTTGCCCATGCCCCACGTGGCCAAGAGCCCCTTCCAGCACGCGATGGAGGTGACGAAGATCGCGGGCTGCGACACGTCGGTCTGGTTCAATCGATCGGCGGGCCCTTCAAAGCACAGCGTCGTCAACGGCGCGCCGAGACGGTTGCCCAACTGCTTGTCCGCGGCCTCAAAGACCGCCCGCGCTTCCGCCGAAGCATCGAACCAGGCTTTGCCCATGCCCACCGTCTGGGCGCCCTGGCCTGGACACAAGATGACGAGGGGTGTGCCGGACATGCTTCCATTCTAGCGGAATAAGGCCCCTCGGTCGGCCTCCGCCGCCAAATCCACCCAGAACCTACCATCGACGACGGAGGTCGGCGTGCGCCGATCCAACACAATGTGTGCCATGCCCGCGGGGATGTTTGGGTGGGCGGCCCAGCCTGGAGAATCTCGATGAATCGTTTGCTCGCGATCGCGCTCTGTGTGCCCTTCGCCTTCGGCAGCCTCGCGTCCGCCCAGGAGAAGCAACCCGCCCCCGCGCCGACCGCGAAGAAGGATGAGAAGAAGGCCGCCCAACCCGAGCCCGCACCCGACGGCGCCATGATGGAGGATGCTCCGGGCGAGATGCACACGTGGCTCGAGCACCAGACGGGCGAGTGGACCGCCTTGTCGACGCCCATCGGGCCCGATGGCAAGCCCATGCCCGCCGAGAAGGGCAAGATGAAGTCCAAGATGGCCATTGGAGGCCGGTTCGTCCATTCCGAGTTTCACGGCAAGATGATGGGGCAACCCTTCCACGGCGAGGGCTACCTGGGCTACAGCAACGTGAACCAGCGTTTCGAGATGTGCTGGGTCGATTCGAATATGACGTCCATGCTCTTCCTGACGGGGCAACTCGATGCCGCCAAAAAGGTGCTCACCCTCTCGGGCGACATGCCCATCCCGGGCATCAAGGCGCAGTTCAAGATCGTGAGCACCATCGTCAGCAAGGACGCGATGAAGGACGAGATGTACATGGTGGTTGAGGGCAAGGACCAGAAGATGATGGAAGTGAACTACACCCGTTCCGCGGCGTCCGGCGAGCGCAAGGGTGAGGGCAAGAGCGAAGACAAGGCCGAGAAGAAGGAAGGCCAGGGCGAGGCGCGGAAGCCAGACCAGAAGTAAGCCCTCCCACACCCAAGGTCAGCGCAAGACGGGCGACTCGCCCGTCTTTTTTCATGGCCGGAGTGGGGGGGTGATCGACGCTCGAGCGAGAGGTCGCACGAAAAACGCCCGAGCGATGGCTCGGGCGTTCGTTGGATGATCGACGAGGTGTGAGGATCACGCCTTGGCGGGGACGGCCTTGCTCGCCTTGACGGCGATCTGGCAGATCTTGTCGAAGAGTTTGGGGTCTTCGATGGCGATGTTGCTCAGCATCTTGCGGTTGAGGTTGATGCCCGCGAGTTTCAGCCCGTTGAGGAAGAGGCTGTAGCGCGTGCCGCGCATCTTGCACGCCGCGGTGATGCGGGTGATCCACAGGGCGCGATAATCACGCTTCCTCTGGCGACGATCGCGGAAGGCGTAGACGCCGCCGCGGATCAGCGCATTCATCGCCTGATATTTGTGCTTGGAACGAACGCCGAAATAGCCGCGGGCTTGGCGAAGAATCCGCTTGCGGGCCTGAGCGCGGGCCGCACCTTTACGTACGCGAGGCATCGATAAACTCCTTGCAGGCCTGGACGGGGCGTGGATCGGTCTCCGCGTCTTGATTCCCGGCAGGCGTCCTGTCCGACACTCGGCATGGGCGGCAAGCCCGTGCCACCAGTTGGTTTACTTCTTGGCTTCGGCGGCCTTCTTGGCGGCCTGGGCGGCCTTCCGCTGCGCCGGGCTCGGGCTGCGCTTCAGCGTTGCGCGCGACTGCGCCCGCCCACGGAGGCGGCGGAAGAGCAGTTTCTCGATGCGCTTCGCTTCGGGATTCGACATCCACGAATCCTTGCGCAACTGGCGAAGGCGCTTCCCGCCCTTGCCCGAGCGAAGGTGCTTGTGATTCGCCGAGCGGTGACGCACCAGACCCGTCTTGGAGATGCGGATGCGCTTGAGGAGGCTCTTGTGGTTCTTGTGCTTGGGCATGGTCGCTCCAACGAAAATCGGCCGAAGAAAACGCCCCGCACGCCGCCCGGTGGGGCTTTGTGTGGGGCGGAGATCATAGGCGTTGACTTTCCAGAAAGCGAGCACCCCTTGGCACGTCGGCACATGCCCGTTCTATGGACCCACGAAATCGTCCCCGGCGTCCTTGGGGCGTTCCACCCCGCGGATCAGCATCTCCACGGACGGGATGCGTACGGGCACTTGCGACACCGGGACGCCCATCTCGCGAGCCCGTTGCCGGCGGTCGGCTTCCTGCCCGGCGTGCAGCGTGACTTCCAGCACGATCTCCATGTCCGACGTCAGCCAGAGGTTGTCCCCATCGCGAGCCACAGGGGTCGTCAGCCAGTGCACCGAGCCGTCTCCCAGAAGGACCGTCTGCCCGCGGCCGTCGTGGTTCGGGGAGTTTTCGAGCGGGCGGTACAACTTGTTGCGATACGCGAGCGGGATCACGGGGGAGCGATCCGCGAGCACGACGGTGGTCGGCAGGATCTGAGAGATGCTCGTCGCGCCGGGCGTGGGCACGCGGTACGAATACGACACCTCATCGTGCGATCGCCAGTCGCAATCCGTCTCGCAGTGGGGGGCGCGGAGGGCCTTTGGGTTGCCCCCACACGCGAGCGACGAGAGGGGCGAGAACCCGGCCTTGTGCAGCGTGTAGAGGTTGGCGGAGTTGGATTCTTCGGGCGTTCCGACGTTCCACCACGATTGCCCGGCCCGCAGCGGGTTGGCCATCGGGAGCGAATCGCGAAACACGCTCGCGTAGGACGACAACGCCGAGGCGATCGAGCCGAGGTTTGCCTGACAGTCCGTTCGCCCCGAGTGCGAGCGGAGCGAGGAGCCGATGGGCCACAACACCGCGCCGCCCAGCAGCAGCATCGCCGCCATCGACATCACATCCGCGAATCGCCAGCGCGAGCCCGCGCGTGCGGGGACCGCGTCCAGGGAGCGCGCCCGTGGCGTGCCTTCGATCTTCGCCATCGTCCGCTCCACCAGGCTGGCCCGGGCGAACGACATGGAGTTGCTCCCCGCCGGCAGGCTCGTGACGAGATGAGCGAACGCCTCCAGCCGCTCGGCACGGGCACGCAGGGACGACGCCACCTTTCCCGACCGATAGCCCGCCGTCACCCACGCGTCGAGGGCTTCTTCGTCGTCGGGCACGAGTTCCACGGGCGTCGCGTCGTCGGCCATCGCACGCTCAAGACGCGACATCGTCATGTCCACCATCGACGGGCCTTGGATCTTGTCCTGACGGATGGGGGCGAACATCGCCGCGAGATGCGTGGCGCGGGCTCGCAACTCCTGGGGCACCCGCGCTGGATCAAACTCGGCCTGGACCAGCGCATCCAACGCGGCGGCGTCCAGATCATGCAGCGGTGATGGTCCGTTCGTCCCGTCCGTCATTCCTGGCCTCCCGCACGCCGCTCGTGGTGCTCGCGGCGTTCCTCCTCAACCTTCAGCATCGCGTCCCATTTCTTGGCAAAGGCGGCGACCGCCGCGTGCAACCGACTCTTGACCGTGCCCAGGGGAATCTCTAAGTCCTCCGCGATCTGGGCGTAACTCAAACGCTGGAAATAGGCCAGGAGCAGAATCTCCCGCAGCGGCAGCGATAACTCGTCCAGGGCCGCTTGAACCAGGCGGCTCGTTTCCTCCGATTCCATCGCCTCGCCGGGCGTGGGGATGCGAACTTCCATCAGGTCCACATAGTGCGGGCCTGAATCCGAGTCGTTCCCGACCGGGGCGGAAAGATCGAGCATCCTCCGCCGACCCTTTCTACGCAGGTAGTCCCGCCCTTTGTTCGCGGCGATCGTAAAAAGCCAGGGGCGAAACCGTCGCTCGGCGTCGAACGTGTGCGAGGCTTGGTGAATCTGGAGGAAGGTGTCTTGGAAGACGTCCTCGGCGCCCGTGCGATCCCCCACCAAGCGGGTGAGGAACCGCAGGAGATCGTCGTGATAACGCTCGATCAGCACCCGGATCGAGGCCTTGTCGCCTCCGCGGTATCGCTCGAACAGGGCTTCGTCGGTCAGTGGTTCAGCGGGCATGCGGGCCGCGGTCCGTGGAGGGGGAGGGGGTTGGAGGAGAGTCTGGGGTGACACTGTACAGCCCGGACGATCCGCTCGCAGGCTCGCCGGGCTCAAAGCACCAGGCGACGCTTCGCTCGAACCGAATGCCAAGGGAGGTTGGGAATCGAGACAGCCCCTCGGCGCGCAGGCCCGGGGCGTGTTCGTGGAGGTACGCCGCGTACGCGGGCATGTTCGCGAAGACGTACCGAGCCTCCACTCGGATGGCAGAGGATGGATCGACGATGCGGGCGGCAACGCCTGAGATGGCGCCGGCGTGCACGACCGCCTGGAGGTGCCCTGACAAGAGCCAATCAAGATATGCGCATGCCGTCGGTTCGTCGGGGAGGATGGCGTTCACGGAGTAGACAATGCGGGGCATACGGTCAGCATAGGACAACCCGTACAGAATCCGGGCTGGGGGATGAACAAGGGCAATAGACGTGTTCCGAGGGCGTTGAGCGGGTGTGCATGGAGTGGCGTGTGACGCAGGCGGGCGGCGAGCAAACGAGCGATCTCTCGCCGCTGCTTCGGGCCGCGCGTGGGGGGGACGCGCACGCGTGGCGGGAGTTGGTTTCCCGTTACTCGAGACGGATCTACGCGCTCGCGAAGAGTCGTTGTCGGGATTCGGACGTGTCGGAAGAGATCACGCAGTCGGTCTTTGCCACGCTGGCGGCAAAGATCGGGGGCGGGGAGTACGTGGAGCAGGGCAAGTTCGAGAGTTGGCTCTTTCGCGTGGCGATGAATCGGGTGCGCGACCACGTCCGGCGGATGAAGCGCAAGCCCGGGGGCGTGGAAGGGCACGAGTCGGAGTTGATCGCGGACGAGGCCCGCGACGAGCAAGCCAGCGACGCCTCGCTCGTTCGTCTCCGGAGGGCCATGATGGAACTCAGCGAGGCCGACCGGGAGATCATCGAACTTCGGCATCATGGCGGGATGAGTTTCAAGCAGATGGCCGACTTGTTGGAAGAACCACTGGGAACATTGCTCGCCCGACATCACCGGGCGCTGCGGAAGTTGAAGGAACTGATGGGCGTGGCGACGGACGCGGGTAGAGGGAGCGAGGCGGAGAGCGCGGAAAGGCCTGGTGCGGCATGACACGGAACACGAACCACACGGACCCCCATCACGACGAGCATTTCGCGTCGCTCGACTCCGACCTGCGGGCGTTGCACGTCGCGCTGGATCGCGACGCGTCGGCGCGTCGGGCCGAACCCGACGCCCTGTTTGAGCATCGCGTCGGTGTGGGCTCGATCGGCGGACTCTTGGCGGGGGCTGGTGATGCACCGCCGGCGGTCGCGGGTCGGGTCGGGGGCGGGTTCGCGGGCGCGAGGCGTCTGGCCGCCGCCGTGGCGATCCTTGCCACCGCGGGCGCCGCATGGCTGGCGATGAGGCCGCCCGGCGCGACGACGTCCGCGGGCCCCGTTGTGGCGACGACCCCAACGGGCGAGGGCCCCTCGGGACGCGTCGCGGGGGGGGCGGGGGAAGACCTTGCCGACGACTGGATCTTGATGGCGACCACGATCACCGACGACACGGGCGCCGAGATCGACGCGCTCTTCGCCGAGACGGTGCGTGTGGAATCGAGCATCCGCAATACCGATTCGATCTTCGGGGGCAGCATTTCGATGGACGGGGGTGGCACGTGAGCGTGAGTCTTCGTGGGACATGGAGCCTGATGGGTGGAGCGCTCCTGGCGATCGGGGTGGTCTCGCCTTTGGCGATGGCGCAGCGTGGCGACGAGACGCCACCGCCGGCCCGAGAACCCGGCGGGCCGATGTTCGACCGCGACGCGATGCGAGCGCGTGCTCAGCGTCGAATCGAGGAACTCGAGCGTGAACTCGCGCGCATGAAGGACCTGCTGGCGAGGTTCGACCGGGGCGAGGAGCCCGCGCCCGGGGGGCATCTCCGCTCGGAGAATGCCAGGAAGGGCGAGATGACGCCTCGCGAGCGGATGCGGGAGGCGATGGAGCGTCGCCGGGGCGACGAGCGCGGGCGTGGCCCGGGCGGGCCGCCGAAAGGGAATCGGGACGGCGGCCTTGGGGACGCGGTGGATTACGAGTCGTTGCGTCCGAGGATGCTCGAGAACGCGCCGAAGGTGGTGGAGATGATGGACCGCCTGCGCGAGCGCAACCGGGAGGTCGCCGACCGGGTGTGGCAGCGGATGATCCCGCGGATGAAGGAAGCCGCGACGCTGCGCGAGCGCGATCCCGAGGGCTTTCGCCTGAAGGCCGACGAGGTCAGCGCCGGGCTGGGCGTCATTCTCGCGATGGGGGACCTTCGCGAGGCGCAGGGTGGGCATGATGAGGCGGCGCTCGCGGCGAAGCGAGCCGCTCTGCGAGAGGCGGTCGCCAAGCACGTGGACACTCGCATTGCGACGCAGCGGCACGAGGTTGAGGCCCTGGGCCAGCGGCTTGCCGATCTTCGCAAGAGCCTGGACGCGCAGGTGCAGGACCGCGAGAAGACGATCGAAGAGCGCGCGAAGAAAATGGAAGACTCGCCCGAGGGGATGATGGGCAACGTGAGCGAGAGGCCCCCGAGGCCCGCGCCGGCGAAGAAGTGAGCGTGCGTTGTGCGGCTACGCCCCCGCGCTGCGCATCCACTCGGAGGGCTTGGCGCCGAGCGCGTCCGCGATCGCGAGGAGTGACTCGAGGCTCGGGAGGTGCGTGCCGCGCTCGATCGACGAGAGTTGGCTGACGCTGACGCTCGACGCCTCCGACAGGTCCTTGAGCGTCCACGTCTTTTCGGTCCTCGCCAGTCGGATCTGCCGGCCCAACTCGCGTCGCAGGCGATCCTGCGGACGCTGTCCGAGCGCGTACGCCTCGGCGGCTTGCGCCAGGACGGCGTTCAGGTCCGTCATGGCGAACGGCTTGGCCAAGTAGTCGAACGCATCATGCTTGAACGTCTGACGCATGGACTCCATGGACGGATAGCCCGTCACGATGATGACGCACAGGCGGGGCCAGCGCTTTTTGATCTCGCGGAGCACGTCTTCGCCGCTGTGGCGCCCCATCTTCATGTCGAGCAGCACGAGGTCGGGCAAGCGGGCTTCGCACGCCGCGAACAACTCCGCGGGCGTCGCGACCGCCCGCGCATCATGCCCTTCACCCTCCAGCATGGTCAGGATGTACTGCCGGAAATCCTCATCGTCGTCGAGGGCGACGATCGAGAGTGCTGGAATGCTGGGGACGGCGGACGTGTGTTCGGCTGCGTCGGGCATGGCGAGTCAGAGCGTACACGCGGTTTGGCGTGTTTGCCGCCGTGGTCAATCACGACCCGAGGTTCGCAAGGGCAGGTCCGGGATCGCGTCAGCACGCGGACGCTCGGGTGCGAGCGGGGCGTGGAGTTCGCCCGCGGGGAGCAGCACCTCGAAGACCGCGCCGCTGGCGCCCTCGCGCTGATTCCGCGCGAGGATGAACCCGCCGTGCTCGCGCACGATGCCCTCGGCCACCGCCAGCCCCAGACCCGTTCCGCGCGCGTCAAGCCGGGTCGAGGCGAACGGCTCGAACAGCCTGGGCAAGATGGCGGGATCAATCCCGGGCCCGTTGTCCGCGACCGTGATGGCCACCCACTGGGCGCCGTCCCGCTCCGTCCGGTGGGCGTCGACGACGATCCGAGGCTCTTCCTTGGCGCGGCGCGACGCCGTGAAGAGGGTGTCCGCCTTGATCGCCTCGGCCGCGTTGCGGAGCAGATTGACGAAGACCTGCACGAGGCGGTCCGCGTCGGCGGAGATGATCGTCCCGGGCGTCACGAGGTTGGCGATGGCCACGCCCCGCGCCTCGCGATCCAGTTCGATGAGGGTCAGGGCCTCGTGGACCACGCCGTGCACATCCGTCGGCGCGCTCCGGGGCGGACGTGCGCGTGCAAAGTCAAGCAGGCTCTCGCCCAAGCGCTCCAGGCGTTTCACCACCCGCAGCATGAGCGCCGCCTGGGCCGGGTCCATCCCGGCCTTGGGGTTGGCGTTCAACTTTTCCACCAGCCCCTTCAGCACCGCCAGGGGCGTGTTCAACTCGTGCGAGATCCCTGCCGACATCATGCCCAAACTGGCCAGGCGATCGGCGTCCGCGAGATTTCGCTTGGCCGTCTCCAGCAGGTGGTTCTTGCGCGCGAGGTCGCTGGCGACTTCTTCGAGCGTCTTGAGCGCTTCCGCCAGGGCGGCCTCGTGCTCGCGCAGGGAACTCACGGTCTCGTTTCGAGAACGCATGATCTCGCCCAACTCGTCGGCGGGCATCCCGGACGTCGGGATGATCTCCGCGTCGCGCCGCCCCTCGCGCGTCGCGAGGTCGGCCGCGAGGATTCGGCGGAGCGGGTCGTACACATTCGCGGGCAGCACGAAGAGTTCCAGCGCGACCGCGACGAGCGCGTACATGCCCAGGAGCGCGGCGCTCGCGAGGACGTAGAGGCGTGTCACCGCCTGGCGGGCCTCGGGGCTGGTGACGACGGCACCGACATATTCGGCCGGCTTGGCCCCCAGCGCCGGGAAATACACGACGCCTCCAAGGTCACCCATCTCGACCTCGGGCGGAACGGGCTGCCCGGGCGTCAGGCGCGCCTTGCTGGCGGTGCCCGAATCCAGCGCGAGGTCGTCGGCCGAGCCTCGCCGAAACTGCACGTTCGGAAACTCGGGGAGTGAGATGGGGAGTCCGGCCTCCGCGCTCGAACGCGAGCCCGCCAGCACGCGCAAAATCGCGATGGCTTCCTCACGCTCGGCCCGATGCACGATCCGTGAAACCGCGGGGCGCAGCAGCACCAAGAGCACCCCGGCCAGCAGCAGCGAGAAGGTCGTGTGCAAGAAGATCAACTTCTTGCGGATCCGCATGCGCGCCAAGAGTCCTCGGCGTGGCGCAGGCGCCGGACGAACGGTCAACTCGGGGATGGGTTCGGTCGTGCTCATGCGCTGGGACGGAGAGCCTCGTGCGTCACCAGCCCGCCCGATCTCCTACGCTGGAACCATGCCCACGCGGGAAGAATCATCTGGGGACCACTCGGCGGCGGCAAGCGCCGCGGGGCTGGATCCCGCTCGCGATGCCGCCATCCGTCGCCTGGCCCGTCAAGCCCATCGGTATCCGGACGTGGAGCCCGGGGGACCCAAGACCCAAGGCCTCGAGGAGCGTGACGCGGCGTTCGCGCACGCCATCTACGACGCGGCGATGCGCCGCCTGCTCACCCTCTCGGCGATCATCTCCCCGTATCTGCGGACGCCCTTTGCCGATCTCGAGCCTCGGGCCAAGGGCGTGCTGCTCGCGGGCGCGGCGCAGATCCTTTTTCTGGACCGTGTCCCCGCGCACGCCGTCCTGAACGAGAGTGTGGAATGGGCGAAGCGCGTCATCCGCCCGGGGATGGGCGCGATGGTGAATGCCGTCCTTCGACGCGTCGCCGAACTTCGGGAGGGCGCGACGGTCGAAGCCCGTCCGTGGACCGGCTCGGGCCGCGACCTCCCGCGCAGCGACGGCACGGTGCTCAAACTCCCCGAGCGCGTGCTGATCGGCGACGAATGGGAAGTCATCGCCCGCGCCACCAGCCATCCCACGCCGATGATCCGACGATGGTCGCGGATGTGCGGGGACCCGAAGACCCGCGAGATCGCCCTCCACAGTCTCGTGGAAGCGCCGGTCGTCCTCAACGCCGTGCACGCGACCTCGCCCGTGGCGTGGGATGGGCTGACGTTCGTTCCGCACGATCGCCCGGGCTTTTTCGTGGTTGAGGGGCCGCACGCGGCGGTGGGCGCGTTCCTGCACGCCCGCCGAGACGTTTGGGCGCAAGACACCTCCTCCGCCCGCGCCGTCGACAGCGTGCGTGATCTGGCCCCCAAGGTCGTGCTCGACGCCTGCGCCGGTCGCGGCACCAAGACGCGCCAACTCGCCGCCATCTTTCCCAACGCCCGAATCCTTGCCACCGATTCTGATCGCGCGAGGGTCGTCGCGTTGCGCGAGGCGACGGCCCACCTCGCCCAGGTCGAAGTGGTCGAGTTTGAGGCGCTCGCGCAGATGTCCGGCGTCGCCGACCTCGTGCTCCTCGATGTCCCGTGCTCGAACACCGGCGTGCTCGCGCGGCGCATCGAGGCGAAGTACCGCGTGGCTGGGCCGACGGGTCTCCACGACATCGTGCCGCTTCAGCGGCGCATCGTCGGTTCGGCGTGCACGCTCCTCGCTCCCGGGGCCGCCATTTTGTACTCCACATGCAGCATCGAGCCGGAGGAAGACGAAGGCCAGGTTCGTGCCCTCGCGTCCGAGCATCGACTGGGCCTGCGCCGTGAAGAGAAGAACCTGCCCAGCGGCACGCCGGGCGTTCCCGCGCGGTCCTACGCCGACGGGTCGTACTCGGCGTTGCTGGTCACGTGAGCGAGACCGCCGCGCGGGGCGCCGAAGGGTGCAACACCGGGCCGACCCCTTCGTACACTCGTCCATGCACCGGCCGATGTGGACCTTGATCCTGCTGCTCGTGGCGAGCCCCCTGCGTGCGCCCGCGCAGTCGCCGCCACCCAAGGCGCCGACGCTCCCGATCATGGTTGCCGATCCCGCGATCGTCGCGGAGGAGATCGCGGGCGTGTACCGTCGTCGCCCGATGGCCGAACGCATCGCCATCCGAGTCACGACGCCCACCGGCACGAGCGAGCGCCAGAGCGTGCTCCTCCATGCCGAGCCGGCGAAGCCCGACCCGCCGGTCCCGGTTCGGCTCCACCTTGACCTTTCGCGGCTGGAGTTGTGGCTGCACGGACGCGACTGCACGCTGACGAACCGCGCCGACCCGACGACCTATTTCCAAGTGGGCGTCGGCGAGCCGGCGTCGTTCGACACGCTCTTCCGCGAGATCCGTCCGATCCCGCTGCCCCAGATCGCGTGGTGTCTGGGCGATCCGCCCACGAGGCCCCTGGGCTCGATGCTGGGGGACGTCGCGTGGTCCACGGTCCAGCCCAAGAGCGCGAGCACGAGCGAACTCGTGGGACGTGCCGAGAGCGGCGAAGTCAAGATCGTCTTTGACCAGGCGACGCGTCGCGTTCGCGCGTTCACGGCACGCCTCCCGCGGGGGATCGTCCTCGAACTCACGTGCTCACCCGCGAACGGCACGCCTTGGACGAACTGGTCACCCGACCTTTCGGGGCGCACCCGAGTCGACGCGCTCGCGTCGCTCCAGTCCACGGCACCCACCGCCACCATCGGGCAGCGGCTTCCATCCGTCGCGTTCATCACGACGAACTACGAGGGCTGGGTCCTTCCCAAGTCCAGCGATCGTGAGCCACTGTTCGTCCTGTTCGTCCGCACGGGCGCGAGCGGCGAAGCAGGGCCCGAGTTGCATGCACGGGTGGGGACGCTCATCCGTGCCGTTCGAACCCGCCTGCCGACAGGATCGGAGCATGGCGCCGCGGCGCGTCTCGTGCTTGTGGGGGTCCTCGCGTCCGGGACCACCCATCCCGAAAACCTCGCCCGGTACGCATCCGCGTGGATCGACGTGCTCCACGGTCCGCCCGCGCCGCCCGTGTGGACCACGGCCGACTGGTCGCTGATCGCGGGCGCGTTCGTCGAGGCCGACGTGGTTCTGCACGTTGTAGCGAGTGATCGCAAAGTGATCGCGACGGTTGCGTGCGATCCGTCAGACGACGAGAAGCAGGTGGAAGACCGTCTTCGAGAGGCGCTGCGCAAGCCCCAGCCGCCCGCCGACCCCTCGAAGGAGTGATGCCCCGGGGCACACCCGTTCACCTCGCGCACCGGGCGTGCGTTGGGGAGTTCCGCGCGTCGATCGCGACGGAGCCATACGGGGGGCACGGGCTTGGATCGCCTCGACGAGGCCTCGCACGCACCGGCCCGAGCCTCGATTCCTCGATGCCCCGGAACTCATTCATGAGTATGTCGAGGATCGCCGGATCGAGTGAGCAAGCCAAGCAAACGCCCCCTCGGAGATGAGGGGGCGACGTCGGGAAGGGCCTGGATGGTGCGACGACGTCAACTCGCCTGCGCCCTGGGGTGGGCCTTGTTGTACTGCTCCTGCATGCGCTGCGTGGTCAGGTGGGTGTAGATCTGCGTCGTGCTGAGCGACTGGTGCCCGAGCATCTCCTGCACGGTGCGCAGGTCGGCGCCGTTATCGAGGAGATGCGTGGCGAAACTGTGGCGCAGCGTGTGGGGGCTGATGGTGGGGTCGAGCCCGACCTGCTTGAGGTACTTGTCGAGTTTCCGACGGACGCTGCGAGAACTCAGGCGTCCGCCGTGCTTGTTCAGGAACAACGGGGCCTTGTCGCCCTTCTCGCGGATCTCGGCGCCGAACTTGGAATCGACGCGGGCCATGTCGAGGTAGCGGTTGATGGCGCCCAAGGCATGGGAGCCGAGGGGGACGATGCGCTCCTTCTTGCCCTTGCCGCGGATCTTGAGCGCTTCGCTGTTCATGTCGAGTTCGTTCATGTTGAGGGCGACGAGTTCGCTGACGCGGATGCCGGTCGAGTAGAGGGTTTCGAGCATGGCGCGATCGCGTCGCGCGAGCACGTCGGCGTCGCCCGGCGCGGCGAGCAACTGCTCGACCTGCTCGATGGTGATCGCCTTGGGCAGGCGCTTGCCCTGTCGAGGCGTGCGGATGAGCGTCATCGGGTTGCCGTTCGATAGCCCGCGCCGGTCGGCCCACTTGTAGAAACTGCGGAGGGTCGCGATCTTGCGCGCCATCGTCGCCGCCGAGTACTGCTGCTCGTTGAGGTGGGTGAGGAAGGACCGGATCAGATCCGCGTTGGCGGTGCAGATGGTCTGCGTCACGCTCTTGGGCTCGCTCGCGTCGGCGTTCGCGCCGGGGTGGTCGAGTCGGCGCTGGAGCGCCTGCTGCTCCTTGGGCGTGTTCAACTCGATGTTGAACTCCTCGCTCAGGAACTCGATGTACTGGCGCAGGTCCGCGCCGTAGCAGCGGGCGGTGTACGGGCTGAAGTGCCGTTCGTCCGCGAGGTACGACGTGAACATTTCCGTGATGGGCAGGCTCGACATATCCAACTCTCCAGACGCCTCGTGGCGGCGTGCCCGTGCGTCACTCTCAAACTCACTCACCCGTCCGGGGGACCACACAAACGTCCCCATGCTCTTATCACTATCGATCCGACGTGCGTGCCGGGTCAACGCCCGCCGCACGAATCCATTCCGATTGCACCAGCGATCCGACGGCCTTATGGGCCGCGAACTCGGCGTAGAGCATCATGCTCGCCGTGTACCGCTTCCATCCCAGCGCCGAGTTGGGGTCGCTGCGACCCTCGGCGTACGACTTGAGTTCCATCAGCACGCCCTGGTTCTTCGCGTCCAGCAGTTCCGACGCGGTCGACATCGGCGGATCCACATACATCGACCCCGACGTGGGGGTGGTGTCCGTCGCCGACGCTTGCAGCATCTTCGGATCAATGCGCTTCATCGAGCGATCCACCGGCGAGCCGGGACGCGCGTAGAGCGCGAGCGTGAGCCCGATGGTCGGCGTGTACGGGTCGTAGGCCGTGATCGATCCGACGATGATCCCATCCACGCCCATCGCGTTGGCGAGTTGGCGGGCATCCCCCGGCGTGCGGACGGCGCTCATCCGTTGCGCCCGCATCGCCTCCAGCGTGCGATTGAGCGGGAGGGCACGCACGCCTCGGACTTCCTCCGCGGCGGCCACGATGTGGTCGCTGATCGCGCCCACGTCCACTTGCGAGGTTCCCGATTCGTTGCGGAGCGGGACGACGGCCCAGAGCACGTCGCCGCTGGTCTCGTACGGAGCGATGGTGGCCTGAGGCGCGATGAGTGCGTCTTTGGACGACGACGCGCAGCCGAGGAACAGTCCACAGCAAACGACAGTTGTCGCCGCCAAGCCGAGCATCTTCTTCGCGTGCATTGAATCCATCCGAGCCTCTTCTCCGTGGCGCTCGCGTTCCGACCGAGAATACTTCGATCGTAAGGCCGCATTGGATCGTGTGTTATCGAACGTTTGAGAACTCTTTTCGATTTCTAGGACTGTCCCCGGTTCATTATGGGCAACCGACGGGCTGTATTATCGGCTCTCACCCCCGGCTGGCTCCTGAACGCCAGATACGATCGGATTACTAACATTTACGTTTCCGGTCGCGGCGAGCATCGCCTGGGCTATGTCCATGGACCAGAGGTTTTCCGGGCCTCCGCGATTGCTGACGAAATAGAGGCGGTTGGCAAACCCCCAATCGGGCATGAGGCACGCCCCGCCGGCGGCGACGGCGACCTTGCCCGTGCCATCGGCGCCGATGATCCAGAGGGATGCATGGTCGGGGAGTTGGTTGCCGTTGCGCCGGGCCGAGTGGCCCGCCTGGCGGCGTGGCCAGGCCTCGCGCGCGGAGTCGGCGGCCTTTTCCTGCTCGCTGAGCGGAATCTCGGCATAGGCGATCCAGCGTGCGTCGGGGCTCCAGGTTGGGTTCACCACGGCGCTGTCGCTGCTGGAGATGATCTCGCTGGCGTTGCCCGAGACGCCGTCCTTGTAGTCGATGGTCCAGATACCGAAGGTCCGGCGTCCGCGCTCGCGTCCGAGTTGAAAGAGGATGCGATCGGATCCGGCTTCGCCCGTGCCGGCGACGGGGGACCACTTGGGGAACATCCCATAGCCGATGAAGTGGGGGGAGGATTCGACACCGACCTCGGTGACCCAGAGTTCCCAGCGGCCGCTGGTTTCGCCGAGTCGGCAGTAGCAGAGTTTGCTCCCATCGGGCGACCAGGTGGGGTGGAGTTCGTCGGTGCCCTCGCTGGTGACCTGGACGGCCTTGCCACCGCTGGCGGGCATGACGAAGATGTCCCAGTTCCCAGAGCGGTTGGAGGCAAAGGCGATTCGTGTGCCGTCGGGGCTCAGGGCGGGCATCACGTCATCGGAGGGGTCGCTCGTCAGGCGCGTGACGACACGGCTGGCGGCCCGCTTGATGTAGATGTCCGCGGTGGAACGGTGCTGGGTGCTGGCGAAGACGATGCTCGTGCCGTCGCGGGACACATTGGGATCAAAGTCGGCGCCCTCCTCGGCGAAGGTCACGCGGGTGACGTTGGGCGTGGCGTACCGAAGCGATTCGCTCGGGGGATTTTTGACGGAAGTCGGGGGCGCTTCGGCAAGGGGCAAGGCCTGCGACGAAGTCGCCGGGGTGGCGGGCGGAGCGACGGGTGCGGGCGCGTTCGCGTCGGCCTTCTGCCATTGCGGGCCTTGTGCGCAGCCGCCCGCCAGGAGGATGAGCATGCTGGCGGCGCCCAGCGCGGGCGAAGTGAAACGACATTTGGTGATGTTCATGTTCGTCCCTCGAATGGAGAAACAGGCGGCCGCACCCGGCAAGGCATGCCGGGTCACGCAAGGCTTCTTCCATCTGATCGGACGCTTGGGCGCGTGAGATAAGCGGACGTGACGTGCATCAGCGAACGCGGCACCGAGCCACCGATCTTGGGGACCTTGAAAAAGGAAGACGGCCCGACGCGAGGCGAGCGTGCATCCGGAGTCTCCACCACGTGACTCAGGTTGCGGGCTCAAGCCATCGCGTCGGGCCGTCGGTCCTCGCTCGCGAGGCGAGCGAGGGCACCACCACCCAACTTCCATCGGACCGGGAGCACGAGGGGATTGGGCTCGCGACCCGGCTGGTTCTCCCCATGTGGGGAACCCTACTTCGGCTATTCCTCGGGTTCACGCATGAGAATCGCGGGGGTGTCGCCGCGACGTAGCCAACGGGCCTCGCGACCGCGGGGCTGCGCGGTGGCGATGAGGTGATCGAGGTAATCGACGAGCATGTCCGGGCGGAAGGTGCTGAGGTAGCGCGTGTTGGCCGCCGGGTTGATCGCGAGGATGCGCTCGAGGATCTGCGGGTGCGAGAGCCGGGAGTCGTCGCCCGGCCGCGAGGGGGTGAGATCGAAGAGGGGGTCCTCTTCGGGGCGGAGGGGGCTGAGGTCGAGCGTCGGAGTCGGTGTCTGCATGCATGGGCCCTCCGTGCCCGCGAGGGTGGTTCGTCCCACGATCGGGTGGCTGGGAGAGCGTGCATCGGCGCGCGGGTGTGCGGTGTCCCCACCATATAACCACAAGGGACGTTTGGGATGCCCCGTCGTAGAGGGTGCTCCAAGATGTAGGGGTCGATCGGGCGTGGGGGCACAATGCGGGTTTGTGATGCGAGATGTGACGCGACGTGTGATGTCGGTTGGCGGGCTTCGGCTCGGACGGGAAGGGGGCGTGAGAGTGGGATGGAATGGCCGTAGGATCGAAGATGAAGCGCGAGGTGGGCATGGTCGTGGGCGGGGTGGTTCGCGTGGGCGGGAAGGACGTGGCGCGAGAGGTCTCGGCGACGGCGTTGGGGGCGTGGGGCGTGGGTGCCGGGTCGGCCTGCATCGTTCGATCGATGGTGGGTGGAAGTGATCGACCGGCGTGGATGGCTGGCGCGGCGAGCGCATTTGAGGAGTCTCTGCCGCGGCTTGTGGAGCGGGCGCGGGAGGCGGGGGTGGAGATCTGGTGGAGGCCGACGCACGAGGATGTGCTCTCGGATGTGCCTTCGACGCTGACGTTTTTTCGTCGGCATACGGGCTTTGGGTTGGTGCTGGACCCGAGGGCGATGCTGACGGAGGAGATGGTGCCTCGCGCGGACGAGCATGTGGAGCGCGTGCTCGAGGCGTTGGGCGGGCACGAGGCGTTGCGGTTGGTGGTGGTTCGACCTGGGCGCGTGGGCGAGATTGTGCAAGGGCGTGTGGACTCGCACGTGGCGTCGTCGGTGCCGCTGGTTTGGGTCGGGGACGGGGTGAGTGGTGTTGGGCTACAGTGACGAAGCACACCCTCGCCCTGCCTCACCCGGTGGGAGGCCTGCGCGAGGAGAGGATGACAGGAACTCGCGATGACGACGATGGCCCGACCGAGCGTGAATCCGAACGTGCCCGACCAGGCGGTCGAGGTGCGGCTTGATCACCCCGTGTTCAAGATCGTGAAGGAGGCGTTCCCGAGCAAGCGATTTCGCGGGACGGAGTTTCGCGGGCAGAGCACGCTGATCGTGGAGCCCGGGGACCTGCACGAGGTGCTGGCGTTCCTCAAGGGCAACTCGAAGACGTCATTCAACTTCCTGTCGGACGTGGGCGGGGTGGATTACCTGGGCTACCCGGCCAAGACGATCGGGCGATTTGCGGTGGTCTACAACCTGCTGTCGTTCGAACGGGACGATCGATTCTTCGTGAAGACGTTTCTGGACCCGTCGCTCCCGACCGACGGCATCGCGAACGATCCGGCGCTGGTGCTGGATTCGGTGTGCGACCTCTGGGCTGGCGCGGAGTGGATGGAGCGTGAGGTCTTTGATATGTTCGGGATCCGCTTCAGGAACCACCCGGACCTCCGGCGGATCTTGCTCTGGGAGGACTATCCGGGACATCCCCTGCGGAAGGACTATCCGCTGCGTGGTCGCGGCGAGCGCGAGCAGTATCGCGTCGTGGATCGCTCGTCGTCGTGATCGGAGCGGGATCGGTCTCCAGGCCGATCGGCAGGACGAAGAAGACGAGGCGACGGCTCTGGAGAGCCGGGGCGCTTCATGGAGTCGATCATGCCCATCGCCGCCGCGCCGGTTTCGATGCTCCCGCCGTTGCCGCCGTTTGCGCACACGCCCGCGCCGTACCGCGGCCCGAGCAAGGCGGAGGTGTTGGCGATGCGGAGGGAGTTCTGCACGCCCGCGCTGGTGACGTATTACAAAGACCCGATCATGATCGTCGAAGGGAAGATGCAGTATCTCTTCGACGAGACGGGGCGGCGGTATCTGGACGCGTTCGGCGGGATCGTGACGGTGAGCGTGGGGCATTGCCATCCGAAGGTGATGGAGGCGGTGAACGCGCAGAACGCGCTTTTGCAGCACACGACGACGATCTATCTGCACCCGACGATCGCGGAGTATGCGAAGAAGTTGGCGGGGACGTTCCCGAGGGAATCGAACCTCAGCGTGGTGTATTTCGTGAACAGCGGGAGCGAGGCGAACGACTTGGCCGTGCTGATGGCGCGGGCGTACACGGGCAACTTCGACATGATCGCGCTGCGGAACGCGTACCACGGCGGGTCGGCGGTGCCGATGGGGTTGACGGCGCACAGCAACTGGAAGTTCAACGTGGCGCACGGGTTTGGGGTCCAGCACGCGGTGCTGCCCGATCGCTATCGCGGGCCGTGGGGGTATGACGACGCGCGGGCGGGGGAGAAGTATGCGGCGGACATCGCGGACCTGATCAAGACCGGGACGAGCGGGCGGGTGGCGGGTTTTCTCGCGGAGCCGATGCAGGGCGTCGGGGGGGTGGTGGAGATGCCGCCCGGGTATCTGGCGAGCGTGTACAAGGTGGTGCGTGAGGCGGGCGGGGTGTGCGTCAGCGATGAGGTGCAGACGGGGTTTGGGCGGACGGGCGAGGCGTTCTGGGGGTTTGAAGCGGTGGGCGGGAAGGGGGTATACCCGGACATCGTGACGATGGCGAAGGGGATCGGGAATGGATGTCCGCTGGCGGCGGTGGTGACGACGCCGACGATCGCGAAGGCGCTGACGAGCCGGATCCATTTCAACACGTTCGGCGGGAACCCGGTGAGCATGGCGCAAGGGCTGGCCACGCTGAACGTGATGCTGGAGGAGAACTATCAGCAACGGGCGAAGACGCTGGGGGCGACGTTGTTCGCCGGGCTGCACGAGTTGAAGACGAAGCACGCGATCGTCGGGGACATTCGGGGCCGCGGGCTGATGTGCGGCGTGGAGTTGGTCACGGATCGCGCGACCAAGGCGCACGCGACGGCCCAATGCGCCGCGGTCTTTGAACGGTGCAAGGAACTGGGGCTCCTGATCGGGAAGGGCGGGCTGCACGGCAACGTGCTCCGCATCAAGCCGCCGATGTGCCTGACGGAAGCCGACGTGGAGTTCTTGCTGACGGTCTTGGATGTCGCGCTGGGCGAAGTGAAGGCGTGAGCGCTCGGGCGTGCGCGTGGCTTTAGACCATGGCGAGGACGTCATTCCAGTTCATGGCCTTGCCGGGCTCGCGGGCCTGGACGAACTTGACCTTGCCCTTGCCGTCGGCAGACTTGGCGATGACGACGGTGCCGCGCTGCGCGACGTTGAGGTCGGGCCAGTAGAGGCCGTAGGCCTTGACGACGTCGCGGTGGAGGTCGCCGAGGATGGTATGGGAGTAGCCTTCTTGGTCGGCCCAGGCCTTGTTGGCGGCGAAGGAGTCGCAGTTGATGCCGACGACGGTGGCGCCCTTGGCTTGCCACTTCGCGACGTCGTCGCTGATGCACTTCATCTCGGTGGAGCAGACGCCGGTGAAGGCGAGGGGGACAAAGGAGAGGACGACGTCGCCCTTCTTGACGGCGTCGGAGAGTCTCCAGTCCTGTTTGTTCTGGTCGGGGAGGGTGAAGTCGGGAGCGACCTCTCCCACGGACAGGGGGGAGGAGCGGGGGGTCAGGTGGGTGTTTCGCATGAGCGTCTCCGGAGGAGGGGTGAAATCGGGGTGGAGCGAAAAGGCACGATCGGCGCGCTGGGGCGCGGCGAGGCGTATTCTATTGGTGTGCGACGCGCGGAATCACGCGACCGCACGAGGCCCAAGGATGGGCCAGCGGCGGCCCTGGTCAGGAGGACGGCATGACGACCTCGAAGAATCTCCCCGACACACTCGATGGGCGCTACGCGCACGTGAACGATCGCATCGCACGGGCGGCGGCGCGGGCCGGGCGAAGGGCGGAGGAGATCATCCTCGTGGCGGTGACCAAGACCGCGAGCCCGGAAGACATCCGCGCGATGATCGACCTGGGGCACCGCGACTTCGGCGAGAATCGCGCGCAGCAACTGGCGCAGCGCGGGGCGATGATCGAGGAGTATTTCTCGCGGCTCAAGGTCTTGCCGCACGGTCGGCAGGAGCGTGACGCGGCGAACGCGACGCTCTTTCGTCCGGCGCCGAAGGTGGACCTGATCCCGACCGGGAGCGACGGGCAGCGGCCCGTGCGCTGGCACATGATCGGGCACCTGCAACGGAACAAGGCGAGGAAGGTGGTGGAGTGGACGCGCCTGATTCACTCCGTCGATTCGCTTCGACTCGCGGAGGAGTTGCAGGGTCTGGCGCTCAAGCGCGATCAGGTGATCGAGGTCTTGATCCAGGTGAACTGCTCGGGGGAGGCGCAGAAGTTCGGCGTGCCCGTGCCCGCGGCGATCCCGCTCGCGGAGCAGATCGAGACGATGATCAACGTCAAGGTGCGTGGGCTGATGACGATGGCGGCGGAGACGGAAACGCCGGACGAGGCGCGGGCGGCGTTCGCGCGGTGCAAGGATTTGTACGACGAGATGCGGAAGATGGGCTTCAGCGACGGGAAGTTCAACCTGCTGTCGATGGGCATGTCGAACGACTTTGAGGTGGCGATCGAGGAGGGCGCGAACATCGTGCGCGTCGGTTCGGCCATCTTCGGGAAAGTCGCGGCGGCGATGCCCGAAGTGGAGGAGAAGGAAGCGCCAGAGTCCGAGGATGTGGAGACGCCGGTGGAGGGGGTTTGAGGCCCTCGGTTCGTGAGCGCAGGTGAAGAAGGCGAGGCGGAGGACCGATATCCTCCCGCATGTCGCTCGCCTCAACTTGTCCCGTGGTTCGTCGCATCGGCATCCTGACCGGGGGAGGGGATTGCCCGGGGCTGAATGCCGTGATTCGTGCGGTGGCGACGGACGCGCTGACGTGCGGGATTGAGGTCGTGGGGATCGAGGATGGGTGGTTGGGGCTGATCGAGAATCGCCTGCGGCCGATCGTGGAGCGCGATCTCTACGGCATCCTCGATGAGGGCGGGACGATCCTGGGGTCGAACAACAAGTCCAACCCGTTCAAGTTCGTGGTGGGGAAGAAGGCGGACGGGACGCCCCGGCATGCGGACGTGTCGGAGCAGTGCCTGACGCACCTGCGAGGCGCGGGCGTGAACGCGATGGTGGTGATCGGTGGAGACGGGACGCTGACGAGCGCGGCCTATTTCGCGAAGCGCGGGGTGTATGTCGTCGGCGTGCCGAAGACGATCGATAACGACATCGTGGGCAGCGAGATCACGTTTGGATTCCAGACGGCGGTGGCGACGGCGACCGAGGCGTGCGATCGCGTGCGGACCACGGCCGATTCGCACCACCGCGCGATGGTGGTGGAGGTGATGGGGCGGAACGCCGGGTGGATCGCGCTGCACGCGGGCGTGGCGAGCGGGGCGGATGTGATCCTGCTGCCCGAGATCCCGTTCTCGCTCCAGAGCGTGTACGAAAAGGTGAAGCAGCGCAACGCGCGCGGGAAGCGGAGTTCGCTCCTGGTGGTGTCGGAAGGGGCAAAGTTGGCGGGAGGAGAGCAGATCGTGGCGCGTGTGGACCCGACGAGCCCGGACCCGATTCGCCTGGGCGGCATCGGGAAGTGGCTGAGCGACAAGATCGAGGACGAGGCGGGTGTGGAAGCGCGGTATTGCGTGCTGGGTCACATCCAGCGCGGGGGGACGCCCGTCGCGGCGGATCGGGTGCTCAGCACGCTGCTGGGGAACCACGCGATGACGCTGCTGCGGGAGGGGAAGGTGGGGCGGATGGTGGCGGTGCAGAATGGCCGTTTGACCGACATCGATCTCGAGGAGCCGGCGGGGAAGCAGCGGCTGGTGCCGGTGGATGATCCATTGATCCAGGCCGCCCGCGCCGTGAACACGTCGTTCGGCGAAGGGTGAGCGGGCATGGCTGAGCCCGGGGGTTGAGGTTCGTCGGTGGTGGGGGGGCACACCCAAAAACCCGGGCGGCCTAAGGTTCGAACACAGGCGGGAGGTTTGCAGTCGAGTGACGTCGTCGGCGGGTCCATCTCTGGTGAGCGATGAGTCGCTGGTTCGGCGGGTCGCGTCGGGCGACCAGACGGCGTATCTCATGCTGTACCAGCGATACGCGCCGCGGCTCATGGGGTTGATCGTGTCCGTGCTGCGCGATCGCAACTTGGCGGAGGACGTGCTCCAGAAGGTGATGCTGGAGGTGTGGGAGCGCCATGCCGCGCGGTATCAGCCCGTTTTGGGAAGCGTGGAGGGTTGGCTGCTGAGGCTGGCCAAGTCGAGATCGATCGACGCGGTGCGTTCGAGCGAGCGGCGAAAGAGCGTGGCGATCGAGGACGTGACGCCGCCTGTTGCCGGTGGTTCGTCGGCGTCTTCGGTGGGATTGGACGAGAACGAGCGGCGGGCGTTGCACGCGGCGATCGCGGGATTGCCGGAGGACGAGCGCCAGCCGATCGTGCTGGCGTACATCCATGGACTTTCCAGGGAGGAGATCGCGGAACAGTGCCAAGTGCCCGTGGGAACGGTGAAGACGCGTATTCGCCGTGCGACGTCCCGTCTGCGTGAAGCCCTGTCGTCGATGGGAGGGAAGCGCTCATGACGCCCAACCTTTCGCAGCACGAGATCGCGGAACTGGCGTCGATATACGCGCTGGGGCTGCTGCCGACGGCCGAGCACGAGGCGTTTGAGGCGCGCCTGCTGGCGGGCGACGCCGCGTACGTGGCGGAGTTTGAGAAGGTCCGCGGGGTGGGTGACGTGCTGCTGCGTGAGGCGGCGCCGATGGCGGCGCCGCCGGCGAAGTTGCCCCCCGTGAAGGGCGGGGCGGAAGCCCAGGGCGCGGGCGATGGTTCGCTCACGTTTGTGGCTCCGGCCCAGCAGGTCCGGTTCTGGCGGACGAGCGCCGCGTTTGGATGGATGGCCGCCGCCGCGAGCCTCGTCTTCGCCCTCGTCCTCTGGCAGCGCACGAGGCCCACGCCGGCGCCCACCCCCCCGACGCCCGCGCCGGTGACGATCGCGACGATCGAGGCGATGCCCGGGACGGCGAAGTTGACCTGGTCGCCGTGGCCCACGAAGGCCGCGGGCGAGGTGCCCAGCGCGCCCGCCGCGGGCGTTCCGGTTCCGGGCGCCGAGAAGATCACCGGGCGCGTCGCGTGGAACAATGAGGTGCAGGACGGCTTCGTCGAACTCGCGAACCTCCCCAGCGTCGGCGCGGACGAGCAGTATCAGTTGTGGATCATCGATGGTGACCAACCCGCGCCGATCAGCGCGGGCGTCTTCGATCCGGCGCCGGGCACCACCACGGTGCGCATGAGGCCGTTTGTCCGCGTCAGCAAGCCCGCCGCCGTGGCGGTCACGATCGAGAAGAAGGGCGGCGTGGTCGTGCCCGACCAGACAAAGCGGGTTGTGGTCGCACCGGTCCCGAAGGGATGAGCGGGCAACGTTGGGATGAGATGAACGAAGAGGGTTCGGGCCCGCGTTGGGCAGACGCACAAGTGTGTGTGCCCTGTCAGCAGCCTTGCTCGAAGCGGAGGAGGAAGTACAGCAGGTCGTCGATGGTGACGCCGCCGTCGCGTGTGCCGGTGGAAGATCCGTTGTCTACGTCGGCGGCGAGTGAGCCGGCCTCGAAGACGCTGAGGTAATAGAGGAGGTCGTCGATGGTGACGCCGCCGTCGGGGGTGCCGGTGTTGGTCCCATCGTCGAGGTCGGCCACGCAGCGAGGGCGGAGGTCATCGAGATGGGCGATGAGTTCTCGGAGGGTGATCTCCACGGCCTGGATGCCGATGGCCTGGTTCAGGCTCTGGCCGACGTGGATGTGGCCCGCGGCCAGGTTGCGGAAGGGATCATCGGGGGCGCTGTGGTCGTCGTGGTACCAGGCGCCGAGGTAGGCGATGTAGCCCGAGAGGAAGGAGCCGGCGAAATCGAAGGCGTTGGGATTGGAGGGGTTGTAGTTGGCGATGAAGGGGTCGATGGACGTGGACGGGAGTTGGACCTCGATCGCATTGACGATGCGCTGCATGGGGAGCGACGATTCGCGGATGCGGCCGACGGGTTCGGCGGCGATGGGCACGTCGGAGGGAAAGCGGATCTCGGGAGCAACGGAGTAGTCGGCGGTATAGAACGGGACGGTGCGTCCTGGGGGGTTGGCTTCGCCCGAGAGGCGGAAGCGCTGGTAGGCGGGCTCCATCTCCCAGCCGATGGCGGTGTTGGCGCGGCTGAAGGTGATGATCGCGATGGGGCGGACCTGGGAAGTGATGCGAGCCCAATCGGCGGCGGTGTCCTGATAGTCAACCTCAAAATCACCGGTTCCTCGGCCCCAGTTGCAGCATGGGCCGGAAAACTCGGGGAAGTAGGCCTCGATGTCGTAGCCACGCCCTTCCCAGTTGGAGCCCACGTAGACCGGATTCTGGGCCGGGTTGGGGCTGAACTGGCGGACGATGTTGTTCGTGGGAGGCCAATACCCAGTGAGGAGGATCTTGGGGCGCTGCGCGAGCACGGGCGACGCGAGGGCGAGGGGAAGGGCCACGAACGGGACTAACCAAGGAATAGACTCCATCGACGCAGCGTACCGGGAACGGGCGTCCGCGCCAAGAGGAAAGCGCGCGGGAGGGAGGCTGGTGGGGGAGCAAGACGACGATCGGATCGACTTGTGCCGCGTTGTCGCTACCATCGCGTCTATGAAGATCCATGAGTACCAGGCGCGGGAGTTGTTGGCGGCGTACAAGATTCCCGTGCCGAACGCGCGGGTGATCGTGAACATGGACGACGCGGCGTCGGCGTTCAAGGACGCCACGCGCGGGATGGGGAATCCGCTCGCCGTCGTGAAGGCGCAGGTGTTTGCGGGCGGGCGAGGCAAGGCGGGCTTTGTGAAACTGGTCAAGACGGCGGAGGAGGCCACCGAGGCGGCGCGGTTCATGTTCAAGAACCGGATGAAGAGCCCGCAGACGCCGCCCGAGGGGCTGGAAGTCAAGAAGTTGCTGATCGGCACGGCGGCGGACATCGCGAAGCGCGCCACGGGGGGGAATGAAGAGTTCTACCTGGCGATCACGACGGATCGGAAGACGAGGCGGAACGTCCTCATCGCCAGCCGAGAGGGTGGGGTGGAGATTGAAGAGGTGGCGCACAAGAACCCCGCGGCCATCCTGAAGGTGCCGCTGCACCCGATCATGGGGTTGCAGGCGTTCCAGGCGCGGGACCTGGCCTTTGCGCTGGGGTTCAAGGGAAAGCAGGTCGCGCAGGCCGTGGGCGTGATGATGGCGCTGTCGAAGTTGTACGTGGAGAAGGATTGCACGCTGGCGGAAATCAACCCGCTGGTGATCACCACGCCCACAGCCGAAAACCCGGACGGGCAGGTGCTGGCGATCGACGCGAAGTTCAACTTTGATGACAACGGGCTGTTCCGCCACAAGGAGTTGACGGAGTTCGCGGACACCAGCGAAGAGAATCCGGCCGAGACGCGGGCCAGCAAGTTCGGGCTGACGTACATCGCGTTGGACGGGAACATCGGCTGCCTGGTCAACGGGGCCGGGTTGGCGATGGCCACGATGGACGTGATCAAGTTGCACGGGGGGGAGCCCGCGAACTTTCTGGACGTGGGCGGGAGCGCCAGCGAAGAGGCGGTGACCGAGGCGTTCTCGATCATCCTGAGTGATCCGAAGGTGAAGGGCGTGCTCGTCAACATCTTTGGCGGGATCATGAAGTGCGACGTGATCGCGCAGGGGATCATCAACGCGGCGAGCAAGCACAAGAACGCGGACGGGAGCGTGGGGTTCAAGGTTCCGCTCGTCGTGCGCCTGGAGGGCACGAACGTGGAGGCGGGTCGGAAGTTGCTGAGCGAAGCGCGCAGCAAGATCCCGACGATGCAGCCGGGGACGGACCTTTCGGACGCCGCGAAGAAGGTGTGTGCCGCGGTCGGGGGGTAAGGGCGTCGTCGCCTGGATGGGGAGGTCCCCCTTGTTGGATGACCGCAGGTTTCAAGCGTGAGCGCGGAGGCTACCGAATCTAGGCCCGTGCGTGGCGGAGTCTGCGCATGCCGCGCATGGACTGCGCGGCACCCCCCGGCACGGAGGCTCGCGCGATGGGACAGTTTCGGGAGATGCTGGCGACGATCCAGAAGCATCTGGGCGGGCTGAGCGCCTCGAGCAAACTGCTGATCGCGAGCCTGGCGGTCATCATGGTGATGTCGCTCGGGTATGTGGCGATCTATTCAAGCCGATCGAAGTTCGTGGAACTGATGCCCGGGGTGCCCGCCGCCGAGCAGGCGAGCGCCGCGACGTATCTTCGAACGGTGAACCTTCCGGTCGAGGTCTCGGCGGATGGAAAGGTCATGGTCCCGGCGGAGGTCCAGGCGCAAGCGCGTGCGGCGTTGGGCGAGGGAGGCAAACTGCCCAGCGACAAGGCGGGCATGTTCGAGCAGATCCTCACCAAGCAGCACTGGATCAACTCGCGGGAGCAGAACGAGCGCTTGTTCCTGCTGGCGTTGCAGAACCAACTGGCGCAGGACATCGCGCAGTTTCGCGGGATCAAGTCGGCGACCGTGATCCTCGACATCCCCGAGCCGGCGGGGCTCGGGCGGGCGGTGAAGCGTGCGACGGCGTCGGCGACGGTGCAGACCCGCGACGGGACCCCCTTGCCGCAGGCGACGGTCGACGCGATCGCGAGTTACATCGCCGGCAGCCGCGCGGGACTGGACCTCGATCGCGTTCGCGTGATCGACGCCACGACGGGACGCCAGCGGAAGGCGGCGGCGGATGGTGACCTGTCGTCGGCGACGTACCTCGAGCATGCCGCGAAGGTGGAAGCGCAGACGCACGAGAAGATCAGCGACCTGCTGTCGTACATCAACGGGGTGATCGTGGCGGTGACGGCGCAGGTGGACGTGACCAAGGTGAACTCGCAGACGACCTCGCACCTCCCGAAGGACAAGGGAACGCTCCAGATCGAGCGGCGCGTCAACACGGACGAGACGACGAGCACGCAAACGTCGCCCGGGGCCGAGCCCGGGATCGCGTCCAACGTGGGCATGGACGTGAATCGCGGCACGGCGACCGGAAGCAACGAGAAGAAGGTGAAGGAGGAAACGGACTTCGAGGTGCTCGCGGGCACGAAGACGGAGACGGTGGTGGACCCCAAGGGCATGCCCACGATGCTCGCGGTGTCGGTGAGCGTGCCGAGAAGTTTCGTGGCCGGGCTGCTCGCGTCGAGTGCGCCCGCGGGTGCGGCGACCGCGCCGGCGGGTGGGGCGGCGCCCGCAGGCCCGAGCGAGCAGGAGATCAACGACAAGTTTGAGAAGGACGTGAAGCCCACGATCGAGAAGTTGCTCCGCCCGCACGTTCGCGCGATGACGGTCCTGGCGAACGGGACCGCGACCGACGAGGCGATGACCCGCATGCTCTCGGAGGCGATCAACGTGGCGATGATCCCGCTCGACGTGCAGGCGCCGCCCAGCGGTGCGGCGACGGCGGGCCTCCTGGGCGGGCTGGCGGGTGGTGGAACGCTCGGGCTTGGCGCGGGACTGATCGACAAGGCGGTGCTGGGCGTGCTCGCGGTGCTCTCGATCGGGATGATGCTGGTGCTGATCAAGAAGTCGGGCAAGCCGGTCGAACTGCCGACCGCGGAAGAGATCGTCGGCGTGCCGCCCGCGCTCGAAGGTGCGGTGGACCTGATCGGCGAGGCGGACGAGGCCGAGGCCGCGATGCAGGGCATCGAGGTGAACGAGGACGCGATGCAGATCCAACAGGTGCTGGAGCAGGTCGGAGAACTGGTGAACACGAATCCGGACTCGGCGGCGAAGTTGATCTCGCGCTGGATGACGCCTTCGGAGTAAGGAGCAGGGACACCCATGCCGCGCAAGCCAAACGAGAAACTCCCGAGCGATCCGAATCAACTGGAGGGCCTGACCAAGGCCGCGATCCTGCTGCTCGCGGTGGGCACGGAGCGGGCGGCGAAGATCCTGCGGCAGTTGACGGCGGAGCAGGTGGAGGAGGTGACCCGAGAACTGGCCGGATTGGGGCGGGTGCCGCAGCCGCTCGTGCACGCGGTGGTGCAGGAGTTCTACGACCTGACGATCGCGAGCCAGTACGCGTCGGAGGGTGGGCTGGATTACGCGAAGCAGATCCTCTCGAGCACGATGGACGGGAAGAACGCGGAGCGCGTGCTGGCGCAGATCCAGACGCAGGTGCAGAAGACCCCCTTCGCGTTCCTGCAGCGGGCCGAGAGCGACAACCTGCTCACGTTCATCCAGGACGAGCATCCGCAGACGATCGCGCTCATCGTCTGCCACCTGGCGCACCACAAGGCGGCGGAAGTGCTGGGCGGGCTCCCGCTGCAGAAGCAGATCGAGGTGATCAAGCGCATCGCCAACATGGAGCAGACCAACCCGGAAGTGATCAAGGAAGTCGAGAAGGGGCTCGAGAGCCGCTTGTCCAACATGCTGGTCCAGAGCATGGAAAAGGCGGGCGGCGTGCCGACCGTCGCGGAGGTGCTCAACCTTGCGGATCGCGCCACGGAAAAATCGATCCTGGAGGGGCTGGAGGCGGAGGACCCCGACCTGGTGGAGCAGATTCGTCGATTGATGTTCGTGTTCGAGGACATCATGCGAGTCAACGACAAGGGCATCCAGGCGGTGCTCAAGGAAGTGGACAACCACGAACTCGCGCTGGCGCTCAAGACGGCCTCGCAGGAACTCCAGAACAAGATCCTCGCGAACATGTCGGAGCGCGCGTCGGCGCTGATCCGCGAGGACATGGAGTACATGGGCCCGGTGCGCGTGAGCGACGTGGAGGCGGCGCAGCAGCGGATCGTCGACATCGTCCGACGACTCGAAGAGGCGGGCGAGGTGGTCGTGCAGGGACGCGGCGGCGACTCGGACCTCCTGGTGTGAGCAACTCGGCGCGACGCCTGAGGCGTCGCCCACAATGGAGCCAACGAACCCATGGCGCTGCTTCGTCCATCCGAACTCGCAAGGCTCCCCCGCGAGGCGATCGTGCTCGACCTGGGCGATCTGGCGTCGCAGGGTCGGCAGATGTGCGCCGCGGCGCAAGCCCGTGCCGACGAGATCGTGGCGCAGGCTCGCGCCGAACGCGAGCGCATCCTGGCCGGCGCTCGCGAGGCCGGGTATGCCATTGGCCTGGAAGAGGGGCGGGCCACCGGGCGTGTGCAGGGGGAAGACGCCGGGCGGTGCGCGGCGATCGCGGAGTGGCGCGAGCGCCTGTCGAAGTTGGAATCGGCCTGGGCCTCGGGCCTGTCGAAGTTTGAGGGCGAACGCGAGGGACTGTTGCGGGCGGCACGCGAGGAACTCCTCGGGCTCGCGCTCCAGATCGCCGAGCGCGTGGTCAAGCGGCGCGTCGCGTGCGACCCCGGCCTCGTTGTGGAGCAGGTGGCGGCGGCGTCGGCGCAGTTGGCCAAGTCCTCGGGCGTGATCGTGCAGGTGCATCCGGATGACGTGGCGATCGTCGAGGCCGCATTCCCCGAACTTTCGAGGAAGTTCCTCGCGCTGAGGCACGCCAAGATCGCGGGAGACCCGGCACTGTCGCGAGGCTCGTGCGTGGTGCGCAGCCAGGCGGGCGGGATGATCGACGCCTCGCTCGAGACGCAACTGGATCGGATCGCGCGGGCGATCGTGCCCTCGGCGACGAGTGAACAGGAGGGGGCATGAGTTTCGCGGCGTTGGACTCGTGCTTCGCACAGGCCTCGGACGCGCTGCGCCGGACGCAGGCGCTCCGCCTCAGCGGCGTCGTGGCGGCGGTGCGAGGGCTGAGCGTCCTCGTCGAGGACCTGCCCGCGCCGGTGGGGTCGCTGGTGTCGATCCGTCGCGAGCATGGACTCTCCGACGCGCCGGTGTACGGCGAGGTGGTGGGACTTTCGGGCGGGCAGGCGATCGTGATGCTGCTGGCGCAGGCCACGGGGATTCGCGCCGGAGATCGCGTCGTGTGCGAGCAGGTGGACCCCACCGCGCGGGTGGGCCCGGGGTTGCTCGGCCGTGTGGTCGATGGGTTCGGCCGCGCGATCGATTCGCTGGGGGCGGTCGTCTCGGGCCCGGCGCGATTGCTCAGCCCGGAGCCGATCGGCGCGATGAAGCGGCGTCGCATCACCGAAGCGATGCACACGGGGCTGCGGGCGATCGATCTCTTCACGACGCTCGGCAAGGGGCAGCGCATCGGGGTCTTTGCCGGGCCGGGCGTGGGCAAATCCACGTTGATGGGCACGATCGCGAAGCGATCGGCGGCCCACGTGAACGTCATCGCGCTGATCGGTGAGCGAGGGCGCGAGGTCAAGGACTTCATCGAGCACAGCCTGGGGCCCGAAGGGCTCGCGAAGAGCGTGGTCGTGGTCGCGACGGGGGACGAGTCGCCCCTCCTCCGCTTGCGGGCGGCCCGACTGGCGTGCACGGCGGCGGAGTTCTTCCGCGATGCCGGGCTTGATGTCATGCTCATGATGGACTCGATCACACGCTTCGCGCACGCGCAGCGACAGGTCGGGCTCAGCGTGGGCGAGCCCCCGGCGACCAAGGGATACACGCCCAGCGTCTTCGCACAGATGGCGCTGCTTCTCGAGCGTGCGGGGGCGCTCGACGTGACACGCGACGCGAGCATCGCGGGTGGTTCGATCACCGGGTTGTACACGATCCTGGTGGAAGGTGACGACATGACGGAGCCCGTGGCGGACGCGGCGCGCGGCATCCTCGACGGGCACATCATCCTCTCTCGCAAACTGGCGCAGAAGGCGCACTATCCGGCGATCGACGTCATGGACTCGGTGAGCCGCGTGGCCGACGACGTGTGCGATGGCGAGCACATCCGGGCACGCCAGCAGGTCCTGCGCCTCCTCGCCATCTATCGCGAGGTTGAGGACCTGGTGCAGATCGGCGCGTACGCCCGAGGAAGCAACCCGGAAGCCGACGTCGCGATCGATCTGCACCCGCAACTGAACGAACTGCTGAGGCAGGGGAAGGGAGACGTGACGCCCTTCGACGCGTCTCGCGCCATGCTGCTGAAACTGGCCGCCACGGCGGGCGAGATGCGCAAGGGCAAAGGAGCACGCCGGGCCTGATGGGACGTGGTCCCGGGCTCGACGGGCTTGTGGTAAGTATGTGTTCAAGGGGTCGTCGGGATGGCACGATTTCGATTCAACTTGCAAGCGGTGTTGAAGCAGCGACAGGCCGTGGAGCGCCAGCGCCAGCAGGAGGTCGCGGCGATCGAGCAGCAGCGGCTGGCCCTCGAAGAGGAGTTGCGCGCCTATCAGGCCTCGCTCAATCGAGAAAAGGCGGACCTGCGCGAAGCGCTCAGCCGGGAGCGCGCGTCAGATGACGGGCGCGGGGTCGATCTGCGCGGCGTACGCCTGCAGGCCAACGCGGCGCTGCATGTCGTGGCGAGGGCGCAGCAGGCGGTCCTGCGGTTGGCGGCGGTGCACAAGCGGCTCGACGCCGCGCGCCTGCACCTTTTGGAAGCGACGAAGAAGCGCAAGGCCGTGGAGACGCTCCGCGAGCGGCGATTCGAGGCGTGGTCGAGCGAGGAGAAGCGAATGGAAGCAAACGTGCAGGATGAACTGGCGATCCTGCGGGCGGGTGCGCGATTTTCGGGTGCGACGGAACACACGGCTGGACTTGATCTGGAGGCGGCATGAGAACGCTGTGGAATGCCTTGTGCGTGGTGGCGCTGGCCAACCTCCTCGCGCTGGTGGGTCTGGTGGGTTGGCTCCGCGCGTCGGATCGATTGAACATGGACCGTGCGAGAGAACTCCGCACGATGCTCGCCCGCACGATCGCCGCCGAGCAGGCCGAGGCCGCGCAGGCCCAGGCGATGGCGGAAGCGGAGCGGAAAAAGCAGGAAGCGGAGGCGAAGGCGAGGCGGGTGCCGCTGACGGCCTCGGAGCAACTGGCCGCGCGCCTAGAGGCGACCGAACTCGACGAGCAGCGATTGAAAGGGATGCGGTCGGAGGTGGATGCCCTCCAACAAACACTGCGCGAGGCGCAAGAGAAGGTGAAGGCGGAACGGGCGACGCTGGACGCGGATCGCGCCGCGTTTGAAGCCGCGAAGAAGTCGCATCTCGAGTCGACCACGAACGAGCAGTTCCAGAAGACGCTGGCGGTGTTGCAGGCCGTAAAGCCCGCGGAGGCGAGGGCGATCTTGGGGGAGTTGCTCGCCCCAGTCCCCACGGGTGGGGGGAGCACGCCCATCCCGACGGAGGGTGGCGAAGTCGTCGATGCCTCGCGAAAGGTCGAAGCGGTGGACCCCTTGAAGAAGGGGCGGGAGCAGGTGATCGCGTATCTGGATGCCATGGACGCGAAGAGCCGGACGAAGATCCTGACGGAGTTTCTCAAGTCGGACCCCAAGTTGGCAGCGGGATTGCTTGAAGACCTCCGGCAGCGCGGGCAAGTCGCCTCGGCTGCCGGGAAGAATCAACCATGACGACAGGCGTTGGATCGACGGAACAAGCAAAGGCCGCGGAGTGGTCGCGCTCGAAGAAGGACGCGAAGGCGGAGCACGAACAGGCATTCGATGCCGCACTCGCCGCGCAATGGTCGCACGGAGCGCCGTTCTCGCGTCTCCCGACCATGCCGGGCGCAGGATCCCTCGCGAGCGCGTCCACGCCAACGGGGACCAAGTCGTCGGGATCCCCCGTGACGGCAAGCGCTCGAGACTCCGTGGCGCGACGCCTATCCGGGGCGCACAGGACGACCACGGACGAACCGACGCATCTCGCCAGCCAGGAACTCGCGGGGCAACTCCCCTCGCGCAAGGAGGCCATCCGAGCCGTGGAAGATGCGCATGCCGCGAGTGAGCCGGGAGCGCGGGCACCGCTCCCCGGGGCGAGCGAGCGTGCGCGAGCCGCCTCGGGGAACGAGGGGACGGCGCCCGCTCGGCCGCCCACCGAACAGGTCTCCACGCCCGGCGAGGTCCGGCGCAGCGCCTCGGTGACGCAATCCGACGGGATGCCCGCCATGAGCCCCGAACGTCGGGGCGCGAACGCGGAGCGATCTCTGGAGACAGAGGCGGCGAGAGTGAACGCGGGGCGCTCGTCGCCTCCTGGACATGGGATGCGTGGGAACCTGATGACACGAGCCGATGCCCTCCAAGCACCGTCCAAAGACGCGAGCGCGGTCGCGGGCGTTGGACCTGGCGCAGCCTCGCGCCGATCGCCGGCAACCGGCAGGCCGAGCGTTCCCCCTCCGACGAGGGGCAACCCGCCGATCGAACTGGAGAGCCCGATCGCGTCGCAGACGCTGCGAGGATTGGCGGCGGCGCTCCGCCAAGGCAATGGCCGCGTGACGCTGCACCTCGCCCCTGAGAGTCTCGGGCAGTTGCGACTTGGGATCTCGGTGAAGGGCAGCGAAGTCGTGGCCAACGTGCAAGCGACGAGCGAGGAGGCGGCTCGCGTGATTCGAGAGCACGCGTCCGCGTTGCGCGAGGCGCTCGAAGCACAAGGGTTCGCCGTGACTCGGATCGACGTGGAGCACGTCTCCCCGGCCTTGCTGCACCTGCGTGAGGGCGCTCGCGACGGGCAACCCGGTGCAACACCGCAGTGGGGGGGCGAGTCGACCGCCCGCGGGAGGAGGCACAACTCTGAGGGCGGCGGACGCGAGCCGGGGACGAGGGAGCACCACTCGCCCGGCACGCCGCTTGCGGAGCAGTCCAGGGCGCCCGCGAACATCGTCGGCGCGGACGGTGTGAACGCGATCGTGTAGCCGTTCCGAAGGATGACGCTCAAGCGTGGTGCGGATCGGACATCCCCCAACCTTGGCAGAAAGGCGGCAGGACCATGTCGGACGTGTCACCCATCTCCAGTTCGAGCACCACGCCGCGGGCGACGGGGTTCAGTTCGCTCGACGCCGATGATTTTTCCAAGATCATCTTCGCCGAGTTGAGCAAGCAGGACCCGCTCCAGCCGAACGACACCAACGCGCTCCTCCAGCAACTCTCGACGCTTCGTTCCATCCAGTCCGGGATGGACCTTTCGAGCAAACTCGCGGAGGTCGTGCGCCAGAATGAGTTCGCCTCGGCGGCCACGCTCGTGGGAAAGTTCGTCGGCGGAGTCGACGAGTACGGCGCTCGTGCCTCCGGACAGGTCAAGAGCATCAGCAAGACCTCGAAAGGGGCGACCGTTGAACTGCTCGACGGCACGCGCATCGCGATGTCCAACCTGGACGAGATCGTGGGCGACCGCTCCGCGTCCGCCGAGGAGGTACGCCCATGAGCACGGGGTTGGACTTGCTGCGCCGCCTCTCCCCGACGACGTCATCGACGCCCGCGGTAAACCCGCCCCGGGCGTCGGGCGCGGTGTCGGGTGCGGGCGAACTCGACTTCGCGCAACTGCTGTCCAAGGCGCAGGCCGGGCAGTTGTCCAGCGGCATGACCGTTCGCGTTTCTCCGCATGCGGGCGTGGAGTTGAACCCGATGCAGTTGGCCCGCCTGTCGATCGCCGCGGATCGCGCCGAAGCGCAGGGCGCGACCCGTGCCGTCGCGCTGATCGACGGGCAGGCGTTGCAGATCGACGTGGCAACACGGACGGTGCTGGGCAAGGCGGACCTCTCCGGCGCGGGCACGATCACCAACATCGACTCGGTCATCGTGGTCCCGAACGAGGGGGATGGGGTGGGGATCGGCGCGCCGGCAAAGGACCTGACCAAACTCAGCCCGTCGCTGCTTCGTGTGTTGAGTCAATCGGAGGATGGTCGAAGGAGCGATCGCTCGCCGGTCGGGTGAGCGGCGGCCGAGGCGTGGGCCCGGCCATTTGAATGAGGGCGCGGCAAGGATGCGGCGCACGAGTCGGGGGATGGGCATGGACGCCGTGGTCCCCCCGGGTTGGTCTGGTGCAACGGTGGAGCCCGCGTGCGCGGGTCTGGACTATGGCTTCAACAACGGCGATGCTCATCGGGTTGACGGGGTTGCACGCGAACGCGCGCACCATCGAAGTGGTCGGCAACAACATCGCCAACGTCAACACGACGGCCTTCAAGCAGGCACGCCTCAACTTCTCAAACCTGTTCTCTCGAACGATGTCCGAAGGCTCCGCACCCGCCGACACGCTGGGCGGCACCAACCCCTTCCAGATCGGGTATGGCGTCAAAGCCGCAGGGACCCAGCGCAACTTCACCAACGGCTCGATCGTTGCCTCCGGCGATGGACGTGACATGGCCATCGAGGGTGATGGGTTCTTCCAGGTCAGGCGAGGCACGGAGACCTTCTTCACCCGCGCCGGCAACTTCCGCCCCGATGCCGAGCAATACCTCACCCTCCCCAGCGGCGAGCGATTGCAAGGCTATGGCGTCGATACCGAGTTCAACATCACGCCCGGCGCCCTCGGGGATGTTCGCATCCCGATCGGTTCGCTCACCCTCGCCGAAGCGACTCGGACCGTCAAGTATCGCGGCAACCTCAACGCCAGCGGGACGCTCCCCACGACCGGGAGCACGATCAACCTGCGCGGCAGCGCGACCGCGGGATTCAGCGCCATCGCGGCGGCCGATCCGGCGCCCACCGCGCCCAACAGGATCGAATCCACCACGCGACTCATCGACATCGAAGACCCGGCGCTCCCCGCCAGTGGCACGCCGCTCTTCACCTCGGGACAATCGATCGAACTCCGAAATGCCGAGAAGGGCAACAAGATCCTTCCGACGCAGAGGCTCGAGATCGCCGACGACACCACCGTCAACGACCTCAACGAGTTCCTCGCGATGGCGCTCGGCATCAATGCCTCGGCCCCGGCCCCCAACGTCGCCACTCCGGGCGTCTCGCTCGATCCGCTGACCGGGGTGCTCACCATCGCGGGCAACAGCGGAACCATCAACGACCTCCGCCTCGATGCGACCGATCTTCGCGTCCTCTCCCCCGCGGGAACCGTTGTCCGATCACCCTTCGTTCCCGAGAAGACGGCCTCGGCGACCGGCGAGTCCGTTCGTTCGACCTTTGTTGTATTCGATTCGCTCGGGACACCGGTCAACGTGGACCTCACCTTCTCCCTCGAATCTCGATCCAGCACGGGCACGTCGTGGCGATACACCATCGAGTCCGCGCAGGATTCCGACCCGGGCGTCTTCGTCTCGTCCGGCCTTCTTGACTTTGACACGGATGGGCAACTCGTGACGACGACGCCCGTGACGGTGACGCTGAACCGCGAGAACGAGGGGGCCTCGACGCCGCTCACGTTTGATCTCTCGTTCGCCGAGGGGGCGGATCGCCTGTCGTCCCTCACCGACGACCAGTCACAGATCACCGCGTGGTATCGTGACGGCTCGGCGCTGGGCACGCTCTCGTCCTTCGGCATCGGGAGTGACGGCGTCATCAGCGGGGCGTTCACGAACGGCGTCATCCGGACGCTCGGGCAGATTCCGCTCACCACGTTCGTCAACAACGAAGGGCTCGTGGACGTTGGGGGCAATCTCTTCGCCGAAGGCGTCAACAGCGGCACCCCGGTCACCGTCGGCGCCGGAACCCTCGGCGCCGGCAGCATCACCAGCGGGTCGCTCGAACTCTCGAACGTGGACATCGGGGAAGAGTTCATCAAGATGATCCAGGCTTCGACGGGGTACTCGGCGGCATCGCGCGTCATCCGAACCACGGACGAACTCTTCCAACAACTGCTCGTGCTCGGTCGATAGCCCCAACCCCCGAACCGGGGCCTCCCACGCCCACAGCCCGGAGAGCGATGGGCAGAGCGCCGCCGACTTTTCAGACATGACCCACTTCATGCCGATCACCACCTCCATGCTCGCGTTCATCACCAAGGTGTCCTCGTTCGCGTTCGTGACCATGCTGTGCGTGGGCGCTGCGGCTTGCGTCGCGGGGACGCTCTGGGTCTGCCGACATGCGCCTTGTCGTGCGTTGTATGATCGGGCTCGATCGCGGCTCCGCATCGGCTGGGGGCTGCGTTCCGTGCTCTCCCTCCTCTCGCTTTCGATCCTGACCATCGTCGCGACGTGGCTCCTCGGTGCCGTAGACCCCGCGACGTACTTGGCGCCGGGTCCCGCCGCGTTGGTATATTCGACGCTCCTGCTGTCGATGCCGGTGTACGCGGTGTCGATGCCGCGCGGCCGACGACGCACGGAAGCGATCGATCGGGCGGACGAATCGCGGGCCGGGCACGAGGCTCGCCGGGCCGCCTGAACGGGGGAGCCGGTGGGCGTGATTGCCTCGGACGGCATACACGGTGCACGCCCACGCGCGGCGTGAGTGCTGATCGCAAGCACCTCAGGCGGATCGTGATTCCGGTCGATCCACGACGCGAGCCCGCGCACGCCGAGCGTGGGCGGACGTGACTCGGAGGATCTGCATGGCCGCCGCACCCGATAAGAAGGACGAGAGCAAGCCCGAGGGCGAAGCCGCAGGCACGGACGCCGCGCCGAAGAAGAAGTCGCCCATCAAACTGGTCGCGATCGTGGGCGCGATCATGGTGATCGAGGCGGTGGGGGTGTTCATGGTGGTGGGGGCGACGGGCAAGAAGCCGGCGGACGCACACGCCACGGAGATCAAGGGCGCCGACCATGCGGACGAGGAGCAGACGGTCGAGATCCCGCTCGTCGAGGACAAGTTCCAGAGCATGCAGGGCTCGCAGATCTGGATCTGGGACGTCAGCGTGGTGCTGAAGGCAAAGAAAAAGAACGAAGAGGTCATCAACAAGGCCCTCGACGCACGCGCGGCCGAGATTCACGAGGCCGTGGCGATGATCTTCCGGCGTGCGCAGTTGCTGCAACTGCGTGAGCCCGGCCTTGAGACCATCAACCGCCAGATCAGCGCGTACATGAACAAACTGCTCGGCAAAGACCCCGAGGGAAAAGACCGCTTTGAACGCATCGTGATCCCCAAGTGCAAGGGCTTTGCCGCGAACTGACCAGCGCCCCGCACGGGCGGTCGGGCGGCGTGGTTCGCTCACCGCGCGCGATACGCCCGCATCGGTGTCGGCAAGATTGGCGCGGCTTTCTCGGACGCCGCGCAACCTCGGTCCATTTCTGGCGTGCGCTGCGCGACGCGTCCGAATGGAAGCAGCCGACATGACGTCGGCATCACCCGAATGGAGGCCAGGATGGCCGACGACCAGACAACTCCGACCCCGTCCGATCCCACACCTTCCGCGAGCCCGACGCCGAGCGCCGCCGAGGCCGCGGCTCTGGAAGCCGCCAAAGCCGCCCTCTCGGGTGCCCCGACATCGGGAGACCCAGCGCCCACCGCGAACGAGGCCGCCGCCCTCGACGCCGCCAAGGCCGCGCTCGCGGGGCTCTCGGGCGTCGCGGGAGGCTCCTCCATCGACGAGATGATGGCGCAAGCCATGGCCGAGGAAGAGGCGAAGAAGATCGGGGGCTCGGCCCACCGCGCGACCGGCACCCCCGCGCCCATGCCGCTGCCCACGTTTGATCCCAAGCCCTCGCCGCAGGAAGCAAAGGCGATCGATCTGCTCTCCGACGTGACCCTCAACGTGAAGATCGAACTCGGACGCACCCGGATGCTGGTCGAAGACGTGCTCAAGTTGGGGGATGGGACGGTGATCGAACTCGACAAACTCGCGGGCGATCCGGTCGACGTGTATGTGAATGACCGCCCGGTGGCGCGCGGAGAGGTGCTCGTGCTGAACGATAACTTCTGCGTGCGTATCAACGAGATCCTCCAACCGCACGCCGAGCCGACCAAGGCCTCGTAATCGAGCGTGGACGTTCCAACACCCCGTGGTCTCGGGTCGGCGGAGCCGATCCTCATTCGCCAGGATGGCCCTCGTGACACGATCTTTCCTCCACGTCGTTCGATCGCTCGGCATGCTCGCCTGCGTGCTCGCGGCGCCGGTGCTCGCGTGGGCTTCCCAATCGCCCCCGGACCTCGCCGCGCCCGCCTCGATCGCGACGGGAGAGCACTCCAAGAAACTCGGGCTGCCCAAGCCGACGCCCTCCGCCGCCCCCGCCGCGCCGCTCGCGCCGGATGCCGCCAAGCCCGAGGATTCGTCCTGGGTGTATCGCACCCTCGCGTCGCTCGCGGGCGTCATCGTGCTGATCGTGGCGGTGTCGTTCGTCGTGCAGCGCGTCGCGCGTCAACAGGGTGGGCTGATCGCCTCACTCGGACCGGGAGGCCGCGCGCCCTCGGGGCTCCTGGAAGTCCTGGGGCGATACCCAATCTCCCGCGGCACGACCCTCGTGCTGCTCAAGGTGGATCGCCGCGTCTTGCTGCTCTGCCAGACCAGCGGCAAACGCTTCGCGTCCGGCACGAGCATGTCCACGCTCTGCGAAATCTCCGATCCCGACGAGGTCGCGTCCATTCTCGTGAAGGCACGCGACGAGGAGGGCGACACGCTCGCAAGGAAGTTCGAGTCCATGCTCGGTTCGTTCGGCGGGAAGCACGCTCCCGCCGCCACGATCGAGCCAAAGCCCTCCGGCCCCACGCGAGCCACCGCGGGGCTCGCCGACCTGCTGCGCGGAAGCACGACGAAGAAGACGCCCCCGAAGCCGAACGCGCCCTCCAAGCCCCTCACCAAAGCGCAGGCGATCGCCGCCCTCGAGTCCAGGCTCCAATCGCTCCGGGCGCAGGGCGCCAAGGAGAAGGCGGCATGATTCCTCAGGCGCCTGACCCGGACCCTCGATCCAATGCCGCCGTCGCGGGCACCCGCTCCCGTCTGGTGCTGCTCCTTGTGATCGCGCTCGGCCTCGCGCCCCGCGCCTTCGCCGGCCCGTTCCCCGCCGCGTCGATGATCCCCAAGGACATGCTCGCGACAACGAGCGCGAGCGTTGGGCGTGAAGTCCCATCGGGCTCGCCCATCGCCTCGGTCATCGATCTGAATCCGCTCGCCATGCTCGACGACGCGGCCCAACTCCTCCCGGGTGGGGGCGCACGCTCGTCAACCCTCCCAACCTCCGTCGGGTCGGCAAACGACGCCGCGCCGCGCCGAGGGCTCTCGACCGCGATCAACATCCTGCTGCTGCTCACCGTCATCACGCTCGCGCCCTCGATCGTGCTGATGACGACCTGCTTCATGCGCATCCTGATCGTGCTGGGCTTTCTGAAGCAGGCCATCGGGGCGCAGTCGATCCCGCCGCCCCAGGTCACCACCGCCCTGGCGCTCTTCATGACCGCGTTCGTGATGACCCCGACCGTCGAGCGCGTGTACCACGAGGCCATCGTCCCCTATCGCACCGGCGAGATCTCCGATTACGACGTCCTGTGGGTCAAGTGCAAGCAGCCCATCCGCGACTTCATGTTCGCGCAGATCGAGGCCACGAACAACTGGTCGAGCCTGTACACCATGCTCGAATACCGCGGGCACGACACCAGCAGCCCCGAGAATCTCTCCCGCGCCGACGTGGACATGCCCACGCTGATCACGGGCTTCATGCTCTCCGAACTCAAGTCGGCCTTCCTCATGGGCTTCCGGGTCTATCTCCCCTTCCTCGTGATCGACATGGTCGTCTCGACGATGCTCATCTCGATGAGCATGATGATGCTCCCCCCGGTGCTCATCTCGTTGCCCTTCAAGGTGCTGCTGTTCGTGCTGGTGGACGGCTGGGCGCTGGTGGTGGGCAACCTCATGTCCTCCTTCGCGGCGCCCGTCTCGCACGCGTGGCACGCCGCGTCCGCGTGCCCAACCTTCACCTAGCGGCCCTCCCCGCTCGTGTGCCGATCCGCCGAACCAACCCCTCCGAATTGACCAACCTTGTGGTGTCCCTCCCATGCAGTACGACGAACAAACGGTTGAACTCGTGCGACAGGCGCTGATCATCACGATCAAGATCGCCGCGCCCATCCTCGCCGCCGGTATCCTCGTCGGCCTCGTCATCAGCATCCTGCAGTCCGTCACCTCGATCCAGGATCAGACGATCAACCTTGTGCCCAAAATCGTGGTCATGGTCGCGGCCTCGATCATCCTGATCCCGTGGATCGTCCAGCGCCTCGTCGAGTACACCCACCAACTCCTCCAACTCGCCAGTTGATCGCGGCGATCGGCCAGATTCCAGAAACCCCCGACGTGCCCACCGCCAATGCCCATCTCGTGCACCTGCTGGACCACGTTGTGCCCTTCGTGCTCGTGATGGTGCGCGTCGCCTCGATCTTCTTCTCGGCCCCGCTCCTCACGAGCCTGATGATCCCCGTCCGAGCGAAGGCCGCCGTCGCGTTCATGTTCTCGGCAGCCATGTACCCGCTCATCCCCGCACGCTATGTCGGACCCGTCGATCCCGACCTCGTCATGCTCCTCCCGCACGTCGTCACGGAAGTCGCGATCGGCTTCGCGATCGGGCTCCTGGCGGCCATCCCGCTCGCCTGCATGGAAATCGCCGGCCTGCTCAGCGGGCAGCAGATGGGCTTCGGACTCGCACGCGTGTACAACCCCGAACTCGACGCCGATGCCGATATCCTCGGGCAACTCCTCTTCTACATCGCCATGGGCGCCTTTCTTTCGGTGGACGGGCTCGAAGCCGTGATGACGGCGATCCTCGATTCCTTCGCCTCCATCCCCGTCGGCGGGATGCGCGCCCAGATGGTCCCGCTCGACACGATCAACGCGGTCTTCTCCTCCGGTGTCGAACTCGCCCTGCGAGTCTCGGCGCCCGTCACCGCAATCGTCTTCCTCCTCGTCATCCTGTTCGGCGTCCTCGCCAAGACCATGCCGCAACTGAGTCCCATGTCTCTCGCGTTCACCGTCAAGATCGTGGGTGGCCTGGTCGTGCTCGCGGGCTCGGCGTACGCGATCCAGCATGCCACGAGCGTCAACATTCTCGAGGCGCTCTCACGCATGATCCACTGGGCAAGGTCTCCCTAGACCCGACCCAGACCACGTCTCATCAACTCGACTTCCGGTTCCGTCACCCCGCCCCCCGCCGCCAACCCTATGCCCGAAGACCTTGGCGATCGCACCGAAGCACCCAGTTCTCGACGCCTCTCCGAGGCTCGCGAGCAAGGGAACATTCCGCGCTCGCAAGACCTCTCGGCGGCCATCGACCTCATCGCCGCGGTCATCATCCTCGCCCTGCTGGGCGTGGGACTTGCTCGTGCCTTCCGCAACATCATGGAGCGCTCGCTCAACAGCGACGCGTCGGCCTCGCTCTCCTTCGCCGGGCTCCTGCCCACACTCTCCTACGCCGCCTGGGAGGCCGCGAAGGTCGCCATCCCCATCATGGGCCTGGTCTTGGTCCTGGCATACGTGGCGCAACTGTCCCAGGTCGGCCTTCACTTCTCGACCAAGCCGCTCGCGCCCAAACTCGGCCGTCTCAACCCGTTGAACGGACTCAAGAATCTCTTCAACACCCGCTCGCTCATGAAGACGGCCGTGAACACGGTCAAACTCGGCGCGGTGCTCCTCGCCGGATGGGTCTTCATGGCGGGCATGGTCCACAAACTGGCCTTCCTGCCCATGCTGCCCGCGATGCAGGCGATCGACCTCGCGCTCTCCTTCGGCGCCTCGCTCGCCAAGATCCTGCTCGCGATCCTCCTGCTCATCGGGATCATCGACTTCCTCTACCAGCGCTGGAAGCACAAGAAGGACCTGCGCATGACCAAGCAAGAGGTCAAGGACGAGCGCCGCAGCATGGAGGGCGATCCGCAGGTCAAGGGTCAGCGTTTCCGCATGTACCAGAAGATCGTGCTGCAGCGCATCAACGCGGCGGTCCCGAAGGCCGACGTCGTCGTCACCAATCCGACACACTACGCCGTCGCCATCAAGTACGACCCCAAGACGATGCGGGCGCCGAAGGTGGTGGCCAAGGGCGTCGACTACATCGCCCTCGAAATTCGCAAGATCGCGATGGCCCATGCCGTCCCCATCGTGGAACGCCCGCCCCTGGCGCGAGCGCTCTACGCCGGGACCGAGCCCGGACACGAGATCGATTCCAAGTACTACCAGGCGGTCGCCGAAATCCTCGCGTACGTCTATCGCCTGGAGAAAGAAATGTCGAAGCCCGAGGCCGCGGAGCCCGTCGCGGCCTGATCGCCTTGTGGACTCGCGCTCGCGCCCTGAACCATGCCCGCCAACCCCTCCAACACCTCACTCCCCGCCTGGATGCTCCGCATCCACAAGTATCGTGGCATGCTCTTGCCCATCGCCTTCGTCGCGCTGATGGCGGTGCTCGTCATCCCCCTCCCGCCGATGCTGCTGGACCTGCTCATCGTGCTGAACGTGAGCCTGTCCATCATCATCCTGCTCACGACGATCTACATGGACCACCCGCTGGATTTCTCCGTCTTCCCTTCGCTCCTGCTCGCCACGACGCTCTTCCGCCTGGTGCTCAACATCGCCACCACGCGTCTCGTCCTGGGGGCCAAGGCCAACTCGCCCGATGAGGCCGCCGCGTCCGCGGGGCACGTCATCATGGCGTTCGGGCAGTTCGTCGCGGGCGATTCGCTCTTCGTGGGCATCATCATCTTCCTCATCCTCACCATCGTGCAGTTCGTCGTCGTCACCAAGGGCGCGGGGCGCATCTCCGAAGTGGCCGCCCG
Organism: uncultured Phycisphaeraceae bacterium; assembly: GCA_964543905.1. Lineage (GTDB taxonomy): Bacteria > Planctomycetota > Phycisphaerae > Phycisphaerales > UBA1924. Next base: position 224,919 of record CAZIZO010000004.1, read on the forward strand.
ATTCACGCTGGACGCCATGCCCGGCAAGCAGATGGCCATCGACTCGGACCTGAACGCCGGCATCATCAATGAGGCCGAAGCACGCAAGCGGCGCGAACGCGTCGCCCAGGAAGCCGACTTCTTCGGCGCGATGGACGGTGCGTCCAAGTTCGTCCGCGGGGACGCGATCGCCGGCCTCATCATCACCGCCGTCAACATCATCGGCGGCTTCGCCGTCGGCATGATCTCCCGCGGGTGGGACGCGGGCGCCGTCGCCGAGGTCTACACCAAACTGACGATCGGCGATGGGCTCACGAGCCAGTTGCCCTCCTTCATCATCGCCATCGCCTCCGCCCTCATCGTCACGCGCTCCGGCTCAAAGGCCCAACTCGGGCATGAACTGACCGATCAACTCGCGAGCCAGCCCAAGGGGCTCCTCATCACCGCCGCCTTCCTCCTCCTGCTCAGCCTCACGCCGCTGCCGACCATCCCGCTCCTCCTCGCCGCCGCCGTGCTCGTGGTGCTCGCGCTCGCGGTCGCGCGTTCGCGAAAAGCCGCCGAGGCGACGAAGCAGAGCGAGAGCGTCAAGCCCACCGCACCCGACGCCCCGTCGGTCGAGTCGCTCCTCAAGGTCGATACCCTCGAACTCGAGGTCGGCTACGCCCTCGTCCCGCTCATCGACACCAACCAGGGTGGCGACCTCCTCGAGCGCGTCGCCGCCATCCGCCGCCAACTCGCCTCCGAACTCGGCCTCGTCATGCCCCCCGTTCGCATCCGCGACAACGTCCAACTCGGGCCCAACGACTATCGCATCAAGGTCCGCGGCAACACCGTCGCCTCGGGGTCCACCCGCCCGGGCAAGTTCCTCGCCATGGACTCCGGCATCGCCTCCGGTCCCATCGAGGGCGAGAAAACCCGCGAGCCGGCCTTCGGCCTCGATGCCTGGTGGGTCGAGCCCGCCCTCCGCCCTCGCGCCGAGGCCATGAACTTCACCGTCGTCGATCCCACCAGCGTCGTGACGACCCACCTCGCCGAGATCGTCAAGCGCCACGCCGACGAACTCCTGACCCGCGACGAGATCAGCAACCTCCTCGAACAACTCAAGCAGAAATCGCCCAAACTCGTCGAAGAGACGGTGCCCGCGATCGTCAAGCCCGCGGAACTCCAGAAGATCCTCCAGTCGCTCCTGCGTGAACGCGTCCCCGTACGCGACCTCGAGACGATCCTCGAGACCCTCGCGGAGTGGGCGCCCAAGACCAAGGACGTCGACGTGCTCACCGAGTACGTCCGCAACAGCCTCCGTCGAACCATCTCGCACCAGCACAGCACCCTCGACCAGGCCGGACATCGGCGCCTGCACTGCGTCACGCTCGACCCCGCGATGGAGGACACCATCAACGCCTACATCGATCGCGGAGCGACGGGCACCATCGTCAACATGCCCGCCCGCGTCGCCGCCGCCGTCGCCGAACAGATCCTCAAGGGAATCCAACTCCTGACCGCCGCCGGGCATCAACCCATCGTGATCGCCTCTCCACAGGTCCGCGCCGTCGTTCGCAACCTGATGGAGCCGCACCTGCCCCACATCGCGGTGCTCGGCTACAACGAGATCATCCCGGGAGTCGAGGTCGAGTCGCTCGCCCTGGTCATGCCCCCGCCGCAGGCCGAGCGCCCCCTCGCCGCCGCCGCCTGAGCATCCCCCATCCCCGGGCCCTCGGCCCTGAAGCCGCTTTTGTCCCTCCGTCTTCGACTCGCCGATAGAAAGTCCTCATCAACCCCGCTCGCAGGACGCGAGCCATCGCGAGAGAGCCAGGATGGCCACCACCCAACTCAAGACGTACCGCGCCCATTCCATGGCCGACGCGCTCAACGAGGTCAAGGCCGACCTCGGGCCCTCCGCCGTCATCCTCCACACCCGAACGTACAAGACCGGCTCGGTCATGGGCGTGGGCGGCAAGCACGTCGTCGAGATCACCGCCTCCCGTGAGCCCGCCCCACGAAACCGCATCGCGCCCTCTCAACGTGACGTTGGCGCCACCCGCTCCGAGGGCCCCGAGTTCACGTCCACCACCTTCGCCCCAATCGAGATCAAAGAGTCCCCCGTCATCCCAAAGTCATCCCCCAGCGAGGGGGCCTCCCGCACCGCGACGACGCGCGCACTCGCGACACCCGTCGCGCCCGCGCCCGTCAGCGTGCAAGCCTTCGAGTCCCTCCAGTCCGAACTCGCCGGCATTCGACGCCTCGTCGGGCAGGTCTTGCACACCACCCGCACGCAGTCCGGCGATCTGGTCGCCTCAAACCTCTCCGACGCCCTCCTCGCGCTCCATGCCCAACTGGTCGAAGCCGAGATTCCCATCCCCGTCGCCGATCGCGTCATCGGGCACGTTCGGGATGAACTCACCCCGCACGAACGGGCCGACCACTCCACCGCTCGATCCGGTGTCCTCGCCGCGCTCGCCCGCGCAATCCCCGTCGCGCCCCCCGTGCCCCCGCCGCAGCGACAGCCCGATGGACGCCCCTTCACCCTTGCGATCGTCGGCCCCACCGGCGCAGGAAAGACGACCACACTCGCCAAGCTCGCGGCCCAACTGCGCCTGCGCCAATCTCGCAAGGTGGCCCTCATCACCGCCGACGCCTATCGCATGGCGGCCATCGACCAACTCCGCGCCTACGCGCAGATCCTCTCCGTCCCCGTCAAGGTCGCCCTCACCCCCCAAGAACTCACGTCCCACCTCGAATCGCTCCATGATTGCGACGCGGTGCTCCTCGATACCCCCGGGCGATCTCATCATGACGCCCCGCGACTTGCCGAACTGCGATCGCTCATGCAGGCGGCCCGCCCCCACGAGACGCACCTCGCCCTTCCCGCCACACTCGCCCCGCCCGTCCTTGCTCGAACGCTCGAACGCTTCGCCTCCCTCACGCCCAATCGGGTTGTACTCACCAAGTTGGACGAGGCGATCACCATTGGCCCGCTCTTTGCGGCATGGTCCGCCATGATGCCCCCGATCTCCTACCTCACCACCGGTCAAGAAGTCCCCGACGACCTCACACCCGCAAGCGCCGAGCGACTGGCTCGTTGGGCCCTCGATGGTCTGCCTCCCGCCAGCGCCGGGAGCGACCGCCCCTCGCGCTCCAACGGGGCGTAACTGTGGATAACTCCCGGTCCACGAACTTCTCGTCGGGTCGGCGCACTCCCAGTGGCAACGATCCAGGCCGGGCAGATCCCCCCATGCGCGATTCCACAAGAACTTCAATCTTTTTGCACGGTGGTGCTGATTCGCCCCACCCTGTCCTCCGATACACCCACCTGTCCACGCGATTCCCACACTCATGGGACCCCCTTCGCGAGTGAGCGCCCCTCATGGACTCGGCGATCAAGACCATCTCCGCCCTCTTCGCGCTGTCCGCGTTCGCGATCGCCCTCGTCGCCGGGATCCTCGCCAAAAACTCGCCCGCCACCATCCTTTCCAACGCCTTGATTTGCATGGTCTTGTGCCGCATCCTCGGGTGGTTTCTCGGGGCGGCGGCGGTCCGCGTCTCCGAGGCCGAACTCCGGGCCTACCACGCCGCAAACCCCATCCCCGATGTCAGTGCCGCCCTCTCGGATTCAACGTCCACACTCGACGCACCCCACGACCAACCCGTACTTTCCACAAAGACTTCACAATCCACATAACCCGACCAACGCGTCCATGATTTTCCGCCCGCGATCGCGCCTTCCGTTTCGATTCTCTGTATACTCCCCACGTTCCCGCTCATGGACGAGTGGTGAACAGACAAGTTGATCACGGCCGCGCGTGTTTCTGAGCGGCGTGTGCATAAAGGGTCAAGGAGCGACCGAATGCCTGCACTCAAGTCTTCTTCGCGTTTGTCACTTCGCAACGGCGGCCGTTTCAGCGCCCGCCACGCCGAAGCCTCCAAGGGCCCGACGCCCTACGACCGCATCCCGATCAACGAACTCTGGGCTCGCTACCGCGATTCCCAGGAGGAGTCCCTCCGCAACTACTTGATGGAGAAGTTCCTCCCCCTCGTCCGCTACAACGCCGAACGCATCCACCAGCGCCTCCCCGACGAGGTGGACATCGAAGACCTCATGTCCGCCGGCCTCTTCGGCCTGATGGACGCCATCGACGCCTTCGACCTCGATCGAAAGGTCAAGTTTGAAACCTACTGCGCCCCGCGCATCCGCGGCGCCATCCTCGATGAACTCCGCAGCATGGACTGGGTCCCCCGCCTGGTTCGGAGCCGTTCCGCACGCGTCGAGTCCATCCGTCAAGCCATCGAAAAGGCCACCGGGCAGCCCGCCACCGACGATCAGGTCGCCGAGGCCCTCAACATCCCCGCCGACGAGTTCGACAAGTTGATGCGTGACGGCCGCGCCGTCTCCACCCGCAGCCTCACCCAGCGCTGCTTCCCCTCCGACGGAGGAAAAGACGTGCGAGAGATCGATGTCATCCGCGACGAGACGCAGGCCAACCCGCTGGGCGACATCCAGCGCCGCGACCTCAAGGAACTCATCACCAAGGGCCTCTCCCGCGCCGAACGCCTCATCGTGGTGCTCTACTACTACGAGGGCATGACCATGAAGGAGATCGGCGCGACCCTCGACCTCTCCGAATCGCGGGTCTCGCAGATGCACAGCAGCATCCTCGCTCGCCTCAAGTCGCAGATGCAGCACCGCGAGCGCGAACTCGAGCCCGTCGAGTAAGCCGCCATATCCCCCTGCCATCGGTTCGAGAGGCACGTCCTTCGGGGCGTGCTTTTTCGTAGCGACGCCCTCTACCCTTCCGCGTGCCCTCCCGCGCCGCCATCGCCCTCGGTTCAAACATCGGCGACCGCGAGTCCCACCTCAGGGCCGCCCTCCTCCGCCTCGCGACCCTGCCTCGCACGCGACTCGTCGCCGCCTCCTCGTTCCATGAGACCGCGCCCGTCGGCCCGATCCCCCAGCCCAACTTCCTCAACGCCGCCGCCATCCTCGACACCGACCTTCCGCCGCTCGATCTCCTCGCCGAACTGCATCGCATCGAGCGCGAGCGCGCCCGCGACCGGGCCCGCGAAGAGCGGTGGGGGCCCCGAACCCTCGACCTCGACCTCCTCCTCGTCGCCAACCTCGTCCTCACGCACGACGACCTCATCCTCCCCCACCCGCGGATGCACGAACGCCGGTTCGTCCTCGCCCCGCTCGCCGAGATCGCCCCCGATTGGGTCGTGCCGACGAAGCACAAAACCGTGCGACAACTCCTCGCGGAAATCCCGTGATCCCCCGCCCCGCCGCTACCACCCCTCGCGCGGTTGTGGCGGCCCCTTCACCACGCCCGGCGCCGCTCGCTCCTCCCGCCGCGTCGCCCCCTTGTACCCCTCGGCAATGATGAAGATCTCGCGCGAGACATCCCGGCTCGCCCTCGGCTTGAGTCCCTTGACCTCCCGAAAAAGCGCCTTCGTCTCCCTCAGCAACTCCGGATACTCGCCCCCCTCCAGCACCTTCATCGTGCAGTGCCCGCCGACGCGAAGCACGCCCGGCAGCAACTCCAGCACCCGTCGGCACAACCGCACCGAGAGCAGGTCATCCCCGTGCCCCGTCGTGTTCGGCGCCATGTCGCTCATCACCACGTCGTACATCCGACCGTCATTCAACGCGCACAACTCCTCCGCCCTCGCCGCAAAGGCGTCCATCCGCACCGCCGTCACCACGCCCGTGAACGGATGCGTGACTTCCGTCAGATCAATCCCCACCACCCGCCCGCCCGGGCCCACCAACTTCTCCGCCACCTGCAGCCACGACCCGGGCGCACACCCAAGGTCCAGCACCGAATCTCCACGCCGGATCAGCCGATGCCGCTCCTGAATCTCCAGCAACTTGTACGCCGATCGCGCGAGGTAGCCCTCGGCCTTGGCTCTCTTGAAATACTCATCGTGCAGTTTGCGCGGTTGGGCCATGCTCGCGGATCGTACCTCCACCCGGGCACGCTCGACGGATCAGTCCTCGCTCCTTGCCTTCCCGCCACGCTCCTCGATCCACGCCCGCTGGATCTCCTCCAGGATGCGCTCGTTGCACGGATGCCCAGGCTCTTCCTCAAACTCGGGCAACGTCGTCACCAGTTGCTTCAGCCTGGTGAACGAGATCGACCACGGGTCCACCTCTCGATGCCGCTGCGCGAGCAACTCGCCCAGATCGTCCACGTCCAGCCACGATAACTTGTTCTCCCGCTGCGCCATCCGTGTCCGCCCTTCGACAATGGTTGCCGCCATTCTACGCGGCCGCGCCGTGCCTCCGGAGCATCCATGCAACAACCCCCTCCGCGATGGAGGGGGTTGGTCGATCGACCCGCCTGGTCCGACGCCATTCGAGACGCTCAACACCCCCCGGCAAAGTGTCCCAGGAAGTACAGCAGGTCATCGATCGTGACCCCGCCATCCGGACGCCCGGTGCCCGTGCCGTCATCCAGGTCCGCCGCCCCTGTGCCGGCCCCAAACACGTCCACGTAGTACAACACGTCGTCGATCGTCACCCCGCCGTCGGGCGTCCCCGTCCCGCTTCCGTTGTCCACGTCGGCCTGGCACGGCGCGGCGACGATGCGATAGACGCGGCCGCTCGTCCCGCGCGGCGCGCCGATGGGCGACGAGCACACGTACAACTCGCCATCCTGATCACGCCCGAAGCCCTTGACAAACTCCGGGAACGGGCGATTCGTGCGCCCGAGCCGCAAGCGAAGGATCTGCCCCGGATTCGCCGCGTCCATGTGGAAGAAGTGCCCGTCCGGCGTCCCGAACGAGGTGCTGTAGTCCCCGAACACATACTTCCCTCGCAGCGCCGGCACCCCGTTCCCTCGGTACACAAACCCGCCCGTCACGGAGATGCCCACGATCTGACCGCCCTCGCGCCGCTCGTACTGCGCCACCGGATCGATCATGCCCGTCGTCCTTCCCGCGCAGAACGTATCCGGCTGGTACACGCTCGGGGCGAACGGATTGAAGCAGTGCGTGCCCTCCTTGATGACCCACCCATAGTTTCCCCCGCGATCGATGAGGTTGATCTCCTCCGTCAGATTCTGCCCGACATCCGCGAGCCAAAGCCGCCCATCGCCTCCCGGACCATCATCGAACGACCAGCGATACGGATTGCGCAGCCCATAGGCCCAAATCTCCGGCGACGCCCCGGGCGTGTCCACGAACGGGTTGTCCGTCGGGATCGAAAACGGGAACGTCCCGTTCACCTCAAACCGCAGCATCTTGCCCATCGGCGTCATCAGGTTCTGCGCGTTCCCGATCGGCCCGTGCGACGGTGGATTGTCCGCCAGCCCGTCGTTCGCCCCCCCGCCGTCCCCCATGCTGGCGTACAACTTCCCATCCGGACCAAACGCGACCTGTCCAGCGTTGTGGTTGAACTGCGGCTTGGCGATGAGGAAGAGTTCGGTGACAAACATCGGGTCCGCCACATCAGGGTTCGACGCCGAGACTCGAAACTCCGCCAACACTTCAAAGTGGCATCCTCGTGCGGTCCCAAAGCACGGCTCCCCCGCCGAGCCCGGACGCGGTCGGCTAAACCGCACCCAGAATCGCCCGTTCTGCGCATAGTTCGGATGGAACGCAATCCCCAGAACCCCCCGCTCATCAAACCCCGGATTCAGCGCCGGGATCGTCCCCGTCAGGTCCAAAAAAGGCGTCGGCAACACCTCCCCGTCTCGCAAAATCCAGATCTTCCCCGCCTGATCCACGATGAACAAACGCCCCGAGCCGTCGTTCGCGTGCGTCGCATAAATGGGCGAGATCAAGCCCGTCGCGACGGGCACCAGTTCGATCCCCACGTCCGACGGCACGACATCCCCCCAAGCCCACGAGATGCTGGCCGACACCACCGCCAACGCACCACGCCATGAACGCTTGTTCAGCATCGACATACTCCTTGTGCCTCTGTGCATCGCGACCGCACCTGCCGCGCAGGTCGCCGGTCCACACCGCCGCATCAACGCCCCTACCCCCCGATGTCCGCACCTTCCTCCCCCTTGCATCCGCCGGACCCTTCACCCGCGAAAGATATGGGCAACCTTCCCGCCTCCCCCCGCATCCAACCTCTCCCGGAGATCCAACATGCACCACCTCGCTCCCTCCCTCTTCAAGTGCATCCTGATCGCGTCCCTCCCGTTCCTCGTCTCGGGTTGCCGCCAGGAATCGCCCTCCCCCGCCACGTCCGCCTCGACCCCGTCGTCCTCGCCGCCAACGGCGTCCGCCTCCACCAACGCGTCCTCCCCCTCCGCCACCTCACCCCAGGCCAACCTTTCCAAGGAGTCCCCCGCCGTGCCCTCTGAGATCGCCACCTTCGGCGCCGGTTGTTTCTGGGGTGTCGAGCACATCTTCCGCCACCAGGTTCCGGGCGTGCTCGACGCCGTCAGCGGCTACTCCGGCGGCACAACCGAAAACCCCACCTACAAGCAGGTGTGCTCCGACGACACCGGGCATGCCGAGGTCGTCCAAGTCACCTTCGACCCCGCGAAGACTTCCTACGACAAGATCGTCGACGCCTTCTTCCGCCTGCACGATCCCACGCAAGTCAATCGCCAAGGCCCGGACATCGGCGACCAGTATCGCTCCGTCATCTTCTACCACAGCGAGTCACAGAAGCAGATCGCCGAGCGTGTCAAGGCCGAGCGTCAGAAAAAACTCACCAAGCCCATCGCCACAACCATCGAGCCCGCCAAAGCGTTCTACAAAGCCGAGGAGTATCACCAGCGCTACTACGACAAGACCGGCAAGCAGCCGTACTGCCACGTCCTGCGCCCAGACTAATCCACGCTGCGATTGAGGTTCACTCTCATCTTGCTCCGTCGCGAGATTCAGGCACATTTTCTCGCAATCGACCACGCCCCTCGACGAATAATCCATATGGGAAGGGCGTCGGCCGCACGCACCGTCGGCCTTTGGAGCACCCCGTCATGTGGAACACCATCCAGCAGATGCTGAGCGATCCCCACGCGCGACACGCCGCCGCGGTCCATCTCCCCATCGCGCTCGGCCTCCTCGGCGTTCCCCTCACCCTCCTCATCCTCCTCACTCGATCCAAGTCCCTCGCCCTCAAGTGGCTCACCCTCGCCGCCTTCGCCGCCTGCTCGCTCGGTGCCGCCGTTGCCGCGGATGCCGGCGAAGACGCCGAAGATCGCCTCGTCGATCTCACCCCCGCCGAAGAGGGCTACGTCTCTCGACACGAAGAACTCGGCGAAAACGGCTGGATCTGGCCTCTCATCCCGGCGACGCTCGTCGCCGTCTCGCTGCTCGCTCGCACACGACGCCCGGTCACCCTCGCCGCCGATAGTGCCGCGCTCCTCGCCAGCCTCGCCGTCGCCGGTTGGATCGCCCTCACCGCCCACGCCGGCGGCGAACTCGTCTACCTCCACGGGATCGGTGTTCCCCCTCGCGCCGGCATCGCCGAAATGGACTCCGCACCCCAGCCCACCCGGGCTCCCCTGACGGGTGATCGCCATCGCGACGATCACGATTGACCATCGCGCGCGAAGCACGCCTCTTCTGGCCCAAACACCACGGCCCCGAGCATCCGCTCGGGGCCGCGTGTTTCTCGTCCGACCGGACGATCATCTCCGTCCTCCCGTCACTCAGCACCCGCCCTCGAATCGAACCAGGTAGTACAACAGGTCGTCGATCGTCACCCCGCCGTCGGGCGTGCCCGTTCCGCTCCCGTCGTCCACGTCCGCGGCGATCGCCCCCGCCTCGAACAGGCCCAGGTAGTACAGCAGATCGTCAATCGTCACGCCACAGTCCGGCGTGCCCGTCCCGCTCCCATCGTCCACGTCCGCGATGCAGCGCACCGTCGGCTGCCCAAAGTTCGCGATCTGCCCGCGAATCTCCCCGCCCGGAAACGCCGCCGTGTGCACGTTGAAATACGTCCGTCCACCGAGCACCGCAGGTCCGTTCGCCGCGCCGTAGGTCCATACGCCCAACTTGCGCTGGCTCGGCACGGGCGCAATGGGGGTCTGCACGCCGGAGTTGGCGCCCGGGCCCGAGAATCCGTGGATGTGCGCCGCCGTCTCGCCCGTGCCAAACGTCGTCCGACGAACGTCATACCCCATCGCGTTCGCCGCTCGATGGATCGCGACCATCCCGATGCCCACCGCGCCCGTGCCGTTCGCGGGCACTTCCTGTTGCCCGTCCATCGGCTGAAGCGCCGAGATGATCTGCCCCCGAATCTCTCCGCCCGGGAACGCCGTCGTATGCACGTTCACGTACATCAGCCCGTCGATGAGGTTCTGCTCCTGCGCCTCCGCATAGCCCCACACCCCGGAGATCGGCGAACCCACCGCGAGCGGGAAGACCACGCTCGCGTTCGTCCCGTAGTTCGCCACGCCGTGGATGTGCGCCGCCGTCTGCGCCGCCGACAGCCCGGCGAACGCGATGTAGTAGTTCAGCGTGTTCGCGCACGTGTCCTGCACAAACAGCCCGAACCCGCGCGCGGTGCTCGCGTTCGCCGGCACCTCCTGCCCTCCGTCCAGCATCGCGACGTGCGTCACGATCTGCCCTCGCACCTCACCCCCCGGGAACGCCGTCGTGTGCACGTTCACGTACATCCGCCCATCCAACAGCGCCGCCTCCAACGCCTCGGGGTACGTCCACACCCCCGCCTTGATTGGGCCGACGGGCAGCGGCGTCAGCACGCCCGCGTTCACCCCGGGCGCCGCCGGCCCGTGGATGTGCGCCGCCGTCTCCACGGGCGAGAGGTCGGCCACCACAATCCGATACGCGACCGTGTTCGTGTCGGTGTCGATGCGGAAGAACCCGCCTCCGATCGCCTGCGATCCGTTCGCCGGCACTTCCTGTTGTCCCATCAGCACGCAAATGCGATGCACCACCCCCGCCGGCGCGAGCCCCGCGATCGCCATCCCGCTCGCCGCACTCCACCCCATCCACTTCGACGACTTCGCCTTCATGATTCGCCTCCCATGCATGCGCCGACGCCGTCGGCTCCCCAAACCTCCGATCCAGCCCACAACACGCGCGTTGACAGCGCGCCCTGATGAAGATGTCTCCCGGGGCCTTCGCCTTGCGTTCACTTCGGGTTTTTGCTCTTTGGTCGTCCCCTCGAAGCGTCAGCACCCTGCCGAATAGCGGGTGAGGTAGTACAAAAGATCGTCGATCGTCACGCCCCCGTCGCGCGTGCCCGTGCCCGAACCATCGTCCATGTCCGCCGACGAGACTCCGGCGCCGTAGATCCCCAGGTAATAGAGCAGGTCATCGATCGTGACGCCCCCGTCGCGCCTTCCCGTTCCGCTCCCGTCGTCCACGTCCGCCGGGCACGCCGCACGCGTCCCCGTCGCCGGCAACGACATCGTCCCCGTCATGCTCAGCGACAAACTCGTGATCGTCGCCGTCACCAGAACCTGGGCCGGATCGCCCGTCCCCAACGGCGGCGGAAAATCAAACGGCTGATTCGCCGGCCCGGGAATGTCCTGCACGATCTCCTGCTCCTGCGAGAACTGGGACGACAAACTCGCCGTCGCCGTCTGGTCATTCAGCGTCACCGTCCCCGCCATCGTCACCACTTGTGGCGTCGGTGGAATATCCACCGCGTTCCCCAACGCGTCCATCGCACCCGTCACCACCACCGGCACCTCCAGCGTGAACGTGTACGTCCCCGCCGTCCCGCCCGGCGTCATGTCCCCGGTCACCGCCAAGACCTGCTGCATCGACAACGCCGTCAGCGTCGTTTGTCCCAGCGGGATCGGCAACGGCACCAGGAACGGATACGAATAGTTCGGCGACGCCGTCAAGAACGACTGATACGTGATCGTCACCGTCATGTTGAAGTTCGGCCTCGCGTCTCGCAACAGATCCGCCTCAAATCCGCTCAGCGTCACTCGATTCGTCGCCCGATTCACCTCCAGCGCATACCTCCCCCCGGGCCGCGTGCTCGGATTCCCCGAGATCGACCCCGTCCCCGTGAACGTCTTGCTGATGTTCGTCGGCGGCGCCGGGCGTCGCCCGAAGAGATCCCAGTTCAGCGTCCGCGTCCCCGTCGGGTTCGTCGTCTCGTCATAGTTCCCGATGAACGTACCGTTCGCCGGCACCGTCGCCGACAGCGTCCCGTTCATGCTGCTCGTCTGCGCATTGATTCCAAAGTCATACCGCTGCCCATACGCCACGCTCGACAGCGCCGCCACGCCCACCACCGAGCACCACATCACGCGATCCGTCATGCCAGCCTCCTGCACGTTCGAGTGCCTACAGCATACCAGGAAAAAATCCCGAACACAACCCGCATTGGCTCGCCGCCACGTCTCAGAACTGGCCCATCACCCCGAACGAACGCACGCCGAAATCCACCCGCCCCCCAACACCCAGTCCGGATCCTGATCGTCGTACAGCACTACCGCCTGCCCCGGCGCCACCGCCACCTGCATCTCCTCAAACTCCACCTCAAACGCCCCGTGCCGACCCGATGGCGTGTTATCTCCCGCGTCCTCGATCACCCGCACCCGCCCCCGCGCCGCCGGCGTGTTGTACCGATACTTCGCCCAGCACGCACGCCATTCGCCCGCCTTCGGCCCATCCACCAGCCAGTTCGCCTCTCGCGCCTCGCACGATCGGACCAGAAGCGCCTCCTTCGGCCCCACCGTCACCGTGTTGCTCCCGACGTCCTTGCTCACCACGTACACCGGATGACCAAGCGACAACGAGAGCCCACGCCGCTGCCCGATCGTGAACCGATGCTGCCCCTCATGCGTCCCCACCTCGCGTCCGCGCTCGTCCACGATCTTCCCCGTCCGAAGCACCTCGCCCCGTCGCCGCTCCACCAGCCCCGCGTAGTCGTTGTCGGGCACAAAGCAGATTTCCTGCGAATCGGGCTTGTCAAACACCGGCAATCCAAACCGCTTCGCCAACGCCCGCACCTCGTCCTTGGGCATCTCTCCGATCGGAAACATCATGTGCGAGAGTTGCTCGCGCGGGACGCCAAAGAGCACATACGACTGGTCCTTCGACCGGTCCACCCCGCGCCGCAGCGAATACACCGTCCCCTCGGCGCCCGGTCCTTCGCGCCGTCCAATCCTCGCATAGTGCCCGCTCGCGACATGCTCCGCCCCGATCTGCCGCGCATACTCATGCAACTTCCCGAACTTCAGCCAGTCGTTGCACCGCACGCACGGGTTCGGCGTGCGCCCGTTCGCGTACTCGTCCACGAAATAGTCGATGATGCGCCCAAAGTCCTTCTTGAAGTTGCACACATAAAACGGAATCCCCAACTCCGCCGCGACCAGCCGAGCATCCGCCGCGTCCGTAATCGAGCAACATCCCTGGTGCCCGATCTTCACGCCGACCTTGCACGCCTCGTCCGCGGGGATCAACTCATCCAGCGTCTCGCCGGGCGATCCAAGACGCATGAAGCAGCCCACAACCTCATGCCCCGCGCGCGAAAGCAGCGCCGCCGCGACGGACGAATCCACCCCGCCCGACATCGCCACCAACACCTTCGGCTTCGAACTGCTCACGGGCCATCGTAGGAATCCAACCGCCCGTCGCCCCGACACGTGCCCCCCTCCGTCATCCGATCTCCTCCCCGCACTCCGGGCACTTCCCACCCCATTTCAGCCCGCGCAGGCTGTATCCACACGCTCGGCAAGGACGCTCCGTCACGATCTCACGCCCCAGCCCAGGCCCCGCCCCCGCCAGGTGCGCCCGCCGCTCCATCTCCGCCCGATCCTTCAGCCGTTGGTCCCGCGCCTTCAACTCCATGTGGTTCGCCAGCGCCCATCGCGTCATCGATCCCAACTGGAAGAGCCCAATCACGAACAGCCCCAGCCCCACCACAAAACTCCCCATCAGCAAAACGCCCAACGTCGCCACGCCGAACGAAAGTGCCGGCACCGTTCCCGCGAACGCAAAGCATCCGATCGACACGGGCCCCGCAACGCTCAGCGAGAACGCCGCCACCCGCATCCGCATCGCCAGCCCGTCGTCGTTCGCCCACGACGCAATCCTCGAAACATGCAGCGCCAGCGGCGCCAGCCCAAAGAACGTCCCCAGCCCACACCCGAGCGCCAGCCCCCAGACCAACTTCGCAAAGCCCGTCGCCGGCGCGCCGGGCGTCGCAATCGCCGCCACCGCCGTCAGCACCATCGCCACGGGGGCGCAGGCGAGCATCCCTCGCGCCGACCACCGGCTCCCCGACCATTCCCGCGTCAAGTTGATCCCCGTCCCCTTCGTCAGCCGACGCGGCGCCGTCACCACCCACACGCTCCACACCCACCCGCATCCCACCACAAACAACACCCCGGCCAGCGTCGCCACCCCCGCCGCGCCCTGACCGCCCACCTGCCACACCAGCATCGGCACCAGCATCGCCAGCGCCACCACGCACCCCGCCATCACGTTCGCCGCGATTCGCAACTCCTCCAGGTAATCCCGCGGCGCCTCCACCAGCGTTTCACCCTTGCGGCTTACGGAACGCTTGATCGACGTCCCGCATTCCGGACACGCCCCCCCCGTCCGCAACCCCTTCAGCGCATACCCGCACCTCCGGCACGTCCGTTCGTCGATGATCACCGCGCCCCCGTGCACATCGACCGTCGGCAATGTCCGCACGTGATGCATGGGTCTCGCCACTCCGACCATCCCCGGTTCGTAGACGCTCCCCTTCTACCGCCCCACCCCCGCCAAGGCTTCAACCGCATTTCGGAACATGCGCAATCCCGGGGTATCCCCCTTCCTCACTCCATGCGATAACCGCGTCCAATATGGATGCCGGGTCCACGACAAATACCGATCCGGGTGCGGCATCAACCCGAAGATCCGCCCGCTCGGATCGCAGATTCCCGCCACCGCTCCCTCCGACCCGTTGTAGTTGTCCAAATACCGGATCGCGACCTGCCCCTGCGCCTCCAACTTCGGCAGCACGTCATGGAACATCGTCGCCAGACGCCCCTCCCCGTGCCCCACGGGCAGCACCTGCACGTCCCTCGCCTCGTCCCCGCTCCAGCCCTCCGCAAGACCTCGCGTCCACAGGCACACGCTCTCCCGCTCATACTTCACCGGGACCCATCGGCACACATACCTCGCGTCCTTGTTCTGCGAGAGCGCCACCATCTGCCGAGGCGGCGACTCAGGCCATCCGCCCCCCCCCGCCGACCCCATGGACACCTCCAGACCCGGCAGTAGCCCCACCTGCACCAGCACCTGGAACCCGTTGCAGATCCCGATCATCGGCACGCCCCGCTCCGCCGCGCCCCGCAACGCCGGATACAACTTCTCCCTCAGTTTCATCGCGAAGATCCGACCGCTCGCCACGTCGTCCCCATACGAAAATCCCCCCGGAAACGCGATGATGTCCGCACCCTCCACTCGCTCCGGTTCCGCGATCAACGCATCCACGTGCGCCAGTTCAGGCGTCGCGCCCGCCAGTTCAAACCCGTGGCAAACCTCAATCTCGCAGTTCGTCCCCGCGGCACGCACGACCAGAGCAGTAGGCATCCTCCACTTTATGCGGGCCATTTCGGACTCGCATCTCCCGCCACCGCCCTTCCCTCCTTCCGCGACTTACGCCCGCCACCTCCGGGCCCACGCCAATCCCGCCTCCATCGTGACCAACACCAGCACCGCCACGCACGCCGCGGCTCCCCCCCCCTGATTCCATCGCTCCGTCGCGTCCCGCCATCCCGCCACCCCCGGGATCGCCGTCGCGCCCACCGTCGCCAGCACCAGCGCCCCGATCAGCGCCCACCGCCGTCCTCCCCGTTCCGCCACCGCCAACCCCACCGCCAACCCCACGATCGGGAGCAGCATGTTCAGGTGCCGATGCGTCGTCTGCGGCGAAAAGAGCAGCGCCACCGACCACAGCACGCTCCATTCCATCAGCACGAGAGTCCGCTCCGAGCGCTCCCCCTCCTTGCTCGCCTCGCCTCGACCGATGAGGACTCCGAATCCCCACACCCGATACCGCCACCATCCGATCACACCCAACACGCACGCGACAACGCCCGTCCCCAGCAGCACGCCTGCCCGACCAACTCCAACCCGCTCGCCCCACCGCGCCACCGTACTCGTCACCGACAGGCTGAACCCGCTCGTCACCCCATGGATGTTCGCGCCGCTCCCGCGCTCGGCCAACCCCGCCATCTCCGGCAAGCCTCGAAACGCCACTCCCAGATACTCAAGATTCCGCTCCCACCCCAGCACCACCGCCGGACCCAAAAGCGCCACGCCCAGCGCGACCCCGAACGCCCCCGCCGCCCACCACTTCCGCCGCACCAGCAAATACGGCATCAGCACGATCGGCAGGTACTTCACGCCCACCGCCACCCCCAACGCCGCGCCACTCCACGCCGGCCTCCGCTCAACCCATCGCAACCCCAGCACCACCCCCATCAGCACCAGCAGGTTCGAGTTGCCCCATTGGAACTCACTCTTCCACGTCTGCCCAAGCACCACCACCGCGACGCTCGCCATCGCCGCCGTCCGCACGCGCGAAGAGCCAAGCCCAAGTCGGCGCTGCGTCTCGTCACCGACCAGCCACGCCGTGGTGATCAGCAGCGCCGCCAGCACCAGCGTCCACACGTGCGCCGCCGTCGTCGGCTCCAGCAGCGTCATCGGGCGGAGCACCACCGCCAGCAGTGGGGGGTAGATGTACCCCCCGTCGTTCACCCGATACAAGTCCTGTCCATCACGCACCGCCACCGCGCCGAAGTAGAAATCAAAGAAGTCCGCGTTCGGCTGGTCGCCCACGCGAAGACCGCGACTGACAAGCCACGCCAGAAACCCCGCGCCCAGCACCACCAGCGCCACGTCCGCCACGTGCCGCCATCCCTCCTTGCCCGCGATCGTCGTCCCATCTCGCACGATCCCGCATGGTAGTGGTCGCTCCTCCGCATGGACTGATAACGCCCCGCCACGTCCCGGAACATCCTTCCCACTCCGAATCTGGGGCATCTGTAACGCCCCATTTCACTCCACCCGCTCGGATTGCTCGGCCTTTCCCGAATTGCGTGGTAGTTTCTACGGTCGGATTCCATCCTCCGCCAGGAGAAAGGCCATGCTTCGCAAGACTCGTTTCGTTCCCGCGATCGCGGGCGCGTTCCTCGCGTCCAGCGCGCTCGCCCAGAGCGTCCAGATCCGCGTCGAGGACGCCAACGGCAATCTGCTCCAGAACGCCTCCCTCGCCCCCGCACAAGCCTGGACCGCCGTCCTCCCCTCCGCCGCTCGACGCGTCAAAATCCTCCCTTCCAGCACCTCCGTCGACATCGGACGCATCGTCCTCTACGGTGGCCCTCGCCCGGGCGACGTCGACATCTCCATCGGCGGCCCCTTCGCCCCAGCCTCCGTCGCGCCCACGCCCGCCGGTCGACACCTCGCCGGCCTTATCGCCAACGACCTCTCCAGCGCTCGCCTCTACGGCGCCATCTCGGGCGCCGTCACCGGCGACATCCTCATCTCCAAAATCTCCCGCTTCGAATCGCGCGGGCCCCTCCAAGGTCAGTTCTTCGCCGACAACACGTTCAACAACGCGCCCGCCGTCCTCCGCTTTGGCTCCATCTCCTCCTCCACCCTCCTCACCCTCGCCTCCGGCTCCCTCGATTGGCTCGACGTCGCCGGCTCCATGAACGGCCAAATTTCCCTCCCCAACGGCTCGCTCCACTCCCTCACCATCTCCGGCGACTTCACCGGGAAACTCAACGTCCCCGCGGGTTCCATCGGCCGCCTCGTCGTCGCCGGTGACATCAACTCCATCTCCCCTCCCGGCGCCCTCTGGCCCATCCGCGCCCGCGACGGCATCAACTTCATCTCCGCCGGGGCCATCAACGCCCAGATCACCGCCGGCGCCGACGGTGGTCCCGGCACGCTCGCCTTCCTCCAAACCACCCGCGGCGACTTCGCCGGCGCCCTCTACGCCAAGGGCATCCTTCCCGTCCAAGGACAACCCGATGCCGGCCTCCGCATCGCACGCCACCTCATCGCACGCACCGACCTCCGCGAACGTGACCTCGCCGCTCCCATCCGCGTCGGCGGCTCCCTCTTCGGCCAACTCCTCCTCAGCGATCCCGACGGCCTCAAATCCCAGATCATCATCAACGCCAACTTCAACAACTCCATCTGGTCCGCACCCATCACCCTCGCCGGCATCGACCGCTTCGCCCCCAAACCCTCCTACTCCACCTGGTCCTCCTCCATCGGCGGCGGCGACGTCGCCCTCGCCCCCTTCGCCCTCCACTTCGAAGACTGTTCGCCCCGCGCCACTCGTCCTCCCTTCAACCCCACCGTCTGCAACTACTACGTCAGCGCCTACGGCACCGCGGCCACCACCTCCGTCATCCTCGATCACTACGGACCCGTCACCATCACCCCTGGTTCAGGCCTCGGCGTCCGTATCTACCGCCGTCCCGTCGGCTCCTGCGATTGGTCCGACGTCTCCAGCGATTTCACCGCATCCCCCAACGCCAACAACGATCCGCGTTCCGTCCGCGTCGACGCCATCCCCGGTCGCCAAGGCTTCCAAGGTCTCCCGGGAACGCCCACCGAGTTCCTCATCAAGCCCGTCCTGCTCGGCTCCGGTCGCAAACTCCTCGTCTGCCTCGACGTCATCGGCAACCCCCCCGTCCGCGACTACAACTACGTCCTCTCCGTTCCCGCAGGCCCAGGCTCGCCGCCCCCGCCACCACCACCACCGCCGCCGCCCCCGCCGCCCCCGCCCCCGACCACCACGCCTCCAAGCGTCATGCCCGTTCCCCCGAGTTCCAAATAGTGTCGACGACACGCAAAAACGGAGTCAGGGAACGAAGGTCCTCGAGTCCTTCGAATCCCTGCTCCGTCTTCCCCGGTGAATCGGCATCCGCGCGTCTCCGCGCGGATGCCTCGGCCGACTCCTTCTCCTCGCAGCGGGCGATCCTCAGGGTTGGGGGCTGAGGGAGTGGTGTGGTCTCACGCCTGCTCCGGGATTCTGGCGAGCCGGTGCCAGTCATCCCTCAGTCTCTCAACGTCATCGCCCCGCCCGACTCACGCGCCGAATACCCTTCCTCGCGATGCGAGAATCCGAACTGCTTGCCCACATTGCACTTCGGTCCCAGAATCTCGGGATTCGTTTCCCCCACGTCCTCGTCGGGCCAGGCGATGATTGCGCCGTCGTGCGAACTCCAAACGCCGACCAACTCCTGCTCACCACCGACCACCTCGTCGAAGGCCGTCACTTCGAGCCCATCGACCTCGCCCACAAACGCTCGATGCTCGACCTCATCGCCCGAAAAGCCATCGCCCGCTCCATCTCCGACATCGCCGCCATGGGCGGCACGCCCCTCTGCTCCCTCGCCACCGCCTGCCTCCCGCCCAACTTTCCCCAGGACGCGGCCAACGAACTCTTCGATTCCATGCACACATGGGCCCAGCATTGGAACGCGCCCCTCGTGGGCGGCGATATCTCCTCCTCTGCTCCTTCTCCTGCTTCTCTTCCTCCCCCCCTCGTCCTCACCACCACCGTCCTCGCCACCCCACACAAATCTGGGCCAGTCCTCCGCTCCACCGCTCGTGCCGGCGATAGCGTCTGGGTCTCCGGACGTCTCGGCGACAGCATGCGCGACCTTCGCCATCTCCGCTTCGAGCCTCGCCTCCACGATGCCGCCTTCCTCTGCGACACCTTTCGCTCCCCTCGACCACTCCTCCATGCCATGATGGACCTCTCCGACGGCCTCGGCCGCGACGCCGCTCGACTCGCCCACGCCTCCGGCCTTCGCCTCGAACTCGACGCCTCCCTCTTCCCCTGCTCGCCGGGTTGCACGTGGCGTCAAGCCCTCGCCGACGGCGAAGACTACGAACTCCTCTTCACCATGGACCCCGAAATCGCGCCGCATTCCCACATCCTCTCGCGCCGCGATCCTCCCGCCACTCCCTTCACCCGCATCGGCATCGTCCGCCAAGCCCCTTCCGCAGGCCAGCCCCCAGATCCTCCGCGCCCAGGCCTCGCCTTCGTCCCACCCTCCGGATGCATCGTCAAAGCCCCCGACGGCACCTGGTTCGACGCCTCCCATCTGGGCTGGGAGCACACATGATCTCCCTCACCCGATCCACCTCCAGCCCCGAGCACACCGCCGCACTCGCCCAGGGCCTCGCCGACCTCCTCGCCTTCACCGACGTCCTCGCCGTCCATGGTCCCCTCGGCGCCGGCAAAACCACCTTCACCCGCGCCCTCGCCCACGCGCTCGGCACACGCCGCGGCCTCGCCTCCTCGCCCACCTTCGTCTTGATCAACCAATACCCCTTCGAGAACCGCCGCCTCGGCCCGGGCCAACTCATCCACGTCGACGCCTACCGCCTCGCCTCCGCCGATGACCTCGAATCCCTCGGCTGGGACGCCCTCTTCGATCCCTCCTCCCGCCTCGCTCGCGACAGGTCCATCGCCCTTATCGAATGGGCCGATCGAATCCAGCAGGCCCTCCCTCCCGACGAGCACCTCGCCTCCCTCTCCATCTCGCCCACCGGCGAGCACGCTCGTGCCTTTCACTTCCGCCTGCCCACCGCCTGGCAAAGTCGCCCCAACTTTGAGTTGTTCCTTTCCAACCAGCCCACGCGATGCCCCGCGACCCAGGCCTGGGTCGCGCCCACCTCTTCCACCTATCCCTTCGCCTCCCAGCAGGCGAAGATGGCCGACCTCCACCGCTGGTTCACCGGCGGCTACACCATCTCCCGCGGCATCGAGCCCGACGATGTCCACGAGCCTCATTGATCCATCCTCGCCGCCGGTCGAGTGCGAACGCGCCGCCGCCTCCGCCCGCGACGCGCCGCGACCCACTCGCCTCCTCGCCCGGCCCTCATGCGTCTCGGCGCTTACTTCCCGCCCTTCCTCGCCATCTCCACCGCCGCCTTCGGATGGATCAGGAACCGATCGTTGAAGTTCGCCATCGGCGTCGCCGTCGCCTTGATCGCCGAGATCACCTCCGCCGTCGTCAGCGTCGGGTTCACCGCCAGCATCTTGCCCGCGAGGTTCGCCACGTTCGGCGCCGCCATCGACGTCCCGCTGAACTTCATCCGCTGCCCGCCCGGGATGTAACTCTCCACCTCAAACCCGTTCGCGTACAGCGACACGCCCTTCCCGAAACTCGTGAACCCCGTCGGCTTGCCCGATTGGTCCACCGCCCCCACCGTAATGAGGTTCGCCAACTTGATCCCCGACGGGATCATCTCATCAAAGTCCACGTCGTTGTCCGAGTTCCCCGCCGCGGCAACAAACAGGATCTCCGGCGCCGAGGCCATCGCCTCTTCGAGGGCCTTCTTCTGGATCGCAAAGATCTCGCGTGAGAGCGCCGCCCGCTCCTCCGCCGTCTTCCCCACCCCCTTGACTTCCAGCGCTCGCTCCACGTCCTTCCGCGAGCCGCCCCAACTCATGTTCGCCACGCGCACGCCCGCCGCCTTCATATACGCCACCGTGTCCTGGATCGCCTTCGCGTGCTTGGTTTCCAGTTCGACGCTGGGGGCGTGCAGCGGCACCTGCCGGAAATCGAACGTCAGTCGCACCGCGAGCAGCCTCGCCGCCGGATTCCCCTCCGCCGCGATCCCCGCCACGTGCGTCCCGTGCGAATAGTTGCCGAAGAGCCCGAGGTCCTCGAGAAACGGTCCCACCTCGTCCTGCTTCAGCCCGCCGACATACTTGCGGAACGCGCTCGCCTCCGCGCTGTCCACGTTCGAGGTCATGTCCATCGACCCCTTCGCGTACTGCGTCACGATCTTCACGTCCGACCTCATCTCGTCCAGCGGGTGGAGGAGTTCCGCCACGCGGTTGTCCGTCAGGTCGAACGCGATCCCATGCAGGTCGTCCACAAACCCGTTCCCGTCGTCGTCCTTGCCGTTCGCCCGCTCACTCGGGTTGACCCACAGTTGATTGGTGAAAATCGACGTGTCCACACCCGAATCCCAGATCGCCAGGACCACCGGCGTCAGGTTCTCCGACGACCCAAACGTGGCGGCACGCTCCGCCCAGATGTCCTTCTTCTCGCCCGTGTTCGTCGAGATGATCTCGCGATACACATCCGCCTCCGCCGCCATGAGCGGCAGCCGCACGTCCAGCACCATCCGCGCCGAGATCAACCCCCGCGCGATGTCGCTGCTCAACTTCCCCTGCTGCGCCTCCACCGCCGGGTCGAGTTGCCCCTTGATGCTCCCCAGCACCAACTCGCGCGTCAAGATCTCCGCTCGCCCCTTCGCCTGCATCACGTCATCGCGCACCACGTCCCACGGCATCGCCGACACCTTCGCCCGCAGCGTCTCCTTGAACACCGCCTCGTACTTCGCCCGGTCGCCCCCCGCCGCCTTGTGCGCCGCGGCAATCGCCTCCGCCACCACCCCCGTCATCATCCTCTTCGACGCCTTCTGCTCCAACTCCCGCGCCTTCGCGAACCACGACACCGCCTCGTCGTGCCTCTCGTCCAGCATCGCGATGCTCCCCAGCATCGTGTAGTAGCCCTGGAGCGTCGTCCCGTCCTCGATCTTGTACGCCGCGAGGTCCGCCTTCAGGTCCTTCGCCATCGTCGCGGCGAACTCCTTGAACGGCTGGTCCGACACCAGAAACTCCGACGCCCTCCCCGGAATCGTGTACTCGTGCCGAGGCAGTTCGTCCGCCGTCTTCACGACCTTCCGCGTGTCCTCCTGGGCAAGCACGAGCGAGGGCCAACCCAGCGCAAGCGACGCGGCAACCACAACCAAAGCAGGCGTAAGACGCATGACGGGCTCCAAGGAGGGCGAGTGAAATCGAACCCCCAATGCTAGGAACTCATCCGCCTTCGCTCGCCACGCCACGCCCCTCGGTCGCTCGCTACTTCCCGCCCGCGTCCGCCTGCTTCCGCTGGAACATCCAGTCCACCGCGTCGGGCAGGGCGGCGCCGACCACGAGCGTGTGCCCGAAACTCGCCTTGTTGAGAAGGTCCACCGGCAGCCCGCGATCCTTCGCCAGTTTCGCCGCCTTGCGGATCGCGTCCGCCTCCGAGACCCGGTCCAGTTCGCCCAGCACGACCAGCGTGGGCGACATGCTGGGCTCGCCCTTCTCGGGCAGTTTCGCGTTCCCGAAGCAGATGACGCCCGCGATCTCGCTCCCGCGCGAGCGGGCGAGCACGCCCGCCGCCACCGCGCCCATCGAGTGCCCCATCACGTACACCTGCTTGCGGTCGATCGCGTAGTCCGCGCTGAGTTGGTTGACCAGCCGGTCAAAGTTCGACGCGCTCTCCGCGAACGCCGTCGTCGCCGGGCACGCCACGACGAACCCTTCGCGGTCGGCAAGGTCCGTGATGAGCCCGCCCGCGTGCGCGTCGATGAACATGCTCTCGTCCCCCGTCGCGCCGTGCAGCGCGATCACGAGCGGAAGGGGCGTGTCCCCCGCCGCCGCCGCCGGCGCATACACCCGGCACGGGATCGGGGTGTTCGCATCCACAATAATGGGTCGCCAGAGGTCGCCCACCCAGTGGCGGTACGGGTTCTTCCCCGCCGCCAGCGCCGCCACCTCGTCGCGCACGTCGTCGGGCAACTCGGTGTAGTTCGCCTGGATCTGGGAGACGTTGTTCTCGTTGGGCGAATCGCTCAGGAGCGCCACGCGCCGGCGCGCGATCTGGATCGCGGTCCGCAACTCCTCCGAATCGCCCACGCCGTTGAGCGCACGCACCAACTCCTCCCGCACGCCGTCGAGCGCCCGTGGCGCGACGATCAGGCGCGACGTGCCGAAGTCCGGCTCGCCGCTGATCCGCACCACGACGTCGAAGGTCGTCGGCGCGAGGTCCGCCGTCTTGGGAGAGTCCGCCGCGGGCAGGCCCCAGTCCATCGGGATCGCCACGCTGACGATCGACTCGGCGCCCACGTCCACCAGCCGCGACGCCGTCACCGTCTCGACGCGCGGCGGCCCGCCGCGCACCGCCGTCACCGACGTCGCGTCCACCAGGAACTCGTACTTCATCGTCTTCTTGTTGCTCGACGTCTGGAACCCGCGGACGATCACCCGCGGCATGGGCTTGCCCGGCGACCAGACGGGCGGCTCGACGCGCACGCACAGCCCCCCGCACAGCGTCGCCTTGGGCGGCACGCCGTTGAGGTCGCGCTCGATCGAGATCAGGTCGTTGACCGACTTCGTGAGGTTGCCCCCCAAGAGGTCCAGCGTCATCGTGTCGAACCGGCGGTTGAAGCGCACCACGTCCTCGACCTTGGCCCCCTCGGTCATCATCCGATTGCGAAAGGCGTTGTCCACCGCGAGGTAGAAGTTGGCGAGTTGCGCCTTGGTGACGGCGGCGGGGGTCAGGCCCGGGGCTTCGAGCGGCGGGCGGGCGGGCGCGGATCCCTTGGGCGCGGGTTGGGCGAGGACAAGGGCGGCGGCGATGGCGGCGCAGTACAGCATGTCCCATAGATCGGATCGATCGGGAGACGAGTCCATCGCCGGAACGGGGGGATCGGGCCGCGGGGCTAGATGCCCTTGGCGCCGCGGGCGGTCTTGAGTTTGAGTTCGGCGAGGGCCTTGTCGTGGCGCTGCTTGTCGAGGGCGGCGGCGCGCTCGCCGCCGGCGGCGGGGAGTTGGCGGGCGTCGATCTGGCGGATCTCGGCTTCGATCTCGCTGGCGGTGAGGCTCTCGGCGGCGAAGGCACGCTCGGCGAGGAGGGTGAGCGAATCGCCCGCCATGCGGAGGAAGCCCCCATCGACGACGAACGAGCGAGAACCGCCCGCGCCCTTGGCGGAGTCGGCGAAGTCGAGTTTGAGTTCGCCCAAACCGAGTCGGGCGAGGATGGGCGCGCGTCCCGGGAGCACGCCCATCAGGCCATCCCAAGCGGGGATGGAGGCGTAGACCACCTGCTCGTCCACGAGGGAGGCGGTGGGGGTGACCAGACGGCAGCGGAAGCTCTTCGCCACGGGAGTCATCTCCGAAAGAAACCCGAATGTCGGTCCGTGGTCGCCCATGAACCGAAGGGGCGGATGATAGGTGGGTCGCTCCCGGATGTCCGCGCGAATGGCTATTCTCCGCGCGTGCGTCATCGACCCGTGGCGGCCCTGGTTGGATTGTTCGTGCTCCTGCTGGCGGCGGTGGGGGTGCGTTTGGTCGTGCGCGGGTTTGAGCATGCGGATGTGGTCACCTTGCTGCACCTGCGCGGGGCGCAGATCGCGGCGGGGGTGATCGTGGGCGCGGCGCTGGCGGTCTCGGGGGTGATTTTGCAGTCGATGCTCCGGAACCCGCTCGCGTCGCCCGATCTCCTTGGGTTGGCGACCGGGTCGGGGCTGGCGGTGATGGTGGCGGCGTGGATGAGTCATTCGGCCGGGGTTGGGGTCTCGAGTTTTGCGGGGACGCGGGTCGCGGCGCTGGTCGGTTCGATGGGGGCGTTGGCGCTGGTGTATGTGCTGAGCCAACGCCGAGGGCTGCTGGACCCGGTGTCGCTGGTGCTGGTGGGGGTCGTGGTGAGCCTGATGTGCGGGGCGGGGATTGAGTTGGTCCGGCACTTCCTGCGATCGCAGGATGTGCTCGCGTCGCGGTTGCTCATGGGGGGGCTGCGGGGTGAATCGTCGTCCACGGAGTTGTGGGTGTGTGGGGTGATCGTGCTGGGGTGCGTCGTGGCGACGGCGTGGCTGGGGCGCGCGATGGACGCGATGTCGCTTGGGGAAGACGAGGCGCGGAGCGTGGGGGTGGCGGTGGGGGGGGTGCGAATCGGGTTGTTCGTGATGGCGGGCGCGTTGACGGCGGTGTCGGTGGTGCTGGCGGGGGCGATCGGGTTTGTGGGGTTGATCGGACCGCATGTGGTGCGGGCGATGGCGGGGCCGTCGCATCGGGTGCTGGTGGTCGGGTCGGCGATGGCCGGGGCGGGGTTGCTGGTGCTGGCGGATGCGTGCGTGAGCGGGATCGCGACGGACGCGGGGCGTGTGCCGCTGTCGGTGGTGACGAGCCTGATCGGCGGGCCGATGTTCGTGGTGCTCTTGCGGCAGGTCCGACGGGGCGGGGGCTGAGGGGGCGGGCTGCTGGGGCGAACCGAGGGCGTCTGCGGAGGATCGGCGGCCCACGATGGTGTGGCATGGCAAGGAAGGCGGAGGATGGCGGCGGCGGATTTCCGGGTGGTTTCGTTGTGCTCGGGTGCGACGGCGATGGTCTCTCGGAGGGCGATGAGGGCGTCCTGACGCGCGTGGGCGAGGAGGAGGGCTTCACGCGTGGCGAGCATGGCGAGGAGGCGGCGGAGGGAGGATTGGGTCTCTTCGGACTCGAACCACGCGAGGAGGGCTGGGATCTTGAGGTTGAACTCCTGCGAGATCTCGGGGAGCGAGCGCTCGGTGGCGAGGAACGCGCGGAGGAGTTGGTCGGCGAGGTCGGGAGTGAGGGCGTGGTTCGTCATGCCACAAGGGTGAGGCGACGGCGACGGCGATCAAGAGGAGTGGAGCGCGCGCGAGCGAGATTGGCGCACAAACGAGGTCACTGCGCGCAGAACCGGGGGAAGGACTTGGGTGGCATAACACGCCGGGCGGATGGGGGGGAGCGAGAGCGCGGGGGGGCAGGGCGTGGATGCGGAGGAAGGAGGGAGAGGGGCGGACTCAGACGTTGAAGTACTTGGCCTCGGGGTGGTGGACGATGATGGCGCTGGTGGATTGCTCGGGGTCGATCTGCCAGTTTTCGGTGAGGTGGCAGCCGATGCGTGCGGGGTCGAGGAGTTTGAAGAGTTTGTCCTGGTCGGACATGTCGGGGCAGGCGGGGTAGCCGAAGGAATAGCGGGAGCCGCGGTAGTGCTGGGTGAAGAGGTCTTTGATTCTGGGGCTGTCCTCGTTGGCGATGGCGAGTTCCTGGCGCATGCGTTTGTGCCAGAACTCGGCGAGGGCTTCGGCGGTCTCGACGCCGAGGCCGTGGAGGTAGAGGTAGTTGGTGTAGTCGTTGGCTTTGAACAGTTTTTGTGCTTCTTCGGAGGCGCGGGGGCCCATGGTGACGCAGTGGAGGCCGAGGACGTCGATGTCGGCGGCGTTGAGGGGGCGGAAGAAGTCGGAGATGCAGAGGCGGCGTTTGTCGGGTTGGCGGGGAAAGGAGAAGCGGAGGAGTTCGCGGCGTTGGGATGGAGGGGGAACGCTCGGACTGTCGCCTGGGGCTCCGACGGAGGTGGGGTCCCAGATGATGAGGTCGTTGCCCAGGCTGTTGCAGGGGAAATAGCCGTAGACGACTTTGGGCTGAAGGATGCGGCGTTCTTTGCAATCGCGTTTGAGTTGCTCGAAGATGGGATGGATTTTGTCTTCGAGGAGGGCGTCGTAGTCGGCGTCGGAGAGGGCGCCCTTTTTGACTTGCCATTGTCCACGGAAGAGGGCGACGGGGTTGATGAAGGGGTAGATGTCATCGAGGTTGAGGTTGTCGATGACGCGCGAACCCCAGAAGGGAGCGCGGGGGATGGGGTTGGAGGTGGAGGTTTCGGAACGGAGGACCACACTCGACCGCTCGGCGGCGGGGGCGGGCTTGTTGGCGTCGGCGAGTCTCTCGATGCGTGACTTGACGATGAGTTCCTCGGCCTTGCTGCGTTTTCCCTGGCGTTCGTCGATTTCACGGTTGAGGGTGGCGGTGTCGTTGGCGATGATGTGGTCCATGGTGCGCAGGCCGTCGAAGGCGTCTTTGCCGTAGAAGACTTCGCCTTGGTAGAGGGAGCGGAGGTGCCCTTCGCAGTAGTGGCGGGTGAGGGCGGCGCCGCCGAGGATGACGGGGGGCTTGAGTCCCAGAGTGTTCATCTCGCGGAGGTTTTCCTCCATGACGTTGACGGACTTGACGAGGAGGCCGGAGAGCCCGATGGCGTCGGCCTTGTGCTCGTGCCACGCTTTGACGATGGCGTCGAGGGGCTGCTTGATGCCGATGTTGTGGACGGTGTAGCCGTTGTTGGAGAGGATGATGTCGACGAGGTT
Source organism: uncultured Phycisphaeraceae bacterium (assembly GCA_964543905.1). GTDB lineage: Bacteria > Planctomycetota > Phycisphaerae > Phycisphaerales > UBA1924. The sequence continues at coordinate 252,753 of CAZIZO010000004.1, forward strand.
TTTGCCGATGTCGTGGACGTCGCCCTTGACGGTGGCGAGGACGATGGAGCCCTTGGACTGTCCGGCGGCCTTTTCCATGAAGGGCTGGAGGTGGGCGACGGCCATTTTCATGACTTCCGCGCTCTGGAGGACGAAGGGGAGTTGCATCTGCCCGGAGCCGAAGAGGTCGCCGACGGTCTTCATGCCGTCGAGGAGGTGGTCGTTGATGATGTCGAGTGGCGAGTACTTGTGCAGAGCGGCGGTGAGGGTGTCTTTGAGGCCCTCTTTTTCGCCGTCGATGATGTGGGCGCGGAGTTGCTCTTCGAGGGAGAGTTGCTTTTTGATGTTCTGGGCGGCGGCGGAGGAATGGACGTCTTTGAAGAGTTCGATGAAGGCTTGGAGGGGGTCGTAGGCGTCTCGGCGGCGGTCGTAGACGAGGTCGAGGGCGGTGTTCCACTGGTCGTCGGGGATTTTGTTGCGGGGGAGGATTTTGGAGAAGTGGACGATGGCGCTGGTGAGGCCGGCGGCCTGGAGTTCGTGGAGGAAGGCGCTGTTGAGGACGATGCGAGCGGCGGGCTTGAGGCCGAAGGAGCAGTTGGAGAGGCCGACGGTGGTCTGGCATCGTGGGAAGGCCTCCATGATGCGTCGCACGCCCTCGATGGTTTCGAGCCCAGAACGGCGGTCGCTCTCCATGCCGGTGGAAATGGGGAGGACGAGGGGGTCGAAGATGAGGTCTTCGGGGGAAAGGCGGTGGACCACGGTGGCGCGTTGGAAGGCACGTTCGGCGATGGCGAGTTTTCGTACGGCGGTGCGGGCCATGGAGGCTTCTTTGTCTTCGTCGATGGAGCCGATGACGAGGGCGGCGGCGTAGGTTTTGGCGAGGCGGCAGATCTCGTCGAACTTGTGGTCGCCGTCTTCGAAGTTGGCGGAGTTGATGATGCACTTGCCCGGGGCGTGCTTGAGGCCGGCCTCGATGGTCTTGACCTGGGTGGAGTCGAGCATGAGGGGGATGTTGACCTGTCGGACGACGCGTTTGACGATCTCGCCCATGTCGCGGGGGTTGTCGCGGCCGGCGTAATCGACGTTGAGGTCGAGGACGTGGGCGCCGTCGTGGCGGACCTGCTCGCGGGCGAGGGAGACGATGCCGTCCCAGTCTTCGGCCTCGAGGAGTTTTTTGAAGGCCTTGCTGCCGGAGGCGTTCATGCGTTCGCCGACGATGAGGATGGAGTTGTCCTGTCGGTAGTCTTGGGTGGAGTAGAGCGACGTGACGGCGGGGGGCGGGGCGACGACGGTGGCGCGAGGGTGGGTGGTTCGATCGTGGAGTTTGTGGTCGTGGAGGGATTGGGTGAGGAGGGCGATGTGGGCGGGGGTGGTTCCGCAGCAGCCGCCGACGATGCCGACGCCGTCGGATTCGACCATTTTGAGGAGGGCGTCGACGAAGGGCTGGGGCTGGAGGGGGTACTCGGTTCGGCCATCGACGAGGACGGGGAGGCCGGCGTTGGGGACGACGGAAACGGCGCGTCCTGCGAGGGAGCCGCCCATGGCGGGCCAGTGCTTGCCGAGCCAATGGACGTGAGGGGCCATTTCGGTGGGGCCTGTGGCGCAGTTGAGGCCGAGGGAGCAGATGGGGTATTGGGCGAGGGCGGCGGCGACGGCGGCGATCTCGGAGCCGAGGAGGAGGGTGCCGGTGGTCTCGACGGTGACGGAGCAGAGGATGGGGACGTCGTCGGTGGACTTGTTGAGTTCGGAAAGGGCGGCGAGGATGGAGTTGATGGCACACTTGACCTGGAGGAGGTCTTGGGAGGTTTCGATGATGAAGGCGTCGATGCCGCCGGCGAGGAGGCCCCGGGCTTGCTCGCGGTAGGAGTCGAACATCTCGTCCCAGGTGGTGTTGCCGAGGGTGACGAGTTTGGTGCCGGGGCCCATGGAGCCGAGGACGAAGCGGGGTTTGTCGCGGGTGGAGTACTTGGCGCAGGCGGCGCGAGCGATCTCGGCGGCCATTTTGTTGAGCGCGAAGCACTCGGGGGTGAGATTGAACTCGGCGAGGACGAGTTTGTTGGAGCCGAAGGTGTCGGTCTCGACGGCGTCGGCGCCGACGGCGAGGAAGGACTCGTGGATCTCTTGGATGACGTCGGGGCGTGTCTTGACGAGGATGTCGGTGCAGTTTTCGCAGCCGCAGTAGTCGTGCTCGACGGAGAGGTTTTTGGAGTAAATGGAAGTGCCCATGGCGCCGTCGAGGACGAGGACGCGTCTATGAAGTTCGGAAAGGAAGCGGCTGGACATGGGGTGCTCCTGGAGTCCGAGAACATGCATCCATTTTTCCGGATGAACGGATAAAAAGATAGGCGAGCAGGAGGGTGAGGTCGAGGCAAAAAGGAAAACGCCCGGGCGTTGCCCGGGCGAGAATCATCGGAAGGAGATGAGAAGTCAGTTTGCCTTCTTTTCCTCTTTCTTGGCGAAGTAGTTGCCTTGGAACTTCCGCTGGAACTTTTCAACCCGGCCGGCGGAGTCGACGAAGGTCTGCTTGCCCGTGAAGAAGGGATGGGAGCCGGACCAGACTTCGACGTGGAGTTCGGGGACGGTGGCGCCGCAGGTCATAACGACCTGGCCGTTGTGGTAGACCTTGCAGTTTGGGTAATACTTGGGGTGGATTTTGCCCTTCATGGCGAGGTCTCCGACGGAAAAAAGTGGCGTGATCGAGGCCGAGCGCGGGAGAGGCCGCGAGCGGCGGGGCCAAGATGATAGCAGGGGATGGAGGCGGAGCAAGGGAGATGGCGGACGGTGAGGAAGAGGCAGCCGCAACGGGTGGCGAGCAGAAGATGTATGGTGACGGTGGAGGATCGCGAGCGGGTAAGGAGGTGCGCTCTTTGAGAACGAGAAGGCGAAGCGGAAGCACAAGGTGACTTGGCGGCAGGAGCGAAGGGGATGAGAGAGTGAAGTTCGAGTGCGAGGTGGTCTTGACCGATGAAGGAAGGTCGCTAGCCTTGTAACCCTGCACGCCAGAAATGGTGGTGGGGGACAAGTCAATCCCCGATAGCTCAATGGTAGAGCGGCCGGCTGTTAACCGGCAGGTTCTAGGTTCGAGCCCTAGTCGGGGAGTTACCGACGCCCTCGCGGAAACGCGGGGGCGTTTTGGTTTACGGCTCGGGCGATTTGGCCCCCCCCGGGCCGTGGCCGCGACGAAGCGCGGAAAGTCCCGTCAGGACGGGGGTTTCCGGCGCTCGGGCGCGAACCCGGCCCGACCCGCCGCGCTCTCGGTCTTGAAACCGAATCTCGGGGTCCGACCGCAACCCCCACGGTTGCTCTCGCCCCACCAGCGGCAACCCTCTCGGACTCTCGCGCTCTCTGGTTGACGGGTGGCCTGAGCTTAACAGGAGGGTTGCTCTCGGGGGCCTTTCGCAGCGTCTTGACCTCTCTGTGGATCGGGCACATACTTCCTCCGCATCGTGCACGGACTCTGGCTCCCCCATAAGCCGTGTTCCAGAAGGACTCGCGTGACTCCTTCAGCCTGCACGAGCCGCAGCGGCGCAAGACGGCGTCGAGGCGGAAACAGGCAGTCATTCCCCACGAGGGAAGGCGGAAAACGTGGCGCGGACCAAGCGCAAGATCGTCGAACCAACCGAAGCCCATTCGGGGCGGAGCGATGCCATCGCGATCTTCGATCGTGCAGGCTGGGCTCCCGCGGATGCCCAATGGCTGGGCGAGTTGTCGTACTCGGTACTCCGCTCAGAAAAGACAGACGACGAAGCACTCGACTTCGTGACGGAGCACAACCTGAAGGTGGTTGCCGACGCGGCAAAGGTGGCAGATCCACGCAACTGCCGGGATCGGGCGTTGCTCATCGCCTTCGTCCGGCTCTGCGGATGTGGGGGAAAGAACGGACAGTTGAGCCAGCGTGTGCCGTCAATCGAGGAAGCGGCGTCGGAGCCATTAAAGGCCCGCATGGGTTTGGAGGAGTGGAAGACAATCGCTCGGGCGTTCCGTTCGCCCGGACAGGGTCTGCAAGGGGCCAACTTCGAGGCCGCTCTCGTCTCCGGCGGATGGCCAGGTGAGTATGAGGCCAACGACGGATACATCACGGAATACGTTCGCGGCGATCGTGGCCATGCGTTCTACGAGTGGCCCGAGGTCGTTCGTCTCATGCACACTTTGATCTACGCCGCTGATCTCGACTTGGAGTCCGTCATTGACGGTGGTGCGCTGGTGGCCACGGGGTGCCAGCGGGCAATGCCGGACCCGGAGTTCCAGACCCGGATTCCGAAGGAGATCAACCGGAAGCGGCCGCCCATCACGGAATGCCGCTCGCTCACGAACTGGATGATCGGCATCGGGCCGCGAGCGCTCACCCTCTTCTTCCCCGTCTTCCAGAGGTGTCCAAACGATTCGTACCTCGCCGCGATGGCGGTCGGCATTCAGGATGCCGTCGAGCACTGGCTCATGTGCGGCACGCACCACTGGACGTATTTCAGGGAAGGCGGCCCGCCATTGGCCGAAGCGTGCTTGCCGTACCTGGAGCACCTGAGGGATCGGGCCGCCGGGCCGGAGCCCGTTGAGCGCCAGTTACGGCGATCATGGCTGTGGTTTGCTTGGTGCGTCTATGAGGCCGATCCGAACCTCTGGCTACGGCTCAGCCCCGACCGGCGCGAACAAGTGCTGCGAGCGGCAAATGAAGACTTGTCCAGGCTGCGCCCGCTCCTTGCCCGAGCGCGGATGAAACCTGCTACCCCCGCAGTCTCAGGTGAAGGATGGGGCCATCTGTTGGCGGGCGAGACGCGGGCTCCGTGGGAGGAGTTCAAGTGGGAAGAGTCGCACGTTCAGACCTGCGTCATGCTCCTCTATCAGTTCGGTGGTGTCTGGCGCGGAATGAAGCCTCTGCTGCTTGCGATCAGGACGATGGCGTGCCCGTGCGTGGCAAGGGACCTGCGTCACTGGTCCGAAGCGGTCGAGGGAAGGAGGCCGGGCTTTCCGGATGAGTTGGAGCAACCACCCGAACCCTGGTCGGTCATTCCGGGATCGATGATCAACCTGTTCCAGCACTACGTCGGCCGCGAGCAATCCAGTGACCCCGATCTGACAGCCCTGCGTGGCGAACTGGCCAACTTCTGCCTGGAACGCCTGGGCGACCGGTGGTCGAAGGAACAGCGTGCGAAGGCCGACGCAACCGGGCACACCCGCACTGACGAGAACATGATTGAACGGTCTCCGGCGTGGCGCCTCTGCCTCGTGCGCGCTGTGGCGTCGCTCTACATCAACCCGGAGGGCAAGGGGCACCGTACACTTGAAATGTCGTCACGCATCGATCCCGACAGCGATGTTCGTGAGGCCGCGCACGCAGCCTACGAGCAGATGAGGCGGTTGAAGTCGATGCCGGAGAACATGTCTCCGAGAAGGGCCGTGATGTCCGCACTCTGGTGGATTCGCCAAGCACACCTCCTTGGGCTCGGAATCGAGCTGGATGAAAACGGTGCGCAGCGAACCCGAGCAAAAGAACTCACCCGTACAAAGGAGATGGAGCGGGCCAACAAGCTTGCGATGCGCTCAGCGCAGTGCTCACTCGTTGCGACCGTGCGGCCTAATGCCGTCAGCCCTCAGGGCGTCGCAGAAAACACATCGTCGCCGTTAGCCACCGCCCCGGCAGTTGCCGCGGTCGGTACTCACGAAAGGGCTGATTGAACAATGAACTCCACAATCCAGCGTTCCATTCTCTCTGTCCTTGAGGGACAGAAGATCGTTGTCGTCGGCGGAGAACGCCGTGAAGGCGCGTTGACCCGCCTCCGCACCGAACTCGGTCTCGCCGAAGTCATTCATTGCTGCACCCGCAAGGCCGACGCGTCGCCTCGGTGCTTTGAGTCCAGTCTGCGCCTGCCCGGGGTCATGCTTGTCGTCTGGGTTCTCGGCCTCTCACGGACTCATCACGGAGAACACCTGCATCAACGGTGTCGGGACCTCGGACTCCCGTACATCGACACGTTTCGCATTCCTCATCCCAACGCGCTGCTGGCAAGGATCGAAGACCTGCGGCTGACGGACGCGCTTGAGTCGAGGCGCTCCCACGCTCTCGTCCTGTCGCGGCACAGCATCGGGGGTGCGGCATGACTGTCGCGCTTCTGCCAGATGTCATCGTGGTCGTGCCCCCGTTGTCGCCGAGCGACACGAATCCGCCACTCGGGCCATTTCTCCTCAAGGCCTGCGCTGAGAAGGTCGGTATCCGATTGGATGTTGCTGATCTGAGTGTGCAGCACCTCAACCGATTCACGAACCACACCTCTGCCCAGACTACCCGCGTGCTCGGAGACCAGGACAAGGATCGCTCGGCGACTCACGCCGCTCGCGATCACTTCCGGGCGATCTGCCCGCTGGTCACTGCGCCGACGCTGCATCTTCCCAATTCCGCCGATCCGATTCTTGGAATGCACTACTCGTTCGAGTCAATCGAAAGCGCGGTCGCGGCTGCCTGCGAACCGACCTCGGAGTGCTGGCGGCTCATCGAGGAAGACCTGTTCGCACGCTACCCAGTGCCGCCAAGGGTGTTCGGGTTGTCCATCATGGGACCGCCTCAGGTGTTCCTGGCGCTGGTCGTCGCCCGCCTCGTCAAGCAGCGTTGGCCGAGCACGCGAGTCGTTGCTGGCGGCAGCCATGTCACCCTGCTCGCCGACGACATCGCCGCCGATTCGCGGTACGGGGGCGACATCGACCTCTTCATGCCCGGGCACTGCGAGACGCAGTTCGTTGAACTGGTACAGCACATCTTGCGGAACGGCTTGCTGCCGCCGGGCATCGGCTTCCGCGCTGGTGCCGGACGCCTTGAATCGTGTGCCAGACCGATCACTCCATCGGTGAGGGGTAGGCCCCGGGTCGGTACAAGCACGTTTGAGTACGCCCCGAGCCTCGATCGGCAGGCGCTGCGCCTGTATGACCCAGACCGCGTGACCCTGCCAATGCAACTGACGCGCGGGTGCGCCTTCGGGAAGTGCTCCTACTGCACCTACCCGGCGGTCGAGCCATCCGTGGACATCGAGCCCGACTGGTCTCGGGCGACAACCGCCATTGCAAAGCTGATCGCGGCAACCGGCGTGCGGCGATTCTCGTTCAAGGACTCCCTGTTCACGGTGAAGAACCTTCGCACACTCGCCCGAGTGCTCGTGGATACCGGGTTGGACATCGAGTGGAGTGCCACAACGCTACTGAATGCATCGCTCACCGCTGGCGTCCTTCAAGAGTTGCATCGCAGCGGCTGCCGCACCCTTGAGTTTGGTCTTGAGACAAATGACCCGCTCGGCCAGGCTCTTTTCGGAAAGCCGCTGGACCTGGACATGTGCGAGCAAGTGATTGCTGCCGCCGCCGACGCTGGGATCGCGGTGGTGATCAATCAGATTATCGGTTGGCCAGGACAGACGCTGGCCTCGGCAGAGAGTCAGTTGGCGTGGTACGAGTCGCTCAGGTCGCGCACTCCGGAGTACATCCACGCCTCTTTCAACTTCCTTGAAGTGAACCGAGGGTCGCCGATGGCGAAGGACCCCGCCAAGTACGGCATAGTGCTCGGGGGTATCTCCCCGTGGGGCTTCAGTGCGGATTGGAATGCGCCGACATGGCGATCTTCGATCGCGCTGCCCACCACGATCGGCACAGTGTGCGCTGCGTCGCCATAGGAACTTCGCCCAGTACGTTGGTTGACGCTTGGGTTGCTCTCGCACCCCTCGCGCGCGACTTCGGAATCCCATCGCGTAGGTATCCAGTAGCCAGCGGCGGCGTGTCGCGGGCGACCGATCCCTGATCACCACGACCGACCACGGACGGGTGAGCATCTCCGGAAGGAGTGCGCGATGTCGCTGCGCCTCGATCCGACGGACCCGGCGGACATGTCGCAACACGAGCGGCTGGACGAGGTCGCCAGCATCCTCGCCCGCGGGATTCAGCGCTTGCATGGGAGAGTTCCGGGACATCCCGGCCCCGTCGAGAATCTGCCGGAATCCTCGGCCACATGCCTTGAACTCTCGGCCCCCTCCCGCCCTGATGGCGTCGTTGGTTAACGGCCAGAGAAAGGCGGTGATGTCCGATGCTGAACGTGGGCCAAAAGGTGAGCGAGTTGCGGCGCATGACCGTCGGCGAACTCCGCCGCGAGTATGCCGAGGTCTTCGGTGAGCAGACCCGTTCGTTCCACAAGGAGTTCCTCGTCCGCCGGATCGCGTGGCGGATTCAGGCCAACGTCGAAGGCGGCCTTCCCGACCGGGCGCGGCAGCGGGCGCTGGAAATCGCCAACGACGCCGACCTCCGCTCGCGAGCGCCCGTCGGGGCCGAGCCCGTCAAGGTGGCCGCGCGTGCGCCTGGCGGCCGCGTGGTGACCAAGCATGTCGAGGCCCCCGCCGACGCCCGGCTCCCAATGCCCGGGGCGCTCCTGACGCGGGAGTATCGGGGCCGCACGATCCGGGTCCGCGTCCTGCCGAACGGGTTCGACTACGAGGGGACGAGCTACCGGTCGCTCTCGGCGGTCGCGCAGGCGGTCACCGGGGCGCACTGGAACGGATACCTGTTCTTCGGGATTCAGGCACCGAAAGGTGCGGAGGCACCATGACGCGACAACGACTTAACCAGATCACCGGCAAGTTGCCTGCCGTGCGGTGCGCCATCTACACCCGCAAGAGCAGCGAGGAGGGGCTGGAACAGGAGTTCAACTCGCTCGACGCCCAGCGCGAGAGCGGCGAGGCGTACATCCGGAGCCAGACCGGCGAGGGATGGGTATGCCTGCCCGACCGATACGACGACGGCGGCTTCACCGGCGGGAACATGGACCGGCCGGCGCTCAAGCGTCTCATGGCCGACATCGAGGCGGGCAGGATCGATTGCGTCGTGGTCTACAAGGTGGATCGCTTGTCGCGCTCGTTGCTCGACTTCGCCCGAATGATGGAGGCGTTCGAGCGCCACAAGGTGTCGTTCGTCTCGGTGACCCAGCAGTTCAACACGGCGTCGTCGATGGGGCGGCTGGTCCTCAACGTCCTGCTCTCGTTCGCGCAGTTCGAGCGGGAGATCATCTCCGAGCGCACGCGCGACAAGATCGCCGCCACGCGCCGGAAGGGGAAATGGGCCGGGGGTCACCCCATTCTCGGCTACGACGTGGACCCGCGGGGGTTCCGGTTGGTAGTCAACGAAGAGGAGGCAGGCCGCGTCCGCGACATCTTCGGGCTGTACCTCGAGCACCAGTCGCTGATCGCCACCGTCAAAGCCATCGATGGCCGCGAGTGGCTCAACAAGCAGTGGACGACGCGGAAGGGGAAGGCGCGGGGCGGGAAGCCGTTCGACAAGAACAGCGTGTTCAAGCTGCTGACCAACGTCGCGTACCTCGGGAAGGTGAAGTACAAGAACGAGATCCACGGCGGGGAGCACCAGGGCATCGTCGATCCCGCCGTCTGGCAGCGCGTCCAGCAGTTGCTGGCCCGCAACGGGCGCACGGGCGGCGCGGCCGTCCGCAACAAGTACGGCGCGCTCCTGAAGGGCCTGCTCCACTGCGCCCCCTGCGGCTGCTCGATGGGGCACACCTATTCGACGAAGAACGGGAACATCCAGTACCGCTACTACGTCTGTCTGCGGGCGCAGAAACGCGGCTGGCATACCTGCCCGTCGAAGTCCATCCCTGCCGCCGAGATCGAGCGGCTCGTGGTTGAGCAGATCCGGGCCATCGGGCGCGACCCCGCCTTGCTCGGCGCGACGATGAAGCACTCGCGGAAGCAGGCGAACGACGCCATCGCGGCACTGGAGACGGAGCGGGGCACGCTTGAGCGGGAGCTGAAGCGCCACTACCGCGAGGTCCGCACGCTGGCGACCGAGGCGGGCGCATCTAACGGCGTCGGGGCGGCGCGGCTCGGGGAACTGAACGAGCGCATCCGAACGGGCGAGCAGGCCATGACCGCGTTGCGGGAGCGTTCGGTCGCCATCAGCCGTCAGATCGTGGACGAGCGGGAGGTCGCGGAGGCTCTGGCCGCGTTCGACCCTGTGTGGGAGACGCTGACGCCGAAGGAGCAGGCGCGCGTGGTGCGCCTACTCGTCCAGCAGGTTAACTACAATGGCGCAGCGGGCACGGTATCCCTGACGTTCCACGCGGATGGCCTGAAGGCGATCGCGACCGAGGTTGTCGAAGAGGAGGTTGCGGTATGACGAACCCGGCAGCGCCGCGCATCGAGTTCAAGGTCCACTTCCAGGCGACCCGTCGCGGGAAGAAGAAGGCGGTCGTCGGCGAGAAGCCCGCGAAATCTGCCGCGCCGCCGGGCAACCTGCCCCGCGTGACGCGGCTCATGGCACTCGCCATCCGCTTCGAGCAACTCGTCCGCGATGGTGAGGTGCGCGACCTCGCCGACATCGCCCGCCTCGGACACGTTACCCGCGCCCGCGTCACGCAGGTCATGAACCTGCTGCATCTCGCGCCCGACATTCAAGAGGCGATTCTGTTCCTGCCTCGGGTGGAACAGGGGCGCGACCCGATCACGGAACGCGACCTGCGACCGGTCGCGGCGCTCGCGGATTGGCGGAAGCAAAGGAGCGCCTGGAAGGGCCTGAGTGCGACCCGAATGTAACCCGCACACCCTGCCCCGCAACCCAACCAGCGGTACAATGCGCTCCATAGTCACACTACCCCTTGTCGGGCCATTCGGGAGCCGAGGGGGCGAGAAGTTGGTGTTCATGGATTGGGCGGTGCGGCATGGCAAAAACTGCGAATGCCAACTCGGTCTCACGAGGGCTCTGGGAGAGTGAGCTCGAGCTTCCAATCGGGGCCGCCCTTCAGCAGTTTGAAGAGGACCCATCGCGCCTCTCAGGCTGGGTCGCGTCACGCACGGGGCGTCAGCTCGATGTGCTCTGTCGCGTGCTCAGCATCGATGACGCGGCGAAAACGAAGGACAAGCGCGACGCCTTGGCCAAGTGCAACGGCGCGCTCACGCCCTTCTACCTCACCGATCAGTTCGCCCGCCGCAAGGGTAAGTTCGCGGTGGTGGACTTGGCGTCCAGCGTGCTTGAGCCGCAAGTTCTGGACCTGTGCAAGGGCAGCGACCAGGAGACGTTTGACACGCTCGCGTTGCTCTACGCGCTGCTGCACGCGAGCCCCGAGCACCTCAAGACCCTCTTCCATCTGGACAAGATTCACAAATCTGGCTTTGCGCGGATGGCGCTGAAGCAGAAGACACGGCAACCGGGCACGTCGTTCGAGACGTTTCTCACGCAGAAGCAGGCCAAGCAGATCCTGGAGGCGTTCGACAAGCAGCGGCGCGATCAGCGAGAGAGCCAGCTCAAGAACGTCTTCAGGCACAACCACCATCACCTCGTCTTCATTCGGCGACCTGAACGCCCCCAGCACATCATCAGCGATGGGCAGATTCGCCACGGGCACCGCGTCGAGTGGATCATCCTCGACTTCGCCGACAACGCGAAGCGCGTCAACATCTCGTCGGACAGCAATGAGGTTCCGCTTCAGATCGCCAACGCGATCGCTTCAGCGTACTTCGAGAAGGCCGTCGAGTACGACAACGAATCGGAGGTCACTTACGCGCAGCAGATTCACACTCTGCTCGATCAACTCAAAGCCGGTACCTGCGAAGGGCTGCGGCTTACCGATCTGGAGGTGCAATCATCCCCACTCGATGGGGTCGATCTGCGTGTCAGCCACGATGACCCGGACGTCGTTCAGCGCGCGGTGGCCTCTTTGGAGCGTGACCACAGCAGCCTTACGCAGCATATCGACCGGGTCACAAAGCTCAAGGTCGTCTACGAGGCGAAGCGCATCGACATGCGGTTTGAGAAACTCGATACAGCGCAGGACGAGTACGTCGTGCGCTACATGGACCATCGCCTCAACGCGACCTTGCGGAAGCAGTTCGAGGACTTCATGAGAGACACGCATGCCATCCCGATCCTCTCCACCGAGAAGCGGTTCGCCCGTCAGTCGTGAGCACGCGGCCGTTCTGCTGGAGGACGGTGTGCGGGTCGAGACGCCGCCCGATGACCTCCTCGCTGCGGCCGAGCACCTGCGGGGGTGCGGGCTGATCTCCTTCGGCGTGCGCGAGTACGTCCAATGCGTCGAGCCGCGCGATGCCGACTTTCCGCCCCGGAACCGCACATGCCAGGGTCGCATCTTCCTGGCGGATGGACAGGACGAGGATGCTGACGAGATTCGATGCCCACAGTGCGAGCGACCGGTCAGGCCGTACTCGTTGAACAAGCGCCGCCAGCGCGTAGTTCAGACCGCGGTCTCCCAAGCCGGCGCGATAGCGTGGATTCGAGATCGACTCAGCGAGATCTCATCGAATGTCGTGGACCTCGGCAACAGCGCATTCCGCGTGGACGGTTTCGGATCTCTCGGTGTCATCGTGTGCGTGGCGGATGCGGATGGTCCGGCCGCCAGTCGCGCCAACAGTGCCACCTTCGCGGCGACGAACGCTGTGTGCTACATCACACTGAACCCGCGTGCGCCGGAGGGTCGTTTCCTCCAGGACGAATGGGTGTGCCGCGTTTCCCTCGCCGATCTGGTGTGTGGCGAGGCCGACCTACGAAGAGCTCTCACCGATTTGGCGGCCGCCCCTCCCGTCGCCAGCATGAACAGGGTCGATTCGCCCGTGTACGCCAAGGGCCATGTGCCCATCCTGACCGAGGTGAAACCAAAGACCAAGCGAGTATTTTTCGTCGAGCTCGGCGATGACGTCGTTCGGATTAACGGGGAGGTCGTCATCAACCCGCAAGCCGGGCCGCGCCTCGCACTGTTCAGGTTGCTGTGGGAGCAGTTCGTGACAGACCTCTCCAAGGGGACGCCAGCGACCGATTTCACGACATTCAGCGTGAAGAAGCTCATGACGGCTATGAAGGCCGCGGGGCACGTTTACGGGGACGAGGGGTCATTGCGCAAACTGATCAACAATCTCCAGTCCGACATCGAAACGGCGGTGAAGCGCAAGCTGGGGACGCCCATCAGCCGCGAAGACGTCGTCGAGACGTGCCGCATGGAGGGCCAGTCGGACGCCTCAGGCGGGTACCGTCTGAACCCGGTTTCCGTGGCGATCCGGCCCTTCCGGTCTCCGTAGCCGCGAGAACTGTCTGAAGAATCTGAGACATGTCTTGTTCCGCCTTTGGGATGAGCGGAACACGGCGTCCCGCTGAGCCCGACCTGTCTGCTCGGCGCGAGACCTGTCCTACAAGCGGTGCGCCGCGGGTTGTTTCATATGCCCCATGAACAACAACCCCATCCCCACCGACCCGAACGACTATGCAGAATGGCTCATCGCACGTAAGTCTCGCCGCGTCTGCCGCCGCCGCGGCATGTCCGTCAGCGACATCGAGGACATCGAGCAGGCACTCCGGTTCCACGTCGCGCAGAACATCGCGGACCATGACCCGGCGAAGGCGTGCATACGGACGTTCCTGGATCGCCTCATTCAGCGGCGGCTTGTGTCGATCCTCCGGCACCGTTACGCCGCCCGGCGCAGCCCCAAGCGAGAAGAGTGCTCGCTGAACGAGTTCATCCGCGACAAGGGTGGCCGCCTTAGCGAGCGGCACGAGTCCGTGGCCGCGATGGAGAGCACCGAGCAGCGGCTCCGCGACCTTACCCGCGACATCGCCGACCTGCGGGAGCGACTGCCGTCGGATGCGCACCGGCAGTTCCTCGACGCCCTGGCCCGCGGAGGGACCGTCAACTCCATCGGCCCCGAACTGGGGCTGTCCCGCCGTGCCGCAGCGCGGTGCTTCGAGGACCTGCGGCGTGCGTTCGAGGACGCTGGCCTGCGTGTGTATGTCTGAGCGCGCAACTTTCGGGAGTGGCGGCGTAGGTATCGAGAAGCCGGTGACCACGACCGGGGAGGACCATCCACATGCAACGGGACATTTATCGCTACGTCTTCGATTCCGGCGTCGAGTTCTCCGAAGTCACCGCCACGCTCGACTTGGCGTTCATCGCCATCGAGAGTCTGCACGGGGAGTCGCGTGCTCGCCTCGACGCGAGGTTCACTTCCGAGCCGTCCCGCCGCACGGTGGTCCTCGACGCGACAACGTCGGTGGGCCAGGCGCTGAACCAGGTGTTCGTCGGGTTCGCGCGACGCGAGTTCGGAGAAGACGCCTTCACCGTTCGCCGTGTGGAAGCTGTCCCGACAAACGACGAGCGCGTTGCGGCCAACTGACCACCTGCCCTCCCCTCGTCCGCCTCGGCCAGGGCGACTTTGTCCGCGACATCTTTCCTCACGACCTCGACCCCACTGGAGAGCCCATGACCGCAGCCAGCCTCATGAACCAGATCACCAAGGGCCGCAGGCCCAAGCCCCGCCGCGTGATGCTGTACGGCACGCACGGGATCGGCAAGAGCACGTTCGGTGCGATGGCTGAGAGCCCCATCTTCATCCCCACCGAGGACGGTCTCGGCGACATCGAGTGTGAGTCGTTCCCGCTCGCCAAGAGCCTGGGCGACGTGATGGCGGCGCTGGAGTCGCTGTACTCCGGCGAGCACGGGTACAGGACCGTCGTCATCGACAGCCTCGACTGGCTCGAGCGACTCATCTGGAACGAGGTCTGCGAGGACGAGCAGGTCGAGAGCATCGAGAAGATCGGGTACGCCAAAGGGTACACGTTCGCCATCGAGAAATGGCGGATGGTGCTCGGCGCGCTCGACGCCCTCCGCGGCGACCGCGGCATGACCGTGGTCGTCATCGCCCACGCCAAGATCGAGAAGTTCGAGAACCCCGAGACCGTCCCCTACGACCGGTACTCGCCGCGTCTGCACAAGCTCGCCAGCGCGCTCGTGCAGGAGTGGGCCGACGAGGTGCTCTTCGCCACGTACAAGGTACTCACTGTCAAGGTGGACGAGGGCTTCAACAAGGCCAAGCACAACGGCGTGGGCACCGGCGAGCGGATCATCCGCACCGTCGAGCGGCCCGCGCACGTCGCCAAGAACCGCCTGAACCTTCCTGAGGAGCTCCCCCTCGACTACCGCGTCTTTGCGACCCACGTCGCCGGCACGCGCGGCGATGCCACTCCAACCCCCACGACCACCACGGCCACCGACGCCGCGCCCGCCACGGGCGAGCCCGCGACCCCTGCATCCGCCACGAACTGAAAGGACTCTGACCAATGGCGAACCTAAACAACTTCGACGCGACCAACGTTGACCCCTCCGTCGCCCTCGACCCAATCCCGGCGGGCAAGTACCTCGCGGCGATCACCGACACGGAGATGAAGCCGACCAAGGCCGGCGGGGGGAAGTACCTGCAGCTCACGTTTCAGGTGCTCGACGGCGAGTACAAGGGCAGGCTCGTGTGGGCACGGCTCAACCTCGAGAACAAGAGCGAGATGACGGTGAAGATCGCCCGCGGCGAACTCTCCGCGATCTGCCGGGCCGTCGGCGTGATGGCGCCCAAGGACTCCGTCGAGCTCCACAACATCCCGCTGGAGATCAGCGTCGGCCTGAAGAAGCGCGACGACAACGGCGAGTTCACCAACGTCATCAAGGGTTACGCGAAGAAGGGCAGCAACGTGGGAGGCAGCGTCGCGACGACCGCGCCGCGCCCCGCTGCGGGCGTCGGCCCAGGGAGCACGCCGCCCTGGAAGCGATAAGCCCATCCGGCCGCGTCCTCGAGCTCCCGTACCCGCCGAGTGTGAACCACATCTGGCGGCGCGTGGGGCCCAGGACCGTCATCAGCCGCGAGGGCCGGCGCTACCGCACGGACGTGTGTGCCGCCCTCGCGGCGATGCGGGTGGAGCGGATGGAGGGGCGCCTGGCGGTGCGCGTCACCGTCTGCCCGCCCGATCACCGCCGGCGCGACCTGGACAACGTGCAGAAGGCGCTGCTTGACGCGCTCGCCAAGGGCGGCGCGTACCGCGACGACTCGCAGATCGACCGGCTGGAAGTGGAACGAGGCCCGGTGACCCCGGGCGGCAAGGTGCTGGTGGAGATCACGCGAATCAACTCATGAACCTCCGACCCTACCAATCCGAAGCCGTCGCCGCGGTGTACGAGCATCTGCGGACCCGCGACGACAATCCCTGCGTGGTCATCCCGACGGGCGGGGGCAAGACGCCCGTGATCGCGACGATCTGCCGCGACGCGGTCGGGCCGTGGAACGGGCGCGTGGTCATCCTGGCCCACGTGAAGGAACTGCTCGAGCAAGCGGCGGACAAGCTCCGGCACATCGCGCCCGACGTGCCCGTGGGCATCTACTCGGCGGGGCTGAAGCGCAAGGACCTCGGGTACGCCGTCACCATCGCGGGTATCCAGTCCATCTACCAGCGGGCGTGCGACCTGGGGCCCGTGGACCTGCTCATCGTGGACGAGGCGCACCTGATTCCGCCGGATGGTGAGGGGATGTACCGCCAGTTCATCGCCGACGCCAAGGTCGTGAACCCGCTGGCGCGGGTGATCGGGCTCACGGCGACGCCTTTCCGCATGAAGTCCGGGCCGATCTGCGAGCCGGGCAACATCCTCAACCACGTCTGCTTCGAGGTCGGCGTCCGCGAACTGATCGTGCAGGGCTTCCTCTCCCCGCTGCGGACCAAGGCGGGACTCCAGAAGGTGAGCACAGACGACCTGCACATCCGCGCTGGCGAGTTCGTCGCCAGCGAGGTCGAGGACCTGATGGACAAGGACGCCCTCGTGGAGGGCGCGTGCGCCGAGATCGTCGAACACACGCGCGACCGCACGGCGACACTGATCTTCTCGTCGGGCATTCGGCACGGGAAGCACATCGTGGAGGTGCTGAAGTCCAAGCACGGCGTCGAGTGCGGGTTCGTGTCGGGCGACACGCCCGCGGGCGTGCGGAGCGGCATTCTCGACCGGTTCCGTTCGGGCGCGCTCAAGTACCTCTGCAACGTCAACGTGCTCACCACGGGCTTCGACGCACCGCACATCGACTGCGTGGCGCTCGTGCGCCCGACCATGTCGCCCGGGCTGTACTACCAAATGGTCGGGCGGGGCTTCCGCCTTCACCCCGGCAAGGCCGACTGCCTCGTGCTCGACTTCGGCGGCAACGTCCTCCGGCACGGGCCGGTGGATGCCATTCGGGTCACCACGGACGATCGCGGCGAAGGCGAGGCCCCGGCGAAGGAATGCCCGCAGTGCCACGCGCTCATCGCGGCCGGCTACCAGACCTGCCCGCAGTGCGGGCACCAGTTCCCCGAGCCCAACAAGCAGAAGCACGAAGCGCAGGCCAGCACCGAGGGCATCCTGAGCGGCCAGACCACCCGCGAGGAGCACCACGTCAGCGAGACGACGTACCACGTCCACATGAAGCGCAGCGACCCGGCCGCACCGCTCACGATGCGGGTCGAGTACCGGGTCGGCTTCAACCACTACTTCCGCGAGTGGGTCTGCTTCGACCACACCGGATACGCCCGCACCAAGGCTGAGGCATGGTGGCGAGCCCGGTCGGTCGAGCCCGTCCCCGGCGGCACCGAGGAGGCGGTCGAGCTCGCGCGGGCGGGGGCGCTCGCGTCGGCGCTGCACATCACGGTCGAGAAGAAAGCCGGCGAGCAATTCGAGCGGGTGGTGGCGCACCGCCTGAGCGACAAGCCGCCGCGACTGGATGGCGAGGAAGGCCTCCCCGAGCGACTGCCCGAACCGGTCGGCACCACGTACGGCATCCCCGACGACGACATTCCCTTCTGAACCAGGAGTTCACGATGATCACGATCACGATCGAAGAGACGGACAAGGACGGCCGCGTGCTGGGGCGGCACGTCGCCTCGGCCCCCATTGACAAGAACGACGCCAAGGGGGTGGGCTCACTGCTGGCACGCAGCGTCGGCGGACTGATGTACCACGGCCAGACGCGGGCCGAGGTGCCGCTGCTGCTCGCGGCGGCGGGCACGCACCGGTCCAGCCGCTGCACGCAGGCGATCGCGCACGCCCTCGGGCTGGCCGGGAGCGAGCACAGCTTCGAGTACGCGGTGAAGCCGGTCGTGGACCTCGACCGCCTGCTCGACTACCGCGCAAGCAAGAAGGACCGCGAGCACGCGGCGCAGATGCTCAAGATCATGGGCGCCGGCGTCAAGACGAAGGGGGACGACGAGTAAGCGATGAGCGGCGGCCCGTCCAACCTGCTCGACGCGGCGCGGTGGTACCTCGCGCGCGGCTATGCGCCCATCCCGGTGCCCGCGGGATCGAAGATCCCCGTGCTCAATGGCTGGACGGACCTGCGTCTCGCGGAGGCCGACCTCCCCCAGCACTTCAATGGCACCGGGAATATCGGCGTGCTGCTGGGCGAGCCGAGCGGGTGGCTCGTGGACGTGGACCTGGACTGCGATGAGGCGGTGGCGCTCGCGCCGGCGTTCCTGCCGGCGACGGGCGCGGCGACGGGGAGGCCCGGCAAGCCATCGTCGCACTGGTGGTACGTCTGCAAGGGCGCGAAGACCCGGAAGCACCAGGACCCGCTGTCGAAGAAGATGATCGTCGAGCTGCGGAGCACCGGGGCGCAGACGGTGGTCGGCCCGAGTATGCACCCTAGCGGGGAGCCGTACGACCCGCTCGAGGGCGAGCCCGCCGTCGTTGATTCCGATGCGCTGGGCGCGGCGGTCGCGGCGCTGGCCGAGGCCGTGAAGAAGCAGCGGCACGGCGAGACACTCTTGCCGGCGCGCCCTGCCTCCGCGCCAGGAGCTTCGAAGTCGCTTCCTGCACCTGATCTCGTGCTGCGCCGGGCCGAGGCGTACCTCGACCGCATCCCGCCGGCGATCTCCGGTTCCGGCGGGCACAGCCAAACGTATGCGGCCGCGACCGCGATGGTGCACGGGTTCGGGCTCGACGCGGAAACGGCGTTCGGGCTGCTGTGGAGCCGCTACAACCCGCGCTGCCAGCCGCCGTGGTCGGAGAAGGAGCTCCGGCACAAGGTCAGCGATGCCTCCAGCAAGCCGCACGACCGCCCGCACGGGTGGCTCCGCGATGCCCAGCAGCCGGAGGATCTCGGCGGCGTGGACCTGTCCGGGTTTGATCCCGAGCGGAAACGGGCGTCGGGCGAGCGGCCCCGGTCCGAGCGCCCGCCCGATCCCGGGCCGTTCCCCGATCACCTGCTCCGCGTCCCCGGCTTCATCGAGCAGGTGGTCGCGCACAACCTGGCGACGGCCACGCGGCCGCAGCCGGTGCTGGCGCTCGCGGCCGCGATCTGCCTCCAGGCCGTGCTCGCCGCCCGCAAGGTCCGTGACGAGCGGGGCAACCGCACCAACGTCTACTGCGTCGGCGTCGCCCCCTCCGGCGCGGGCAAAGACAACGCCCGCAAGGTCAACAAGAACATCCTCTTCGCCGCGGACATGGTCGAGCACGAGGGGAATGAGGACCTGGCATCGGACGCCGGGCTGATCACCGCCGTCGAGTCCGAGCCGGCGATCCTGTTCCAGATCGACGAGTTCGGCCGCTTCCTCCGCACCATCGGCGACCCGAAGAAGGCCCCGCACCTGTTCAACGTGCTGACGGCGCTGATGAAGCTCTACAGCAGCGCCGACACCGTCTTCCGCGGCAAGGCCTACGCCGACAAGAAGCGGAACAAGGTCGTCGATCAGCCGTGCGTGAGCGTGTACGGCACGACCGTGCCCGAGCACTTCTTCGAGTCCCTCACCGCCGACAGCCTGAGCGACGGGTTCATCGCCCGGCTGCTGGTATTCGAGGCGGCGGAGACGCCGGCGCGGCAGCGGGCCCGGGCGACCGCCGTTCCCGAGACGCTCAAGCAGGCCGCCGGGTGGTGGGGATCGTTCAAGCCCGGCGGCAACCTCGCCCCCGAACACCCCCAGCCGCTAGTGGTCGAGTCCACGCCGGAGGCTGGCGCCGTGTTCGACGCGCTCGCAGCGATGGTGGATGCCGAGCTCGGCAAGCCGGACGAGGCGGGACGTTCGTTGTGGGCTCGCGCGGAGGAGAAGGCGTGCCGCCTGGCCCTGATCTACGCGTGCTCGGCGAACGCTCAGAAGCCGGTGATCGATGCGGATGCCGCCCGTTGGGCGTGCGACCTGTCGTCGTACCTGACCCGCCGCATGCTCTACATCGCCCACGAGTGGGTCGCCGATGGCGTGTTCGACGCCCGGCAGAAGCGCGTCGTCCGGGTCGTGCGCAAGGCGGGTGGAAGGATCTCCCGGACTGAACTCTGCCGCAAAACACAGTGGCTGACGCAGCGGGAGCGGCAGGAAGTCATCGACAACCTCCTGGAAACCCAGCAGTTGCGGCAGGAAGAGGAAACGACGGCGACGCGGCCGAAGGTGGTGTATGCGCTGGCCTGAACCGAATCATTCAATCTTTCACCCATTCACCGCGCGCGCACGGGGGACGCGCGTGCATGGGCGTAAGGGAGGTATTGAAAGATTGAATGATCTCTCTCTTTCATCATGTACTTCCCCCCTCCCGCCCCGCAGCGCCCATGCAGGTCGCGTGCCAGCCCGCGCCTACCACCAGCCCAACAGCCGGAAGCCTAACGGCAGGGGTGAGGGGGTCGGTAGGTACTCCCCCGCCCATGTCGCGTTGCTACGCCCGCGGGAACAGCCGCGCTTGGCGACAGAGTTTGTTGCTCTTGTCCGAGTCAA
>CAZIZO010000005.1:0-255179 GCA_964543905.1 uncultured Phycisphaeraceae bacterium
GCGGGCAGCGATTGACGCACCACCTGCGCCTGGTGGACGAGTCCACCCCCACGAGACGCGCCCGGCCCCGGGGCGTGCTCGGGGCCGAGGTGTGGGTGAAACTCGTGGATGCCGATACCCCCGCGCCCACCGACCCCGCCGCGCTCACGTTCCTGACCATGACGACCCGCCCAAGTTTCCGCGCCGAGTTCAAGGCGGGCGAGGGCGGCAAGACCGCCGTCTACATGGCCCGCTGGGTGAGCACCCGCGGCGAAAAGGGGCCGTGGTCGGAAGTCACGACGGCGACGGTGGCGGCCTAGGCGACGGTGCAAGGCAAGACAGTGGCGACGGTGGCGGCGGAAGGCCTTGATGCGCCGTCCGCAGACCCGAGGGTGGTGGCGAAGCAAGGATCATCGCGCGGCGGGAAGGCGAATCTCCATCACCAGCACTCCGGGCTCCTCCCGTCGGGCCGTGATCTCCCCGCCGACGGCACGCGCGAGGGCGCGGGCGACGGCCAGGCCCAGGCCGAAGCCGCGCTGATCGTGGCGGGAGGCATCCTTGCGCCAGAACGGCTCGAAGAGGCGCGCAAGGTCATCGTCGGTCAGCGTCGCGGCCGCGTTGCGAACCTCGATGCGGACGAGGCTCGCGTCGCGGCGCACGCGGACGAGGACCGGCTCGTTGGGCGTCGCTCCGCCGTGGCGGAGCGCGTTGTCGAAGAGGTTGCCGACGATCGAGGCGAGCGTTGCTTCATCGACGCTGGAGACCACCTCGCCGCCATCTTCCACGCGCAGGCGGCGGGCGTCGCCGCCGTGCACGGACAGGGCGTGGGCCGCCCGCTCCGTGAGTACGGGGCCGACCTCGGTACGGGCCTGCGCCCCGGGAACGGAGTTGTCCGCGCCGGCGCGGGAGAGGCGCAGCAGCGTCTCGCAGAGCGACTGCGCGCGGGCGAGCACGCCCAGCGCCGCCTCGGTCGTGCGTGACCATTCCTCGCTGGTGCGCGGCTGGCTGGCGGCGACTTCCAGGAGCATCCGCAGTTCCGTGATGGGCGTGCGGAGTTCGTGGCTGGCCGCGGCGCTGAAGCGTTTCTCTCGCTCGAACGCCTCGTCGAGCCGGGCCAGGAGGGCGCTCAACTGCTCGGCGATGGGCCGGAGTTCGTCGGGCAGGCCCGCCGTCTCGAACCGCGTCCCCAGCGTCTCCGGCCCCAGGGCCCGCACGCGCGCGGAGAGGTCCGTCAGCGGCCGCAGCCCGCGCCCCACGGCCCAGCGCACCAGGAGCACGCTCGCCAGCGCCAGGGCCACGCCCACCGCGAAAATGCTCCACCCGATGACCGTCAGCGTTCGGTCCAGCGGCGTCCGCGACATCGCCACCAGCAGGCGCACCCGAGGCGGGGTGTGGCCCGCTGCGCCCTCGGCGACGCGGGGAGTCGAGGTGTCCGGGTCGCCCTGGCGTTCGCTCCCTTCATCGTGCTCAACGCTGGGGACAAAGTCGATCACCAGCCCGCGCCCGCGAGCGCCGGTGGGCAGAGCCAGGTCCATCACCCCCGCCGCGCCCTCCCGCACGCCCGCCGGGGGCCACGCGGGGTCGCGCAGCGACTCGGCGTGCTCGAGGAGGCGCCAGGAGTCATGCTCGCGCACCCACGCGACGAAGTACTCCGGGTGCTCGCCCGCCACCACGCCCCGTGTGGGGACCGCGTAGCGCGGCATCGCCTCGCCGGCGAAGTCCAGTTCGACCCGCCCGTGATCCGCCCGGACCAGCGTGCGCAGGGCCTCGGCCCGCGCGGCAAGGGACTCGTCGAAGGGCGCCGTCAGGGCCGCGCGCAGCACCGTCAGGAGCGCCAGCCCGCCGACCACGAGCAGGACCTTGATGCACACGGCGACGAGCGCGGCGGTGCGGAGGCGGATGCTGGTCATGCCGGGCTTTCCTTCAGAACGTACCCGACCTTGCGCCTCGTGTGGATGAGTTCGGGGCAGCCCGCCGCGTCGAGTTTGCCGCGCAGCGCCGCGACCGCCGAGTCGATCGCGTTGGAGAAGACCTGCGAGCGGTCGTCGTAGAGGTGCTCCTCGAGTTCGGCGCGAGAGACCGGCTTACCCGCATGGGCCGCGAGGTACGCCAGCAACCCGTACTCGCGGGGCGAGAGGTCCACGGACACCGCCGTGCCGGACCCGCGGTCCACGTGCGCTGTCTTGGCCGCGGTGTCGATCGTGAGCGGGCCGACCCGCACGACCGGGGCTCGCGCGCCGTGCCGCCGCCGCGCGAGGGCCTGCACCCGCGCCAGGAGTTCCTTGAACGCGAAGGGCTTGACGAGGTAATCATCGGCCCCGGTGGTCAGCCCGCGCACCTTGTCGTCGAGCGTGTCCTTGGCCGTCAGCATGAGCACAGCCGCCCCACCGCCCGGGATCTTCCGGTCGCTCGCCCACGCCCGGTATCGCGAGAGCACGGCGACGCCGTCCATCTCCGGCAGCATCCAGTCCAGCACGATCACGTCGTAGTCGGTGGTCTGCGCGTGGATCAGCCCGCGCTTCCCGTCGGCGACCGCGTCCACGGCGTACCCCGCCTCGCGCAACCCCTGGGCCAGCGAGTCGCGGAGGACGGTGGAATCTTCGACGATCAGGACACGCATGGGTGGATCGTAGTGTCAGGACGGAGAGGCCTCGGCCACGACGGCACCCGAGCCCACCGCGGGCCGCTCCGCCGTCTTGTGCTTCTTGGCCCGCTGCGGGAACACCCACATGGCGATCCCCATGAGCGCGAGCATGACGGCGAGGATCGCCGGGCGGCTCAGGCCCATCCCGCCGCTCTCGGCGGGCTTGTCGAACAGGTTGCCGAAGACCGCCCCCAAGGGCCGCGTGAGCACGAACGCCGCCCAGAACAGAATCACCGGGTTGCCGACGCGGCGCAGGTGCAGCGCGAGGATCACCACGAGCATCGCCGCGATCACCGCTGTTGACCAGGCGTATCCCAACCCCGCCACGTCGGCGAACCAGTCGCCCAGCGCGGTCCCCAGCGTCTGCGAGAACGTGATGGTGAGCCAGTAGAAGAACTCCGAGCGGCGGTCGGCGATGTCGTCGGCCGAGAGCGTGCCGACGCTCAGCCGCCAGGTCACCAGCGACGCGATGACCAGACCCAGCAACAGCAGCGAGCCGCCGGTGTATCCGATCCCGATGGAGCGCGTCACGTAGTCGGCCAGCGTCGTGCCCGCGGTGGTGGAGGCGAGGATGGTCGCCCAGTAGAGCCAGGGGTGGAACCGCCGCGCTCGTATCTGAACGAACGTCAACGCAAGAAACACGCCCGCCAGGATCATCGTGGCGGCGAGATACCCCAGCCCGAGGTTCATGCTCACCTCGTTCCCGCCGACCTCACCCACGGTCGTCGCGAGGATCTTGATGAGCCAGAACCCGGCGGTCGCCAGGGGGACTTTGCTGTACGTCGAGGACGGGTTGTTCTTCATGGCTTCGAATCTTTCAGTGGGCATGGTTCGGGTCTCCCTGGCGTGTGTCGGCGCAAGGCGGCGAGGCAAGCCGCGACGCGCCGGGCGGGGCGCATCGCGGTGGTGGCGATCGTCAGGTCTTCGGATACCCGCTCAGTCCTTCTTGTCCTTCTTGCCTTCGTGCTTCTCTTCCTTCTCGTGGCCTTCGCCCTTGGCGTGCTCGCCGTGCTCATCGCCGCCCTCGGACTCGTCCTCGATGTTGCCCGAGGCATCGACCTTGACCTCGTGCTTCTTGCCGTCGATCACCACCTCGATCTCGTAGAACATCTTGGTCACGGTCTGGGGGTCGGAAAAGGTGGCCTTTGGATAATCCTTCTTCAGCGCGGCCATCACCGCCGCCGGGAGTTTGGCCTCGGTGGTTGCCTTCTCAGTTTCCATCAGGTCGCCGGCGGCGGAAAAGATCGCGGCGCACTTGATGGCCGCAGCCCCTGCGCCCTCGTTGTACTCGATCTCGTAGGTAACGACATCTTCGTCGTCCTCCTCCTTGATGATCTTGGTGATGTTCTTGGCATCCCCCGCAAGTTTGATCGCGGCGGCGCGGACGGCCTCCGGGGCCTTGTCGAGCGTGATGACTTCCTCCTCGTCGCCTTCCTTCTCTTCGCCCTTGGGCTGCGTGTTGCCCGCGGGCTGGGGCGGCTGTCCGGGTTGGGCCAACGCCCATGCGCCCGCACCGGCGAGCAGAGCGAGCGAAACGAGTCCGACCGAGAGTTTCCGAGTATCCATGCGAGTGCTCCGTGGCCGAGCGGGATTCTCCGCCGCGGCGATCAGGGGGTGGCTGGCGGGACGCGCGTCCCGACACGCCGGTATCAAAGCGGCGCGCTCGGGGCGAAACATGATGGGAACGTGTCGCTCAAGTCGGCTCACAGTCCTGCCGAATCCACCGGAAGTGCCCCCGCGTGCCATTGACGGCACGGGTAGCGACTGAACGCCCCAGCGCAGCGTGTGCGGGGCAGCACGAGCAAGCCGCCAAATCCATGACTTAGAGGACACTGAATCATGGCTGACTACATCCCCGGTCCCGACGCGTCATAGTTGTTCGGTGATCCCGGGCATGTCGACTCTGGAGTCTCGATCCAGCAACAGACGCCGGTCGGGCGAGAACTTGACGTCGTGCGTCCCATCACCCTCGGTGAGGATCGTCAGGCCCGTGCCGTCAAAGTTCACCCTCGCGGCATGGAGGGAATACGGGTCCTGACCAGGGTGGATTCCTCCGGCTCGGAACCACACCTGACGCTTCTCGACATCCACATGGTCCACCGAACGAACCACCCACGGGCCGGACGTGATCTGGTTGCGGATCGCGGTTGAACGTCCGGGAGTTTCGTCGATGAGGTAGAGGTGCCGCCACCTGTCCCGTTCGGACATCCACAACGCCTCGCCGCTCGATCTGATTCGGTGGAGATACTGCGAGTTCGTGACATCTACGAACGTGGGAAACAAGTCTTCGACGATGGTCGAGGCTTGGCCGTCGCGGGAGACGCCCACCAGCCGACTGACCGAGTGTCCACGCGGCGTGTCCACGAACGAAAACTGCGTCGAGTCCGCGAGCCACCCGAGTTGCTCGATCATCCGTGGCTGGCTGAAGAGACTGGTGTCGAGGGGAATCTCCACCCCACGCTCCGCGTCAAAGAGTCGCGGCATGGCCACGTCCATCGCATCGCCGGGCTTGTGATACTCAAAGGAATGCAGACGAGGCTGCACCTGGTCCGTCGGAGACGACTCCACCACGTGCACCTGATGCGCGGCGTCCCTCATCTGAAATCGGGCTACGAAGCGAGTCCGATCCGGCGACCAGTCGATGGGGCCAGTAAACTCTCCCATCCGACGATCCTCCGCGCGTGCGAGGACTTGCTCCGTGCCTCCTGTCACGAGGATGACATTTCCGTCCTGGAGACGCGCTTGACGCTTCTCCGGCGTGCCGGCTGACGAAGTCCGGGTTGGGCTTTGAGGAGCAAGAGCATCGGGTGGTTGGGAGGGTGCCTGCTGCCGGATGACGACGATGCCCGGCAACTCCGCGGAGGCCCCTTCAAAGACGATCGTCCCGTCCGGGCGAGTCATGCGCCAGCGGTGACCACCGAAGGTGTGCTGGCGTCGCACCGCCCGTGCACTCACCACGCCGTACGCCACCGGGTTACCGTCGTTGAGCCAGAAGAGCGAAAGGGCGCCGTCCGTCTGATTGTCCACGATGATCGCGCTCGAGGCACCCCGCGTCCGTCCACTCACGCCTGAGAGGACGAAAGGGTGCCCATCCCGTTCAAGGGCCTGCGCCTCGATCTCGACCCACGTTCCGGACGCGCGGTCGAGCCGGAGCACGGACGCCGTGGTACCCAGCAGAGCATCTACGTGCTTCGCACTGACGTGCAATCGGTCGATGGGAATTTGGTCAGGCTCGACCGGGCGGCCCACGGCGCGGGCGATCTTCGCTGCGGCATGTGCATGGTCGAAGAGCGGTCGCTTCTCCCCCGTCACGCCGTTGACCTCGAAGTACAGTACGCGGCCATCTCCGAGTTGCAGCGCGTACCAGAGGCGATCGTCGTTGGTCCATTGGAACTGCGTGATGGTGTTGGCGACCTTGCCCGCCGTGCGTCCACGGAGCGCGGCGGCGCGGTCGTAATCCGCGCGAGTGCCTTGCGCGCGGGACGTGGGCCCAAGCACCGAGGCGCAGGCCAGAGCGAGCGTGGCCGAAATCCGGATCGTTATCTGACGCATCAAGCATCCCTCAAAGTACATGAAATGAGCGAACGAACAGCGGAGCCGCACCTCGACGTGCCCGGGGCCGAGACGACTCTTGAAACTCCGCGTTGGCGAAGGATCCTGCGAACATGGGCATCACCCATGCAAGTTCGTCTCAAGTTGTTGGGCGATCAGTTTGTGTGACGCACACTCGGGGAGGCCCGCGGCAACCATTTCGCACGGCACTCGTCCACGAGGTGCCCGACCTCCGACGCAGTCGTCATGGGTGATACCCTACGCCGTGCGCCAACCCGCCCTCATGATCGCCGTCGTGATGATCGCCGACATGGGGCTCCGAGGTCACACGCCCCCCACCGAGGCTCGCCATGGCGCAACCGGGTCGATCGCCGCCGCCACTCCGGGCAAGAGGCCAGGCTCCGAGTTCCGGGTCGCGAGGCACGGGTTTGCCTTCCGCAACTCGTTCAACGGCTCGCCGCTGCCCACGTCGCTGCGGGAGGCGACGTCCGGCTGGGAAAAGACGCTCAAGGGCGTCATCGACCAGAACTTCGATCTTCCCAAGAACTTCGGCCTCTGCGGCGGGATGTGCATGGCGGCGGCGGATTTCTTCCACGCCGGCCTGGCGGTCCCAAACATCGACAAGCCGCCGGAGGCGGGCACGCCGCTGTATGAGTACTTGTATCAGCGCCAGGTCGAGTCGTGGGGCACGGGCAGCATCTACGCGATCAAGTTCCTGCGATGGATGCGGCTGCCCGACGCCGGAGCCGACAGCCCGAGCGAGCGGTCGGTGGCGGAGATCAAGACGATCGCCACGAAAGTGAGTGCGGGCGAACTCGTGCCCATCGGCCTCGTGCTCGTGCGGCACGCCGAGGAACAGGCAAAGATCGCGGGCAAGCCGTGGGAGAACCACCAGGTCCTTTGCTGGAAGTTCGAGGCGCGAGAAGGCGGTCGCGGCGTCGACCTCCACGTCTACGACCCCAACTTCCCCAACGATGAGGGCGTCGTCATCCGCGTCTCGAACGCGACGAGCGATGGAAAAAAGCCCGCCCCCGACACGCCCGTCACGCTGTCGCGCCTCACGAGCACGGGGAAGGCGACGGCGGTCCGCGGCGTCTTCGCCATGCCCTATGAAAGGAAGGACGTGCCGGAGGGGGTGGCCCGAGCGTCAGAGGACAGAGAGCCAGTCGAGAGAGAGCCCTAGGACCCGAGCCGGAGGGAGCAAAGAAATGACCCCGGCGACGTGCGTCGGGGCCGAGTTGCCTTTGGGTCTAAGTTCGTAAGACTCGAGGTCCGCACTGACCTTGCCCCATCCCGCGAATCGAGATCGGGATATGCGACTTTTGGCTCGCGACATGCAAGTTCTTCTCCCCTGGAGATGCTCATTCGATAACCCGGGCAAGCCGTGATTGCAACTCGGTGAATCCCCGATCGGCCCGCTCACTCCATATACTCCTACCCGCCCCGTCCAATACCCCACCAAGCCTCCCAACTTTCGTCGAGGCGGGGTGCCGAAGCCTGGCGGAACGTGGAATCTCGGTCCTCTTCCGCGATTTGATTTTCCCGGGCAGCGGTCCTTTACTTCCCTCCCATTTCCCTGCCGGGAATGGTGTCGGTCGGCATGTACGTCCGGGCGTGAAAATAGAACTTTGCTCCTTTGAAGAGAGGTTTCGATGGCGATTCGCGTGAAGGCTCGCAGCGGGGAATCCACCGACCAGATGATGCGCCGGTTCAAGAAACTCTGTGAAAAGGAGGGCTTGACCAAGGACATCAAGCGGAAGGAGTTCTACGAGAAGCCTTCCGAGCGTCGTCGCCGCGCCGCACGCAAGAGCGTCAATCGCCGCATCAAGGAAGATATGCCCTTCCCGTCCAAGGGGGGCTTCGGGGCGGACCGCATGGGAGGCGGCGATCGCGAGCGCTCCGCCGGCCCGCGATAAGAACTCCTATGATCTCCACTACGCCCCGGTGCATGCCGGGGCTTTTTGTTTGGGAGATTGCCGGGTTCCGTAGACGCCTTTATCCTGTACGGCCGGAACGTTTTCAGAGAAGTGGCCGGATTGGCGGCGATCCGGTTGACGTTTGGGAGTGTTGCCGCGAAAATGAGGCCCCCCGGCGCGGGTTGGGTAGTTTCCAGACCTTCGAGGGGGCGGTCGCCGGGTTCGTCCCGGTGACGATCGTGGGCTCGGCGGCCCGTGTGGGGCTCCAGCGGTGAGATGAGTACGGCGGGTGTACGCAGCGGAGAGACCTCCGAGATGGTGTGCCCCTCGAATCAGGAGACCTGATCTTGTTGAAATCCATCATGCATCTGGACAACGCACGAATGCGCTCGGTCCTCCATCGTGCTGTGGCGATCGTCGCGATGGTCGCGGGCGTGCTCTTCGGCGGCGCGACCGCCAACGCACAGCACACCGACGCTGTGACGGGCGCCGCGCCCGCCGCCGCAACGGCCCACAAACCCGGCGGCGAGGCCAACCTCGTGCTCCCTCGCGTCAGCGGCGAGAAGTTCATGGGCATCCAGGGGGACCACCTCCTGTACGGCGGCATCGTCGTCAGCGTGCTCGGCATGCTCTTCGGGCTGGCGATCTACGCCCAACTCAAGAACATGCCCGTGCACAAGGCGATGCTCGACGTCTCCGAGTTGATCTACGCCACGTGCAAGTCGTACATGATCCAGCAGGGCAAGTTCCTGATGATCCTGTGGGCGTTCATCGCCGCGATCGTCTTCTGGTACTTCAAGTTCCTGCTCGAGTTCGACTTCGGCAAGGTGCTGCTCATCCTCATCTTCTCGCTCGTCGGCATCGCGGGCTCGTACGCGGTTGCGTGGTTCGGTATCCGTGTCAACACCTTCGCCAACAGCCGGGCCGCCTTCGCCTCGCTGCGTGGCAAGCCCTTCCCCTGCTACGCGATCCCGCTCAAGGCCGGCATGTCGATCGGGATGGCGCTCATCTCGGTCGAACTGCTCATCATGCTCGGGATCCTGCTCTTTGTCCCGGGCGACGTGTCGGGCGCGTGCCTCATCGGCTTTGCGATCGGTGAGTCGCTCGGCGCTTCGGCGCTGCGCATCGCCGGCGGCATCTTCACCAAGATCGCCGACATCGGCTCCGACCTCATGAAGATCGTCTTCAGGATCAAGGAAGACGACGCCCGCAACCCCGGCGTGATCGCGGACTGCGTGGGCGACAACGCGGGCGACTCGGTTGGCCCCTCGGCCGACGGCTTTGAAACCTACGGCGTGACGGGCGTCGCGCTCATCTCGTTCATCCTCCTCGCGATCAACGAGAAGACCGCGGGCAGCGCCGCCGCCGCCTCGACGATCCAGATCCAACTCCTCGTCTGGCTCTTCGCGATGCGCATCATCATGGTCATCGCGTCGGCCCTTTCCTACTTTATCAACGAGGCCATGGCGAAGGCGAAGTATGGCAACTCCAAGACGATGAACTACGAGCACCCGCTCACCAGCCTCGTCGTCATCACCTCCGTGGTCTCCGTCATCCTGACCTTCATCGTCTCGAGACTCCTCATCCCGACCATCGCAGGAAGTGACGACTGGTGGTGGCAACTTTCGCTGATCATCACGTGCGGGACGGCCGCTGGCGCCATCATTCCCGAACTCGTCAAGGTCTTCACCTCCGTGCACTCGCGGCATGTCAAGGAAGTCGTGACGTCGTCGGAGCAGGGCGGCGCGTCGTTGAACATTCTTTCGGGATTTGTTGCGGGGAACTTCTCCGCGTACTGGCTCGGCATCGCGATCGTCCTGCTCATGGGAGCCGCCTATCTCGTCAGCAACATGTTCCCGGGCATGGCCAACGGGCACACCATCATGATGGCCCCCGCGGTCTTTGCCTTCGGCCTCGTCGCCTTCGGCTTCCTTGGCATGGGCCCCGTCACGATCGCCGTCGACTCGTACGGACCGGTCACCGACAATGCCCAGTCCGTCTACGAACTCTCCACCATCGAGAGCATCAAAGGCATCGAGCAGGACCTCGAGACGAACTACGGTTTCAAGCCCGACTTCGAGGCCGCCAAGCAGTGCCTCGAAGAGAACGACGGGGCGGGCAACACCTTCAAGGCGACGGCCAAGCCCGTGCTCATCGGTACGGCGGTGGTGGGCGCGACGACGATGATCTTCTCGATCATCGTCGCCCTGACGCACGGGCTTGACCCGGCGCTCCTAGGCAAACTCTCGCTCCTGCACCCGCCGTTCCTCCTGGGCCTCATCACGGGCGGCGCCGTGATCTACTGGTTCACGGGCTCCTCCACCCAGGCCGTGTCGACCGGCGCTTACCGTGCCGTCGAGTTCATCAAGAAGAACATCCGCCTCGAGGGCGCGACCAAGGCCAGCGTCGAGGACAGCCAGAAGGTCGTGACCATCTGCACGCAGTACGCGCAGAAGGGCATGTTCAACATCTTCCTCGGCGTCTTCTTCGCGACCCTCGCGTTCGCGTTCTATGAGTCGTACTTCTTCATCGGCTACCTGATCTCGATCGCGCTCTTCGGGCTGTACCAGGCCATCTTCATGGCGAACGCCGGCGGCGCCTGGGACAACGCGAAGAAGATCGTCGAAACCGATCCCGCGTTCAAGGGCACCGGGCGAGGCAAGGGCAGCGATCTGCACGCGGCGACCGTGGTGGGCGACACCGTCGGCGATCCCTTCAAGGACACCTCGTCGGTGGCGATGAATCCCGTCATCAAGTTCACCACGCTCTTCGGCTTGCTCGCCGTCGAACTGGCGGTGAGCATGAAGGCCAAGCCGGAGAACTCGGGGCTGGTGACGGGGCTCACGATCGCCTTCTTCGCTATCTCCGCGTTCTTTGTCTACCGCTCGTTCTATGGCATGCAGATCACGGGCAGCGCGTCGAAGAACTGATCTTGGCGAGCCCGCGTACGCTCGCCCGCGTCAAGTCCACGGCAACACCAACCCCTCCCCCATCGGAGGGGTTTTTCGTTGGTTGGTGCCGACGCGAGGCGGTCGCAGGCTTCGGACTGTCCCGCGCGACGTGCGGGAGTCGATAGAGAACCCATGACCAGCGTTGGCGTCGTCTATCTCGGGTGGGACCTTCGTGGCAACGATCGCATGCTCCACGCGCTCGATCGATCGGTCAAGTCGCTGTACCGCTTCCACGAGGGCATCCCCGTCAAGGTGGTCGAGTTGCCCACGGGCTCCACGCTGCTGGACAAGGCGGCGATGTTCGAACTTTCGCCCTTTGATCTGACGCTCTTCCTTGATATCGACACCGTCGTGATGGACGCGCTGGATTTCGGCTTCGCGATGGCCCATCGCCATCACCTCGCGTGCTGTGTGTGCGAGGCGCCGTACGCAAGGCGCTTCGCGCGGGCCGCCAGGGGGGACCTCGTCGAATACAACACCGGGGTGCTCTTCTTTGATCGAAGTCCCGATTGTCACTCGCTCTTCAAAGCCTGGGCGCGACTCAACCGCGAGGTGGACTCGTCCCTCGACTTTGTGCACAACGGACAGGTCCGGCGCATGCCCTTGAACGATCAGGCGGGCTTCGCCCTCGCGGTGGAGGAGGTCAAGATGTGCCCCTTCGTTCTGCCGAGCAACTGGAACTTTCGCCCGCTTTGGTATCGGACGGGTTTCGGCCCCCTCAAGGTGTGGCACGACATGGGCGACGTTCCAGCGTGGCTCATGGAGTTCAACGAACGGCAACGCGCCGGGGAAACGATGGACTT
Organism: uncultured Phycisphaeraceae bacterium; assembly: GCA_964543905.1. Taxonomy (GTDB): domain Bacteria; phylum Planctomycetota; class Phycisphaerae; order Phycisphaerales; family UBA1924. Next base: position 11,846 of record CAZIZO010000005.1, read on the forward strand.
TTTCGAGATCATCCCGGAACGGCCGTCCCTCCCATCGCTGGCCGCGTAGCCTTCGGGCATGGCGACCAAAGTCCACAAGAGGGGTGTGCTCTATCTCGTCTGGGGACGGGGCAAGAGCAAGAAGATCGACGAGAATCTGCGCCGCTCCACGGCATCGGTGTTCCGTTACCATCCCGAACTGCATGTCACTGTCAAGGACTTGCCCGACGGCAGCACACTGCTCGATAAGCCCAGGATGTACGCCCTCTCGCCGTATGACGAGACACTCTTCCTCGACGCCGACACCGAGGTGCTTGGAAAACTGGACTTCGGCTTTGAGTCCGGCGTTCGTCACGGCTTGGCGTGCGCCATATGCGAGGCTGGGCTCGCTCGCCGGTACAGCAAGTCCATCCAGGGCGACCTTATCGAGTACAACACGGGCGTGCTCTTCTTTCGCAAGAGCGAGCAGAACGCCGCGTTGTTCGACAAGTGGGGTGAACTCGCCAAGTCGATGGACTCGTCGGTGCGTTTCATGATGCCCGGCGGGATGCAGACCATGCCGTACAACGATCAGGCCGCCTTTGCGAAGGCGGTGCACGAGTTGGGCGTCAACCCGTTCGTCCTGCCGCACAACTGGAACTATCGGTACCGATGGCAGCCTTGCGTCTTCGGCCCGGTCAAGATCTGGCATGATTGGGACCCTGTCATGCCGGAGTTGCGAGCGTACTGGGAGCGACAAGAGCGGGGCGAGGTGACCTTGGACTTCGCGCGGATCAATCTGCAAGCGTGATCGAGACGGAGCGGCGTACCACGCTCGGCCCCCCGGGCGTGCGATGGGGAAACGACCCAAGCCGGCCGCCTGTTGCGAGTGCCGAGGAGGACATCTTGATATCATCGCGGTCGAGGGGGTAGAACTCGGAGGCCTTGATGAAGATTCGCGCGTTCGTGATGGCGATGGCGGCGGGAGTGTCGATGGGCATCGCTCTTCCCACGAGTTGGGGCGTCGAGCCGAACGTACGACTGTCGGCGGCGGAACGGACGCGAGCGGACGCCATGATCGCGAAAGCGATCGCCTACCTGCGGACGAAGCAGGACCCGGCGTCGGGCGGGTGGTCGGTGCCCGAGCAGGGGCCGGCGTACCCGGCGATCACAGGCTTGGTGGTTCGAGGGATGATGATGCAGCCGGGCGTGACGCAGCACGATCCCCATGTCGCGATGGGCGTGAAGTTCATGCTCAACCACCAGCAGGCGGACGGCGGGATCTACGACAAGGTGCTGCCGGGGTATAACACGTCGATGTGCGTGACGGCGCTGAGTGGGGTGAACACGCCCCAAGCGAAGGACGCGGTGAAGAAGGGCGTCGCGTTTCTGAAGAGTTTGCAGTTCGGCGAGGGGGCCGTGACGCGTGAGGGGTTGGGCGAAAGCCCCAAGGTGGTCGGCCGAGACGATCCGTTCTACGGCGGGTGGGGGTATGGACGCCATGGGCGACCGGACCTGTCGAACAGCGCGTGGGCGATCGATGCGCTGCACGCGGCGGGCGTCGAGCCGACGGATGAAGCGTTCAAGCGGGCGCTGGTGTTTTTGCAGCGAACGCAGATGGTGGAGAACGTTGGAGACACCAAGATCAATGACATGGACTACGCGAAGGGCTCGACGCAGGGGGGCTTTGTGTATGCGACGAGCGTGAATAAGGACCGGGTGGGGGTCGGACAGAGCCAGGCGGGGGAGATTGCCGAGAGTCTGTCTGGGCCGAAGGGCACGGTCGCACACGTCGTCCTGAAGAACGGGGAGGACGGCAAACCTCGAACGCTCAAGAAAGGCGAGATCGAGAATCGCCTCAAGGTCACGCACGAGAAGGCGGCGAACTTCGAGGTGGGCGGGGCCGAGATGCAGGTCGTGCTGGGGCCAACTTCGGACGGCGAGAGCGCGAGTGAGTTTGACGTGCGGTCGTCCATCGAGGACGCGAATCACCTCTTGCGGATCGTCGGTTCGGCCTTCCGTGAAGACGTGGAGAGCGAGAAGTCCATCCGCGTGAGCGAGGTGGAGGCATGGAAGGGCGTGAGCCGCCTTCGCGCGTACGGATCCATGACCTACTCGGGTTTCAAGAGTTACCTCTACGCGAACCTGGCGAAGGATGATCCGCGCGTGACCGAGGCTCTGCGATGGATCGGCGAAAACTACACGGTGCGCGAGAACCCTGGGATGGGGACGGACGGGCTGTACTACTACTACGTGGTCATGGCCAAGGCGCTGGACGCGTGGGGCTCGGCGACGGTGACGACGCCGGGAGGCGAGAAGCGGTGGGCGGCGGACCTCGTCCATCGCCTGGGTGAGTTGCAGAATGAGGATGGGTCGTTCAGGTCCGTGGATGATCGCTGGCTGGAGAATGACCCCGTGCTGATCACGGCGTATTCGCTCCTGGCGCTGCAGCACGCGGCACGGGAGGCGAGCCCGACCCGGTGATCGCGCCTAAGTCGTGGCGTCACGACGGGCGAGATCGGCGAGTTCGCGTAGACGGTCGAAGGCCTGAAGGGGTGTCAATGATTCCAGTTTGAGTTCTCGAAGCGCGAGCATGGCGGGGTGGGGCGGCGTAGCCGCGCTGAATAGGAACCCCTGCGAGGCGTGGGTGTTCGCGCTGTCACTGGCGCGGGCTCGCGATCGTTTCGACGTGGCAGGCGCTTCAATGGGAAGCGGCCTGCTGGTGACCGGGCCGTGGTGGACGGCGAGGGACTCGAGAACCTCGCGGGCTCGCGCGACGACCGGCGCGGGGATACCCGCGAGGCGGGCGACTTGCACGCCATAGGACTGGTCGGTACGACCGGGCAGAATGCGGTGGAGAAAGACGAGTTGGGCGTGGGGGTCGCCCGGGGGCCACTCGCGGACGGCGACATGGAGGTTCTTCACTCGGCCCGTGAGACGGTCCTCAAGTTCGGTCAACTCATGGTAATGCGTGGCGAAGAGCGCGCGGGCCGTGGTGGCGGCTAGGTGCTCGGCGATCGCCCAGGCGAGGGAGAGGCCATCGAGCGTGCTGGTGCCCCGCCCCACTTCATCGAGCACCACCAGGGAGTGAGGCGTGGCGTGATTGAGGATGTTGGCGGTCTCGATCATCTCCACCATGAACGTGGACTGCCCCGCGTGCAGGGCGTCGTCCGCGCCGATTCGGGTGAAGATGCGATCGATCAGACCGACGGTGGCGCGATCCGCGGGCACGAACGAGCCGGCATGGGCGAGGAGGGCGATGAGCGCAACCTGGCGGATAAACGTCGACTTGCCCGCCATATTCGGGCCGGTGATCAGGGCGAGCGAAGAGGAGGGAGGCGTCTTTTGCGCCGCGCGAACGCCGGCCCGGAGGTTGGCGCCCACGACGTGCGACGCGCCATCGGCGATTCGGAGTTCGTGGGAATGCGAAGAGGTGGCCGCGTCCCCGCGTGCTCGTTTGCGTGCGTCGATCGACCCCGGCGACGATGCACTCGCATCGGACGGATACGCGAAAAACGCGGCGTCGCCGAGTTCAACGTCGTTGGGCACGAAGTTGGAGGAGAGGAGTTCATCCAGGACGGGGTGGCGTCCACCATGGATCTGGAGGACGGGTTGCTCAACCATCGCGGGACGCACCCAGCCTCGCTTGTGGGCTTTGTCCGCCAGCCCAAGGAGGGCATCGAGTTCGGCGAGCGCTTCGGCGTAGGCGGTGATGTCCGTGAGGACCGTGGTGGCTTGTCCACACAGTTGTGCAAAGAGTTCTCGCTCCCGCTCAAAGGCTCTTGCCTCGGCGTTCATTACTTTACCCTCGAACTCGCGGAGTTCGGGCGTGATGAAGCGTTCCGCGTTCTTGAGCGTTTGCTTTCGGGTGAGTTCGGGGGGGGCGATGCGGGCCTGGGCCGAGGGGAGTTCGATGTAGTAGCCAAAGATCTTGTTGAAGCCGACCTTGAGGCTTGGGAGTTTGTGCTGCTCGATCAGACGGGCTTGATAGGCGGCAAGCCAGGCGCCGGCGTCACGCTGGAGCATGCGAGCCTCGTCGAGGGCGGGGTCGATGCCGTCTTTGAAGAGGCCGCCGTCGCGGAGATGAGGTGGCGGGGAATCGACGCAGAATCGCTGGATGGTGTCGGCGAGAGGTGCGAGGGTGGCCCGCGTGGGGGCGATCCGCGCGTGGAGGTGGGCGATGGCGGGGGCGCGGTCGATGGTGTCGGCGATCGGGGTGGCCTGTGCGAGGGAAGCCGCGAGGGCGACCAGATCGCGCGGTGTGGCACGAGCGAGGGCGATCCGACCGGCGATGCGCGGAATGTCCTGAACCTGGTCGAGGAGTTCGCCCAACGCGGTGGCGAGCGTGCGGTCGCTGGTCAGGAGTGCGACGGCGTCGTGACGGGCGTTGATCGCCGGAAGACTCCGCAACGGGCGGCAGAACCACTCACGCAGGGCTCGCTTGCCCATGGCGGTGCGGCAGACGCCCTTCCCGGAGAGGAAGATGCCCAGAAGCGAGCCGTCAAGGGCGGGTGATCCGCCCGCGGCGCCGCCGGCCGCGCGGACCGTGCGCTCGATTTCGAGGGACCGAAGACTCACCGCGTCGATGACGCACGCGTTGTCCGATGATTCTCGGCGTGGAGGTTGGAGGTGGGCCAGCGAGGGCGCGAGCGCGGAGTTCGCGGGCGTTTCGCTCCCCCCGGGTGTCTGGGTTTCTTGGAGATAGCGAAGAACGGCGCCGGCCGGAGAGATGCACGGGTCGGTGTCGGAAAGGCCGAAGCCCGCGAGCGTCCGCACGGAGAAGTGCGACAGCAGCGCTTGCCGCGCGTCATCGTGGCGAAAGTGCCAACTGGGGCGAGGCGTGCCCGAAATGCGCAGGGCGGCGATGAGGTGCTCAACGCGAGGAGGAACCTTGGCGTCGGCGGTGGCGGGGTAGAGGACCTCACGCACGCCGCGTCGCATGAGTTCGTCGATGATCGCGTTGGGCCGGGCGTCGAACACCAGAAACTTGCCCGTGGAGGCCTCGACGATCGCAAGTGCCGCAGGGGCGTGCTCGCCCGAGTCCGTAAAGGCGATCGCGGCAAGGGCGTTGGGGGCCTCGCCGTCGAGCAGCGTCTCGTCGACGAGGGTGCCGGGCGTGAGGACGCGCGTGACCTCGCGCCGGACAAGGCCTTTGGCCTGGGCGGCGTCCTCGATCTGCTCGGCCACCGCGACGCGGAACCCGGCGCGGAGGAGTTTTCGGAGGTAGCCCTCCAACTGATGAAAGGGCACACCCGCCATCGGGACGCCCTCCGTGCGTTGGGTCAAGGTAAGCCCGATGGCCTTGGAGACCCGAACGGCGTCATCGTCGAACATCTCATAAAAATCGCCGATGCGAAACAGGAGAACGCAGTCCGGATGCCGCTGCTTGAAGCGGTAATACTGCTGCATGGCCGGAGTTTCGCGCGGATCGGGCATGGAAAGCGGAGGGTAGGAGGAACTGAGCCCAAGCGTCCGGCCCCTAAGTGTGGGTCGTTCCTGCACGTCCATGGCCCCGTGTCGGATTCGGTCGACCTCGGGAATGGCTCCCTGCTCGATCGACCGTCGCTCTCGAATGGCGAGAGAACGATGAGGCTCTAGGATTGGCCTTCCGGAAGGAGCGGCCTAAAGTCTGGCGTACGACAACCTGATGTGCCACGGGGTATAGCGCAGCTTGGTTTAGCGCGTCTGACTGGGGGTCAGAAGGTCGGCGGTTCAAATCCGCCTACCCCGATTTCGATGAAAAGGACCTCGATTTGAACGGGGTTCTTCAGGACCTTGTGGACGCCCAGAATCGCGTCATCGAGGCCCAGGCTCGGCTGTTGCGGCGGCTCCAGATCGGAGCACTCGATGCATAGCGGTGCCAGCCAGCCAGAGAGATGTTCTTTGAAGTTATGCGACCGGCGTCGGCATGTCCGGCCTGACCTCGGCGATGGCTCGACGGCCGAGGCAAGTTGCGCGACGAGATGCTCAACGGCGAGATCCATTCCTCGCGGCAGGACGCGAAACTACGCATCGAATCGTGGCGGACGCACGACAACAACCGCAGGTCCCAAGTGCGCTGGGCTCCCGACCACCAGCCCCGCTGCCGATCACTACCGGATCACACTCCGCTTCGCTCCGGTCTGCCCGGCAGCGGGGGTGCAGCGGTGCGCGGACTCTCATAGACTCTGGCACGCTCACCGGGAAAAGGTCAGGGCACTTGGCGCGTTCGAGATGTTTTGCGCTCCGAGGCATGTCGGCGAATGCTGCGGACAACCAATACGGCATGCAGGTAGAAATGGTCTACGCGGTCAAACACTCGGCGTTCGAGACGGCTGCGGGAGATCATGATCGATTTTGCCGAAGCGTCCAAAAAAGGATGACGAGTTGAGTCTTCATTGCCCATCCCTGGCTGAGTTGGAGGCGTATGCACTTCGCGGCGTCGGCAAGGAACGTGTACGCGATCATGTCGAAGTGTGCCCGATATGTCGTCGACTAACGAACGACATACGGGACAACCAGCAATTCCTGGATGCGATGGGCGGTGAGGTTTGCGAGATTCTGAACTCGGCTGAGGGAGTGGGGAAGATCCGCGAAGAGGTCAATGAGCACCCCGACCTGCGTCTTCAGATCCCGGGCTACGAGGTGACGGAGCAGGTTGCGCGAGGCGGGCAGGGCGTCGTCTATCGGGGAGTTCAGTGCGCCACGCGCCGGGAGGTTGCCGTCAAGGTGATGCTCGGCGCTGCATTCACCAGCGAAGCAAGGCGACGCAGGTTCGCTCGTGAGGTCGAGTTGGCCGCGGCGCTTCGACACCCCAACCTCGTCACGGTTTTCGATTCTGGGATCACGCCGGATGGTCAGCGATTCGTCGCGATGGAGTTTGTCCGCGGGGTGCCGATCGATCAACATGTCAGGGAACACTGGGCAGATCCCCCGACTTCGATCCGTGCACGCACGCGGGCTTTGCTGAGGCTCATGCTCGGTGTCGCCTCGGGGGTGGCCCACGCGCATGCCGCGGGTGTGATCCACCGCGACCTCAAGCCGTCGAACATCATCGTTGAAACGGACGGCACACCCCGTGTGGTCGACTTCGGGATCGCCCGCCCCCTGGTCATGCCCGACGGAGTCTCGCTGACGCACGAGTTCGTCGGCACGCCGGCATATGCGGCGCCAGAGCAGTTCGAAGGTGACGGTTCTCGGGTCGGAACCCGCACGGACGTGTACGCACTGGGGCTGATCCTGTACCGTCTTCTCACCGGGCGGATGCCCTACCCATGCGATGGCGGTTTCATGGACATCGCTCGCAATGCCCGAGAGACACCGCCCATTCCGCTTTCTCGTTTTGTCAAGAAGATACCCGCCGATGTCGAGGCCATCGTGCTCACCTGCTTGTCCAAGGAGCCCGAGCGCCGGTACTCCAGCGCGGGTGAGTTGGCGGCGGACCTCGAGGACTTCCTCGATGGGCGGGCAGTTCGAGCCCGCCGGGATAGCGTTCTCTACGTCTTGAAGAGGCTCGCGTCGAGGCATCGCCTCGTCGCGATAACTGCGGCCCTCCTCCTGATAACGGTCGTCGGTGCGGCCGTGGGGTTTGCGGGCCTTGCCGGAGATTTGGACCGGGCACGTCGCGCCACCGAGGAATCGCTCGCGCTGAGCGAGGTGCAGCGAGCCAGGTTGTTGTCCGCGGGCGGTGACGTCTCACGGACGGAGGCAATTCTCTGGAGCCAGGTAGCCCGCGCGGGCAGCCCTGGGGTAGCCCAGCGGCGTTCTCTTCGAGCAGAGTGGGCGCTGAGGGAGTTGTACGCGAAGACAGGAATTCTGATGTCCGCCCGCATCGACGCGATTCCCTTCGCCGTGGGCTTCGGCGCCGGCGAATCCATCTGGGTCGTCGATGCGACGGGCGCCCGGATCGACTGGTCGGCGGAAGGGGAGTTGTTGGGGCGCACGCCGCGGCCCGCGATCACGGGTGCCCCGTTTTCCGCGTGCGCCAACACGACGGGCGACGTTGTGGCGGTCAGTTCGGGAACAGAGTTGTGTCTCCAAAGGTTGACCTCTGAAGGCATCCAGACACTCATGACGGACGTCACGCGCGAATGGGCAAGCACCAACCTTCGGCTATCGAACGACGGTCGCTTCCTCGTGCAGTGGCGGTGGAGCGGGCCCGCGGCGTGTGCAACGAGAACCCCAACATCTTCGTTCTCGTAGATGAGAGCCACCGCACTCAGTATGGGTCCTTGCACGCCAGTATGCGCAAAGCGTTGCCGAACGCGTGCTTCATTGGCTTTACTGGCACCCCGGTGATGAAGAAGGACAGGAACACGGTCGAGAAGTTCGGCGGGATCTTCGAGCCCACGTACACAATCCGCGACGCGGTGAACGACAAGGCCGTCGTACCGCTGCTGTATGAGGGACGGCACGTAGATCAGGAGGTCGACCAGAAGGCGATCGACGTGTGGTTCAGTCGCATCACCGCCAACCTGTCAGACGAGCAGGCCCTCGACCTCAAGAAGAAGTTCAGCCGACAGCAGCAGTTGAACAAGGCGCTCCAGCGTGTTCGCGTGATCGCATGGGACATCGGCAAGCACTTCGTCGATAACTGGAAGGGAAGGCCGTTCAAGGGCCAGCTTGTGGCGCCGGACAAAGCCACTGCCCTTCGGTACAAGGAGTTTCTCGACGAGTTCGGCGAAGTCACGTCCGAGGTCCTGATCTCCGGTCCCGACGAACGGGAGGGCGAAGAGGACATTCACGCCGAGAGCAAAGAGGAGGTCGTGAAGTTCTGGAAGGCCCAGATGGCCAAATACGGCACGGAAAAGGAGTACAACCGCCAAGTCATCAATGCCTTCAAGCACTCAGAAACGCCAGAGATCATCATCGAGGTGAGCAAGTTGACCACAGGCTTTGACGCGCCGCGGAACACCGTGTTGTACCTTTGCCGGGGCATGCAGGGGCACGAACTGCTCCAGACTATCGCGCGTGTCAACCGACTGTTCGAGGGTAAGGACTTCGGCTACATCATCGACTACTGCGGCGTGCTCAAGCGGCTCGATGAGGCGCTGGACCTCTACAGCAGCCTCGAAGAGTTCAACGAAGCAGACGTTGAAGACGCCGTCACGGACGTGAGCGACGAGGTGCGACGGCTTCCGCAACGGCACTCCGACCTGTGGGACATCTTCAAGACCGTCGCCAACAAGCGTGACGAGGAGGCCTACGAGCGGCACCTTGCAGATGAGGCCGAACGGGTGCGGTTCTACGAGAGGCTACGCGACTTTGGCCGGTCGCTCGCCGTTGCACTGTCCACGGTGCAGTTCATCACGGATACTCCAGAGACCAAGATCACCAAGTACAAGTCAGACCTCAAGTTCTTCATGACCCTTCGAGCCGCGGTGCGTCGACGATACGCAGAGGTCGTTGATTTCAAGGAGTATGAGGGCAAGATCCAAAAGCTTCTCGACGCGCACGTTGGGGCTGTGGACGCTGAAGTGCTTACTCCGTTGGTGAACATCTTCGACGTGGATGCGTTCGCCAAAGAGGTTGAGAAGCTGGAGACTCCGTCCTCGAAAGCGGACACCATCGCTTATCGCACGAAAGCCACAATTACGGCTCGAATGGATGAAGATCCGGCGTTCTACAAGAAGTTCTCGACCATGCTGGAAGATGCCATCGCCGAGTACAAGGCGGAGAGGATTTCAGACCTTGAGTATCTGCGCCGTGTGCAGCAGATTCAGGGGCACGTCGTGGGCCACACTGGAGATGACACGCCAGACGCAGTGCGACACAACGAGCTCCAGCGATCGTACTTTGGCATTCTTCGTGAAGGTCTCGTGAAGCACGGCATGCCCGCGGCACGTGCCCGTGAACTGGCGGCCGACGCCGCCCAGCGTGCGGACGAGATCATCCACCGGTTGCGCATTGTCAACTGGAAGAAGAACGACGATGTCAAGAACCGCATGGAAACGGACATCGAGGACATGCTCTTCGAACTGGCCAATCACAACGGTGTCACACTCACATTTGACGAGATCGATGCGATGCTTGAACTCGTACTCGGAGTCGCGATGAAGAAGGTGCCGGAATGAGTTCTCCGACCGCTTCTGGTCGACGGACTCTGCAGTTTGGCAGCGCGTTGATCGCGTATGAGCCCGATTGGCGTCCACGGCGAGACCTCGCGCTCACCGTGCACCCCGATCTTCGCGTGACCGCCTTGTGTCCGCTAGGCCGATCCCCGGAAGCCGTAGACACGATGGTGCTGCGCCAGGCACCGTGGATCCTTCGACAACAACTGCGGTTCCAAGACCTGCATCCGCTTCCTGCGCCCCGGCGCTTCGTACCGGGGGAGACCTTTCGATACCTCGGGCGTCAGTACCGACTGAAACTTCTAGAGGGGCAGCAGCCGCGAGTGGCTTTAAGCCGCCCGTATCTCCGCGTTGTCGTGCAAGATGTTCGCAACGCCAAGCACGTGCGGCGACTGATCGACGATTGGATGCGGGAGCGTGCAGCCGCAGCGTTTGCCGAACATGTACAGACGCTACTCAGTCGGTTCCCTTGGCTTGGCCCCCGTCCCGAGACGCTGCGGCTCAGGACGATGTCCCGGCGATGGGGGAGTTGTTCCGCGTCCGGAACCATCACGCTCAACCCCTCCCTCGTTGCTGCGCATCCATCGTGCATCGAGTACGTCGTCGCGCACGAGCTCTGCCACCGAAAGGTGATGAAGCACAATCAACGGTTCTACCGCCTACTGGAGCGAGTAGTGCCGGACTGGCAGGCTCGTCGCGATCGGCTCAACAATCTCAGGTAGGTATGCGTGCTTCACGATCCCAAGTGCCGTCAGCCAATAACTGGCACCGGCAGAAGTCTCGCATATCGTACGGACATCCTGTGGAGTCCCTGAAACTGGCACGCTCAACCCCCAACTCCTCGTCCGAATCCCTCGGCAACGTCCAAGTGCTCCTCGAAGCCCGCATCGCGCGGGAGGGGGCCAAGGCGGCCGACCTGTCGATCGCTTTGACTCACCTCAACCGCGGCCGGACCCAGGTCGAGGCCGAACTGGCCCGTGTCGCCGCTGGCCCGCCGAGGCGTGAGGGCCGAACGGGCGCTCGGATCACCGAGTACCGGGTCGAGTCGTTCGACGGGCAGGAGACGCTGACCGAGTACCGCGGGCCGATGACCGAGCCGTTCCGGACGCCGCACGCGGTCTCCGCCGCGGTCGTCAAGTTCGCGGCCGGTCGGAAGGACCCGTTCGACTTCATGCTCCTGTTCGACACGCTTCGGAAGTCGCTGGGGGATCTGCCAGACTACCGCGTTCGGGTCTGCACGCGGTTCATGGTTGCCGCGGGCGTGCTCCGTCATGAACGTCGGCGATTCGTCGCCGCCGACGGCCCCAAGGGCTTCTCGAAGGCTGCCGCCGAAGCTTGGGCCGCCGCGGCGAAGTCGCCGCTGATCCCGCCCGCGCGCTGAGCGAAAAACAAAACATGCACGAATGGCGAAGGCATCCGTTCGGTGCTGAAATGCCACCACGCCGCTTTGGCCGTCTGGGGACACTTTTGAGGGCGCGCACCAAAAACGAAATCGAGGGTCGTCGGTTCAGGCCTGCTTTGCAGGCACAAACTGACGACCCTCGATCTTGAAGCGGAGAGGGGGGGATTCGAACCCCCGATACGGCTTTAGGGCCGTATAACGGTTTAGCAAACCGTCGCCTTCAGCCTCTCGGCCACCTCTCCGGCGAAGACCCTCGTGTCCGGTCAAGGACGGGCTCCAGATCAGGAGCACGCGGGCGCGACCGACCTCGGTCGATCGGGGCAATGGTAGCGGCGGTGCGTCCTCGGGCAACATGGACTCGAAAACCGGACGCTGCGGTACTCCGCACGCTACGGTTTGAGCAGGTCGCGTAGGGATCGAACCTGAGGCCACGCCAGCGCGACGGCGACGACCACCACCACCGTGCCGACGCCTCCACTGACGACGGAGAACACTGGCCCGACGAGTTTCGCAACCAGGCCCGACTCAAACCCTCCGAGTTCGTTGCTCGACTCGATGAAGACGGAGTTCACGGCCGACACCCTCCCACGCAAGGCATCGGGCGTGCGGACCTGGACGAGCACGTGGCGAATGACGACGCTGATATTGTCGATCGCACCCGACACCAACAGCGCCACGAGAGAAACCATAAAAGAGGTCGAAAGACCAAAGACGATCATGCAGCAGCCGAAGCCGGCCACGGCCGCGAGGAGCATCGGACCCGCGTTGCGCGTTGGGGGGCGGTGGGCAAGGACGAGGGTCATGAGCACGGCACCCACGAACGGCGCGGCCCGGAGGATGCCGTATCGGATTTCCTCCTGGACGATCCACGCGCGTGCAAACTCGGGAAGCCAGGCATAGTCGGTCGGCGCCACCTTCAGAATGTCCTTCGCGAAGATCGGCAAGAGCGCCGTGGCCCCGCCCAGCAAGACGGCGAAGAGGTCGAGGGTGATGGCCGCCAGGATCGTCTTTTCCTGGTACACGTGGCGAGCACCAGCGACCATCGAGCGAAGTGAGATCGGCCCCTTCGCCAGATCACTCGGACGAGGATTGAGCAGCGATGCGGACATGGCGAACATCCAGCATGCACCCGCGGTGATCGCGTAGACCGGCCAGGCTGCGTTGAACGCCGCGAGGAGGATGCCGGCCAGGATCGGGCCAATCGTCGCGGCGAAGTGGAACGCACCACTGTTCCAGGTGACGGCATTGGCAAACGTGTCGCGATCGACGATAAGCGGAAGCAACGTGGCCCGCGATGGACCGTTGAACACGCGGGCGCAGCCCATCAGTGAGAGCGCGCCGTAGAGCGTCCAGAGGGGCATCGACGGCAACGCCGAGGCCAACGCCAGGAGCGCCGCGGCGGCCCCCATCGCGAGTTGCGTCAGGACCAGCACCTTCCGCCGATCGAAGTGGTCCACGATCTGCCCCGCGGGGAGCGCAAACAGGATCACCGGAAGAGCCCGGGCGACGCCGATCCATCCCAACGCCAGCGGGTCCTTCGTCCGCTCGTAGATCTCCCAGCCCACCCCCGCCCCGAGCATCTGAAGGCCCGTCGAAGAGACCAAAAAACCCGCCGCGAATCGGCGGTAGTTGGAGGAACGAAGGGCCGAGTACGCGTCGTGCAGGGTCTCGTCATGGCGTGCGATGTCCACGCTCGCGCCAATCGGAGGCTCCTCCGCGAGATTGGTCGTGGCGGATGCTCGTTCGCGGGGCTCTGATGTTTCGGGTTGGGATATCGTCACACGAGTGGCAGACGATAGCCCGCGGACGCTCGGGACTGGTCGCCTCGATCAGAAGGACGCGCGTCGCACGCAAACCCGTCACGATTGTCGATCCGCGGCTTGCCGGAGCAGCGGTGTGCTGGGTGTTCCGTTGAGGTGCATCCACAGCAAAGCGAGCGCGGACTTCACGGACCAATCGCGCACGGCACCACGATCTCCACCCATCCGGAAGAGGCGGATATCGGGCGAAGCAAGACGCTTCCCGGCCAGCGCGACATAGACCGTCCCGACGGGCTTGTGGGGCGTGGCGCCCGTCGGGCCCGCGATGCCGGTGACGGCCAGCGCCCAATCCACATTCGCGCGTTCGAGTCCTCCCAGCGCCATCGCCCCCGCGCACTCGCGGCTGACGGCGCCAGGACCACCCGGCGCGAACAAGACCTCCGGCACCCCCACTTCGTTCGATTTCATCGCGTTGGTGTACGTGATCCACCCGCCGACGAAGGCGGACGACGAGCCCGGAACGTCGGTCAGCGAGGCGCCAAGCGCACCGCCAGTGCACGATTCCACGACCGTGAGGCTCTGCCCTCGATCCTTCAGCAACGCAAGGATTCGATCCGCCAGCGTTTGCGATTCACAACCAAAGACGAACGGAGCCGCCCGGTCGCGGCATGCCGCCTCCGTTTCGGCGATGAGTGCTTCGGCATCAACAGGGAGCAGCGGCCCTTCGTAGCGAATGCGAATCGACACGATCCCCCCACTGGCGGTGGTGCCGACCAGGGGCGTGCGAGATCGGTCCATCAGTTCACCAAGTCGTGACGCAAGGTCGGATTCTCCGATTCCGACGGTGTGGAGCACACGCGTGCGGACGGTGCGTCCCCGGAGCGGATGGAGGCGTGGAAGGACCTGCGCCTCGAACATCGGCTGCATCTCCCGTGGTGGGCCGGGGAGGCAGAAGATGTCGCAGCGTCGCGGCGGTTGAGATTCCATGCTCACCCCGCGGAACTCGGCGTGCAGGCCGGGGGCTGTACCGTTGGGATTCGGAAGCGTGCGAGCGCGGGTGGGGCGAAGGGCTTGGACGCGGTTGATCGCGGTGAGTGATCGCCCTCGTCCCGCAAACCATGCCTCGATCTCGGCAAGCGCCAGTGGATCTTCGACGAGTGTGTCGTCCGTGGCGCTCGCGAGCGCCTGCCGCGTCAGATCGTCCGCCGTCGGACCAAGACCCCCCGTGCTGATCAAGACGTCCACCGACAACGCGAGACGGCGAAGGGCGGCGACGTGCGCCTCCAGTTCATCCGGCACCGTCACGTGCTCCACCGGCACGATCCCCAACGAGAGCAGACGATCGGCAATCCACTTCGAGTTGGTGTCGAGGGTCTGCCCAAGCGTGAGTTCGTCCCCGATGGAGAGGATCGCGGCTTTGGCGTGCTGGTCGGGCATTGCAGGTGGAGGCTCCTGTTGACTCGTATCGGACACACCTCGTAGTAGCGTGACATGCATGGACACTGTGTCGCAAACCAAGTACCCTCCCTCCCCCACCAGGAGAGGGGCGTGCCGCGCTCGCCCAGTTCGACCACTATGCGACGCCGACCGCGAGGGCGTCGCGGTCGCTGAGCATGCCGCCGTCGGAGCGTGCTTTCACGGTGCCGTCTCGCTTCCAGGAACGCTCACAGCGCGGTCGCTGGCGAAGGTCCACGACCTTGGGCGAGGTGGCGTTCGGATCCAGCATGACTTCGCTGACGCCCAGGAGGTCGGCGAGATCGACAGGGTCGAACTTGGTGAGCGCGACGTCATGACCGGGAAGAGCCACGCCCATGTCGAGCGGGTTCTCGACGCCGAGTTCAGCCTTGGCACGCTCCATCGCGGAGAGGGCCTCGCCGCGGATGGCGAGCACCGCGGTCCACGCGGGGTCGCACGAAATGCCAATCCCCCACTGCCGCCCGGCTTTCAGGAACGGCTCCAGGTGCACACAGCGCGAACTATCCTTCGCGTCCGCCTTCCAGAGCGCCCGATACGCCTCGTCGGCCGTGTGGCACAGTATTGGAGCGAGAAGACGGCACAGGCCGTCGGTCAGGTCCCACAGCGTCGTCTGCGTGCGCCGCCGGCGAGGCGAGTCGGGCTTGTCGCAGTACAGCCGGTCCTTGACGGCGGCCAGGTAGACGGCCGAGAGCGTGTCGTTGCAGAAGTCGTAGAGCGCCTGCTGCGCGGTGCGGAAGTCATACGTCTCATACGCCTTCACAACCTTGGCGCTCAGCGTATCGAACTCACCAAGAACCCAGGCGTCGATGGAGGTGGGTGGGAACTGGTCACGGGGGACGCCGTGCCCGCTCCTGCCGTCGCCGGTGGGCGTGAAATCGCTCAGATTGCTGAGCATGAAGCGGAGGGTATTGCGGACCTTGCGGTAACTTTCTCCCGAGCCGGCAAAGAACTCGACGTCCATTTTGATGTCGTTCTCGAAGGGAAGCGAGGCAACCCACCAGCGCATGACGTCCATGCCGAACTCGGTGCAGACGCTGTCCACCTCGTAGCGGTGAGCGTCGGGGCGGCTCTTGCTGAGTTTGCGGCCGTCCTTGTCGACCATAAAGCCGTGCGTGAGGAGGGTCTTGAAGGGTGGCATGCCCGTGACGCCCAGGGCGGGGAGCAGCGAGAGTTGGAACCAGCCGCGGTGCTGATCCGAGCCTTCGAGGTACAGGTCGGCGGGATAGCCGAGGCCCCGCTCGCGGAGCACGGCGTTCCACGACGAACCGGACTCGAACCAAACGTCGAGGATGTCGGGGCCCTTCTTCAAATCTCCCAAATGAAGTTGACGACTCTTGATCGCCCCTGGTGCATCACCATCATTCACGGCGTCGTAGTGCGCGAGCAACTGCTCGGGCGTCATCTGGAACCAGGCGTCGGAGCCCTTCTCGCGCACCACCTTGGCAACGGCGCGGACGCTGGCCGCCGTCATGAAGGCCTTGGTCTCGTGGCCCTCCTGATAGAGGAACGCGGGGATGGGAAGGCCCCACGCACGCTGGCGCGAGATGCACCAGTCGGGGCGGGACTCGAGCATTCCTCGCATGCGATTGCGCCCCCAGTCGGGGACGAAGGTCACGCCGCCGGATTCGATCGCAGACCTGGCCATGTCGCGGAGGGACTTCTTCTCTCGCGTGGTTGGCTCGTCAACGCTGACAAACCACTGCTCCGTACACCGGAAGATCACGGGCGTTTTGCTCCGCCAATCGTGCGGATAACTGTGCGTGAACTTGTGGTCGTAGAACAAGTGCCCGCTGTCGCGGAGGTGCTTGACCACCGCATCGTTGGCCTTCCAGATGTCCATGCCGCGGAGCCAGGCGGGCACCGTGTCGTCGTACGTGCCATTGGCGCGGACCGGGCAGTAGACGGGCAGCATGTGCTTGAGCCCGGACTGATAGTCCTCGGCACCGTGTCCCGGCGCGGTATGCACGAGTCCCGTGCCGTCTTCGAGCGTCACATAGTCCGCGGGCACCAGCGACCAGACGCCCTCGACGCGGCAGGCACGCTGGAGCGCGCACTTCGGGACATCACTCACAAATGGGTGCCTGTAGCGCAGCCCGACAAGATTGCTGCCCCGGGCTGTGGCCACGACTTCGACGCTCTCTGCCTTCGCCGACTTGGCCACTTTTTCAAGCAGATCGCGGGCGACGACGGTGTAGTTGCCGTCGATCTTCGCCAGTGCGTACTCGTAGTCCGGGTGGATGGCGATGGCGACGTTGGCAGGGAGGGTCCACGGCGTCGTCGTCCAGATCATAAAGCACGGACGCTGCGACGGCCTTCCGGAGCCCCTCCCGGAGGGAACGGTGGAAGCAGGTTCGCCTTCGCGTTGCTCCCCCTCGTCGTCTTCGTCCGCTTCGCTCGCGGGTGGCAACCCAAACGCGTCGTACACCTTCTCCGCGTCCAACGCCTCGAAGTCCACGTACACCGACGTGTCCTCACGATCGTAATACTCAAGTTCGGCCTCCGCGAGGGCCGTCTCGTTGGCGATGGACCAGTGCACCGGCTTCACCGCGCGATAGACAAGGCCTTGCTCCAAGAGGCCCGCGAGAACTTCGAGCGTCGCCCCCTCGTAGGCCGGGTGCATCGTGAGATAGGGATGCTCGTAATCACCCAACGTGAGGAAACGCTGCAACTGCGATGTGTGAAGTTTGTGGTACTTCTCGGCATGCTTCTGGCACTCGCGCCGCACCGCCATCTTCCTCGCGCCCTCGTCGAGCCCCATGATCTTGTCGAGTTTGCCGGCCTCCTTGAGGTCGGTCATGACCTTGTGCTCGATCGGCAGGCCATGGCAATCCCAACCCGGGACATAGGGCACGTCATACCCCATCATGCTGCGCGAACGGACGACGAAGTCCTTGAGGCACTTGTTCATCAGGTGCCCCATGTGCAGGCTGCCATTCGCATACGGCGGACCGTCGTGGAAGTTGAACGCGGGCGAGCCCTTCCGCTTCTCACGAATCGCGGCATAGACACCCTTGCCCGCCAGCGACTGCCAGCGCTTCACGCTTGCCGGCTCGTTCTGCACCAGGTTGGCCTTCATCGCAAAGGCGGTCTGAGGCAGGTTGAGGGTCGCGCGATAGCGACTCTTCTCTTCGGTTCGCACGGGCGGACCATTCTCGGACTTGGCGGACGATGGAGAGGGAGACGAGGGGGCGGGATGGCTCATGGGATGGCTCTTGGACCAGGCCGCTCACAGGGGTGGCGGCGCACCGGGGTGGGATGGTAGCAAGAACAGTGAAAAAACGCCGGAATCGCGCGAGTCGCACCTGAATCGTCCGTGCTGGAATCACCAACACGATGCCCCGCATGACACATGGGGAGGATTCCGTCTCGATCGCGCGAGCATCGGCCGCCGCCACGCCCTCAGCGGGGCAAGGGAATTCGAATGCGCAAGTTCAGATGGCCGCGGTTCATCCTGTGATTCTAGGAGCCCCTCGAAACGGAGAACAGATGCCCGATCCACACGTCGCCGGCGACCCCTGCAATCCTCTCACGTCGCGACGGCTTGGATACCAGCAACCTTCCCCGTAGAGTGTCGCCGATGCGCCAAGTATGCTCCGGGATCGACCTCGATCACCGTCCATCCACGCGCGATTTCCTCAGGCTCCCGCGGCGAGCGAACGCGCCTGCATCAGTCGATCCACTTGACGGTCGTGGAGCCGTGCGAGGACAACCTGCGCAGCGACCGCGCCGACTCCGGCAAGCATCATGTCCCACTGGGTGTCCCACTCGTCGCCCTGCGTCCCAAGAAAGGCCGACGCGCCCTCATGCCACCACACCGCGACGATCCACTCCACGATCTCGTACATCGCGCTGATCGCCAGACACACGCACAGCACGAGGAAGAACAGCCACCCGCCCCTCCGCAACGGCGTACACCGCAGGATCACTTCCCTCGCCACGATCGCGGGCACAAAGCCCTGCGCCACATGCCCCACGCGGTCATAGTGATTCCTCGCAAGCCCCAGCGCCTCCTGCACCCAGAGCCCCAGCGGCACCTTCGCATACGTGTAATGCCCGCCAAGACACAAAATGCCCGCGTGCACCGTCAGGAGGATGCATGCCAGCGACGTGAACGGAAACTTCTTCGCCGTTGCGAGCACAATGGGCAACCCCAGCACCACGGGAAAAACCTCGAGCGCCCACGTCCAGCGCTCCAGAGGCCGAATCCCCGAAGCCACCAACATCACTCCAACGAGAACCACCAGAATGGGTCGGAAAACGCCTCGCTCATTGGTGCTGGGCATGTCGCAGGATACCTCGGAATCTCTTGCCCGAAGGGAACCCCTCGGCACGACTCCATCAGGGGATGCCGCTCGCGACGACCCACTCTCGTCATCCGGCCTATACTGAAGTCCGCTGGGGCCCGACCTGCGTGTCGCAGGACCAATCAGGCTCCTAACTTCCGCCGCTCGCTCCGCTCAAAGGAGCGACCTTTGGTGAAAGGACAGCCATGGCCAAGGGCCTCAAGTTGCTGTTGATTGAAAACGTGGATTCGCTGGGAATCGTGGGCGACGTGGTGAACGTCCGTCTGGGCTATGCACGCAACTACCTCCTGCCCCGCAACCTCGCCACGACGCCGAGCGATGAACTCATCAAGAGCCTCGCGGGCAAGCGTGCCGAGGCGGAGAAGCAGGTGGCCGAACTCCGCAAGCAGCGCGAGTCATTGAATGCCAAACTCCAGGGCGTCGAAGTTTCGCTGGTCCGTCCGTGCAACGACCTGGGCATCCTTTACGGAGCCATCACGCAGCAGGACATGGCCAAGGCGCTCGGCGAGCAGGGCTACGCCGTCAAGCCGCGCGACGTCCGACTCAATGAGACGATCAAGCGCGTGGGCAACTACGACGTGCACATCAAGTTGGATACCGACCTCGACTCGATCGTGAAACTCCACGTCAAGCCCGACCGCGAACTCGAATCGCGCGAGAAGCCCGAGACCAAGCCCGAGGGCGACGCGGCCAAGCAGGAAGGTGAGAAGACCGCCGAGGGCGCCAAGGCTGAGGCCACCAAGGGCGAAGGCAAGCCCGAAGGCAAGCGCGAGGATCGTCCGCGCAAGAGCCGCGAAGATCGCGAAGACCGCCAGTTCCGCCGCCGCGACGCCTTCATGGACAACATCCCCAAGGAAGAGAAGACGGGGTGGGCCGCCCGCGGCGACGCGGCCAAGTCCGACGCCGCTCCCGCCAAGGACGGCAAGAAGGACAAGGGCGACAAGTCCGAGAAGACGGACAAGCCCGAAAAGGCGGCCAAGAAGAAGAGCAAAGAGTAATCTTCGTGCTTCGGAAACTCGAATCAGCGCCCCGGCTATGTCGGGGCGTTTTCATTTGGTCGCCCCCATGCCAAGGAGATGGGCCGACCGCCCACTCCAATCCCCTCCGCACGATCCACGCAGGCCTATCTCGCTTGACGCCGGTCACCGCACACCGCCGCAACTGCCGACTCGATTGAGCCGACTGCATCACGGGGGGCGTCGTCGCGTCGTCCTCCATCTCGGGGATTCGACGTGGACTCGGCCAAGCGTCAACGCCAAGCGATCATGATCGCACGCCAGGTGCGCGATCGCTCGCCCCATGCGCAGGCCGCGCTCATCGAAGAACTTTGCAACGGAGACGTCGAACTGCGCTCCGCCGTCGAGCGCCTCCTCGCCTTGGATGCCGACGCGACGATTGTGGGAAGGTCCGAGATCGTCGAATCCCCTCCCTCGCCCGCCGCCTCGAGGCCCCCATCCGAGCCAACGCCGACCACGGCACCAACATCTCGCCCGCGACGGATCGGCTCGTACCGACTCCTTCACGTTCTGGGCGAGGGAGGCATGGGAAGCGTCTACCTTGCCGAGCAGGACAAGCCGCGCCGCCCCGTCGCGCTCAAACTCATTCGTCCGGGGCTCATGAGCGCCCGCATGCTCCGTCGGTTCGAGCATGAATCGGAGATGCTCGCCCGCCTCCATCACCCCGGCATCGCGCAGGTCTACGAGGCGGGCACCGCGGAAACCGGCGACGGCCCGCAGCCCTTCTTCGCGATGGAGTACATCCGAGGGCAGTCGCTCACCGAGTTTTGTCGGGAGCGACAACTCTCAACTCGCGATCGCCTCTTGCTCTTCACCAAGGTTTGCGACGCGGTGCAGCACGCCCACCAGCAGGGCGTCATCCACCGCGACCTGAAGCCCGCGAACATCCTCGTTCAAGCCGACGCCTCCGCCGCCGATCCCGCGAGCACGCAGCCCAAAGTCCTCGACTTCGGCATCGCCCGCAGCACGGAATCCGACATCGCCGGAGCCACCATGCAAACCGAGGCAGGGCAACTCATCGGCACCGTGCCGTACATGAGCCCCGAGCAGATCAGCGGCGACCCCCGCTCCATCGACACACGCTCCGACGTGTACACCCTGGGCGTCATCCTCTACGAACTGCTCGCCGGCACGCTCCCCCATCGCGTGAGCGACAAGACCCTGCCCGAGGCCATCCGCACCATCAGCACCGACGAGCCGCCCTCGCTCGGCTCCCTCAACCGCGCCCTCGCCGGCGACGTCCAGACGATCGTCGGCAAGGCGATGGAGAAGGACCGCGCCCGTCGTTACCAGAGCGCGAGCGAACTCGCCAGCGACATCCATCGATTCCTCCGCCACGAACCGATCCTTGCTCGCCCGCCGAGCCGAACATATCTCTTCCGCAAGTTCGCCGCTCGCAATCGCGCCCTCGTCGCCGGGGCCGCGTTCGGTACGCTGGCGCTCGTCGCCGGCAGCATTGCCACCGCCACCCAGGCCGTCCGAGCCTCCCGCGAACGCGACCGCGCCCAGATCGAGGCCGATTTCGCCAAATCCGCCAACGAGTTCCTCACCTCCATGCTCTCGGCCGCCAATCCCGACAACGACAACGCTCGGGAACTCACCGTTCGCGAAATGCTCGATCGCGCCGAAGAATCGCTGGCCCGGGACGAAGCCGCCGGCACCACGCGCCCCCGCGTCGCCATGTCCCTCCACAGCACGCTCTCGTCCACCTATCGCGCGCTCGGCTACCCCGAAAAGGCCGTCGAACAAGCCAGAAAGGCGGAGGCGCAGGCGATCGCGATCCACGGCGAGGACCACCTCGACGTGCTCGATGCCCGTCGCACGCTCGCCCTCGCGCTCTCCGAATCGGGCGATCTCGAGCAGTCGGAACGACTCACGCGCGACTGCCTCGCCTCCCTCGAACGTCGCCTCGGCCCCGCCCATGTCGAGTGCGCCCGTGCTCGCGGAGAACTCGGGCGAGTCCTGCTCGAATCCGGACGCATCGTCGAGGCCGAGCCCTTGC
Source organism: uncultured Phycisphaeraceae bacterium (assembly GCA_964543905.1). Classification (GTDB taxonomy): domain Bacteria; phylum Planctomycetota; class Phycisphaerae; order Phycisphaerales; family UBA1924. Next base: position 33,813 of record CAZIZO010000005.1, read on the forward strand.
TCCGGTCCGCCGTCGACCAACTCTCCCGCGCGCTCGGCGAACGTCACGCCGAGGTGCTGACCAACATGGACCACCTCGGCCTCGTCCTGCAGCGCCTCGCCAAGTTCGAGGAAGCCGAACACATCGAGCGCAAGGGGCTCGCCATCCGTCGCGAGGTCTTTGGTCCGGAGAGCACCGTCACCGCCTTCTCACTCAACAACCTTGCCAACATCGCGCAGAAACTCGGCCGGCATGACGAAGCGGCCGACCTCCTTCGTCAGGCGCTCGCGATCCGCCGAAAGAAACTCGATCCGAACCACCCGAGCCTGCTCGTCGCGATGACCAATCTCGCCGTGGCGGTCACCGGATTAGGCCGCCTGGACGAAGCCGAACCCCTGCTGCGCGAAGCCGCCGAACTCCAGTCGCGACGACTCGGACCCGAGCATCCCAAAACGCTCTCCGCGTTGGGCAACCTCGCGTACGTGCTGGAAGATCAAGGCAAACTCGACGAGGCCGAGCGCGTCTTTCGCCAGGTGGTCGACATCCGACGCAAGGGCGCGATGACGGACCAGGACACGTGGGGTCAGTTCAACAACCTTGCGATGCTGCTGCTGAAGAAGGGCAATGTGGCGGAAGCCGAGGCCATCTACCGCGAGTTCCTGCCCAAGTGCGAATCCGGGCTCCCGCCCGACCACTACATCCTCGCCATCTTCCGGAGCAACTTCGGCGATTGCCTCTGCGACGCCAAGAAGTTTGACGAAGCCGAGGCCACGCTCCTCCGGGCGCAACCGGTCCTCGAGAAGTTCTTCAAGGTGCCGCACCCGCGTGTCACCAAGAACTGGGCACGCCTCGCCAAACTGTACGACGCGTGGGGCAGACCGGACGAAGCCGCCGCGTATCGCCAGCGCCTCCAGGATTATTCGAAGTAGGTTGGCGCCCTTCGCCGCGTCCGCGTCGGGCACACACACCTTCACCCGCGATACTCGAACGACGCCACCGTCGCGTCGTCATCAAATCCACGCCGACCCGCGAACGCCGAAAGATCTCCAAAGACCGCGGCGACATCGTCCGCCGGCGTGATTCCCTTCGCGATCGCGGCCCTGAGCCTCGCGACGCCGAATGCCTCCCCCGTCGTGCTTTGCTGCTCAACCGCCCCGTCGCTGTACACGATCAGTCGCTCGCCCGGCGCGAGGTGCATCTCCTCCTCGGCATACTCCGCACCCGCGTCGATCCCGACCGGGATGCTCCCCACCGCGGGCACGGCCCGCACATCCCCGCCTCGCCCGCGCACCACCCAGTGCCCATGCCCGGCATCCACAAATCGCACGCGACCGCCCGCCTCCAACATCGCCAGCCAGAGCGAGACAAACCTCCCCTCCGCCGCATGCGAGCAGAGATACTCATTCAGCGAGGCCACCGCTCCGACCAAGTCCGCATCCCCCGACAGCCTCGCGTGCAGGTGCGCCTGGGTCAGCGCCATCAGCATTCCCGATCCGGCCCCATGCCCCGCCACATCACCCAGGCACACCGTCACTCCGCCCCTCGTCGGGATCACGTCCACCAGATCGCCCGCCACGAACACCCCGGGCTCGACGCGGATCGCGAACCGCACATGCCCGATCTCCCCGTTCGCGGGGGGCGTGAAGATCTGTTGCACCTCTCGCGCCGCGTGCAGTTCCGCCGTCAACTCCGCCTGTCGGCGCTCCAACTCGCCACGCTTCAGATTCGCGAGCGCCAGCCCATAGGCCCTCGCGACGGCCTCGGAGAACGGCACGGCGTCCTGCCGAACGCCCCCTTCGCCGGCTCGCGCGTCCAAGTACACGTACGCACACACCGCCTCGCCCAACTTGACGGGCACGCACATCGCCGAGGCCACGTGCATCTCCGCAAGGCTCTGGCTCGCCCTCTCGCCCTGATCGCTCGCGAGCGCCGCCGTGAATCCCTTGCTTGCCTCAAGGATGAGTGACCGGCTGTATCCCGTTGTGGACGACGCGCCCTCCTCACGCCGCGCCACCACCGACACCTCTCCCGCCTGCCCCGCGAGGCTCAGCACCGCGCCGCGTCGATATCCCGTCCCTCGCAGCACGTGATCGAGCGCCACGTGCGCCAACGCTCCCTCATCGCTTGCCTCATGCATGAGCGCCATGCACTGCGCGAGCAGGTCGAACCGCTCGCTCGCCCAGTCGGCACGCGGCCGCTCCAGCCGCCTCACCCGGCGCGTCCCGTCGCGGGTGTCGTCCAGCGTCGGGAGCGCCCCCTCGCGGCCCATGTCCCCGATCTCGACTCGAAAACTCCAGGGTCCCACACGCACCAGGTCGCCGTGCCCTAATGGTGTGGGTGTTGCCGCGACGATCCGCACGCCATTCAGGTACGTCCCGCCCGCGCTCTTCTCATCGATCACGAACCACACCCCGCCACGCGCCATCAGCGTCGCGTGCCGGCGCGAGACGGCCTCGTCCGCCAGGCAGACCTCATTCGTCGCCCCCCGTCCAATCCCCGCCGTCGTGTCGGGTGAAACACGATAGACATCGATGTACGGCCCGAGCAACGCCCGCAGCACCAACTCGCGCGTACCCGCTTCAGGGGATGGAACCTTGCTGCCCGTCATCCTCGGCGGTCTATCGGCGATTCCGACACCTCGTTCGCGTACTTCCCGCCCCGTCGCCCTTGCACCACGCCTCCGATGGCGCGACGAACCTTCAGACCTCCGCGAACCGGGCCGTGAAGTGCCGCAACACCTCCGGCGCTTCCACGATCCGCAACCCACCCAACTCCGATCGACAGGCATACAACTCGGCGCATGCCTCGGCCACATAGTCAAAGTGGCTCTGCGTGTACACACGCCTCGGGAGCGCCAGACGCACCAGTTCCATCGCGGGGGTGCGGTTTGGACCAGCCATCACGCTCCCGATCTCGCAACTCCGAATCCCGGCGATCCGATACAGCCCGCACACCAGCGCCTGCCCGGGAAACTGCGAGACCGGGATGTGCGGCGCAAAGTGCTTCGCGTCAATATAGATCGCGTGCCCGCCCGGCGGCTCGATGATCTGGATCCCCGCCGCCAGCAGTTTTTCACCCAAATACTCGGCCGTGCGGATCCGATACGCGAGGTAGTCCTCTTCCACCACCTCCTTCAGGCCCTGCGCCATCGCCTCCAAATCACGCCCTGCCAATCCGCCGTACGTCACGAAGCCCTCGGTCAAGATCAGCAGGTTGCACGCACGCTGGAACAGAGACTTGTCCTTGATCATCAGCAGCCCGCCGATGTTCACGAGACCATCCTTTTTCGCGCTGATCGTCGAGCCGTCCGCCATCTCGAACATCTCCCTCGCGATGCTCTTCACCGAGCGATCTCGCATCCCCGGCTCGCGCTGCTTGATGAACCACGCGTTCTCGGCAAACCGACACGCATCCAGGAACAACGGCAGCCCGTACCGATCACACACGTGCCGAACGTCTCGGATGTTCGTCAGGCTCACCGGCTGCCCGCCGCACGTGTTGTTCGTCACCGTCAGCATCACCACCGGAATCTTGTCGCGCCCCACGCGCTGGATCAGCGCCTCCAAGCCCGCCACGTCCATGTTCCCCTTGAACGGATGACGATTCCTCGGGTCCGCCGCCTCGGGGATCGCCAGGTTGATCGCCTCCGCCCCGCTGTGCTCGATGTTCGCCCGCGTCGTGTCAAAGTGCGCGTTGCTCGGCACCACCAGCCCCTTCCCGCCGATCAGTTCAAAGAGGATGCGTTCGCTCGCCCGCCCCTGGTGCGTGGGAAGGATGTTCTCAAATCCCGTCAGGTCCTTCAGCGTGTCACGCAGCCGCCAGAACGACTCACTCCCCGCGTAACTCTCGTCACCCCGCATGATCCCTGCCCACTGCTCGCTGCTCATCGCGCTCGCCCCCGAATCGGTCAGCAGGTCGATCAGCACCTCGCTCGCATGGATCAGGAACGGATTGAACCATGCCTCCCGAAGCACGCGATCGCGCTCCGACGCGGTGGTCATCTTGATCGGCTCGACGGCCTTGATGCGAAACGGCTCGATGATCGTCTTCATGGCGTGCAACTTCCTCGACCAATAAAGGATACGTATGTCAACAATAGCACGCCTCCCGTCCTCCCCGCCAGTTCAGTCCTTCAAAACCAGCAGCCCGCTCGACTACACGACCCGGTCGGCTTGTTCGCCGGGCCCAAAAAAGAGACCCCCGGGTGGTGGAACCCGGGGGTCAGGTTGGGCAGGCCCGGATCCGCGTTGGGTGGTGGTGCGCGGATGCTCAGGCGTCTTGGTGGAAGACGCCAAACGGCGCCTGCCTCTTGGGTGGCTCGAGCCGGACGACCTCCGGCGGGAGAGGGTGCGGGTTGGCGTGCGGGGTCGAGTCCGGATGCCCCGCGGAGTGTCCTCCGTGGCGATGCAACTCCTGACTTGGAAGCCCGGGTGGTGGCCCGGGCCTCGCAGCGAGACCGCGCACTCTCGCACGCGATCCCCGCCCTTGGCCTTCGCGGGGCCGAGCGCTGAACCGGGCCTCAATCCCTAAGGCACCGATCCCAGTGCGTGTCCGTCCGCGAACTGACTCGACGAGCCGAAACGCGATGATCCTGCACGCCGTGCCTGAATCAACCTCTCCCGCCGGTCATCGTCCCGGCGATCGTCTCACTCCATGCTCCTTTCTCAGAGTCGGGATGCGTGATCCGCGACTCGTGATTCGTGATTCCCAACTCATGGAACGGCCTTCCCTTCGTGCCTGCGTGCCTCCGTCCCTTCATGCCTTCCACACTCAACTACATCCCATGCTGTTCCCGCAGTTCATGCACTTGTAGCACGTCCCCGATCGCACGGTGATCGTCCCGCAGCCATCGCACGCCGGCGCGTCGGCCATCGCCTCCATCGCCAGCGAGAGCGTCGCCGCCGCCGTCACCGCCGTCGTCTGCGACAACCCACTCGCCGAGATCGCCGCACCGCCCAAGCCCGTCCTCGACACCTCCGTAATGCTCACCATTTCCTGACGCACTTCGGTGATGCGGGGTGCCGCATGCTGCAGACGGGACTCGAGCAGCGACGGGGGGGGTGTTGTCGCCGAGGCGCCCACCCCGGTGACAATCGGGCCCGCGCTCACCGCCGACGCCACGGGCTCCTCCACCATCGAACGCTGCGGCGAGTTTGCCTCGCGATATCCCGCCACGAACTGCATCCCCATCCACCGGAAGATGTAGTCCACAAGGCTCTTGGCAAACGGGATGTCGCGATTCTCCGTCATCCCCGCCGGCTCAAACCTCTGGTGGCTGAACTTGCTCACGAGGCTCGACACCGGCACGCCGTACTGCAGCGCGATGCTCGTCGCGGTGCCCAGCGAGTCCATCAACCCGCCGATGGTCGATCCCTCCTTGCTCATCGTGATGAACAGTTCGCCCGGCTGCCCATCCTCGAACAGCCCCACCGTGAGATAGCCCTCATGCCCGGCGACGTTGAACTTGTGCGTGAGCGAGCGACGCGTATCCGGCAAACGCCGGCGCTGCGCCCGCTGCACCATCTGCAACGCCGCCTCCAACGCCTGGGGCGCAATCGGCGCGTCCGCGACATCAGACCTCGCATCCGGCGTCGCCGCATGGCCCATAGCCCGTTGGACCTCCGTACCCACGCCCTCCTTCACGGAGGAAGATGGTTCCAGGTCCGGCCCAGCCTTCGAATCCGCCTGTCCCGATTCCTTCTTCGCCTCGTCCGCCGTCGCCGACAGCGGCTGGCTCAACTTGCACCCATCGCGATACAGCGCGTTCGCCTTCAGCCCCAACTCCCACGACAGCCGGTAACACTCCTTGATGTCGTCCACCGTCGCGTCGTTCGGCAGATTGATCGTCTTGCTGATCGCGCCGCTGATGAACGGCTGCGCCGCCGCCATCATCTTGATGTGCCCGTGCGGATGGATATATCGCTTGCCGAACTTCCCGCACTTGTTCGCACAATCGAACACCGCATAGTGCGAGGTCTTCAGGTGCGGCGCATTCTCGATCGTCGACGTCCCGCAGATCAGCAGATTCAACTCCTCCATCTGCCGATCGTTCAGCCCGAAACGCCGCAACAGGTTGAACGACGGGTCCGCCTTGGCAACCGCCGGGTCCACGCCGCACGCCTTGAGCGCGTCATCCGAGAGCGCCCACGCCGTGAACGCGAACCCAAGGTCAAACACGCCCGGCAGTGAATCGCTGATGCTCTTCAGGTCCGCGTCGCTCAGCCCCTTGCTCTTCAGCCACGTCCCCAGCGTGTCCCCGGGCCGCGCGCCCTTCGCGCCCGCCGGCACCGGCACCTCCAGGCTGAGCGTGCCCAGCAGGTACGTCATGATGTCCTTGATCTGCGTCTCGGAGTATCCCAGCGTCTTCAGCGCGGGACGCACGGATTCGTTCGCGATCTTGAAGTAGCCGCCGCCCGCCAACTTCTTGAACTTCACCAACGCAAAGTCCGGCTCCACGCCCGTCGTATCGCAGTCCATCAGCAGCCCGATCGTCCCCGTGGGCGCGATCACCGTGGTCTGCGCGTTGCGATAGCCATGCTGCTCGCCCAGGGCCAGCGCCTCGTCCCATGCCGCCACCGCGTGCGCCAGCAGTTCGCCGCAGTTCGAAACCGTCATCTTGCCGCGCTTGATCAGGGCATGATCGATCGGCACCGGAGCGATGCGCAAGTTCTCGTACTTCCCGCTCCCGCGGGCCGATCCGTGCGCCGCCTCGCGGTGGTTGCGGATGACCCGGAGCATGTTCTCCCTGTCCGCCGCATACCCCGGGAACGCCCCCAACTCCTTCGCCATCAGCGCCGACATCCGATACGAGCGCCCCGTCAAGATCCCCGTCACGCACGCGCACACCGCCCGCGCCTCATCGCTGTCGTACGCGATCCCCGCCTGCATCAGCATCGCACCCAGGTTCGCATACCCGAGGCCCAACGTGCGATACTTGTACGAGAGTTCCGCGATCTCCTTGCTCGGGAAGGCGGCCATCAGCACGCTGATCTCCAGCACGATCGTCCACAGATCGATCCCGTGCTCAAATCGCTCAACATCAAACGTCCGCGTGCCCGCGTCGTAAAACTTGAGCACGTTCAGCGAGGCGAGGTTGCACGCCGTGTTGTCCAGGAACATGTACTCGCTGCACGGGTTGCTCGCGTTGATCCGCCCGCCGCTGGGGCACGTGTGCCACGCGTTGATCGTGCTGTCGTACTGCACGCCCGGATCGGCACATCGCCACGCGGCAAAGCCGATCTTGTCCCACAACTCCTGCGCCTTGAACGTCCTCGCCGGTTGGCGCCCGCCGTCCTTGCCGGGAATGCGGTTGTACGTCCTCCACTCCCCATCTTCGTCCAGCGCATCAAAGAACTCGTCCGGTATCCGCACCGAGTTGTTGCTGTTCTGCCCGCTGACCGTCTGGTACGCCTCGCCGTTGAAATCGTAATCGAGATTGAGTTTCAACTCGTCGCACTGCTCGGCCAAGTCCTTGTCGTGCTTCTTCAGGAGTTTGAGCCCCTCCACCATCGCCTGCACCTTGATCTCTTCGCGCACCTTCCACTGCACGAAATCCAGGATGTCCGGATGGTCCATGTCGAGGCAAACCATCTTCGCCGCTTGGCGCGTGGTCCCGCCACTCTTGATCGCCGCCGCCGCGCGGTCGCCGATCTTGAGCCAAGACATCAGCCCACTGGACCTCCCGCCGCCCGAGAGTTTCTCACCCTCGCCGCGAAGGTTGCTGAAGTTCGTGCCCGTCCCGCTCCCGTACTTGAACAGGCGAGCCTCACGCACCCACAGGTTCATGATCCCGCCCTCATTCACGAGGTCGTCGTCCACAGACTGGATAAAGCACGCGTGCGGCTGCGGGTGCGTGTACGCATCCTTCGCCAACTCGGGCCTGCCCGTCTTGGGGTTCACGATCCAGTGCCCCTGCGCGGGGCCGGTCAGCCCGTACGCATAGTTCAGCCCGGTATTGAACCACTGCGGGCTGTTGGGCGCGCACATCTGGTGCACCATCATGTACGCGAGTTCGTCGTAGAACGCCTGCGCATCCTCCTTCGAGTCGAAATAGCCGTGCCGCTCCCCCCACTGCCGCCAGCACCCGGCCAGCCGATGGATCACCTGCCGCGCCGATTTCTCGGGCCCGTTCGTCCCATCCGCCTGCGGCACCCCCGCCTTGCGGAAGTACTTGCTCACCATGATGTCCGTGGCGAGTTGGCTCCACCCCTCCGGCACCTCCGCGTCCTTCATCTCGAAGACGACGCTGCCGTCCGGGTTGGTGATCTTGGATGAACGCTTCACCCACTTCGTGCTGGCGAAGGGGTCTTGACCGGCAATGGTGAACTTCCTGGTAATCTTCATGTTCGTGTACCCGTCCTTGGGCTTCCTGTCTACGCAACGACACCAACGACCCGCGCCGAGCGCGCGGAACTCAATCGACCTTCGGCAACGTCAACCCACCCTGATCCTGATACTTCCCACCCTTATCCGCGTAACTCTGCTCGCACACCTCATCCGCCTTCAGAAAAATCAACTGCGCCACGCCCTCATTCGCGTACACCCTCGCCGGCAGCGGCGTCGTGTTGCTGATCTCCAGCGTCACCTTCCCTCGCCACTCCGGCTCCAAGGGCGTCACGTTCACGATCAGGCCGCAGCGGGCATAGGTGCTCTTGCCGACGCAGATCACCAGCACGTCGCGCGGAATCTCGAGGTACTCCACCGTTTCGCATAGGGCGAACGAGTTGGGCGGGATGATCACGTACTGATCGCCATCCGGCTTGTGCCCGACATCCACCTCGACCATCATGTCATCGCTGAACTTCTTCGGATCAACGACGGCCACATCGCCCGTGCGCGGGCTAGGCGTGAAGATCTTGAAGTGCGTGCCCACGCGAACGTCGTACCCATACGACGACACGCCGTAGGAGACTTTCCCCGGCCTCTTGATCGCCGCCTCGAACGGCACGATCTTGACGCGCGTGCGGATTTGTTTATCTGAGAGAACGCCCACAACCCACCACCCCGGAAGCGAGCCCTTCGAGCCCGCAGTACACCCGCCACCCAAGTCGCTCATGATCGAATCCTAACAAGAATCGATCACGATGCAAACAAACACTCGAAAAAAATCCAAACAAAGAACCCAACTGGACGGGGTCGCCCGACCAGCCATTCAACCCGATTGCTCGGTGTCAGAATCCAGACCCAAGAACGAACGGGACCGATCCTTCCATCCCGCACAAGGCTTGACGCGGCGTTCGGCATTCCACCTCCGAAATCCGCGACTCGCGAGAGGACAGCATACCACTACAGATCGTGCTGACAAGGGGGTCATCCTACAAAATGGAGCGTATTTTTTCTGAACATGCTGTCGGATGCCCCAAGTGCTTGCGATCGCGTCGCTTCCGAGGCCCATCAAACCCCACCGTTGCGAATGCGCTCCACCCTCTCAGGCCAATCTGGGGCGTCCTCCCGGGAGCCCTTCCTGGCGCGAGGCGTCCGGTGCTGTGGATAGCCTCCGGTCTTGTTCGGGTATCCTGTCGTTTACTGTGACCTTTTCCCCTTTCCCGCACCCGCGCCCGCCTCCCCGGACGTACATTCACCTCGTCGGCCTCGCACGCGGCGACTCGCCGCCCGAGCACGCAACAATGTCACCATCGGCGCCGGCCTGTCCGATCGCCACGCCAGTGTGCGGGCCACCTTGCCCGCCCTTTTTCCGAAAGGCCTTGGAATGCGTCCTCGGGCTCGCTCCCGCGCTCTTGTCTTCGCTCTCCTCCCCGCGCTCGCCTTCGTTCCAGGCTGCGGCGGCGAGAAGCCCAAGCCCATCAACGTCAAGCCCTCCGTCGTCCGAGACGTGCCTCCGCCCCTCCGCGGAACGGTCGGCTCCGAAGTCACCTTCGCGGGCATTGAGCCCGTCCTCGTCTCGGGCATTGGGCTCGTCGTCGGGCTCAACGGCACGGGCGGTAAGCCCCTCCCCGACCAGATCCAAGCCACGATGGAACGTGAGATGGGCCTCCGCGGCATCGGGAAAGCCAACTCCGGCTCGGGCACCGCCATCGACCAGCGCTCTCCGCGTGAACTCCTCCGTGATCCCAACACCGCTGTCGTGATCGTCCAAGCCGCCGTCCCTCCGGGCCTCCCCCAGGGTGCCGAGTTCGACGTCTACGTCGAGGCGGTCAACGCCGACAGCCTCGAAGGCGGCCTCCTCTGGACCACCGACCTTCAGGTGGGCCCTCCTTCCACCTTCGGCGCCGTCAAGACCCGCATCGTCGCCCGCGCCCGAGGCCCCATCTTCATCAATCCCTTCGCCGAGCCGGGCAAGGAAGGCGAAGGCCCGCTCCAGACGCGCGGCCGCGTGCTCAACGGCGGCGAGATGACCAACCCCTTCCAGATCCAACTCACCCTCGACAACGACAGCCACCAGCGCGCCCGCGACATTGTCTCCGCCATCAACAGCCGCATCCCCCCGGGCCGCGGCGACCTCGGGCAGACCGCCCAGGGCCGACTCGGCGGGAAGGAATCGGGCCCCACCATCGTCCTCAGCGTGCCCCAGCGCTATCGCCGCTCCGCCGCCGACTTCCTCAACCTCGTCCGCTACATGCCCATCGACCAGGTCTTTCTCGAAGAGCGCGCCAAGCGCACCGTCGAAGTCATGAAGGCCGAGCCCACCATGGCCGACGATCTCTCCTACGTCCTCGAGGGGATCGGCGAAAAGTCCCTCCCCTTCGTCCGTTCGCTCTATGACTATGCGGAGCCCGTGCCGCGCATGGCCGCCCTCCGCGCCGGCGCCCGCCTGGGCGATGCCCGCGCCGCCTCCGCCCTCCGCGAACTTGCCGAGACCGGACTGGGCACGGCGCGGCTCGAGGCCATCGCCCTCCTCGCCAAGATCGAGGGCGGCCCCAGCGTCGATAGGACGCTCCAGGGCCTCCTCCTGCACGACGAACTCCTCGTCCGCGTCGCCGCCTACGAGGCCCTCGTCCGCCGCGCCGAGAAAGTCCAGATCAAGCGCCTCGACCAGTACACCCGCGCCAATCCCGACTCCGACCTCTCCCGCGCCTCGCCCTCGCACCTGGAAGCCCTCGCGACGTATCGCCTCCCCCCCGGCACCTTGCAGGGCGTCGAGCGTGAGATGGTCGCCGGCAAGTTCTTCCTCGACGTCGTCCCCATCGGGGACCCCATGATCTACGTCACCCAGCAGGGACAGCCACGCATCGTCCTCTTCGGCGACGACCCGAAAATGATCAAGCCCACCACCATCTCCGCGTGGAACGACCGCCTCCTCATGGTCGCCGATACCAGCAGCGCCCCGATCCGCGTCCTCTATAAGGGCGCCAAGGACGACCGCCCCGTCACCCGCACCGCCCCCGACACCCTCCGCGACCTCATCCTCTTCTTCGCCCGCACCGCGGCACCCAGCGACCCCACGCCCGGGTTGGGCATGACGTACTCCGAAGTCGTTGGCGCGCTCTACGCGATCCAGAAGGCCGGCGGCACCACCGCCGCCTTCGCCACCGAGCGCGATCGCCTCCAGGCGCTCATCCTCGAAACCGCCTCCGGCCGCCAGACCAGGGAGCGCCCGGAAACGCCCAACGAGCCCGACGACCTTGTGATCCTGAAGCCCGCCTCCCCCGCCGAGCAACTTATCCCCAAGCCCGACGCCCCCACGGACGACAAGCCCAAGATCGTCCCGCTCAACCCGCCGCCAAGGAAGTGAACCTCGTCGAGCGGGTCTCCCATCCGCGTCTTCCTCTTTTATACTTGCTCCGGCCGTCTCTCCCGCGATCCCCATATCCCCTTGCCAAAGGACCCCATGCCCCCCACCCCCACTCCGGGCCCCACCACCGCCAAGCAGCACGCTCTCGAGACCGTGACGTTCGCGCACGCCCTCCTCGACAAAATGCTCGCGACTTTTCCCTCCGACAAGATGCTCTTCCAGCCCTCGCCCACGAGCAACCACGCGCTGTGGACGATGGGGCACCTCGCGATGACGTACATGTGGCTCGTGACGATGTTCGACCCCAAGAAGGCCCCCGCGCTGCCGGACTCGTATCACCGGCTCTTCGGGATGGGCTCAACCCCCACGAGCGACGCGGGCGCGTACCCGCCGCCCGCGCAGGTGCGCAAGGATTTCGACGCGTGCTTCAAGGCCTTCCTCGCGTGCGTGCAGGACCTGCGCGACTCCGATCTCTACGCCCCCTGCGCGAGCGAGAGCGGCGGCTTCTGCACCTGCAAGATCGACGCGGCCATGAAGGGTGCATGGCACGACGGGTGGCACGCGGGGCAACTCGCCGATCTGCGGCGGGCGCTCAAACTCCCGAGCGTGATGTGAACCGCCTCGCGACGGTCACCCCGATCCTGCGCGCCGCATCCGCGGCTCCACCGCGGCGCTCCACGCCTTGATCCCCCGACGTCCTCGCGCGGTGTCCGCCGCCGCGCCACGCTCGGCGGTCCCACGCGCCCACCGCCACACATCAAGCACGTCCCTCCCCAGTCCCCTTCTACCATTGACCCCCACATTCTCCGGAGCCCCGTCGCCTATGGATTCCCCACGTTCCCTCAACTTCATCGAGCAAATCATCGAGGCCGACAACGCCGCCGCCACTTGGGGCACCTGGCCCGGCACCTCCATCCCCCAGGTCCACACCCGCTTTCCCCCAGAGCCCAACGGCTACCTCCACGTCGGGCATGCCAAGTCGATCTGCCTCAACTTCGGCCTCGCCGTCAAGTACAAGGGCAAGTTCAACCTCCGCTTCGACGACACCAACCCCGCCAAAGAAGAACAGGAGTACGTCGACTCCATCATCCGCGACGTGAAGTGGATCACCTCCGCCTTCGACGCCGGTTCCTTCGACCAGGGCCCCCACGCCGGCGGGCTCTTCTACGCCAGCAACTACTTCCAGCAGATGTACGACTTCGCCGAAGCCCTCGTCCGAAAGGGGAAAGCCTACGTCTGCGACCTCTCCAGCGACGAAGTCTCCGCTCGCCGCGGCAAGCCCGGCGTCCCCGCCACCTCGCCCTTCCGGGATCGCCCCATCGATGAGTCCCTCCGCCTCCTCCGCGAGATGCGCGACGGCAAGCACCCCAACGGCAGCAAGACCCTCCGCGCCAAGATCGACCTCGCTTCTCCCAACTTCAACCTCCGCGATCCTGTGATGTACCGCATCCTCCACGAGCCCCACCACAACACCGGCGACCGCTGGTGCCTCTATCCCATGTACGACTGGGCCCACGGCCTCGAAGATTCTCTCGAAAAAATCACCCACTCCATCTGCACCCTCGAGTTCGAAGACCACCGCCCTCTCTACGACTGGTTCCTCAACGCCCTCAACGACGCCGAGACAACGCCGAACTTACCCCGCGCTTCTCGCGCCGTCCACCACCCCCAGCAGATCGAGTTCGCCAAGTTCCGCCCGACCTACACCGTCCTCAGCAAGCGAAACCTCCTCAGGATGGTCCAGGACAAAATCGTCTCCGGCTGGGACGACCCGCGCATGCCCACCATCTCCGGCCTGCGCCGCCGAGGCTATACCCCCCTCGCCCTCCGCAACCTCATGGACGACGTCGGCGTCACCAAGGTCGAGAGCATGATCGACCTCTCCCGTATGGAGAACGCCGTCCGCGACCACCTCAATAAAATCGCCCCCCGCGCCATGGCCGTCCTCCGCCCCCTCAAGGTCGTCATCGACAACTGGCCCGACGGCTCCGTGGACCAACTCGACTTCGTCATCAATCCCGAAGACCCCGCCGCCGGCAAGCGCAAGGTCGCCTTCTCCAAGGTCATCTACATCGAACGCGACGACTTCATGGAATCCCCTCCCAAAAAGTTCTTCCGCCTCGCCCCGGGACAAGAGGTCCGCCTCCGTTGGGCCTACTTCGTCACCTGCACCAGCGTCGTCAAAGACTCCGCCGGCAACATCACCGAAGTCCATTGCACCTACGACCCCGCCACCCGCGGCGGCGACGCCCCCCTCGGCCCCGACGGCAAACCCACCAAAAAGGTCAAGGGAACCATCCACTGGGTCTCCGCGGCCCACGCCATCCCAGCCGAGGTTCGTCTCTTCGATCGTCTCTTCCTCGCCGAAGAGCCCGGCAAACGCACCGGCAACTGGATCGACGACCTCAACCCCAACTCCCTCGAAATCGTCCACGCCCTCGTCGATCCTTGGCTCGCCTCCGCCGCCACCCACAACCCCACCACCTCCGAGGGTTCCAAGTTCCAGTTCGAACGCCTGGGCTACTTCGCCGTCGATCCCGACTCCGCACCCAACGCCCTCGTCTTCAATCGAACCGTCTCCCTCAAGGACACCTGGGCCAAAGAGGCCGCCAAAGACTGACCCCCTCCTCCCTTGCTTCTATACTGCCCCTCATGCGTCACGCACTCGCCTTCTTCCTCCTCCTTTTCTTCCTTCCCGCCTGCGAATCCGCGGGCCTCGAAACGCGTCCCGGCGCTACCAGCGTCCTGGACATGTTCAACACCGACCCCACCCCCGCCGAAGCCGCCCAGATGGCCATCGACCGTTACGACGCCGATCGTCGATACCGCGGCACCCTCATCCTCGCCAATCAACCCTTCGGCGGCGAAGACCTCTACCAGCAACTCTTCCTCGACAACATCAAGGACGAAGACGCGGGCGTCCGTGCCGCCGCCACTCGCGCTCTGGGCAATCACGGCAAACCCGACCAGGTCCCCCTCATCGCCGATCGCCTCGCCGACGACGATGTCTCCGTCCGCCAGGAAGCCGCTCGCGCCCTCCAGCGCCTCCACAATCCCGTCGCCATCGAGCCCCTCGTCAATGCGCTCGATCCCGATAAGGAACTCGACCCCGAAGTCCGCTCCGAAGCCGCGATGGCCCTCTCCCAATACCCCTCTCCTCGCGTCCTCCAGGCCCTCATCGCCGCCATGGACGATCCCCAACTCGCCGTCAACCGCAACGCCCAACTCGCCCTCCGCACCCTCACCGGCCAAGACTTCGCCCTCGATCGAAAGGCCTGGGCCCAGTGGGCATCCGACAATCCACAACCCTTCGCCGCCCAATCCCCTTTCATCTACCCCATCTTCTTTCGAGATCGCTACTGGTACGAATACCTCCCCTTCATTCCTCGCCCGCCCAACGAGTCCGCCTCAAGCCCCGCGGGCTTTACCTATCCCACCGAACTCGCCAGCACGCCCAGGCCTGCGCCCAAGTGATCCGTCCATCCCTTCCTCGCGTCCCGCACACGCGGCACATCTTCACACCCCAATGTGGGCGGTTCATGCCTTCCGCTCGGCTCGTACCCGCAAACGTCCGATCATCCCCACATGCGGGCCTTCCGTCATGATGCCTCCGGCACGCGCCTCGTGCCGAACCACCCCGAACCGGTACCCGCCCCGGGCGAAGCGATCCTCCGCCCCCTCCGCATGAGCGTCGCCGCCCTCGACCTCGCCGCCATGCGAAATCCCGCCCACGCCGCCACCCTCGGGCATGAGTTCGTCGCCGTTGTCGAAGTCGCGATCCCGCTCTCCACCTCCGAGGCCCACGCCAAGGCCGCCTCACTTCTCGAAGGGAAGCGAGTCGTCGGGAGTCCCAACATCGTCTGTGGTCAGTGCACTCGCTGCCGCGCCGGACTTTCCAATCACTGCCCTTCCCGAAAAGTTCTCGGCCTCCATCAGCACGACGGCACCCTCGCCGATCGCTTCACCCTCCCCCTCGCCAACCTCGTCGAAGTTCCCAAGGCCATCCCCGACGACCACGCGCTCTTCGCCCATGCCCTCGCCGCCGCCCTCCACACCGCCCAGCCCGTCCGCATCGAGGGCAAGCCGTTCGTCACCATCCTGGGCGACGGGCCCGTCGCCCTCCTCGCCGCGCAGATCCTCGCACGCAAGAACGCTTCCGTTCGCCTCCTCGGCAAGCACCCGGCAAAGTTCACCCTCTGCGAACGCTGGGGCATCAAGCACCGCCACATTTCTGAGGTCGGTCGACGTCAGGATCAGGACGTCGTCATCGACTGTACAGGATCCCCCTCCGGCCTCGACCTCGCCGTCCAACTCCTCCGCCCCCGCGGCAAGATCGTCCTCAAGAGCACGCCCGCCCTCTCCCTCCCCGACGCCGGCACGCTGGGACAACGAGCGCCCACCGCCCTCCCAACGTCCGACGCTTTTCTCGCTCCGGCCACCCTCGCCGCACTCGTCACCAATGAACTCGAACTGCACGGCACGCGATGCGGAAAGGTCTCCGAGGCCGTCGCCTCTCTCCTCAGCAAGGAGGCCGACGTCTCCGCACTCATCTCCTCCCGCCACACACTCGCGGAGATCACCGACGCCGTTGATGCCGCCGCTCGCCCAGACTCCGTCAAGGTTGTCGTCGAGCCGTGACCTCGCCCGTCAAATCGGGCGCTCGCCCGCGCGGGTCCCCGACATGCACACCCCCTCGTGAAACCCGTCCCGCGCCGTCGGTGCCTAGCGCCCGACGATTCGCCAAAGAAAATATCCAAGCAACATCACCACGAGTCCGAAGCCCAGCCATCGTCCGACCTTCCACTCAAGCACCGCCAAGAGAAGCGACAGGTTCGTGTACGGTTCGTGGGCCGCATTCGCCAGCCCGCACTCGGGGCAAACGCCCGTCGGATGCGCCTGCATGTCATACCCGCAACGAACACACGCCTTCCCGTACCGCGAGGCATGCACCCCGCGCGCACGACGATCCAGCACGATGTACAGGCATGCGAGGAAGATCATCGCCACGCCGCCGAACGCCGGGGCCACGCCGAGAACGCTCTTCGGGTTCCGGAGCCCTTGCCCCACTCCCATGAGCAGGATGCCCAGCGGGATCAGCGACAGCGCGCCAAAGAACACCATCGTCGCGCGATCCCCAAGGGGTCGGTTCAGACGCGATGTTGACGATTTCTTCTCCATCGCGCACCCGATCTTGCCTCAGTGATTCGGCGTCGGCGGACGGAAATCATCCAGGTTGATCTTGCGGAAATACTCGATCGTCTTGATCAACCCATCCCGCAACGCAATCTTGGGTTCCCATCCCAACTTCGCCTTCGCGAGCGAGATGTCCGGCTGCCGCTGGCTGGGGTCATCCGCCGGCATCGCCTTGTACACGATCTTGCTCGTGCTCCCCGTCAACTCGATGACCAACTTCGCCAACTCCAGCATCGTGAACTCCACCGGGTTGCCCAGGTTCACGGGCCCGACAAACTCGTCCGGCCCATTCATCATCGCCATGATGCCGTTGATGAGATCGTCTACGTAGCAGAACGACCGCGACTGCTTCCCCTCTCCGAACATCGTGATGTCCTCACCCGCGATCGCCTGCCGGATGAAGTTGCTCACCACACGCCCGTCGTAGGGGTGCATCCGCGGACCATAGGTGTTGAAGATCCGGATCACCCGGATGTTCGTCTTGTTCATCCGGTGATAGTCAAAGAACAGCGTCTCCGCCGCACGCTTGCCCTCGTCGTAGCACGCGCGGGGTCCGATCGGGTTCACGTTCCCACGATACCCCTCCGGCTGCGGATGCACCGTCGGATCGCCGTACACCTCGCTCGTCGAGAACTGCAGCACCTTGGCCCGGCATCGCTTCGCGATCCCCAGCACGTTGATCGCGCCCAGCACGCTCGTCTTCATCGTCTTGATCGGGTTGTACTGGTAGTGCCCGGGCGCCGCCGGGCAGGCCGCGTTGTAGATCTCGTCCACTTCCAGCCACAACGGGTGCGTCACGTCGTGCCGAATAAACTCGAAGTTGGGCTTCCCCAGCAGGTGCTGGATGTTGATCTTCTGGCTCGTGAACAGGTTGTCGAGACAGATCACGTCATGCCCCTGCGCCACGAGGCGATCGCAGAGGTGCGAGCCGAGAAATCCGGCCCCGCCGGTGACAAGGATGCGACGATGCTTCACGCGAGGGCTCCCGAGGACGTTCGATCAGCGTGGATTATAGGAGTTACCTGGGCGGAATCTTGAGCACCTGACCCGGACGAAGGTCCTCGGGCGCCGAGATCACGCCCTTGTTCGCGTCCAGCAGTCGCTCGATGTACCTCGGATGCGATGACCCGTAATACCGCTTCGCGATCCCCGAGAGCGTGTCGCCCCGCGAGACCTTGTGCTCCGCCGACGCCGTCGCCCCTTCGCTCGCCTGCGGAGGCGTTGCCTCCGCAACCTCGGGCGCGGGCTTGCCCTGGATGTTATTCGGATCCTTCGGGATCTTGATGACCCGCCCGGGCTTCATGTTCGGCGGGCTCATCGTCGGGTTCATCCGCGCAATCGCGTCGGCCTTGCTCGAACTTCCGAAAAACTTCCGAGCCAGCGACGCGAGCGTGTCGCCCGGCTGGATCGTGTACTCCACATACTCGGGAGGAATCACCGCGGGGCGAGGCCCCTCCGGCACGGGCTTCGCCGTCGCCTCGGGCTCCCGCGGTACCACCAGCGGCTCGCGCGGCGCTGGCTCCTCCTCCGCGGGCATCTCCGGCTCCGCCGAGGTCACCGTCGCCGGCGCAAACGTGATCGGCGGCTTAGGGTCCCACCACCAGTACACCCCAATCCACACCGCGACGAGGAGCGCCAGGGCGAGTGCGATTTTGCCGGGGTGGGTGGGCATGGGTGAGTCAACCGAGCAAAATACTATCGGCATTCCACGCCAAAACCCTGCGTGAGTTCGTCACGCAGGGTTCATTCTTGCACCGAAAACTCCAACCGCGATCGCTCAGGCCGCCCCAACCGGAGTCGCCGACGGGCGTGGCGTGGACCGGACAACCGCCGACCCAAACTCCGTCAGTGCCGAATCGTCGTCCTTCTTCGACCACACGAGCGGGGCCGCGATCGCGATTGACGAGTACGTGCCGATGATCACGCCCAGGTTGAAGGCGTACGCAAAGCCACGGATCGCTTCCCCGCCGAAGATGTACAGGATGACCGTCGAGATCAGCGTCGTCCCCGACGTAATGATCGTTCGGCTCAGGGTCTGGTTGATCGAGTTGTTGATGATGGGCCCGGTGGCATACTTCGCCTTGCCGCGGTTCTCGCGGATGCGGTCCAAGATGATGATCTTGTCGTTCAGCGAGAAGCCCGTCATCGTCAGGATGGCCGCGACCATGTTCAGATCGATCGTGAACGGCAGGATCCCCAGCGCGCTCGCGAACTTCTGCGTCGCGGGCGTCTGGTACAGGACCTGCGCCATCGCCAGGCACCCGATCAGAATCACGACGTCGTGCAGCAACGGCAGCGTCGCCGCCAGCGACCACCGCACCGTTCCGTAACGCACCCAGATGTAGATGATGAGCAGCACCATGCTGATGCCGAGCGAGATCACGGCATTCGCCTGGAACGTGCGGGCAACGGTCGGGCTGAAGTTCTCCACGCTCGCCACCTGCCCGGGCTGGGTCAACGCCTCGCGAACGAGCGACCACTCCCGCTTCGTGACCTCGCGGTCAAACGTCGCCTCGTTGTCGTACGCACTCACCACCGGGTCTTCGACGAGCACCACCGCCGAAGTCACGGCCTTGGTCGTCCCCGCGATCATGCGGACCTCGCGTTCGCGCTCGAGCGTATCGCTGTAGTCGCGGGTCAGTCGCACCCGCTCCAGTCGGGCGCTGAGGTCTTCGAGACGCTGGGGTGGATCGATGTTCTCGAGCAGGATCGCGACGCCGCCGCGATAGTTCGCCACGTCCGTCGCTGGGATCGTGGCCTTGGGGATGACTTCATTCAGGGTGGCGCTGAGAATGCGATACGCCGGCGCGTCCTCCACCTTGGTCGCGTCGCTGTCGGCAAACTTCAGCACCGGGTCCGAATCGACCATATCGCCGAACGCCGCGCTGATCGCGCCGATCACCTTCTGGTTGTCGTTGACCGTCGTCTTGAACTTGAACTTGTCGGACGTGACACCGTCCGTCGCCGGGTCGATCGGGATCACGTCCGCCTGGGCGAAGGTGTCCAGGTCGGGGTCCTTGCCCCCTGTGTCGAGTTTGCGAAGGCGTGCCTCGGCCTCGGCGCGGGTCATGACGCGGTGCTTCCGCACGTCGCCCGCCGATCCCGGGTCGCGCCCGAGTTGCAACGTCACCTGCGTACCACCACGGAACGCCGTGTCGAGCATGCCCGTGCCCAGGCTGACCACCGCTCCGAGCGACGCGATCATCGCCACCGCGGAGAGCGTCAGAAAGACCGGCCGCAACTTCAGCCAGTTGACCTTGGGCTCCAGCGCCCGCTCGAGCCCCGGGATCACCATCGGGAGCATGCGTGCCTTCCGCCAGATGCCCGTATCCACCAGGAAGTTGAAGATCAGGCGGGAGACGATGAGTGCGGCAAACAGCGTGGCGATCACGCCGATCGCCAGCGTCAGCGCAAACCCCTTGATTTCCACGCTCCCAAAGTTGTACAGCACGGCGCAAATGATGAGTTGGGCCGCGTTCGAGTCCAGGATCGCCGGCAATGCCTTGCGGAACCCGATCCGCGTCGCGCCCTTCATGTCCACGCCGAGTTTGAACTCCTCTCGCATGCGCTCGTAGATCAGCACGTTCGCGTCCACCGCGTTGCCGAACGTCAGCACCACGCCCGCGATCCCGGGCATGGTGAAGGCCGCCTTGTTCAGCGCCATGACCCCCAGGATAAAGAGTGCCGTGACCGCCAGGGCGATAACCGCGATGAAGCCCGCGAAGAAGTAATAGACCACCATGAACAATGCGACGAACGCGAAGGTCCAAATGCCCGTGACCAGACCCTTGTGCAGGTTGTCCTTGCCCAGTTCGGGACCGATGACCTCCGTCGAGATGGGCTCGGTCGAGAGTTTGGCCTGCAGCGAGCCCGCACCAAGCACGCGGACGATGTAGTTGATCTCCTCGGGCGAAAACTCGCCCGTGATCTGCCCGTTCGCCGAGATCGCCGATTGCAGCGTCGGCGCTGTATACACCTGATCGTCGAACAGCACCGCCATCTTCTTGCCGACGTTCCCACGGGTCAGCGCTCCCAGCAAGACCGCCCCCCTCGGGTTCATCTCGAACGCGATCGCGGCCCGCCCAAGGTGGTCGGTGGTCGGGAAGGACTTGGCCACCTGCCATTGCCCTTCGGCGGCCGTCAAGCGCAGTTCGCGCGTGTCCCAGCAGAGCATCCAATACTCGCCGTCCTTCTCCTCGACGACGTAGCCCCGAGCGGAGAAAAACGCGGACGGGTTCGCCTGCAAGAAGTTCATCTGCTCGACCGAGTCGTACCACGTGTCGATCTTGTTGATCTTGCACCACTTGGCGTCGATCGACTTCACGTTGCGCGGACCCCTCTCGCGGAGTTCCTGCCGAAGGCGCTGCTCCTCGGGGTGGGCGCCGTCCCCCCCCGCGTTGACCGTGATGCGGAACGACAGCACGCCCGCGCCCCGGAGCAAGCGGATCAGGTCGTTCGGATCGTCGAGCGTGGTTCGGGACTTCTCATAGAGGTCGTGCGTCGCGACAAGCCTGTCCAACTCGCCCACCGCGCCCGGATACCGCTTGCGGAGGTCCTCCAGCATCTTCTGCCGCGGGCTGGGCATCGTCACGCGATTGCCCGCCGCGTCGGTCAGCGAGCGCGACACATCCGACAGGTTGAACAGGCGACGCAGTTCCTTCGCCGGGAGCGCCGTCGACAGCACGTCGTCTCGGGCCTTCGCATAATCCAGGTCGGCCTGGGCGACCTGCGTCGCGAGTTGGTCTTTCTGGGCCGCATCGCTCGTCGCGGCGTACTGCTCGCGCAGCCTCCTCAGCGCGTCATACTTGGCCGCCGCCGCGGCGAGCAACTTCGCTCGATTCGCGTCATCCCCCGACAAATCCTTGAACTGCTCGTCCCTCGACGCCGCTGGAAGCGCCATCGCCTCGTCCAGTCGCGTCGGCTCAAGCCCGGCCTTCCCCGCCTGGTCCAGTTCCGCCTCGAACTTCCGCTTGAGTTCCTTCACCTTCTCGCTGGGCAGCGGCATCGTGATCTCCACCCGATCCTTGCCCTGCGCCACCACCGAGATCTCGTAGATGCCGTTCGGATCGACACGTTCCTTGATGATGTCGATCGTTCGATCCATCACCTGCTTGGCATCGTCGTTCGGGGCGATCGTCACGCCGTACACCAGGCTCACGCCGCCGGCAAGGTCCTTGCCAAGACGCAACTTGGTTTCGGGTGGATAAATGGCCCACGCGAGCAGGGCGAGCGCGGCGAGCACGAAAACGAGTCGGATGTACAGGCGTTGCATGGTGGATATGCCGTCTCAGGAGGGGGTGCGAAGCGCTGGAGCGGGAAGGAAACTCGCGACGGGCTCAGTTCGACGTGCCGGCGAGTTCGGCCTTGGAGGCCTTGTCCTTGGGTTCAACGTTGGACGTGGCGCCGGACTTCGCCTCAAGGACCTGCTGCACCGCGGACTTGGCGAAACGGATCCGACCATCCTCGACCCGCAAGATGACCTCGGAGCCGTCGAGATCAACCACGTGACCAATGACGCCCCCCAGCGTCAGGACCTTGTCCCCCTTCCGGATCGAGTTCATCAGTTCCTCTCGCTTCTTCTTCTCCTTGCGCTGCGAGAAGAAGGTCGGGATGATCAGGATCGCGAACATGCCCACGATCAAGAGCGGAAACAGATAGTTGGGCGGCGCGTTCGGAGCGCTCGACGACGTGGGCGTGGCGGTGGGCACGCCGGGGGACGCGGCCGTCGTGCCCGTGTTCCCCGGCGCGGGAGCGTTGGGCATCCCGATCACCGTGACGTTCTTGCCCGCGTCGGCGGGAGCGGGCTGGGCGTTGCCGGCCTGCGCCAGCGTAAAAGTGGAGTATTCCATTCGAGTTCCTTCCAACGCGCGGACGCGCGGGGTGAGCGTGCAATGACCGGCACGCCACAGAAACCGATTCCGCGGCGCGTCGGTCGACCGAACAGCCCTCGCGGCGGGCAACCCCGATCGCGCAAGGCAGGAGGGAAGGATAGACCCAAACTTTGGCCGAAATGAGAGAATCTGGGGAGGGCCCAACGGAACCCCGCCGACCGCCTGACCACCTCCAACGACGCGGGCACAACGTCCTGACCTCCGCATCGATCGCGCGCCGGCGCACTCACCGCATCTTCTTGATCGCGTCCACGATCCGCTGCGCGGTCCGAACGTTCGCAAACCCGGCCTCCGCGTCGATCGGCGGACGCGTCCCCGTCCGCACGGCCTCCAGAAAGGCCTGCAGTTCCGCCACGATGGGTTCCGCATCGTCGACTTCGAGATTCTCGATGTTCACAAGGTCATGCCACTTCAGGCTCGTTGAGAAATCCACGCCCGCTCGCATCTGGTCGCGCACTTCTCGCATCTGCAACTCGTTGGCCGTCCGTCGGATCATCGTCCCGACCTTGTTCCCGTAGTCGATCTTGATGTACGCGTTCTCCCCGGTGATGCGCGTGACACGCTCCGTCTTGAGCGCGAGGCGACTCGCGGTGACGTTCGCCACACAGCGCCCGCGCTCCGTGTTGAACTCCAGCCAGGCGTTGCACAGGTCCTCGTGCTCGGTCACGACCGCCACGCCCGCGGCACGGATGAAATCGGGCTCCCGCCCGCCCATCAGCATCAGCACAACGTCCAGATCGTGGATCATCATGTCCATCACCACCCCAACGTCCACGCTCCGGAACGTCATCGGGCTGACGCGGACCACCTGGATAAACCGAGGCACGATCTCGAGCCCCGTCGCGGCGGATTTCTGCATCGCCCGCATCACCGGATTGAATCGCTCGATGTGCCCCACCATCAGGCACGACCCCGTCCGCTCCGCCGTGTCCTTGATCGCCTTTGCCGTCTCGACGTCGCCCGCCAGCGGCTTCTCGATCAGGCACGCCACCCCCGCGTTCAGCAGCGGCTCCGCCACCGCGCGGTGGTGCGTCGTGGGCACCGCGATGCTCACCGCATCCACGCCCGCTTCCAGCAGTTGCTCCACACTTTCGAGGCTCTTGCAGTTGTACTGGTCCGCGATCGCCTCCCGACGCTCCACGCTCCCGTCCACCACCCCGACGAGTTTGCACCCCGCCAGCGTCCCATAGACCCGCGCATGGTGACGTCCCATCCGCCCAACGCCCACCACGCCGCAACGGATAGGACGCCCTTCAAATCGGTCCGGGAGGGCGGCGACCTCGACGGGCTGCGGCAGCATGGACATGGGGGTGGTTCTCATGGTGGACATGGGGAGTTGGTCACCAAGGGGGCGCCAAGGCAATCCGCCAAAGCCGGGGGACTCGACCAAGCGACGCACCGCCCCTCGCGAGGCGGTGCGACTGGACGCGACAGCCCGGCGACTGATTCCTCGGCAACGTCGCGCGGGCTCGTCACTTCGACGCGGCTTCTGTCAACGCCGCCGCCAGTTTGTCTTCCTTCTGGTACCCAACGAGTTTGGATACGACCTGGCCTCCCTTGAACACGATCAGGGTCGGAATCGCCGTGATCCCATACTTCATCGAGACTTCTTTGTGTGCATCGATGTCAATCTTGCCCACCTTCGCGTTGGCACCAAACTTTTTCGCCACCGACTCCACCACCGGGGCGAGGTTGCGGCACGGCATGCACCACTCGGCCCAGAAATCGACCAGGACCGGGACCGGAGACTTCAGGACTTCCGATTCGAAGTTCGCGTCCGTGAACTCCTTGACAAACTCGCTGGCCATGTGAGGCTCCAGACTTGCCTTGGTGAACCCGAGGCCGCTCCAAGCGGTGGTCGGGGCAAGGGGTCTCCATCATATGCAGTTGAGATGCCGAACCCGTGGTCTCGAGCCGAAGCGCGAATGCCTCGATCCGGTTCACCGTGCTAGTCTGTTTGAGGCATGTTCGGTGGTCTAAGCGCCGAAATGGCACGCAGCGCCTCCACATGCGCCCTCACATCATGCACGCGGAAGAGCCGGGCGCCTGCAAAATAGTGTGCCACGCTCAGGGCAACCGTCGCGGCGACGCGTTCTCCAGGGTCGGACTCGCGATCCAACCCCACCCGTCCGACGAAACTCTTCCGACTCAGCGCCGACAGGATCGGGTAGTTCAACCGAACGAGGCGAGGCGTCTCCCGCAGCAGCACCAGGTTCTGCTCCACGGACTTCCCAAATCCCAGCCCAGGATCGAGCACCACGGCATCACGCTCCACCCCTGCGCCCAGCGCGGCGTTCGCACGCGAGGCAAGAAACGCACACACCTCCCCCATCACGTCCGTGTATTGCGGAACGTCGGCGTAGCGATCGGAGTACGAATCCTCTCCCGGTGGACGAAGGCGGTGCATCAGGATCAGGCCCGCTCGGCGCTCCGCCGCCAGCGGGAGCATCTCGGGGTCCTCCAGGCACGCCGACACATCGTTCACGGCGTCCGCGCCTTCATCGAGGGCCACCCGAGCAACCGCCGCCAGCGTCGTGTCGATGCTCATCGGGACGCTCGGCAAGGCCGCACGGAGCGCCCGCAACGACGGGACCAGACGTCGGATCTGCTCCGCCGCGGCAACCCGCGCGGCGCCGGGACGCGTCGATTCCGCGCCCACATCAAGCATGTCCGCGCCGGCTTCGACCGCCCTCACGCCGGCGTCGCGAGCGGCATCGGGCGTGCTCAGTTGTCCACCGTCGGAAAACGAATCGGGCGTGATGTTCAGGATCGCGAGGATCCGCGGGCGATCAAGGGTGAGCACGTGCCTCGGCGAAACGCGCCAAACGACGGGAGTTGGAGACGAAGGCGACATCAGGCAAGGACCGTTCGGAGAGATGATACCGGCCGAAGAGTGGTCCACACACACGCTTCGCCCCACGAGGAACCACGTCAGCCGCGAGGACCCCTGGCGGGCCGGAGCGCAAGATCAAGGCGACGAGCCACCTCGCCCAGACGAGCCTCCGCCTCCGCCCGTGAGATCGCGAGACGCTGCATGACCACGGCGGTCTTGACGTCCCCTCCCGCCGCGTCGAGCGCGGCGAACGCCGCCTCGCGAGCCAGACCCGTGAGCGTCGAGATGATCCGCGCCGCCCGATCGCGCAGTTTGGCGTTCGTCGCGCGAAGATCAACCATCAGATTCTCGAAGACCCGGCCCTCCTGGATCATCAGCGTCGTCGAGATGATGTTCAGCGCGAGTTTCGTCGCCGTGCCCGCCTTCATGCGCGTCGAGCCCGTCACCACCTCCGGGCCCGTCTCCACAACGAGCAGGTGGTCGGCGTGCTCCGGCTTCGGAACGGGCGAGCACGCGAGCAATCCCGTCAGCGCCTCGGAGCAGACACCCTTCGCCAGCCGCAGCGCCCCGAGGGCGTACGGCGTCGTCCCGCCCGCCGCGATCGCAAGGATGGTGTCGTGAGGCTTCACTCCAAGTCCCTCGAGGACCTCGCGCGCCCCGTCCGGTTCGTCTTCCCGGCCCTCGCTGGAGGTTCGAAGCGCGCCGTCGCCGCCTGCGATGATCGCCACAATCCGCCCCGCGGGAAGTTGGAACGTGGGCGGCGCCTCCGATGCATCCAGCACACCCAGACGCCCCGACGTGCCCGCTCCCACATAGATGAGGCGGCCACCCGCGAGAAACCTCGGCGCCACGTCCTCAACAAACGACGCGAGCGCGGGCTTCGCCTTCTCGATCGCATCCAACACGGCGCGATCCTCGCGCACAATCGTGTCCACACACTCCGACACGGTGAGTTCGTGCAGGTTTCGCGTGCGCGGATTCCGCTGCTCGGTCAGCACCCACGATCGGTCGGGAATGTCGGCATCGGCGGGCATTGTCGTCGTAGGTTATCAACCGACGCCGCCCCACGTTCAAGCCAATCACCCCGCCCCGCCACGACCCGAGCCGCTAGCCTTCGGCAAACACCCCGTGGGATACGCCCACGCGCCCGCGAGCGGCGCGGGCGCTGGGACCTTGGTCACTCGCGGGAGCGTGATCGGCACGCCGTCCTGACACAACGCGCCCAGCACGGCCATCTCCACGGCTTCTCGATACGCGCTCGGGACCCCACACACATCGGTCGTTTCCACCGGGACCGGCGTGGCGCGATGCAGCGCGCCGAGAAGCACCCTGTTGCGCACCCCGCCGCCCGCGATCAGGATGCGATCCACCCCCTCGAGTTTCGAAGCCACCGCCCGCGCGATCCCCGAACACGCCGCTCGCGCCAAGTCGGCGCCCGAGATGTTCGGATCCGGGAGGATGCTCCTGAGTTGCTCGATCATCTCATCTCCCGTGCCCAGCGAGCGCTCCGACCGGGATTGGTGCTGCAAGAGCCGATCGATGAGGGCCGAGAGCGCGGTATCCGGCTTGCCTCGCGCGGCGTGCTGCCCGTCCACGTCGAACGGCGCACCAAACTTGGCACGCGAGATCGCGTCCAGAAGTTGATTGCAGGAGCAGATGTCGCCCCCTGCGACAAGATCGCGCGCCGATTCCCGCGCGGAAGGTACGGCGGGCAAATGCGTGAAGTTCGCGTATCCGCCCAGATTCACCACCGCACGGCGCTCTCGCGGATGTGCGAACAACACAAGGTCCGCCAAAGGCGTGATCGGCGCGCCCTGCCCGCCCCAGGCCAGGTCGGCGGCACGCAGGTCATAGACCACGGGACATCCAAGCGCCGCCACCACCGGCGCGGGCTGGAAGAGTTGCCACGACTGCGGCGGGCTGTGGAAGACCGTCTGCCCATGGACGCACGCGAGGTCCACTCGCGAGGTCGACACCAGCCGCCGCATTGCCTCCGCGTGAAGTTCGGCGAACGCGTGCAGGAGCACCGCGATGCGCCCCGCCGACAACGGCGTTTGCTCCGCAAGCGCTCGCAAATCCTGGCCCACGACGCCCAGGTCCGTGGTCGAACACTCCAGCACGCGAACGCCCATCTCCAGGCCCTCGCCCGTGATCTCGACATACGCAAGGTCGAGCGCGTCAAGGCTCGTCCCGGTCATCGCCCCCACGACGCGACGTGAAGATGTCGAAGTGGTGTTCATGGATTCATCCCTAAACGCATCAGGAATCAAGCGACTGGGCGATACTCTCGTAGTACGAACAACTGTGGTCGAGCCCACCCTCACGGCTCCGGGTCCGCCAGAGACGCCGGTGGTTCGTGATGATCACCCCGAGCATCTCGCGAAGGTCCCGCCGTCGCTGTGCCGTGAGCCCGCCTTCCCGCCGGCGTTCCCACCCGCGGAGCGCCGCGAAGTGCGCGACCCGCAGCGTGTGGTCGAGTTCGTCGGCAAGGAGCGGGGAGAGGCCTCGCGGCACGGTCTCTCGCGCATGCACAACCTGCTCCAGTGCCCGCCACCAATCGTCGATGGCGCCCACGTGGGTGAGTTCGTGAAGCGGCTTGAGCATGTCAATGAAGAGGGCGGACTGGTTGCGCAGGCGGCCGGGCTGCCCCGTGGAGAGTTCCAGGCAGGTCTCGCGGAGGCGAAGATCGGCATCCCCCAGCGCCTCGAGCCACGGCCCAACCGCGAGCGTCGGATCACGGAACACATGGAGGGACGACGCTCGGGGATCAAACGGCACGCCGTGGTTCCACGCCGCGTGCGCCGCATGCGCCAGGGCGTGCTGCGGAACTGGCCATTGCTGATGGTGCCCCGTATCGCCCCAGTCGCAGACCAGAAAGCCCGTGGCCCCGTGGGCCGCGCCGGCGCGGGCCGCGGACTCGATGTTGCCGCGGCGCTCGCTCGTTCGCCCCGTGATGCTCCGCCACGAACTCGTGCCCGGACACACCCACGCCTCACGCCCCGCGCTCGCGAAGAGTTCGCACCACCGATCAAAGGGGGCGTCCGGCTCGTAACTCCAGGCCAGCGCGAGCAGGTCCTCGGGTATCTCCCGGACGGCGTCGGGCCGAGAGAGCGCGATGTCCGCCCAGAACATGGGGCGCTTGCCCAGCCCACGAACCACCGCACATATCTGTGCAACGAAATCCAGATACACGCCGACCCGCCCTCGCCGCTCAACCTCATGCTTCGATCGTCCATACGCGATGTCGTACGTCTCGTCGCACCCGATGTTCACCAGGGGCGACGTGAAGCACGGCAGGAGTTGCCCCAGCAACTCTTCCACGAACCGGATGGAGTTGGGATCGGTGGGACACAGTGAAAACGGGCCCGAGCGGGGCCACACGTCGAATACCCAGTCACCGTGCGTCTCGGCCAGGTGCGCATACCTCGGCTTGCGAAGCCACGACGCCAAGTGACCAAAGCAGTTCTGGTTCGCCGCGAGTTCGATGCCGCGGGTTCGGCAGTACGCATCGAGGCGTATGACCTCGTCGGGCGTCATCGGGGACCAACCCCGCCACACCTCCTCGTGCCCGGCATAGGCGAACGTGTGCTCCGTGTAGAGTTGAAGATGGTTCAGTTTGAGATCGGCCAGCAGATCGACCGTCTCAACGAGTTGCCGCATCGTCGGAACGCGGTCTCGCGACACATCCAGCATCACGCCTCGCGTCGCATACGTGGGATGGTCGATCACGCGCAGCGCGGGAAGAACAAGTTGTTCGCCCACGCGCTCGGCCTGGGTCAGGATCTGCGTCAATGTCGCCAGCGCGTACGCCAGCGCCGCGGGCGTCGCGGCCTCGATGTGGACGGGACCCGGCTCTTCGCGGAGCGCCAGCGTGTACCCCTGCAAGCGAGGGGAGGCCGTGCCGTACGCCGCGCCCGCTACGCCCGCCCGCATCCAGCGTGGGTGCGACGTCCCCATGTCGCTCACGGGCCGACGCCGCAGCGACGCCAGTTCGGTCGGCGCCGCCAGCGGAAGCGTGACGAAGCCCGGGATGGGTTCGATGCGGCGAGGCCGCGGGACGAGCAGAAGGTCGTCGAGGCTGGGCACGGGGACAATGTAGCGCCTAGCGTGAAGCATGACGACCCCAGGCACGACGTTGACGGTGGCCGGCTTTCAGTCGCTGATACGCCAGAAGTACTACGCAACGGATGCCGCACGTGGCACGCCCGGCACGTTCATGTGGTTCATGGAAGAAGTGGGTGAACTCGCCACCGCACTCCAGAACAACGCGCCCGGGAAGTCCCCCTCCCCCGAGGAGAAGGAGAACCTGAGCGAGGAGTTCGCCGATGTCCTCGCGTGGCTCATGACGCTCGCGAACATCAACGGCGTCGATATGGAGGCCGCGCTCCGAAAGTACACCGTGGCGGGCAAGGTCGAGGGCGTGAAGGACTAAGCCCCCAACCTCCTCCGGGCTAACCTCACCCATGGCGAAGGTCAAGCACGTCTTTGTCTGTCGTTCCTGCGGCGGGATGCAGTCCCGTTGGATGGGCAAGTGCCCCGACTGCGGCAGTTGGGATGCGCTCGAAGACAGCACCCTCGACCCGGCCGGCGAGAAGGACCCCCAGCGAGGCCTCGTGGCGGCCTGGAGTGAGTTGGACGACAAGCCCGCTCCGGGTTCCCCCGCGACGAACGCCCTCCCCATCGAGCAGGTCGGCGCGGATGTCGCCCCGCTCACCCGTGTCACCAGCGGGATCGGCGAGTTCGACCGCGTGCTGGGTGGCGGCATGGTGCCGGGATCGGTGGTCCTCCTGGGGGGCGAGCCGGGAATCGGCAAGTCCACACTCTTGTTGCAGGCCGCGGCGACCTGGGCCGCACGCGACGTGCGCGTGCTCTACGTCTCGAGCGAGGAATCCACCGAGCAGATCAAGATGCGGTTCGAGCGCCTCGCGTCCAAGGAAGGCGAATCGGGCGTGTCGGGCACGCGCCCGAGATCCGTCGGCACATCCCTGTTCCTGCTCGCGGACACCAACCTGGCGCGCATCGTCGAACAAACGCGAAAGGTCATGCCCAAGGTCTTGATCATCGATTCGATCCAGATGATCTACAAGGCCGACCTCCCCGCCTCGCCCGGGAGCGTCACCCAGTTGCGACGATGCTGCGCGGAGTTGGTCTACCTCGCCAAGGCGTCCGGGATCGCGATCGCGCTGGTCGGGCACGTGACGAAAGAAGGTACCCTCGCGGGTCCGAGGCTGCTCGAGCACCTTGTCGATGCGGTCCTCTCCTTCGAGGGGGATCGGTACCACAGCCATCGCGTCGTCCGTGCCATCAAAAATCGATTCGGCACAACGCTCGAGATCGGGCTCTTTGAAATGACCGGGCGCGGGCTGTCGCCCGTGCCCGACGGCGCGGGCCTGCACGCCCTCCTGGGCGACCCTCGCCCCGGAAGCGTGGTCTGCCCGGTGATGACGGGCACCCGCTGCGTCCTCGTCGAGATGCAGGCGCTGACGGCCACGGGCTTCCTTGGCGCGGCCAAGCGGAAATGCTCCGGACTCGACCCGAATCGCCTCGCCATGCTGATCGCCGTGCTCGAGCAGCACGCCGGATTACGCCTCGCCGATCGTGATATCTTCACGAGCAGCGTCGGGGGGCTCAAGGTCGCCGAGCCCGCGACCGACTTGGCCCTCCTGCTCGCCATCGCGGGAGCACACGGTCGCCGCTCCCTCGCGCCCGCAACGCTCGCGGTGGGCGAGGTCGGGCTGGGCGGTGAGGTGCGCCCCGTTCCCCACCTGGAGCAACGCCTCCACGAGGCGGTCCGCCTTGGATACAAGCACATCCTCGTGCCCCGTCGTGCGGGCAAGCACGCGGCAAGCGTCGCCGGAATCGAGAGGATCGAGGTCAAGGACGTGGACGCGGCGATCCAGCATCTGACTTAGCCACCGCGCTCAATGCACGTTCCCGCCTAGTAGCCCATACGCGAGCACGACCAGCACCAGGGTCGTCATCCCGACGTAGAGCCAGTCACGCCGAACCGCAAAGGCGGCAAGGGTGAAGACCACCCGGGCCATAGGGGTCAGGATCAACAAAAGAACGCCGGCAAGCAGAAGGGCGTGCGCATCGAGCACCCACACACTCTTGAGGATCTCAACAACGCCCTTGCCGCGTTCGGCCGCGGGTGAGAACTGCCCATACTCCGGACGCACACCCGCCGGAGCGTGCAGGACGAGTCGCACGATCCCCGCCAGAAGCACAAGCCCGGCCACGGTCGTCCCCCCGGTCAGGAGTTTGCTCAGCGACTGCTCGATCCGCTGCTCGTGCTCGTGGCTCATTCAAGTCCTCCCGAAAGGGCGCGAGCAATCATGTTGATCCCTCCGGCGCCCACGAGCAGCGCAAAGATCCTGCGCAACCATTTGGTCTGGATCTTGGGCAGCAGACGCGCGCCGATCAACGACCCCACCAGCGAACCGAGCGCCACCGGCGCACACAACGCCGGCTCGAGTTGCCCCCGATGCAGATACACCCCGCTCGATGCCGCGGCCGTGACCCCGATCATGAAGTTGCTCGTCGTGGTCGAGACCTTGAACGGCAGTCGCATCAGGCGGTCCATCGCCACAACCTTGAGAACACCCCCGCCGACCCCGACCAGCGCCGACAGCACGCCCGCCAGCGTCATCAGCCCGACGCCTCCAGGAACGTTCCGCACCCAGTAATGCTCGGGACCGCTCCTGCTGGGAAACGTGCCGTCGAGCCGGAGTCGCTTCGCGAGCGCGTCACCCTCCTGTTCGAGAGGATGAGGCTTGGGCGGGACGACCGCCATCAGCGCCGAATAGATCATGACCCCGCCAAACGCCATCCCGATCGCCGACTTGTTGAGGTACGCCGCCAACACGGCACCCAACACCGCCCCGAGCGTGGTGGCCACCTCCAGAACGATCGCCACGCGAAGGTTCGTGTACCCCTCCTTCACAAACGCGGCGGCCGCGCCGGACGACGTCGCGATGACGGCAACCAGCGACGCCCCAATCGCATACCGGAGGTCCACCCCAAATCCAAAGACGAGGATCGGGATCAATATCCCCCCGCCGCCCAGCCCCGTGAGCGCACCAAAGAACCCCCCCACGACCGAACTTGCCAACACAAGAAGTGTGAATACGAAGAGGGTGTCCACGCTGGGAGGGTAGCGTCGCGAGGCACAGGCCCGAGGGCCACGCGATCATCGACGCCCAGAGCCCCCGTCCAGGGTGTCGCGGACGACGATCGCCTCGCGTGCAAACGTTCCGCCCACCCGACTTCCGAACTTATGGGCAACGGCCCGCCGATATCGAGGAACCCCGCGCGCCGAACTCGCGGGATGAGGGTTCCACCATGTCCCCATCGCTTCCTCGTCCGCTCAGCCTCGCCGCATTGACGCTGCTCTTGGCGCACTCCGCATGCCAAAGCACGCGATCGCCGACGGGCACGCCCGTCTCCACGGGCTTGGACTCGCTGACCGCCGAACCCTTCCCCGAGACAGGGGATCGCGCGATCGCGCCCGACTCGAAATCCGATGATCCAAACTCCCTCGAATCTCGGATCGCTCAAGCCGCTTTGGACCTCGAGCGCATCTTCCAAGATCGCCATCACCACGTCCCATCGACGGCACCCACGCGTTCCGCGCCCTCACCCGACGCCGTCCCGAGCGGGCCAAGCACCGAGCACGCCAACGCCGCCGGTTCCGCACCGACCTTCGGACTCGAAGGCGGAGCCGAGAGCACCGCCCCGGAGACTTCATCCGCCGCAACGATCCCAAACGAGCACCCGTCAAGCATCGCGACCAATCCCACGACGGCCACCAAGCCGGCGACGAACATCACGCGCGTCGCCGCCGTCGCGTCGCACCTGGCGAGCAGCCTCCGACATCGAGAGGAGGGCGACCGCACCGTGATCCCCGATGCGCTCGTCCTCACGACGCTCGAGTCCCTCAGGCCCGGCGTGATGAACGAACTCGACAAGCCCGACTCCCCCATCAGCCGGGCCCTCTCCGCCGACGACCGAAAGGACCTCCTCGCGGCCCGCGATCGCGTCGCCGCCGATCCCAACGCAAGAACCACGGCAAGCGACTCGCTCACCAACACCTTGCAGGCGTTCGTGCCCCCCGCCACCTTACAGATCCCCAAGGCCGCGTTGTGCACACGCGTGCAGGGCTATGGCAAGTACGACGCGATCAACTCCGAGAACTTCTTGGTCGGCAAGCCCATCCGAGCCCTGGTCTACACGCAACTGGACGGGTTCACAACTCGGGAGTCGCGGGCGGGCGATCCGGGCCAGTCGGGCATCGATCCGCCCAAGTATGCCGTCGAACTCTCACAGTCGCTGACGCTGTACCACGATCCCAGCGGGCTCGTGGCTTGGCAACGCCCGCCGCAGACCGTCGTGGAGCCTTGCCGATCGAAGCGGCGTGATTTCTTCCTGGTCCAACGCCTCGATCTTCCCCCCACCCTCTCGGTGGGCAAATACAACCTGAAGGTCCGCGTGACTGATCTCTCCAGCGGCGCAGAGGCCGAAGCCATCCTGCCCATCGGCGTCGTTGCGGACCCAGCGCTCGTGCGACGGTAACCCCTTCCCAGACCTGCGGTATCGCACGAAGCACCGCCTTGCGCACATGCGCCCGCCCCGCCCCGGGCTACGGATCGGTCCACGCGACCTCCTCGACGGCCGAACGCCCGCGACGCGCCGTCCGCCAACACCACCATCCGCGTACCCACCGCCCAGAACTATCCGTGATAAAAAAACGGCCCGCCGCAAGCGGCAGGCCGTGCTCAGATGCAAGGGCACACACAACTTACTTCGTGATATCAGGCTGCCGCGTCGGCGTCGTCGCGTTGTCCGGGGTGGCCGCCGTCGGCGCGACTTCAGCCGGGGCCGGAATGCTGTTGCCCTCGCGGGCCTTCGCGAGGAAGATCTCGACGCGACGGTTCGCGGGGGTGTTCCCGCTCGCCGTGTTCGGGACCGCCGGGCGGAACTCGCCCCAGCCCGCCGCCATCATCTTCCCGTTATTCACCCCACGCTTGTTCAGTTCGCTGATCACGCTGATCGCGCGGTGGGCCGAGAGGTGCCGGTTCGTGGGATGACGCGGAGCCGTGCGGGCGCTGATCCGCTGCGAGTCGGTGTGCCCCTCGATCCACACCTCATACTGCGCCGCCGCCGACGAGTTCAGGATCTGGGCCAGGGCCCCGAGGGCGTTCATCGCCTCAGGCTTCACCGCATCGCTCCCCGAGTCAAACGTGAGGTCGCTGGCAAACCGCAGCATCCCGCGGGCCGCGTCGTACTTGATGAGGTCGGGATACTGTGCCGCCAGCGCCGTAAGCGCTCGGTCGGTCTCAGCGTCCAAGCGGCCGAAGTCCAGCCCGGACATGCGCCCTTCGAGCGCCTTGAGGTCCGCGAGCGCCTGGTCACGTTGCCGCCGCAGTTCGTCGTTCTCACGCTGAAGTCCTGCCAGAGCGCCCTCAGCGCCCACGTTGCTCCCCCGGAAGCGGTCCAGGCTGGCACGAGCCTCGGCCAGTTCACGCTCCAGTTGGGCGTTCTTGTCCGTCAGAGATCGGTTGGTCTCGTACAGGTTGTCGTAGTCGCCCTGACCGACGCAACCGGTCAGGAAGGACGTGCCGAGGGCCATCGTGGCGAGCATGAGCGATTGGGCAAGGCGTGACGCAAACATGGATATCTCCGAATGATGCCCCTGGATGCCGCGACCTTGCGGCGTGCGTGGGCGGGGTATGCTGGGGATTGCGGCCAAGTCCGCACCACAGAGTGTAGGAAACTGGCCTGCGTAGGGGAATCAATATCGGAAGAGGGGGGTGGTTCGCGTGAAGAGTCCGGGCCCGGTTCAGGGGTGGCACCGCCAGTTCTACCCCGACCCGCCCCCGGCACCGGCCTTACGCTGAACCGATGCCAAACCCGCGGGGACACCTCCTTCGCCTTGATGCCGCCCACGTCGTGGATGGAGCGGGCGTCGATCTTGCCCTCGGAGCGATCCTGTTGGAGGTGGTCGCGGCACGCCCCCCCCATGCCCAGGTCGCCCAAAGCACCGCCCGCGAATCGCCGCTGGGTGGAGGCGCCGACGAACCGGGGGCCCTCCGTGTGCTGGCGGTGGGCCGCGCCTCCGACCTCGATCATCACGAGGCGAACACGTACGCCCGCCGTATCGACCTGGGTGACGCGTGGCTCGTGCCGGCGTTCGTCAACGCCCACACGCATCTGGACCTCACCCACCTCGGACCTCGCGACCTCGACGAACAGGGGTTTGAAGGCTTCATCGCCTTTGTACGGACCGGGCGATGCGTGGATGACCCCGCCATCGCAGCCTCGGTGCGCCAGGGCGTCGAGATGTCGCGTGCGGGGGGGGTGGTGGCGGTTGGAGACATCGCCGGCGCCGTCCGCGGGCGACCAAGCCTCGCCGCCTACCGAGCGCTCCGAGACGCCGGCATGCCCGGGGTCAGTTTCCTCGAGTTCTTCGCCGCGGGCCGGGGATGGCAAGATCGGGTGGCCGACGTCGAAACGCTCTTCCGCGTCGCCCAGACGAACGCAGGCGGAGAGAGTCCCCGCGACGCCATCGCCCCGCCTTCGGACGGCGTGAGAATGGGCCTTCAGCCTCACGCCCCATACAGCGTCTGTCGAGAGGCCTACATCTCCGCAACGAAACTCGCAAGCCTCTACGACGCTCCCATCTGCACCCATCTCGCGGAATCCGTCGCCGAGCGCCACTACATCGAGCGTGCGACCGGCCCATTCCGCACGCTGATGGAGAACCTCGGTCTCTGGAACGACGCCATGCTCGACGAGTATGGACACGGTGCTCACCCGGTCGAACACCTCCGCGACGTGCTCGCGATGCGCCCCATGCTCGCCGTGCACCTCAACGACGTCCGCGATGCCGAGATCGAACTCCTCGCCCGCCTCGGGACCGTCACGGTGGTGTATTGCCCTCGGGCCTCGGAGTACTTCGGCGTCGCGTCCTGCTTCGGCCCCCATCGTTATCGAGACTTGATCCGCGCCGGAGTTCGCGTGGTCCTCGGCACCGATTCCATCATCAACCTCCCACCGGACACCACCAGGATCTCCACCATCGACGAAGTCATCCACCTCACCCGACGCGACGGGATCCCCTTCCCCGAAGCGCTCGCCATGGCCACCGGGCACGCCGCCGAGGCGCTCGGGCTCGACCCACGTCCCTTCCGGTTTGAGCCGGGCAACACGCTCGCGGGGCTCGTCGCCTTGCGCGGCCTCGACAGCCCCGGACACATCCAACTCCGCGTCCTGCAACTCGCCTGAGTCGATCCACGCATGCCCATGCCCACCCCCCAAAGAGACCGCCTCCCACGCTCGTTCTTTGCCTGCCCCGCGCAGCATCTCGCCCCCAGACTTCTCGGGCATCGCCTCGTCCGCGTCCTCAACGACGGCACGCGCCTCGCGGGCGTGATCGTCGAAACCGAGGCCTATCTCGGCGCACCCGACATGGCCTGCCACACCTTCGCCGGACGCCGAACCCCTCGCAATGAAGCGATGTACGGCCCGCCCGGCACCGCCTACGTCTACTTCACCTACGGCATGCACCACTGCATGAACATCGTCTGCGGCACGCGACATGAGGGCGTCGCCGTCCTCATCCGCGCCCTCGAACCTCTCGAAGGGCACGACCAGATGCAACGCCATCGCCGCCTTTCTTTCCCCCGAACACCGTTTGACCTCTGCGGAGGGCCCGCCAAACTCTGCCAAGCGCTCGCGATCGACCTCTCCTGGAACGGGGTCGACCTGGTCGAAGGCGCGTCCCTCTTCCTCGAACGAGGATCACCCGTTTCCCCGCGCCAACGCCGCCGGACGCCCCGCGTGGGCATCGACGGGCGAGGCGAGTGGACGGGCAAACTCTTGCGCTGGTACGTCAAAGACTCGCCGTACGTCAGCGTGCGCGGACGCCCGCCTACGCGAGCAGCCGAATCGAGCAGGGGCAAAGTCCGCCCCGCCTCAACCACGAAGAGGGTGATAAAAAAGCGCTGATGCCGTCGCGGGGCAACATCCGAAGAACGTGCAGGAAACGCACGCGGATTTGACCTATTGTTTTGTCCCAGTGTCGGGGCTGAATGAGAGGATTCTCGACGTGAGTGAGATGGATTGGCTGCAGATGAAGCGCGTGATGCAAAAGGCCGGGCCTTACCCGGTCGAGGCGTATCAGTTCATCCGTGAAGGCCTGGCCCACACCGCCAAGACCGTCCACGGCGACCGCGCGGGCGACGCCGACCTGCCCGACGATGCTCGCCACATCAGCGGACAGCAACTCTGCCTCGGTCTCCGCGACTACGCGATCAAACGCTACGGGCTCCTCGCACGCACCGTTTTGAAAAAGTGGCACATCGAAGGCACCGAAGACTTCGGCAAAATCGTCTACGCCCTCGTCGAGGCCGAGGAGATGCGCAAGAGCGAGGGCGATTCGATCGACGACTTCAACAACGTCTTCGACTTCGACGAGGCCTTCGGCGACATGCAGATGAGGCCCTAGAGACGCCCTCGTCCACCTCAACTCACTCCTCGCCCTCGCCACGTTGTTCCGCCCCATGGGCCACGCTCGCCGCCCTCTCCGCCGCCGGCTCGATGTGGATCAGCACGTCCTGCACGCTGGGCACCCCGGTTCGAACGGCGTCTTTCACCGCGTGCGAGAGCGCGTGCGCGTCACGCACCGACATCGCCCCGTCCACCCAGATGTGCATGTCGATCCAGTACCTCGTCCCGCTCTTCCTCGCAAAGACCTTATGCACCAGTCGCACCCCGGCGACACCCGCCGCGGCCTGCTTGGATTGTTCGACCAGCCCATCGGAGGTCGCGTCCAGCAACTCGCGGACGGGCGCCTTCATCAGGTGCAGCGCGTTGAAGATGATGATGGACGAGCCGAAGAGCGCGGCCCAATCGTCCGCGGGCGCGTAGTCAAACGCGAGCGCCGCGGAGATCCCGATGAACGCCGCCAAACTCGTGATCGCGTCGGCGCGATGGTGCCACGCGTCGGTCTCGATGGCGGTGGAGTCTTCGTCCCTCGCCGTTCGGCGTGCGATGCGGAACAGCGTCTCCTTGACCACCACCACCGCCACGAGCACCACCAGCGTGAAACGAGCCGGCAAATGGTGCGGGGTCACGATCTCGCGGATCGCCTCGATCGCGATCCCCACGCCCGCGAGGAACACAATCATCGCGACCACGAGCGCCGCGAGCGACTCGGCCTTCCCATACCCATACGGGTGTTTGAGGCTCGCGGGGCGAGACGACACATGCAGCCCACCCCAGATCACCGCCGAGCCCAGGATGTCCGTGAGCGATTCCACCGCGTCGGCGATCAGCGCGTACGAGTTCCCGAAGTACCCCGCGCCCAACTTCACGAACGCGAGCGTGAAGTTGGTGAACAGGCCCAGGAAGGCAATGCGACGGGCTCGCGATGGAGTCGTTGCGGACACCAGCCAGAGCGTAGACCGCGACCACGCCCGCGCACAAGAACAAAAGACCGCGGGGCTTTCACCCCGCGGCCTCGGCTTCGTTCCTCAAAATTCCACGCGCCCGGCGCTCACGTGCTCTGCGCCGCCGGTTCTTGCTTGGGCTTGTCCCCCTCGGCCTTCTTCTCCGCCGTCACAGGGCCGCCCGGGGCGCTGGTGAAGAACAGGTGATCCTCGTCCTTCCCCTCGGGATCCTTGCGCCGGGTCACCTTGATGGTGCACGGCGCCTCAAACTGGTTGCCCAGCAGCATCTCGGAGAGCGGGTCCTCCACAAACTGCCCGATCGACCGACGCAGCGGACGCGCGCCAAAGTCCGGGTTGTAGCCCTTGTCGATGAGGAAGTCCTTCGCGGCCTGGTCGAGTTCCAACGCAAACCCGTTGGGCGCGAGACGCTTCGCCACCTTCCCGATCTCGTAGTCGATGATGTTGGTGATGTCCGCCTTCGTCAACGGACGGAAGACGATGATGTCGTCCAGACGGTTGATGAACTCGGGCCGGAAGAAGCGCTCGATCTCCTTCATCAGCACCGTCTTGATGTTGTCATAGTCCGTAGACTCGGTCCGCTTGCCGAAGCCGAAGCCCGCGCCGCCCTTGATGATGTCCGACCCCAGGTTCGACGTCATGATCAGCACCGTGTTGCGGAAGTCCACGTTCCGCCCGAACGAGTCCGTCAGACGCCCTTCCTCCATGATCTGGAGCAGCATGTTGAACACGTCCGGGTGCGCCTTCTCCACCTCGTCGAGCAGCACGACGGCGTACGGCCGCCGCCGGATGCGCTCGGTCAGTTGCCCGCCTTCTTCATAGCCCACATAGCCCGGAGGTGCACCGACCAGACGCGACACGTTGTGCTTCTCCATGTACTCCGACATGTCGAGGTGCAGCAGCGCCTCTTCGTCGCCAAACATGAACTCGGCCAGCGCCTTGCTGAGCAGCGTCTTGCCCACGCCCGAAGGCCCGACGAAGATGAACGAGCCCATCGGACGCTTCGGGTCCTTCAGGCCCGCTCGCGCCCGCCGGATCGCCTTCGCCACCGCCTTGATCGCATCCTCCTGGCTGATCACACGCTTGTGCAACTCCGCCTCGAGTTGCAGCAGCCGCGCCGCCTCGTCCTTCTCCAGCCGCTTCAGCGGAACCCCCGTCATCTTCGCGACGACCTCCGCCACGACTTCCTCGTCCACGACCCCGTCGGTCTGCTGCGCCTTCGCTCGCCATTCGCGCTGCATCTCTTCCTTGCGACGCCGCGCCTGTTCCGCCTTGTCGCGCAGTTCCGCCGCTCGCTCGTAGTCCGCCGCCTTGACCGCCTCGTCCTTCTCGATGCTCAACTTCTCGATCTCGCCCTCGATGTCCGCCAGGTTCGGCGGCTTGGTCATGCTCTTGATCCGCACGCGCGCGCCCGCCTCGTCGATCACGTCGATCGACTTGTCCGGCTGCACCCGCCCCGTGATGTATCGACCGGATAGTTCCACCGCGGCCTTCAGCGCCGCGTCCGTGATCTGCACCCGGTGGTGCTTCTCGTAGCGATCGCGCAGCCCCTTCAAGATCTCGATCGTCTGCTCGTTGCTGGGCGGGTCCACCGTGATCGCCTGGAAACGCCGCGCCAGCGCCGCGTCCTTCTCGATGTACTTCCGGTACTCGTCAAAGGTCGTGGCGCCAATGCACTGGATCTCGCCTCGCGCGAGCGCGGGCTTGAGCACGTTCGACGCGTCGATCGCGCCCTCCGCCCCGCCCGCGCCGACCAGCGTGTGCAACTCGTCGATGAACAGGATCACGTTCTTCGCTCGCCGAACCTCGTTCATCACCGCCTTGATCCGCTCCTCGAACTGCCCGCGATACTTCGTCCCCGCCACCATCATCGCCAGGTCCAGCACCACCAGCCGACGCTCGTGCAGAATCTCCGGCACGTCGCCGCTCACGATCCGCTGCGCAAGACCTTCCACGATCGCGGTCTTTCCAACGCCCGCCTCCCCCAGCAGCACCGGATTGTTCTTGGTGCGCCGGCACAGCACCTGCACCACGCGCTCGATCTCGTTCGTGCGACCAATCACCGGATCGAGCGTTCCCTCCTTCGCCAGTTCCGTCAGGTCACGCCCGAAGGAGTCCAGCGCCGGCGTCTTCGACTTGCCCTTCGCCTGCGACGCCCCACCGGTCGCGCCGCCCCCGGAGGAGGGCGCACCGCCCGAGGCCGTCGAGCCCCCGCCCGTCGACTCGCTCGCCTCGCTCGACTCATTCCCCGCACCCAACAGGTTGAGCACTTCCTCTCGCACATCTTCCAAACGCAGCCCGAGGTTCATCAGCACCTGCGCCGCGACCCCATCGTGCTCGCGCAACAGCCCCAGCAGCAGGTGCTCGGTTCCCACGTAGTTGTGGTTCAGGTTCCGCGCCTCTTCGATCGCGTACTCGATCACCTTCTTCGCACGGGGCGTCTGGGGCAACTTCCCCATCGTCACCATCTCGGGCCCCGCCTTCACCAACTTCTCGACTTCCAGCCGGACCTTGCGCAGGTCCACGTCAAGGTTCTTGAGCACGTTCGCGCCCACCCCCGAGCCTTCCTTTACCAGGCCGAGCAGGATGTGCTCGGTCCCGATGTACTCGTGGTTGAACCGCTGAGCCTCCTGGTTGGCCAGCGCCATGACCTTGCGTGCACGATCGGTGAAGCGTTCAAACATCTTCAAACTCCACGGGGTGGTGAGGGTCGAGCGAGCGCCCGCCTCCATCCTTCCCATTGATCCTTCGTTCAGGAGTGCCCGCTGGGTTCGCTGTTTTCAGCCAGAACACACCCCTTCACCAGTAGACCCGTCTGAACTCGTTCCGCCACAGCCTGGTACCCATTCGGTTCCAGTCCAAAGCGTACGCCATGCCTCTATTCGCATGGCCACCCGCCATCGGAACGTCCAACGCGGGTCCAGTGCTATCGGCAGCGAGCGGCGTGCCGGTTTGCGGAACTTGCGCTCTCCTGCGAAGTGGCGTTTTCAGGGGATCATCACCCCCCCAACCCGCCGGAGTGGGTTGCGGTCACACCCCATGTGCCGATTTGGCAGCCGGCCGACCTATTCCGGCGACACCCTTCCGCCCAACCCATCCGCCCATTGTCTCTCGTTGTACGCCCCGCGCTCACGATCGCTCGGCGTCACTCCCCCACGCGCAATGTCCCGTCGGCCACGCCCCCTCCCTGTGATCAAAGCCTGGAACGACATCCCTCCACGCGGAATCGCCTCAACCTCCCCGCATCTCCAGTGTGCTTCCGCACGCTCCGCGTCGTCTTCGTGCCCGCCACCCTCCCCCATAATCCAAAAAAGAAAAAACTCGCCTGCGTGTTTCCGCCCGCAGCGAGTCTTGAGGAGAGAGAGACAAGACACCGTTCGAGTGCCCTTCGTGCCGTTCCCGGCCTTCCGACGCACTCTGTAAAGCCGGCTACGTGTTTCCGCCCGCAGCCGACAAATCGAGGAGAGAGACAAGACACCTTCAGAAGTTCCACCACAGACATCTGACCCATACCCGCAGTTTCACTTCTTCAAGCCCGGCTACGTGTTTCCGCCCGCAGCCGAGTAATCGAGGAGAGAGAGACAAGACACTTCCAATATGCCACAGGAATTTCGGAATGCCAGAAATCCGCACGGTTTTTTTGCACTTTCTTCACTACCCTACCCAGATCGCATAAAACCGTCTTTTATCGGACTAATCCGCCCATCTTCTGCCCCTGCTCTGCCACTCTCCCCTGCCCTCACCCCACTTCGCCCTCTCATCCCACCGCCCTATCAAACAAATCCTGAACAACACTCCAGTTCACCACGTTCATCCACGCCGACACGTAGTCCGCCCTCCGATTCTGATACTTCAGGTAGTACGCGTGCTCCCACACGTCCACACCCAAGATCGGCCTCCATCCGGGCACGTACATGTCCTGCTGTTTCTCCGCCTGATGCACGAACAGCCGCTTGCTCACCGGGTCCGCCATCAGCCACGCCCACCCTCCGCCCTCCACTTGGCCCGCCGCCGCCTTGAACTGCATCACAAACTGGTCGAACGACCCAAAGTCCCGCGTGAGCGCGTCCGCCAACTTCCCGCTCGGTTGACCTCCCCCACCCCTCCCCGCCGGCGCCATCATCAACCAGAACAAACAGTGGTTCACATGCCCCGCCGCGTGGAACGACACCTCCCGCGACCAATGCTTCACCAGCGCCGCATCCCCCCCTCCCTCCCGGATCTTCTTCAACTCCCCCAGCGCCTTGTTCAACCCATCCACATACCCCTTGTGATGCCGACCGTGGTGGATCTCCATCGTCTGCGCATCGATGTGCGGCTCCAGCGCCGCCTTGTCATACGCCAACGCCGGCAGCACAAACTCCCCCTTCCCCGCGTCCCATCCCAGCCGCTCGGGCGTGAGCGCGGTCTTGCCCCCCCCGCCCCCGCTGG
This sequence comes from uncultured Phycisphaeraceae bacterium, assembly GCA_964543905.1. Taxonomy (GTDB): domain Bacteria; phylum Planctomycetota; class Phycisphaerae; order Phycisphaerales; family UBA1924. Next base: position 77,298 of record CAZIZO010000005.1, read on the forward strand.
TCCCCGGGAGCATCCGTTCGGGCTGTGCGAGCGCGGCCCCACCACAGGTCGCGATGGTGGTCGCGCCGAGAAGGCCAAGCATCGAACGTCGATCCAACTCCTTGAACTCGCTCATCTGAAGGCTCCTGTGTGCATCTCCAAACGCGGGCCTGGACTCGCGCCAAGCCACGCGAGAGCGTAGAGCCTTGATCCCGTTCACACCGCCCTCACGGCACGCCCTAGTTCATCCGCCGCGTCCACGTCGATCGCTCGAGCACCGCCCCGCGTCGCACCACCACCTGCAGCAACTGCACCGCCTCGCCATACCGCCCCGTGCCCACGAGCGTCACGGCATCATCGGCCGGGTCGCTGGTGTCCAGCGCCGTCGCCATCAAACTCATCCCGCCCTGCGACCCGACGCGCGTGTTGGGCAGCCACGTGCCCACGCCGAATCGGGTACGCCAATCGCTGTGCAGACTCATCTGCAGCAGCCCCACCTCGATCGCCGAGCGCGCCAGATTCCGCGCCGCGGCGGCATCCCCAAACGCCTTCGATTCCCGCAGCCGCACCCGCCCCAGTTCCACCGCCGACACCCCGATCGCCACCACCAACAGCGACATCAGCAGCACAAACAGATACACCATCCCGCGTCGCCCGCGTGCCCACGCTCCCGGTGATGTCCCCTGCCCTGTCCGCATGCCCGTCCTCACAACTGCCCGTTGTAAATCTTGTGGATATCCGCGTCGCTCACGATCCCGTCGTAGATGCGAACATCGTCCAGCCGCCCTTTCCAATAGTCGTTCGTCCACTCCGAACGTCCGAGGTACAGGTTCTCGGTGTTCGCAGGAATCGTGCCCGATATCGCGCCCGAATACGTCGGCTGCCCGTCGATGAAGATCCTCGCCACCCCCGCGTCCATGTCCACGGTCGCGGCGATGTGCGTCCAGTTCTTCGCCTTCAGTTTCGTTCCCGTGTCGATCACGTCGCGATACGTCCCGTCATAAAACCCGACCATCACGTTCGAGCCAAAGACACCCAGGTAGTAGTTCTGGTTTCCCCCCACGGTCGTCCCCTTGTTGAGGACATACTGGTACGTGTTCGCGACCAAGGCGTCGGCATAGACCCACGCCGTCAACGTGAACCTGCGGGTCAGCGACAGATCGCCGGCATGCAGCACCAGCCCATGATCATCCTTCCCATCGAGTTTCAGCGCGTTGCCCCAGTTGCCGCCCCGGGAGACAAACGTCGGCCCGTTGAGCAGCGTGGCCGGGTGCAGCCCGGCGCTATCGAGCGCCGTGACGGGCAGAAGGTCTTCAAACTTCCAATGCGCCACAAGGGTCACGGGAGCCGCGTCGCGGAGCGTCCAGCAGGTCGTCCCCGCGCCCTGGGCCGTCCCCCCCAGTTCGGCGCAGCGGGCCGGGGTGAGGTCGGCGCACGCACCGTTCGGAAGCCTGCACGCCTGCGTCGCGGGCAGCCCGCTCGTTCGGACTCCCACCGCCGTTGCGATCGTCCCCCCTCGCCGCGTCACGCTCACGGTGATCCTCGCGACGCCCTGGTCCGTCACGCTGGGCGTGGTCCAGGCGTTCGGGGTGAGGAAATCGACGGCGACCCGCCGCGACAGGCCCGCGGCCCCGGGAATCGTCGTCCCGTCGCGCCGCCGCGGTGGCGATTCGCTCCAACCCGTGTAATCGTTGACGTCGTTGAAGAGCGAGCGATTGCCCGTGCCCACTTCCGCGAGCGACGGGCCGCTGATGACGAAGGTGTCCGAGGCATCGGTGTAGGGCAGCGCCATGATCTCGTCGAGCAGGTCCTGGGCCAGAAGTTGCGCGAAGGCCCGGTCCGCCTCCGCCCGCGACGCACGCTGCGACGCCGACACCGTCGCGAGCGCACCCGCCATCATCACCCCCACGACCACCGTCGAGAGGATCACCTCCACCAGCGTCAGCGCTCGTCGTGCGTTCACGGCTTGCTCACCCCCGGCTCATTCAGCAGCCGGACCACGCGCTGCCCCTCCACCGCCCGCCCCGCGCGAATCCCCATGCTTACGCTCTGGTGCACGACCGGCGCCGCCGCCCACACGATCGAGCGTTTCAACAGCCATTGACCGTCCGACGTCATCTGGCTGAAGACCAACGGCGTAAGCGTGCTCCCGCCCCAGGGAAGCGCCACGCGTCGCCCGCGAGCCTTCTGCGAATTGTGCATCGCGCCGCCAACGTCGAGCGCCATGAGCACGGGATCGGTGGTGACGCCCTGTCGCCCCGCGAGGAGGCGTGCCCCGGACGCCCGCGTGCCCGTGGCGTACGTCAGCATCTGCGCACTGGACATCACGTCGAGCGACCCAAGCGCAAAGCCGCTGGTGATCTCGTGCGACGTGTCCAGCACCTGGATTTTCTTGTCGAGCGTCTGCGCCGCGAGCGCCGAAAAACCGAACTCCGCGTAGAGCGTGTTCTTCTCGATCACCACGCCGATCGAGGGGTTGGGCAACGTCCCATAGATGCTCGTCGCCGTGATGTCCGAACCATACCACGCCACGTCGCTCGCGAGCGCCGCCGCGGCAAAGGCGGCGGCGTTCGCCCCGTCGTCCACGATCGTCCTCGGAAACTGCCAGAGATTGAGGAGCGCGACCCGTGCCAGGTCGTTGGTGGACAGCGAGGCGCTGTTCCCTACCACCAGCATCACGTGCGGAGGCCTCTGGAGCGACGTTGCCGCCGTTGTGCTGCTCAGCGCCAGGCTGCGGACGTTCTCGACGATCGTCATCGCCGTGCCCGCGTTGTACTGCCGCGTCAGCGGATCACCCGCCACGCCCGACCACGCATACCGGATCGTCTCATCCCCCGCCGTCCCATGCCCGCGATCCGCCACCGTCATCGTGATCGAAGTCGCCGTCAGTTCCGTGATCGTCTTCGCGCACAGCAGGTCCGCCTCCATCTGGTCCAGCGCCCTCGCGACGCTCGCCTGCACCTCCGCCTCGCTGCGTGTCGCGCTCGTCGTGGGCACCGCCCGCGACGTCAGCACCACCGCCGACGCCATCCCGCCCATCAAGATCGCCAGGATCGCCGCGCTCACCAGAACCTCCACCAGCGTCATCCCGCGGCGATGCCCACCGCCACACCGGAACGCCGATGGGAAGAACACACAACGGTGTGATGTCTGGGGCGCGGGCGTGCTCATGGCGCGATCACCGCCTCTCCCGTCGTCCCGTCCACCGTGATGGCACGCTGGAACTCACCCGCCTGCACCACGATCTTCGCGGCGCTGTCCGGCACCCCAAACCCATCAAAGATCAGCGTCTGATCCCCCCCCGCCGTCACCGACACCAGCGTGGCAAGGTACGGCTCTCCCGAGAGCGACACCCGATACACCGCCGACGGATTCGTGAGGTCCGCAACCCCCGGCAGGCCGTACCCGTCGTTCCCCGCCGCACGCGTAAACACCACCGATTGCGTCGTGCTCTTCTGCATCGCGCGGGCCCGCGCCAGCCGCAGATCGCCGGCAATCCGATTCGCCGCCGCGTCCGCGCGCGCCTTCACGATCGACCGCTGAAACCTCGGCACCGCGATCGCCGACAGCACCCCCACGATCGAGAGCACCAGCACCAACTCCAGCAGCGTGAACGCGCGGGCACAGGGACGTGCCTTGCGTCGAGCCATGAAGAGATGACGCATGCGCGATCTCACGCGGATCGATGATCGACCGAAAACCCCCCCGCGCTCAGCCGTCCTCGCTCCTCCACGCCTCCCACCAACTCAGGGGTCGCCAGCCTTCTCGCTCTCCATGCCTCGACCCAACTCCCCTCCTTGACCAAGGGGGCTCGTGGGGGCTCGTGGGGGCTCGTAGGGGCTCGTGCTGCCCCCGCATCCTCACCCCGCTTCTCGGACCCCAGCAAGCCCACCGGGTTTGGCACGCAGTGACGTCGCTTGTGCGCCATCGGCATCGCATTCTTCCCTCCTCGCTCGACCCGCCATGCCGAGAGCCAAGAATTGCGGCGAACGCAACGCCGCTCGCTCCAACGTCGCTCATGGATTGCTCATCGCATTCTCATGTCGCGCCGGTAGACTGGGGGCTCGTGGGAGGTTGGAGAGACGCATGCGCCATACACACTGGCTCTTCGCCCTGATCGCCTCGATGGTCCTGGCCGCCGCCGCGCGCGCCCAAGGCCCCGACCTCATCATTTCCGACCTCCCCGACATCCTCCACTACGGCCCCGTCGGACGCCTCCACGCCTATTCCGTCGGCTTCGTCGTCTGCAATCAGGGCGACCAGAATGCCGCGTGGGTCTCCAACACCAACCAGCACCCCGTCGAAGGTTGGAACATGTACCGCATCGCCAACGGCCGCATCGAGCAGATCGGCCTCTCCTGGCTCAAGCACGGCTTCTTCGCCGCCAGCCAGCCCGGCTGCGGAGAATGCGACATCCGCCAGAGCGGCAACCGCCTCGGCCCCGGCTGCCAGGACGTCTACGACGCCGATCTCAACGCCTACCAGCCCACGCTCGGCCCGCGTTGGCAGGTGAACGCCGCCACGGGCGTGTTCGCCTATCCGCCCGCCTCGCCCGGCGGCCCCAGCGGGAACGCCGTCTACAAACTCTGCCGAGTCACCGATACCGACCTGAGTGTTCCAAACGCAACCTACCTCGTCGAAGGGCAGATCGTCCACCCGCAGGACGCGGCCTCACGCCAGTCCTTCAACAACAACGCCTCACGCCGCGTCACGATCAACCCCGTCACCTTCGAGGCGACTCTCGAAGACGACACACGCGTGAACACCCCCGGCATCTACTTCTGGCGCGATCACGCGAACGGGACCAACCAACCCGACCCCGACATCCTCTACGACGTCCTCGACATCGTCAACGACGGACGACTCATCGTCGCGTCGCGCGTCGTCAACCTCGGCCCCGCGCGCTGGCGATACGAATACGCCATCCAGAATCTCACCTCCGACCGCGCCGCCGCCAGCCTCACCGTCCCCGTCTGGCGCGGCGCCATGCCCACCAACTTTGGCTTCCACGACGTCGCCTACCACAGCGGCGAGCCATACAACACCTTCGACTGGGCCCCCACCCGCGATGGGATCGGCTGGGGCTGGTCCATGATCGAGACCTTCCAATCCAATCCCAACGCGAACGCCCTCCGCTGGGGGACGTTGTACTCGTTCTGGTTCGAGTCGTGCATCGGCCCCGCACAGGGGTACGCGCAGGTGCGCCTCTTCAAGCCGCCCGCGCCCCCCACGCCCGATCGACCCGTCGAGCCCGACGCCGTCTTCCCGCTCGTCTGGGCCCCCGATGGCGGCCCCTCGGGATGCCCCGCCGACGTCGACGATGGGCTGGGCGAGGGGTGCCCCGACGCCGGCGTCACGATCGACGATCTGCTCTTCTACCTCCTCATGTTCGGGCACGGAGACCTCGGCGCCGACCTCGACGATGGCAGCGCCATGGGCCGACCCGACGGCGGCGTGACCATCGACGACCTGCTGTACTACCTCGAACACTTTGCCGCCGGATGCTGATGCCACGTGGACACGTCGTATAATCGCGCGAACAGGCGAGAAGCACCTTTGAGGGAACTGCCATGACGATCGCGACGCCCGGAACCAGCACGCCCACCCGTCCCGCCGCCAGCCTGAGCAAGCCCGCCGATCCGTTGCACCTGATCGACGTGGACCACGTCCAGTTCTACGTGGGCAACGCGAAGCAGGCCGCGTTCTTTTACGCCCACTGCTTCGGGTTCACGATCGAGCAGGTGAGCGACCTGACGTGCGGCGTACGGGACGCGGCGCACTACCTCCTGACGCAGGGGAACATCCGGTTCATCCTGACCAGCGGGCTGACGCCCGAGCATCCGTCCAACATGGAAGTCGCGATGTACGGCGACGGGGTGAAGGACGTGGCGTTCACGGTCTTCGACGCCGAGAAGGCGTGGGAAAAGGCCGTCAAAAACGGCGCCCAGTCGGCCTACGAGCCGCGGACGTACAAGGACGAGCACGGCACGGTGACGATGGCGGGGATCAAGACCTTCGGGCGCGTGTGCCACAGTTTCGTTTCACGCACCGGCGCCTACGACCTGACGAAGGTGAAGCAGGGCGGCGTCTTCAAGCCCCGCTTCAAGCGGATCGATGGGCAGGGTTGCGGGCCGGCGGGGGCCTGCGCCCCGCAGACGGGCGTGGGGAGTGCCGTGCTCGCGATCAACGAGTACAACAGGAAGAACCCCTGCGGGCTGAAGTACACCGACCACCTCGTCGGCAACGTCGAACTGGGCAAGATGAACTACTGGGTGAAGTTCTACGAGGACGTGATGGAGTTCTCGATGTTCAAGCACTTCGACGACAAGGACATCTCGACCGAGTATTCGGCCCTCATGTCGAAGGTGATGAGCAGCGGGCAGGGGCTCATCAAGATCCCCATCAACGAGCCCGCGCCGGGGAAGAAGAAGAGCCAGGTCCAGGAGTACCTCGATTGGCACTGCAACACGCCGGGCGTGCAGCACCTGGCGCTGCGGACGGATGATGAGTTGCACTCGATCGCCGCGCTCCGCTCGCGCGGCGTGGATTTCCTCACGCTCCCCGACACGTACTACGAGCACGTGTGGGAACGCGTGAACGGCACGCTCAAGCAGCACGGCAAGGACGTGGTGAAGGAAGACCACAAGAAGATCCACGACCTGGGCATCCTGGTCGACGCGGACGACGAAGGGTACCTGTTGCAGTTGTTCACGAAGCCTTTGCAGGATCGACCGACGCTCTTCTTTGAGATCATTTGCCGACGGGGTTCGCAGAGTTTCGGGAAGGGGAACTTTAAGGCGCTCTTCGAGGCGCTGGAGTTGGAGCAGGAACGGCGGGGGAACCTCTAGGAACGGACGATCCTCTCCCGGAGTAGTTGGCGTCGAGAGGGCGTTGGCGTTTGGAGCATCCCTGGCGGTGCTTGCGAAGGACGTCTGCGCACGTGGGCTCGATCGACTGACCGGTCCTGCGAACTTGCCGACGAACCACTGATTCGTGATCTCCCCCGCCACCAGACGCCGCACAGGATGCGGCGGGATGTACGACGGGAGCCGCACAACCCGCCCAGGCACCAATTGCTTCCGACGGGTTGGTCACCGCGCGCCCGGGACCTCCGGAACGTCCCGTGCGCGCACGCTGAGGAACACGTCCATGCACCGCCTTGCTGCTCTCGTGACCGCCACCAGCCTCGTACCGGTGGCCGTCGGCCAGTCACTCAATGTCGATTTCAACCGGACGTCCGGATTCGGTGCCGGCGCCCCTTCGACCAGTTACGGCGGCGCCGCGTTGCAGACTGGCTACTGGAATGGCATCACGCCGACGAGCGCCGGCGCGACCTCCAACCTGAGCAACCTGAATGCGGTGCCCCTGGGAGTCTCGCTCTTCCATGACGCCTCAAACTCGTCCGACTCGGCCGACTATGGCGCGAACGATTTCGAGCGCCTGATGGGCGATTACGCGTTCGGATTCACACAGAGCGGCAATGTGGAGGCGACGTTCAGTGGTCTGCAACCGGGCGTCTACGACGTGTACGTCTACGCGGGACTTCCGCCCGCTGAAGCGTACTACGACGTGTTTGGCACGCCGACGGCGCATCGAGCCACCATCATCGCCCGTCGCAATAACGAAACCGGCCTAAGCACGACGCTTCAGGGCGCGACGACCAACGGCACGCTGGCATCGGGGGTCAACTACACCCGTTTTACGGTTCCCGTGCTTGGCGGAGACTCTCTGAGCATCCTCGCGCTTGCGGACCTTTCCAACAGCAGCGGCAAGGTCGCGCTCAACGGGATCCAGCTGACCAAGTGGGCAAGTCCTGTAGTCTACGTTCGCCCGGGCGGCGCGGGCGATCGGTCGGGTCGCAGTTGGACGAATGCCATGTCGGACCTCCAGGCCGCGATGGACCTTGCCGACCGCTTCCCCGTTGATCTCGATCCACAAGTCTGGGTCGCGGAGGGCGTCTACAAGCCGACGTCGGGGTCTGATCGCACGGCAAGTTTCCGCCTCCCCAGCGGGGTCAAGATCTACGGAGGCTTTGGCGGCACCGAGTCCAGTCTTTCGCAACGCAACTGGAGCACGCGGCTCACCCAAATGTCGGGCGAGATCGGTGCCTCCACCATCACGGACAACTGCTACCACGTCCTCAAGGCGGAGAACTTCGACCGCATCGAGGACCTGACCGTTGTGGACGGCTTCAACATCGCCCGGGGCAATGCCAACGGCAGCGGCGACAACGCGCGTGGCGGCGCCGCGCTCATTCGCGGCGCCCGCGTCGAGTTTCGAAACTGCGTCATCGTCGGCAACCGCGCCACCAACGGCGGGGCCATCTATGTCCACAACTCTTTCGGTTCCTTTTGCTGGGTCTCCGTGGTTCGATGCCTGGTCTCGCAGAACTCCGCGACGGAGAACGGCGGCGCGTTCTATGTCGACGATCCCAGCACCTCCGATGGCGGCATCTTGATCAACTCATCTCGCATGGACCGTAACTCTGCCGGCTCCAACGGTGGCGTCCTCTATGGAAACGGTGCCTATTGCTCGGTAGTCAACTCGCTCGTCAACGGCAACTCCGCGCACGCCGGCGGGGCATTCCTGCTGCGAGGGAACCAAGGCCCGAGCCACTTCGGCGTCTATGCCAGCACGCTCGTGCACAACACTTCCAACACCGGTGGCGGTGCGATCGATTTCGGGACGGTCTCATCAATCACGATCGATCACTCCATCCTGTGGTACAACTCGTCGGGCGGGCTCACCAATCGACCGGCGCAAGTGACCCTGCACAGCGGAGCATCGTCCGTCTACTACTCCAACTTTGAAGGCAGCACGCTCGGCTGGTATGACCAAGGCTGGGCGAACATGTCGGAGGAACCCGTGTTCGTTGATCGAGATGGCCCGAACAACGTTGCGGGAGATGCCGACGACGATCTGCACCTCGCGCACACGTCGCCCTGCATCGACGCTGGTGGCACCAACTACCTCGTGCTGGATAGCTTCGATCTGGATGCGGACGGCATCAACTATGAGCGCCTCCCGTTCGATCTTGACCTGCTGCCTCGGCACTTCGACGTTACCTTTGTCTTGGACAACGGCGGCGGCGAAGCCCTCCCTGACCTTGGCTGCTTCGAGGCGCACTTCACCTCGCCGCCGTGCCCCGCCGACTTTGATGACGGCACCATGACGGGAACGCGCGACGGCGGCGTCACCATCGACGACCTTCTGTACTACCTCGTTGTCTTCGAAGCCGGGCTCATCGACGCGGATGTGGACGACGGCAGCGGCACCGGCGTGCTCGACGGGGGTGTGACGATCGACGACCTTCTGTACTTCCTTGTTCGATTCGAAGCCGGTTGCTAGGCCATTCGTGGCGCAACCTCTTCACCATGCGGGCCCTTGGCGGGGTTCGCGTGGCTTTGCCGATGTCCGTGTGCATACCGCGTGATCCTGTGAATCGTCGTCCGGGCGTGGAGGACGTCCGACGATCCCATGCAGCGGGTAGGCCGTGTCGGTTCCGCTCGACTTCCGCTACCATTCCATCGTACGGGAGGTTGCGCGCGATGTCGGAGCATGCCAAGCCAGGACCCGGCGACGTCACGCTGCTGCTCGAGTCGGCGTCCGCGGGGGATCACGGAGCGCAGGACCGACTCCTCGACGTGCTCTACTCATCCCTGCGTCGAATCGCCGCGGGAGAGATGCAGCGCGAGTCCCCCGCGAACACGCTCCAGCCCACGGCGCTGGTGCACGAGGCGTATCTCCGACTCCTGGGCGGCGGGGAGCCTAGGTGGACCAATCGTGCGCACTTTTTCGGCGCCGCGGCCCTCGCGATGCGTCGAATCCTCGTCGATCGTGCACGGGAGCGAGGGCGTCTGAAGCGTGGAGGGGGACGACGGCGTGTCGAACTCGGCGACGAGGCTACCGAAGACGAGGGCACTTCGACGGACCTGCTCGCGCTCGAGCCCGCGTTGGAGCGTCTCCGCGAGCACGATCATCGCCAGTACGACGTGGTGATGCTGCGTTACTTCGCCGGCCTGAGCGTGGAGCAGGTCGCGCAGTGCTTGAACATTTCCGAGCCGACGGTCAAACGTGACTGGACGGTTGCCCGCGCCCGCCTGCGGCGTGACATTGAGACCCAGCAGGATGACGACGAGTAGGAGCGAGCACTGCCGAGCGACCGCGCCAAGATCGTGGATGTCGTGTTTCTGGAAGCGCTCGACTTGCCTCCCGAGCAACGTGCGGACTTCGTGCGTCGTCGCTGCGGGGGAGATGGCGCGCTCGAGCAGGAGGTTCGCGACCTTCTGGGGCATCACACCGGTGCCGACCCGGACTTCCTTGATCCGCAGGAAGTCCACCGGCAGACGATCCTCAGCGCGTTTCCGGATGAGGTGGCGTCGTGCTTAAGGCCCGGGCGTCAGATCGCCGGGTATGTCATCGAGAGCGTGCTTGGGAGCGGCGGGATGGGCACGGTGTATGTCGCCCGACAAGAGCGCCCGAGGCGCACCGTCGCCCTGAAGGTCATTCGTGCAGGGCATGCGACTCGGGGGATGCTGCGGCGCTTCGAGCAGGAGGCGAACACGCTTGCGCGTCTTCAGCACCCGGGGATCGCGCAGATTTATGAGTCGGGAGTGGCGACGCTGGACGGCGTGGAGCAGCCCTTCATCGCGATGGAGCGAGTCGAGGGCGTCGCGATAACCGACTATGCCACCTCGCATGCGCTCGGACTTCACGCACGCCTCGACCTTGTCGCGCACGTAGCCGATGCGGTACACCATGCGCACCAGCGTGGCGTCATCCACCGCGATCTCAAGCCCGCGAACATCCTCGTGGACTCGACGGGGAGACCGAAGGTGCTCGATTTCGGCGTCGCCCGCAGCATTGCGCAGGCCGCCGAACCAACGACGACGGTGCAACAGCCGACGGGCCTGATTGTGGGGACGCTGCCGTACATGAGCCCTGAGCAGGTCGCGGGCGAGCGCGACGATGTGGACATTCGAAGCGACGTCTACGCGTTGGGGGTGCTGCTGTACCTGCTGTGCACGGGTCGATTGCCGTTCGAGATCTCGTCGCTGTCGGTCTTCGAGGCTGCTCGGATCATCGCGGAGCAGCCACCACCGGACCCCGGGACCCTGGTCCGCGAGTTGCGAGGCGACGTAGAAACGATCATCCGGCGCGCGATGGAGAAGGACAAGTCGCGTCGCTATCAGTCGGCGGCCGAGTTTCGGGACGACCTTCGGCGATTCGTTGAAGGGCTTCCGATCGTCGCTCGCCAGGACTCGGCGATGTATGTGCTGCGGAAGCAGTTGCGGCGATACCGAGGGTTGGTGGCGACGGCGGTGGTCGTGCTCACCATCGTGCTGGCGGGCGCGGTGTATGCGGGGATGAGCAGCCGACGATACGAGCGGGTCGCGCGACAGGAGCGCCAAGCGCGAGTCGAGGCGAACGCGCTCCGGCTAAAGGAAGCGGAGGCGCGATCCGCTGCCGACCTTGCGGCCGAGCGACTGCGCGAGCAATTGCGGGTGTCGGCGATCAACCAGGCCCGATTGCTGGCCGCGGCGGGGAACATTCCGTCGGCGGAGGATGCGTTGTGGCGCGAGCACCTTGGCAATCCGCAGTCCGTCGAGGCCCGCTGGGCGCTGCGTGAGTTGTACGCCGCCGAGCCATGTTCGTCGACAACGCAGTTGGCGGCGCCGATCGCGTGTGCGGCGTTGCATCCGGATCGGGAGCATCTGGTCTACGCGTCAACAGGAGAACGGCTGCACATCTTCGACGTGGTCACGCTTCGACGGGTTTGCGAGATCGAGATGCCGGGCGGGCGAGCGACGGCGCTCGCGTTCTCGCCCGGAGGACGCCTCGCGGTCGGTTTGCACGATGGACGTGTGCTGTGGATCGACGATCTCGTGCATGGTGAGCCGCGTGAGGCGTGCGCCCGCGTGGAGGACGATGGCGCGGTACGCTCGCTCGCGTGGGACCTGCGGGGGAACGTGTGCGCCGTGGGCAGCGTTGATGGAACGGTGCGGCTGCTGAGCACGAGCGAGAAGGCGCCACTGGGTCGCTGGCGGGCTCATCGGAGCGAGATTCGAGCCTTGGCGTTCAGTCCGGACGGCGCCCTGCTGGCGTCGAGCGCCCGGGAGGGTTCGGATCAATCGATCACGCTCTGGGACACGGGGAAGGGTGAGCGGGTACGTGAACTGACCTGCGTGCGGGACTGGTTTTTGTCGCTGGTCTTCGTGGATGGCGGGAGGTCGCTTGTGGCGGGCGGATTCGGTCGGCGATGCTGGCGCATCGATGTCGAGCGCGACATCGCGACACCTCTACACGCCGACCTTGCGCTCGGGACCGTCCAGAGCCTGGAACGTGATCCCGGGGGGACTGACCTACTCGCCGCGTTTGGTGCGTCGGTTCGGACGTGGCGAACGAGCGACTGGTCGGAGGCGCGGACGCTGCATCGGCACCGGGTGGGGCTCGCGATGGCGGGGTGGCTTCGCTCGGATCGGGTCATGTCGGTCTCGTCGGATGGCGCGATGAAGACGTGGGAGGTTCGTCCGCACGCGAGTGTCGACTTGATTGGCGGGTTTTCGAACTGGTGCTTTTCGGTGGACTACGAGGGGAATGGAGGGCGGCTGGCTGTGGGGGCGGCGAACTCGACGATCGTGGTAGCGGACGCGGGGTCGCGACGACCGTTGCGTGAGTTGAGGCTGGAGGCGAGCCGGTACCGGGCGGTCAAGTGGCTGAGGGAGCCCGGGCTGTTCGCGGCGGGCGGGTCGGATGGCGTGGTTCGGCTCGTGGACGCGAGTTCGGGCGCGGTGGTGGCGTCGCTGGACGGGGCACGCGAGAGCCGCGAGGTGTTCTCGCTTGCGGTTCATCCCACGGACGCGGTGCTGGCGAGCGGGCATGCCGACGGAACCACACATTTGTGGGACCTTGCCGCACGTCGGCACGTGGGAGCGCTGCCGAGGCTGACGTATCGGGTGACGGGGCTGGCGTTCTCGGAAGATGGGCTGAGGCTCGCGTCGAGCGGGGCGGAATCGGGAGTTGTATTGTGGGACTACGGCACGCGATCACGCGCGGCGACGCTCCCTGGCAGCGGGACCCCCTGGTCGGTCGCGTTCGCGAAGAATGGGTCGCTGGTGGCTGCGGGGACGACGGTCGGCACGATCGACGTGTGGAACGTCTTGACGGGAGCGAGGGTGGCGTCGATCGTTGCTCATGAGCGGTTGATCGCCGGCCTCGCGTTTTCGCATGACGGGTCGGTGCTCGCGAGCGGCAGCGACGACGGGCTGGTGAAAGTATGGGACGCGGCGACGTATCGCGAGTTGGCCTCGTTTCCGACGCGGCACAACGAGGTGACGTCGCTGGCCTTTGATCCGACGCGGGCGGCGCTGGCGGCGGCATGCCAAGCGGAGGCGGCGCTGGTGGTGGATTTTGGGCGGCTGGACGAGTGGATCGAAGGCCAGCGGGCGTACCAGGCGGCGCGCGTGGCGAGTGAGATGACGGCCGTGCCGACGATGATGAAGCCGTGAGTTTGGCGCGTGGAGCGTCAGCCTCCGGGCGCCTGGTGCGGATCGGGAGTCGGGGACGACGATCCCGTTCCCGCGGCTTGGACGAAACTCAACTTTGGTTCGCTAGCGGGCTGTTCAGAGGCTCACACGCCTTCGAAGGACGCCCCTGGTTTGTCCTGGAGCGCGCGTTGCACTTGGTCCATGATCCATGCCGCGGCTTGGGGCTTGGCGAGGAGGCCTGGGGTTCGGGTTTCGCGGACGGGCTCGCTTCCGCTGCCGTGCTTCTTGCTGAGGACGATCGCCTCGATGGTGTCGCTGTCCATGGTTTCGAGGGGGTTGGCGACGACCATGTCGATTTGCTTGCGGTCGAGTTTGGCGTGGGCGGAGGCGAGGAGTTCATCGCGGGGTTCCAGGGCGAATCCCACCATGAGTTGGTCGGGGCGGCGGCTCTTGGCGACTTCGGCGAGGAGGTCGGGCGTCGGTTCGAGTTCGAGGGTGAGGTTTTCGTTTTTGCGGCGAAACTTGCCGCCGAAGAACTGGGGGTCGATCTTGGGGCGATAGTCGGCGACGGCGGCGGCCATGACGAGGATGTCGGCGTTGGGAACTTCTTCCCTCAGAAGTGTGCGGAGGTCCTCGCAGGTACGGAATCGGCGGAGGCGGATGCTGGGATTGGTGGGCATCGCGGGGACGGGGCCCAAGAGGAGCGTGACCTGCATGCCGCGGCGAGCGGCCTCGTCGGCGAGGGCGAGGCCCATCTTGCCGGAGGAGCGGTTGCCGATGAACCGGACGGCGTCGATGGGCTCGTGGGTGGGGCCGGCGGTGATGAGGAGTCGGGGGGACATGCGGGGGGTGTTGGAATGGGATGCCGGATGGTAGAGAGCGGTGACGGCGCGGGGATGCGAAGGACAGATGTGCACAGGCCTGGGGGCTAAAGGGCGGAGCAAGGAAGAAAGAGGAAGCCCTCTCCACCCCCATCCATCTGGGAGGGGGCGTTTGAGCCTAGCATCTTTACTCTGTTCGCTGGGCGGTCGCATGGCTTGAGGGACGTATGGCACGAAGTCGCAAGAAACTGGGTGAGATTCTGGTGGGCTGGGGCGTCGTTTCGCCGGAGCAGGCGGAGAAGGCGGCCGTGGCGGCGAAGGCGGCGGGCAAACGGCTGGGGGAGCAACTGGTCGAGATGAACTTCGTGAAGGAAGACCAGGTCGCGAAGGCGCTGGCGAACCAGTTCGGGATGGAGTTTGTGGATCTGTCGCAGCCGGGGATGAGCGACAAGATCGACATGAAACTGATCTCGGACGACCTGATCAAGAAGCACCTGGTGCTGCCGGTCTCCAAGGCGAACGGGCGTTTGACGCTGATCGTGCATGATCCGATGGACCTGGAACTGCACGACATGCTGCGGTTCCGGCTGAACGTCGAGATTGATACGAAACTCGCGCCCAAGGGGCAGATCAAGAAGTACATCGAGGCGGCGGCGGCGGGGACGGCGAAGAAGTTTGGCGCGGGCGAATCGCTCGTGACGAGTTCGATCGACAGTTCGGTGGACAAGTCGGTCGATCGCTCGATGGACAAGTCGATCGACGTGGCGGTGGACGATGCGCCGATCGTGAAGTTGTGCAACCGGATCTTCACCGAGGCGGTGCGGATGCGGGCGTCGGATATTCATATCGAGCCGATGGAAGATCGGGTGCGGCTGCGGTATCGCATCGACGGCGTGTGCATGGAGCGCGACAACCTGCCGAAGCGGATGCAGAACTCGCTGTTGAGTCGCGTGAAGTTGATGGCGAGCATGAACATCGCCGAGAAGCGTGTGCCGCAGGACGGACGCATCAAGTTGGACGTGGACGGGGTGAACATTGACTACCGGGTGTCGGCGACGCCGGCGTATCACGGGGAGTCGGTGGTCGCGCGTATCTTGCGGCCGGACTCGGTGCGGATCGGTCTGACGAACATCGGATTCGAGGCGGACAACCT
This sequence comes from uncultured Phycisphaeraceae bacterium, assembly GCA_964543905.1. Lineage (GTDB taxonomy): Bacteria > Planctomycetota > Phycisphaerae > Phycisphaerales > UBA1924. The sequence goes on from CAZIZO010000005.1 coordinate 92,738, forward strand.
GGCGGTGTTCAACAAGATCATCCGGCGGCCCAACGGCATCTTCCTGGTGACGGGGCCGACGGGTTCGGGGAAGACGACGACGCTCTACTCGGCGCTGGACATCTTGAACCGACCCGACAAGAAGATCATCACGGCGGAGGACCCGGTCGAATACGCGTTCGAGGGGATCAACCAGTGCCAGGTGCGTGAGCACATCGGCCTGACGTTCCCGGCGATCCTTCGGTCGATGCTGCGACAGGCGCCGAACATCATCCTGGTCGGTGAAATCCGCGATAAGGAAGTGGCGGAGATTGCGATCCAGGCGGCGCTGACGGGGCACCTGGTGTTCTCGACGCTGCACACGAACGACGCGCCGAGCGCGATCACGCGACTGATCGACATGGGCGTCAAACCGTTCCTGGTGGCGAGTTCGATCCAGGCGATCATGGGTCAGCGGCTGATCCGGATTTTGTGCAAGGACTGCAAGACGCTGGCGCAGCCCGGGGATTTGGACCCGAAGATGCTGCGGCTGGTGGGCATCACCGAGGACGAGGCGTACGGGAAGGTGATGAAGCCGGTGGGATGCTCGAACTGCAACAACACGGGCTTCCGCGGACGCAAGGCGATCTTTGAACTGATGACGATGAACTCGCAGATCCGGGAGTTGGCGTTCAACCTGGCGCCGATCTCGGAGATTCGCCGCGCGGCGATCGCGAACGGGATGAGGCCGCTGGTGGAGGACGGGAAGATCAAGATTTTGAACGGCTTTGCGACGGCGGAAGAGGTGGCGAAGATGACGCAGGTGGATGTGGATAATCTGGCGGCGGCGGGGTGATCGTGGAGCGGCCCGGCGACGCGAGGGCACGGAACAAAGGAGGAAGAGCGCCACGCCGGGGTCCGCGACCTGGATCGTCTGGGAGTGGGAGGCCGCAGGTGCTATCTTTGTGCGTATGCCGACGTGTCGGGCGGATCCGAAGATTGAGCGTGTGACCCACGGGGACTTCAAGTTTCCGCTGGGGGTGTATCCCGTGGAGGAGTTGGAGCCGAAGGCGGGGTATGTGGTGGAGTTTGAGTCGGCGGACGGGGATGAGGAGGGGGGGGAGTGGGAAGAGTGGCCGGATCGGTATGTCTTTGACATCGTGGTGTCGGCGGATCGAGTGGAGGCGCTGTGCCGACGGTTGTTTTCGATGCTTCCCCCGCGGGTGTACCCGATCCTGGACGTTCTGGGGCGGGACGCGTATCGGGAGATCGACCCGTACATCTCGTATGAGTTGCTGGGGTGGGATCGGTTCGTAGGCGCGGTGTGGCGGTATCGGGATTTCTTCTTTGAGGACGGGATGGTGGGGTTCGGCGCGATGTGCGACGACCCGTTTTTCTACGTGTTCGTGGATGAGCACAAGATCATCACGGTACGAGCGGAGACGCACTGGAAGGAGAAGATCGAGAAGACGCTCGAGGCATTTGATCTGGACGTGACGGCGGAGCCGAAGGGGGCCGATTCGGCGGCGCACGAGCATCGGAGCGTGCTGGTGATGCCGGAGGATGAGCCGCTGGTGCTGGGACCGGACGAGATCGTGGAGCGTCTGCGGGATGAATGGCACCTGGTGCTGAATGTGGATCCGGACACGAATGTGGATGAGAAGGGGCAGGAACTCGGGGTGACGCCGTGGCGGGTGATCGTTCGATGTGAAGGGCCGGACGAGAAGCGGGCGTCGGCGTACGCGGAGGTGTTGCTGAAGGCGAACAACGTCCGAGCGGCGGAAGAGGCGGCGTTTGAGGGCGCGGATGGGCTGGAGATGCCGAAGGGTGTGGACGAGTGGGCGGACATGGTGATCATCACGGCGGATCGGCTGACCGAGGAATCGCTGGAAGAGGCGATGGAGGGAGAGGGTGAGAAGTCGGAGAAGCGAAAGAAGTTGGCGAAAGCCCGACCAAAGACCGATCGGATGAAGCGAGATGAACGTGGAGGAGATGAAGAGTCGGAGATACCGATGGGTGAGGCGGAGGTCTTGAGGGCGAGGTGGATCTCGCCACACGGTGGCGAGTAGGCGGAGCCTCGCGGGGGTGGGAATCGGGTGTGGAGTGAGGCTCGGGGGCCAACTTGCAAAGGGGAAAGAATGCGGGTATCTTGGCGAGAGGCCGGAACCGGAACGAGTTGGGGACCATACCGACTCGTGCGAGTGCGATCGAGGTGAAGCCCCGTGGTGGGCTTTGACGCGGGAGCACTGGAGCGCGGACCAGGATACGGGCAGGAGTGTGCCAAGGGGCACGGGGACGAGTGGCCCGTCCTATCGACGACACGAGTGGGATGACTCCTCGGCAGGCGATGGGTTGGAGACTCGGTCGCGAGAACTGGACAAGCACGGCCAAGGCAGGGGGAGCGGACGGAAGGGCGGCCTCGCGGTTGTGTGATCGGGAGGCGCCGGGGCTCGCGACGAGATTGGCGCGAAAAGTGCCAGTTTTGGCGACCGAGCCGGGTTGAGCGAGCCTACAAACACCCCCCTAGCGAGTGGGGTTGCGGGCCGACGGACCCAAGAGCAAGTGGATCGGGAGCCTGAGCGGGTCGGTCGGAGTGTGCAGGAAGCAGAGCAAGAGCAACCAAAGGTTGAGCATCAAGTGGAGCAAGCGCCATGGTGAACGGAAAAGGAATCGACGTGAGGGCCTTGATCGCGACGGCGGGGATGTTGGCGAGCGTGACGGTGGGCACGGCGCTGGCGCGGCCGGACGCGAAGGTTGAAACGACTCCGGGAGAGGCCACGGCGTCGGCGGCGCAGACGCTCGATCTGGCGAATGACCTGCTCGCGAACGGCAAGGCGGTGCGTGCGAAGATGCTGCTCCAACCGCTGGCGAGCGAGGCGGGCTCGACGGGGCTCACGACGAGCGAGCGGGAGCGGGTGTATCGCCTGCTGGCGCTGGCGAACCAGAAGGTCAAGGCGATGTCGCCGGTCGAGGTGAGCCTGCAGACGGCGGAGGGCGCGCTGGCGAGCGATGAACTCGCGTTGGCGCGGGCGCAGGCGCAGGCGGTGGTCGAGGCGCCGAAGGCGACGAACGAACACGTGGGCAAGGCGAAGGCGGTGCTGGCGCGTGTGGACGCGCGGCAAGCGGAACTGATGCCCGTGATGAGCACGATGCTGGATGGGGCGGCGAAGGACTTGCAGGCTGGTCAGATGGGGGCGGCGAAGGCGAAGTTGGAGCGGGTCGCGCGGTCGGGCGTGGCGTTGGCGCTGTCGGATGCGGAGCGTCTGGCGGAGTTGCAGGCGCGTGTGGTGGATCAGCCGGTGGCGGCGGGGATGATGCAGCCGGGCGTGGTGAAGCCGCGGGAGGAACAGGCGGCGGAGCAGCCGGCGACACCGGCCCCGGCGTCTGCACAGCCCGCGACCCAGGCGACGACGACGCCGGTGGACGCGATCGAGATGGCGCGCAAGGCGGAGGCGCAATCGCTGTTCGTCGAGGCGGACCAGGCGTTCGAGTTGCGTCGGATGAACGACGCGGCGAGCAAGTATCAGCGACTGAAGGGCGAGTACTTCACGTACTTGTCTCCCGAGCAGCAGAAGATGGTGAACGATCGCCTGGCGGAGGCACGCGTGGTGTCGGGCTCGGCGCCGGCGACGACGACGAGCGCGTTGCAGGACATCAGCGCCACGCGGGAGCGCGCGAAGCAACTGATCGTGACGGAGTTCGAGTCGTCGATGCAGCAGGCGAACTCGGCGCTCGCGACGGGGGACACGGAGCGGGCGCGTTCGGCGGCGGCGGCGGCGCTGCTGAAGTTGAACTCGGGGCGAGATCTCTTCTCGGCGGCGGAGTTTGAGACTCGGCTGAGCCAGCAGAAGGACCTGGCGACGCGGATCGCGCAGGATGAGGAGAAGATCCGGCAGCAGGCGGCGTCGAAGCAGGCGATCGATCAGGCGGAGCGGGCGAAGTTGGCCGCGAAGTCGGCGCAGGAAGAGAAGGAGCGGAAGATCTCCGAGGCGGTGGGACGCGTTCGGGCGCTGCAGGCGGAGATGAAGTACAAGGAAGCGTTGCAGGTCGTGGATCAGATCCTGTTCCTGGACCCGATCAATCCGACGGGGCTGCTGATGCGTGATCTGCTGCAGGACGCGGAGTTCTACCGGAACTACGGGGACATCCAGCGTCGCAAGACGGTGGGGATCGCGAGGGAGGCGGTGGACAACCAGGACGCGATGATCCCGCCAGCGGGGATCATGGCGTACCCAATGGACTGGCCGGCGAAGAGTTATCAGCGCGGCGGGCCGACGACCTTGGCGGAATCGGAAGAGAACCGACGTGCGCTCGCCACGCTGACGCAGAAGCGGGTGCCGGTGAACTTTGAGGACAACCGGCTGGAGGACGTGCTGAAGTTTGTGCAGACGGTGACGAACCTGAACATGGACGTGGATTGGCCGAGCCTCGAGGCGGCGAACATCGACAAGGAAACGCAGGTTTCGCTGAAGTTGACGAACGTCCCGGTGCGGACGGTGCTGGACCGGGTGATGGAGAAGTTGAGCCCGGACGCGACGACGGGTGCGGGCTGGACGGTGAATGACGGGGTGCTGACGGTGGCGTCGAAGGAGGCGCTGAACAAGAACACGCTGCCCTTGATCTATGACATCCGCGACCTGTTGATTGAAGTGCCGGACTACACGGCGGCGCCGGAGTTTGACCTGCAGAGCGTGCTGCAGAACAGCGGGCAGGGCGGGGGCGGTGGCGGGCAGAGCCCGTTCCGCGACAACCAGCAGCAGAACGCGGCGAATCGTCGGACGCTTCAGGAGCGGACGGAGGACCTGATCCGGATCATCACGTCGAACATCGACTCGCCGAGTTGGTTGGAGAACGGCGGCGAGGTGGGGAAGATCCAGCAGTTCCAGGGGAACCTGATCATTACGCAGACGCCGAACAACCATCGTGCGGTGGTGGGTCTGCTCTCGAAGTTGCGTGAGCAGCGGGCGATGCAGATCAACGTGGAGACTCGGTTCCTCTTGGTGAGCCAGGACTTCTTCGAGCAGATCGGCGTGGACTTTGACGTGTACTTCAACGGGCGGAGCAACCAGGTGCGGACGGCGCGGCAGCAGTCGCCCGGGAACAGCATCCAGCCGTCGGACTTCTTCGACTTTGGCCGTGGCGGATTGCAGCGTCGGGTGTTCGGGGCTCCGATCGACGCGAACGGGGACGGCACGGCGGACCCGGTGGTGGGCAATCCGGTGGCGTTGCCGTCGCCCTTGTCGGTGATCGGCGCTGGGCAGAACAGCCTGGGGCTGACGGAAGGGCTGACGCAGGGCACGTTCGCGAACACGATTTTGAGTCGTGCCCCGGCGCTGGGCGTGGCGGGGCAGTTCCTGGATGACATCCAGGTGGACTTCCTGGTGAAGGCGACGCAGGCGAATCGGCGGTCGGTGTCGCTGACGGCGCCGCGGCTGACGTTCACGAACGGTCAGACGTCGAACATTTACGTGGCGACGCAGGTGTCGTTCGTGTCGGACCTGACGCCGGTGGTGAGCGAGTCGGCGGTGGGCTTTGACCCGCAGTTGGACGTGATCAACGAGGGCGTCCGGTTGCTGGTGGACGGGACGATCTCGGCGGACCGGCGGTACGTGACGCTGAACGTGGACGCGTCGGTGGCGAGGATCGAGCGGTTTGAGAATCGGGCGATCACGGCGGTGGCGGGCGGGCAACTGGTGAACTCGGCGTCGACGCAATCGTTCATCCAGTTGCCGACGACGACGGTGACGCGAGTGCAAACGACGGTGACGGTGCCGGACCAGGGGACGATCCTGCTGGGCGGTCAGCGTGTGGTGACGGAGGGCGAGGTGGAGACGGGGGTGCCGGTGCTCTCGAAGATTCCGATCATCAACCGTTTGTTCAGCAACCGGACGGAGACGAAGGAGGAGCAGACGCTGCTGATCCTGATCAAGCCGACGATCTTGATCCAGAACGAGGAGGAGGCGAAGAACTTCCCCGGGTTGGATGAGTCGCTTCGATCCCCGTTTGGTGGGTAAATGGAAGCGTGCAGGTGAGAAGCAGGGACGCCCCGGCGGAGAGCCGGGGCGTATTTCTTTGGGGGATGGGCGGGGCGTTCCGATGCTGAAGGATGGTGTTGGGGGCTATCATGGCCCCCGGGGTCGGTGAGATTCGCGGTGCGACGCCGCGTCTCGAAGCGCCCCGCTCGATTAGGAGATTGCCGCATATGCCAGCCTCGGACTCCCGACTTCGGATTCGGCGCCAGGACGCGATCATGATCGTGGAGTTCGTGGATCGGAACATTCTGGACGAGGCGAACATCCAGGCGATCGGGGATGAGATCAAGCAGTTGGTGGAGACGGAAGCGAAGCCGAAGTTGCTGATCAGTTTCGCGAACGTGGATCATTTGTCGTCGGCGGCACTCGGGACATTGATCACGATCAACAACCAGGTGCGGGCGCGGGGCGGGCAGATGCGTCTGGCGGACATCGATCCGCAGATTTATGAGGTGTTCGTGATTACGCGGCTGAACAAGTTGTTCACGATCCACGAGACGTCGGCGGAAGCGTTGAAGGCGTTCGCCTGACGAAGAGGAGGCGAGTGGAAAGCCGAGTGCGATGACGAACGCGGAGCGACAACCCGAGGCATCGGCGTCCGAGACGGGGAGCGTGTCGATCCCGAACGATCGGGAGGCGATCGAGCGCGTGCAAGCGGAGATCGTGCGTGCGGTGGAGCGGCACAACTACCCGAAGGCGGCGGTGTTCGCGATCCGGTTGAGTCTGCACGAGGCGATCGCGAACGCCTTTGGGCATGGGCACAAGAACTTGCCGGCGACGGTTCCGGTGCGGGTGACGTACGCGGTGACGGACCAGAAGGTGACGCTGTCGGTGGAGGACCAGGGCCCCGGCTTTGATCCGCACCGGGTGCCGGACCCGACGCTGGACGAGAACCTGGAGGTGCCGTCGGGTCGGGGCTTGATGCTGATGCGTGCGTACATGACACGCGTGTCCTACAGCGAGGATGGGACGCGGCTGGTACTCGAGTATCAGAAGCCGGCGTGAGAGATCACGAGCGTCGCGGAGAGGGAAAGTCCAGGGCACGGCGGGCGGGCGCCTGGAGAAGAGGCGACGGCGTGGGTTATGGACTGGGGATCGCTCCGAGGGCGAGGCGGGCGAGGAGGAGCGCGATGAGTTGGCATCGGGGGACGAGGCTGTGGAGGTCGATCCACTCGTGGGGCGTGTGGGCGGCGCCGCCAAGGACGCCGAGGGTGTCGATGGTGGGAAGCCCGGCGGCCTGGAGGTTGTTTCCGTCGCAGACGCCGCCGGTGGTGGCGAAGGGGAGATGCTGTCCGAGGTCTTCGGCAGCCTGACGGGCGAGGCGGGCGAGTCGCTCGACCTGGGGGGTGGTGGGCTTGGGAGGGCGGGAGAGACTCGTTCGGAGTTGGACCGTGGGGAGGGATGATTGCGTGGGTGGAGTGGCGAGAGACTCAAGTTCGTGGAAGACGCGATCGGCGGCGGCTTGATCGGGGAATCGGACATTGCCCCAGGCGCGGGCGCGGTCGGGGACGATGTTGGAGGCCGTACCGCCGTCGATGGGGCCGACGTTGACGATGAGGCCTCGTTCGGGCTTGGACAAACGAGCGATGTCGAGGAGTCGTTGAGCGAGGGTGTTGACGGCGGAGATGCCGGAGGTGAAATCGCGGCCGACGTGGGCGGCCTTCCCACGAACTTCGAGCATGAACTGGGCGGAACCCGGACGAGCGATGACGAGCCCACCGTCGGGCAACGCGGGCTCGAACGCGAGGCCGACGTCGTGCACGGCGGCTTGGTCCCGGAGGGTGCGATCGGAGGCGTATGAACCGGACTCTTCGTCGGCGTTGAGGAGGAAGGACCAGGAGCAGGAGATGCCGACATCGTCGAGGGACTCGAGTGCGGCGAGGGCGATGACGAGGCCGCCCTTCATGTCCATGCAACCGGGACCGGCGGCGCGGGAGGCGTCTGGCGCGATGGAGAGTTCGCGGAAGGGGCTGGAGGCGGGATGGACGGTATCGAGGTGACCGGCGAGGAGGATTCGCGGGGCTCGGGCGTGGTGGAGGCGTGAACAGACGGCGGTCGGCGGGGGTGGAGAAGCGGTTGGGTCGGGGGAGATCCAATCGGGACGGGGATCACCGGGGTGGAGGGTGGTCCGAGCGCCGAGTTGCTGAAGGCGTGTGGTGAAGAGGGTCCGTGACTCGTCGAGTCCGGAGCCGCCGGGTCCGGTGGGGAGATTGACGTGTCGTCGCAGATCATCGAGGAGGTCTGGGGCGCGCTGGGCGATACGAGCGACGAGGCGGGACTCGATGGAAGAGAGCGTGGACATGGTCAAAGGATGGGCGGGAGGCGAGAGGGGAGTGGGCCGAGTTGGTCCGGTGGATGGGATGAGGCTAGAGGTGGATGTCGAAGAGGTGGAGGATGAACGAGGCGGCGATGCCGAGGAGGAGGATGGAAGCGGCGGACCATTTGAGGATGCGGATGTGGCGATCGATCGGTGCGGCGCGGACGGGTGTGCCGAGGAGGCCGTGGAGTCGGCGGACGCGATCGGCGATGGAGCCGTGGCGGAAGGTAAAGGCGTTGGGGTTCATGCCGTTGACGAAGGCCACGTCGAGGAGGGCGGAGGCCATGGCGTCGATGGATTCTTGGGTCACGGTGTCGCTGGGGGGGACGTTCGGCGCGAGGGGATCGCCCGCGCGGCTGAGGTGCTGGACGGCAAAGGCGTCGGCCTGCCATTCGAAACGGCGGCTGACCCAGCCGAAGGTGAAGGCGACGGAGGCGATGGAGGCGGCGATGACGAGGCCTTCGGTGGTGTCGGGGCTGAGGTGCAAGAGGGAGGTGAGGAGGAGGGCGACGGTTTCGCCGAAGGTGATGGCGGCGAAGATCGAGATGGCGAGCCAGAAGATGTGGTGACGCTTGATGTGGCCGACTTCGTGGGCGGCGACGCCTTCGACCTGTCGAGCGGAGAGGCGGTCGAAGAGGGCATCGGTGAACATGAGGTATCGGAAGGGCCAAACGAGGCCGAGGACGGCGCCGTTGACCATGCTGCCGTGGGTGCGCCAAAGGAGGGGCGTGCGCATGCGGACGCGATAAAGGCGGCACATGGAGGCGAGGGTGTCGTGGAAGGGGCCTGAGGAGATGGGGACGGTGTCCCAGGCGAGGCGAATGAGTGCGGGGGTGAAGATGAAGACGATCGCGACGCCGACGAGGTCGAGCGCGAGGGTGGCCCAGGAGGCGGCGTCGGAGGAACCCGTGGGAAGAAGGGGGAGATGATCCCCCCACTGGCGGACCGCACCGCGCCACGCGCTGAGGAGCACGAGGGGGATGAGGATGAGGAGGACCTGATGGCGGAAGTTGGCGGAGACGTACTCAAGGCGGGAGGGCGGACGATGGACGGGTTCGCCCTGGCGGAGTTGACGCATGAGGCGTGCGTCGCGGAGTCGGCGGTCGATCGGGGCAAAGGACCACCAGAGGGCGGCGATGAAGACGAGGAGGGGTGTGACGGCGAGGAGTTCGCTGAGGGCGGGGAGATTGACGAGGTGTGTGGTGACGAGGGCGAACCAGGCGACGGTGGTGGAGGAAGCGGCGAACTGCAAGCCGCCGATCGAGCGGAGGAGGCCCAGGGCGCGTTCGGCGGCGAGGGCGAAGGCGACTTCCCCCGAGGCGTCGAGCGCTCGAGCGGCGCGGAGGCAGAGGGCGTGGGCGATCGACCAGTAGAGAAGGAGGGGGGCGAGGATGAGTGCAACGGAGGTTGCGTGGCTCAGCGGGAGGAGCGGTGAGGAATCACCGGAGAACTCACCCGCGTGGAGGCTGAGGAAGGCGAGGATGATGAGGATCTGGACCATGCGGGTTCAAGAGGCCCGGTGAGATTCTTCGACGAGGGCGTGGAGGGTCTGCGAGGCGGCGCCGGAGTCGATGGCGCAGGCGGCGAGGGTGATGCCCTCGCGGAGCGTGGGCGTGCACTCGGCGACGAGGAGGGCGGCCGCGGAGTTGAGGAGGACGAGGTCTCGGCACGGTCCTGCGAAGCCGGCGAGGACGTCGCGGGCGATCTGGACGGCGTGAGGAAGGTCGCGGGCTTGGATCGCGTCGATGGGCGCGGGCTTGAAGCCGAGGGATCGTGGGTCGATGGTGGAGCGGACCACGCGACCATCGCGGAGTTCAGCGACCTGGGTAGGCGCGGAGGTGGAGATTTCGTCGAGGCCATCGTCGCTGTGGACGACCATCGCACGATGGGAGCCGAGGCGGAGGAGTGCGGAGGCCATTGTGTCGAGGGCGGCGGGGTCGTAGACACCGAGGAGTTGGTGTCGAGCGTTGGCGGGATTGGAGAGAGGTCCGAGGAGATTGAAGATGGTGGGAAACCCGAGGGCCTTTCGGACGGGCGCGGCATGGCGGGCGGCGGGATGGTGGTGCTGGGCGAAGCAAAAGCAGACGGCGGCGCGTTCGAGGCAACGGGCTTGGACGGCGGGATCGGCGTCGATCTTGACGCCGAGCGCGGCGAGGAGTTCGGCGGAGCCGCGTCCGCTGCGGCTTTTGTTGCCGTGCTTGGCGACGCGGACGAGGCCTCGCGCGGCGGCGGCGGTGACGAGGGCGGCGATGGTGGAGATGTTGAAGGTTTTGGCCGTGCCGCCGGTGCCGCAGGTGTCGAGGAGGACTCCCGGGGCGGAGCAATGGACTGGGGTGGCGTGTCGTCGCATGGCGCGGGCGGCGCCGGTGAGTACGTCGATGGTGGCGCCGCGTGCCTGGAGGAGCGTGAGGAAGGCGGCGATCTGGGGCTCGGGGACATGTCCTTGGAGGATGAGTTCGAACGCGGCATCGGCCTCGGATTCGGAGAGGGTCGTCCCGGCGAGGAGGATGTGGAGGACGTTGAGGAAATCCACGGTGGGAAGGTATGGTGCGAACGGACGATCCGCAAGGCGTGGCGGTTCGTACGATAGATGGTGATGCCGATCGCGGAGTCCAAGTCAAGGCGAAGCAGGGCGGCGAGCCTGGAGGTGGCGCGGCGCGCGTTTGTTCGTGATTTGATGATGCAGGTCGGTCGCGCGATGACGGTCGGATGCACGATCACCTTGGCGATGGTCGGAGTGGACAAGGTGTGGGGCATGCCGGCGTGGTGGGCATGGGCGATGCTGCTGCCGCCGACGGTGGCGTTGGTGGCTGCGGGAGCCTTGGCGTGGCGTGGGCGGTGGACGCTCGGTCGAGCGGCGGCGGAAGCGGACGCGGCGTATGGAACGCGGGACGCGATCCGAACGGCGATGGAGTTGGAGGGTCAGGACGAGGACCCGTTCGTGCGCCTCGCGGTGGAGCGGGGTGAGGTGGCGGCGAGGGAGGTGCGGGCGGGGCGCGTGGTGGGGAAGGTGTGGCACGGGACGTGGGTGATTTGGCCGGCGCTGGCGGTGGCTGGGGCTGTGGCGTGGGAGTATGTGCCGCGGGTACCACGGATTGGGCGCGAGGCGGAAGTGACGAGAGAGCAGATCGTGTCGGCGGTGGAGGACGTGCGCGAGGCGGTGAGGGCTGTGGCATCTGAGGAGCCTGCTTCGGGAGGCGTGCGTGAGGCGACGGAGTCGCACGTTGAGGCGTTGCGGGCGCTGGAAGAGGAGTTGAAGGCGGGGAAGATCGATCCGACGTCGGCGCGAGCGAGAGCGGCGGAGGCGTTGCAGGCGGCGGCCGCGAGCGAAGCGGCGAAGTTGGAATCGGCTCGGCGGACGGCCGAGGACGCGGTCGCGAGGCTTTCGCGGGCGGCGGATTCGAGTGAGGATGAGGGGGCGAAGGGCGGAGAGTTGAGGCAGGCGTTGAGGAAGGGGGATGTGAAGGCGGCGGCGGAGGCGATCGAGCGGCTGCGTGGGCAATCGCCGCGGCTGACGGCGGAGGAGCGGGCCAAGTTGGCGGAGGACTTGGAGGCGCTGGCGTCGTCGCTGGAGGAGCAAGAGCGGGACGACGAGAAGGGCACGAAGGAGGAGTCACCGATGGCGGAGGCGCCGGGGGAAGCGGTGCGGCCGGAGGATGCTTCGACACGAAAAGACGCGGGCGAGCGCCGGGCGGAGCGGGAGATCGGCGAGTCACTCCGGGAAGCCTCGCGGGCGCTGCGGGAGCCGCAGCCGGCGGCGAAGTCGGAGGAGAGTGATCCTTCGGAGGCGTTGGATCACTCGAACACGAACGACGGGAAGGGGAAGGCGGAGCCGAAGCCCGGGCCGAGTGGGGAACCGGGAACGCGCGACCCGGCAGCGGGTTCAGGGCAGCGGGGAGGCGAAGGAACGAAGGAGGGCGGGACGGAGGCGACGCGGCGTGAGGGCGCGTCGCCATCGAAGAGCGCGGGTTCGACGAAGTCCGATGGCGCGCAGCCCGGAGACGCTCGAGAGAAGAATCCCGATCGAAGTGAGATCAAGGAGGGCGCGGGGAAGCGAGAGGGCATGGAGCGCCCCGAGGGACGTTCGCCCGCGTCCGATGGAACGAAGCGTGAAGGGAGGGATGGGGAGAATCGCGAGGAGACGCCAGGTGCGGGCGTGAGGGAGGGAGGGGGCGAGAGGAAGGCGTCGCCCGACGCGGGCAAGGATGGTCACGAGAAGCCGGGCGAGGCGGAGGGCGATAGCGGCAAGGGGAAGAAGGAAGGCGAGGCGAAGCCGGATCCGGCGGGCGAGATGCCGAAGTTGCCGGAGAAGATGCCCGCGATCCCGACGATGAGCGACGAGGCGTTGGAGCAACTGGCGAGGCGATTCCGAGAGTTGGGGAAGTCGCTCGAGAAGAACCCGGCGTCGCAGGAGCAGGTGGAACGGCTTCGTCGGCAGGCGGAGCAGTTGCTCGAGAAGTCGACGCCGGAACAGCGGGAGCAGTTGGAGCGATTGGCGAAGAAGTTGGCGAAGGAGATGGCGAACGGCGAGGAGGGCGCAACGCCGCCACGTCGCGACGGTGGAAATGGTGTGGATGAAGCGGGGAAGGCGGTGGATGCGAGGCCGGGCGGCGAAGAGCGGGAAGGACGCGGTCTGGGCGGAGGAGGTGAGGCGGGCGAGCGCGACGGGCCGCGGCGGTTGGGGCCAACCCCCGAGGCGTGGCGAGGAGAGACGGAGGTGGTGGACGCGCGGGGCAAGTCGAAGGCGGACGACGGGGCACCTCGGGTGCTCGCGGAGGTGGTCAACCCGAACGGACCGGAGCGGCGAGGCCGTGGGGGCGAGGGGGCGATTGGACAGGAGATCCGCGAGGCGGCGAGAGGGGCGGAGAAAGCACTGGAGCAGCAGGGCGTGCCGAGCGCGAGATCGGAGTACATTCGTCGCGTGTTCCGGAAGTATCTGGAGCACGCGGGGCGAGGCGGCACGGCGGAGACGACGCGAGAGCGAGCGACAACGACGCCCGACGCGGCGGATGCGTCGAAGTCGCCCAAGAAGTAGCGAGCGTGGCCAGGGATGCCCATACGCGTGGAACAACCCGAGTACCTTTGGCTCTTGGCCGCGATGGTGCCGATGGGGCTGCTGGCGCTGGCGTGGTTCGTGTCGATGAGCCGAGCACGGGCGTGGACGGCGATCGTGTTCCGCGCGGGGTTGCTGGGGTTGCTGGCCCTGGCGTTGGCGGGGCTGACGCGCGTGCAGACAACGCGGAAACTGGCGGTGGTGGCGGTGGTCGACGTCTCGGAATCGGTGCGGCGCTGGGGATCGGCGGCGTCGCTGGACGATGCGGCCCTGCGGGGGTCGGTGCTGGATCGTGTGAGGCGGTTTGTGGAGGACGGCACGAAGGATCGCGGCGCGGAGGATTTGCTCGGGATCGTCGCCTTTGACGGCAAGGCGGTCGCGTTGGCGGCACCGACGCTGGGGGACGCGTCGTCGGCGAGTTTCGACGTGCGCGTCTCGGACGGAACGAACATCGCGGCGGCGATCGAGTTGGCACGCGCGCTGGTGCCGTCGGACGCGGCGGGGAGGATCCTGCTCTTCTCGGACGGGGTGGCGACGGAGGGAGACGCGCTGGCGGCGGCGCGGGCGGGGCAGGGCGTGGCGATCGACGTGGTCCCGATCGAGTACGACGTGAAGGACGAGGTGATCGTGGAGTCGGTGGACGCGCCGCCGACCGCGCCGGCGGAATCGTCGGTGATGGTCCGGGTCACGCTGAACGCGACAACGGCTTCGGAAGGGCTGCTGCGGCTGTACGACGGGGAGCGGGCGCTGGAGATCGGGGGCACGGCGGCTGGTGGGCGGGCGCGGCGGCTGTCGCTCTCGCCCGGGCGGACGATCGAGAGCGTGCAGGTGAAACTGGACCACACGCGGGTGCATCGCTTTCGTGCGGTGTATGAGCCCGACGTGCGGGCGACGGCGGACGGGCGGAACGCGGCCTCGGGGGACACGCTGGCGGAGAACAACACCGCGGAGGGATTGACGATCACGCCCGGGACGGGGAGCGTGCTGCTGCTGGACGGGAATGCGAGCGGGGCGGGATCGAGGTCGGCGCTGGGCGGGGTGCTGCGATCGAAGGGCGTGGAGGTGCGGGCGATCTCGCCGGGCGAGTTTCCGGCGGACCTCGTGGCGCTGCAGGCGTATGACCTGGTGATCCTCGAAAACGTGGCGGCGGAATCGCTGGTCGAAGAGGCGCAGGAGCGACTGGTGGCGTACGTGCGGGACCTTGGGGGCGGGCTCATCATGGTGGGCGGGGCGAACGCGTTCGGTGCGGGGGGATGGAAGAACACGGCGATCGAGGGAATCTTGCCGGTACGGCTGGACCTGCCGGATCGGGTGGTGACGCGGCAGGTGGCGACGATCTTCGTGATCGACGTGTCGGGCTCGATGGGGTGGCCCGCGCTGGGGAGCACGCGGACGAAGCAGGAGATCGCGAACGAGTCGGCGGCGTTGGCGATCACGCGGATGGAACGGACGGACCTGGTGGGGCTCATCGCGTTTAGCAATCGTCCGACGACGATCATTCCGCTGGGGCCCAACACCGATCCGCAGCGATCGGCGGCGAGGGCGCGAGAGATGATCGCCGACGGCGGGACGAACATGGGCCCGGCGCTCGACGAGGCGAAGCGGCAGTTGGAGGCGTGCGACGCGAAGATCAAGCACATCCTGGTCTTGTCGGACGGACGCTCGCAGATGCGGAACACCCTCCCGGGGCGGGTGGACGCGATCAAGGCGGCGGGGATTCGATTGTCGACGATCGGGGTGGGCGACGACGCGGACGACGCGATGATGGAGGAGATGGCCAGGCGGGGAGACGGGGTGTATTACCGGGTGCTGAACGCGGATCGCTTGCCCAGCACGTTCCTGTCGGCGGTGCGGGTGGTGCGCTCGCCGGCGATCCGCGAGACGCCGTTCCAGCCGATCGTGCTGCCCTCGGGCTCGCCCGCGACTGCGGGGCTGACGACGCCGCCGATGCTGAAGGGGCTGGTGATCACGCAACCAAGGCCCGAGTTGAACGTGGTGAACGCGATGTCTTCGCCGGAGGGCGAGCCCGTGCTGTCACACTGGAACTACGAGTTGGGGCGGGTGGCGGCGTTCACGTCGGACGCGAGCGTGTGGGCGGAGGAGTGGCTGGGGTGGCCTGGATTTGAGGCGTTCTGGTCGCAGTTGTCGCGGATGATCATGAGGCCCACGACGAGCCGATTCATGCAGGGCGAGGCGCGGGTGGAGGGTGATCGCGTGCGGCTGCGTGTGGAGGCGAACAGCGAAGACGGCAAGCCGTTGAACGGGCTCGCGATGCCGGTGGTGTTCTTTTCACCGGATGGTCGGCAGACGACGGCGCGGCTGGATCAAACCGAACCCGGGGTGTACGAGGGAGAGGTTGAGGCGCGTGGGGCGGGGACGTATGTGGCGATCGTGAAACCGAACGATGGCGGGAAGGCGTTGGCGCCGGTCATCATCGGGGTGAACATTCGCGGGAACACGGAGTTGCTGACGCTGAAGTCGGATCGGGAGTCGCTGGTGCGGCTGGCGCAGGCGACGGGTGGGAGAGTGCTGTCGCTGCGCGAGCCAACCGCGCAGGCGATCTTCGACCGCGCGGGGCTTCGCCCGCGCGAGGTGGCGACGAATCTGTGGCGTGCGCTGTTGAGCGCGGCGATCGGCGTGCTGCTCCTGGACATCGCGACCAGGCGGGTGGCGTGGGATCGCTGGATCAGTCGGGAATATGGGGCCGAGATGGCCCGTGGAGCCGCGGAAGCGGTTCGCGACCGCGGAGTGCAGGCCGCGGCCACGCTGGGCGGATTGCGATCACGGCACTCCGAATCCACGGCAGGGACCGCGGGACCAACGCTGACGCTGGATGAGGAGGACGCGAAGCGGCTCGCGGAGGCGGCGCGGGATCGACGGCGGGCGCAACGGCTCGCGAACGTCGCGGCCGCACCAGCACCCGGAGACGCGCGGGACGAGGCGGATGTGAAGATCGAACCGGCGCGTGGCTCCGCGCCGGACCGGGAGGGTGGTCTGCTGGCGGCGAAGCGAAGGGCAAAGGAGCGGTTTGGCGAGGGCGAGTCGTCACGGAGCACGCGGGCGGTGGAGCGCGATGGCGGGGGAACCTCCGATGAAACGGAGGGTCAGATCCCGTAGACCGCTTCGGCTTTGGATCGCAGATGTCGCAGGAGCGGCTCGGCGGAGAGGTCCTTGCCGGTGACCTTCTTGCAAAGTTCTTCGGCGCGATAGCGTCGGCCGTGACGATGGATGTTGGTGTTGAGCCACTCGCGGAGAGGCGAGAACTTGCCCTTGGCGATGTGCTTGTTGAGGTCGGGGATCTGCTCCTGGATGGTCTCCCAGAACTGGGCGCCGTAGAGGTTGCCGAGGGTGTAGGTTGGGAAGTACCCGACGAGGCCGAAGGACCAGTGGACATCCTGGAGGCAGCCGCGTTTGTCGTCGGGGACGTCGATGGCGAGGTAGTCTTTGTAGCGTTTGTTCCACTCGCCCGGCAGGTCCTTGGGCTTGAGTGAGCCCGAGATCATGGCGCGCTCGAGTTCGAAGCGGATCATGATGTGCATGTTGTAGGTGCCCTCGTCGGCCTCGACGCGGATGAGGCTGGGCTTGACGGTGTTGACCGCGGCGAAGTAATCCTTGACCTCGTACTTTGCGACGGACTTTCCGAGGTGTTTCTTGGCGACGGGGAGGGCCCATTTCCAGAAGTGCTTGCTGCGGCCGACGAAGTTCTCCCACATGCGACTCTGGCTCTCGTGGATGCCGAGGGAGATGGCGTCGGCGAGGGGTTGGCCGAAGAGGGCGAAGTTGTGGTCGCGTTTGGGGAGGCCCTGCTCGTAGATGCCGTGCCCGGCCTCGTGGAGGGTGCCGTAGAGCGCGTCGGAGAAATGCTCGTCGCGGTAGCGGGTGGTGAGGCGGGTGTCGCCGGGGCCGAGGCCTTCGCAGAACGGATGGGTGGTGGTGTCGAGGCGACCGGCGTCGAGGTCGAAGCCGATGGCCTTGAGGACGGCGAGGCCGAGGGCGTGCTGCTTGGCGGCGTCGTACTTGACCTCGAGGCACTTGGTGCTGATTTTCTTCTTGCTCTTGGCAACGTCCTTGATGAGGTCGGTAAGTTGGGCGCGGAGGGGGGTGAAGATGCCTTCGATCTGCTTGGCGGTCATGCCAGGCTCGTACTGATCGAGGAGGGCGTCATACGGCTCGGCGGCCTTGCCGTCGCTCAGGCAGTCGGCCTTGCGGCGCGAGAGGGTCATCATCTTGTCGAGCCAGGGCGCGAAGGCGGGGAAGTCGTTGCGTTCGCGAGCGGCCTTCCAGGCCTCCTGCGACTGGCTGGCGGTTTTGGCGAGTTCGGCGACGAGGTCCTTGGGGAGTTTGGTCGCGAGGTCGTAGTCGCGTCGCATCTCGCGGACGTTGGCGGCGGCCTCGTCGTTGCCGCGCACGGCGGGATCGGCCTCGCACTTGGCGAGGAGTTCACCCACGCGCGGGCTCGTCCGACGCTCATGGACCAACGCGGCAAGCATGGCCTGCTGCTCGGCGCGAAAGGGTCCAGCGGCGTGGGGCATGTAGGTTTCCTGGTCCCAGGCGAGCAGAGCCTGGACCGAGCCGAGCGTACCGGCCTCGCGGGCGAGGGTGCAGAGTTCGGTGTAGGACGCGGAGGGGGCTACGGGGGGCATAAACACTCCTCAAGAAGGGAAAGGAGTGTAGATCGCCTCGGACGTGATCTTCAAATCTTCGCGAGACGCGCGTCAACTCTTCACAACAACGAGGTCAAAGACGGGGGGGAGGACGATATAGGCCCCGGGGTCGTTGGAGGCTTGGGACCAGGCGGCCTCGAAGGCCTTGCGCTGCTCGAGGGAGATGAAGCCCATGTCGCAGAGTCGTGGGACAAAGGAATCCCAGAAGGACTGGGGCCAGTGCCACAAGGTGGTGCCGGGACGAGCGATTCGCTGATGGACCGCGAGGTGCTCGATGGTGAAGCCGTGCGAGAGGAAGAGGGTAGGGAGTCGGCCCATGATGTCGGAGTCGCCGCCGCGGTCCTTCCAACTCTCGCCGACGGCCTGGATGACGACTTCGAAGGCCGGGTTGCGTGGCGCGAGGGTCATGGCGCGGACGTAGTTGAAGTAGTCCTGGACCATGACCTTGCCGCCGGGTTTGATGATCTTGGCGAGGCCCGAGACGACGGCCTCGGGGTCTTTGAGGAAGCAAAAGACCCAACGGGCGTAAGCGAAATCAACGGAGCCGCGTTCGTGCTGGAGGACGGAATCGATCTGCTGGACGTCGCCGAGAACGCGATCGACGTTGGAGATCTGACGGGCCTTGGTGAGTTCGTGGAGTTGCTTGAGGAAGCCGGGCGACTCATCGACGCCGATGATGCGGCCCTTGGGGCCGACGATCTGGGCAAGGTCGAGGGCGGCATGCCCCGGGCCACAGCCGAGATCGAGGACGACCTTCCCGGGCTGGACGCCCGCGTGCTCCCAGAGGAGGTGGGCGGCGGAGGACCAGAGGCGGTGCTGCAGGCCGAGGCGGATGGATTCGGTGGCGTCGGTGCCGAGGACGTACTCGGGATGGGCTCGCGGGGCTTTGGTGGCGCTGGACATGGTGCGGGCGAGGGTAGGGCGAAGGGAACGAACGCGGGATATGGACCGGAGCAGGGCGGGAGGAGGATCTGAAACGTGCCGTCGGCAAGAAGATCGTGCCGACGAACGGGGGACACCACCGATACGCCGGAAAGGCGCGGGAGGTTTTGCGGGTTGTGCGGAGGGGCGAATCTGCCCACCTTGCCACCGGGGGAAGGTGAAGAGATGGCACGCCCACATCGGGAGGGCCTCCAACCCCCTATCTTTGCGACCTTGGACGGTCCCGAGGTCAACGCGAGGCGTGCCTCCCTGCTGCGGCGGGGGTTCGTGCGCGTGGTTGGGGCGTTCCATCCGTCGGCGGTACCGCTGCTGGCCCGACGGAGTTACGTGCTGGAACTGGTGACGACGTTCTTCTTCTCGATCGCGTTGGCGTGCGTGGAGGGGGGCGTGATCGCGGTGGTGGTGAAGAAGACCTTCGGGACGGTGGTGACGGCGGGCGTACTGAACCTGGCCGTCGCGTTCGTGGGGGCGGCGAGCGAGATCGCGAACATCGTGAGTTTCGTGTGGACGCAGTGGAGCCACGGGCGGGACAAGGTGGCGTTCATCAATGGGTTGCAGGTCGCGGTGCTGGCGCTGGTGGCGAGCATGGCGCTGGTGCCGGTGTCGGGTGTGGGGCTGGCGGTGATGGTGCTGGCGGTGATCGTGGCGAGGACGTGCTGGTCGGGGATCATCACGCTGAGGCCGACGATCTGGCGGGCGAACTACCCGCCGCTGGAGCGGGCGCGGGTCGTGGGACGATTCTCGGCGGTGCAGGTGCTTCTGGTGGCGTGCATGGGGATCCTGCTGGGACGGGCGATGGACGCGAACCCTGGGAGTTTCCGCGTGATTTTGCCGATCGCGGCGGGGATGGGGATCGTGGCGGCGGTGACGTACCGGCGGCTGCGGGTGCGTCGGGCGACGAAGTGGCTGCGGCAGGAGACGGCGAGGCCCCGGGTGATGACGCCTTGGAATGGTCTGCTCGCGGTGGGGCATGTGCTGAGGCGGGACCGGTTCTTCGCGCTCTTCCAGTTGTGGCTCTTCGTCCTGGGGATGGGCAACCTGATGGCAACGCCGATCCTGGTCCTGGCGGTGAACGACCAGTTCCGCATGACCTACACGCACGGGATCCTGATCACGAGTTCGCTGACGGCGCTGGCGACGGCGGGGAGCATCCCGATCTGGGCGAAACTCCTGGACCGCGCGCACGTCGTGCGCTTCCGCTCGATCCACAGTTGGGTCTTCGTGGTGGGCACGAGCGCGCTGGCGCTCGCGGTTGTCACGCACGAGGCGTGGCTGCTCTACGTCGGCGCGGCGATCCAGGGGATCGGGTACGGCGGGGGCTCGCTCGCGTGGAATCTCGGGCACGTGGACTTCGCGCCCCCGAGCGAGACGTCGCAGTACATGGCGACGCACGTGACGCTCAACGGGATCCGGGGGCTGGTGGCCCCATTCGCGGTGGTGGCGATCTACAACGCGATGGCGGCGAACGTGCCGGGGTCGCGGGAGAGCGGGCTGGCCGCGTTCGTGCCGCTGCTCCTCTCGACCCTGCTGACAATCGCGGGGGCGATCGGGTACGTCACGCTGCGGCGGCGGATGGGGCACCTGGCGATGGCGGTGAAGCGAGGGGCGTAGTCGGCCTCGCATCGGATGGAGGCCGCCCCATCACCTGGAACGACGGCGACGGGCAGAACGGAGCCGACTCTCCGCGTGTTGATGCGATCGGCTCGCGTGCCTGCTAGAATCGGCTTTCTCCGGAGATGCCCATGCCGATCAATGTACGCCAGACCCTCGGCCCCGACGCCGACAAGTTGCTTTCCTACGAGTCCAAGACCGTCAACCGCGGCAAGTTGTACCTTCCCGGGCCCGACTTTGTCGACCGCGTCTTCGCACAGAACGACCGCAAGCCCGCCGTCCTTCGCAACTTCCAGACGATCCTCAACACGGGACGCTTGGCGGGGACGGGGTACGTGAGCATCTTGCCCGTCGATCAGGGCATCGAGCACTCCGCGGGCGCGTCCTTTGCGCCCAACCCGGACTACTTCGATCCCGAGAACATCGTGAAGTTGGCGATCGAGGGCGGGTGCAACGCCGTCGCGAGCACGGTGGGCGTCCTGGGGAGCGTGGCGCGGAAGTACGCCCACAAGATCCCCTTCCTCGTGAAGTTCAACCACAACGAGATGCTTACCTATCCCAACATCTACAAGCAGTCGTACTTCGGCAGCATCAAGCAGTGCTACGAGATGGGGGCGATCGCCGTGGGCGCCACGATCTACTTCGGCAACGACTCCGCCCGCGAGGAGATCAAGTACGTCTCGCAGATGTTCGAGGAGGCGCACTCCTACGGGATGGTGACCGTCCTCTGGTGCTACACGCGCAACAACGCCTTCAAGGTGAAGGGCGCGGACGGGAAGAGCACCGACTACCACGCCAGCGCCGACCTCACGGGTCAGGCGAACCACATGGGCGCGACCATCGAGGCCGACATCATCAAGCAGAAACTACCGACGAACAATGGCGGGTACGCGGCGCTCAACACGGGCGGCTCCTCCTATGGCAAGTGGGACAAGCGTGTCTACACCGCGCTCGCGGGGAGCGATGAGGCCGGCAACGGCGGACACCCGATTGACTTGTGCCGCTATCAGATCCTCAATAACTACATGGGGCGTGTGCCGCTCATCAACAGCGGCGGGGAGAGCAAGGGCGCGAGCGACCTGGGCGAGGCCGTCTGGACCGCCGTCGTCAACAAGCGGGCGGGCGGCATGGGCCTGATCTCGGGCCGCAAGGCCTTCCAGAAGCCGTTGGGCGAGGGCGTGGCGCTCTTGCACGCGGTGCAGGACGTGTATCTGGACAAGAGCGTGACGGTCGCATAAGCCAACACCCCGCACGCCGGAGGTCAACGGATGCGCACGCTGTCGGACATCGCGCGCCTGGAAGAAACGCGCCTTGCCAACGCGATCAAGCGGATCGGCGACGACGTGCGTCCCTTCGCGGGCGGCGTGGCGGCGAGGAGCACTCCGGGCGCGTGGTGCAACTACGCCGCAGGATTCGGGTTTGATGGCGTCGTGACTCGCTCCGAACTCGAAGAGATCATCGCGTGGTATCACGAGAAGGGGATCGAGCCTCGCCTGGAGACCCATCCGTTCCAGCACCCCGAAACGCTCGCGGCGCTCGAAGACCTGAAGTTCGTCACGCGGCAGTTCGAGTTTGTGTTTGCTCGCGATCTCGATGCGGGAGAGGTCGTCAGGCCGGTCGTCGCGACGCCACCGGAACTTCGCGTGCGTCTCGTCGACCAGAGCAGCCCCGCGGCGATGCGTCAGTACGCCCTGCTCGCGATGTCGGGCTTCTACCCGCCGGGCACATCCCCGGGTGAGGAGGACGTCCGCTTGGCGATCAAGGGCGCCAGCGGCACGCACTCGCTCGCGGTGATCGCATGGATGGACGGCACGCCTGTCGGCGCGGGCGGGGCCGAAGTGGTCGGGGAGGTCGCGGCGCTCTTCGGGGCGAGCGTCCTTCCCGAGTATCGCCGTCGCGGCGTGCAGCAGGCGCTCCTGGCCGAGCGCCTCAACCTTGCCGCACAGCGCGGCGCGAACATCGCGAGCATCGGCTCCCTCCCCGGCGCGATCACCGAGCGCAACGTCCGCCGCATGGGGTTCCAAGCGGCGTACGTGAAGTCCATGCTCGTGCGCCCGGGCGAAGGCCTCGCGCGCATCGCGATCTGACCCCCGCAAAGCGAGGATTCTGCGTCCAACACACGCAGAAATTTCAGGGCCCCACGAAATTTTCCATGTTTTTCGGCGTTTCCTTGGGATCGTCGAGAATTCGTGCGTCCTCCGGAAATATCGCGGGGCGATGGCGCGTTGAGCGTGCCGTCGCGGGAAGGTCCCGCATCACACACACAAGTGAGTGATGATTTCAAAGGTCTTTTCTTCTAGGAGGGTTGTTATGAATCGGTCTTCATCGAATCGTGGTCTTGCGCTCGTGGCGCTGGCGGGAGTCGTGGGCGTGTCGGGCGGGGCGGCCTCCGCCCAGTCCGTCCGCTTCCAGCGGGCGATCGGATCGCCGAACGTCGAGATCGCGTACGACATCGATCGCACGCTCGACAGCGGCTACGTGCTCGCGGGGCGCAGCACCGGCGCCGACGGAACGCACGACATGTACATCGCGCGGACGGACAAGTTTGGTGCGACGATGTGGGTTCGTCGCCTCAACTCCGCGAACAACGCGAACGACGCGGCGTACTCCGTGCGGGAACTCGAGAACGGCGACTTCATCGTCGCGGGCGAATCCAACTCGCTCGGCAACTTCCTTGGCATCTCGCTCACCCGCCTCTCTCCGGTGGGCAATGTCATCTGGTCGCGCCTGTACAACGGCACGCCGTTCTTCCAGTTCCCCGACGGCGTCTCTGTGAAGAACCTTTCGCAAGGCGGTGTGGGCGTCGTCGGGCGGGTGCTCGCGGCGGGCGCCAACAACCCGACCAGCGGCGTGCTTATCGTCGCCACGGGCGGAGGAGCCCCCGTGTTCCAGAGCGTGTACAACTTCATCCCGGTGGTGGGCGGAGCACCCGCCGAAGTGAGTTTCACCGACCTGCAGGAGGTGCCGGCGGGCGTTGCTGGCCCCGCGGGGTTTCTCATCAGCGGTCATCTGGTTGACCCGCAGAGCCAGCGACCCAGCGCGCTCATCGTGAGGACCGATCTCGCGGGAGCCGTCCTCTGGTCTCGCACTTATTCCATCCAAGATGCGGAGACGGCCGCCGTCGGGGTGGAAATCCTGCCCAATGCGACGGCGATGTTCTCGGCGTGGATCGACACGCCCGCCAACCCTCGGCCGGACGGCCTCCTGGCCCGCATCGACCTGGCCAACGGCAACGTGCAATGGGCTCGCTTCGTCGACGCCTTCCGCCCCGGCACCGCGGGCCTTGAACTGGACGATCTGGGCGGTGTCGTCGTCTCGGGCACCACGGGCACCCCCGGCAATCCGCAACAGGCGGAACTCCTCAAGGTGACGATCACGGGCAACCTCGTCTTTTCGACCCGCTTTGGCCCACTCTCCGGCGAGACGATCGGGCACGACGCGATCGCGATGCCCTGTGACCGCGGCTACGCACTGGTGGGCGGCGTCTTGAATACAACCCCCCCACCACCGACGAACGGGCAGAATGACTTCTACTTTGTAAAGACCGACGAATCCGGTCGCAGCGGATGCCTCGAAGACCCGGCCCAGGTGATCCAACCGATCGACCTCAACGTGCGTTCGCCCCAGTTGCTGGTCTTTTCCGCGGACAACAACGCCCAGTTTCCGCTGGTGCAGCGCGACCCGAACGCGGGGAACATCCGCTATTGCCTCGACGTTGGGTGTGTCGCGGACGTGGACGACGGGACCAGCACGGGCACGCCCGACGGCGGCGTGACGATCGACGACCTGCTCTATTTCCTGCGACTCTATGAGCGAGGCCTGCCGTGCGCCGATCTTGACGACGGCTCGGGGACCGGCTCGACCGATGGCGGGGTGACCATCGACGACCTCCTGTACTTCCTCGAGCGATTCGAGTTGGGTTGCTAACGCCGACGGGCGTTGATCCAGGACATCTCGCTCATTCGAGGAGAACGACCCCGCGTTGGCGGGGTCGTTCCTCGTGCACGAGGGGTGAACAGCCAACTGCACCAGGGCGGGGGCCCATCGCACCTTCCCCGGAGCACGGAGCGAGGTCAGAACGCCAAGGCCGCACGCCGCGCCCCCCAAGGACATACCCTTGCAGGTCGTTCGCGATGCCAAGCGTGGCACCTCCCCGGGTGTCACAACGGGTGTCACGAGCGATTCGAGCGGTCCGGGCAAAGGCCCATTCCGCACGAGAAAAATAGGGTTTTGCGCCGCCTTAGCTCAGTGGTAGAGCAGCGCTTTTGTAAAGCGCGGGTCGCAGGTTCAAGTCCTGTAGGCGGCTTTGGGGACTCTCAGGGTGACTCGGGCAGTTCCCAGCGGAGCACCGCGAGCGACTGCATGGGGGGATGTCGCATCGCGACTCGGATGCCGAAAAACTCGGCGGGATTCCAGCCCATGCGCGCGTAGACGGCACGGACCAGTTCTTGATATCTTGGGACGAGCGGGGTGACCACGGTTGGTGGAGTTCCGGCGATTTCTTGGACGGGCTCCGCGAGCGGGAGTTCCCAGTCCCGTCGGTTCGAGGCGATGTTGTCCCCCAATCCTTGTGGAAATCCATAGATGGAGAACGCGGGCGGCGTCGCCATCTTGACATCGCGATGCAGGATGAGATCGAAGATGAGATTCTCCGCGGGCAGCGTGATCAACGACGAAAACTCACCGAAACGATCGTCCGGGCTGGCGTACGCATTGGCGTTTCGCACGATCTCGCCAAAGAAGCAGTCGAACGCACCGAGGTTCCCGACGGGTCCCGCGGGCAGCGTGTACTCGGTGATCGCTCCCTTCTGCGCCACGTCGATGCTCGGCATCTGGGGCGAGCAGAAACGCCGGAGCAGGCGCGGGACGCCGCCGTTGTGGTCCGGCTCGATCTCCGCCTCTTCACGCGCCACCTGCGGCGTGCCGTCGTCGTTGTAACCCGAGAAGCGAAAGAGCCGCCAGGGCGAGGTCTGACGAAGGCGACGTAGGCCCGAAAAGCCGCCGACGAGAACAAGATCCAGTTTCGCACCATCCCCCGATGGGGCCGCAAAGCCCACGGTGACGCGGGCCTTGGCCTGAACACCCCAGATCGCGCTATTCCCTCGGAAGGCGAGTTCGCGGCTGCTCTCCAGGCGTGTGGGGCTTCCGAGCAGCCCCATGCTATCGAGGATCATCTCCAGGTGCGTGCGGTCTCCGGCGTGCATCTCGGCCGTCTCGTCGAGCAACCGCATCGCGCCCTGAACGCCCTGAATGGCCGCTTCGGGCGCGCCTGCGCGTCGGAAGGCGTCCAAGGCGATGTCGAGACCGGATTCGCCGGGGAGGTGCGTCAAGGCCGCGAACGGGTCTGCGGCGCTGATCACCCGGGAGATTTTCCATGCCAAGTTTCGGTTGATGTCGAACTGCCGGGCGACAACCTGAGGCGTGGACGGGTCTGCACCGACGGCCTCGTACAACTGGATCAGCGTGCTGCGGACGCCCTGGAGCGCCCGCTTCGTGTCTTCGACGATGGATGCCGCGTTGGCTTGGACGGTGCTCATGCAAAGAGAAGCATCGAGATCCGGGGGCGTTGGTTGGAGGACTCTAGCATAAACCGTACCGACGCCGACGGCGAGCGACGACGACGTGACTTTTCGACCTGGGTTGTTCCTCGCCGCCCTGCACGCGACAGGGCAAGATGCTCTCCTGCGGCACACTTCGCGGTAACGTCGGCGTTCGGGCTCCCTGCCCGCCAACTCCACCAGGAGGTGCGCGAACACCTCGCAACACGCCCGGCGAACATTCGGTATAACGCGTGACGCCACCGTCAAAGGCGGCGCTTGGGGGTCTCATGGCGGAAGCAACTGATAAGACATGCGCCAAGTGCGGAATCGACGTGGCGGGCAAGCCTCGCGTGAAGAATCCGCAGGGACGGTACCTGTGCCAAGCGTGCTACGACTCGATCAAGGACGCGAAGACGGGACGTCCTCGCGCGTCGCCCGCCACGGCCGATCCGTCCGCCGAAGAAGGGATCTTCGGGATAGTCGATCTAGACGCCTTACAGCCCGCGGAGACGGGGCCAAAGCCACGCGAACTGAAGGTGTGTCCGGCGTGTGGCAAGGCTCGCGACAAGGACTCGGTCGTGTGCGTGAACTGCGGGTTTGACGACCGGGCCGGATTCCAGCGCGGGACGGGCGTCGGCGCCTCGGCACGGAAGGGTGGGGTCACCGTCTGCCCCGGGTGCGGATATGACCTCAAAGGCCTGAAGAAGCCGCGCTGCCCGGAGTGCGGCAAGGTCCTGTCGCTCGTGAGCGATCGGGAAGATCGGGAAGCCGAGTCCAAGGCGATCGCCCGCAAGGCCTACCTCCGACCGGTCCTGATGTTCGTCATCGGGATCACGGGGTTGTTGATCCTCGGGGCCGTGCGTGGGCAGGGAGGGTCGGACATGATCGTCCGGCTCTTGCTCACGTATGCGATCGGGGTGCCCATCGGGCTCCTGGTGTACGTGCTGTGTTGCTTGATCTGGATCGGATTCAACGCGCCCCTTCATCGGGTGGCGTTGAGTCTGGCGGGCATCTACGCGATCGTGGATTTGGTGGGCGGGGTGCTTGGACTCATCCCGTTTGGCGTGATCGCGTGGGCGGGCAGCGTCATCACATATGTGGGCCTCCTCATGGAGGAACTGGACCTCGAACTGGTCGACGCGGTCATCGTCGGGATCGCGACAAGTCTGGCCAAGGTTTTCCTGGGCGTGATGCTCGTCGCCGTCGCGATCGGTCTGTTCAAATAGACGCGGGCACGTGCCCCGGTGAAACCCTGTGTATCTCGTAACTTGGGGGTTTTTTTCCGGTTTTTCTGGTTTTTGCAAAAAACGTGATGCATGTTGGAGTCAGGACGCTGGGATTCCGGCTTCTGGTGTGGGGTTTGCCCGTCTGTTTGGTTCACGGTTGGGAAGACGCGGAGCATGGCCATGATGAGCCTCAAGCAACTGAACACCTTGGCGCTGGCGGCCGTGGGTTTGGCCGCGACGCAGTCGCAGGCGTGCCCGGCGACGTGCCCAACGACGGAGCAGGACGAGGCGAAGGCCACGGAGCGTCATCCGCTGGTGGCGAGCCTCGCGAGTCCCGCGGGGGTGGCGATCGCGGGGACGGCGGGTCTCGTTGGGCTCAGCCGGCTTCGCTCCCGTTCACGCGTGTATGGCACCGCCGAGTGCGCGACCAAGCCCGGCACCACGGCCGCGTTCGATTACCCCCGCGGCGAAGAGTGGTAAATCACTCCTCCCCCGGCACTGTTTTCGCCCCCATAACTCCGGTATGCTCCTGTGCATGAACCCCACTTCGCACGGTCGAGCAGACCGGAGTTTCTTCTTCTGGACCTTGGCTCTCGCGGGCGTGGCGTTGTGCGCGCCGGCATGGGGACAGTCGAAGGAGTTTCGACTCGACCCGACGGGCGGGTGGGAGCCCTCCCGCATTCCCACGCCGGGCACCGACGAGGCGGTGATCGCGGAAGCGAGGCAGATGCTTGCGCAACGGCGTTACGGCGCGGCCGAGTCGCTCCTGGACGCCTGGATCGAAGCCAACGAGAACACGAAGTCACCGTGGCTTGCGGAGGCTTACTTGCTGCGCGGCGATGCGCGGTTGGGGAACGACGACGAGGAGGACGCGCTGCGGGACTATGAAGAAGTGGTCCAGGGCTTCACGGGCAGCGACATGTTCCCGCTGGCGCTCGAGCGCGAGATGGACGTGGCGTTGCTCTATCTGAACGGGCTGCGACGACGCGTGCTGGGAATTCGGATCGACAGCGGCGTGAGCCTTGCGGAGGAGATCCTGCTCCGGATCAACGAGCGGCTGCCGGGGAGCCGTCTCGCCGAACGTGCGCTCTTGGAGTTGGCGGACTACTACTACCGCTCCCGCGACCTGCGGATGGCGTCGGAGTCGTACGACGTGTTCTTGCGTCTGTATCCGCAGAGCGAGTATCGGCAAAGAGCGCTGCAACGCCGGGTCTACGCGAACATCGCTCGATTCAAAGGCCCGAAGTACGACGCGACGGGGCTGACGGATGCCAAGTTGCAGGTGGAGCAGTTCGCGCGCGAGTATCCCGTTGAGGCCGAGGCCGCCGGCATGAGCGACGCGCTGGTTGCACGCCTGGACGAGTCCGCGGCCGCGCAGATGCTTGACACGGGCTCGTGGTATATGAAGCAGGGGGATGCCGTCTCGGCCCGCCTGACGTTCCGGCGACTGATCCGCAAGTACCCCACGACCGCCGCGGCGGCACGTGCGCTGGAGATCATCGACCGCGAGGGCTGGGGCATCCGAGCCCCCTCTTCAAGCGCGGGAGGCAGCCGGATTCCCGTGGACCGCGAGCGTGAGGCGAGCACCCAAGGCGAGACCAGCGAGGACCAAAGGTGAGCCGCCGAATGCGCCATCCGCACCCGTTCGTGTTCGTTGTCGCCTTCGGGTTGGGCGTGGGCGCCCTCGCGGGGTGTGCCTCCGATCCCACCAAGGGCTACTCCTTTGCGCCGGTGACGGCGGCGCAGGCTCGCAGCGTCGGCGTGCCGATCTTTGAGAACGGCACGTTCACCAAGGGCGTCGAGGTGGACCTGACCGAGGCCATCATCAAGGAGTTGCAGAGGACGACGCAGATCGACGTCACGCGAAGCGCGAACGCCGAGACGGTGCTGACGGGCGTCGTGACGGACTCGGAGTTGAAGCGGATCGCGGTCGATTCACAGACGGGCTATGTCGACCAACTCGCGGTTCGCATCACGGTGGACTTCGACTGGAAGGACAACCGAACGGGCAAAGTCCTGCTGAGTCGGCGGAGTTTCTCCGCGGTGGACAGTTTTTCACCCGCACGGCGTGCGGGTGAACTTGTGGAACAAGGGCAGCACTCGGCGGTGCAGCGGCTCGCCCGAGCGATCGTGGAAGAAATGCGGTCGTCCTGGTGAGGGTGGGCAAAGCCCCGGTTTCATTGGATGCCTGCGGCGCGTGGGCAACAATCCCAAATCTCGTGCGTAGTACGACAGAGGGCCCGCGGGCGGACGGTGCGTCGGAACGCCCTATCCCCCCGCGGGCAGTGACGTTCCCGGGACGCCTAACCTTGCCAGAATGGCAGTCGGGTGTGCGTCACGTGGCCCGACACCAGCCTAGGCGTCCGATTCGGCGAAACTCCCAATCGTCGGTCGCCGAAGAGTGGGAGTGAAGGATCGGTCGATATCACGCGGGAGGAGACGCCCGCCGGAGCATGGAAGTCGAATGAGCGAACAGCACGGAAACGGCGAAGGCAAGCGAAACGGCGCCCCCCAAGGGCCTGGTGATGGGCGTAAGCCCACTCCGACGATGCCGCCCGGACGCGGGCTGTTCGGGCTGGTCGCCGTGCTTCTGATGGGCCTGATGCTGTTCATGATGTTCAACGCCCGAACGGGGGGCGTGGATGTGTCGCTCAGCGAGTTCGAGCAGGCGTACAAGGACGGCAAGATCGAATCGGACAGCGTGCGGATCCGCGACGACGCGGTGACGGGGATCACGACCCCGATCTACGAACTCGGGCCGGGCAAGACGATGATCGTCAAGACGAACCTCGCGTCGCGGGAGATCGTGGCGGACGAGGTGATGCGGTTCACGAACCGGCACGCGATCAACGAGGCGCCCTCGCCGCTGTTGCCCATGTTGTACACCTTCGTGCCTTTGTTGCTGCTGGGCATGCTGGCGTGGATGCTGATCGTTCGCGGCCTGCGGAGCGCGAGTTCGGGCGGGGGGATGCTGGGCAACTTCGGGAAGAGCCGGCACCGCACGTTGACGAAGGAGATGACGAACGTCACGTTCGCGGACGTGGCGGGCATCGACGAAGCAAAGGAAGAAGTCACCGAGATCATCGAGTTCCTGAAGAACCCCAAGAAGTTCACACGTCTGGGCGGGCGAATTCCGCGCGGCGTGCTGCTCATCGGCGAGCCGGGCTGCGGCAAGACGCTGCTCGCGAAGGCGATCGCGGGCGAGGCGGATGTGCCGTTCTTCTCGATATCCGGATCGGACTTCGTCGAGATGTTCGTGGGCGTGGGCGCGAGCCGCGTGCGTGACCTCTTCAAGCAGGCGAAGGACAACGCGCCGTGCATCATCTTCCTGGACGAGATTGATGCCGTCGGTCGGCGTCGTGGCGGAGGCTTTACGACCGGCGGCCACGACGAGCGCGAGCAGACGCTCAACGCGATCCTCGTCGAGATGGATGGGTTCAATCCGAGCGACGGCGTGATCGTGATCGCCGCCACGAACCGCAACGATGTGCTTGACCCCGCCCTGATCCGCCCGGGTCGATTCGATCGACAGGTGAATGTGCCCCTGCCCGACGTGAAGGGGCGACTCGACATTCTGAACGTCCACTCGAAGAAGATCAAGTTGGCCAAGGACGTGGACCTGGAGCGGATCGCGCGCGCAACGCCCATGTTCAGCGGCGCCGATCTGGCCGCGATCATCAACGAGGCGGCCATCTCGGCGACGATGCACAACAAGGATGCCGTCGAGCAGGAAGACCTGGAGGAAGCCCGCGACAAGGTGAAGTTCGGGCGTGCGAAGAAGAGCCGGGTGCGAGAGAAGGAAGACAACCGGCTCGTGGCCTACCACGAGGCGGGTCACGCCGTGCTCCAAGCGCTCCTGCCCGACGCCGATCCCCTGCACAAGGTCACGATCATCCCCCGCGGCGCGGCGGGCGGCGCGACGTTCTCGCTCCCGCAGAAGGATCGCATGGGCTATGGCCTGAAGTGGCTGAAGGCAACGCTGTGCCTCGCGTGCGGCGGACGCATCGCCGAGGAGAAGGCGATGGGCGACATCTCGAGCGGCGCGGTGGGCGACATCTCGCAGGTCACGAGCATTGCGCGGGCGATGGTCTTGGAGTGGGGCATGAGCCCCAAGTTGGGGTTCGTGCGATACACCGGCATGGACACGCGTGAGATGTTCCTCCCGGAGAAGGAATACTCGGACGAGACGGCGCGGGATATCGACGAAGAAATCCGCCGCATCGTGGACGAAGCCTATTCGCAGGCCACGCGCATGCTCGAAGCGAACTGGGACAAGGTCATCGCCGTGGCGGAGGCCCTGCTCAAGCACGAAACCCTCTCGGCGGACGAGGTCTTCCGCCTGATGCGCGGCGAGAGCCTCAACAAGTCCTCCGTGAGCGAACTGCTCCGCGCGGAGGCGGCCAAGAAGCGGATCGAAACCCCCCCCACCGACGCAACGTCGGACGCCGGGCCCGAGTTGCCGCCCGGGGCGATGGCGACGCCAGCGTAGTTTCAGTTCCAGTTCATCACCCGGAGGATGTTCGAGAAATCATCGGTCCAGAGCGGATCGCCGGGCTTGGCGATCAGACGCTCCCACGTGGGCAGGAGTTCGAGCCCGCGCAAATGCCTGGGCTCGCGGGCGAGGATGACCCACGTCGACTCCGCCTTCCCTTCCGCGCCCTGCTCCTTCGTGACCACGTTGTCGTCTCGCACGTAGGCGACCAGCGAAAGACTCTCGGCAATCTTCGCCAGGACGGGCTGGAGTTTGAAATAGCGGTTTGAGATGTGCACGACGAGCAGCCCGTCGGGCGTGACCTTGCGCATGTACATCTCCACCGCGTCCCGGGTGAGCAGGTGCACGGGGATCGCGTCGGACGTGAACGCGTCCAGGACAATGACGCGGTACGAGCCGTCCGCATCCCCCTGCAGCCCGATGCGGCCGTCCGCGATCCGGATGTCGATCTCCGCCCCGCGAGCCCGGGCGTCGGGGACATACGAGAAGACACGCTCGTCGCTGGCGAGGCGCTCGATGCCCTCGTCGATCTCGTAGAACGTGAACCGCATGCCCGGCGCGGCATACGCGGCCATGGAGCCCGCGCCGAGGCCCACGAACGCGGCACGATCGAGCGTTCGACTCTCGGCGAGGACCTTCATCGCATCGCCGACAGGCCCGCTGGGGTGGTAGTAGGTCGAAGGTGTGGTGCGTTTCTCATCCGTGCGGAGTTGCTGGCCGTGCAGCGTCGTGCCGTGCACGAGGACGTGCCAGCGATCCTGCGCATCGCGCGAGACGCGGTGCACGCCGAAGAATGTGCGATCCTGGACCACCACCGCGCCCGAACGATTGAGGTACGGCACCACGCAGAGCACCGCCGTCACGGCCATCGCATATCGCATCGAGCCCCTGCGCGGGAGGAGCATAATGCATGCGAGCGTCGGCAGCCCGGCGCGGAGCGCGACGGCGATGGCGTCGTTGTCCAGCCGGAGCGCGTCAAGGATCGCCTCGATCCCCTTGGACTGGCGGACCTTGGTCACCAGGTCCCCCACCGCTCCGCTGTTGATCTTCGCATCGATCACGAGCGTGACCACGGCGAGCAAAGCCCCGATCGCCATTGCAAGGATCACCCGCGACCAACGTCTGCCGGGCGGGGCGTCTTTCTCGTCGCTCGCGAGTTGCGGTCGCATCAGGCACGCGAGCCCAAGGACCAACGGATACTCGGTGACGGCATCGAGCAGCGCGGGAGCGAGGAGCGCGTTGACGGCGCCCCCGAGCACGCCGCCGATGGACATGCAGAGGTAAAACTCGGTGAGGCGGTCGGCCGGCGGGCGATCATCGGCGAGCCGCGTGTGCGCGAGCAACGACACCAGGAAGTACACCACGAGGTGGATGGGCACGATCGCGTAGAACGGCGTCTTCGCCGCGCTCAAGAGCACCATGCTGATCGTCGCGATCGCGAACGGCATGGCGCGACCGAGCACGCTTGCCGAGAGGGGCCGACGCTTGGAGAACGCCAGCATCAGCGTGACCAGATAGAGGAAGAGGGGCAGGATCCAGAGCAGCGGCACGGCGGCGATGTCGGTCGTGACGTGCTGCGTTACGCCCAGCATCAGGCTCGATGGAACAAGGGCGTACGCGATCCAGAGGAATCGACGACGCCAGGAGACTGGAGGCGAAGAAAGGTCGAGACTCGCGCCTCGCGCGTCTGGGGCGCCGGGTTGGACCTCGTCGCGAGCGAATGCCCGCCAAAGAACGGCGGCACAGCCGACGACCAGCACCGCGAAGAGCGCGTAGCCCACGGTCCATGCAAGACTCTGCTCGCGGCGAGTCAGGAGAGGCTCGAGGACGAACGGATACGCGAGCAGGCCCACGGCACTCCCGGCGTTGCTCGCGACGTACAGGAAATAGGGGTCCCGCGCGGAGGCGTGCGAGGAGTACGAAAACCAACGCTGAAGCAGCGGGCCGGTCGTGGACACCACGAAGAACGGCAGCGCCACGATGCTGGTCAGCGTCGCCAGCAACCACACGACGGGCGACCCCGAAGGCTCCCCGACGTGGATCGCGATGGGCAACGTGAGGAGCGCGAGCGCGATCACGGCGGCATGCACAAACGCCTGCGACCGCGGGCGAAGTTTGTGGGTCAAGACGTGCGAATAGGCATATCCCAACAAGAGCACGCCCTGGAAGAAGACCATGCAGGTGTTCCACACCGCGGGACTCCCGCCGAGGGCCGGAAGGAGTATCTTGCCCGCGAGCGGCTGGACCAGGAACAGAAGCGCGGCGGCGAGGAAGATCGTGAGGGAATAGAGGGCAAGCACGGCGAGAGGTTAGTCGGGTTGAGGCGAATGAACGTCGGAGGCAAACTCCGGCACGACGCGGCGCCGGTTCGCCCACCGTCGCTTGCCAACATGGACAACGCCCGCACGATGGCGGGCGTGTGTGGAACGAAACGATGCGGAAATCGTGGACGTCTTCGCTCGCGTCGCTCAGGAACGCCGGCGACGCGTCGCCAAGACGCCGCCCAGGGCGAGCAAGGCGGCCGCTCCGGGTGCGGGCACGGCCGTGATGACGCGGAGGTCATCGGTCGCGGTGCTCGTGACGAAGCGGAAGTTGATGCGATTGCCGGCGATGGTGATGGTGAACCGCTCGGCCTGCGCGAGTTCGAGCCCGCGGGCCGCGTTGTCGCCGTACGCCGTCCCGGGAGCGCCGAGAAAATCGGTGGAGTTGAGGTCGGGACGGAGGCAGATCACGCCCAGGATGGGCTGATCAAACTCAACGAAGCCCTCGTAGACGCTGTTCGCACCGCCGACGGGATCGGTGTAGAGGTAATGGCTGTTGATGACGGTCCCGGCGGCGATGGTTCCCGGGGTGAGCGAGCCAAGGCTGGTGTACGTGCCGGGCGTCGTCGCGTTGACGAGCAGGTTGGTCGCGAGCGTGTGGTTGGTCACCTCGTTGAAGGCCCACGCCCGACTATTGCTCTCGGTCGCGCCCAGAACGCTCGATGGCGGCGGAGCGATGAGGGTGGCGCTCCCTCCAACGGCGGTGATGGCGGCATGTGCGGACAGGCCCGCGCTGGCGGCAAGCGCAGCCACAGCGCAACGCAACGAAAACGCGTGCATGAACGGTCTCCTCGATGCTCTCCCGAGCCGACGCGGCTCGTGTGTCTTGTCTCGGGAGTTCCTAACGCCGCCTCATCAATCGTGTTGCCTGGATGTGAGTGTCGGGACAAGTCAAGAATGCAACTGCTTGTCCATCATGTGGTTATTGGATGACGCCTCGGCCACTGCGCGGCACCCACGGCGGTAGTGGTCGTCGTCGGGTCGCACGTTCACGGCCGATTGGCAGGGTGACACCATCGGACCGGGAGCCACACCTGCAACAAATAGGCAAACGGCGCACGAAATAACCTCTCCGCACGGCGCGGGCGTTCCTGCTTCAAGAGCGAGAGTCGCAAAGCGGACGCGCAAGGGAATTGTAAATATTGTGCGCACTTTCCTGTCAAGATCGCTCAAGAAGTAGGTAGGGTGTACGTCGGAAGGGTGCTGGGGCTCGACAGGTTGGAGCCTGTCGGCGTCGTGGAGTCCTGAGCGATCAGGGGGTCAATATGATTCGAAGAAGGCTCGAAGGCGTTCTCGCCGGCATGGCGGGTTTGTTGTGTAGCAGCGTGGCGCTGGGCCAGGCGAACGCGCCGGCGGTGCCGCCGCCCGAGGTGGACTTTGCTCGCCTTGGGCTCACGAGCGGCGAGATCGTGCGTCTCCAATTGGACCGCACGGTTGGGCGTGAGTTGGAGGTGGTCGTTCCGATCGGGGGCGAACACCACCGGATCAAGTTGGCCCCGCACTCCGTTCGAGCGCCCGAGTTTCGCCTGTACGAGGCCCGTGAAGGCGGCGTCCTCTTCGAGGTGGACCCGGGGCCGGTGAACACGCTCCGCGGCGCTCTGACCAAGTCTCCCGGCTCGATCGTCGCGGGCGGGATGATGCCCGACGGCCTGTGGGCCATGATCCAGATGGGCGATGGAGAGCGGTATTGGCTCGAACCATTGGGCGCTCGCGGACCTGGCGCGGGCGACGATCAGTACGTACTCTATCGATCGTCGGACGTCCGCCAGGATGGCTTCCAGTGTGACGTGGATGAGGCGAGGCACCGGATCGGCGAGCTCCACACGGGCGGGTATGAGCCGCGGGGTCTCAATCGCTTTACGGCGCAGGTCGCGGTCGAGTGCGACTTTGAGTACTTCAACCTCTATGGCAGTTCGAGCCTGGTCAACTCCCGCATCGCGCTGGTCTACAACGTCCTCAACGTGCAGTACGAGCGCGAGGTCGAGATCGTCCACACCATTTCCTCCACCATCGTCAACACCGTGGAGCCCGACCCCTACACGCAGGGCACGACCGGCGGCATGCTCGGCGAGATGCGGACCTTCTGGAACGCCAATCGATCCGGAGTCGCACGCGATGTCGCGCATCTCTTCACGGGCAAGCCGACCGGGGGCGTCATCGGAACCGCCTACCTCGGCGTCATCTGCTCCTCACTCTCCAGTGGCTTCGGCTACGGCGTCTCGCAAACCGACTTCAACAACTTCAACCTCTCCTCGGCCGCCGACCTCGTCGCCCACGAGACGGGGCACAACTGGAACGCCTGCCACTGCCCTTGCGGGTCGTACCCCAACCAGTTCACCATGAACCCGTCGATCACGAGCATCAACAGGTTCGGCAGCACCGTGACCGACGAGTGCAGCACCAACTCCACCGCGGCCATCGAGGCCCACCGCAACAGCCGATCCTGCCTCACGTCCGCCGCCGACGCGCCGCCCCTCAACGACGCGTGCGCCAGCGCCGTGCCCATTGGCCCGGGCACCTGGGGATTCTCGAACCTCGAGGCTACGAACGATGGACCGGCCTCCTGCGGGGGCATTGGCGCCGACCTCTGGTACTCGTACACCGCTCCGCATGACGGGACGATCATCGTCTCGACGTGCGGCACGCATGACAACTACGCCCTCGACACCGTCCTCGCGGCCTACACAGGTGTGTGCGGCACGCTCACCGAGATCGTCTGCAACGACGACAACACCGGACAGTGCGGCTCGCTCGATACGGGCACGCTCCGTGACTCCTACATCTCGTTCTCCATGACCAGGAACACCAGATATCTCATTCGTGTCGGCGGCTTTGGTTCGACCAGCGGGCAGGGACTCTTGCGCGTGAGCGTCTCGCCCTGCCTCACGCCATTGAATGACCTCTGCGCCAACGCTGAAACCATCACCGACGGCTCCTACCCCTACACCACGATCTGCTCGAGCACCGATGGCTTCGTCGATGACGCCGCCGGGTGCACCGCGTTCGGGTACCAGCAGACCGGCTCGGACATCTGGTTCCGCTACGTGGGATGCGGCAGCAGCGTGACGGCCTCCATCTGCGGCGCGGATCGCAACTACGACACCCGCATCGCCGTCTACAACTCCTGCCCCAACGGGCCGTACCAGGCCATCGCCTGTAACGACGACTCCTGCGGCACGGGCTCGTCTATTACCTGGACGGCCACCAACGGCGTGGCGTACCTGATCCGCGTCGGCGGGTACTCCGGGGCGCAGGGCTCGGGCACGCTCGTCGTGGCTCGTCAGCAGCAGTCCAACGAGAACTGCTCCACCGCCGCCGCCATCACCGCACCGGGCGGGGCGTCCGGCAGCACGCTTTGTTCGACCAACGACGGCTCCGCGACCTGCGCCGCGTCCGCCAACTCACCCGACGTCTGGTACGCGCACACCGCCGATCACACCGGGTTCTTCTACGCAAACACCGAGACCAGCGGCACGGTCACCAGCAACTACGACACCGCGCTCTCCGTCCACTCGGGTTGTCCGGGCACCACGGCGAATCAGATTGCCTGCGACGATGACAGCGGGACGGGCCTCCTGAGCCGCGCCGTTTGGTACCAGGTCGCCGGAACTACCTACTACATCCGCGTCAACGGCTTCAACAACTCGCGGGGCATCTACAGCCTCAACGTCGGGCCCGTGCCCAACGACAACTGCCTCAACGCGGTCACCATCGGTGTCGGCACCTATCTTGATTCGCTGGCGTTTGCCACCAACGAACCTGCCAACAGCGTGGGGACTTGCGGCGTATCGTCCAGCAACCCCGACGCCTGGTATCGCTTCGTGGCCCCGTGCGCGGGGACACTGACCGCGACGACCTGCGGCACGCACGACGCCACCGGAATCGACCTCGGCATGGACACCGTGCTCTCCCTTCATTCTGGGTGTGGCGGCACCGTTTACTCCTGCAACGATGATTCCTTGGGCACCTGCGGTCCGCTCGACACCAGCATCTTCCGCGACTCCGCGGTCTCGCGTGTCCTTGCGGCGGGCGAAGCCGTGCTCATCCGTGTCTCCAAGTTCAGCGCCGCCACGGCGGGCGCCTATCGCCTGAATGTCCAGTTCGCCGGCACGAACTGTCACGGCCCGGGCCGGCTGCTCGGCATCGAGAGCGGGCGCGCGTTGTACGAGATCAATCCCAACACGGGCGAAATGACCCAGATCGCCGCCGTCAGCGCCGTTGCCGGCACGACGGGTGGACTCGCCGTCAACTGCGCCAACCGCACCATCTACGTCACGTCCACGAGCAACGACTCGGTCTATACGCTCAATGATTCCACGGGTGCCGTCACGCTCGTGGGGCCCTATGGCGATTCGGCCGTCGTCATGCACGGGATCGAGTTCGATGAGAGCACGGGGACGCTCTACGGCATGTCGTCGCACAACAACGGGTTCTACTCCATCAACCGCTCCACCGGCGCCGCGACGCTCATCGGCACGGCGGGCTTCGTGGGCGCCTTCCCCAACATTGTGTACAACAATCTTTCCGACGTCATGTACGCCACCAACGGCGGCGATGACAGCCTCTACCGCCTCGACCGCTCCACCGGCGCCGCGACCCTCGTCGGCCCGCTGCTTGGTCCCACCAATCCCAACGGGCTCGCGTTCAATCGCGACAACGGCCTCCTCTACCTCGTCGACAACACGACCGACTCCCTCTACCTCGTCAACCAGACCACGGGCGCGGCCACCCGCATCGGCGCCCTCGGTGCCGTTGCCACCAACATGCTCGGCCTCGTCTACATCTCCAATCAGTGCATCGCGTCCTGCCACGGCGCGTGCATCGCGGACTTTGACGATGGGTCCGGGACAGGGTCACCCGACGGCGGCGTCACCATCGACGACCTCCTCTACTACCTGGTCATCTTCGAACAGGGCGCCATTTGTGCCGACGTTGACGACGGCTCGGGCACCGGGACGACCGACGGCGGCGTCACCATCGACGATCTGCTCTACTTCCTCCTGAGGTTTGAATCTGGGTGCTGAGTCGATCAGCCCGGCCAACGTTCTTGATCCGAGGGCACGCCCGAGTGGCGTGCCCTTTTCTTTCGGCCTCGGCAAGATCGAGACCGGCTTTGGCCGCCCGACATCGATACTCCCGCATGCCACTCGAACTGAGATCGGACGGCGGGGATGACCTTTCGCTCCCGCCCTGAATCCGAACTCACGCCGCGCACGAACGTCTCCAACAATCGCCCGATAGGGTCGTTCTTGCCCGAATGGATTCCGAATGGCTGAACTTGGCATGTCGCAAGATTGGGAGTCGATGGACCATCGTCGCGTGCGACTGCGCGACGCCCTGCCGATTCTCGCTATCCACGCCCTTGCCCTGGGCGTGATCTGGACGGGCTGGAGTTGGGCGGCGGTCGGAGTCGCGATCGCCCTCTACCTGCTCCGGATGTTCATCATCACCGCGTTCTACCACCGTTACTTTTCTCACCGAACGTTCCGAACCCATCGCGCCGTGCAGTTTGTGGCCGCCTTGATTGGCACCTCGTGCGCTCAACGAGGGCCGCTCTGGTGGGCCGCCCACCACCGCGAGCACCACCGTCACTCCGACCAAGAGCCCGACCTTCACTCTCCCACCTGGCGGGGCCTGCTCTGGAGCCACACGGCATGGTTCCTGACGCAGAAAGGCCGCTCCACGAACTGGAAAGCCATCCCGGACTGGGCTAAGTATCCCGAGTTGGTGTGGCTTGAGCGATTCCATCTCCTCGGCCCCGTGGGGTTGGTCGGCCTCTTGGCATTGCTCGGGTGGGGATGCGCTCATTGGCTCCCTTCGCTCTCGACCGGGCCTGTACAGATGATCGTCTGGGGCTTTGGTGTGTCCACGACGGCGCTGTATCACGTCACCTTCACGGTCAACTCGCTCGCCCATCGCGTCGGGTCTCGCCGATTCGCCACCTCGGACGACAGCCGAAACAACTGGTTCCTCGCCATCCTCACCCTCGGGGAAGGCTGGCACAACAACCACCACTTCCACCCCGGCACCGTTCGACAAGGCTTCTATTGGTGGGAGTATGACCCAGCCTATTGGGCGCTTCGCGCCATGTCTTGGCTCGGCCTCGTCTGGGATCTTCGTCCTGTCCCCGCATTCGTATACGAAGCGGCCGATCGTCACCGCGATCTCATCCGACCCCGCGGGGGTGCGGGGTGAGAATCGCCATCGTCGGCGCTGGGGTCAGCGGCCTGGTCTCGGCGTTCCTGCTGGCCCGTGCCCATGACGTCGTGCTCTACGAGAAGGAGCCGCGCCTCGGCGGACACACCAACACCGTCGTCGTTCCCCACGAAGATCAAACGTGGTCCGTCGACACCGGGTTCATCGTCTTCAACACGAAGAACTATCCCAAACTCTCCTGGCTGCTCGATCTTCTGGGCGTCGAATCTCGCCCGACCACCATGTCCTTCAGCGTGCGGGACGACGATGCCGACTTCGAGTATGGCGGCCGTTCGCTCCGCGGGCTCGTTGGCCCACCAAAGAACCTGGTGAATCCGCGATGGTGGAGGGTGGTTCGTGGAGTCGCCATGCTGGGTCGGCATGGAAAGACGCTCCTGGCGAAGGTTGGCGAAGGTGCCACGGTCTCCGACCTTGTGCACTCGGGTCGTTTTTCTCGTGGTTTTCTTGACGACTATCTCCTCCCCATGGCCGGCGCGATCTGGTCCGCCCCCAGAGACTCCGTCCTCGCGTTCCCGGCGAAGTTCCTGCTCCGTTTCTTCGACAACCACGGCATGCTCGACCTCCGCGAACGCCCCCGATGGCGCACCATCATCGGCGGATCGCAGAGGTACATCGACGCCATGATGGGCGTCCTCGCTCGCTCTGCTCGCGTCGCGCAGGGCGTGCGTTCCATCCAGCGCACGCCTACGGGCGTGGTGGTCCGCACCGCCACGAGCGAGGACACCTTCGACGAAGTCGTGCTCGCGACGCATTCGGACCAAGCCCTGGCGCTCCTCGCCGACGCGAGTGAGAGGGAGCGAGAGATCCTCTCGCGCATGCCGTATCAGCCCAACGAGGCCGTGCTCCACACCGACGCGAGCGTCCTTCCACGGCGTCGCCACTGCTGGGCAGCCTGGAACTATCGCGTGGCACGCGACCCGCGGCGCCCCGTGGCCGTCACCTACAACATGAGCATTCTCCAGGGCCTCACGACGCGGCAACCGATCTGCGTCACGCTCAACGACACGTCGTCCATCGCCCCGGATCGCGTCCTTGGTCGATTCCACTACCACCATCCCATCTACACGATCGAGGGCGACCGCGCCCGGCATCGGTGGGGCGAGATCAGCGGCGTGCGGCACACCCATTTTTGTGGTGCCTACTGGGGCAACGGCTTCCACGAGGACGGCGTCGTCAGCGCCCTGCGCGTGTGCGAACGTCTGGGGGTTCGCCCATGACGCTCCGCAGCGCCATCTATGTGGGCTCGGTTCGTCACCGCCGGCGTGCGCCCGCCCACGCCTTCACGTTTCCGCTCTTCATGCTCTACCTCGACCTCGACGAGGCTGACCGCGTCTTCTCGCTCACCCGACTCTGGGGCACCTCGCGGTGGTGCCCGGCCCGATTCTGCCGCGGGGACTATCTGTCCCGCGGCACGCTCGGGCTGGCCGACAGCGTGCGTGCGTGCGTTGAGGATCGACTGGGGGTTCGACCCACCGGGCCCATCCGGATGCTCACGCACCTCCGATATTTCGGGTATGTCTTCAACCCCGTGACCTTCTACTACTGCTACGACGAGCACGATTCCCTTCTCGCGATTGTCGCCGAGATCACCAACACCCCTTGGAAGGAACGACACGCCTACGTCCTCGACAGGCGAGCCTCGCGCCGCGGTGGCCCGGGAGGCCGGGTAATGCGATGGCGATTCGCCAAAGATTTCCACGTCTCTCCATTTCTGCCCATGGACCTGGAGTACGACTGGGCCTTCGACGTCCCGGACGATTCGCTCTTCGTCCACATGAACGTGCGAGAGGCAGGGCCGGCGGCGTCCAAGGCCTTCGACGCCACGCTCCAGATGCGACGCCGAGCACTCTCCCCCTCGCTCCTGCGTGGTCTGCTCGTGCGCTTTCCGCTGATGACGTTGCAGGTCATCATCTCGATCCACTATCAAGCCCTGAAACTCTGGCTCAAGCGAGCGACGGTGCACCGCCACCCTGACTCGCGCCCGCCCGTACCGATGCCATCCACCCCGGAACCGCACCCATGACGACCATGCCCGCCGATCCTCCGTCTTTGGTCACGCCCGAGTCTGTTCGACACCGCGCGGCCCGGGCATCGGACCATCGATCTCTCCGCCCGCTCGAGGCGGTCGGGCGCCGCCTCGTCCAGGCCGCGCTTTCGGGCATCTCCACGGGAGGGGTGCATCTTCGCGACGCGAGCGACCGTTCGCTCATCACGTCCCCGTGCCGAGACCTTTCGCTTCCCATCGTCGAAGTCACCATCCTCGACCCGTCGTTCTATAGCGCCGCGGCCTTCGGGGGCAGCGTCGGGATCGCCGAGGCGTACATCGACGGCGCGTGGACGTGCTCCGATCTCGCGGCGCTCATCGAGATCGTCACCGTCAACGCCGACGCGATGGAGCGCCTCGAGAGCCCGCTTGCTCGGCTGCTCGCTCCGCTCTCCAAACTCGCCTATTGGCTCGAGCGCAACACCAGGGCCGGAAGCCGACGCAACATCCAGGCGCACTACGACCTCGGCAACGAGTTCTTCTCGCTCTTCCTCGACCCCACGCTCACCTACTCCTGCGCCATCTTCGAGAACGGCGCCACCACCCTCGAAGCCGCCCAACGCGAGAAGATCGATCGCGCCTGCCGAAAACTCGATCTGCAACCCACCGATCACC
Organism: uncultured Phycisphaeraceae bacterium; assembly: GCA_964543905.1. Lineage (GTDB taxonomy): Bacteria > Planctomycetota > Phycisphaerae > Phycisphaerales > UBA1924. The sequence goes on from CAZIZO010000005.1 coordinate 135,769, forward strand.
TCCTGGAGATCGGCACGGGCTGGGGCGCACTGGCGATCCACGCCGCGAGCACCTACGGCTGTCGGGTCACGACCACCACCATCTCCGACGAGCAATACCGGCTGGCCTCGGCCCGCGTCGGAGAGTCCGGACTCTCCGATCGCGTCGTCGTGCTCAAGCGCGACTACCGAGACCTGCCCCTCCAGTACCCGGCAACATTCGACAAACTGGTCAGCATCGAGATGATCGAGGCCGTCGGACGCGAACACCTTGGCGAGTTCTTCCAAGCCTGCGCCGCGTGCCTCAAGCCCTCCGGGGCCGCGCTCGTCCAGTCGATTGTTATCCGGGATCGATACTTCGAGCGTGCGGCACGTCGCCGCGACTTCCTCAAAAAGTACATCTTCCCCGGCAGTTGCCTCCCGGGTGTCGCGGCGATGCTGAACGCGATCCGGGACCGATCCGATCTCCGCCTGTGGCATCTCGAGGACATCGGGCCGCACTACGCCACCACGCTCCACATCTGGCGTGATGCGTTCCTCGCTCGACTGGATGATGTTCGCCGCCTCGGCTTCGAGGACCGTTTCATCCGCATGTGGGAGTACTACCTGGCGTACTGCGAGGGCGCGTTCCGTGCCCGTCACGTCGGGGATGTGCAGATGCTGCTCACCAAGCCGCGCTCCACGCTCGCGCCGGCGACTCCCCGAACGCGGCCATCCCCATGATGCGAGCCTTGCCCATCGTCTTGAACGTCCTTGCGTTCGATGCGCTCTGGACGCTTTCCCTGCTCGGCGCGGGCACGTGGTGGTGGTGGTGGGCTCCATCCGCCACACTCGCCAGTTTCGCCCTCCAACTCCGGGGCTCGCCGTCGCCTCGTCGAGAAGCCGTCATCGTGCTGCTCGGCTCCGCGCTGGGGCTCGCCCTCGACGTGCTCTCCAATCGCCTCGGGCTGTTTCAGTATCACTCCGGATTCTCGATCGAGTTCGTCCTCGTCTTCGCGGCGCTCTGGATCAACTTCGGCACCACGCTCCGCCCCAGTTTATCTTGGATGTGGCGCCGCCCCCTCCTCGCCGCGTGCCTCGGCGCCCTCGCGGCACCACCCGCCTACTGGATCGGGTCCAAACTCGGGGCGATTACACTGCACGAACCCAGTTGGCGAACCCTGGCCTTTGCGGCCGCGCAATATGCGATCCTCTTACCTCTGTGGATGCTCCTCGCCGATCGATGGATCAACGCACCGGGCGCCACAGATCCTCAACCGTCCTCGCCCGCCAAGACGCGATCAGGAGATAGACCAACATCGTAAAGTTCCCGAGCAAGCACAGACCCACGAACCAGGCGAACGTGCGGACGACGCTCCGCTCGCGATACGCGATCCACCCGGCCACTGCAAACAGGCCGAGGTACAAGTCCACCATCGTCGTCACCCCCCATCGCGTATCGACCGTGGCACGAAGACCCGCCGCCAGCGACATTTCCAAGGATGATGCCACAATGAGCGACGTGAGCGCGAGAAGACCAAGAACACAGCCACTCCGAATCATCCAAAGCACGCCCATCGACGAACTCCTCTTGGAACGACGCCGAGCAGCGACGCCGAAGACCCCCACCCCGCGCACGATCCTGTACGCATGACGCTCAACGCATTCGACCAATCCATGGGCATCGCCCTTGTCACGCTCGTGATCATGTTCGTGCTCTGGCTCGTCCAGATTCGAACGCGCGATGCGGGCGTGGTCGACGTGGCCTGGGCCGGATGCTTGGGCCTTGCGGCGATCTTCTGCGCCATAACCGGCGAAGGCGAGCCGGTTCGCCGCATCTTCGTCGCGATCATGGGCGGATTCTGGGGCCTTCGCCTGGCGCTCCACCTCCTGCTCGACCGCGTGCTCCGAGGACCCGAAGATGGACGGTATCAGATGATGCGGGAGAAGTTCGGCCCCCGGATCAACATCGTGCTCCTCCCCTTCTTTCTCGCCCAGGGCGTGCTCGTGGTTCTCCTCGCCGTCCCGTTCATGCTCGCGTCGGGTTCACCCGCGGTCGCACCCTCGGCGCTGGACTGGTTGGCGCTCTCGCTCTGGATCGTCGCGTTCATCGGCGAGTCTATCGCGGACGCGCAACTCAAGTCCTTCAAGCAGACCTGCACCGACCGCGGGCGAGTCTGCGACATTGGTCTGTGGCGCTACTCGCGCCACCCGAACTACTTTTTCGAGTGGCTCATGTGGGTTGCGTACGCCATCCTCGCCACCTCCGCGCCCCTCGGTTGGATCGCGTGGTCCGCGCCGGGACTCATGCTCCTGTTCATCCTCAAACTCACGGGCATCCCGCCCACCGAGGCCCGCGCCCTCCGCTCCCGTGGCGACGCCTACCGAAGATACCAGCAGACCACGAGCGCCTTTGTCCCGTGGTTCCCTCGCACGCCCCCCGCCCATCCCACAGAGAACGCACCATGACCCAAGCGATCTCCTCCCAACCCCTCCGCTCAACCGCCGTCACGCCCCACGTCGCGTGGTATGAGACGTTGCTGGATTGCGGTCTGATTCCCGACGCGGTGCTCCGTGCCGGCATCCGCCGCCGACTCCGTGCCCGTATTCGGAGCGAGGAGCGCGGCGGCATCGAGCCCGCATGGGAACGCCGACGCGCGTTGATCGCCGATCTCTCGCAATCTCCCGTGGCGATCCATACCCGCGAGGCGAACGAGCAGCACTACGAACTTCCCCCCGAGTTCTTTCGACTCTGCCTGGGCCCACGGATGAAGTACAGCAGCGCGTATTGGCCCGCAAACACCCCGTCGCTCGCCCACGCCGAGGAGCACATGCTCGCGCTGACCTGCCAGAGGGCTCAAATCGCCGACCAGATGGAGATCCTCGAGTTGGGGTGCGGCTGGGGCTCGCTGACGCTCTGGATGGCCGAGAAGTATCCCAACGCACGCCTCACCGCCGTCTCCAACTCTCGCCCCCAACGAGAGTTCATCCTGGCCGAAGCCGCCCGCCGTGGACTACGCCCGCCCACCGTCATCACCGCCGACGTCAACCAGTTCGCCCCCGAACGCACCTTCGATCGAATCGTCTCCGTCGAGATGTTCGAGCACCTGAAGAACTATGCCGCCATCCTCGAACGCGTCGCTCGCTGGCTCAAGCCCGCCGGGTTGCTCTTTGTCCACATCTTTACCCATCAGCGCCTCGCCTATCACTTTGAACCCAACGACTGGATCGGTCGATACTTCTTTACCGGTGGCACCATGCCCTCCGACGATCTCCTTCTCCACTTTGCCAACGACCTCTGCATCCGCGACCATTGGAGGGTCTGCGGCACGCACTACGCCAAGACCGCCCGCGCTTGGCTTGCCAACCTCGACGCGAACCGCGAACGCGCCCTGTCCACGCTCCGCACAACCTACGGCGACGATGCCTCCCGCTGGCTCCATCGCTGGCGAGTCTTCTTCATCGCCTGCGAAGAACTCTGGGGGCTTTCCGGGGGCTCCGAGTGGCTGGTCTCGCACTACCTCATGTCCAGACGCCCGTGAACTCCAGCCCCTGCCCGGCGCCCCATGCCGGGGCTCTCCTGAGAAATCCGAATTCCCGGTCCACCCTCGCAACCGAACATGCACACTCAGGTACCATCGGGCATGGAGTCCGCATGAACACCAGCGCTCGGTCCCTCGCCACAATCCTGTCCGCGCTTGGGCTCGCCGCGTTCGCATCGTGCTCGCCCACGCGCCCAGCCGCCCTCGGCGGCACCGCACGAACCGAGGGCGTCCGGCCCTTGATCGCCACTCCCGACGTTTCTGAGACGACTCCACGCGATTATCCAGGCATCCACAATGCCGTGGCGTATCACCACGGCTTTGTGTCGGGAAGCGCCCCCGAGGGCGACAACGGGTTCGAAACCCTCGCCGCGATGGGCATCAAGACCATTATCAGCGTCGACGGCGCCGAGCCCGCGGTGCACCAGGCCACCTCGCGCGGCATGCGCTACATCCACTTGCCCATCGGCTATAACGGCTTCGACGAGCAACGCAGACTCGAACTCGTCCGAGCCACGCGGGACGCCATGAAGAACGGGGCGGTCTATATCCACTGCCACCACGGGAAGCACCGCAGCGCCGCCGCCGCCGCCGCCGTGGCCGCGAGTTTGGGATGGGTCACCCCCGAGGGCGGGGTCGAGCGCATGAAAGTCTCGGGCACGGCACCCATCTACAAGGGGCTTTACGCCTGCGCCCGTGCATCTCGCGTGCTCGACGCGAGCGTCATCGCTTCGGCACCCGCCGACTTTCCCTCGGTTTCAAGGCCCTCCGGGTTCGTGAAGGGCATGGTGGAAATGGACGAGGTTTATGAGCACCTCAAGGCGATCGAGAAGGCCGGATGGGGTGTCCCCAAAGATCATCCCGACCTGGTTCCCGCCGCCGAGGCCGGGAGGCTTGCCGACCTGTACCGAATGCTCCGCGAGACCTCCTACGCGGCACGCAAGCCCTCCGAGTTCGCCCAACTGCTTAGCGAAGCCCACCGACGCGCCCAGACTTTTGAAGACCTCTTGACCTCGGGCGAGACCGACGCGTCGAAACTTGCGGCCCAGTTCCAACTCGTTTCCACCTCGTGCAAGGACTGCCACGCGAAATACAGGGACTAAAGCCACGGCCCCGTCCGGATCACGCCGTCTTTCGCCGCACCCAAAGCCGCCACAGGGCGCCACGCGAAGCCTTATGGGCCACCTATGCCGCTGGAGACGGATTTGCCACTCCGGCGCATCCCCCCTTCAATACGGCATGACTTTGGGCGGCGATGTTGCATTCGCGCCCCTGGCCTCGTTTTCTCCTCCCGGAGCACGCTCGATGATTCCTCACCGACTTCCTTATCGCCGCACATGCTGGTCGGCCTCAATCGCTTGCGCCCTCGTGAGTTCGTTGCCCGCCCTTCCCGCCTTGGCGCAGCCGAAGTACGACTACCCAAAGGCTCATACCGTCGACCAGATCGACGAGTACCACGGCGTCAAGGTCGCCGACCCCTACCGCTGGCTGGAGAATCCCGACGCTCCCGAGTCCGTCGCCTGGATCGAGGCCCAGAACAAGATCACGCAGGCCTATCTCGGCGGCGTCGCCGAACGCTCCGCCATCCAGGCTCGCCTCACCAAACTCTGGGACTATGAGAAGTTCGGCATGCCCTTCAAGGAGGGTGGCAAGTACTTCTACTCCTACAACACAGGTCTCCAGGCGCAAAGCGTCTACTACGTCGCTGAGCATCTCGGTGGTGAGGGGAGGGTGCTGCTTGATCCCAACACCTTGAGCAAGGATGGCACGGTCGCCCTCGCCGGCATGGCCGTCAGCGATGATGGCAAGTATCTCGCCTACGGCATCGCCGAGGCCGGCAGCGATTGGAACACCTGGAAAGTCCGCGAGATCGCCACCGGAAAGGACACCTCCGACGAGGTGCGCTGGGCCAAGTTTTCCGGTGCGTCTTGGGCCAAGGACGGGAGTGGCTTCTTCTATTCCCGCTTCGACGAACCCAAGGAAGGGGACAAACTCCGCGGCAGCAACTTCTTCCACAAGTTGTACTTCCACAAACTCGGCACCCCACAAAGCCAGGACATCCTCGTCTACAACGAGCCCAGCGACGAGAAGAAGGACTGGGGCTTCTATGGCAGCGTCACCGAGGACGGAGAGTACCTCGTCATCAATGTCAGCAAGGGCACCGATCCCAAAAACCGCTTCTACTACAAGAAGATCGGCACCTCACCGGACCTCAAGGCCCTCGGCGACGGCACCGTCGTGAAACTCCTCGACGCTTTCGACGCGTCGTACAACTTCGTCGGCAACGACGGGCCGACCTTCTTCTTCCAAACCGATCTCAAGGCGCCCAAGAGCCGCCTCATCGCCATCAACATCAACCACCCGAACCCAGAAGACTGGAAGGAGATCGTCAAGGAGAGCGACGCGACCCTCACCGGCGTCGGACTCGTCGGGGACCTCTTCCACTGCACCTATCTCCGCGACGCCAAGAGCGAGATCAAGGTCTACGACCTCGCGGGCACGTTCGTCCGCGACGTCAAGTTGCCGACGATTGGAACGGCCGGCGGATTCGGCGGGAAGAAGCACGAAACCGAAACCTTCTACTCCTTTACCAGTTTCACCTATCCCCCCACCATCTACCGCTACGACACCAAGACGGGCGAGAGCACGATCTACAAGCAGGCCAAGGTTGATTTCAAGCCCGACGACTTCGAGACCAAGCAAGTCTTCTACACCAGCAAGGACGGCACCAAGGTCCCCATGTTCATCGTCCACAAAAAAGGCACGAAACTCGACGGCCGCAACCCCACCCTCCTCTACGGCTACGGCGGGTTCAACATCTCCATGACGCCCTCCTTCAGCGTCGGGAACCTCGTCTGGGTCGAAATGGGCGGGATCTACGCCGTCGCCTGCATGCGCGGCGGCGGTGAGTATGGCGAGGAGTGGCACCAGGCCGGCACCAAGACCCGCAAGCAGAACGTCTTCGATGATTTCATCGCCGGCGCCGAGTACCTCATCAAGGAAAAGTACACGACGAACAAGAAACTCGGCATCATGGGCGGCAGCAACGGCGGCCTCCTTGTCGGCGCCTGCATGACCCAGCGCCCCGACCTCTTCGGCGCCTGCCTCCCCATCGTCGGCGTCCTGGACATGCTCCGCTTCCACAAGTTCACCATCGGGCACGCCTGGCGCAGCGATTACGGCGCGGCGGATGGCGAAGGCTCCACGCCCGAGCAGTTCAAGGCCCTGTACGCCTACTCGCCCCTGCACAACATCAAGAAGGGCACGTGCTACCCCCCCACCATGGTGATGACCGCCGACCACGACGATCGCGTCGTGCCTGCCCACTCCTTCAAGTTTGCCGCCGCACTCCAGGCCGCTCAGGGATGCGACAACCCCGCGCTCATCCGCATCGAAACGCGCGCGGGACACGGCGCGGGCAAGCCCACCGCCAAAGTCATTGAGGATGTCACGGATCGCTGGGCGTTCCTCGTCCGAGCGCTCGAGATGAAGCCTCAAGGCTTGGCGGCCCTGCCGGCCGAGAAGAAGATCATCCTGAAGGTCGAAGGCATGACCTGCGAGATCTGCGTCGCCAAGGTCCATGAGGCGATCATGAGCGTCAAGGGCGTCGCCGCCGCCGACGTCTCGCTCCAGGACCACAAAGCCACCGTGACGCTGGCGGAACACAACCCGGCGAAGGTCGAGGACCTCATCGCCGCCATCGCCAAAGCCGAAAAGAAGGCCTCATTGGTGAGTCGTTAGTCATTTAGTACATGCACGAGCACCGCCCCGGAACACGCTCCCGGGGCGTTTTCATTTTCATGTCGCCCGCAAACACCCATGCGAACTACCGTCCGACGCGAATTGTTTTGAGACCAGCCCGTGAAACCCCCTTGTGCAAACAACGGTTGGTGTGTAGTCTACAAGACGTACGTGGGTGGTCGTGGTCAGTGGGAAGGGCGACGCTCGTCGCTCACGATCCGGTTTACAAGGAGCCTCGCTATGTTGAATCGTCGTTCGTCCACGCTCGTCATTGGTTGCCTGCTCACCGCCTGCGGGAGCGTGTTGGCTCAGCCCTCCGCCGACGTAACGTATCAAAATCTGACCGACGTGGGCACCTACGGGCCCGAGACGATCAGCGGCTCGGTCACCTACGCCTACATCTTCGGCACCGCGACCTGCAACATCGGCAATCGCAACCTCAACTGGGGCAACGCGACCCAGGGCTCACCCATCGTCTTCTTCAACATGTTCCGCTACTTCGACGGTCGCCTGCAGCAGATCGGCGCGGGCTGGGGCAAGACCGCCTGCTGCGCCGCCGCGGGCTCCGGCTGCGGCACGTGCAACGGCGCGGGCGGATCGGTGTTGGGCGCCGGTTGCCTCGATGTCTATGGCGCAGGCTGGAACGCCCAGCAGAGCCGCCTCGGGCCTCGCTCCAACGTCAACCCATGGTCCGGGCAGCAGGCCGTCGCTCCCTCCTATTCCGGCTCCAGCCCCACCGCTCGCCGGTGCACCGTCAAGCGCGAGGACATGGACCCGACCCGCTATCCCGGCGCCATCTTCTTCGGCGACGGCGTCTACGTTGCCAACGACGAGGTCGATCCCACCAAGCGCATGAACAATGCTTCCTATCGCCGCGTCAACATCTCCACCAGCACCTACAGCGCCGACTTCTCGGGCGCTCCCGCCACCGTCCAACACCAACCCGCCATCATGGCCTGGCGAGCCCTAGACCCCAACGTCATCATCACCACCGTCGATGCTCCCGACGACGGTCGCTTCTACGTCGCCAGCAAGGCCACCGATCTCGGCAATGGTCAATGGCGCTACGACTATGCCGTCTACAACCTCAACTCCCACAACGGCGCCATGTCCTTCTCCGTCCCGCTCCCCACCGGCGCCCGCACCTCCGTCGTCACCTTCACCGACGTCGCCGTCCTCGGCGAGCCTTGGAGCACCACCGACTGGGCGAGCGCACGCACCTCATGTGCCCTCACCTGGAGCACCGAGTCCTTCACGCAAAACCAGAACGCCAACGCCCTTCGCTTCGCCTCCATGTACAACTTCTGGTTCAACTCCAACGCCGCCCCGGCGCCCAACGGCCATGTCCAGATCGGCCTCTTCCGCTCCGGCGGCTCCATCACCGCCTCCGGGCTCATCGTCCCTGGCCGTGCCCCATGCATCGCCGACGTGGACAACGGCAACGCCACGGGCATCCCCGACGGCGGCGTCACCATCGACGACCTCCTCTTCTTCCTCACCCAGTTCGAGAACGGCTCCGCCTGCGTCGCCGACGTCGACAACGGCTCCGCCTCCGGCACGCCCGACGGCGGCGTCACCATCGACGATCTCCTCTACTACCTCGACCGCTTCGGCGCCGGTTGCTGATTCCCCTCCTCGCCTCCTCCTCCATCATCGCTCGCGTGCCCGGCTCCTCGCCCCGCACGCGAGTTTTCTTTTCACACGCCTCACTCCCCACCCCAACCTCGGATCGCTCCGGGTACTATCCGCCCATGGGTTTCAACTGGTGGGTCACGACGCAATACGAGGTCGGCGGCATCGTCGCCGTCGGGTCCATCGTCTTCTGGGTTCTCTTCTCCATCACGATGCATGAACTCTCCCACGGATGGGCCGCCATCCGCCAGGGAGACGACACCCCCATCGTCTCTGGGCACATGACCTGGAATCCGCTCGTCCACATGGGCACCCTCAGCCTCATCATGTTCGCGCTGCTTGGATTCTGCTGGGGCGCCATGCCCGTCAACCCCAGCCGTTTCCGCTCTCGACGGGGCGAAGCCATCGTCGCCGCCTCCGGCCCAGCGATGAACCTCGCCATCGCCGTCGCCACGTGCGTCTTCCTCGTCGCCTGGGTGCGGCTCGCCCACGGGCATGTGGCGCCCCACGTCTTCGACAACGTGCTCGAGTTCTGCTCCCGCGGCATCGGGCTCAACCTCTTCCTCCTCCTCTTCAACCTCATCCCGCTCCCACCGCTCGACGGGTCTCGCATCCTCGGTGATTTCTGGCCCAGATATTGGCAGATCCTCTCGAATGAGCGTGCCGCCTTCGTCGCCATCATCGTCATCATCCTTGCCTTCCAGCACATCGGAGGCACCGTCTTCCAAGCCGCCAATACCCTCGCCGCCTTGATGCTCCACGCGATGTTCTCGCTCACCGGCGGCCTGCCCAACCTCCCCTGAAGGGTCCGCACGGGTCCACGCCAACGCCGCACGGACCCTCGCCCGCGCTCGCCTCGCCTGCGCACACCGCACAGATCACACCGACGCGATCCCGCACAACTTGTACAGAATCCGCGCCCCCACGTTCGCGTCCCATTCGCTCTTCCCGCCCGGCGAGACTTCCACAAGGTCGAATCCGATCACCTTGCGCCCCGAGAGCCGAAGGGTGTCCAGAAGGTGCACCGCCTGATTGAAACTCAACCCTCCCGGCACCGGGGTCCCCGTGTGCGGACACAGCGACGGGTCCAGCCCGTCGATATCGAACGACACGTACACCTTCTCCGGCAGCGCTTCCACCGCGCCGCGGCACAACTCGCTGAACCTCGCCCCGTCGTCCAGCCTCGCCGACCACTGATCGTCCAAGTGCGTCACGATCCGCCGCCCCTGCGCCGCCGCAAACTTCACTTCCCCTTCGCCGAAATCCCGGATCCCCACCTGCACCAACTTCGTCACCTTCGCCAGTTTGCTCATGACGTTGTGCATGATCGACGCGTGCGACCACTGAAAACCCTCGAACGCGTCACGGAGGTCCATGTGCGCGTCGATCTGCAGAATCCCGATCTCGCCCATCGCCTCCGCGCACGCCCGGATCGCCCCGAACGACATCGCGTGCTCGCCCCCCACCAACCCGGGCACTCGCCCTTCCGCCAGCACCTTCGCCGTCTCGTCGTGCACGATCGTGTTCACGCTCTCGCAGATCGCGTTGACCTTGGCGGCGGCCGCCTGCAGTTTCTTCGTGCTCGCACCGCCCGCCTTGATGATGGGCTTGCCCAGTTCCGTTGCATCCTCATTCAACTTGCGAATCCGCTTCTTCTCCGCCTCCATGAAGATCCCACGCTCGTACACCCGCCCAAATCGGACGTCGTACAGGTCCACTTGCGCCGACGCATCTCGGATCGCCTCGGGCCCGTCCGCCGTGCCCTTGCCGTAACTCGTCGTGGCATCAAAGGGCACGGGCGTGAGCACGATCCTCGCCTGCTCACGCGTGGACGAAAGACCGAAAATGCCGCTGCCGGGCTGTGCCGCCGCGTCTGGATCAAAGACCTGCGCCATACCTGCTTCTCCTTAGTCCGCATCACGTTCGGGCAGCACAGTAGCGCGCGTACGCTCCCCTATGCCGACCTTCCTTCTCAAGACCGAGCCCGGCGAATACTCCTTCGCCGATCTCCAACGCGACGGCACCACGATCTGGTCGGGCGTCTCCAACCCGGCCGCCCTCCTCGCGCTCCGCAGCATGCGCAAGGGCGACCAGGCGCTGATCTATCACACGGGCGCCGAGAAGGCCATCGTCGGCCTCGCGAAGGTCGCCTCCAACCCCATGGAAGACCCCGCCAAGCCGGGACAAACACCCACCGGCGAACCCAAGTTCGCGGTCGTCAAGATCAAGCCGCTCCGCCCCGCCCAAAGCCCCGTCACGCTCGCTCAACTCAAATCCGATGCCCGATTCAAGTCGTTCCAACTCGTCACGCACCCTCGATTGAGCGTCATGCCCGTGCCCCCCGCGATCGACGCCTCGCTACGCGCTCTGACCGGACTCTAGCCCATGCGCCACACTCCTCCTCGTCGCGTGATTGTCGTCGGCGCGGGGCTCGCCGGCTCCCTCGCCGCCGTCGCCTTCGCCCGCCTGGGAGACCGCGTCGCCGTCTACGAGCGCCGATCCGACCCGCGTGCCAAGGGCTATATCGGCGGCCGATCCATCAACCTCGCCGTCTCCGCCCGCGGCATCGCGGGCCTCGCCCACGTGGATCTCGACAAGGAGATCCTCGCCGGCGAAGCCATCGCCATGCCGGGTCGCATGATCCACACCAAGGCCGGCGAGACCCACTTCCAACCCTACAGCGCCAACCCCTCCGACGCCATCCACTCCTTCTCCCGCGGCGGGCTCAACCTCGCCCTCATCCATGCCGCCGCACGCGAGCCCAACGTCTCCCTCTTCTTCGACCACCCGTGCCTCGATGTCGACTTCGCCGCCCCTGCCGCGACCTTCCAATCGCCCACCGGAACCACCCGCGTCACCGCGGACCTCATCGTCGGCACCGACGGTGCCTACTCCGCCGTCCGCCTCGCGATGCAAAGGACCGACCGCTTCGAATATTCCCAAAACTATCTGGGACACGGCTACAAGGAACTCCACATCCCTTCCCGCGACGACACGTTCCAAATGGAACCCCACGCCCTCCACATCTGGCCCCGTGGCGCCGCGATGATGATCGCCCTCCCAAACCGTGACCAGACCTTCACCAACACCCTCTTCTGGCCCTGGGAAGGCGATCACTCCTTCGCGTCGCTCGAGGGCGACCTCGCCGAACGCCGCAAACGAGATCGAAGCGCCGCCCCCACCGCCGGGGAGCGCGATCGTGTCGCGGCCTTCTTTGGCGAGCACTACCCCGACGCCGTTCCCATCATGCCCACGCTCGTGGACGATTTCTTCAACAATCCGACGAGTTCGCTCGTCACCATCCGCTGCTGGCCTTGGCAGCGCGAGGGCAAGGTCGTCCTCCTGGGCGATGCGGCGCACGCCATCGTCCCCTTCTTCGGGCAAGGCATGAACGCCGCGTTCGAGGATGTCGTCTCCCTTTCCACGCTCCTCGCCTCCAGCACCGACCAGCGCTCCGCCCTTGAACAGTTCGAGCGCGAGCGCAAGCCCAATGCCGACGCGATCGCCGACATGGCCCTCGAGAACTTTGTCGAGATGCGCGACCTTTCGGGCCGACCCGAGTTTCAACTGAAAAAGAAGTACGAGCAGACCATCCACGCCGCCTTCCCCGATCGCGTCTCGCCACGTTACAACCTCGTCAGTTTCTCCACCGTCCCCTACGTCGCAGCCCGCCAACGCGGCGAACACCTCGACGCCCTCATCGCCCGCGTGCAGCGCCGCATGCCACAGGGACTTGGTCCAGATTCCCCCGCATGGGGAGACGCCGTCCGTCGTCTCGCGAGAGAGGAACTCGATCAACCCACGCCACCCGAGGCGATCCGACTCCTCGACCGTGAACGCGAGCACGCGTGGATCGACATCTCCCCGCCGCTCTCGCCCACCATCAACGTCTGGCCCGGTGACACGCCCTTTTCCCGCGAAGTCCTCTGCGACATCAAGCAGGGCTCCAACATCACCCTCTCGGCGCTTCGAAGCACCGTACACCTGGGCGCCCACGCCGACGGCGCCAATCACTACGCTCTCGACGCCAAGCCCATCGACGAGATGCCCATCGATCGGTACATCGGCCTCTGCCGCGTGGTCGACGTGCTCGTGAAGCGAGGCGAGCGCGTGCACCCAGACCAGGTCCTGGGCGGCCTCGAGCAGATCCGCGAGTCACGCGTCCTCGTACGCACGGGCACCTTCCCCAACTTCGAGAACTGGAATCCGGACTTCGCCGCACTCAGCGTTGAACTCGTCGACGCCCTCGCCGCGCGGGGCGTAACCACCATCGGCATCGACACCCCCAGCGTCGACCTGCAGAACTCCAAGGACCTCCCCGCCCACCTCGCCATCCTCAAGCACGACATCGCTATCCTCGAAGGGCTCGCGCTCGGCGGCATCGCGAATGGACTGTACGAGTTGTACGCCACACCTCTCCGTCTCGTCGGCTTCGACGCCAGCCCCGTCCGCGCACTCCTTCGACGGGTACCCGGGCAAAGCACCCTTGTCCCACTCAGTCGCCACGCGGGTACCGGACGCCTCGTCGCCTTCTCAGTCGCCGACCCCTTCGCCTGGTTCGACGCCGTGCGTCACATCCTCAAACGCCGCTTCGGTCCTCACATCACGCGAGACTGGACCGAGCCCGTCCTGCGCGAAGATGCGATCGTCGCCGTTGAATCACCGCACGCCTCGCTCACCCTGCACGTCAACAACTGGATCGCCGAACTGTCCGCCGAGAACGAAGAGAGCGACGCCCTCGTGCACGCCCTCGCACGCGAGGCCGCGGCCCTGCTCACACCGTCGCAATCACCTTGATCTCAAAGTGGATCGGCGTGTTCCCCCCCGTCGGCAAGGCCGAGATCTCGATCGTCGTCCGTGTCGGCTGGTTCGGTCCGGGCGGAAAATACTCGCCGTACACGCGGTTGTACGTCGCCCAGTCCCGCTTCATGTTCGTCAGGAACACGTGCACATCCACGATTTGCTCCCACGAACTCCCGGCCTCTTCCAGGATCGTCCGCACGTTCGCAAAGCACGAACGCATCTCCGCCTCGAAGTCGTAATCTACCAGGTTCCCCGCGGCATCCACCGTGGATCCCGGGATCACCTTGCTCCCACGCGCACGCGGGCCAACGCCCGACAGAAACAGCATGTTACCCACACGCCGAGCGTGCGGATAGGGGCCGACAGGCTCGGCGGCTCTCTCACTTCGTATTGTGCTCACAACTTCACCCCCACATTCTTCGCCTCCGTGAAGAACTTCAACGCCTCCCAACCACCCTCTCGCCCAATCCCGCTCTGCTTCACACCCCCAAACGGCGTGCGCAAGTCTCGGTGCAACCAGCAGTTCACCCAGACGAGGCCCGAATCCAACCTCGCCGCCATGCGGTGCGCCCGCGAGACATCTCGCGTCCACACAACTGAGGCTAATCCATATGGCGTCCCGTTGGCCAGCGCGATCGCCTCCTCCTCCGTCTCAAACGGCGTCACGCTCACCACCGGGCCAAAGACCTCCTCCTGCTCCACGCGGCATGTCGCCTCCAACCCCGTGATCACCGTCGGCTCATAGAAATACCCCTTCGCGCACCGCGTGCCCAAGCCCGCCGGCACCCGCCCGCCGCACCGCACCACACCGCCAAGCGATCTCGCGAGTTCGACATACCCCGCCACCTTCTCCCGATGCTCGCGCGAGACCAACGCCCCCTGCTGCGTCTCCGGGTCCTGCGGATCACCGACCTTGAGCGCCTTCGCCCGCTCCACCAGCCCATCCACAAACTCGTTGTAGACGCACCGCTGCACATAAATCCGCGAGCCGCACAGGCAGATCTCGCCCTGATTGAGGAACGACGATCGCACGCTCGTCTCGATCGCCTTCGCCAGATCCGCATCCGCGAACACGACGTTCGCGTTCTTCCCGCCCAGTTCCAGCGACATCCGCTTGAACATCGGGCCCGCCTTCTCCGCGATCCACTTCCCCGTCGCCGTTCCGCCCGTGAACGAAATCGTTGGCACCCCCGGGTGCGTCACGATCTCCGCGCCGCACCTCGCGCCCGTGCCATGCACGATGTTGAGCACCCCCGCCGGCAAGCCCGCCTGGGTGCACAACTCGGCCAGCATGTGCGCGGTGATCGGCGTCAACTCCGAGGGCTTCGCCACCGCCGTATTCCCCGTCGCCAGCGCCGGCGCCACCTTCCACGTGAACAAATACAATGGCAAGTTCCACGGCGAAATCAGCCCCGCCACGCCGCGCGGCCTTCGCAGCGTGTAGTTCAGCACCTCGCCATTCGAGTCATGCGACACCGACTCCGCATGCAAGATCGCCGTTGCAAAGAATCGAAAGTTCGCCGCCGCACGCGGGATATCCATCGACCGCGCCAAACTCACCGGCTTCCCCTGATCGTTCGACTCCGCCAGTGCCAAGGCATCCCTGTTCGCATCGATCAAGTCCGCGATCCGCAGCATGACGCGCGACCGTTCCTCCGCGGGCGTCGCCGACCACGCCGGAAAAGCCCGCGTCGCCGCCTCCACCGCCGCCTGCACGTCCCGCGCATCCGAACTTGGCACTCGTCCATACACCGCCCCCGTCGCGGGCTCATAGTTGTCGATGTACTCGCCTCCAACAGGTGGAACGAACCCGCCCTGGATGTAGTTCGACAGCGTGTGCATCGCGTCACAGCCCTCCAAGACGCCCGCCATCCACCGGCACGTTGATCCCATTCACATACCCCGCCGCGGGCGACGCGAGGAACGCGATCGCCGCCGCGATTTCTTCCGGCGCACCAAACCGTCCCGCGGGAATCGTCGCCCGCCACTCCGCCGCAACCACCTCGGGTGTCGTGTTGTTCCTCTTTGCCCGCGCCTGCATCAAATCACTCAGCCGCTCCGTCGACGTATACCCCGGCAGCACGTTGTTCACCGTGATCCCATACGCCCCGAGTTCCCCCGCGAGCGTCTTCGCCCAGTTCGCCACCGCCGCGCGAATCGTGTTCGAGAGCCCGAGCCCGGGAATCGGCTGCTTCACGCTCGTCGATGTGATGTTGATGATCCGCCCATACTTGGCTTCTTTCATCCCCGGCACCAACGCCTGCGCCAGCAGGTGCGAGCACACCACGTGCGCGTTGAACGCCGCCGTAAACTGCTCCAGCGGTGCCTCCAGAAGCGGCCCGCTCGGCGGCCCGCCCGTGTTGTTGATCAGGATGTGCCGAGTCCCCCCCAACGCGAGTCGCGTCGCCGCGTCCTTCACCGTCTCCGGCTTGCTGAAATCCGCCACCTCAAAGCCGTGGCGTTGCCCCGCGGGCGTCGCCAACCCCGCCGCCACCGCCGCCAACTTTTCACGATCGCGAGACAGCAGCGTCACCTCGGCCCCCAGCGCCGCCAGTTCCGCCGCCGCCGCCTTCCCAATGCCCTGCGTCGAGCCGCACACCACCGCACGTTTCCCACGGAGATCAAGGTTCATGCACGGAGGGTATGAACGTGGATGCCGCCAAGCACGCCCAGTCCGTCCGCACTCGCCAGCCTCGACGTGGCTTGCAACCGATACAATCGCCTGTGCTGCCCCCTCTTGAGCACTCGCCCCCTCCACCCTGATTCGGCCTGATCACACCGCCCGACGCCTCGACCGTGACCAACACTCCACCCAGCCCAGAGCCCTCGCCGCGAGCACCCGCTCCGTCGCCTGGCAAACTCCGCCGCGCCGCCGACATCACGCGCTCCGCCGCCAGGCGCTATCCCACCGAACTGATGAAGTCGCTCCGCGATCCGACCGCCGGGGCGAAGGCTGCCAAAGCCGTCGATGCCGCCAGTGCGATCGACCACCACCTGAAGCATCCCCTCGCCGCCACCTGGCTCGGACACGCCACCGTCCTTCTCCGCCTCCACAACCTCTGGGTCCTCACCGATCCCGTCTTTTCCAAACGCATCGGCATCAACCTTGGGCCCTACACCGTCGGCATGGAACGCCTCCGCGATCCACACCTCGCGCCCCACGAACTCCCACCCATTGACCTCGTCCTCATCTCGCACGCCCACTTCGATCACCTCGACAAGCCCAGCCTCCGACAACTCGTCCGAAAGGACACCAAAGTCGTCACCGCCCAGCACACCAAACGCCTCATCCCAAAGGGCTTCGGCGAAAAAATCGAACTCCACTGGGACGACGAACTCGACCTCAACGGCCTCAAGATCCGCGCCCTCCGCCCCAACCATTGGGGCGCCCGAACCATGTGGGATCGCCATCGGGGCTTCAACAGTTACTTCCTCCAGACCCCCGACCACCGCGTCCTCTACGCCGGAGACACCGCCTACACCCAGGCCTTCAAAAGCGTCGGCGACGCTCTCGGCGGCGTCGACCTCGCCATCTTCGGCATCGGTGCCTACGACCCCTGGATCCACGCCCACGCCAACCCCGAGCAAGTCTGGGAAATGGCCGGACACGCCCAAGCCAAGTACATCCTCCCCATGCACCATTCGACCTTCAAACTCAGCAACGAGCCCCTCGACGAGCCGCTGCAACGCCTTCTGAAAGTCGCCGGGGCCGCCGCCGGTCGAGTCGTCCTCCATGAGCCGGGCAAGTTCTGGGAGATGCCCCACTAGCCCCATTCCTCGCCCCCTCAACTCGGAACGGGATCTGCGATTCGCGCTTCGATGACCGCGATCTCGAATCGAGACATGCCCACCGTTCGACAGACTTCGTTCCCGCAACAGTTCCCGCCCCTCGGCGTACAACTTCCCGAACCACCGGAGCCGCCCATGCCTCGTCCTCGCGCATCGTCCAGCCCCAACCCCAGCGACCCCAAACTCCTCTACGTCGGCACCGGCTCGCACGTCGTCGCCATCGACACCGTCACCGGCCTCGATCTCTGGCGGACCAAAGTCAAGTCCTCCAGCACGCCCATCTCCCTCCTCGTCCGCGACGGCCTCGTCTACGTCGGCTCCGGAGGCCGCGTCCACTGCCTCGACGGGCTCACGGGCCAACTCCTCTGGACCAACGACCTCAAGGGGCTTGGCCTCGGCTCGGTGCTCATGGCCATGGAGGGCGCCACCAGCGACGCCGCCGCCGCCGCCGTTGTCATCGCCCAGCAGCGGGCCGCCGCCTCCGCCGCCGCCGCTTCGGGCTAACGCGCGCGCTCACTTCCAATCCGCGTGGTCCACCAAGCGCGCGAGCGTCGCCAAATCCGGCACTTCCAGGTCCGGCTCACACTCAAACGCCGGCGTCGCCCCCGCCTCCGCCGCCTTCCCCATCGCCCCGCGACGATTCACCCACACCGTGCGGTACCCCAACGCCTTCGCCGGCGCGAGGTCGTGGTACTTGCTCTGCGCCACATGCAGGATCTGCTCCCGGGGCAACTCCAACAACGCCCGCGCCACCCGAAAGTGCTTGTCTCCCGGCTTGTACGATTGGCACAACTGCGCCGTCACCACCACGTCCAGATCGACGCCGAGTTTCGGCCTCGTCAGCGCGAACAGGTCATCATCGATGTTCGACAGCACCGCGAGTTTGTAGTGCCGCTTCAGGTGCCGCAACGCATCCGCCGTATCCGCGAACGCCGGCCAGCCGCCCACCGATCGCACCAACGCCTCGCGCTCGTCGCGCGAAAACTCCAGCCCGAAGTGCGTCCCGATCCCGTGCATCACCGCGATCAGCACCTGCCGATACGGGCGATACTCCGCCCGCTCCGCGCCCGCCTCCAACTCGCCATACACCGACAAGACCTCATCCTCGCCCGCCCACACGCCCCGCGCTCGAAGGATCGGAACAACCGCCGACAGGATCCCCGCTTCCCAGTCGATCAGCGTGCCATAGCAGTCGAACGTCAGCGCCTTGAACGTCGTCAGGTCCATGCGTCTCTCCGTCGCCCCGCCGCACTCCGTAGCCCGCGTCGCACCCCGCACCGTACGAGACATCCTATCGCCGCCCGTTCGGCTCCTCCGGCGGCGGGCTCCCCTCCATGTCCGTGTCGTCCAGGTTCAGCCGATCCCGTTCCAACTCGTCCGCGTCCGGCGCCTCCACCCGCTTCCCCGATTCCACCCACGCGTCCGTCATCGCCTGCCTCCGCCGTGCCGTGTCCTCCTTCATCATTCGCAATCTCGCATTCCGTCGCGATCGCGCGAACATCACCAGCATCACCAGGAACGCCAGCAACCCCAGTAACAGCCACAGCATCAGGAACGCGTGCTCCCGCACCGCCTGCTTCCTTGAGGACCCAATCTCCTTCGTCGGCTCCTCCACCACCGCAACCGTGCGCATCACGTCCATGCTCCGCGCTCCATCCTTCCGCCCACGTCCCTTCTTCCTGCCCGCTTCCCACTACCCTTCCCCGGGCGTGTGCCCCACCCGCCTCTCCCCGTCCTTCTGCTTCTCCTCACCCTTCACCACTCACGGCAGAAACGTGTAATCGTTCGTCGTGTTCGCCGCCGTGCCATCCTCATTCGCCCGGGGCACCCGAACCCGCATCCGCGCGTGCATGTCCACGTACAGCAAGTTCGCCTGCACGTTCTCTTTGTCAAACCACCGCATCCCGCGATCCCCGGGCGAGCCCGCTCCATCGTTCTGATAGTTGTAGATCGTGTGCGTCCCCAGAACCCACGTCTTCGCCGTGTTCCTCACGTACGGCATCTTCCCCCCAGGGCCCCGCGCCGTCATCGGCACCAGCGTCGCATCCCACTCCCCGACCAGCGAATGGTCGTTCAGCGTGTAACTCGCCCCCAAAAACTCGTACATCGACGTCACCGAGCCAAAGCCCGGTATCGCCAACGCCCCTCGATCCACCGGTGACTTGTACGCCAGCAGATCAACGTTCCCAGGCTCCGAAT
Organism: uncultured Phycisphaeraceae bacterium; assembly: GCA_964543905.1. GTDB lineage: Bacteria > Planctomycetota > Phycisphaerae > Phycisphaerales > UBA1924. The sequence goes on from CAZIZO010000005.1 coordinate 155,432, forward strand.
CCGGCGGCACCGAAAAGTCCACCACGTACCGATTCAGCGGCCTCTTCTCCGCCCCAATCTGGTTGATCCCGTAGAACGGCAGCGTCCCCTTCTTCCCCCCGAAGAGCGCCCCGATCACCGACTGCCCCCCGCCCGGCAAGGGTCCCATCGCCTGCGGCAACGTGTTGTCGTACTCGTTCATGTACAGCGTCAACGCCACGCCCAACTGCTGCAGCCTCGCCCCGCACGCCGTCGCTCGCGCGTTCGCACGCGCTTGCCCCAACGCCGGAAGCAAGATCCCGATCAGCAGTGCGATCACCGCGATCACCACCAACAACTCGATCAACGTAAACGCTCGGCGTCGGTTCATATCGCGTCCAGCGTAGGCGCCTTCCTCACCGCCGCGCCTTCGCCATGCGTCCGCCCCTCTTCGCCACCCGCGCCGGATGCACCCCGTTCGGCGTCGCCGGCGTCTCGATCTTCTCCCCCGTGATCGGGTTGTTGAAGTGCGCCTCCTGGATCGGGACCACCTCTTCCAGGATGTGTTCCAACACCCGCGCGGGCGATCCCGTCGCGTCCACGTCCTTGATGATCTTCTTGGAGTAATACTCCAGCACCGGGAACGTCTCGCTCTCGTACACCTCCCACCGCTTGCGAATCACTTCCTCCTTCGCGTCGTCGATCCGGTTTTCCTTCAGCGCCCGCCGACGCAGACGCTTGATCATCTCCTCCTTGTCCGGGCACATCAGGTGGATGATCTGCAGCACGTTCAGATGCTTCTCCAGCAACTTCGCCTGCTTCACGTTCCGCGGGATGCCGTCCAGAACCAAGAGGTCCACGTGCGGCTTGTAGTTGCTCAAAATCGTCCGCGCGTGCATGTTCTGGTGCCACATCTGCACCGTCACGTCATCCGGCACCAGCAGCCCCTTGCTCGAATACTGCATGAACGTCTTGCCAAGGTCGCTCGACATGTCCAGCGTCCGGAAGACCTCCCCGCAACTCAGGTGATAAAACCCAGGGATCGAGCCCAGGATCTTCCCCTGCGTCCCCTTCCCCGCGCCGGGGGCCCCGAACAACAACACCGTCTGATACCGCTGCGCCATGGCTTACCTCCCGTGCCCCACCCTGGATGGGGCCACCACTCTACATCGGTCATTGTTGGCGCGATCTTCCCACACCGCCCCGCCCTCCACTGCCCGACGCATCGAAAAAGGGCGGACCGATCCGATCGGCCCGCCCTTGCGAGTTCATGAGCACGTCCCTCAACACCCGTCGCCGTATCGCGTCAGGAAGTACAACAGGTCGTCGATCGTCACGCCGCCGTCCGGCCTGCCCGTCCCGCTCCCGTCGTCCACGTCCGCCCGCGACGCGCCATCCCCGAAGATCACCAGGTAGTACAACAGGTCGTCGATCGTCACGCCGCCGTCCGGCGTGCCCGTCCCGCTCCCATCGTCCATGTCCGCGACGCACGTCGGCTCGGGCGCACCGCACAGCCGCTGATCACCGCGGATCACCAGCGAATAACTCAGCACGCTCCCGCCCGTGCCCGCGACCGTGTCCACCACCTTCAGGTTCCACGTGCCGTTCGCCGGCCCGCCCCGGAACCCGCTCAGCGGGTTCTGCGGGCGATACGTGTTGCTGTACGGCGCGTCGCTCGAACGCAGCGTGGTCACGCTCGTGGTCGCTGCATCGTCCAGCACCATGTTGCAGATGTTCACGCCTGGTCCGCCCTGCCGATCCCACAGCACGATCTCCGTCCCCGCCGGATTGATGAGCGACAGCCGGAGTTGGTTCACCAGGCTGTGCACCAGCCCCACCGTCGGGCTCCCGGGCGTGTTCGAGCAGTTCGTCCCGTTGATCCGGAAGTCGATATCGTCCACGTTCCCGGGCACTCCCGAGACCGTGATCGGCATCTGGATCCCCGTCGTGTTGTTGTCCGGAATCGGACGCCGCGTCCCCGCGTACGGAGACGTCGTGGGTGAACCCAACTGTCCCGTCAAGAACGAAAACTCAAAGGGCACCGTCGATTGCGCCGACGCCATCGTGATCCGGAACCGGACCTCGTTCCCGCACACAAAGCCGCTGCTCACCGCGATGCGGAACGGCGCCATCCCCGTGCGCGTCTGCGCGTACGAAATATCGGGATAGTTCGCCGTCGCGCTCGTCACCGTCACGCCCGCCGTCAGCGATTCCAGCGTCCCAACCACCCCCGTCGCCGTCGTCGCCCCGCCGTTGCGAATCGGGACCGTGATCGCGATGTCGCTTTCACCCGGGTCAATCGCTCCATTGCTGTTCCCGTTGCCCGACGTGTCCGCGAACGTGTTATTCCCATCCGCCACAAAGACCACGCCCGGCGGCACAAAGTTGATCGTGAACACGCCCGGATTGTCCGCAAAGAACACATTGCCCTGTCCTTCGATCCGCAGCCGCGCGTTGGTCGTGTTCACGTTCGGCATCAGCACCGACGCCGTCCCCGTGTTCGGGAGATTCTCCGCAACCACATGGGGCCACGTCACGCCCCCATCTTCCGACACCAACACTCGCACCTGCGCACAGTTGATCGGCGCCGCGTTCGTGCCCGCCACGTTCCACGCGATCGCCGTCAGCCCTTCCGTCACCGCGCCCGCGGACGGCGACGTCACCGCAAACGCCGCTCCCGTGTCCACCACGTTCAGCACCATCTCGTCCGTCGCCACCCCGCCGCTCCCCGCGTGGTTGTCGCGGACCACCAGCCGCCAACGCATGTTGCGTGCCCGTTGCGGCAACGCCTCGCCCGCCGTCGGGTTCGCCGGCACGCCCACCGCCGCCGGATAGGACCCGCTCCGCAGCGCCGGATTCACCACCCGCGTCGGGCTCGTCACCGGCAACCGCACGCGAACCATCGGGAACCCGCCATCCACCGACGCCGTCGGCGCGGCCGCCGTCCCGTTATCGTTCGTCGTGGCGCCCAGCGTCACGGGCCACGTCACCGGCGCTCCATAGTTCACGTTTTCCCACGAATACGTCAACGCGTCCCCGTCCGCGTCCATCCCGCGACCCGTCAGCGAGAAGGGCGTCTTCGTCGGAATCGTGTAGTTCGGCCCCGCGTCCGCCGACGGCGGCGTGTTCCCAAGGTCCACCAGCGTCCCACAGTTCGCCTGCGTGGCATAATACGCCACCGCATCGCGGTACCCCGCGTACCCGTACATCGAGTCCATCCGCGCCTGCAGGTTGTTCTCCGCCGAGCAGATCCCCGCGTAACTCATCAGCGTCGAGCCCGATCCAGGCTCCAACGCCGCATTCACCAGCCCCGCTTGATTCCCGAAGCAACTGTTCATCGCGTGCCACATGCCAAAGCCGTGGCCCATCTCGTGCCCGACCAGTTTCACCATGAATCCATCCGCGCCCAGCGCCGACGCCGAACTCGCCCCCGTTCCCTTGATCGCGCCAGGAAACGTCCCGCTCACCCGGATCGCGTTTCGATCATTCCGGCACACCGTCCCGATGTCCCCCGCCAGCCCTTGCTCCGCGCCATTCGTGACGACGTGCCCGGCCTCATAGTTCGCCTCCCCGATCGCCGTGCTCAGCCGTCCCGCCAACTCCTGATTCATCGTCCCCAGCGAACCCGGATTCGAGAATGGGTCCGTCGCCGCGTTCGTGAAGATCAGCACGTCGTTGTTCGCGATCAGCACCATCCGAGTCGAGAGATCACGCTCATAAAACTGATTGCAGCGATTCGTCAAGTCCACGATCGCCGCCAGCCCCGCCGCCACGTTCGGATTCCCGGGCGGACTCACCGCGACCGTGTATTCCCCAGTCGCCGCAAAGCCCAGACGCAGGTCGCGACGCCGATCGCCCGTTTGCCCGGGCGTCAATCCTCGCCCCACGTACCCCGTGTTCATCACCGAATGCTCGGTGTGGCACACCCACGAATGGACCTTCGTCTCCTGCTCCTCCGGGTTGTACGCCGCGTAATACGTCCCATTCTCCATCGTCACCGGGTCCACCAGCGAAATCCCGCCCGGGGACACCACCTGCGCATGGAACGACCGATGATCGATCGTGATGTGCACCGTCGAGTATGGGTCATCCACGCCCTGTCCCACATACGTCCGGATCAGCGGATACTTCGCCTCCAGCCCTTCTTCCATCATCCGCGAGTTCACCACGTCGAACAACGCCAACGTCCCGTCCGACATCGGCACCGACATCCGCAAAGGCATCCCCCCCTTCCCCTCGCGGGGCGCCTCCTTCAAAATCGCCCGCAGGGCTTCCAGGTCCGCCTGGAACGGCATGTACGTCGATGGACGAATCCAAGGCGTCTCGGCCAGCACCGCCGCCGGCACCTCCCTGATCCGTTCCCACGCGCCCTTCGCCGCATCGTCATTCGCCGACGCCGACGCAACCACGCCCAGGGTGCCCATGACCAGAGACCCCAACAGCACGCCAATCTTCTTTGTTGACATCGATGCCTTTCCTTTTCTCTTCACCCGCCCCGCGAGACGCTCGCCACGGTCCTCCATACTCCAACGCATTTCCTCCCGTTTGTCAACCCACTTCGCCATTTTCTCTCGACCTCGCGCCACCCCTCACTCCCGCCTCCGCCTTAGGCCACACCCCCCACAAGTATCGGACCTCTCCGCCTCGCCCTTGATGCGTCCACGCATCCGCCTGCCCTTTTCAAGCCCTCTTCCCGTCGCGAAAATGCACCAGTCCTCACCTTCTACACACCCGCGATCCACCAAGGACACCCCAAGGTCGCCACCCATGCGTCTGGCACGTGATTCGTTCTCCCTCCCTCTAGATGAGACTTCGCGCGTGCTCCATCCTTGCACCAGTCGCCCCCTGTGCACTCGCACTCGCGCTCGTTGGCTGCACCTCCTCCTGGCGTCCCCCCCAAGCCCGCCCAACCGCCCTGCCGAGCCAAGGCCATTCCTCCGAACTCGTGCTCTCGGCCCCCGCCGCGCTCGACCAAGACCCGTGGGGCGATCCCGACTTCGACCGACGCGACGCCGCACTCGCGGTCCCCCAAGGCTCCTCGCGCTTGCAAGCCCTGGCCTATCCGGGCGAACCCGCGCCCGACCTCCTCGAACAGCGATGGATCCACCTCCGTCGCACGTCTGATCAGTTCATCTACTTTGACCGCTACCCGCGATACCAATGGGACCACTGGCCCCGCCACCCTCACAACTGGGGTTGGTGACGCCGAACATCTTCGCACGCTCGTAGGCTCGGCCGGATCTCACCCGCCAGCCACCCGCTCAGCACCCGACTTCGTATCGCTCCATGAAATAGAGCAGATCGTCGATCGTGACCGCGCCGTCCGGATGCCCACCACCGCGCCCACTCCCATCGTCCAGGTCGGCCTGTACATCGCCTCGCCCGTAGACCTCCAGGTAATACACCAGATCCTCGATCGTCACCCCGCCATCGCGCGTCCCCGTGAACGTCCCGTCGTCAAAGTCGGCCTCGCAGGGCACCGCCGGCACATCCAGATGAACCTCATACTCGCGCCCGCACTCGCCCACCGCTGAAATCTGCTGCGCCAAGAACTCAAAGCGATACCGCCCAACTGGGATCGTTCCCACTTGGTTCGCACCGATGTTGCTCCCTCGCTGCTCAAGGAGCACCGCCCCCGTATCCACCGAGGTCAACCGCACGTGCACGTCGTTCACGCCGACCGCCGCCACGTCAAACCCCGCCGCAAAGAGCCGGTAGGTTGATTCCTCCGTGTTCTCGAACGTCACATCAACCACCGTCGAACCCAACGCCGTGACCTGCGTGGATTCGCCAATCACGCCCTCTCCCAGCATCCTCGCCCGGGCCGAGATCGCCGTCCGGTCAAAGTGGCACGAAATATCGGTCGTCCCCGCATTCCGCCCGGGCCGCCCCTCCACCACCACCGGGATGCTCCGACTCACCGCCGCATCAAACGGCCCAAAGTCCGGCGAGGTCCGCGCCGTCGTCTGACCATCTCCCGAGGTCGTCACCGCGATCGTCCGCACTTGCGAGATGAATGTCAGGTCCGCTCGGCACGCGCCCGCGAACGCCAATCCCGCCACACACGCCACCTTCAGATGCTCACCTTGCATGCTGTCGTTCCTTCACAGTTCGCGCCATCACCACCGCGCCGTCGACCGGCGCACCGCCCCCATGCGCATGCGGAAATTCTGCACCCACATTGTCACGCCGCCAGAATCTACACACCGAATCCTGCAAATCGACATGAATTCTCCTTCAAACCGTCCGACAACCTCCCCGCTCCGATCCACGGTGCCGCGATACTCTCCGCCGTGCCCATCCCCTACACCCAACCACCCGTCTACCCCCCGGGTATTTCCCCCACCCGCTTCGCCTCCACCCTCCGCACCGACTCCGCAAAGGATTGCCAGATCGGGCTCCTCGGCCTCGCCGACGATCTCGGCGTCAAACTCAACTACGGACGACCCGGCGCGAACGACGGCCCCCGCGCCTTCCGTGAAGCCTTAGCCAAATACGGCGTCGCCGATCCGCACGGCTTCGACTGGCCCAGAGTCTTCGACGCCGGCGACATCCTCCCCGCCGAAGGCGAGACCGAGGCCGCGCTCCACGAAACCCACCGCCGCATCACCGCCGCCACCAAGGCCGTGCTTGATTTGGGCTTGTTCCCCATCGCCATCGGCGGCGGGCACGACCTCACCTTCCCCTTCGTCCGGGGCGTCATCGAATGGCACCGCGACAACAAAAACGAAACAATCGAGCACGGCATCTACTTCGACGCCCACCTCGACGTCCGCGAAACCGTCGGCAGCGGCATGCCGTTCCGGAGGCTCATCGAAGCGTGCGGAGTCAAAACCCTCACCATCGGAGGGTGGAATCCATTCGCGAACTCGCGCTCACACATGGACTGGTTCATCCAACACGGCGGCCGACATTGGGAGGGACCGTTCACCCAATGGGCCCACGAAAAGTTTGACTTCGAAAAGCAACTCCACTTCGTCAGCCTGGATCTTGACGTTCTCGACGCCAGCGTGGCTCCCGGGGTCAGCGCCCTGAACCCCGCGGGTTGGTGTCCAGGCCAACTCTCTTTTTTGAAACAACTCGGCCACGACGCGACATGCCGGTGCTTCGACATCATGGAACTCAACCCCAGATTCGACATCGACAGCCGCACCGCCCGCGTCGCCGCCCATCTCTTCCTCACGTTCCTCCACGGCTTCGCCGAGCGAACCAAGCCGTAATGCCTTTTTCTTCGCCTCGATGTCTCATGCCTTATGCCTCATCGCCTTCTTGTCATTCGCCATTTCTTCACTCCGTCACTTCTTCCCCATGCCCCTGCTCATCACCAACGCCCGCGCCCTCACCCTCTCCCAAGGCCCTTGCCCACGTCGCGTCTCTTCTCTCGCCGACCTCGCCATCCTCCCCGCCGCCGACATCCTCATCGAAAACGACCGCATCACCCGCGTCGAACCATCCTCCCCTTCCTCGCTTCCTCGCGCCCTGGCTCCCTCGCTTCAAACCCTCGACGCCGCCGGCCGCGTCCTCCTCCCCGCCTTCGTCGACTGCCACACCCACGCCTGCTACGTCGGCGAGCGCCTCGACGAATGGCAGATGAAACTCGCCGGCAAGTCCTACCTCGACATCTTGAACGCCGGCGGTGGGATCATGTCCACCGTCCGGGCCGTGCGTGCCGCCACACCGCAACAACTCACCGACTCGCTCCTCCGCCGCATCGCGATCTTCCTCGCCCACGGCACCACCACGATCGAAGTCAAATCCGGCTACGGCCTCTCCACCGAAGACGAACTCAAGATGCTCCGCGCCATCGCCGCCGCGAGCAAGCACACACCCGCGACGATCATCCCTACCGCCCTCCTCGGCCACGCCCTCGACCCCGCGCTCGCGCCCGACGACTTCGTCCACCGCACGATCCACGAGACTCTCCCCGCCATCCACGCCGAGTTCCCAAACATCGCCATCGACGCCTACTGCGAAACTGGTGCCTGGTCCCTCAAGCAATCCCTCAAACTCTTCGACCGCGCCCGCGACCTCGGCCACCCCATCCGCGTCCACGCCGACCAGTTCAACAGCCTCGGCATGATTCCCGAGGGCGTTCGCCTCGGCGCGCTCAGCATCGACCATCTCGAAGCGACCACCGACGCCGACCTCCAACGCCTCGCCGCCGCCAACACCTTCGCCGTCGCCCTCCCCGTCGCCGGTCTCCACCTCAGCACCCGCACGGGCGGTCAATACACCAACCTCCGTCGTCTGGCCGACCTCGGCGGCGCGATAGCCATCGCCACCAACCACAACCCCGGTAGCGCGCCCACCTACTCCATGCCCCTCACCATCGCCGCCGCGGTTCGCTTCTGCGGCCTCACGCCCAACGAAGCCCTCGCCGCCGCCACCGTCAACCCGGCCACACTTCTGGGTCTCCACGATCGCGGCACGATCGCCCCAGGGCAACGCGCCGACCTCGTCCTCCTCCGCCACACCGACGAACGCGAACTCGCCTACGAACTCGGCGGCAACCCCATCGACGCCGTCGTCTGCGCCGGGCACTTGCTGCCTTGAAGCCCCTCCCTGAGGAAAGGGTTGGGGTTGGCTCCGCTTGCCTGTCATCCCTCCCTGTCAAGGCAATCTCGCTGAGATTCTTGGCACCCGCGGCCTTTGTTTGGCCCCCTGACTGCTGGGCATCTGGGCATGTGCCCCTGCCCGTTACAAACTCGTGACCAACCAACCCCCAACTCGTACGTCATTATTCCCAACGGAAGACGTCTCCACATCACGCACGGGGTCCACTTTCACATCTCGCGAGGATCACACATGAAACGCACGCTCGCCGCCGCATTGCTTGCCTCATCACTCTTCGCACCGCCATCGCTCGCCCAGCCGATCGTCGAGCAGAATGGTCCGATCATCATCGTGCCGCAGGTCCGCCGACTGCCCCGCATCGACGCCCCGGCCAAACTCACCGCCGTCGAGGCCTCCATCACCATCAACGATCAGGTCGCCACCACCACCCTTGACCTCTCCCTCACGAACACCGGCACCACGCTCCAGCAAGCCCAGATCCTCCTCCCCGTCCCCGAGGGTGTCGCCGTCCGCTCACTCCAGTACGACGGCGTCGGCCCCGAGCCGAACGCCGTCGTCCTCCCCCGCGACGAGGCCCGCAGGATTTACGACTCCATCGTCCAGAAGATGCGCGATCCTGCCCTCGTCGAGTTCGCCGGATACAACCTCATCCGCACCAGCGCCTTCCCCATCCCGCCCGGCAAAACGCAGCATCTCAAACTCACGTATGAGGGCGTGCTGCTCGCCGACGGGCAGCGCATCGACTATTGGCTCCCACGCAGCGAGGCCCTCGCCAACCCCGAAGTCTCCTGGACCATCAACGCGACGCTGAACAGCAAGCGCACGATCACCACCGTCTACTCCCCCAGCCACGAGATCACGACGACGCGCGACGGTCCCGGAAAACTCTCCCTCCGTGCCGTCAACATGTCGCCATCCGATCGCGGCGCGTTCCGATTTTCCTTCCTCATCGAGCCCGAGAAGTCCGACGCCCTCAGTTCCACCTTCCTCGCCTACCCCGATCCCTCCGTCGGCGAAAACGGCGGCTACTTCCTCATGCTCGCCGCTCTTCCCCCCGCCAAAGACAACGCACCCACCATGAAGCGCGAGGTCGTCCTCGTCCTCGACCGCTCCGGCTCCATGCGCGGCGAAAAAATCGAACAAGCCAAGGCCGCCGCCATCCAGGTGATCGACGGCCTCGAGCCCGGCGAGGCCTTCAACATCATCGACTACTCCGATTCCGTCAACTCCTTTGCCGCCGCGCCGGTGCTCATTGACAAGGACAAGGCCCAGGAAGCACGCGCCTACATCCGCAACATCCAGGCCAACGGCGGCACGAACATCCACGACGCCCTCATCGAAGCGCTGCGCCCCGAGCCCACCAAGTACGACGGCAAGCCCATGCTCCCCCTCGTCCTCTTCCTCACCGACGGCCTGCCCACCGTCGGCGAAAAGAACGAGTACCGCCTGCGTGAGGCCGTCAAAGAGGCCAACACCCACCATCGCCGCATCTTCTCCTTCGGCGTGGGCTTCGACGTCAACTCGCCCCTGCTCAGCAACATCGCCAAGAACAGCCGTGCCGCCAGCACCTTCGTCCTCCCCAATGAAGACGTCGAGCAGAAGGTGAGCCAGGTCTTCCGCCGACTCGCAGGTCCCACGCTCGCCTCACCGAAACTCACCACCATCGCCGCCAACGGCGAGACGACGACCCGCGGTGTGCGCGAACTCATGCCGAGCGATCTCGCCGACGTCTTCGAAGGCGACCAACTCATCGTCGTGGGGCAATACACGAGCAACAAGCCCACGCGCCTCCGCCTCGAAGGCTTGTCTGGCGGCAAGGTCCGCACCTACGACCTCTCCTTCAACCCCAAGGACGCGACCACTCGCAACGCCTTCGTCCCACGCCTCTGGGCTCGTAGCAAAATCGCGTTGCTCATCGACGAAGTCCGCCAGAGCGGGGCCGACGGAGCCGACAAACTCAGCGATACACGCATGAAGGAACTGACCGACGAGATCATCCGCCTCAGCAAGCGGCATGGCATCCTCACCGAGTACACCTCCTTCCTCGCGATGGAGGCGGGCGAGGCCGCCACGCAACTCGGCCGCGAACTGCGCGATGTGGGCGGAGTCACGATCTCCGGGCTCGCCGCCCCCGCCAGCAGCGCCGCGCGAAAGGAAGCCGAGAAGCAGATCGCCGACGCCTACCTCCGCCAGCGCGTTCAAGAAGCCCGCGCCGGCTCCGGCGGCGTCAACCAGGACCGCAACATCCAAACCATGACCGTCCAGGCCGCCGCTCCCGCGCAGAGCACCAACGTCTGGTTCAATGCCAAGAACGAGCGCGTCGAAGTCCACACCGTCCAGCAAGTCGCCAACCTCAACTTCTTCCGCCGCAGCAACCGCTGGGTTGACTCCAACATCCTCGACAAGGAAGGCGAGAAGCCCGACCGCGAGATCATCTTCGGCAGCGACGACTACAACCGTCTCGTCGCCGAACTCACCAAGACCAACCAGCAGGCCATCCTCGCGCTGGACGGAGAGGTCTACTTCCTCTACAACAACCAGCGCGTGCTCGTCAAGATGCCGTCTTGAAGCCCCTCCCTGAGGATGGGGTGGGGCGGGTTGAGTTGCGTCTCGGCCCACCCACCTCGGGCGATCGCACCGCCGATCACCCGATGGACCACGTGCCGCCACGCGGCACCCATCGCCAACCCAGAGCGCAAGCCCTGGGTTGAGCCTTCCAAGATCCACGCCGAACCAACACCACCGCGCCAACCCGTCGTTCACTACCCTGCACTGAGCACTGAGCACTGACCTCCGTTCCCATCTCCCTTATGCCCACCATCCTCATCGTCGAAGACGACGCCCCCATCCGCCGCGGCCTCTGCGACGCCCTCAAGTTCCACGGGCACCAGGTCCGCGACGCCGCCGACGGCCGCGCCGGCCTCGACGCCGCACTCGCCACCGACATCGACCTCGTCATCCTCGACATCCTCATGCCCCGCGTCGACGGCCTCACGATCCTCCGCGAACTCCGCCAGATCAAGCCCGCCCTTCCCATCATCATGCTCACCGCCAAGGGTGAAGAACTCGACCGCGTCCGCGGTCTGCGCGACGGCGCCGATGATTACGTCGTCAAACCCTTCTCCCTCCCCGAACTCATCGCCCGCGTTGAGGCCGTTCTCCGACGCTCCGCCGAGCGATCCGGACCCATCAAGAAAGTCACCATCGCCGGGCGGACGATCGACTTCCTCCGCCGCGAGATCACTCTTCCCGACGGCACGCGCGTCGTCCTCTCCGAACAGGAATCCAAACTCCTCGCCTACCTCGCCGCCAACCGCGGCCGCGCCATCGCCCGCGATGAACTCCTCGCCCGTGTCTGGGGCCTTGATCCTCGCGGCGTCCACACGCGCACGGTCGATATGGCCGTCGCACGCCTCCGCGAAGCCCTCCACGACAACTCCGCCGACCCAAGCGTCATCGTCACCGTCCGCGTCAAAGGGTACATGCTCGCCGGAGAACTCCTCCAGTCCGAAGGCGTGCGCGAATCGATCCCCGACGCACGATCTGGCGAGGGCACGCCATGATCCACTCCTCGCGCTGGATGTACGTCGTCTTCGCCCTCGGCGCCGCCGCGGTCTTGGGCGCGCTCGCCCTCGTCACGTCCCATGTCCTCCGCCTCGAGCGCCGGGAACTCGAGCGCCAAGCCGCGGCCAAGGCCGACGAGTCAATCCGCCTCGCGCTCTGGCGGATGGACTCCGCGGTCAATGCGATCATCGCCAAGGAGGCCTCGCGTCCCTACTTCGAATACCAGCCCTTTTTCGCCGCCGACCGCGCGTACACCAAGATGTTCGAGGACGTCCATCCGGGCGAGGTCCTCGTTCCATCTCCGCTCCTCCTTGGCACGGGTGACTTCATCCGCCTCCACTTCCAGCACCTCCCCGACGGCACGCTCGCCTCGCCGCAAGTCCCCACCGGCAACATGCGAGACCTCGCCGAGTCCGCGTACGTCGAGAGCACCGCCGTCATCGCCGCCGAGAGTCATCTCCGCCACCTCGCCGCCCTCATCATCCGCTCCGAGGGCGCCAACGACACCCCCGAGCGTGCGGCACAACTCCAACCCCCGGGCCGCGCGGGTGATTCCTCCGTCCACGGCCGACTCCGGTCGCAAGACCCCGTCGAACCCCGCGCCCCGTCGTACGACCGCGTCACCGGACAAGAAGTCTGGAAGGCCACCCAGATCGACGATCCGCCCCCATCGCTGCGGGAATACGAGGCCCGCTCGCAGAGCGCCGGCCTCGCCGCGTCCAACGTCGCGCCCACGCGCGGCGCCGCGCCGCAACGCTCACTCGCCGCCAAACCCGAGGATGCCGCGAGGACGAGGGCGCCTTCGGTCGAACTCCAACACCACGAACTCGAAGTCCTCCGCGGGGTCTTGGGCGATGCTCGCGCCGACATCGAACGCAACGCCGAAGCAACCGACCAGGGGGCGGCCCCGGCGCCTGCGGACCAAGCCGCTAAGAAATCGGACGAAGCGATGGTCGCGGATGCTCCCGTGGTCATTCCAGGAGCGCCGCCGTCCACCATCACCGCAGCCCCCACCGCCGCCGATCCATCGAGCGTCGCCGAATCCAGGGACGCCGCGTCCAGAGCGAACCCGCCCGTCGGCACGGAGGTCGCGCCCGCCAAGCCGTCCGCATCAACCTCATCACGCGATCGTGCGTCGATCCGAAAATCCACAAGCGCCGTCCCCCCCGATCGCCACGTGCGCTCGATCACCCCCACCTCGGCCCCACGCGCGATCGACTCCGATCCTCGGAGCACCGCCCGCGTCGACTCCACACCCGAATCGAAGCGCGAAGCGAAACAGAGCCTTCCTCCGATCTTCGCCCTCGCCTACCAGCCCGAGCCCGCCGTCGAACTCTCTCCGTTCACGCCCGCCTGGGTCGGCGAATCCCCGCGCGAACTCGTCTTCCGCCGCACCATCCACACCGCCAGCGCCACCTTCGAACAAGGCCTCTGGATCGACTGGCCTCGCCTGTCCTCTTTCCTCCAGACCAGCGCCAGCGACCTCGTCCCGGGCGCGACGATCCTCCCCGTCAGCACCTTCGCGCCCTCTGATGCCACCGCGCTCGGCCGCCGTCTCGCCTCCATCCCCGCCGAACTCCGCTGGACGCCGCCCGCGCTCGCCACGCCGGCGCGCTGGAGCCCCGCCCGCACCACGCTCCTGCTCACCTGGCTTGCCACGCTCGTCGCCATCGCCGCCATCGCCTTCGTCCTGCACGCCTCCACCGACCTCGCCGAACGGCGCGGCCGCTTCGTTTCCGCCGTCACCCATGAACTCCGCACGCCGCTCACCACGTTCGTGATGTACTCCCAGATGCTCGCCGATGGCATGGTCACCTCCGACGACGCCCGCCGCGACTACCTCAACACACTCAAGGACGAGGCGTCTCGCCTTTCCCGCATCGTCGAGAGTGTCCTCGACTACGCCCGCCTGGGCCGCAAGAAAAAGTCCACTCCGCCCGCGCCCATCGCCGCCACTGAACTCCTCGCACGCGTCGAGCCCGCGCTCCGCCAGCGCGCCGAGCAGGGCGGCGTGCAACTCCTCATCCACTCCCCAGGCCCGAGTGCCCCCCCCACCGCCGCCGTCCGCGCCGACCCCGACACCGTCGAACGCATCCTCTACAACCTCGTCGATAACGCCTGCAAATACGCTGCTGCCCCCCCCCCGCGTTCCCCGCAGGAGCCGCCCGCCACGCCGCCCGAGCACGCCGACGCGAGCGAGGCGCCCCCGGGGGCGCCAGCCGCCCGCATCCACCTCTCGCTCGCCCTCACGCCGCGCCACGCCGTCTTCTCCATCCGCGACGAGGGACCGGGCATCCCCGAGCACGAACGCCCCCGCATCTTCAAGCCCTTCCACCGCGGCACCCATCACTCCGACGGTTCGATCCCGGGCTTGGGCTTGGGCCTCGCCCTCGCGCGCGGGCTCGCGCAAAACCTCGGCGGCACGCTCGACCTCGCGCCCACGCCCCTCGGCACACAACTCGATCTCACACTCCCGCGCATCGACAGCCCGTGATCGCCTCCACGCCCGTCAACACCCCGCCTCACTTCGCACCAGCCCTCCACCATTTCATCGAATCTCACGCCCCGAATACCTCACGGCGAACGGGCCACGTACCGCACCCGGCCTAGACCACGCCGGCATCCCACTCACATCATCCCGCTTCGCGCGGAAGGACATGGCGAATCATGCATGCGCAGCCGGGGCGGGTGCGCCACGCTCGCGCGCGGAGACGGCTGATCGCCCGAACACGACGATGCCCGTGGCATCACGCGCAGGTTGGGGCGGGTGGTGTACCTGTGCCTCGCGCTCGTTCCGCTCGCACCTACCGTTGCAGACGCCGGGTGGTGGCTCGGCATAGGGTGGCGCCACCCGGCTTGCTTTGAAGCCAGGTCGGTGCGAGCGTCCGATCGTCTCCGAGCGGGTGCCATGGGTCGCCGCTTGGGGCGACCCAGACCTGCGATTCCGCGGTGAGCCTATCGGCGGCGCCGGGCCGCGAGCATGCCTCCCAAGGCCGTGAGCGCAAGCGATCCCGGAGCCGGAACGTGCCAAAGGGTGAACCGGATGTAACTGGGGTTAGGCGAGTCTCGACAGATCTCGGCGAACGCGTGATCCTCGTGACTGGGAAGGGGCGTGTGGGGGTGGTAATCGAACATGCGATTGATCCTATAGAACTTGGTGAACGGAGCCTCGAACACTTCCGTGCTGATCGACACGTGAATGGTGAAGAGCCCAGCGACAACACCGTCTTGGTCCCCGGGCTCATTGTGGGGCTTCCCTGTGTGTTTGAAGCGAATATCGAGTCGATACTCCCGCAAGACATCACTGTACATGATGTCGCCCACTTGGTAATCCCAGAAGGAGGCGTGTACGAAGTTCGTGCTGGTACTTCGCGTCCGGCCGTCCCAAGGCATACTGACGACGAACCGCTGGGTGTCATCGGTGAGAAGATCATGGGGTCCGTGGGTGCTGACGGAGATGATCTCGGCCGTGGCCGGTTGGATCGAGGCGGTCACAAGGGCCAATGCGGCGAGGATTGTCTTGCACATGTTCGCTCTCCATTCATCTCGGCCATGAGCCTCACGCGTTGATCTAGCGCGGACCTTCCGCATATCCCGATTGTCGCGTCGGAGACAGGCTCCGATCCGAGTTTGCAATCCAACACCCGATACGCCACGGTACCAATGCGGAAATTTCCTCGATTGCATGCCGATGCACGGATGCGAACCTTAGTTTGAATAACGCAAGGTTGACATCAGCCTAGCATCGCGCAACAGCGAGGAAGGCGCTGGAGAACAGTCATGACCATTCGAAATGCGATCGCACTTGCGTTGGCGCTTGGTGGAGCAGCCGCGTTTGTCCCATCGGCCACCGCACTACAGAACGTCGAAACACGCTCCCTGTTTTTTTTCAATCATGCCTTTCTAACGCTCATCGAGACGCCCTGCAGTGCCAGCGTCTCCATAACGGGCGGGTCGATCAACTACAACGAGAGCATGTACACCTTGGGCTTTGGACAGTGGTGGCGAGTCGAGGTATCGGGCGGAGCCGACGACTCACAGGACGACGAGATCTACTTCACCCTCTCGCTCCAGCACATCTCGGAGTGCGATGACCTGCACCCGCTCGGAATGCGCTGGATCAGCACTTGGACCATCTTGGCCGAGCAATACAACGATGGATCCTGTGCCCTGAATGGACCCGAAGGCACCCGAGATCACGGTGACCACATGGACCGGTTCTACAACCACAGCCTGCAGTTCAGCAAGAGCACCGACAACTTCCCGACCCTGGACCAGGACGAGATTGACAGTTGGTCCTACACCTTGCAGGCCGAGCACGTGCCGGCGCCGGGTGTTCTGGCCCCACTGGGGTTCGTCGTCGGGGCAATGCTCCGCCGGCGCGGACGGTACATCGCCGAATAACCGTGACGCCGGAGTGGACGGGGCGTGGCCCTGTCGTTCCTCCTTGCACAAGTCGCGGGCCTCCGGCCCGCCGCACGGTTCATCGGCACAAGATCACGTCGGCCTCCTCATTCTGATAGGTGCTCTCCATACACCGCGA
Organism: uncultured Phycisphaeraceae bacterium; assembly: GCA_964543905.1. Taxonomy (GTDB): domain Bacteria; phylum Planctomycetota; class Phycisphaerae; order Phycisphaerales; family UBA1924. The sequence goes on from CAZIZO010000005.1 coordinate 172,071, forward strand.
AAGCCCATTCATGGTCGAACTCGGCTGGGAAGCGCCCGAGCGTCTCGAAAGAAAGATCTCAGACTTTCCTGGTATTTTTGGGACTATGTGGTATGTTGTGGGTGGTGAACGATGCCACAAGGAGTCACGCGATGAAGACTCGATCCGGCGCTGCTATCGTGTGTGTGTGTGTGTGTGTCCGGCCTGTGCCTTGCACAGCCGACGCCCGATGATCGTGAACCCCCGCCCATGAGGTTGCTCGTGCGTTGGGAAGACCCGACTCGTGCCCGCGAGGCCCTTCGTGACACGCCGCCGCTGTTTCGGGAACTTGGCGGTCGGGTAATATGGGCGAGCGACGTCGTTCCGGGCTTGGCCATCGTCGAGGTGCCTCAGGGCTTGGAAGAGACCTCGCGTTTGCTTCTGAACGCCACGCGAGAGTTCCGCTACATCGAGCGTGACGTCTGGGCGAAGCCTTGCGCACAGCCAAATGACCCTCGTTGGGTGGATGGGTCGCAACCGCCATCGTTGAATCCACTTTGCGTTCAGTCTCTTTGGGACTATCGCACCGAGACGCTTGAGCCGATCGCGCTCGTGGACTCCGGCGTCGCGTTCTTTGTACAAGGAGGGACCCTTCTTCCGCATCCCGATCTCGCACCAAATATCGTGAAGAATTTGGCCGATCCGATCTCGCCGCCTGGCCAGCCGCCGTTCGACGACGACGGAAATGGATACAAGGACGACTATTGGGGCGCGGAGTTTCTTCCTCCCATGCCGAGCGGAAGCACCTTCCCATATCCTCGAGATTTCGCACCTTCATCGCACGGCTCGGGCATGGCGTCCATCATGGGCGGGGTCGGCCACAACGGAGTTGAGGTCGTCGGTGTCGCCTGGTCCGCGAAGATCATCGTCGTGAAGACAACGGACAACTTCGGCGTGGCTTCCGCATCCAGTGAACTCATGGGGCTTGAGTACGCGCACAAGCGCGGAGCACGTATCGTCAACTGCAGTTGGGAAATCCCCGGCACCGACCTTGCCCTAACCGCCTTGTACGACTTCTTCGCCGAGACTCCGACAACGCTCTACGTTGTCGCGGCTGGAAACGACGGATACGACCTCGACGGCAACTGTCGATACACCTTTCCGTCAGTCTGGTCCATGGATCACATGCTCGTCGTCGGCGGCACGGAGCCCAACGATGTCCCGTGGGGATTGTTTGGACTTGGACCTCCATGCGACGTTCGCCCCTCGACGACCAACTACGGTGCATCTCGGGTTGACGTTATGGCGCCGGCCGCCGGTATGTGGGTGCTGACAAACCGACCCGCCGAGCCAAACAACAACCCACCCTTGCCCGAAGGTTACTCGGTGCCGTCGATCGGTACTTCGGACGCTGCGGCTGCCGTGTCAGCCATCGCGTCGTTCGTCTGGAGTGAGTTCCCTTCGTACTCCAATCTCGACGTGAAGCAGCGGATCATGGACAAGGTCGACGTGATCCCTGCCTTGGCGGGCTGGTGTTTGACCGGCGGCAGAGTGAATGCGGCAAGATCTGTTGGCGTGGGCTGTCCATGAACGACCTTGCCCGCGGTGAAACATAGGAGTGGAGAAGATGCCCCCACGGTTCCAAATCGCACTGATGATGATGGGCGTTGGACTGGCGCCAGTCACGCCGACTTCGGCTCAACCAATCTTCCGAGGCGACCCCGCATCTTGGCAGTGGCAAGGTTCGATCGATAACGGATCCAACTGGCTTGGGAATCGTCTGAACATCGATTCCTCGATCACTTCTGTACGAATCCGAGCGGTCGCCTCATTCCCACCCCCTTTCGACAACGCCTACTTCGGCTACGTGGCTTGCGATCCGTACGTGCAGGGACTGAACGGCGCGGGCGCGACGGACACGATCACGAGCATCGGGCCCGGGCAACTCCCGCCCAACTCGCAGGACCTGAGCGTTCGGCGATTCGGCAACCTTCTGAAGATCGACGATGCCTTCGACACCCAGCCGCCGGGCCTCGGGAGTTGGTGGATGCAGCGCTCTCAGTCGCCGAACAACGGCACCAGCCCGACGCCGCTCTTCTTCAATCCCGTTACTCTCTTGGAGTTCACGCTCGTCCTCGACGGGTCGCAGGGCGATCGCCTGGTCACGGCAGCCTGGACCACGGACACGGCGTTCGGGTACCGGCCATTCTGCGTGACGAACGTGTGGGGAATCGACCACCGCTTCCAGCAATGGCGTCACCCCATGACCGAAGAGCAACTCACCATCCGCGTCATCCCCGCTCCCGCTTCCACCCCGCTCCTTGTGCTCTCCAGCATCGTGGCCGCGAGTCGTCGTCGCCGTCCCCACTGCCTCCGGCAGCGAACGACCTCGCGGCTCCTCTCCGCGAGGCTCGATGCTCCAGATTCATGACACCCTCAAACCTCCGCCGGCACCTTCCCCGACCACTTCTCCCCCGGGAACTGCTTGATCCCGTCCTGCTTGCTGATCCGGCCCGTGCCCTTGGCGTTGGGGCTGCGCTCCGACACGGCAAAGTCCTTGTTGGGCAGCGTGTCGCTGTGCTTGCGTGCGGCGGCTTGGGCCAGCAGCATCGTGTCGTCCGCGTTCTCGTACAACTCGCGGAACTTCGAGCGGATCTCCAACTCGGCCAGGTCAAAGAAGTGCAGCGCCGCCGTCTTGTCGCGCTGGAACTCGGCGTCGCCGGCACCGTTCCCACCGTGCTTGCGCAGGTCGCGATCGAACTTTGCCAGCGTGCAGGCCCACGCGTGCAGCAGGATCGCGACGTCCGCCATCCGCGCCTGCACCGCCTGCCGCTCCAGGATCTTCACATCATACCGCTTGCTCATCACCTTGAAGAGGTGCGAGTGCTCGCGTGTCAGTTGGCACAGCCGCTCGGCAATCGGCTCCAACTCCGCCGACACCTGGCCCAGCCGCTGGAGCGCGGGGCGGATGCCCAGGTAGATTTCCATGCCGAGCGGGACGGCGATCTTCATGATGTCCATGCGGAAGGTGTTCTTGATCGCCTTGCCGAGGAAGGCGCCCAGCCCCTCGTCCTTGTCCTTGAGGAGCGCGTTCTTGACGCCGAGCATCTGTTCGGCGAGTTGCTTCCCGCCATAGCCGAAGATGTAACTCTGCATCACCTCGTTCGCGCCCTCGACGATGAGGTTGATGCGTGAATCGCGGAAGATGCGCTCGACCTCGTTCTCGGTCATGTAACTCTCGCCGCCCATGACCTGGATCGCGTCGTTGACGGCGCGATACCCATACTCGGAGCAGAAGACCTTGCACATCGCCGTCTCGACCTGGATGTCCTCGTCGTGGCGATCGAGCATGCCGGTGGTCATGTACAGGACGCTGTCCATCGCGTAGGTGAGCGCCGCCATGTGGGCGATCCGCACCTGCACGAGTTCCTTGGTGGCGAGCGGCTCACCGAACTGGTAGCGGGTCTGCGCCCATTTGATGGCCTGATCCATCGCGCGGCGAGCGCCGCCGAGCATGCCCGCGGAGAGCGTGCATCGCCCATAGTTGAGGCACGAGAGGGCCATCTGAAGCCCGCGACCTTCCTTGCCGAGGAGGTGGCTCTTATGGACGCGCACCTGGTTGAAACGGATGCGGGCCTGCCACGTCCCGCGGATGCCGCACTTGCTGCGGTTCTTCTGGAAGATGTCCACGCCGTCCATCCAGGGGTGCATGACGAGGGCGGAGATCTTGCCCTTGCCGTCGGCGGTCTTCTCACGCGCCATCACGGTGAAGAGGCCCGAGAGCGCGCCGCTGGTGGCCCACTTCTTCTCGCCCGTTACGACGTAGTGATCGCCGTCCTTCTCGAAGTACGTCTCGCATCCGCCCGCGTCGCACCCCACGTTCGGCTCGCTGAGGCAGAACGCGCTCAACCAGTCCTTGGCGAGGTGGGGGAGCCACTTCTTCTTCTGCTCGTCATTCCCGAAGAGCATGACGGCCTTGCAGCCGATGGACTGATGGGCCGAGACCATGACGGCCGTCGAGCCGCAATATCTCCCGATGCGTTCGAGCACGCGGTTGTAACTGGTGATGCCCATGCCCAACCCGCCGAACTCCTTCGGAATGGTCATACCGAGCACGCCGAGCCCGAAGAGTTTGTCCACCACCCAGCGCGGGATCTCCTGATCCTGATCGATCGCGATCGCGGGATGCTCGTTCCTGAGGTAGTCGTCGAGGCGCGCGAGCAACTGGTCGCACTCGGCCTGCTCGCGGGCGTCCTGCTCGGGGTAGGGGAAGTAGAACTCCTCCTTGATGTTTCCCCAGAAGATGTTCTTGGCCGGACCCATCTTCGCGGGCTCGGCGCCAAGCCACTCCTCGGCCTCGGCGATGAGTTTGCGATCGGCCTCGGAAATGCCCTTCATGTTTTTCAGGTCTGCCATGGCGAGATCCTCAAGAATGAGTCGAATAGGTCAGCGATGACCACCGGGCTTGACTGCCGTCACTTCTTCGTCTTCGCAAAGAACGCCGAGATCGCTTCCTTGCCGCCCGGCAAGTTGCGCAGGCGCGTGAGGTGTCTTTGCTCCACCTCCAGCGCCGCCTTCCACCCGCGTACGAGCCCCGTGTTGACCGCGTCGAGCACGGCCTTGACCGGCTCGGACTCGGGCAACTCCGTCCTCAGTCGATCCAGCGCGGTCAGCACGGTCGCCGGACCCCGTCCCGTGACGGCCGTTCCGATCCGCCCGATCCATCGCCACGGCGCGCCGTCACGATCCATGCGTCCGCGTGCGCGTTGATCGAGGACCCACTTCTTGGCCGTCGCGAGCAGTTGGTCGGGGGCGGGCGCGACGGCATCGAACATGCCGGCCTTGGCCGCCTCGTCGAACGTCATGGGCTGCCCGAGTGCGGTGCGTCTGATCGCATCGAGCGGGTCGATACGACTGGGGAGCAAGTTCGTCCCGCCCCAGCCGGGACAGATCTGCAAACCGGCCTCGGGCAGGCCCACGGGATACGGCTTGGCGGGTTGGCCATCGCGCGAGGGTGGCGCGGCGGCAACGATCGCGTCGCAATGCATCGCGAGTTCGAGACCACCGCCCAAGGCCGCGCCGTTGAGGGCGGCGACCGTCGGATACGGCAGGTTCGAGATCATGGCGAAGACCTGCGAGCCGTAGGCGAGGTACTTGAGCAGTTGATCGTCGCTCAGTTGCTGGATCGCGTTGAGATCGGCGCCCGCGACGAAGACGCGTTCGCTCGCGCTGGCGAGCACGAGGCCCGATGCGTTCTTGGGCAGCGCCCGCAAGGCGGCTTCGAGTCGGCGGATGAGGTCGTGGTCGAGCACGACGACGGGTTTCCCGGGTTGTTCGAGCGTGAGCGTCACGATGCCAGCGGTTGGGCCGCTGTCGTCCTGGCGAATGGGAAGGGGATCGACGCCGGTGGTCATACGCGCAATGTTACGCGTACACGAGACGGATGTCGGCCTTGGTCAAGTCTGGAACCGCGAGAAAAATGCCTTGGACCGTCCAAGAACAAGGCGACTTCTCGTGCGGCGAGAAGGGGTTCTGTGCGGCGAGCGGCGGCGAGGGAAGATGCGAGCACTTTCGGCGCGTTTCTGGTGGAATACGGGTGCCGTGCGTGCATGCGGGGCTGGACGATCGCTCGCTCGTCCGGAGACGGCGGATCGGCGATCGCTCGGCCCCCTCCCATCCTCGCGTGGAGGGCTTAGGACGCCAACTTGGCTCGCAGGCGGCGCTGGGCGTCGGGGGTGGCGAGGACCTGGGCGGAGAGTTCGGCACCCCGGAGGACCACGCTCTCATCGAGGGAGCCGTCGATCTCGTTGAGGAGTCTCTTGGTCGCCCGCATCGCGTCGGGGCCGCCGGCGGCGAGGCGGGTCACGACCTCGTTCACGGTCGCATCGAGTTGGTCGAGGCTGGGGGCGAGAGCGTTGACCATGCCACACTCTTGAGCCTGTAGGCCCGACATGAGGCCGCCTTTGAGGAGGATGGCGCGTGCTCGGCCCGCGCCGACCTTTTTGACGAGCCAGGGGGCGACGACGGCGGGGCAGACGCCCAGATCGACCTCGGGGAAGCCCATCTTGGAGTCGGCATGGGTGATGGCGAGGTCGCAGACGCAGGCGAGCCCGCACCCGCCGCCGATCGCGGCGCCGTTGACGCGGGCGACGGTGACCTGCGGGAGCGCCCGAAACTTGATCGTGAGGCGGGCAAGGGAGGTCAAGAGTTCCTTGGCAAGGCTGTTGTTGTCGAGGACGGCCTTGAGGTCCATGCCGGCGCAGAAGGCCTTGCCGGCGCCCGTGATGACGGCGACGTGGCAGTCGCGGGCCTGGGCGAGTTCGTCCACGCGATGATGGAGCGAGGCGAGGAGGTCGAGGGAGAGGGCGTTGCGAGCATCGGCGCGGTTGAGGGAGAGGGTAGCGATGGGGGCGGCGATGGTGAGGGTGGCGAGCATGTGAGGGTTCGATCCTGATCTTATTTTCTGGTCCAGAGTGCCGCAACGCGATCGATTTGTTCCTTGGACCCCACGAGTTGCATGGACGCGGCGAGGGCGGCGTCGAGCGCGGGCGCGTCGAGGGAGCGGTCGATCTCGTTGAGCCACATCTTGGTGATCGAGAGCGCGTCGCCCTTGGCGGCGAGTTCGTTGGCGACGACGGTGGCGCGTTCGACGCACGCGGTCGCGGTGGCAACGCACTCGTGGGCGAGGGCGATGCGGAGGGCTTCGATGCCGCTGATGAGCGCGGAGTCGAGGGCGCGGGTGCGGCACATGCCGTCGCCGATCGCGAGGCGGAGGGTTGGGACGTTGACGGCGGGAGAGATGCCCAGACGCACGACGGGGTAGCCGAGTTTGGCGGTCGCGTGCGTGACGACGTAGTCGGCGGCCGCAACAAGAGCGCACCCGCCCGCGACGGCGGCGCCCGTCACGGCGACGACGATGGGCGCGGGATGGGCACGCATGGCGCGAACCACGCGTGAGAGGCCGCGGAGCATGTCGGCGAGAACGGTGGGGTCATCGCGGCAGAGGGCCATGTCGAAGCCGGAAGAGAAGGTATCGCCCAGGCCCCGGAGGAGTATGACGCGGGGCGCATGATCCGCACTCTGGCAGGCGGGGTCGAACGCGCCGGCGAGCGCTTCGAGCATCTCAACGGAGAGTGCGTTCTTCTTCTCCGCGCGGGCGAGGGTGATGGCGCGGAGTGCTGGCGAGTCGTCGATGTCGATCATGCGCTCGCCCCCCCACCGCTGGCCGCACGCGATTTCGCCACGATCTCAATCGCGTACGCGGCGGCGTCGGCGAGTTTGTCGAGATCGACGCCCGTCGCGTACCCCGCGGCGTGGATGGTGCGGACGAGGAGTTCGGTGCTGATGTTGCCCGGGGCGCGTTGGATGGTACCGTCGGGGAGTTTCGTGCTGGCGTAGGGACACCCACCGATGCCGGCGACGGAGCCGTCGAAGGAGCGGACGCCGGCATCGAGGGCGGCGAGGACGCAGTCGCGGGCGCGGCCGAAGGTGTCGTGGAGGTGGAGGGTGAGGCCACCGCGAAACTGGAAGTACTTTGGATCAATGCGTCTGCGAACGGCGTGCAGCATGGCCCGCACGGTCTCAGGCGTTCCGGCGCCGATCGTGTCGCCGAGATCAATTTCGTCCGGCTCCAAAGCCGCGAATGTTGCCACGACGTCAGCAACTCGTTCGGGGTCCATCGGACCTTCGAACGGGCACGCAATCACCGTGGACACATACGCACGCACGTGCCAACTCTGGTCACGAGCCCTTGACACGAGTGGACGAAATCGCTCGATGGATTCTGCGATCGAACAGTTGGTGTTCTTCCGGGAGAACGTCTCGGAGGCGGCGGTAAACAGCGCGACTTTGTCGATCGCATCAACCACATCCACCGAGAGTGCAGATTCAAACCCTTTGGCGTTGGGCACGAGCACCGTGAGTTCGGGTGGCGTCGTTCGACCATCCGTATTGAGAGCCTGGAGAAGGTTCTTGGCATCCCCCAACTGCGGCACCCAGTTGGGGCTGACGAAACTGGTCACCTCAATCTCATCGACGCCGGATTGGGCGAGGAGTTCGACGAGGCGGACTTTCTCGGGCGTGGGGATGATGCCGGGCTCGTTTTGCAGCCCGTCTCGGGGTGAGACGTCGGTGATGCGGACGTATTCCGGCATCTCCGAGTGTACGGCAGGAAGAGGGGACATGGGCCGAAATAGATGTCCCCTCGCGGCGTTTGGCCACAAAGAGTGGTGGCAACGTTTGCTCGCTTTCGAGGGTGCTTGTCGGAAGGCGCGCGAACGCTCGCATCACGGATGCTTGTTGGAGATTGAACGATGGACCGTTGCACGACTGTTGTGATTGCTCTGCTGTCGATGGTGGGCGTGGCCGCTGCGCAGCCGCAGAATGAGGAACGCCGAGAGGATCGCGCCGCACCGCGAGCGCCGGAGGGTGAGATCGAACGTCGCGGCGGGCCGATGGAGGCGCGACGGATGGAACGGCGTGAAGAGCGCGAGGATCGCGTCGAGCGTCGTCGTGCGGAGGGCGATCGTCCGCGGGGTGAACGGGGCGAGATGGAACGCCGGCGCGAGGAGATCGAGCAGCGGATGGATCGCTGGCTGGAGAAGCGAGAGGGGCGTCGCGACGATCGTGGCGAAGGTGCGCGAGAGGGCTCCCGACGAGAGGGGCCACGCGGGGAGGACTTGCGACGCGATCGGCCCGGGGCACGAGGCATGCGTGGCGGCCGCGAGGGCGGACATGAGTTCCAGGGACCACGAGGCGCGAGGCCACGCGAGTTCATGCGTGAACGGATGCGGCGAGGCGGCGAGCCCGGGATGCATGACCGCGGTCCTGGTGGTCCGGGGATGCGCCGGGAGGGGATGGGCCCGGGGCCGCGTGGCCCGCGTGAGGAGATGAGACGCGGACCGGAAGGACGACCGTTTGGTCCGCGGAGCGGAGGAGGCCCGCGGTTTGGTCGAGGGCCGGAGGGCGGCGTGCCGCGCGGGCCGATGGGTGGACCCGGCATGGATGGTCCTCGGAGCGAGATGGCGCCTCGATTCCGTGGGCCGGGACCTGGCGGTCCTGGGATGCGCGGCTTGGATCGCGGACCGGAGCCACGCGGAGAGCGGCGCGGGCGTGGGCCAGATCGCCACGATGGCCCGAACGATCGGCGCGAGCGACGCGAGCCCCCGCCGCGCGATCGTGGTGAGTGATCCGCAGGCTCAAGATGGACACGCGTGGAAGGTCGTCTCTATGCGAGGACGACCTTCTCCGTTGGCGATGAGAGACGACGTGACAAGATTGCCTCGCCGAATCCGCAGGCTGATGCGAGGTCACGCCTGATTGCCGCGGCGACCAAGTTCCCAGGGCGAGGGCTCGGGCTTCCGGCGCGAGGTCTGCAAGCCGGAGGGCTGGCCGTCGGCGCGAGCAACCTGGAAGCGAGCGCCGCCGGAGAGGAGGTGCTCCAGTTGACGGCGACCGATGCGAGCGCGGAGGGTGACACTGTCGTCGGTGTAGGTGCGGTCGAGGACCTTGGCGCGGGACTCGAGGAGGGAGATGGTCTTGGCATCTTTGAGTTTGGCGGTGAGGTCGTACTCGGCGACCTCGCCCTCGGCGAAGGCGCGGACGCGATCCGCCAACTCGCGCATCCCGAGCCCGTTCACACCCTGAATGGCGGAGCATGGGATCGCGCCGGGAACCTTCTGCTGCCAGACGAGGAGCGAGGAGTTGTTGCGGAGGCGGTCGGCCTTGTTGAGCACGAGGATGCGCGGCGGACGGGGGACGTCGTGGTCTTCTTCGTGCGTGCTGGCTTCGAGATCGTCGAAGAGTTCGTCGAGCGTCCGCATCACGGTCTGATACTGCAGATCGGCGGCGGGATCGGAGACGTCGAGGACGAGGATGAGCACGTCGGCGTGCGTGGCTTCTTCGAGTGTGGCCTTGAAGGACGCCACGAGATTGTGCGGCAGATCGCGGACGAAGCCGACGGTGTCGGAGAGCATGACGCGGAGACCTTCGCCGGTCCGGGCTTGGGAGGGCGGATCGCCCGCGCCCGCGGACGGCGGCGCCGACGAGCCGATCCACCACTCGCGGGTGCGGGTCATGAGGGTGGCAAAGAGGCGATCGTCGGCGTAGGCGCCGCCCGAGGTGAGGGCGTTGAAGAGCGTGCTCTTGCCGGCGTTGGTGTAGCCGACGATGCCGACGGTGAAGTGCTCGGCCCGGCGAGCGGCGACCTCGCGGCGTTTGCGGGCTTGGATCTCCTCGAGTTCTCGCTGGAGCCGGACCTTGCGATCGGCGACGAGGCGCCGGTCGATTTCGAGTTGCATTTCGCCTGGGCCTCGCGTCCCGATGCCCGCGACGCCGCCTCCACCGGAGATGCGTTCGAGATGGTCCCACATGGCCTTGAGGCGCGGGTAGGTGTACTCGAGTTGGGCGAGTTCGACCTGCAGTTTGGCCTCGTGGGTGGTGGCGCGGGCAGCAAAGATATCGAGGATGAGTTCGCTTCGATCCACGATCTTTCGGCCGACGGCCTGCTCGATGTTGCTGAGTTGCTTGGGAGAGAGATCGTGATCGAAGATGACGACACTGGCGTCGAGCGTTTCGCAGAGGGCCTTGAGTTCGTCGATCTTGCCCGATCCGATGTAGGTTCCGGCGACGGGGCGGGGCAGGTTTTGCGTGAGTTCGCCGACGACCACGGCGCCGGCCTGCTGGGCGAGGTCGCGGAGTTCGCCGAAGGGATCGTTCTGATCAAACTGATCATCGGGCAGGCGGACGGCGGCGAGGACCGCGCGTTCGGCCTGCACTTCGAGTTTCGTGCGTTCTTTACGGGCCATGTGGGCGGATGGTAGGGTGAGATGCGCGAGAATCGCCTTGCATGTGACGGGCACGGTGCGGTATCATGGCGGCGTGTCCCCGGGCGACCCGAGCGAAAAGTTTGTGTGGCCCCCGAGGCCTCCGGCCTCGGAGGCGGAGATCGCGGAGCGTGCCCGATCGTCCTGCGGACAACCTTCGCGTGCTTTCGCGCTCGATGCTCCGCGTGAAACGTCGGGGGGAGAGGGCGACGGGATCACGCCGAGATCGGCACCTCGCTCGGCGATCGCGGGGGGAGCCACCGGGTGTCGGGCGTCGGCCGCGGGGTCCACGGCGAGGCGAATGTGGTGGCGAGCCATCGAGGAGACATGGTTAGGACTGGTCACGCCGACCTTTGCGCATCGGGCCGCGGACGCGGGGTGGGAGCCCGACCTTGCGAGCGAGTATTGTGGACGCTGCGGGCATCCGCTTGGAATGAACGAGATTCCTGAGCAAGGCCGAGCGGGAGTGTCGTGCTCACATTGCCGAGGCACTCGCCCAAGATACTCGCGGGTGGTTCGGCTGGGCACGTTCGACGGGTTGCTGCGAGAAGCGATCCACGAGGTGAAGTTCACGGCGTGGCGACGGCTTGGGACCGACCTTGGACGTATTCTGGGCGAGCGGCTCGTGGACGCTCTCGAGCGGGCCTGCGTGCCGGTCGAGTGCGTTGTTCTTGTGCCCATGCCGACGACGATGCGGCGGCGGCTGGCGCGCGGGATAGATCACACGACGGTGCTGGCTCGCGGCGTGCGCGACGTGCTGGGCGTACCGATCGTGAGGGCGGTGGCTCGAAAGCATCGCCCATCGCAGACGCACGTCCCACAGAGCCAGCGTCGGGAGAACGTAGCGCGATCGATGCGGCTGCGGTCGGGCGTTGACCTCTCGGGGCACGTGGTGGTGATCATCGATGACGTGATGACGACCGGCTCGACGATGGGCGAGTGCGCCCGGGCGATCCGAGAGGGCGCTCGGGGCGAGAACGCCAAGCCGCTGGACGTGTGGGCGGCGGTGCTGGGCGTGGCGGCGGAGAGTACGGGCGAGGCGGCGGACGTTCGAGTTCGTTAGCAGCCGTTCTGGAAGCGATCGAGGAAATAAAGCAGGTCCTCGATGGTCACGCCGCCGTCGGGCGTGCCGGTGGAGGAGCCGTCGTCGAGGTCGGCGCGGACGTCGCCGTCGCTGAAGATGGCGAGGTAGTAGAGGAGGTCCTCGATCGTGACGCCGCCGTCGGGTGTTCCGGTGCCCGTGCCGTCGTCCACGTCGGCGGGACACCGCGGGGGCTGACGGCCATCACCCCAGAAGCCGCCCACAAAGGTGAGTGAAGTACCGCTCGCGTTCCCAACCGCGAACTGCCCTGATGTTCCGCTGAGGGTGAGCCCGGCGCCACTGGCGGAGCCGCCACCGGAGCCGAGTACGGAACGTACAAGGACGACGGATTGGGCGTGGGCCGCGGAGGTGAGGATGGCGAGCGAGGTGAGGGCGAGGGCGTGGTTCATGGTGCGCTCGTGCGAAGGAGGCTTGGCTGGGAGAGGCGTGAACGGATCAGCGACCAACGACGGCGTTCCCGACGGGCGCCTTGATGAGCATTCGGCGGGTGTAGAGGCCGACGCCCGAGTAGGTGCCTGGGAGGAAGTGGAGGGTGCCGCCGACGGGGGTTTGGGTCAGGCCTTGCGGGGCGCTGTGCCAGGGGTTGAGATAGGTGCCGGTTTCGGGCTGCGACGTGCCGGGACCGACGAACTTCCAGTCGTTGTAGGGGTAGAGGAAGGAGAGGACGCGGCGATCGCCCTCGCTGAGGTGATCGCGCTGGCCGATGGCGTTCTGCCATTGGGCGGCGAAGGGAGGAAGAACGGTGATCGTTTGCTGCGCGGAGGAGCAGTTGCACGACGAGCCACTCGGACAGGCGGTGGCGAAGGCGCAGCGGTCGTAGTGCATGACGGAGTCGAAGTCGTAGGGCCCAAGCGGTGTCGCGTTGGAAACCAGGTCGAAGTTGGAGGCTTCGCCGTTCTGGATGTTGCCCGTGTTGATCTGCACGAAGGAGTTTCGATCGGGGCGGGACTGCTCGTGCTGGATGCCGAGCGAGTGCATGAGTTCGTGGACCATGATGAAGCGGGTCCCCCAACTGACGATGTTGACGGTGTTGAGCGGGGTCATGCCGATGGGCGAGTTGTTGCCCGTGGAGTTGCGGACGAAGATGTGGGGCCCCGGGGGCGAGACGGGAAGTTCGATGAAGTCGACGTTGCAGACGGCCTCGATCTCACCCATTGCGTTTCGCATGGCGTCGCGATTCCCGGTGTTGACGTATCCGGGGTTGGGCGGGAGGGGAAACTGGGGGTTGAAGGTGTCGAACGCGAAGGGGACTTCGTACTTGCCGCTCGCGGGGTTGTAAGGCCAGTAGGCGGCGGGCCCGTGCGTGGCGCGATCGCCGTAGAGCCCGCCGAGAAAATCGTCGATGGGATACTGGATGTCGCCGACGAGGACATAACCGGGGGGGATGTCGTCGGGTTGATCGGCAAGGCGTTGGGCAAGAAAGACGAGGCGATCGATGGCCGGATCGGCCGGCTCGTCGGATTGCGCGATCGCGGGTGCCGAAGCGAGGACGACCGCGAGGGTGAGGATGCCAAATCGAGAGAGGTGGTTCATGGGTGGTCCTCCAAGGACTGGCATCTATTGAAGGTTGACGAGCACCAGGACGAGCCCGCGACCGGAATCGAGGGAGGTCATGGCTTTTCCGATGACGGCGCCGTCGGCGGCGGTCGGAGAGAGCGCCACCTGGGCATGCCCCGGCGTGGCAGAGGTGGTGAGACGGTCGCCGGGCTTGATCGGCCCCGCGCCGGCGTCGCACCAGGTCCAGACGCGCCCTGTGAGGGCGACGGGGTGCTTGCCGTCGGCGTGCTTCTCCCCCTTGGCGGCCATGAGCATGCCGGGCTTGAGGTTGTTGGCGCCGGAGATCACGCCGGCGACGCGTGGGTCGTAGGGCGAGTCGGTGAGCATGAGTTGGCCCGGACGATCGGGGTCGATGACGACGACCATGCCCGGGACAACGGGGACGTCGGCATGGACGTCGAAGGCCTCCGCAAGGTCGGAGCCGCCGGTGATTTCGAGTTCGTTGACGGTGGCGCGGCCGTTGACGCGGAGGGCGCTATCGACGACGACGCGGCCGAAATCGTTGGCGTAGTTGATGAGCAACCCGCCGCCCGCGATCGAGCCGGTGCCCCATCCGCCATCGACGAGGGCGCGGGCGTTGTTGGCGTTGTTGCCCTGGCCGCCGCCACGCCCCTTGAGAATGAAGTCGGTGCCGCGGCTGGTGATCGTGCCGTTGACGTCGAGGAGGGTGGCGGGAGAAACGGTGCCGATGCCGACGAGCCCGGCGCTGGTGATGCTCATGCGTTTGACGCCGGCGCCCCCGGTGTAGAAGTCGAGGCCGAAGCGATTGGGAGCGCCGACGGTGCGGGCGGATCCGATGCCTTCGCCGGCGAGGCTGCCGAAGGAGATGCCATAGACGCGGTTGTTGATGACGAGATTGCCGTTGTTGGATTCCCCCTGATCGACGTTGAGCCCGCCGACGATGGAGACGGACTCTTGAGGAGCGGTGGTGCCGATGCCCATTTGCCCGCTGCCGTTGTCGAGGAGGTTTCGGAAGGCGGGGTTGCCGCCGGTGTTGGTGGCGGAACCGACGCGTCCATCGTTGGCGATGGAGAAGAAGGAGCGACGGGTGAGTGGGGCGACCTGACCGAAGTTGCCCGAGGCGGCGGGGTTGTAGATGCCGAGGTGGAGCGTACCGAAGGAGTTCCAGAGGACGCCGCCGCCGGAGTCGTTGGAGTTTTTGATGCGGAGCCCGACGTCGGGTCCAGTGATCTCGACTTTGTCAAGGGCCTGCCCGACGGCGGTTCCGAGGCCGGGGGTGGTGGTGCCGATCCCGAGGAAGCCGCCGTTGCGAATGGCGAAGTGTCGCGCGGCACCGATCTCTTCGAGGTAGAAGTAATCACCCGTCGAGTCATAGTTCATGGCATAGGTCTTGGCGTCGGCCGTGTTGGCGAGGGCGACGGCTCCGTCCTGAACGGTGAGTTTCTGGGAGGGCGAAACGGTGCCGACGCCGACATGGCCGTTGGTGTTGAGGATGCTGAGGAGGGGCGTGCCCGCAGAGTTGGTGAACTGGGTGCGTCCCGAGGTGATGCCGAGGTTGCCGAAGGTCATGACGCCGTCGCTCCCGCCGTTGAAGACCATGTCGCCCGCAGCGGACGTGAAGCGAACGAAGGAGCCGGCGCCGGCGGCGAGGTCGAACTTCTCGGTGGGGAGGGTGCCGACGCCGAGACGAGCGGCGAAGTTGTTGTCTTGCGTGAAGACCTGGTTGAGGCGTCCCAAGAGCGCGACATTGCTGCTGAGTTGGGAGTCGGAAACGGGACCGGTATAGGAAGAGGCCGCGACGTTGGTGAGGCCCGCGCCGTTGCCGACAAAGACGTTGCTCGCGTTACTGAAGGTCTTGGCGCCCGAGATGGTCTGCGTGGTGTTGCCCTGGACGAGGCTATTCCCGGTGACGAAGGCGGCGGGGAGCGTGCCGGAGAGGCCCGACGCATCGACGCCCAGTGCTTTGGTCGCGACCTTGGCGAAGGGGGTCTGGGTGAGGCGCTGGCGAGGGGAGAGCGTGACGAATGCGCCGGAACCGGGGGCACGAACGGAGATCTGGAGCCAGCGCGGCTCGGCACCGGTACCGAACGCGTCGGTCGCGGGTGGGTTGGGAAGGAAGGCGACGCTGTCGGCGGTGAAGATGCCGTTGTTGAACGTGACGGGATACGGACCAGCGGTTCCCCTGAGCGTGCCGCCGCTCTGGAGGTCGAACAACTCGAACCGAACTTCGCCTGCGCCTTGGAGGGGCTGCCCGGAGGCGTTGCGGGCCTCACCTTGGTAGGTGATGACGGCGGGCGTGCCGCCGGCTTCGCTCTGGGCGAGCGCGGCGAGCGGGCAGATTCCACCCGCGACGATCGCGAGCGCCAGAGCCAACCGGGAAGTTGCAACCTTCATACACGTCTCCTGAGCAGCAATCCCATCGCGCACGATGTACGGGAGCGACCACCGGGTTCCGCGGCCCGCCCCGTTTTCGGAACCCCAAACGTCGCCCTGACGCGCAATCGCATCAACGGCGGCTTGTTCCGACGATGGAATCGTGCGATACTGGAACAGCGGAGAGAACATCGAGCGGGGAGTTTTCTACGATGGAGCGACGTGAGGGCCAGGACGAGGCGAACATCCGCGAACCTGCTCACGGCGACGACGGGTTGGGCTTTGCGTCGTCGCGGCTCGCGTCGAAGGACCTTTTGCCGCTGGTCTACGACGAGTTGCGTCGGCTGGCGGCGGCACGACTGGCGCGAGAACCGGGTGGGGTTGCGGGCAATACGCTGCCGCCGACGGCACTGGTCCACGAGGCGTATCTGCGTCTGGTGAGGAAGGGCGACGACGCGGCGAAAGTCTGGAACACACGCGGGCACTTCTTTGCGGCGGCGGCGGAGGCGATGCGACGGATTTTGGTCGAGAAGGCCCGAGAACGCATCCGCCACGCGAAGCACGGGAAGCGGGAAGCGATCACCTTCAGCGAGTTATCGGGGGAAGCGGGTTCTCCGGAGGTGGACATGCTCGCGCTCGACGACGCGCTCGAGGCGTTGGAGCGGATGGATCGTCGCAAGTACGAGGTGGTGATGCTGCGCTTCTTCGCTGGGGTGAGTGTGGAGACGAGCGCGGAACTGCTGGGCGTCGCGGAGATGACGGTGAAGCGTGATTGGGCGTTCGCGCGGGCGTGGCTGATCGATCGCATCCAGGGCGAGGACAACCCGCCCGCAACCGGGCCGAGCGAGGCATGACCGGTCCCGACGACGACACTCGCGGCATGGACACGCGGTTGGAAGAGGTCTTTGCGCGCGTCCTGGACCTTTCGCCCGAGGAACGCGCGAGGGTCATTGAAGCCGAGTGCGGGCAGGATGCGAGGGCGGTCGCTCGCTTACGGCGATTGCTGGCGGCGCACGATACGGCGGAGCGCCTGCTCCCGACCCCGCCGAACGAGGGCCGCCTGCCGGGAGGGGAATCGTTGCATGGAGATCCGCTCCTCGGCGAGCGTGTGGGCATGTATCGAGTGGAGCGACTGATCGGGATCGGTGGGATGGGTGCGGTCTATGAAGCGACGCAGGAATCGCCCAAGCGGCGAGTGGCGTTGAAGGTGATGCGAACGGGGCTGGTGGCGAAGGGAGCCGCGCAGCGATTCCGCGTCGAGGCGGAGGCGTTGGGCGCGCTCGAGCACCCGCACATCGCGAGGATCTACGAAGCGGGTGTGGCGATCACGAAGGGCGGACGCCTGCCGTACTTTGCGATGGAGTTGATCTCCGGACGGACGCTGCTGGAGCACGCGAAGACACAGCGGATGAGCACGCGCGAGCGGATCGGGCTGTTCGTCACGGTGTGCGATGCGGTGGAGCACGCCCACCGGCGGGGGATCATCCATCGTGACCTCAAGCCCGGGAACATCCTCGTGACCCCGGATGGGCAGGCGAAGGTGCTCGACTTCGGGGTGGCACGGCTGACGGCCTCGGACCTGCCCGCGACCATGCCGCACACGGAAGCGGGTCAACTCCTGGGCACGTTGCAGTACATGAGCCCCGAACAAGCGAGCGGCGATCCGCGTGCGATCGACACGCGCTCGGACGTGTACGCGCTGGGCGTGGTGCTGTATGAAATGTTGAGCGGCGTGCTGCCGTACGACGTTTCGACCTCGACGCTGCTGCAGGCCGCACAGATGATCCAGGATCAAGAGCCACGCCCGCTTGGAGAACTGGTCGCGGAACTGCGCGGCGACGTGGAGACGATCGTGCGCAAGGCGATCGAGAAGCGACCGGAGATGCGGTATCAATCCGCGGGGGAACTGGCGGCGGACCTTCGTCGCTCCCTGTCGCACGAGCCGATCGCGGCCCGGGCGCCCAGCGCCGTGTACTACCTGCGGAAGTTTGTTCGACGGCATCGGGCGCTGTCGTTGGGGGCCGCGAGCGTGATCGCGGCGTTGCTGCTGGGCGTCGTGGGCACCTCGATCGGGCTGAAGCGGGCGATGGACGCTCGCCACCTGGCCGACCAGAACGCGGCCGAGAGCGTGCGGCATGCGGCGGAGAGCGAGATCAACGAGTACATCGCGAATGTGCAAGCGGCGTCGGCCTCGATGCGTGCGGGCGACCTGGGCACGGCGCGGGCGAGGCTGGAGGCCGCCCACCCGAAGCATCGAGGCTGGGAATGGAATCTTGCTCGCGCGCAACTCGATCAGAGCGTGCGCACGCTGGCGCCGGGTGGAGGGCACTTTTGCACGGGCCTGGCCCTCTCGCGGGACGAGCAGTCGCTGGCCATGACGAACGGCGACTCGCTCGCGATCTTCGACGTGGAAACAGGACGACGCGTGCGGGGACGCTCGCGGGATGGACTGAGCGGCTCACGATTCGGGGCGGTCGCGTGGAGCCCGGATGGGTCGCGGCTGGCGCTCTCCCTCGCGTACGACCGTCGCGTGGCGATCCTGGACAGCCTCACGCTGGAGCCCGTGGCGCACATCGACGGGCTGGTCAATGAAGTGGTGGGAATCGAATGGTCGCCCGATGGCTCGCTCGTCGCGGTCGGCGCGGGATTCTGGACCTCGGCGGAGGAGCGGGATCGAACGATCACGCTGCACGACGGGAATGATGGGCGTCTGGTGCGCACGATCACCGGGCTCCCTGCGCGGGCCAACACGCTTCGTTGGTCCCCCGACGGGGCTCGGCTGCTGGCGGGCACGGTCCGCGGAATCGCGATCTATGACACGGAGTCGTGGCAACGAGTGGGGGTGACGCCCGAGCCGGCGTCGTCCGCTCGAGACGCGGGCGCCGCATGGAGCGAGGATGGTCGATGGGCGTTGACGGCGCACGCGGGGATCGTCCAGATCATGGATTTCGCACGCCCGACCGCCCCGAGGCGCTTCGCGATCGCCCACTCGGAACCGGCGCACGTGGCGATCTTGTCGGGAGGCGACGCGTTTGTCGCGACCGTGGCCGGCGGCGTGGCGGTCTTTGACGTGGAGAGCGGACGAATCCGGCGGTCCCTCCGCGGCATCGAGGGCGGGGTCTTCCAGTTTGTTGCGTCCACGCGTCGAGCGGCGGCCTGGACCGGCGCGAGCACGGGGGAAGTGAAGGAATGGGACTTGAACGCGGTGGGCGACGTGCTGGAGGTTCAGGCGATCGACGTGGCGACCCCAACGCCCGATTTTCGGAGCGTCGTTCATCCGTGCCCGATCTTGGGTGAGAATGGCAAGGGGCCGCTGAGCGTGCGCGACGGGCGCACGGGCGAGGTCGTGCGCGAGTTCTACGCGGGCGAGGCGATCGAAGCGGGGAGCACGCTGACGATCACACCCGATGGGAGGTACGTCATCCGGACCCAAGCGGGGCCTGTCCTGACGGCGTACGACCTCGTGGAGGGCGCGACATGGACGCGTCGGCTGGGCACGGGGCAGGACGTCGGCGTGAGTGTGTGCACGCCGGATGGCTCCCTCGTGTTGCACGGGGTGGGACCTGCCGTGCGATGCTTCGAGGTGCCCACGCTGTCGCCGAGCGTGGGGTGGACGTTGGCGGAGGGCCCGATCGCGCCGGGCGTGCTCGCGGAGACGCTGAAGATATCCCCCGATGGGCAGTTGGCGGCATGTTCGGCGAGCGCGGGGCGGATCGCGATCATCCGTCGAGACCGCCCGGGCGTCGAGTTTGTCGAAGTGATGGAAGGGATGACGAACTCGGTCGCGTTTTCGGCGGATGGAGCGTGGATCGCCGCAGGGGGCACGGAGGGACAGGTGGCTCTGGTGGATGTGTCGCAGCGCCGTGTCGCGGCGAGGCTTCACCCGCTCGCGACCCAGGTCGCCCGGATGTGCTTTGATCGCGAGTCGCGTCGGTTGTTTGTGCCGCAGCGTGACGGCACGATCCGAATCCTGGGACTTTTCTGGTTGCCGGGCTCACCGGATCCCAGGCTGGTCGAGGTGAGCACGCTGCGTGCGGGGGCGTATTGGATAGAGCACACGTATCTGAGCGCCGACGGGACGCGGCTCATGGCCGCGACCGCATGGCCGGCGAATCGTTACTTCATCTGGGATACGCGAGGCGAGGGTCGCATCCTTGAGGAGCGGCGAGAACGCCGGTGAGTCCGGCGAGCCCGCCCCGAGGATGGAAGGGTGAGGGCAAGATCAGAAGATGGGCCGAAGAAGAAAAGGCCCGGGCGAGTGCCCGGGCCTGTGAGGGTGTGGTGAATGAGGAGAGATTACTTCTTTTTGCCGCCGCCGGCATCGGCCTTGCCTTCGCCGGCTTGGGCCTTGAGGACTTCCTGCATCATGCTGGTGGGCATGGCGCGGTACTCGAGGAACTCCATGGTGCTGGAGGCGCGCCCCTGGGACATGCCGCGGATGGCGGTGGTGTAGCCGAAGAGTTCGGCGAGGGGGATCTCGGCGGTGACCAACTTGACGGGGTCACGATCTTCGGTGTCGATGATCATGCCACGTCGGGACGAGATGTCGCCGGTGATGTTGCCGAGGTAGTCGTTGGGGACCGTGACGACGACCTTCATGATGGGTTCGAGAAGGACGGGTCCGGCGGCGTTGACGGCCTCCTGAAGGGCGATGCGACCGGCCTGCTCGAAGGCGATCTGGGACGAGTCGACGGCGTGGTAGGAGCCGTAGGTCAGCGTGACCTTGACGTTGATGAGTTGGTAGCCGAACTTGACACCGCTCTTCGCGGTCTCGCGGACGCCGTACTCGATGGAGGGGATGAACTCCTTGGGAATCACGCCGCCCACGATCTTGTTCTCGAAGGCGATGTTGTCGGTAAAATCGAGTTCCTCTTCGGCGGCCTGAGCGGCGGTGAAGGGCTCGATGGTGATGGTGCAGTCACCAAACTGACCACGACCACCGGATTGCTTCTTGAAAAGCCCGCGGACTTCCTCGGCCTTGCGGGTGATGGCCTCGCGATAACTGACCTTGGGCTTGCCGGTCTCGACGTTGACCTTCATGTCGCGGATGAGTTTGTTGCGGATGATTTCGAGGTGCAACTCGCCCATGCCGGCGATGATGGTCTGCCCGGTTTCCTCGTCGTAGTTGAAGCGGAAGGAGGGGTCCTCGCGACGGATGATCGCGAGCGATTCGGAGAGTTTGCGCTTGTCGTCCTGGCTCTTGGGCTCGATCGACATGGCGATGACGGGCTCGGGGAAGTGCATGCGCTCGAGGATGATGGGATCGTCCTGATCGCAGAGCGTGTCCCCGGTGAAGGAATCCTTGATGCCGACGACGGCGACGATGTTGCCGGCGGTGGTCTCTTCGAGGGGGATGCGGTTCTGGGCGTGCATTTCGAAGATGCGGCTGGCGTTCTCGCGTTTGCCGTTGCCCGGGTTGAGGAGGCGGGTGCCCTTGGTGAGGGTGCCGGAATAGACGCGGATGTAGGTGAGGTCGCCGTGCTGATCGCTCACGACCTTGAAGACGAGCGCGGCGAAGGGCGCCTTGGGATCGTGCGGGCGGCTCAGGGGAACGTTCTTGTCCTTGGGGTCGGTGCCGGTGACTTCGGGCTTCTCCGTGGGCGAGGGGAGGTAATCGACGACGGCGTCGAGGAGCAACTGGACGCCGATGTTCCGGAGCGCAGCGCCGCAGAGGACGGGGTAGCACTTGCGTTCGACGGTGGCCTTGCGCAGGGCCTTTTTGATCTGTTCGATCGTGGGCTCCTTGCCTTCGAGGTAGAGTTCCATCAACGCATCGTCGAGTTCGCTGACCTTTTCGAGCATGACGTGGCGCCACTTGTCGAAGTACTCCTTCTCTTCCGCAGGAATATCGACTTCGCGGACCTTGTCGCCCTTATCGCCTTCGAAGAAGAAGGCACGCTTGGTCACCAGGTCCATGACGCCCTTGTGCTCGTGCCCGTGCCCGATGGGGCACTGGATCGGGATGCCGTTGGCGCCGAGGCGCTTCTTGATGGTGTCGTAGGAGAAATCGAACGAGGCGCCGATCTTGTCGCACTTGTTGATGAAGCAGAGTCGCGGGACCTTGTACCGGTCGGCCTGGCGCCAGACGGTTTCGGACTGCGCTTCGACGCCTTCCTTGCCGTCGAAGACGGCGACCGCGCCGTCGAGGACGCGGAGGGAGCGTTCGACTTCAATGGTGAAGTCGACGTGCCCGGGGGTGTCGATAAGGTTGAGTTTGTAATCTTTGCCGTTGCGGGTCCAGGGGCAGGTGGTGGCGGCGGACTGGATCGTGATGCCGCGCTCTTGTTCTTCCTGCAGGAAGTCCATGGTGGCGGTGCCTTCGTGCACTTCGCCGATCTTGTAGTTCTTGCCGGTGTAGAAAAGGATGCGCTCGGACACGGTGGTCTTGCCCGCGTCGATGTGGGCGCAGATCCCGAAGTTTCGGATGAAGGACAGGTCGGAACCCGACCCAGCGGCGACGGCGGACGGTGCGGCAGCGGTGGACATGACGGAACCTCAATACTGACTTGAACACCCGCGACACGGATTCCTTCCGATCGCGGTCCCAAGGCCAAACACGCCCGGGATCGTGGGGAACTCTTTGTTCGACGTTGGCTCGCCACCTTGGCGGGCCGGGAAGATTCAAATGGAAGGGCAGCGGGGCGTCGTGTGTGACGCTTCAACGTCCGGGGGCGATTTCTTCGTCCTCGTCCATACGGCGAACCTCAGACCCGCTCACATTGGCGGACACTCCGCCTGTCAATAGTAAGGACGAGTCCGACGGAATCAAGCCCGTGGACATGGGCCGTCCGGGCGTTCGGAGCAGTGCCTTGGACCTTGTTGTCCACCAGTCCCGACTTCATGTGGTTCGGAATCGCCCGCACGGGATCGAAAAAGGAAGGCAGGTCCACGGCAAAGGAGGCTACTGAAATGGTTATAAGACTATCGCCGCACGGGACACTCGCCGACAAACAGAGCCGCTCCGAAGAGCACGAGGGAGACAGGGGAGAGGCCGACGGGCGATCGCACGAGAAGAGAGACGGAGGCTGGAGCGTTAGTTCGGAGCGAGGTTTCGAGTCGTGACGCGGTGGGCGGGGGGCAGTTCGCCCCGATCGAAGGCGGAGACGTTCTCGATGGTTGTTCGGGCGATGGCCTCACACGCTTCTCGGGTGAAGAACCCCTGGTGCGCGGTGATGAGCACGTTTGGGAAGGTGAGCAAGCGGACGAAGACGTCGTCGTGGATGACTTCGAGCGAGAGGTCTTGGAAGAAGAGGTCGCCCTCCTCTTCGTAGACGTCGAGTCCGACGGAGCCGAGGTGTCCGGCCTTGAGAGAGGCGATGAGGGCCTGGGTGTCGATGACGGCGCCGCGGCTGGTGTTGATGAGCATGACGCCGGGCTTCATGGCGGCGAGCGCGGCGGCGTTGATGAGGTGGCGTGTGGCGGGCGTGAGGGGACAGTGGAGGGAGATGATGTCACTCTCAGCGTAAAGGTCCGTGAGCGAGACATACTGCACGCCCATCGCCTCGCAGACGGGGTTCTTGGACGGGTCGAAGGCCAGGACACGGCAACCAAAGCCACGGAGGATGGAAGAGACCGCTTCGCCGATCTTGCCGGTGCCGATGACGCCCGCGGTCTTGGCGTGCATGTCGAAGCCCATCAGGCCGTCGAGGGCGAAGTTCTGCTCGCGGACGCGGGCGTAGGCGCGGTGGAACTTGCGATTGAGGGTGAGCATAAGCCCGACGGCGTGCTCGGCGACGGCGTAGGGGGAATAGGCGGGCACGCGGGCGATGGTCATGCCGAGGCGTTCGGCCTCGGCGACATCGACATGGTTGAAGCCCGCGGAACGCAGGGCGAGGAGTCGCGTGCCCGAGGCCTGGAGCGTGCGAAGCACGGGGGCGGAAGCGTCGTCGCACACAAAGATGGAGACGGCGGGAATGTCGCGGGCCAGGGCCGCGGTCGCGAGCGACAGGCGAGCCTCGAAGAAGACGAGATCGTGTGCGGCGTGTGCATTCGCGGAATCGAGGAATCGCCTCTCGTACGGCTTGCTGGAAAAGAAGGCGGTCTTCATGGAGAGGAACCTTGAACGGTCACGAGACTATTGTGGAGGTCGGATGTTGATGACGGACGACGCCTCACCCGCGGCGATGGGGTGGCGGAAGCCGACGGGTTTGATGGCGAGCACGGAGCACGGGGACTCGTCGAGGGCCTTTTCGGCCGTACTGCCGAGGAGGACGTCACGCAGGTTGGTTCGTCCACGCGTGCCGAGGACGATGAGGTCGGCGGCGACGGTGCGGGCGTACTCGACGATGCCCGAGCGATGACCAGCGTCGTCGGAACACACGGTGCGTAGTCGCAAGCCCGCGTGGAGGTCGGCGATGGGACGGACAAACTCAGCAAGTCGGCGTTCGAGGGCGTCGCGATACTGCTTCTGCTCGTGGGGCTGCACGAGCGGCGTCGGGGCGCGGTAATGCAACTGCCGCCACGGGGCGGTGAAGACGTGGAGCACGTGCAGTTCGGCGCCGTCCTGTGCGGCGAAGAGCGCGGCGCGAGCCAGTGCTCGCGCGGAGGTGTCGGAGAAGTCCACGGCCGCGACCACGCAGGAATAGGGCCCGGGCTGGGTATCCCGGGCCAGGAGGACGTCGGTCATGCTCTTGCGGACACAGGCGGTGGCGACCGTGCCGAAGCCCACGTCGGGGCGGCGGTCGCCGAAGGCGCCCATGACGAGCAGGTCGGCCTTGTGCGTTCGCGCGTGGTCGAGGATGCCGACGAGGCGATTGTTGATGGAGACCTGGAGAGGCAGGCCTGCCGCGCCGGGAATGGTGGAGGCGAAGTCGGCCCAGGCTTTCTGGGCGTCCAACGTGAGCGCGTCGCGGATGCCCTGCTGCATGGGGGAAAGGGCGGACTCGACCTCGATGACCACCGTGGTGTCGATCACGTGGACAACGTGGACCGAGGCGTTGGACCACGCGGCGATGCGTCGAGCCTGGCGGACCGCGACGGCGGAGCAGGGCGAGAAATCGGTGCCCACGACGACGGAGGTGTACGGGCGAGCAAGATCAGAGACCGGGGTGGGCATTGGAGAGGGCATGTGAAACTCCTTGGTCCTGCATGCGGAGGCAACATCTGGTGCGGAAGGTGAGGGCGTCGCTTGATCGCCCGTATGAAGATTGTGTTGCGCCATTCGGGTGCGGTTGCGATTCCGTAGACGCGACAGGCAACGAGCACGAGGAAGAAAAAATCTCCCGCGTCGAACTCGCCCCGGTCAATATGGGGATGTTACGCCCGAGCGATCTTCGTGTAACTTTCGGGGCGACGATCTCGGTAGAACTGCCAGACGTTGCGGACCTCCTGGATCATGTCGAGGTCGAGGTCGGCGACGACCACTTCGTCCTGGTCGCGACTCGCCTCGGCGATGATCTTGCCGCGGGGGTTGCAGAAGTAACTCTGGCCGTAGAACTCGCCGATGCACCAGGGCTTCTCGGTCCCGACGCGGTTGATGGCGCCGACGAAGTACTGATTGGCGACGGCGTGCGCGGGTTGCTCGAGTTTCCAGAGGTATTCGCTGAGGCCGGCGACGGTGGCACTGGGATTGAAGACGATCTCGGCGCCGTTGAGTCCGAGTTCGCGTGCGCCTTCGGGGAAGTGGCGGTCGTAGCAGATGTAGACGCCGATCTTGCCAAAGCGGGTTTGGAAGACGGGGTAGCCGCCGCCCTCACCGTGGGCATTGCCGGGGGTGAAGTAGAACTTTTCCCAGAAGCCGGGGTGGCAGTGCGGGATGTGCTTTTTGCGGTATTTGCCAAGGTAGGCGCCGGTGTCATCGATGACGGCGGCGGTGTTGTAGTAGAGGCCGGACATCTCGACTTCGTAGATGGGAACAACCATGACCATCGCGAGTTTCTTGGCGAGGTCTAGCATGAGTTTGATGGTGGGTCCGACTTCGCTGGAACCGTTGGGATAGATGGGTTCGGCGGTGTCGTACCATCGCGTGTGCTGCTCGGCACAGAAGTACGGGCCGTAGAAGATCTCCTGGAGGCAGCACACTTTGGCGCCGCGCTCGGCCGCCTGCTTGATGAGGGGGATGTGCTTCTCGATCATCGCCGATTTGATCTTGGCGAGATCGGAGGTATCGGCGAGCGGATTGGAGCACTGGATGAGGGCGGCACGGGTGATGCGGGGCATGGGGCGAGTGTACCAGAACTACATCCAGCGCGCCACGACTACCTTGCTCTCGGTCCAGAACTTGACCGCGTCCTCGCCGTTGGCGTGCAAATCGCCGAAGAACGACTGCTTCCAACCGGCGAAGGGGAAGACGGCCATGGGTGCGGGGACGCCGACGTTGATGCCGACCATGCCGACCTGGGCGTGGACTTTGAAACGTCGGGCGTTGTACCCGCTGGAGGTGAAGATGACGCCCATGTTGCCGTAGCGGGAACGGTTGAGGGTGGAGAGCGCGGCGTCGAGGGTGGCTTCACGGACGATGGAGAGGACGGGGCCGAAGATTTCTTCTTCGAGGATGCGCATGCCGGGGCGGACGTGGTCGAAGATGGTGGGGCAAACGAAGCACCCGTTGGGATGGGTGACGGACAGGCTCTGTTCTTTCATGGCGGAGCAGGTCCCGCCGAAGACGAGTTCGGCACCGTCGTTCTTTCCGCTGTCGATGAAGGCAAGGATTCGCGATTGGCTTTGCTTATCGATGACGGGGCCCATGCCAACGCCGGGGGCGTCGCCCGGGCCGACCTTGATCTTGCGGGCGGCTTCGACGATCATGGGGACGAACCACTGGGCGACCTCGCCGACGGCGATGGCGACGGAGCCCGCGAGGCAGCGCTGGCCGGAGTTGCCGAAGGCGCTCCCGACGACGGCTTCGATGGCGGCGTCACGGTTGGCGTCGGGCATGATGACCATGTAGTTTTTGGCGCCGCCCATGCATTGTGCTCGCTTGCCGGCGGCGGTCGCGGTCTTGTAGATGTGCTGGGCGACCTTGGTGGAGCCGACGAAACTGACGGCCTTCACGTCGTCGTGGGTGATGAGGTGGTTGACGGTGTCGGGACCGCCCGTGACGAGGTTGAGGACGCCCGCGGGCAGGCCGGCCTGGTGGGCCAGTTCGACTTCTCGCACGGCGGAGAGGGGGACTTTCTCGCTGGGCTTGAGGACGAAGGTGTTGCCGCAGGCGATGGCCATGGGCCACATCCAGAGAGGAACCATCACGGGAAAGTTGAAGGGGGTAATGCCGACGCAGACGCCAAGGGGCACGCGATCGACGCTGCTGTCGATGCCCACGCCGGAGGTGTCTTCGGTTCGGCAGAAGGAGGAGGAGACGGCGATCTGCGGGAGGGTGCGGCCCATCAAAAGGCTGGGCGCACCGCAGGCAAACTCGACGCAGTCGATGCCGCGTCGGACGTCACCGTTGGCTTCGGCTTTGGTCTTGCCATGCTCGCGGACAATCATGTTGGCGAGTTCGTCGAAATGGACTTCGAGGAGGTGCTTGTAGCGGAAGAGGACCTGGCAGCGATCGCCGACGGGGGTGGCGCTCCAGGCGGGAAAGGCCTGGCGAGCGGCCTCGACGGCGGCTTCGGCGCTTCGGCGCGATTCGAGTTCGGCGTGGGCGATGGTCTCGCCCGTCGCGGGGTTGATGACGGCGTGGGTCGCGCCGGGCTGGCCGCCTTGGGCGGATTCGGTGGTGCGTTTGCCAGCGATGAAGTGGTCAACGCGAGGGGTGGACATGGGATGCTCCGTGGCGTCGAAGGGACGAATCGAGCAAGTGTAAGCCGAGGCTTTGATCGACCCCAGGGATGTGCGGGAGAGGCCAAAATGCTCACGCGGACGCGGCTTGGGAAGGCCAAAGTTCGCAGAACGTTCGCATGCGTCGCGTGACGATCCGAGCAAGCAAGAGGTCATGCGCATGGCTCCGCGGAATTGTGGTACCATGACGAGAAAGGAGGGTCGTATGCACAAGCGACTCGCCATCATGATCGACGCGGAATGCGCTCGGCTGGTCCGGCTGGATGAGATCGGGATCTTCAAGGTGGAGCGGATCGACTCAGAAATCGAGCCGAAGGTGCAGAGCACGGGGCATGTGAGCAACATGCCCGCGCATGGATTTGGGGGCGCGCCGTCGTCGGAGATCACGCACTTGGAGCATCGGCGTGAGGCCGAGGAACGAAACTTTTACACGCGCGTGGTGGAGGCGATCGGGGACGTGAAGCAGGTGGCGGTGATCGGCCACAAGCCCGCGCGGGAACGGCTGGCGAAGTTGATCGCGGAGCAGAGGCCGGACGCGAAGGTGGTGGGCGTGGAGGGAGCGGACCGGCTGACGGATGGGGCGCTGGTGGCGAAGGCGAGGGAGTTGTTGGGCGTGCCGTTGGGGCGGATGCAGTTGTGAGCACGGGCTCCGGTGCGGCTACGCTCATGGGCGATGGGACGCGAAGCCGACATCGACATGGAGCAACGTGCGAGGCGTCGGCATCTCATGTCGTGGGTGCTCGTGCCCATCGCGTGCATCGCGTTGCTCCTCGTGCTTTTTCAGACGATTCGTCCGAGATCGGCACGTGTGGAATCGACCACCGCACCCGATGCCTCGTACACGCTGCGGGGCGTGATCGACACCTTGCCCCAAGCGACGGGTCCGGACAAGTACATCAAGATCCACCACGAGGAGTTGCCGACCTTCAAGAACAAGAAGGGCGAGGTGGTCGGCATGCCCGAGATGATCATGGACTTTGAACAAATCGCGCCGGAGGTTCGAGTTGAGGAGTTCAAGGCGGGCGATGTGGTGGAGTTCACGTTTGAAGTGCGGTGGTCGCCGCGCGTCGTGACGCGGGTGACGCAAATGAGGAAGTTGGAAGCGGGGACGGACTTGGGCCTGAAGGCGGTGAAAGAGGGGAAGTAACGGGGATCGATGCTGCGCGGGCCGTTGCGTGGGCGAGCGAGATCGGGACGGGATGAGAGTCATGCCCACCTTGGAATCGAGGGCTGGGAACGAAGCACGGGGGGATGAAGATCACCGCGGTCGAGCGCCCCAGGGTTTGGTCATGCCGACGATGGACTCTTCCCAATCGTGGTCGATGGCATCGAGGGTTCCCTTGCAGATCTGGTCGTGGCCGAGCCACTTTGAGGACTTGCCTCGCATCACGAAGCCGAGGACGATGCGTCGCCACGCGATGTCGGGGAAGTCCTTGGAGATGGTGTTGGGGAGTTTTTCGAGGGAAGGGTCGGCGGCGGCGCTGCCGACGAGGTTGAAGAGGCGAGCGGGTGGAGATTGGCCGCGAAGAGCCTCGGCGATGATGGGGAGGGCACGAGGGGCGTCGTCGTGGATCCAGCAGACGCCGAGTTGGATGGGGCCGAAATCCTGGCGTGCGGAGAAGAGGGCGAGGGCGAGTTGCTCGTCGTTGCCGTAGTCCACGCAGAGGGGGTTGATGCGTCCACCCATGAGGGCGGCATCGCGGGCGAGGGCGTCGAGGCGTTCGGGGGATTGGGCGATGACGCTGACGACGCTGCCGCGGAGCGCCAGGGCGAGGGAGGCGTCGCGGAGCATGCCGGTGCCGCCGACGACGAGGACGTGCCTGGGATGTGGGGGGGCGGGATGCACGACGATCTCCTCAAACGTGTAAGGGTAGGAGAGCACCGTGCTCGACTGCGACGTGGACGGGCGATGGTGTATGGCATCGCCGTCAGCCTCAGCGCCTGCGCTTTGGCCACACCATGGCCCTGGCCTGCCCCCATTCTCTGTACCAGGTGCTATGAGTGTCGTAGGGTGAATGAGGATACGGGGGTGCTTCGCCGCGTGCAGGCGGGCGACGGAGCGAGCCGGAGCGGAGGAGCCTGCCTGCCAGTTCGGCAGATGAGCGGCTTGTTTTGCGTGTCGACGGGCGGTTGCGGCGACCGAACGGCAACAGTATTGCGGGGTATTGACGCTCCATGAATGGCACCCGTCTTGCACCCGCTTCAGCACGGGCGATGAAATCGCCCAATCAGGAACCTTACCTATGTCCAAAATCATCGGCATCGACCTTGGCACGACGAACTCCTGCGTAGCAATCATGGAAGGCGGCACGCCGAAGGTGCTGATCAACTCGTCAGGCAATCGCATCACACCGTCGGTCGTCGGCTTTACCGACAAGGGTGAGCGATTGGTGGGTCAGCCCGCCAAGCACCAGCAGGTGACGAACCCGAAGAACACGGTCTTTTCGATCAAGCGGTTCATGGGGCGTCGGCACTCGGAAGTGGCGAAGGGCGCGGACACCGGGTATGGCAAGTCGGGGGACGAAGAGAGCAAGGTGCCGTACACGATCCTGGGCGGTCCGGATGAGTTTGTGAAGGTGAAAGTGAACCAGGGCGAGTTCACGCCGCAGCAGATCAGCGCGTTCATCCTTCAAGATCTGAAGAAGACGGCGGAGGACTATCTGGGTGAGAAGGTGGACCGCGCGGTGATCACCGTGCCCGCCTATTTCAACGATGCCCAACGCCAGGCGACCAAGGATGCTGGCGAGATCGCCGGCCTCAAGGTGGAGCGCATCATCAACGAGCCGACGGCGGCGGCGCTCGCGTACGGCCTCGACAAGAAGAAGAACGAAAAGATCGCGGTCTTTGACCTGGGCGGCGGCACCTTTGACGTATCGATCCTGGACATCGGCGATGGCGTGTTCGAGGTGCTGAGCACCAACGGCGACACGCACCTGGGCGGCGACGACTGGGATCAGAAACTGATCGATTACATTGCGGAGGAGTTCCGGAAGAAGGAAGGCATCGACGTTCGCAAGGACCCGATGGCGCTGCAGCGGCTGAAGGAGGCGGCGGAAAAGACCAAGTGTGAACTCTCGACGATGCAGGAGAGCCAGGTCAACCTGCCGTTTATCACGGCGGACCAGAACGGGCCGAAGCACTTGCAGATGTCGATCACGCGGGCGAAGTTTGAGGCCTTGACGGCGGACCTGTTCGAGCGGCTGAAGGCGCCGTGCCTGAACGCGCTCAAGGACGCGAAGATCGACGCGAGCAAGATCGACGAGGTCGTGCTGGTGGGTGGATCGACGCGCATGCCCAAGGCGCAGCAGATCGCGAAGGAGATCTTCGGGAAGGAGCCGAACCGCAGCGTGAACCCGGACGAAGTGGTCGCGGTCGGC
Source organism: uncultured Phycisphaeraceae bacterium (assembly GCA_964543905.1). Taxonomy (GTDB): domain Bacteria; phylum Planctomycetota; class Phycisphaerae; order Phycisphaerales; family UBA1924. The sequence goes on from CAZIZO010000005.1 coordinate 202,943, forward strand.
GCGGCGATCCAGGGCGGGGTGCTCAAGGGCGAAGTGAAGGACGTGTTGCTGCTGGACGTCACACCGCTCTCTCTGGGCGTCGAGACCCTCGGCGGCGTGATGACGAAACTCATCGATCGCAACACGACGATCCCGACGAGCAAGAAAGAAACGTTCTCCACCGCGGCGGACAACCAGACAAGCGTCACGATCAACGTGCTTCAAGGCGAGCGCGAGTTTGCGAAGGACAATCGGATGCTCGGTCGCTTCGACCTGGAAGGGATCCCCCCGGCGCCGCGTGGCATGCCGCAGATCGAGGTGGAGTTTGCGATCGACGCGAACGGCATCTTGACGGTCACCGCGACGGACAAGGCGAGCGGGAAGAAGGCCGACATCAAGATCACGAACAGCGGCGGACTGCAGAAGGACGAGATCGAGCGGATGAAGCGTGATGCCGAGGCGCATGCCGCCGAGGACAAGGCTCGGCGAGAACTCGTGGACCTGAAGAATCGCGGCGATGCGGCCTTGATCCAGACTCGACGAGAACTTGAGGAGCACGGAGGCAAGGTCGGCGCGGAAGTCCGCGCGAAGATCGAGTCGGCGCTGTCGAACCTGGAGGGTAAACTCAAGGGCGACGAGAAGGCGGCGATCGAGGCGGCATTCAAGGAACTCGAGAACGCCCGGATGGAGTTGGGCAAAGTGATGTATGAAGCGTCGAAGGCGGGTGGTGGCGCGGCCGCAAGTGCGGGCGCACAAGCAGCGGGCGCCGAGGGGAAGAAGAATGACGACGTGATCGACGCGGAGTTCAAGGTCAAGGAAGAGAAGTAGGCGTATCGCACCCCAGATTGACTGACCGCCCCGGTCCATGGACCGGGGCGATTTTTTTCGGTTCGGAGGGGCGAAGCGGTCAAGTTTGCACGGAAGTCGCGAGGTTGGGTTGACATGCCCCACTGCTTTCCGGTACCGTGCGTCGGGGTAGGTACGCGGGCCGTGACTCGCGTCGCCTTGACGAAGTGCCCGCACGGAAGAAAAGGAGATCGCATGTCGTATCGAACGTCTCGTGCCACATGGTTGGCGTTGTGTGCTGCCGCATGCTCACAGGCTTCCGGGCAGGACATCACCCGCCCGGGTGATGCGCTGACACCCTCCTCGGGCAACCACCCGGCGGGCGAAGCGGCCCCGAACGCGATCGACAACACCGCCTCGACGAAATACCTGAACTTTGACCGAATCAACACGGGCTTCTCAGTGACGCCCAGCGGGAGCGGCATTGTGCGCACGCTCTCGCTCATCACGGCGAATGATGCGCCGGAGCGCGACCCCACGAGTTTTCTGCTGGAAGGTTCGGACGACGGCGTGACGTTTGCCCCGATCGCCACCGGCAACCTCACCCCCCCCACCACACGCTTCAGCCTCTTTTCCGCGTCGTTTGGCAACGCGACGGCATATCGCGACTATCGCGTGACGTTCCCCACGATCCGTGCGGGGTCGGCGAACAGCATGCAGATCGCGGAGGTGCAACTCTCGACACTGGGCGACGTGACTTCGCCGAGCGATGTGGTGAGCATCACCTATACCCCCGGCGCTTCGAGCAACGCGAACGAGGGCGTGGCGAACCTGTTTGACAACCGACTGGACCGAAAACTGAACGTGCTGAACGGAAATCTTGGGCCGACGACGATCGACATCACACCGGCGGTGGGCACGACCGTGGTGAGCGGGATCGTGATGTATGGCGCGAATGACGACGTGGGATTCCCCGGACGGACGCCCACGAACATCACGCTGATGGGATCGAACGACGGGACGGACTACACCCCGTTGTTTACGTCCGCGCTCGCGCAGGCGACTGCCAACTACCAAGACCAGCAGTTCTCGTTTGAGAACACCACGGGGTATGCGCACTATCGCCTGGTGCTCGACGTGCCGTTCTTCTCGACGGATATGCAACTGGGAGAGGTTGAACTGTTGGGGACCGTCGGCGCCGGGACGCCGGCGAACGACATGTGCGCCAACGCGACACCGATCACCGCGGGGACGATCACGGGCACAAACTTCAACGCGACGGGCACGAACCGGACGCGATGCAGCCCGGACGACACGCTGGACGTGTGGTATCGCTACACGGCGACTGTATCGGGGACGGTCGAGGCGAACACCTGCGGAGCGAGCACGCTGGACACGACGCTGGCCGTGTTCGCGGCGTGCGATGCGGCCGAGCCGATCGCCTGCGACGACAACTCGTGCGGAGCGCATGAGATCATCCGCTTCGCTGCGGAGGCGGGGCGGACGTACTTCATTCGAGTGGCGGGCGTCGGGGGCGCGTCCGGCGCGTTCACGCTGACGATCGACGAGCATCCGGCGGTGTACAACGACGTGGGCATTGAACTGGCGTACAACTTCAACGGGATGGTGCACGCGGGCGAAGCGGACAATCCGGACGCGCCGCTGGGCTTCCGTTCGATCTCGGATCGCGGGCTTGATCTGAATCGCGGGCCGACGGCGATCAACTTCAGCCCACTCGGGTTCGAGCGCATGCGCTACGGACTGGTTCGCGAGGCCAATACGCTCGACATCATTCATATCGGGAACCGCAACACGGTGGACGGAGGTGGACGCGCGTTTGACCTGGACCCCGGCGATGGCGACGACATCGGCGTGCAGCCCGCGTGGCTTCCCGATCCGGCGCAAGAAGGGCCGCACGTGACGAACTTGATGGGCCACAACATCCGAATGGGCGCCGCCACCCGCTTTGGCGTTCTCTACAACGTGAGCAATGGCGGCGGGGGCTTCACGATGACCATCGAGTTTGACGATAACACGACGGCGAACGTGCAACTGCTCGCTCCGGACTGGTTCGGGGACCAAGACCCTCCCGCACCCGACTTTGGCGTCGCTCGACAGGCGCAACTGGGCGTCTTCGACGGCACGGGGGGCACCGACGTGGGACGGCCCGACGTTGGGCTCAATGTTGTGGAGGCGATCGTGAGCACGCAATCCCTCGCCGACGCGGGCGTGCTGACCCTGGGCAAGCGAGTCCGGAGTGTTGCGTTTGGCGGTCGGAGCAGCATCAACGGTGGCTTCGCGATCTACGCGTTGACGGTCCGTGACCCGGCGACGGCCTGCCCCGCCGACTTTGATGACGGGAGCGGCACGGGCACGCCGGACGGCGGGGTGACGATCGACGATCTCTTGTACTACCTGGGGATCTATTCGGACGGTGTCATCGCGGCTGATCTCGATGACGGATCGGGCAACGGCGTTCCGGACGGCGGTGTAACGATCGACGACCTGCTGTACTTCCTGGTCCGCTACGCGGCGGGCTGTTGACGTTGCTCGCCGGGATCAGGATGCACTCCAAGATTTTCACGCCGGCGTGCGGGCTTGCACGCCGGCGTTTTCTTTGCGACCTCACGATCGTGACCGGCGTATGGTGGGTGGAGCAAAGTCGAGGAGCCGCATGATGCCGGAGTTCATTTCACCGGGCGTGTACGTGGAAGAAGTTTCGTTTCGACCGAAGTCGATCGAGGGAGTGGCGACGAGTGTTGCGGGCTTCATCGGGCCGAGCGTGGCAGGCCCGATACGCGGGCCCGCGACCCTCGTGACGAGCATCGCGGAGTTCGAAGCCGTGTTTGGCCCGAGCCGCGATCTGCACTTTTCAGGCGAGGACCACCCAACGACGAACGATCTGGCGCTGGGCGTTCGAGCCTACTTTGCAAACGGCGGGAAGCGGGCCTTCATCGTTCGCGTGCACCAGCCCGGCGACGCGCAAGATGGAGCCCGCCCCGACGCGCTGGCGTATCGGGGGCACGTCGAGGGCGAGCGCGCGACCGGGCTCCGGACGATGGAATCCGTCGAGGACGTCTCGATCATCGTCGCGCCGAGCATCGCGAGGGACGTGCGAGGAAACGGGGAGTCTCGCCGGGCCGTTCAGAATGAACTCATTGCGCACTGCGAGAGGATGCGTGACCGGTTCGTGATTCTGGATGGGGGAGCAGGGCAAGACGCGAGGGAGATCGTGGCGGAGCGGGATGGGCTTGACTCGTCGCGTGCGTCGTTGTACTACCCGTGGGTGCGGGTGAGGACGGAGGATGGTCGCGAGCGGCTGACGCCCGCGAGCGGGTTTGTCGCGGGGGTGTACGCGCGTGTGACGCACGAGCGATCGGTCTATCGCTCGCCAGCGAATGAGATCGTTCAACTCGCGATTGGACCGGAGCGACGGGTGACCAAGAGTGAAATGGACGCGCTGAACGCTGAAGGGATCAACGTGATTCGCGCGTTCGAAGGGCGTGGGCTGCGGCTGTGGGGCGCGCGCACGCTGGCGCGGGATTCGGAGTGGAAGTATGTCAGCGTACGCCGTGCGATGACGTATCTGGAGTGCTCGATCGATCGGGGGACGAGGTGGGCCGTCTTCGAGCCCAACGGAGAGGCGCTGTGGATGCGGGTGCGAGGCGTGATCGAGAACTTCCTCGAACGCGAGTGGCGTGGCGGCGGGCTGATGGGCTCGAAGCCCGAAGAGGCGTACTTCGTGAGATGCGACCGCACGACGATGACGCCGCATGACATCGACGAGGGGCGACTCGTCGTGCTGGTCGGCGTGGCGATGCTCAAGGCGAGCGAGTTTGTGATCTTTCGAGTTGGGCAATGGACCGCCGATCGACGTGCGTAGCGTCGCGCAGCGGAATGTCGGCGTGTGTTCCGTGCACGCGTCGAGACGCGCAGCATGACCCGGGCACCCACTCACCCTTCGGCCGGCAGCGGGAGCGTGGACGTCCGCGTGTGCGGGCCCTTCGCCGCATCTCCCCGCTCCGCGTCCCCCTTCTTCGGGCCTGAGCCGCTGAGCATGACGATCCCCACCACGATCAGCACCACCGCCGCTGCTTTCTTGATGGTCATTTCTTCGCCGAGCATGAGCCAGCCGAGCAAGACGGCGGAGGCTGGGGCCAAGGAGAAGGCGATGGGGCGGAGTTTGGAGATGTCGCCGCCGGGCATAGCGAGGCCGGCGTAAAAGAAGAACACGCCCGCGAAGCCGGCGAGGAGCCCGGAGCCCAAGAGCAGTTTGAGCCACACACTCGTGGGCATGTCGCGCCACCAGTGGGGCGGCTCGGTGTTCCAGGCGCCCCCCGACTTCATGGCGAGCGTGCACGCCGCGAACGCGAGCGGCAGCGTAACGGCGGCCCGCACGAGCATCGCGCCCATCGGCCCGACGTGCTTGCTGTTGAGGGCGGCCTTGGTGAAAATCTCGCCCACGCCCCAACAGAGGCCGGCGAGGATGGCGAAGAGGATGGGTTTCATGAGCGACTCCGAAGATGCGGGGGCCACGACGGCACGATAGCGGACGACCCCAGAGTACGCGCGCCCGCGCACCATGGAACGCCCGATGCGAAGCCCCACGTCGCGCGTGACCTGCGGACCAACTCAAAAACCGCGCCGAGCCTCGCACGAAGTACAGGCGTTCATACTTGATCTGTCACACATTCCTCGGAGAGTCTGGCCATGAACATGCGTTCGGGATTGATTGTTGCCTTGGTTGGTTCGGTGGTGTCCCTCTCCCTACCCGGCTGCTCGCAGAGCGGGTGCATGAAGGGCGTGGACTGCTCGACGATGGCGTCGACATCGTCCACCTCATTCCCCTCGGGGAACACGGGGACAATGGGCGAAAAGTCGCTCTATGAACGCCTCGGGGGCGAGCCCGCGATCACCGCGGTGTGCAACGACTTTGTGGCGCGTGCCGCGAGCGATCCGAAGGTCAACTTCTTCCGCAAGGAGATTCCCGGAGCGATGGAATGGAAGCCCACGCCGGAAGACCTTGCGATGTTCAAGAAGCATCTGGTTCAGTTCGTGTGCATGGCTGCGGGCGGCCCGCAGCAATATGAGGGGCGGAGCATGAAGTCCACGCACCGTGGGATGAAGATCACCGAGTCGGAGTTCAACGCACTGGCGGCGGACCTGGCTGCCTCGCTCGACACGTTCAACGTGCCGGCAAAGGAGAAGGGCGAACTGCTGGGCGCGGTCGCGGCGACGAAGAAGGACATCGTCGAACGGATGTAGGCGCGCACTGCGGGCGTCGTGCCGCGTCTCGGCCTCGACCCCGAATGGTGGGAGCGATGGGCGTTCAGTGATCGTCACCAGGCCGGACGCTCTCGGCACTGGCACTCCCGATTCCCGGGTTCCCGCTGAGGTTTCGGGATTGGGCGGTCGCGGAGGGGTCGATCATGTCGCGGGCGTCGGCGGGGAGGGTGATGCGGAAGGTGGCGCCCTTGCCCTCCTGCGTATCGAGGGTGATCTTGCCGCCGTGCTCTTCGGCGATGCGTTTGGCGACGGCAAGCCCCAGACCTGTGCCCTTGAGGCCCTTGGTGGTGTTGAAGGGCTCGAAGACCCAAGGCTGCTTGCTCGCCGGGATGCCTGGGCCATTGTCGATGATCGCGATCTCAACGGCGGGCGTGGTCGTCATGCGACTGTCGGTGAGAGAGGGAAGACGCGACGTGCGCGAGCGGAGGATCGGGCTGCCGTTGGGGAGGTAACTCGCCTTGATGGTGACGGCGCCGACGCCGGGCTCGACGGCCTCGACGGCGTTGGTGATGAGGTTCATGAGCGCCTGGTGGATGAGCGAGGAATCCATCGGCACGGGCGGCATCTCGGGATCGACGTCGGCGAGGAGCGCGACCTGCTTGGTGGCCGCCTGGCCTTCGAGGAGTTGCACGCACTCGTCGATGATCGAGCCCACACGGATGAGTTCGGGCTCGATGCGTCGTTGACGCGAGAAGGCGAGCATGTTCATCGTGAGGCTGATGATGCGATCGAGGTTGCGTTTGAGGATGCCCCACCCGTTGGTGGCGATCTTGAGGTCGTTCTTCTTGAGGCCCATCTCGACGACGTCGGCCCCGCCGCGGAGGCCCTGGAGGATGTTCTTGATGGAGTGCGAAAGGGTGGCGACGGTCTCGCCGATCGCGGCGAGGCGCTCGCTCTGGAGTTTCTGCTGATACAAGTCGGCGTTGGAGAGCGCGAGGCCCAGGTGCTGGCCGATGGCGTTGAGGAGGAGCAACTGCTCGGGCGTAAAACTGTAGTTGGCGATGGAGGAATCGATGTAGATCGCGCCGAAGACCTTGTCGCGGAACTTGATGGGCGAGCAGATGGCCGAGCGGATGTGGAAGCGCTGCACGCTGTCCCCCTTGGCGAAGCGCGGGTCGGACATCGCGTTGCTGCTGAGCACGCCCTCGCTCTTGGTCATCGTGAGTTGCAGGATGGTGCGGCTGACGTGGATCTTGGCGTCGTCGGCGTCCTTGGGCGCCTCCTTGTACTTCACGACGGCGGGCGTGGGCTGGGCCTCGCCCTCGCGATGGAGCATGATGCATCCTCGCTCGGGATGGAACTCGGCGAAGACCAGTTCCATGACGCTCTTGAGGAGTTGCTGGCGATCGAGCGCCTGCGTCGTCAGGATCGTCGTGAGACGGTAGATGATCCGCAGGTGGTCGATAGCGGCGGCCCGCGGCTCGGGCTCGGCGAGGATCATCGAATCCTCGTTGCTTGTCGAGAAGAGCGCACGGCTCGGCAGCGTCTTCTCCACCGTCGCGTCGAGTTGCTTGGGTCCCACGACGCGGACCACGTCCGGGTCGCTGGACTCGGTCTGGCCAAAGACAAAGAGGCTTTGCCCGCAGCGGATCTGGTCGCCCGGGCGGAGGCGTTGCCGGTCGAGCAGACGCACGCCGTTGACGTACGTTCCGTTCTGCGACTGCAAGTCACGGATGTACCAGAGCCCGTCGTCGGGCGTGAGTTCGGCGTGGCGACGCGAAACCGCGTTGTCCGAGAGCGGCAAGGCCTCGCTCGAACGCCCGATGAGTTGCGGCTCGTGGTCGGGCAGTTCGTACTTCTTGCCTTTGTCCGGGCCTTGAAGGACGGTCAGGATCAGCACGGGACACTGTACGTGGCCGGGCGCGCGGTCGTTGCACGCTCGTGCCCGAACGAGGCCCAAGAACCACCATCACAAGACCAGATCGGCTCCGGAGAATGGCTCGTCATCAAGCCCTGCCTCGCGGACGACGCCGTGGCTGATCGAAACCTAAACTCGACAACTATGGGCAAAAAGCCTGCTTCAACGTCGGAGTCCACGCGACCGCTCGATGCCACATGCCGGGTGGTCGTTTTCCACGGCAATGAGGTCTTTCTCCGCACCTTGCACACGCAGCAACTGCGTGAGGCGCTGGTGAAGGAGTTTGGTGAGGTGGACAGCGTGAACTTTGATGGAGCGACGACGCCGGCGGCGGACGTGCTGGATGAGTGCCGCAGTTTCGGATTGATCGCCTCGCACAAGATGGTCATCGTGGACAATGCCGATCAACTGGTGAAGGAGGACAATCGCCCGCTCTTCGAGCGCTATGCCGAGGCTCCCAGTGAGGGCGCGACGCTGGTGCTCCGTTCGAACACGTGGCGGCCCGGGAAACTCGACAAGATCATCGAGAGGGTGGGGCAGGTCCGCGCGTGCGAGGAAGTCACGGTGGGCGAGGCGATCTCCTGGTGCGTGGCACGGGCCAAGAAGCGCTATGAGTGCACGATCGATCGCGACGCGGCGGGCTTGCTCGTGGAACGTGCGGGCGCGGCGCTGGGGCGATTGGACAGCGAACTCGCGAAGTTGGCCGCCGCCACGGAAGGCGGAAGGGGCCCGATCTCTCGCGACCTGGTCGGACAGTTTGTGGGGCTCTCGCGAGAGGAAGAAGTCTGGTCGCTGCAGAGCGTGCTGCTGGGCGGGGATGCGGAGGCGAACGTCCGGGCTGTTCGTGAGGCGATCGATGTCGCCAGGCACCCGGTGCAGTTGATCCTGTGGGCGATGACCGACCTGGCAAAGAAAGTGCATGGGTGTAGCGCGGGGCTGGCGAGCGGCGCCAACCCATTCTCGCTCGGCAAGGTGTATCGTCTGTGGGGACCCAGTGCGGAGAGGGTGATGTCCGCCGCGAAACGCGTGAAGCCCGCCAAGGCCCGCGTGCTGCTTGAGAAGTGCGTCGAAACGGATTCCCGCCTGAAATCAGGGCTTGGAGAAGAGGACCTCGCGATCGAGCGTCTCGCCATCGAGTTTGCTCGGGCGACGGTGTAGCCGCCCGTCTCTCTCCGGGCGATGGATCACGAGATCAGGCTCGGGCGCGACATCGCCCTTGTTCAGAACTGCACGTCCACCTTGGCCGGCACAGTCCGCACCACCACCTGCCCCGACTCGCTCGGTGGCACCTCGCGTCCATCCACCCGAATCGACTTGGCTCGCTGCTCAAACGGCAAGTCCAAGACGACGCCTTCGGGCGGCACATGGAGACGACCCAACAACTCCACCATGGCGCGATCATGAGTTGTTCGCAACGACGCCGAGAGGACGCCGAAATGCGTTGGGAAGTTCTTGAACTCCACGCCCTCGTCGGCCCACGCCTTCGGGATGCCCGCAAAGAGCACAAGAGCATCCTCGTCGCCCGGGCCGGGGTCGTTGGCCTGACTTGAGCGAGATCTCGACTCACGCTCATAGACGAACATGGCACGGAGGGAGTTGAGGAAGTCGGAGCCGCACCAGGTGTGCGGCATATCTCCGATGAACTTTGGTGTCTCCGGATCATGCCACACCACCTCGGCCCAGTGATGCCAGCCCGTTGGACGCTGGTACTTCATGTACCACTCGAGCGCTTCGACCGCACGCTCACGCTGCCCGAGGCGGACGAGCGCACCGACGTGCCGCAGTTCGTATGGCGTGAACGCCTCCCACGTGTCCGTCGCCTTTCGCGCTTGGAAAAACTCCCAGTACTTCTCGAACGTGCGGACGAACCACGCGCGGGGCAACGCGTCTTCGGTCGCGCCCGGCCAGAGCGCGATCGTGGTCGAGGTGGAATCAAAGTCGCCCAACTCAACGCAGCCCGGGATGTAATCGATCTTGTGCGCCTCTTGCGTCAGGCGGATCGATTCGACGAGCGATCGCTGGAAGGTGTCGCGCAACACCGCGAACCGCTTGGCATCGGTTTCCTCGCCCAGCACCATCGCGATCGCGACGGCATCCTTCAGGCCGCGCAGGGTGAAAAACCCATCCCAGTAACTGTGCATGGGCTTCGCCGAGTACCCTTCGTGCGAGATCGACTCGGGCACAAGTCCTCGGAACGCCCGCACGGGCACGGGAGGCTTGCCCGGCTCCTGGCGCGTCGCGTTCGCATCGGCAAACTCGGGCGTCGAACGCTGCGCGATGAGCGACTCGATGTACGCCACCGCCTTCTTCACGCGGGGGTAGTTGTCTTCGAGCAGCGTGCGGTCACGCTCATAGCGGTAGTAGTTCATCAGCGCGTAGATGTACTGTCCATGGCTGTCGTGCTCGGGTACAGGGTCTGGGCCGCGGGCATCGACGACGCAGGGCACCTTGCCGGTGTCGAACTGATACTTCCCATACCAGCCAATGAACTCGCGAGCCTCCTTGGCGTGTCCGGTCGCGAGCAAGGCCGCGGAGGTGAGACTGCCGTCACGAATCCACGATCGTTCGTACGTGCGGCTCCCGGGGTGGATTGCCGGGCCGTCGCGATTGATCAGGATGTATCGCTGCTGAGCGAGGAAGGTCTGTGCGATCTGCGCATGTGGAACTCGGATCGATGCCGAATCCGACGACGATACTGACGATCTCGTCGAACGGTCCCGCTCATCGGCGAATCTGTCGCCGACCGCCCATCGGAGGGTTGCACCGGACATTTTCTTCGGATCGAACGCAAGGACGCACGACGCGTTCCCACTCGGATCTTCGATGCGTTCGCGGTGCGGGCGGTTTCCCGCCGCAAACTCGCGTACGGCATCGCCCTCGGCACCCGTATACATCGCCACCATGGTCGGGGCTTCGCTCAGAATCAGGCTGCGGCCGTCGCAGACGATGGCTCGATCCGAGATCTCGATGCTCCGCATGGGTGTCCAGCCGCCTTCATAGTTGAGGTTCTGCCACGGCGGGTTGACTTGGAACGGGCGAATCGCGAGCAGAACAAGCGCCCCGTCGGCCATCTGCTGGGACTCGAAGGTGTAGTTCACCTCGACGACGCCCTCTCGCCCGGCACCCTCGGACGTTGCCGTGATCGTGCATGCGGAATCGCTCGTCTCACGGATGACCCGGACACCGCCGTCCACGAGGTCTTGGCGATGGTTCGCGTCGGCCCAGGTGACCAGCCTGCCGTTCACGAGCCAGAACGGCTCGATGCGGAAACTCTGCTTGTCCACCTCCACCGCGCCAAACTCATCGACCAATGCTTCCTTTTCTCCACCGTTCGCATCCCCCACCACCGTCCAGTACGTCTGCTTCCCGAGGAAGTACTTGGGGTACAGCCCCACTCGACTCTCCTTCGCGATCGCCGCGTAATACGCGTTGGGGGTCGTCGCGAAGTCCACATCGCGTACCTTCACTTCGCGGATGCCGATGGCACGCCTGTCCGCGCTCGTGTCAAACATGAAGCGGATGTATCGCGCTTGAGCATCCGGCAGCGCGACCCAACTGCGTTCACTTGGCATCACGTCGAAAAACTTGGTCTCGACCCAAGATCCGCCATCTTCAGAAAGTCGAATATTCCAGATGTGAGGGCGATAGTCCTTATCCCAATCGATCACCAGTCCGCCGAACTCCTTGAGCGTTCCGAGGTCCAGCGTGAGCGAGATCGTGTGCAAGCCCTCCGCCGATCGCCAACCAAGATCGTCCTTTCCGTCCACGGCGAACTCGGCCTTATGGGCATCGTCCTGTTCGGAGCCCGCGGCGGCGACGATGGCCAACGGTTCGACGGCCGGCGCTTCCATAGGACGATACGTCAGGTGATCAAGCCAGACGCTGCCCTTGCCACCTTGAAAAGACGCGATGGCAAACTGCAGGCGTGTGACGCGAGCGATCGCGGACGTGTCCGGGCCCCATCCGAACGTGAAGTGTCGACGCTTGTACGAAATCCTCGTCCAATCGCCCGGAAAGTTGAAGCCCTTGCGGTTCACCCACCAGACATTCTCGGCCGCGGGCGCGTTGCTGCCCGCCGGGGGCACGTCATCGTGGATAAGTTTGAACTCCAGGTTGTTCGCGGGCGAGTCGCCCCGAATGTCGAACGCAAACTCGAAGTTGGACGGCAGGTCCATCGAGAACGAGCGTTCGATGATGCCGTAGCCCGCGCCCGTGGTAAACTCATAGTCCAGACGGAGGCACCCGCCGTGAAGGCCATCGTCGCGGACGATGTTGAGTTTGACTCCCTCGGACGTGATGATCTTCCAACCGCGGGGATCGTCCAAGGGGTCAATGAGCGTCGGCTGCGCGACGGCTTTGATCGCGGCGAGCACCCAAGCGAGACCCAACATCCATCCACGCATCCGCATCATGCACCTCCACACCATCCGTCCTCTCAATCCCGCCGCGCTGTCGTGATCACCGAGCGGCGCGGGCCGGGCGACGCTCACCCACGTGGCCACAAGTCCGCTCCGCACGCCCCCAAGCCAAGGCTCCGACGTAGTGATCGAGCGTAGACGATCGAAGGTCGGATCGAGATTCGAGTCTCGCAGACTCGCCGAACCCGGGCTTGATACTCGCCAATCGTATCTGGATGTGGTACGCTGAGACCATGATTCGAAGAGCCATCTTCCCGATCGGTCTCACGGCGGTGTTGGTTTCGAGTGTGCTTGCCCAGTCCACGGGTTCCCCCGTGCCACCCGTGGGCACGGTGTCGTCGGCACTCGAGGGCGTTCCCTTTACGAGCGTGCACCTGAGCGGTCCATTCTGGACGCCTCGACTCCAGGCGCTGCGGCAAGGCACGCTCACTCGCAACTTCGAGCAGTGTGAAGCGACGGGGCGCCTCTCGAACTTCGAGAAGGCCGCGAGGCGCACCGGGACATTCGAGGGCTTGCTCTTCAACGACTCCGACGTGTACAAAGCCCTTGAGGGCGCCGCGTATCTTTATGCCCAGTTCAAGGATGCCGATCTTGACCGGCAGATGGACGCACTGATCGAGAAGATTGCCGCCGCGCAACAACCCGACGGCTATATCAACACGTACTACACGCTGAAGGCTGGCCTCGACCAGCGCTGGACGCGTGAGCAGCACGACCACGAGACGTACTGCATCGGGCATCTCATCGAAGCCGGCGTGGCACACTTCCAGGCCACGGGCAAACGCAGCCTGCTCGAGGTCGCGATCAAGGCCGCCGATCACGTCGCGAGCGTCTTCGGGCCGGGCAAACTGATGGACCCGCCTGGGCACCAGGAGATCGAACTGGCGCTCGTCAAACTGGCGGATGCGACGGGACAAGAGAAATACGCCGACCTTGCGCGGTTCTTTGTCGAACTCCGCGGGCACCGACATCCGCAGGCCGACGGCACACCCCGCACCCTCTTCGGCGACTATTGCCAGGATGTCGTCCCCGTGCGCGAACAGACGGAGGTCCAGGGGCACGCGGTCCGCGCGATGTATCTGTACTGCGGCATGGCCGACCTCGCACGACGTGACCCCAGAGTCAACTACACGCCAACGCTCGACCGCATCTATGACGACCTCACGCAGCGCAAAATGTACATCACGGGCGGGATCGGACCCAGCGCGCACAACGAGGGATTCACCGTCGCCTACGACCTTCCCAACCTGACCGCCTACAGCGAAACGTGCGCGTCGATCGGGCTGGCGCTCTGGAGCCAGCGGATGGGCATGCTCCATGCCGACGGGCGACACTTCGATGTCTTCGAGCGTGTGCTGTACAACGCCATGCTTGCGGGAGTCTCGCTCGACGGACGGGATTTTTTCTACGTGAACCCGCTCGCGAGCCGAGGCGGGCACACGCGCGTGCCCTGGTTCTCGTGCGCGTGCTGCCCTCCGAATGTGCTCCGGTTCCTTGGCTCGATCTCGGGCTTTGCGTACGCCGTGCGAGGCGAGGGCGTGTATGCCAACCTCTACGCCCAGAGCGACGCGACCATCACGCTCGACGGGAGAGAACTTCATCTCCAGCAAGTCACCAACTATCCCTGGGATGGGGACATCACGTTCATCATCAGGTGCAGCAAGCCCCGGCACCAGACGACGCTGTACCTGCGCGTGCCCGAATGGGCAACACCCCCCCTCCTTGCCATCGACGGTCGGGACATCTCCGATCCGAAGATCACCCGCGGCTACACCTCCGTGAGGCTGACGGGAGAGCACCACGTCGTCAAACTGAACTTGCCCATGGCCGTGCGGCGAATGCACGCCCACCCGAACGTGGCGGCGAACGCGGGGCGAGTTGCCCTCCAGCGAGGGCCTGTCGTCTACTGCCTCGAATCTGTGGATCATTCGCTCCCGACCAAGAGGAGCGGCCAAGGTGATTCCCGGGTCAAGCCCGCCAGCGTGCTCAACATCGTTCTCCCACCCGATGCAGCGCTCGAATCGGAGTGGAAACCCGATCTCCTCCATGGGGTGTGCATCCTCAAGGGCAAAGCCCTTCGCTATGTGCCGCACGATTGGGGTGAGGGCTCGCTCTATCTTCCATCGATGCCCGCGACGCTCGTGGATCTTGTGGCCATTGCATACTCCTGCTGGGCCAACCGAGGGGACGGCGAGATGCAAGTCTGGATTCCAGAGTCTCCCACGGTGCTGGGCTTTGGCCCCGCGCGAGGCATGACCCCGAGCGCCTCGCACCACTCCTCCCACGACAGTGTGCTGGCCCTCTGCGATCGCCAAGAGCCAACGAGTTCGGACGATCACTCGATCCCTCGCCTCACTTTTTGGGATCACCGGGGCACCCGCGAATGGGTGCGGTACGACTTCGACACTCCACGGCGGGTCACACACGTTGCCGTGTACTGGTTTGACGACGAGCCACGTCGCGGGGGCTGCCGCGTGCCGGCATCCTGGTCACTCAAGTACAGGGACGGCGACGACTGGAAGGACGTGCCGCTGGGCAAGACCTACATCCAATCTCCCTTCTTCACGGCGAAGGACCAGTTCAATGAGTTGGAGTTCGAGGCGGTGACGACCAACTCACTCCGACTTGAGGTGGAATGCAAGGAGGGATACTCGGCGGGCATCCTGGAATGGCGAGTAAAGTAGGGAACGCCCAGGTTCACTCGTTGACGTGACGGGCGTCCATATGCGGATCGGGCATGGATCGGCGTTGACGCTCCCGCACCTCACCACGCCACGTCCGCGTGAGTGCGGAGCGCGTGCCGAACGATCGCGATCGCGTTCTCCCGCGCCACTCCCATGAGGGGCTGCCTGGGGCCACGCACCCGTTCACTTCCCATACCCACCTGCTGCTGCACCAACTTGATCAAGTGCACGAACTCGGGGACCACGTCCATCCGCAGGAGCGGGAGGAACCACTCGTACATTGCTCTCGCTCGCTGATGCTGACCTTGCCTCGCCGCCTCAAAGAGCGCGACCGACTCGCGCGGGAACGCGTTGACAAGCCCGGCGATCCAGCCCGTCGCGCCCGCGGCGATGCCCTCGACGATCAAGTCGTCCACGCCGACAAAGAGCGCCAGACGGTCCCGCAGGATGGCGCGGATCGCCGTGATGCGTCGAACATCAGCGCTCGACTCCTTCACCGCGTGCAGGTTTGCATGCTCGCCCGCAAGATCTGCGATCTGCTCCGGTGTGGTGTCGGTGCCATACGCGATGGGGTTGTTGTACAGCATGCACGAAAGCCCCGTGGCGCCGAACACGGCCGCGAAATGCGACTTGATCTCCGGCCACGTCCCCTTGTACACGTAAGGCGGCAAGACCATGAGACCGCGGCAACCGCATCGCTCGGCGTCGCGTGCGAGCGCGACCGCCTCACGCGTCCCCGCCGCCGCAATCGCCGCAACCACCGGCACGCTCTGGCCCACCACCTCGATGCACGCACGCCAGATTGCCTGCTTCTCGTCCTGCGACAAGGTCGCCCCTTCTCCCAGGGATCCCGGCGTGACGATTCCCGTGCACCCCGCCTCCACGAGGCTCGCCACGTGCGCACGCAGCATCGGAAGGTCCACATCGAGTTTGGAGTCAAAGGGAGTCGTGATGGCGGGCATCACGCCATGCCAGTTGGAACGATTCATCATGGGGCAATCATTGGCCCCGACGCGACGACACGCGTCAGCGCGTGTTTATCGCACCACGATCCCATGCCGGAACGGATCGCTCGCCTCCAGGAGCAAGTCGCTCTCGCTGGTGATGTACGCGCATCCGGTGATCGACGGAAGCACGCGATCACCTTCCACGCGCACTCGCCCGACGAACAGGCTGCCGATGATGCTCTCCTGCCGCCACACCTGACCGGGCTTGAGTTTTCCGTCGGCGAACAGGCATGCCATCTTCGCGCTGGTCCCGGTGCCGCACGGCGAGCGGTCGTACGCCTTTCCCGGACAGAGCACGAAGTTCCGACTGTCGGCATCGGGTCGAGTCGGCGGTCCAAACAACTCGATATGGTCGATCTCGGCGCCTGACGCTCCCACGACTCCCGCGGCGGCCAACTCGCATCGAACAGCCCAGGCGTAGTGTGTCAACCTGTCCACATTGTCCATCGTCAGTTTCTGTCCATGCTCATAGATTAGATAGAACCAGTTTCCACCCCAGGCGACATCACCGACCACGCGTCCGATCCCGGGCACATGAACGCTGACATCCTTCGCGTGGCGATAGGACGCCACATTGTCGATCGTGACGCTCGCGTCGGTCGCCACATGGATGGTCACTTCCCCCACCGGTGTTTCGATGAGGTGTGAGCCAGCGCCAAGCCGCCCGAGGTGCAGCAGAGTCCTGGCCACGCCGATAGTTCCGTGCCCGCACGCGTTGAGGAACCCCACGTTATTAAAGAAGATGACGCCCGCAACGGCACGAGCGTTGGAGGGAGCGCACAACAGGGCCCCAACCATGGCGTCGAATCCACGCGGTTCGTTCACGAGAGCGCTTCGGAACCAGTCGTACTTCTCACGAAACACACGCAGGCGCTGCGCCACGGAAGCGCCGGGCGGCCCGAGTTCCGGAGCGCCATCGACGACGACCCGCGTGGGCTCGCCCTCGGTATGCGAATCGATCACACGGACGCGTCGAGTCTTCATACTTTCCTTCACGACGGACCCTAGTCCAACTCGGCATCCATCGATATGGTGTGATCCCCCGCGGCATCGTCCGCCGCGTCGTCCACCTCACCGAGGTGGACGTGATCCATCGCCTCATCGGCTTCCGCGATGCTGAGGGCGTCGGCGTCGGCGGCCTCGGCGATGCCGTGCGGTTCGCGCGACGAGTCCGATTTCGCGTCCACTCCGCCCATGGGTGCGACCGAATCGACCAGCGAAGAAAACTCATGGCTCGCGCTCGCTCGTTCGCGTCGCCGCGGGGCCACCTCATGGCGCGTTTCTCGATGCGGCGCCTCCACGAAGCCTTGGAGTTTCCTTGCCCGAACAGGATGCTGCAACTTCCGAATCGCCTTGGCCTCCACCTGTCGAACTCGCTCCCGAGTGACCTTGAAGATTCGTCCGACCTCCTCGAGCGTGTACGTGTACCCATCGCCGATCCCGTAGCGGAGTTTGATGATCTCTCGCTCGCGATAGGTCAGCGTCTTGAGGACGCCTTCGATGCGCGTGCGCAGCATGTCTTGGGCGGCCGTGTCGCTCGGCGCCCCTTGCTTCGCGTCTTCGATAAAATCGCCGAAGTAACTGTCCTCGCTCTCGCCCACCGGACGATCGAGGCTGACCGGATGGCGGCTGATCTTGAGGACGCGCCGCGTCTCGTTGATGCTGAGTTGTGCCTTCTCCGCCAACTCCTCGACCGTCGGCTCCATCCCCGTCTTCTGCACGAGTTCCTTCTGGATCTGACGCAGTCGCGTCATCGTCTCGATCATGTGCACGGGGATTCGGATCGTCCTCGCGTGATCAGCGATCGCCCGCGTGATCGCCTGGCGGATCCACCACGTCGCGTACGTGCTGAACTTGTAGCCTCGCTTGTATTCGTACTTGTCCACCGCACGCATCAGGCCCGTGTTGCCCTCCTGGATGACATCAAGGAACGACAGGCCCCGGTTGCGATACTTCTTCGCGATCGAGACGACGAGCCGCAGGTTGCCGCCCGAGAGGTCCCGCTTCGCCTGTTCATACTCCCAGAAGACCGTGTTGATCACGCGCACACGGTGCGCGAGTTCGTGCGGGTCTTCCAGCACCAGCGAGCGCAGCCCGTCCAACTCCTCGCGCATGACAAGAATGTCCTCGGCGTCGTACGGCCTCAATCGCTTCCGCTTCGCGGGCGCTTCGCCCTTGGCCACACGCAACTCGCTCTCGAGGTCCGTCATCTTCTTCGCGATCGAACGGAGTTTGCGCATGAGCGGGATGATGCGCCCCGTGCGCAGGCAGAGTTCCTCCGTCAGCGCGGCCATTCGGCGTCGACGAGCCATGATGCGGGCCTTGATCTGCGCCGCCGTCGCACCGTCGGAAGCCTTCCTCGCCGACTCGAGCGCCTCCCAATCCTGGCGATTCAACTGCAGGAGACGCTGGATCGTCGGGAGGTTCGCCGGGATCCGTGCGGCCACCTTGTCCCTCGCGTTCGCCTCCGCCGTCGAGAGCCGCATGGTCCGGTCGAACGGCAACTCTCCGGTCTGCACCTGACGCAGGATCTCTGCCGCTTGCGCCACGATGTAATCGCTCTCCAAGCATCGACGACGGAAGATCATCCGGGTGGTCTCGATCTTCTTCGCAAGGCGGATCTCCTCCTCGCGCGCCAGCAGCGGGATCGAGCCCATCTGCGACAGATACATACGGATCGGATCGTCCATCCGCTTCGTGTGGCTTTCCGCCACCGCTTCGTCCAACTCGCGCAGCAGCGTTTCGTCGTCCGCGTCCTGGGCGTCCCGATCCTTCTCTCGGGTCGCCTTCGGCGACGGCGCGACGGTCGCCGCACGAAGTTTCATCTGCAACTTTGCGGCGTCCTGGGATCGCTCGCCGCCCGCGACGCTCATCGCCCGGGCGGACTTGCCCGCCGATCCTTCCGACTCCTTGGCGCCGCCCTTCCGCGATCGCCACATCCGCTCCTTAAAATCCAACTCGTCCACCATCTCGATGCCCGTCGCATCGATGTACGCGAGCAACTCGTGCAGACGCTCCGCATCCACCATCTCGTCGGGCAGCGTGTTGTTCAGTTCCTCGTAACTGAGCCACGAACGCCTCTGTCCGATGTCGATCAGGTCTTGCACTGCGGGGTGAAGGTCGACTGTCACTCGCATCTCCTTCGGGACTTCCGCCGTCCCGTTCTCGTCCAATCCCTGCACCCCGCTCGCCGTAGTTCACGTCGAGCCGGGCCCTCGCCCGCGTGCCCCGTGCACGCCAGGCCGTCCTTCTCCTCGAAGCACGGCATACGCCGCCTTCGATCGTCCGCCTACCTCGGCCTGGGCATCTTTCTCCGATCCGCGCCCAGTTCCGCGTGTGCTCGTCGCTGCACTTCGATCATCGCCAGCAACTCCCGCTCCTCGCTTGTCTGTCCATCATTCGCCGTCCCCAGGTTCGAGGCGTTCATCGCGATGTCGCGGGCCGCCTGACGCACACACTCATTGAAATGTCGCCGCAAACGCTCGCGGCTCGCCTCGGTCTCGTGCTCGACGCGCTGGTGGAGCGCCGTCGCCAGCGCCTTCACGTCCAGGTCTTCGACCACATCGAGGACGTGCGACAGCCCGGGCGAATCTCCACCCATCGCGATCTCATCGACCACCTCGGCGAGCCTCGACATGAGCGCCAAACCGTACGCACGCGGCGCGATCAACTCATGTCCGTGATCGTGCGGCAGGGCGCTCCACAACTCACCATCGACCAGAACACATCCGAGCAGATGCTCCGACGCGCTGAGGCCCAACGAGCGCACCCGAGCCAACGTCCTTTCCAGCGTATCGCCCGGAGCAGTTATCATCAACGAAGGTTCCACCTCCGTGGGCTTGGCTTCCATCGCGCTGCCCGCCTGCGGCAAGCGTCTCGCTCCGCCTCTCCCGCGCGGTACGGCCCGCCGAACCGTGTCTTCGTCCACACCAGCCAACGCCGCCAGTTGCTTCACGATCAACGTCTGGCGGACCGGCGCCACCTCCCCCAAGCCCCATTCGACGTACTGCGCGATTTCCTCATCGATCGCTCGGCTCAACGCCGTCACCCCCGCGCCCGCAAGCCTCGCCCTCAACCTCGCGAAGCGATACTCCAGAAGGTCGACGGACGCCGCGAGCGCTTTCTCAAAGACTTCGCGCCCGTCCTCTTGCTTCAGCAACTCGTCCGGGTCCTTGGCCGTCGTGAAACGATCCAACGCACAAATACGTACATCCAGAGGCTCGGCAAAGAAGATCGGGACCGCGCGATCCGCCGCCCGTTGCCCTGCCTCGTCGCCATCGAACAGCAGGACCACACGATCACACAAACGCCGCAAGACCACCGCATGCTCGCGCGTCAGCGCGGTGCCCAGCGTCGCAACGGCATTCGACACACCCGCCTGATGGCACGCGATGGTGTCGGTATACCCCTCGGTGATGATCGCCGTGTGCTTCTGCTGGATCGCCCTCGCCGCATGGTTCAGACCGTACAGCGTGGCGGACTTGTTGAAGAGTCGCGTTTCGGGCGAGTTGAGGTACTTGGGCTCATCCTCCTCTCTGATCTTTCGACCGCCGAACGCGATCACGCGCCCGATCTGGTCCTGGATCGGGAAGATCAGGCGATTCCGCAGCGCGTCATAACACCCTCCACCGCCCTCACGTTGCTTGATCAACCCGGCTTCGACGAAGATGCGCTCGTCGATCCCCTTCTTGCGGATCGTCTTGACCAGCCCCTCCCAGTCGTCGGGCGAAGCGCCCAGCCCGAACTGCGCCACCATCTCGGGCGAGATGCCACGCCTCGAGAGGACGGCGCGGGCCGCCGCCCCGTGCGTGGCGTGGCCCAGGACCAACTTGAAGAACTCCGACGCGAACGCGTTCGCGTTCAGGAGGTCGGTCCGACTGACTCGGGTGTCCACCGCCGAGGTAGCGTCCTCCTCGCCTCCACCCGCGCTCAAGCCCGAGGGCTTCCACGGCGTCAACTTCACATTCGCCTTCTCGGCGAGATACTCGAGCGCCTCGCGGAACTCCATCTTGTGAAACTTCTGCACGAAACTGAAGACATCCCCGCCGCTGCCGCACACGAAGCAGTGGAATATCCCCTTGCTCGGCACCACGTTCATCGAGGGCTTGTGATCGTCGTGGAACGGGCACAGGCCGACGTACTCGCGTCCCTTCGCTTTGAGCGCGACATGTTCACCCACCACGCGCACGATATCGCTCGCCTCGCGAACGCGGTCCACGTCGTCGTTCTTCCGCACAAGATTGCCCGATCGACTTGGCACGCCTGATCCTTGCGACCCGTCCGAACGAAAATCCCCACGCGATCAACGTCGCGCGGCACGATCACCATCTTGTCGAACGTCGGAAGCCCCAGGGCGTCACGAACTTTCCCTCACGCCACGATCGACCGATCGGAACGATCGGCCGATTCGTCTGCACAGGCGTATCTCCACACCCCGTTCCCGCGGCGTGGGCGGAAGTCGTTGCCCGGATTCGCTCCCGAAAGGTTTAGTCCGATGTTGGGCGTGCTGGCGCGCTGGCCGAGTGCCCGGTGGACCCGCGATGGTGAGCGTTCCTGACGCTCAACAATAGCACAGGATTTTGAAAGAACCACCAATCCGCAGCCTCAACCTGCCCGGCCCAACAGATTCAACCTCCCACCTTCACACGCCGCGCCCAATAACCGCCGCGCTCCCGTGTCGAGACCACCCATTCGGGTCAAGACCCCATGGTGACAACGGCCGACCTCGGCCCTCGTGCATCATCCCGCCCCAGCGATCTCCGTCGAATCTCCGGCCCCCGCGACCGGGTATTTTCCCGACGTTCGTTCCCGCAACCTCGCCCGCAACTCCATCCGCATCGCCTGCGTCTCTCGCGCCAACCGCTGCAAGGCCGCGTCCGGGCCGTCCTTCATCAACTCGTCGTAGGGGATCGCGTGCCCGTACATCACCGCCACGGGGACGAACAGCCGCGGCTTCCCACCCCTGGGCCACGCGTCCCAACACCCCTCCACCGCCACCGGCACCACCGGGCACTTCGCCCGCTTCACCAGGAGCGCCACGCCTCGTTTGTACTCGTGCATCGCGCCGTCCATCGACCGCGAACCCTCTGGAAAAATCAAGACCGCGTGCCCACCCTCCAATCGCCGAATAGCCTCGCGGATCGCGCCGGCGTCCCCCGTGTTCTCCTGCAGCGGCACGCAGTTGATCGCCTTCAAGCACGCCCCGAAGGGTCTGAACTTGAACAAGCCCGCCCGAGCGATGTAACTCGCCGCCCGCCGTAGAAACGCCCCCACCAACGGCGGATCGATGTACGACTGATGATTCGCCGCCAGGATCAACGCCCCCTCCCGCGGCACCCGCCCCGAGTGATACCACCTCGCGCGGAACACCACCACGAGCACCACCTGGCACAGCGTCTTCACCAGCCGATAGAAGATCCTCGCCAACATGCACGCCAAACGTAGCCCTCCAGATCGGGCAAGCATCTCTACCATCCACACATGGGTTCCCCTGCACACCGTCTTCGCCAACTCATGTCCCAGGGCTGCGTCGCCATGCCGGGCGCCTTCAACGCCCTCTGCGCGCGTGCCATCAAACAGGCCGGATTTGAGGCCTGCTACATCTCCGGCGCCGCCACCAGCGTCTCCGCGGGTGTCCCCGATATCGGCGTGCTCACGCTCGACCACTTCGCCCGCACCATCCGCGAGTCGTTCGACGCCACGGGCCTTCCCATCCTCGCCGACGCCGACACGGGCTTTGGCGAGGCCGAGATGGTCCGCCGGACCGTCATCGAGTACGTCCGTGCCGGGGCCGCGGGCCTGCACCTCGAGGACCAGAAGTTCCCCAAGCGCTGCGGTCACCTCGACGGCAAGGAACTCGTCCCCGTCGACCACATGGTCGAAAAAGTCGAATGGGCGAACAGGGCACGACGAGCCAGCAAGGGCTGTTCCGATTTCCTCATCTGCGCCCGCACCGATGCCCGTGGAGTCGAAGGCTTCGATGCCGCCGTCCACCGCGCCAAGGCCTACTGCCACGCTGGTGCCGACATGATCTTCCCCGAAGGCTTGACCACCGAAAAAGAGTTCGCGGATTTCGCGTCGTGCCTCCGTGCCTCGGTCCCTTCGTGCCTCCTCCTCGCCAACATGACCGAGTTCGGCAAGACGCCCATGATCCCTTTGAGCCGCTTCCAGGAAATGGGCTATTCCTGCGTCATCTACCCCGTCACGCTCCTCCGCGTCGCCATGGGCGCCGTGACCAAGGCCCTGCGCGAACTGAAGTCCTCCGGATCTGCCGAGGGCCTCCTGCCTCAGATGCAGACCCGGAAGGAGTTGTACGAACTCGTGGGCTACACCCCCGGTGTGCCGTGGGAATGGCCGGCCTGACTCCCGTGAAAGAGAGGAAGTTGGTCGGAGGTCTTGCTCTTCACCTGCGCCGCGATCGACGCTACCCCCGATCCACCGCCACATCCAACTCCACCACCCGCGCCCGCAGACACTCCGTCTCCGTGCACGCCTGGTACGTCACGCTCACCAGCGGCGTGCCCTTCCACTCCCCATCCGCCTCCAGAACGATCGTCAGTTCAAACTCGCCCCGATAGACGCGCACCTTCCCAACCTCGGCCACGCCATACTCCTCGCCCTCAGGGTAATCCGCATACGCCGCGATGCCCGCGCCGCCGATCACACCCACGCGGAACGGCGTGAGCCTTGCCGCCCGGTCACCTTCACCCGGATCGGCCGCGATGACGTGGTGCCCCTCCGCGATCCGTACCAGCACCTTCAACTCCGCAGGAACGTCCCTTCCCACCATCACCCGATCCACGCTCGCGTAGATCTCCACCGGCAAGAACTCCGCCGAAACACCCGCCGTGCGCTCGACAGACGCACGCTCCATGCCCACCGTCCTCGAAAGTGTGCCAGGCTTCTCTTCGCCCCGCACCAGCAGCCTCAGCAGCCCCCGAGTCGAGTTGATCGCGCCCACGGGTGACTGCGCAACTGCCGGTGAGATCGACGCCAGCAGCGCCACGGCCCGCTCGAGATACGATGCCTCTCCCGTGATCTCACCGAGATCAATCAGGTTGTGCAGCATCACCGACGCTCCGCTCGGCACCGCCCCATCATGCGTGCTCCGACCCCGCACAAACAAATCCGCCCGCCCCGCCGACGTGTCAAAGAACCCGCCCGCTCCATCTCCAAACTCGCGCGTCGCGACGCCCAACAACTCGACCGCCGCGGCCAAGTACTTGGCCACGCCCGGCTCCAGGCGATGCACCGCGAGCAGGCCATGAATCACGAACGCATAATCCTCAAACACGCCCGAAGGACCCACCACTCCATGGCAAATCGAGCGTGGCAACCGTACTCCCCCACCCCGATCGCGAGGGCTGGAAGAAAGACTCACGTCCTGTGCTCCAAGCCCGGTCCCGACACGTGCAGTGTCATTCGAGCGAAGCGGAGATGACAGCGGGGGCGAGTTCGTCGACGTGGCCGAATGGAGCATCGCCTCGGCCACTCCTCGCGCCATCTCCGCCAGCCTTGCATCGCCGAGCAACTCGTACCCATCCACCAACGCCGCCATCATCAGCCCATTCCACGACGAGATCACCTTGTCATCCCGACGAGCCTGCTTCCTCCTCGACCGTGCCGCGAGCAATGCTCGATTGATCCCGTGCATCCGAGTCCGCAGCATGCTCCCACTCATCCCCATCCGCTCGGCCGCCCTATCCAGCCGCTCCGACATCCGGAGCACGTTCACCGCGGGCATCTCCGCGTGATGCGGATCACGGAAGTTTGGTCCATGCTTGAGCCCATACACCTCGATCGCGAACGACGCGTCCACAGCATCCCCAACCGCCGCCCTCAACTCCTCCGACGTCCACAGGTAGTTCAGCCCTTCGCGTCCATCCACCTCCGCATCTTGCGCACTCGCGAATCCACCCCCCGCGAGCCACATCTCCCGCCTCACATACTCCAGCGCCTCCTCCACGACCCGCGCATACTCCGCATCGCCATACACCCGCGCCGCCCGCGCATACACACTGGCCAACTGCGCGTTGTCGTACAGCATCTTCTCAAAGTGCGGCACCGTCCACGTCGCCTCCACCGCATACCGATGAAATCCCCCCCCCACATGATCGCGGATCCCGCCGATCATCATCGCGTCCAACGTCTTCCGCACGGCCTCATCAATCGCCGCACGCGTCGCGTCCTCCTCCACACGCTCGCGCACATCGAGCAAGAACTCCAGGAACACCGGCTGCGGAAACTTCGGCGCACTCCCAAATCCGCCGTGCACGCGATCAAACATCCGCAGCAACATGCTCACCGCATTCGCCACATGCCCCTGCGAAAGTTCCACCGGCCCCGCGCTCGCCCCCAACTGCTCACGCACCGCCTCGCCGATCTGCCGAGCCTGCGCCTCCACCTCATCGCGCTTCTCTCGCCACGCTCCCGACACCATCTCCATCACCTGCGGAAACGTCGGCCTCGCGCCCGCCGGCGCCATCGCCTTCGCCGGGAAATACGTCCCGCACAAAAAGGGCTTCAGCGTCTTGGGCTCCACAAACACACTCATGGGCCACCCGCCGTGCCCCGTCGTGATCACCGTCGCCGCCATGTACACATCATCAATGTCCGGCCTCTCCTCCCGGTCCACCTTGATGCACACAAAGCCCTCGTTCATCTGCCGCGCGATCGCCTCGTCCTCAAAGCTCTCCCGCTCCATCACGTGGCACCAATAGCACGTCGAATACCCGATCGAAAGAAAGATCGGCACATCCCGCCGCCGAGCCTCGGCAAACGCCTCCTCCCCCCACGACCACCAATCCACAGGATTGTGTGCGTGCTGCAACAGGTACGGGCTCGCCTCGCGTACAAGGCGATTCGTGTGCTTCGACGATGGTGACGATGCCGTCATGCTTTCCTTCCGCGTTCGTCCACCGTGCGCGACGGAGCGTGGGTTTCCCCGGACTCCTCTTCAGGATGATCTGGTGCGGGGATCAACACCGCAACGATCCTCGATGCCGCGACTCTTATTTGACTTTCAACTCGCCCAGGTCCACCACCACGCCGTCGGGCTGGTAATAGTCCACGTCGACGACCCCCTCCGACACGCCCGTCAAGACCACGCAGTTTCGACCCGACTTGGCGGTGTACTCCAGGTCCTCCGGGCTCGGGCCGGCATAGTCCGAGTTCGCCCACGTCTGCGTGTGAAAGTGGTAGTGCGCCAACGCAAGATCGCTCGACCCGATCATGTCATCCGACGCGACGAAGTGCTGGTCGCCGCGACGCTGCCCGGGCCGCGGCGGATACAGCACGGCCTCAAACCTCGCCTCGCCGTCACGCCCCCGCGCGATGACGATCCCGCCATACTCCGTCGTCGTGTCCTTCCGGTCCAACTCGGCCTGACGCCCCAGCGCCGTCGCCACGCCGCCCGAACGCAACGCCTCGTCGATCACCAGCATCGTCAGCAGGTCGGCCCACCGCAGACGCCCCGCCGTGTCCTTGAGCAACTCGCTGTACGGGGCCTGCGTCGAACCCCACTTGCGAATCGTCGTCCTGCGCGACTTCAGTCGCCCCTGCACCTCGCCCACGAGCGCCGTCTTGTCCATCGCGAGCCACGCCGAGCGATGCTCGCTCGCCCAGCGGATCGCTTCCAGGTGTCGAAGCGAGAAATACCGGGCGTCACCCATCGTGCCCGAATGTTCTTGTCGCAGCCGAGCGATCACCCCGCTCGCCTCGCTCCACCACGCCGCGTTGCCCTTCTTCGCCGGATCACGCAGCGACGTGAGCCATGCCAACTCCATCCCCGCGATCGGCATCGCGTGCAACTCCCTCGCGCACAACGCCATGTTCGCCAGCAGCGGGTCGCTCTGGGGAACGCTGGTGATCCGATCCATCAACTGCTGCCGCAACTCCCCCTCGCGATCAATCCTCGCCAGCACGTCCCAGGCGTCGGCCCGCAAGCGCTGAGGCCAATCCACCCCGTACGCCGGGGGCATCTCCGGCGGGCTCACAAACATCTCGAACGCCACTTCCTGCACGGTCTTCCCGGGATTCAACTCCCGCAGCGCGATGTTCTCGGCACGCTCCGCTTCCTTGATGAGCACCGGGCTGGGTCTGCTGTAACTCCGCACGATCGAGGGCACATAGTCCGTCCAGCCACGCTCCCCAGCGGTCTTGCAGAGATACACCACGACCTGACGGCTGACCTCGCGCGCGAGCATGAGCCGGCCCATCTCCCGAGCATCCTCAACCACCTTCGCGTCGGAGTCGTTCATGAGCGTTTCGAGTGCTTTGACTCGGAGCGCGGGCGATTCGTTCGCGTTCCACGCGATCGTCTTGAGCGATCGTTGCACACCCGCGACTCGCACCGGATCGCCCGCCGCCTGCCCCCAAGCCGCGTCCACCGCCGCGGCTCGATCCCGCGGATCACGCGAGGAATCTTGCATGTCGGACAGGGGATCCCGGCTCACCTTGGAGCCCCCGCCGCAGGCGCCCAGCACCAGCGCCGACCCGAGCGCGACGCCCACCATCCACCACGCACTCCAGTTCGTTCGCATGTCGGACTTTATGCGCCGGGCGCGGGCGCTCCTTCGCCGCGCACAAAAAACCAACGCACCCTTGCCCGGTGGGTGATGACGGCGTCTGGAGGTCGGGCGTTCAATCCCGGATCACCAACTCGACGTGTCCGCCGTCCGCGTTGAGCGTGATAGCGTTGTCCCCGCCGTTGACGACCCCCGTCCACTTGCTCTTTTCGACGCGGACGTTCCGGAGGGCTTCCTTCCCGCCCTTCATGCTCACCCGCCCCACCGGTGCCGTCAACGTCACATTCCCGCTCGACCCGCGAGCCAGGCTCACCTGAACGTTTCCGTCGGTGCTCGTCACGCTGATCGGCTCCCTGGTCACGCCATCCACGACGACCATCACGTGCCCACCGGAGACGCCCTGCACACCATTCACAACGTCCACCGCGCCGCTGACGTGCATCAACTTGACCGGTCCCTCCGAGTTGCGGACTCGGACCCCCGCGCACGACGGGATCATCACCAGCACCCGCACGGGCACCCGCTGGCCATCCAACTCCGTTCCGAGCACGCGGAGCACCGGACGTCCCTGATCCACCGCCACGTCGGTGGCGACCCATTCCGTCTCTTTCCCCTTCGACACCTCCGGCACGTTCCCGATCGCGAACCACTCGACCTTGGGTGTCTTCCACCGCGGATCAACCCGCACCTCGACCGAGCCGCACGCGTTGCTGATATCCACGGCCAGAGCACCAACCGCGCCCGCCGGCATCTCGACCATCCGCTCGTGGGTCACCTTCGCCAGATTCGACGTACACCCCCCTACAACCGCCATCATCATCCCGGCCGCGGACAATCCCACCGCCACGCTTCGAAATCCCCCTCGACCGTGCTTTGTGTTCTTGTTCATTTGTTTGTAATGTGTTTGGGTAAGAAACGCTGTCCCGATGTGGAAAGTCTGACGCGCAACATTGTCGGCAACCTTCCCTCTTCTACCATAGAACCGCTCGACCCGCCGGTCCTTGCCGGGCGATTGAGTCGTCTGCTGTTTCGCTCCCGATAGGTTGATTGCCTTCGTCGATTCTCATCCATGCTTCATTTCGTTTCCATTTTTTCGACAAAGCCTCAACCTGAGTTAACCTCGCGCCTCCTCGATCATCCCACGATCGAGCCATCCCGGAGTCCCCGCACCCGCCGCTTTCTATCCGTACGCGGAGGTGCGCCCGTCCGACGATCGTCCGACATGCTCATCGGCACGTCGGAAGTCTTCGGTCTTCGCGTGATGAGTTGACTTCGAGAGCACTCCAGCAGCGTCGTTCCAGTTCCCCTCGGCCTGACAGGCCGGGACTGTCGCCTTTTGGAGATCTCCCGCCATGCTCGCGGTGCTCGCCGTTATCGAAAACTCCATCGCCGCCTTCGGGGCCCTCGCGATCGCCATCGTCGCGGCCGTCATCGGGGTCGTGATTGACCGCCGCTTGATGGCAAAAAAGATGGACGCCGCCATCGCGGGGGTCCGATCGGACGCCTCTCGTGCGGAAGCGGAAGCGAAAGCCAGCGCCGAACGCATCCGACTGCAAGCCGAACGAGAAGCGCTGGAGCGCAAGAAGGCCGTGGAGGCCGAGTTCAACGCGATGCGCGAGGAACTCAAAGAAACCGAACGGCGCCTGGCGAAACGCGAGGACGCCTTCGACCGCAAGGAAGAACAACTCGCATCGAAGGAGCAACAGGCCGACCGGCAGTTGCAGTCCCTCAAGTCGAAAGAGGAGCGTGTGACCAGGCTCGAGGCGGATCTCGCCTCCACCTTGGAAAACCAGAAAGCGAGGCTGTTGCAGATTTCTGGATACACCGCCGACCAGGCCAAGGCGGAGTTGCTCCAGCGGGTGGAGGAAGACGCTCGCTTGGAAGTGGCGAAGGTGACCAAGCACATCGTCGAAGCGGCCGAAGCGGAGGCCAAGTCCAAGGCTCGCGAGATCACGATCAACGCCATCCAGCGGTACGCGACCGAACACACGAGCGAATCCACCGTCCGCACGGTCGAGATCCCCTCCGACGACATGAAGGGACGGATCATCGGGCGCGAAGGACGCAACATCCGCGCCATCGAAAAAGTCACCGGCGTGGACATCATCGTCGACGACACGCCGGGCGTCATCGTCGTCTCGTGCTTCGACAAGGTGCGCCAAGCCGTCGCCGTCGAATCCCTCGAGCGCCTGATCGCCGACGGACGCATGCACCCCACACGGATCGAGGAAGTGGTCGAGAAAGTCCGCTCCGAGATCAACGACAAGATCATCAAGTTCGGCAAGGACGCGGTCCTTGAAGTCAACCTCCGCGGCCTGCACCCCAAAGTCGTGGAGGCCATGGGCAAACTCTACTACCGAACTTCGTACGGCCAGAACGTCCTCCGCCACTCCATCGAGGTCGCCTACCTCAGCCAGATCATCGCCGACCAACTCGGGCTCGACGGCACCATCGCCCGCCGCGCCGGGTTCCTCCACGATATCGGCAAGGCAATGGACCACGAAATGGAAGGCGGTCACCCCAAGATCGGCATGGACTTCGCCAAGCAGTTCGGCGAACGCGAGCCCATCCTCAACGTCATCGGCGGGCATCACGCCGACATCCCCGCCACGACCTTCTACACACCGATCATCATGGCCGCCGACGCCATCTCCTCCGCACGCCCCGGCGCACGCCGCGAGAGCATGGAGAAGTACATCCAACGGCTCAATGAACTCCAGGACATCGCGCTCCGAATGCCCGGCGTCGTCGAGGCCCACGCTATCCAGGCCGGACGCGAAGTCCGTGTCATGGTCGATGCCGGCAAGACCAGCGACGACGAGGCCTACCTCCTCGCCCACGAGATCGCCAAGAAGGTCAGCGAAGAACTCACCTTCCCGGGCGAGATCCGTGTCACGGTCCTTCGCGAAACGCGCGCCATCGAGTACGCCAGGTAACACCGCCACGCCAGGCCGCTCGCTCACGACCAGCGCCGTCGAATCTCACCGCTCGCGTGCGGCAACGCCAAGCCCCTTACGTGCGCTGGCTCGTAGTTACTTCAACTCGCCCTGAATCTTCTCGATCACCGTCCGCGCCAGGCTCTGCTCCAGCGGTCCTGCCGACACTTCAACTTCCGTAATCGTGTCGCTCTTCTTCGTCAGATCAACCGACACCGTCTTCCCGTCGGCGGTCTTCGCCCGGATCACGCCCTTGAGCGCGTCCTTGGCTTGGCTCTCGATCTTGAACTGGAGGCCGTTGATCGCCCGGATCGAGCCTTCGTAGGCCCGATCCAGCCCCACGCTCGCGAGCGTGCTGGTGTTGCCCGTCACTTTGTTCTGCTCGATCGCCGCCGATGAAGTCCCGCTCGATGTGGTTGAGGAACACGCGCCGAGCACACCCATCATGCCCGTGCCCACCAAAATCCAAGCCGTCCGATGCATCTGTAATCTCCTTGCCGAGGAAGGGACTCTGCTCACGAGGTTGTAGGATACGCACGCTGCCCATGCCGCCAAGCAACGACACCGGAGTTACGCCTCGCCGCGCAAGGAGCATGGTGGATTTCGTGAGCAAGGCGCTCGGGCTCCGATCGAAGGGCACACAACTTGCAACGTGCCGCCTCGGCCTGGGGCGATGGTTCTTGTGAGAGGGAGGGCGTGCAGGGCGTGTTCAGCCACCGAAGTGTCGGCTGGAGCATCAAGGATCATCCTCGGGTCGACGTCGTGCTCAACGCGCTGGAGATGGCCCGTGCCCCTCGACGCCGCCGTTGGGTTGACGTTTGCACGCAGCCTGCGAAGGATTCCCTCTTACCGCCGGAGAGGTGCCAGAGCGGTTGAATGGACCGGTTTCGAAAACCGGCAGTGGGAGTAATCCTACTCGGGAGTTCGAATCTCCCCCTCTCCGCTTCCACGGGAGACTCGATGCGTCATCGAGTCTCCCGTTTTCGTTTGGCGCACGTGCGTTGAAGCGCGTCCGTCCCCCCGCCGCGCACGTTACAACTGCCAGAGGCTGCTGCCCCACGTCAGTCCGCCGCCGAAACCGAGAAACATCACCTTCATCCCCTCGCGCACGCGACCGGCCTGGCGCAGTTCATCCAGGCACAGCGGCACCGACGCCGCCACCGTGTTTCCAACCCGATCGATGTTCACGTAGAGTTTGTCTTCGGTCAGGCCGAAGCGTTCGCGGGCCGCCGAGAGGATCCTCGCGTTCGATTGGTGGCACACGAACATATCGACGTCGCTCGCCTTGAGCCCCGCCTTATCAAGGGTCTCCTGAATAAGGTCGGGAAAAGTCCCGACGGCAAACTTGAAGACCCCTGCTCCGTTCATGTACACATGACCAATCTGCCGTGGGTCGGGCGCCGTGCCCGGCGGGAAGTCGCGATCCTCCTCCGGAATGTAGATCTCCTTCCACCGCTCACCATCGGCATGAATGGACTGCGCGAGGATGCCCAGGCGTGCATCGTCCGTCGCCTTGAAGATCGCCGCACCCGCGGCATCGCCGAAAATGATCGCCGTCCCTCGCCCGAAGTCGCTGTAGTCCATCAACGTCGAGAGACAATCGGCACCGACCAGCGCGATCGTATTGTACGAGCCGCAGCGCAGGAGATCGTGCACCACGTTCATCCCAAACACAAAGCCGCAGCATGCCGCATTGAGGTCGAACGCCCCAGCCCGCGTCGCCTTGATCATGTTGGCCACCAGGCACGCGGTCGGCGGGCACCTCATCTCACTGGTCATCGTGGACACCACGATGACGTCGAGATCGTCCGCCCCCAGGCGTGCATCGGCCAGCGCCTTCTGCAAGGCTCGGGCCGCCAACACGGACGTGGATTCCCCTTTGTCCTTGTCGATGATGTTCCGCGTGTGGATCCCCGTGCGCTGCACGATCCACTCGTCGCTCGTGCTCATCATCTTTTCGAGATCGGCATTGGTCAACGTCTTCGAGGGAAGGGCCGATCCCGTACCGACTAGCCGTACACCCCGGCGAGCGGCGCCCATCCGTCCGTTCGCGCCTGCGGAGTTGCTCACACTGTCTCCCGTGCAACCGAAGCGGCCTCCGCGGCTTCCAGCATCCCAGAAACCTCCTCGAGCCGCTGGATAATCGCTTCATTGACCCCGGATCGTACGAACGTTCGGCAGTTCTTGATCGCCGCCCGAATCGTCCTCGCCTCACTGCTGCCGTGCGCGATGAAGCACGCCCCGTTCACCCCCAGCAGGGGCGCGCCGCCGTGCTCGTGATAGTCGTTCTTCGCGTAGATGTTCTTCACCACCGGCTCAAACTTCGCCATCAGGTCCGCGTCGTACGCCAGCAGTTCCGACGCGATCGCCTTGAACAGGCTCTTCGCCATGCCCTCGGCAGCCTTCAAAACCGTGTTGCCCACCAGACCGTCGGTGATCACCACATCCGCCACGCCCTCAAAGAACTCGCGCCCCTCGATGTACCCCACGTAGTTCAGCCCGGGCGTTGCCTTCACCAGATCACGCACCTGCTTGATGAGCCCCGTGCCCTTCGCCTCTTCCGAGCCGATGTTCATGACCGCCACACGCGGCGACTCAATCCTGAGGATGTTCTTGGCCAAGACCTCGGCCATCAGCCCGTACTGCCACAGGTGTTCCGCCTTGGGCTCCGGATTCGCGCCCGCGTCGATCATCACAAAGGGCCCATGAAACGACGGCACGGTGACCGCAATCCCCGGCCTGAGCACGTTCGGCAACCGCCGCATGTGCAGCATCGCCGCCGCCACGCAGGCGCCCGTGTTCCCGGCGCTGAGAACCACGTCGCATCGACGCGGGTGGCTCTTCGATCCGATCTGGGCCATCTTCACAATTGAAGAGTCCGGCTTGCCTCGCACGGCCTTCGCCGGTGAATCGTCCATCGCGATCACGTCGTTCGCCTCTTCAATCTCGATCCGCGTGTCGCGAAGACCACGCTCTTCAAGCGTCTCTTCAATCACCCGTCGAGGCCCCACAAGCACCATCGTGTCTTGCGGCCCGAACTCGGGCAATGCCATGAAGCAGCCCTTCAGGATCGCGTCGGGCGCATGGTCGCCCCCCATCACGTCGATCGCGATTCGCATCGGGCGTTCGCCCCCCGTGCCCGGGGTGCCGTTGAGAGATGAGTTGGTCTGTGGTGAGGCGCCTGTCATGGATGCGGTTACCCTGCCTGGCCCGCGCCGTTGGTCCAAGAGCGAGCGCGATCAGTGTAGCACCGACGCAACGACCAAAGTTCGAACGCGATCTTCGCCAAACCCGAACCAGAGTTTCTCGCGGCCCTCACGCCAGCGACCGATCGGCCCGACGTGAGCCCGTCGGCTCATTCCTTCGTGACGCCGATGCCCAACTTAGGAACCTTGATCCGTAGTCCGGGGCGAACATACCCAGACTCTTTGCACGCACGATGGTGCGCCTTGGGCATACCGGTCATCGGGCATACCCCAACGACGACGGGAGTAAGGGCATGGTGCGAGCGACGACGACGGGTGCGGCCGTAGGAGACTCTCTGTGGGGGGAGCATGGAAAAGCGACCTCACAAACAAGCCGCCGCGGGCAGGATACGCCCGAACGCGTGCGGACAAAGGCGAGGGGAAGATTAGGAGTCCTTTCGCGCCAGGTCAACGGTGCCCGACGAGCCCAAAGCCACCGACCGAGACCAAGGAAACACGACGCCGAACCTGCCAGAAGGCCTGCCTACTTTCGGATTCGTCGATCCTAGGACAACGTAGACAGAAAACTCCGAGAACGAAAAGAGCCTGGATATCCAGGCTCAAACCGAAGTGCCCCCCGAAGGACTCGAACCTTCGACCCGCTGATTAAGAGTCAGCTGCTCTACCAACTGAGCTAGGGAGGCGGACAGGCCTTGCCGAGGCCCTCTGCGGGCGAAGGCGTAGCCGGCTTGGTTTGCTGCCGATGCACACGGTGATCTGGTCCCCGTCGCCTCGGTTTTTCCGTGCAAGTTTATCCGGTCTATGGACGCGGTCCAGTCGATCGCAGAGTTGAGACCGATTTGGGTCACAGGCAAACCGCGGTCCGTAAGGGGGTCTGGTTGGCGAAGTGGCGTCCGGAGATACCCGTCCCGATCACGGACCCCATCGGATGTGCAGAAGGAGATTCGCCACGCGACAATCGCACGTCGTTCGCCCAACTGCGACCCAGCATGAACACCCGCGGCGACGTGGTGTTTCGAGCCCCGGTCACCGATTGCCCGAACGTCTCGTGATGGGGGGCGTTTGAGTTGGCGAAGATCCTCCACGTCGCGAGGTCCAGCGAGAAGCCTGTCCAGGCCGAGCATCTGACGTGTCCGAGCGACTCGCGGGCCGTTGTTGGCCGAGACGGAGATCGCCTTGCGAGTCCACCGAGGTTGGGAGTTGGAAGAGCCCCGGGTTTATCTTATGGTCCGAGAACGTATGCTTTCCTTTGCACAATCTTTATAATTGCTATGCTTGCTGACTCCTATGGACTACCTGCAACCCGTGGACATTGTCGCTCGACTCGGGACCGCGCTCATCTTGGGCGGGGCTCTCGGCCTCGAACGCGAGCGGAAAAACCGACCCGCCGGCTTTCGGACGATGATCCTCATCAGCCTCGGCACTGCCGGGTTCATGATCGCCGGAAGCGAGGTCATCAAGGCCGCCGCGGTCGAGAACGGCACGTCCCTCGCCGGCGCGGACATCTCCCGCGTCCTTCAGGGGCTCATCGGTGGCGTGGGGTTCCTCGGTGCCGGGGCCGTGCTCCAGAACAAGAAGGCCGTTCGCGGACTCACGACCGCGGCGGCGGTGTGGGTGACCGCCTGCGTCGGCGCCGCGGCGGGCTTCGGGTTGTACTCCCTTGCCGTCATCCTCAGCGTCATGGCCCTGTTCACACTGGTTGTGCTGGAGTGGGTAGAGGACAAGTACTTTCCCGACCCGAACGAACAGGTCAACGGGGAAGAGAACGGGCGACCCAAGCACGCGGAGAAGGAATGAGGCCGATCGCGTCAACCCGATTGGCTTTGGCTGAATACGGGGGCGCAGGCCGCGGCGGTTTTGCAGCCGGCCTCGAAGCGAAGCAGGAAAGCGAGGAGATCGTGGATGGTGACGTCACCGTCGAGCGTCCCGGTGGTGCACCCGTCGTCCACGTCGGCGACGATGGGCACGGGACCTAGGTCGCGGGCACAACACCCGTGGGTGATCCGGTCGCCTCTGGACGATGTGAGGACCGGGATCGAGGCGTCATGCTGACCGATCGTGCCCAAGATCGCATGGGCGTCGCATCCGACAGGCCGATTACGCCGCAATCTTGAGTCGATCACGACACCGCGTTGGGCGAAGCGATCGTTCGTGGGCGATTGAGCGTCGTGCGGCCAAACGCGAGGTCCTTTGAGCCGACCTGCACGCTCGACTCGAGGATCCACTTCAGGGTTCGAACGCCATCCTGCCCATGCCCGTCGCTCTCACTGCGGGAGAAGCATCTCGTGTTGCCGTTGAGCCACTAGCGTGCGCTCGCTTCGCCGGCACCACCAAGGTGACGCCCCGCTTACCGCATCAAGGCGGTCGCGACGCTCTCCCAGACCGAGGTCTTGGCGATCGCCGTAATTGTCATGGAGGTCACGGCCACAATCGTGAACCCAACACCCATCCAACGATCCACGGAACGCACGAGCACACACCGCAGCCCCCAGAGCACGCCCGCGAGCACGACCGCCATGAAGAACGGACCGAAGAGCGCGTCGAACATGGTGCCGACGTAGAGATTGTTGAGGGCGTCGATGCGATTGAGCGCGGCCGAGAGCGTGCAAAGCGTGGCGGTGGTCATCATGGAACGGTGGATCGCCGGACGTGTGCGCTGCCAGACCGCGATCGCCACGAGCGCCCCGAACGCGAGCATCGAGAGGAAGGGCACGGCGAGGAACTGGACCGGAGTGAATCCCATGAGCGTCGCCTCGGGAGGCATGTGCTTCATGCCCTGGATGCCGACGGGAATCCCGATCGCCACGACGCACGCCGCGAGGCACGCACCGACGACGCCGATCTTGCGGTGAACTTTGCGGTTCCCGGTCGCCACGAGGAGGGGTTGGAGAATCCCGAGGACGATCCAGGCGGCCATGGACATCCCATGGGCGATCACCAGCGAGCGGATGGGCGGGGTGATCTCGCGATTGGGATAGGCCCGCCCGTGGAAATAGAACTGCTCAAAGCCCACGAGCACGCACGCGAACATCGCGACCCCTGCGAAGGAAAAGAACCACCGGTCCAGCCTCACCCGCGGAAGGGTGAGAGGTTGGAGCTTGGAGTGTGTCGCGAGTGCCTCGGTCTGCATGGTCGTTCCTTATCTTGTCGGGGTGGGCATGCGACGCGGCGAGCCCGTCGCGCAGCCTCGGATATGCTTCTCGACTTCGACGAGCCGATCGCCGGGGCGATGGATCGCGAAGGGACTGGACTCGCGCCCGGAGCACGTGCTGGTGCGTACGGACGAGGCCCACGCAACGACATGCGAGATTGACCGAGAGACGGTGACAACGCTGGACACGACAACGACGTGAACCCAAACACCCCCCAACCCGTGACCCAACTCATCGACGCCGCCGTCGCGGGTGATGCGCAGGCGTCATCGCAACTCATTCGGGCGGTGTACGAAGACCTGCGGGCCTTGGCGTCGCAGCACCTGGCGCACGAGAAGCCGGGGCAGACGCTCCAGGCCACCGCGCTGGTTCACGAGGCCTACATGCGTCTGGTAGGCAAGGACAACCGGCATGCGGACGTCCAGTGGAATGGGCGGGGGCACTTCTACGCGGCCGCGGGCATCGCGATGCGCCGCATCCTGGTGGAACGGGCGCGGGCCGTCGCGGGTCCAAAGCGCGGCGGTGGTCGCAAGCGGGAAGAACTCTCCGAATCCGCGGCGATCACGTCGGATGGCGTGCCCAGTTCGGTGGATTGGCTCGCGCTGGACGAGGCGCTCGAAAAACTCTCGACCGAGGAGCCGCGACTTGCCGAGTTGGTCACGTTGCGATTCTTCGCGGGATTGAGTTTCGAGGCCGCCGCGGAGGTCATGGGCATCTCGGCGCGCACGGCGATCCGCGATTGGAAATACGCCAAGGCGTGGCTGTACGAGCACATGACGGGAGCCAAGGACGCTGAGGGCGAGGCGTGAGTTCCGAGCCACGAGTCCCGAGCGTTCGAGAGATCGTCGGACGATGCCTGGAGTTGCCCCCGGCCGATCGCGAAGCGTTCATCGACCGCATGTGCGGGGAGGATCCGGCCCTCGCACGCCGCGTGCGTCGTCTGGTCGCCGCCGCCGAGCGTGCCGACGATTCCGGGTTCCTGGAACCGCAGACCATCGTGCAGGCGCTGGTTGAGCGGGAAGCGCCAGGCCCCGCGCTCGACGCGTCGGGGCTGATCGGACGGCGCATCGGGCGCTACCTGGTGCAGCGCGTGATCGGCACGGGTGGGATGGGGAGCGTCTACGAGGCCGTGCAAGATGAGCCCCGGCGCACCGTCGCGCTGAAGGTCATGCGAGGGGGCCTGTTCGCACGCTCGGCCCAGCGCCGATTCGAGTACGAGGCCGCGATCTTGGCCCGCCTTCGCCACCCATGCATCGCCCAGGTCTACGACGCCGGGACGCAGTCGATCGCGGTGGGGAGCGAGTCGCAGACGATTCGCTACTTCGCGATGGAACTCGTCCCCGACGCGCGCCCACTCACGGCCTACGCCACGACCCATCGTCTGTCCGTCGAGGCGAGGCTTCGCCTCTTCGAGTTGGTCTGCGACGCGGTCCACCACGGGCACCAGAAGGGCATCATCCACCGCGACCTCAAGCCCGGAAACATCCTCGTGGACGACTCCGGGCACGTCAAGGTCATCGACTTCGGCGTCGCCCGCGCCACCGACAACCCGGACGCCACCCAGCACACGATCGCCGGACAAATGGTCGGCACGCTGCAGTACATGAGCCCGGAGCAGTGCGGCGTTGAGTCCGCCGATCTCGACATCCGAAGCGATGTCTACTCCCTCGGGCTCGTGCTCTACGAGTTGCTGTGCGACAAGCCGCCCTATGACGTCGCGAACGTGCCCCTGCACGAGGCCGCCAGGATCATCCGAGAAGAGCCACCGGCCCGACCCGGGCACGCGAGCCGCGAGATGCGGGGCGACCTCGAGACGATCACGCTCAAGGCGCTGGAGAAAGACCGTGAGCGCCGGTACGAGTCGGCGGCCGCACTCCGCGAAGACATCCAGCGGTTCCTGCGGGGCGACGCGATCTCCGCGCGTCCCGCGACCTTGATGTACCAGTTACGCATGCTGGCCCGGCGCAACCGCCATGTCGTCGCCGCGGCCTTGGGCATCGTGCTCGCGATGCTCATCGCCCTCGTCAGCAGCGTGTACTGGCTGAATCGCGTGAAACGCGAACGTGACGCCGCCCGCGACGCACAGACCAAGGCCAACGTCGCGGCCCGTCGCTCGGATCGCGCCGCCGAGTTCCTCAAGGCCGTCGTTGCCTCCGCGAGTCCCAACCTTCCGATCCGCTCCGCCGCACAGTTCTCCCCAGACCCCCTCGAGGTTTTCGAGGAACCGTCGCAGGTCTTCGTCGGCTCTCGTCCCGACCAGTTCACCGTGCCCGACGTGCTCGTCGCCGCGGGCAAGCGATTGGAATCCGAGTTTCCCGACGAGCCGCTCGTCCGCGCCGATCTCGCCGAGACCCTCGCACTCACGCTCCACCAACTCGGGTTCTTCAACCCAGCGGCCGACCTCTACGAATCCTGCCGAACCACGCGCGAGAAGTTGCTCGGGCCCGAAGACCCCCTCACGTTGCGTGTCACCGCACGCTGCGCCGAGATCATCGCGAACATCGGCGACGCCCGCCCCGCGGTGCCGCTCGCGCAGCAAGTCTACGAACGCACGCGCCGTGTGTATGGCGCGGCAGATCGCCGAACCTTGCTCGCACGCTACCAGTACCTCATGATCCACCTCCAGGCGGGCGCCCCCCTCGACCAGACGCTCGACGACCTCTCCCGGTTGCACCAGGACGCCTGCGACATCTTCGGCAAGGGCGATCCGCTCGCGCTCCGCCTCGAATCCGCGCTCGGCTACAACCTCTTCGTCGCCGGGAAGCGCTTCGAGGGCGAGAACATGGTGCGATCCGCGGTGACGGCGTTGGCCGAGTCCGCCGGCGCCCATTCGCTCGCCACCATCCAGGCCTCGCTCGCCTATGCCGACATGCTCGCCGCCGACCAGCGACTCAGCGAGGCCGAGTCGGTCGCCCGCGATGGGCTCGAGGGTTTACAAGCCGTCTACCCCGACGCCTCCGCACGCGTCCGAAGCGCGCAGACGCTGCTCGTGGGCATCCTGCGCCGCCAGAAACGCTTCGACGAGGCCATCGAGATCGCACGCAAGATGCTCACCGTCGCACGCCGCGTCGAGGGCGTCGAGCATCACCTCACGATCCGATACGAGGACGTGCTCTCGCGCCTCCTCGTTCGGGCCGCCGAGGCGTCCGGATATGTCACCCCCACGTCGAGCGGCGCTTCGGCGCACTCGCCGGATGTGTCCCTCGCCATGCCGACCGGCAGCGCATCCCGGATCCGGGTCCGACCCGTCACGCCCGAGTTGAGCACGCTGAACTTTCCCGCCGAGGCGGAGCAACTCGCCGAACATGCTGCCCGCGTCGGCGAGCGCGTGCTCACGCTCCGCGACGGCAACGCCCTCAACTACGCGCTCAACCACATCGCGACCGTCCGCTGGCGTGGACGATCCCACGAGGCACGCCAGTTGTTGATCGAACTGGAATCACGCTGCGATGCGCTGGGGATCACCCTGTCGTCGTCGCCCAGCCCGATCTATCTCCTCATCCGTGGAGACATTCGCACAGATTTGGGGGAGTACGTGGAGGCCGAGCCCGACCTTCGAGCCGCTTACGACCAGTTGCAAGGACTGAGTCCAGAATACCGCACCCGCTGCGCTCGTTCGCTGGCCCGACTGCTGGACCTCGCGGGTCGTCCGGATGAGGCAGCCCGGTTTCACGGTGAGTCCAAGTAACACCGAGTCCGACCCGGCGCCAAAACCGACAACGCCCCGCGAGAACGGGGCGCTTCGTCGCCCTGCGGCGAGGCTTCGAACACCAATGACCCCACGGGGATTCGAACCCCGGTTTCCAGGATGAGAACCTGGCGTCCTAGACCAGGCTAGACGATGGGGCCGACATGTCGAATCCGGGTGATCGTGTCGGCCGTCCGACCCGATCTCCCCGCGCGTGTGAGGACGCCACAACACGCAGGGCCAAAACCATAGCCCGCCTTTCCGAAGCGTCAATCACAAATCGAATGCCCTTCGGTCGCGAGAACCGGGCTTAGACCGTCGCGTCCGCCGTCGCCAGTTGCCGGCGGAACTGTGAGAGCGCATAGACCGCCGCCTCATTTTCTCGCTGCCCCACCACCGCGCCGCACGCGTGCCCCTGGGCATCACGCCATTCCGCGCGATAGCAATCGAACAACTGCACGTGGCGAGTCGTCAACTCATACCCATGCTCGGCGAAGGCCTTGCGCACACGCTCCAGCGTGGGATACGCTCGCCCATCGCTGTGATACTCGCACCCGGACGTATCGAGCGCCGACCACCCCGTCGCATACAACTCATCGATCGCAAAGTCGAGACCCATGCGGACCTTCCTTTCGCGGAAACCGCCCTGGCCGCCGCACTCCCCTGCGGCGACGACTCAGACCGTCAGAGATTCATGGTAGCCGCTGCGTCGATCAGACACACGGTTCCAACACGCGATCCGCCGGAAAACTACCCAAACAAATACCAATCTAACGCCCATCACTTCGCCGCGAGTAGAACTAGGACGACGATATCGTACACCGCGTGCGTCCCGACCACGACGCCGAAGCCTCGCCATAAGAAGAGACCGGCAAAGTACAGCCCCGCGCCGACGTAGAAC
The DNA here is from genome assembly GCA_964543905.1 of uncultured Phycisphaeraceae bacterium. Classification (GTDB taxonomy): domain Bacteria; phylum Planctomycetota; class Phycisphaerae; order Phycisphaerales; family UBA1924. The sequence goes on from CAZIZO010000005.1 coordinate 244,369, forward strand.
CCCAAGATATAGATGTTCACCTGTCCGCCCGCGAAGATGGAGTTGTGGTAGAACGCGAACGCGACGGCCGACAGAATCGCCGCGATGATCGCCCCCACGCCATGCGTCAGGCGCATCAGGTCCACGAGCAGGAAGTGCACGCCGGTCACAAGAATCAGGCGGAAGAGGAGTTCTTCATAAATCCCCGCACCGACGGCGAGGGTCACGCGCGCCTGCCAGTTGAGGTCGCTCCAGGTGCGTGCGGCAGGCTCCTCGCCGCCCATCGCTGGGGAGTGTTGCCCGCCGAGGAGCAGTTGCCCAAAGACAATCAGCGGGAGAACCCAGAGCACCGACTCCAAGAACATCCCGAGAAGGGTGGTCGGGTTGACCCTCCACGCATCCCGGACCAGGAGATGCCAGAGCAACAGCACGCCCGTGAGCATGATGCCAGGCAGATAGAAACTCGCCGGCCCGAACGCGGAGAAAAACTGTCGGAGCATGCCCCTGGCCCCAATCGTGTCCACCACGCCTGGGTGCGTCAGGTACATCGCCGTCCCAACTTCATACAGGATGATGAGCGGAAGCAGGAACGCCAGCACATGCAGCGGTCGCGTCGATTGCTGCGCATAGGTCCCCGCAAGGGCGGGAGCGGGTCGGACGGGAGCGGCACGTCGGGCGCGGGACATGGGAGCATGAGCGTACCCTCCACCATGCTCGTCGGCTTGCGCTCCGACACGCCCCGCTCGCTCGAAGACCTCCTCGGGCCAGGCCTCGCCGCCCGCCTGGATCGCCTCGATGTCTTCTCGCGCAAGTTGCTCGCGGGAAAGATGCCCGGCGAACGACGATCCAAGCGCCGCGGACGCAGCGTGGAGTTTGACGACTTCCGCTCGTACGTCCCGGGCGACGACCTGCGCCACATCGACTGGAATATCTACGCAAGGTTGGACCGCCTCGTCGTCAAACTCTTCCGAGAGGAAGAAGACCTCGCGCTGCACCTGGTGGTCGATGCATCCCCCTCCATGGACGCGGGCTCGCCCAGCAAACTCGTCTTCGTCCACCAACTCACGATGGCCCTCGCGTACGTCGGGCTCGTCAACCAGAATCGAGTCACCCTCGCCTTTGCGGGGCACGCGATGGGTCGAGGAGCGGGCCTCGTGCATCAACTCGCTCCGTTGCGCGGAAGGAGCAACGTGCGCCGCGTCGCGGACGCGCTCCTCGAAAGCGTCCGCGAACGCCGTCGCGCCGGCCCCTCCGCACACGCGCCCGATCTCAACTCGGCCTGGCGCTCCATCGCCTCCACGCGCTCGGGCCGCGGCATCGTCGTCCTGCTCTCCGATTGCCTCTCCGAATCCCCACTCACCACCGCGCTCAACGCGTTCGGGGGTGTCGCCCAGGGCGGCTTCGATGCCTACTGCCTCCAGACCCTCGCGCCGGGTGAACTCGACCCCGCGCGGGAAGCCGAGCACGGGCTGCTCGGCGACCTTCGCCTGACCGACGCGGAGACGGGGAATGCCACCGAAGTTTCCATCTCACCCGCCCTCATCGCGAAGTACAAGGCAGGGATCCAAGGCTACATCGAGAACCTCCGTGGCGCATGCTCCAAACGCGGCATCGCCCACTTCCTCGTCCCCACCGACACGCCCATCGACCATCTCGTTCTCGGCTCGCTCCGGCGCGGGGGCATGCTGAGGTGAACCCCGATGCGGTCCTCGTTTCGTCCGCGGCTGCCCGTGGTTCCAAGGCTCCGCTCCCCCACTATCATCCACCATGTCCTCACCCGAAGACCACGCCATTCAGGTGAACTTCGGCAAACCCATGCCGATCTTTCCGCTGGAGCAGGTGACGCTCCTCCCGCAGCAGGTCCTCCCGCTCCACATCTTTGAGCCTCGTTATCGCCAGATGGTGACCGAAGCACTGGACGGCGCTGGGCAGATCGCGATGGCCGTCTTTGCCGGCGACGCCTGGAAGCAGGAATACCACGGCAAGCCCACGATCAAGCCCGCCGTCTGCGTCGGGCAGATCGTCCAGCACGAAAGACTCGATGACGGGCGATTCAATCTCCTCCTCCAGGGCGTCTGCCGAGCACGCGTGGTCGAGGAAAAGCCGCTGACGGCGGAGCGACCGTACCGCCTGGCGATGCTGGAACCCGTCGGTCTCGAGTCCGAGGCCTTTCTCGATCTTTCCGGCGCGAGAACGGAACTGGAGAAACTCCTAAGCGATGGACCGCTGACGCGACTCCGCGCCGCCGAGCCCATCGTCGAGTACCTCCGGAATGAAGACTACCCCACGCACGCGCTCCTGGAGTTGATCTCGTTCGCGGTCGTCACCGATCCGACGCTGCGGTATCGCCTCCTTGCCGAGGGGAATGCCGAGGAACGAGCCAAAATGATCGTCTCCGAGATGCACCACCTTGAGTCGCTGCTCCGGAGGGCGGAAGCCCAGCGCCCGGGCGAAATCCCTAAAGGTTGCTCCTGGAACTAGACACCCGTGTCCATCTAGACATGATTTTATTGGACTACGTCACGGAGTGGGTGAAACCTACGGTCAACTTTCGACGTATAAGTTTGGAACTACTAGCTTGCTCGTGCGTCTGATCCGATACAGAACAGCATCCTCGGCACTGGGCAACCGCAATCCCAGTCCCGAACGTCGGAAGGAGATGACCATGTTCCTCGCCCAAGCACTCTCGCGTTCCAAGATCGTTCGCACCTTGACTGCCCTCGTGGTCGGCGGGTCGTTTGCGCTGACCGCGGGTGGCTGCGATAACGCGCTGCAAGGCGGCGCCAGCGGCGCGGCACTCGGCGCGCTCGCCGGCATGGGCCTCGGCTCGCTCTCGGGCAACATGGGCAAGGGTGCGGCCGCCGGCGCCATCATCGGCGGGCTCGGCGGAGCGATCCTCGGGGACCAGAATCGTCGCCGCGGCGACTGAGCCGCAACCACCCTCCATGTCAACTCGACTTCCCTCCGGACGAGGTCGCGCGCGGGCGTCGCACCGACGAGGCGAAGTCTCGCCGACGCCCCCAAACGAGTTCCGCCCGCACCTTCCGTTCCCTTGGCTGATCCGGCAGTCCCTAGGTGTCTCTATCTTGTCCGTGCACGATGAGTGCAAGGAGGACGTGGCGCTCGGATCAGGCCGCCTCCGTCTCGACCGCGTGATCGCGTATCGCGATGTCGATGGAGAACTCGCCGCACTCCAACAGGCAGGGGAGGGTGAGACATGGTGTACTCGCTCGGCAGGCAAGGCGATGACCACTCCCGAGCACCACCGAGGGAGTTGAGATGTTCACGTTCTTGCCCTCGAACTTCGCCTTCGCGGAGCCGACGATCAAGTTGACCAACTCCCCCACCGCGTCCAGAAAGTCCGGCGAATCAAGTTCGCAGCGAACTCCAGCGAACTTCTCCACCACCGCGCTCGCGACGTGATCGGTCATCCGCAGCGCCACCGTGCCCACCACGTCTCCCGAGAGCCCGATCACGCCGGAGATGTCGTACCTCGACTCGAGACGGCACAAGGAAGGATCCCCAAACGCGATCGGCATGCGGACCATCGTCTCAAAGACAACCCTCACGGATTGGGTGAACGGCTGGACGTAGATGCTGTCCGACATGCGTCTTGGTCCTTTCAAAACCTGACTCGGCTCGAACCTCCGACCGCGAAGGTCCTGCAACGTCGGCTCGTTCCGTCCCCAGGTCCACCTTCCAACCCAACGGGAAGGTAAGTTGCGTGTGCACACCCACTCAGCGGGCGCGTCGGGATGCCGAAGAGAGGCATCAACGGGCTGTCCGAGCGCCGGTGCCGCGTGCACGCTGGTCTCGCGGCGGCTTGGGCGATCGCAGAAAGGACCGAATCGTGCTGGCACACTTCCAAGAGCGCGTGGAGCAACTGGCCCGGATGACCGTGCTCACCGATGTCGCCGACCTCCCCGGCCTGGTCGCGCTCCAGGAGCAGGCGACCTCGCTCGCGTCGGAACTCGATGAAGGGAAGGCCACCGAGGTTGCCGAACTCGCCCGCCAGATCGGCAAACTCGCCGAGGGCATCGTCCTTCGAACCCTGCCCGACGTCGACGCGGCCTTCCAAGAAATCGGGAAGGTGATCGATCGCCTGCAGGCTTCGTCCCCCCCTTCGAGCGACGCCGCGTCCACGCCTGTGCCCGACGCCCCCTCGACCACGACGGACATGGAACTCGTCTCGTCCTGGATCTCCAGTTGCGATGGAATGCTCTCCGAACTTGAGGGACACCTGCTCTCGCTCGAAAAAGCCCCGGACAACAAGGAGGTCATCGGTGAGATCCGCCGGACGATGCACACCCTGAAAGGTGAATGCGGCGTCCTCTCCTTCCACGTGGCCCAGCGCCTTTGCCATGAAGCCGAGTCGCTCATCGATTCGCGGCTCGAAGCGGGGCTCACGATCCCGATCGACCCCTTCCTGTCGCTGTTGGATTGGTTCAAGGCGTACGTGCAGGCGCTGTCGTCGAATGCCACCGCGGCCCCTGCCGACCATCTGCCGATCCTCCACGCCATCGAGGTCGCTCAAGGCAAGCACGCCGCCGACGCTCCCCCAACTGCTCCCCAACCGGCTCCCGCCACAACCTCCGCCGCCTCGCCGCCCCCGGTGCCCGAGCACCGCACGCAGGCCCCGGAGCCCGCGCCGGCGCCAGCCTCAACCACGAGCCAGGCGAATACATCGGACTCCTCGCTCGTCACGTGCGCACCTCAACCGGGCACGGAAGAAAACCTCGCCGACTTCCTCTGCGAAGCGAAGGACCACCTGGCCAACTCCGAGGAGGCCCTCCTCGCTCTCGACCAGGATCGGTCGAACACCGAACTCATCAACACCGTCTTCCGCGCGTTCCACACGATCAAGGGCGTCGCGGGTTTCATGGCCCTCAAGCCCATCGTCGCGCTCGCCCACAGCGCGGAGTACATGCTCGACGGCGCACGCAGCGGCACGATCTCCCTCGGTCGCTCCGAACTCGATCTCATCCTCGCGTCGTGCGACATGATGACGCGACTCCTCGGCGTGCTCGAAGGAGGCAAGGGCCCGTCGAGAGCGGAGTACGACGCCCTGGTGCAGAAGGTCGACCGCGCGGGAGCCGCCACGAACGGGGGCGCGGGCACTCCGCCCGCCGCCACGCCCGAGACCACCCGCCCGAGAGCCGCCGACCCCGCCGAAGCGGAGGCGTCGCCACGCCCGAGCGGGCCGGCACCATCGAGCGCCGTGGCGAACGCCGACGCGCCAGCCCTTGCCGAAACCAAACCCGATGCCAAGACGACCGCGCCAAGCGCCGAATCAGACCAGGCCAACGGTGCGAAACTCCGCAAATCGGAGCAGACGGTCAAGGTCAACACGAATCGCATGGACAATCTGGTCACCATGGTGGGCGAACTCGTCATCGCCCAGCAGATGGTCGTGCAGGACATTGCCGGCCTGGAGAACGCTGGCCCCCGCGTCCAGCGCACGCTCGGGCACATGAGCAAGATGATCCGCGACCTCCAGGAAGTGTCGATGTCGCTCCGCATGGTCAACCTCAAGGCGACGTTCCAGAAGATGACACGCCTCGTCCGGGACGTCTCCCAGAAGGCCGGGAAGCAGATCGAGATCCTGACCGAGGGCGAAGACGTCGAACTCGATCGCAACGTGATCGAGGCCATCGCCGATCCCCTCGTGCACATGATCCGCAACTCGTGCGATCACGGCGTCGAGCCGGGCGACGAGCGTCGAGCCGCGGGCAAAAACCCCGTGGGTCGGGTGACGCTCCGCGCCTACCACGCCGGCGGGTCCATCGTCATCGAGATCGCCGACGACGGACGAGGTCTGCGTCGCGAGAAACTGCTGGCCAAGGCAAAGGCCAAGGGCATCATTCCCGCCGACGTCGACGAATCGGCCATGCCCGACAGCGAGGTGTTCAACCTCATCTTCCTGCCCGGATTCTCCACCGCCGAAAAGGTCACGGACATTTCGGGTCGCGGCGTGGGCATGGACGTCGTGCGCCGCAACATCGAGGCCCTGCGCGGCAAGATCGAGATTCGCTCGACTCCCGGACAGGGAACCACCTTCCTCCTCCGACTCCCACTCACCATGGCCATCATCGACGGCATGCTCGTGCGCGTCGGATCGCAGCGCTATGTCCTCCCCACCCTCTCCATCCAGCAGAGTTTCCGCCCTCAGCCCAAGGACATCAAGACCGCCGTCGGCGTGGGTGAGATGGTCCGCGTGCGGGGCACCATGCTCCCCGTCTATCGCCTGAACCGCGTCCTCCATCTCAACGAGGGCATCACCAACCTTTCGGAGGCCCTCCTCGTCGTCATGGAGGCCGACGACGCTCGATTCTGCCTCATGGTCGATGACATCATCGGGCAGCAGCAAGTGGTCATCAAGACGCTCAACCAGACCGGACAGCGCGTCCCCGGCGTCTCGGGCGGAGCCATCCTGGGCGACGGACGCGTCGCCCTCATCCTCGACGTCGCCCAGATCGCCTCGCTCGCGAAATCATGCTCCAGCCCCACCACCAACGACACGGCCCACGCCGTTGATTCCGACCTTCTCTCCGTTGCATAATCCATCCAGGAGTCCACATGTCCAGCCTCACCCTCCACGCCTCGTCCGCCGAGAACTCCACGGTCGCTCGAAAGGTCCTCTCCTTCGCGCTCGGAAGTGAGGAATACGGCCTCGAGATCCTCGCCGTCCGTGAGATCATCGGGCTCATCGATATCACCCCCCTGCCCCAGTCCCCGGAGTACGTCAAGGGCGTCATCAACCTGCGAGGCAAGATCATCCCCGTCCTCGAACTCCGCACCCGCTTCGGCATGCCCTCGGTCAACTACACCGACGAGACCTGCATCATCGTCGTCGACGTTCCCGTCGACAACGAGGGCGACTCGCGCCTCATGGGCCTTGTCGTTGATACCGTCCGTGAAGTCCTCGACATTCCCACCTCCTCCATCGAACCTCCGCCCCAGTTCGGCACCTCCATCCCCATGGACTACATCACCGGGATCGGAAAGGTCCGCGAAAAAGTCGTCGTCATGCTCGACACCAGCAAGGTCATGAACCCCGAGGGACAGAAAGAAATCCCCGGCGTTCCCAACGCCTCAGCCTCCAAGGCCGCCTGAGTTCCACGAACGCGCCCAACGTCCCCGCAAGTACTCCCGCGATCGCACCATCACTCCTTGGCTCACACGCGGCACATGGTCGCGTCCGGGCGATCATGCCTACCCCGGGCCTCGCCTTCTTCATGCGGCGGCGATCTCCTGCGCGATCGCGTGCAGCCTGGAGGCTTCCTGGGCGATCCCGCCCACTTTCTCCGCGATCTCACGCACGCTTTGGGCCATCGCCGTCCGACGCTTCGACCCAGCCTCGAGGGCGCCCGCCGCTCCACACCCATTCGATTCGACCGCGATCGCCGACGACGAGATGTCGCTCAGGATCAATCCCAGGTCAAACCCCGCATCGAACTCGATCCCCAGTTCGTGCGCCCGCCCTTGCAGCATCTCGCAACGAACAATCTTCCCCTGCACGGCAACCGCCTCGCCCTCCGCCACCTGCAACGTGATCACGCACACCACCCCCGTGTGCACGAATCGATCCGCGATCACGCACGCGCCCTTCATCGACAGGTTGACCGGGTACACCCGCAACCGAACGACCCCGGCGTTGGGCTCACGGAGTTCCGCCGGAATCCACATTCCGCCCGTCACGCGGATGCGACGTGCGGCTCGGAGTTCTTCGAACGCCTTTGAGTCCGACGCCAGCCCCCGCGTGCCGCTCGCCTTCGCTCGCGCTTCCAACAAGGCCTGCAACTCGTGTTCCGTCAGTTTCAACGAATCCGAATAGGACTCCCACCGACTCGTGGTTGTGCTCATGGCCATCCTTCCATCCCTTGTTTTTGTGTGGCTCCTTCCCTTCGGCAAGACGAGCGAGCCCAGGTCGCATTTCTTTCCCATCTTCACGCCTACCCGAGTGTTCCGACCCCTGAATATGGCAGAACATCACGCAGCGCGATGTCATTCGACTCCGGCCACCCTCTCTTGGCGGCCCTGCTGCCCTCCGACAACCTCGCGCCACAACCCGCGAAGGCCTGGATTCCCCGCCCATCATGGTGGATGACGACCCCCGAGTTTTTGGGGTGCATTTCCACAAGGAACAAACTCAACGTGCCGACATTGCACATGAACATCCGGCAGCATCCCCGCCTAAGCAAGAGCCCCATGCCCCTATCCGCGATCCAACTTCCATCATCCTTCGTTGAGCCCCCCTCGACGCCGGTCGATCATGGGCCCGCGTCATCGATCTCGGCCATGGTCAGCCACGAACTCCGCAACGCCTTGCTTGCGGCTTCCACGCTCCTCGAACTCGACTCCTCGCCCTCCCGTGACGCCCGACGCGCTCTTGAACTGGTCAATCAAGCCCACTCGCTCTCTTCGCTGCTCTTCGAATCGCTGACCGTTGCCTACCGACCAATCCCAACGCAACTTACGCTCGAGGACTGGCTCCCCAGCATTGTCCGCCGATTCGCCAGGCAACTTCCGTCGACAATTCGCACGTCCTGCGAGGTTGCCCCGGGACTTCCATCGGTCATGGTTGATCCCGACGCGCTCGCCCTCGTGCTCCGCACGCTCCTCATCAACGCCTCCATCGCACAACAAGGCGTGGGAGAAGTCCAGGTCTCTGCTCGACGCCCACGCACCTCTGAGCAGGCCGACGGCATGGTGGAGATCATCGTCCGCGATCGTGGGCCGGGCTTCACCCACGAATCGCTCTCGTCCCTCTTCCAGACGCGCGCTCGCCCGATTCCCACGCAGGATCGAGCCGGGCTTGGGCTCCTCCTCGCACGCCAGATCATGCGTCAACAGGGCGGCGATCTCCATTGCTTGTCCGCCGACAACCCCGGGGGCGTCCTCGCGATCCATCTCCCGGCCTCCCGGAGCACCACATGACGCACACCATGGTCATCGCGGATGATCACGAACTCGTTCGCGAGGCCCTCGCCCGCTACGCCGTGGAGTGCGCGAACTGGAAGGTCATCGCTGCCGTGCCTTCGGCCGAGGACGCGCTTCGCGCGTGCCGCTGCCATCAACCGGACCTCCTCGTGCTCGATGTCGGGATGCCCGGCCGCGATCCACTCGCCGCGATGCTCGATATTCGCTCCGCCTCTCCCACCACCCGCATCGTGGTGCTCAGCGGCTCGTGCCGCGACGACTCGATCGAACTCGCGGTCCGGCATGGGGCGATGGGCTATGTGCTCAAGTCGGACCCCACGCCACACATCTTCGCCGCCTTCGAGCGCGCGCTGCACGGGCACAGGGTCTACTCGCCCCCCGTGGCCGCACGCCTCGCCGCCAACGTTGAGGGCAAGCCGGCCTCCCACCCCGAATCCACACGTCTGTCGAGGCTCACACCCCGCGAACTCGAGGTCCTCCGAGCCATCGCACGCGGCCTCTCCAACGACGACATGGCCCGCTGCATGTCCATCAGCAAGCGCACCGTCGAACGTCACGTCGCCCGCCTGATGGACGCCATCGCCATCCGCGATCGCGTCGGCATGGCCCGATTCGCCTTTGAAAACGGCATCTGCGGGCTCTAGATCTAATCGTCACGCGACGCCCCCTCGTGCCCGTCCGCGACAACACTCCATCGCCCGGTCGGGGTCCGTTCATGCCGCCCCGATGGATTACTTCCGACGGCCGACATGCGTGAGGGATCGACGAAGATTGCGTGTCCATACACAACAAGCCTCGATCACCACCTTCCGATGACCTTGACCAGCGACAGGGTCCTGCCGCATCGTAGGTGCTGCATCGCGGCACCCATGTTACCGGCCGCTTTTGGAGCGATCGCATGTGGAATCGAATCACGTCCCTGAGCCTCGGCACTCGATTGACCGCCGCGACGATCTTGATCCTGCTGGGCACACTCGCGATTGTGAACTATCGATTTATCTCCGGTTTCAAACCGACCGCATATGAGGCCATGACCTCGCGGGCCCGCACCTTTATGACGCTCGCGGACGAGACCAAGTCCCACGTGGCGCAACTCCAGCGCCTCGGGGCATTCAATGAGGACAGCCTCCTGAACGAACTGAAGCAGCAACGTGAGGCTGGGAACGGTTATCAAGCGTCGACCATCTTCAAAACCGTCCCCGTTGTCGCGGGCTGGCTTGTCGCAGCCGAAGCCGCCAAGCGCGAGAACATCAACTTCCATGTCATCTCCTTCAACGCTCGCAACAAAGAGCACGAGCCCAAGCCCGGCACCTTCGAGGAATCGCTCCTCCGCGACCTGATGGCCAGCGCCGAATCCGGAAAGTCTGAAGAGATCGACCGGATCGATCAAGCCACCAACACCCTCCACATCGCCCGAGCGATCAAACTCGAAACGAACTGCATGCAGTGCCATGGAGATCCGGCCACAAGCCCCACGGGCGACGGCAAGGACATCACGGGCTTCGCCATGGAGAACTGGAAGGCCGGGCAGCATCACGGCGCGTATCACATCTCCGTTCCCCTTGCGACTGTCGATGCACAAATCGCCGATTTCCTCTCCGACGGGTTGAAGTGGTCCGTCCCGATTCTGATCGGGGCGGGTCTTCTCCTCTCGTGGCTCTCTCGGGCGATGGTCTCACGCCCCCTCGCGACGATCGCCAATCGTCTCACCGACATCGCCCAAGGCGAGGGCGACCTCACCAAGCGCGTCGACGTTCGCTCGAACGATGAGGTCGGCCGACTCGCGCGTGGATTCAACACCTTTGTCGACAAGATCGAACGCATCATCTGCGACGTGAAGTCCGGCGCCGCCCAGATCGACGCGGGCGGCTCCCAGATCGCCTCGGCCAGCC
>CAZIZO010000006.1:0-29899 GCA_964543905.1 uncultured Phycisphaeraceae bacterium
CGTCGCCCCGAGCCGCCCCATCGCCTCCACCGAATCTCCTTCGGCGTCGGCATCGTCAACGTGCCCGACGCCGCCTCGCCCGACCCCAAGCCCTCCAAGGAAAACGGGCTTGCCACCCTCCAGCAACTCCTCGGCATCACCCGCGACGACGCTCAGCACATCCTCGCCTGCGCCGTCGCCGAATACGGCGCCTCCAGCGAAATGTTCTCCGACATCGCCCAGTCCCTGGGCAACGCCGACGCCCTCGCCGAACGCGTCCATCTCGAACTCATCGAAGCCTTCGATGCCCTCACCGTCGCCTCCCTCGCCCAGATGGATCGCGACGAGCCCCAGAGTTTCGCCTTCGGGTCGCAACGCATCGAGATCTCGCTCGATGACTCTCGCGCCGCCGTCGCTTGCCTCATCGACTCCGGGGGCAATCGAATCGTCACCTACCGCTTCAACCCGAACGCCATCACCATCCCGGAACTCTTCGACTCCCTGGGCATCGAGGACGCCCCACACAACACCAAGCCCCTCGAAGACTACCTCCGCCGGCTCGCGGCCTGAACCCCTCCTCAATCGTGCCGCAACGCCACGATCGGGTCCTGCGCCGCCGCTCGACGCGCGGGGTAAATCCCGAACACCAGCCCCGTCGCCACCGCCACCGCAAAACTCAGCAGGATCGACCATGTCGTCACCTGCGTCGGAAGCGTCGCGTCCGCGTTGAAGAATCCCCCGAGATACGGAAGATGCGGCAACCTCGGCACCGCCCACTCCACGAACACGCTCCCACTCACCCCAAGCCCCACCCCGATCATCCCCCCCACCGTGCTCAGCACGCTTGTTTCCACCAGGAACTGCCACAGGATGTGCTTCCGCGTCGCCCCGATCGCACGCCGAATCCCGATCTCCCGCGTCCGTTCCGTCACCGTCGCCAGCATGATGTTCATGATCCCGATCCCGCCCACCAGCAGCGAGATCCCGGCAATAAACCCGAACACGATCGTCCACGTCAACGCCTGCTTCCTCGCCTGCTCCAGCAGTTCGTACGGCACGATAATCGAATAGTCCTTCTGGTCCCCATGCCGCTGCTCCATGATCCGTCGCAGACGCAGCGAATCCGCGATCACCCGCTCCCGCGCCGGAACCGACACGAACACCTCGGAAATCTGTGTCTCCGACGCCTGAAAACTCCCCGACGACCGCCGGAACACCGCGTCCCCAAACGCCTGCCGCGACGTCGTGATCGGGATGTGCACGTCCAGGTTCAGATCCCGACCCACCAGCGCCGCGCCGCGCCCCCCCGCCAGCCCGATCGGCGCCAGCACCCCCACGATCCGGAATGGCTTGTCGTCCACCCGGATCGTGTTTCCCAACGGGTCATCCAGTACAAAGAACTGCGCCGCAATCTCCGCGCCGATCACGCACACCATCGCCTGCTGGTCCAAGTCCTGCGACGTGAGGTAGCGCCCTCGCGCCACCACCAGGTTCGCCACCTTCGCAAACTCCGGCGTCGTCCCGAACGTCTGGCTCGTCTGCCGACGCCCCTCCCGCAGGACCTGATTCCCCGCCTCCTTCAGCGGCACGATCGCCTCCGCATCCGGAAAGTTCGCCTGGATCACCTCCAAGTCCGCCCGCGTGATCCCGAACTTGCTCACAAAACTCTGCTGACGCTGCCCCTGCTGCTGCCCTTGATTCTCCGGCGGCTTCTGCGATCGCACAATGATGTTCCGCGCCCCCAAGCGCTCGATCTGCGCCAACGCCTCGCGCTTTGCCCCCTCGCCCAGACTGCTCATCGTGATCACCGCCGCCACGCCCAGGATGATTCCCAGCGCCGTCAGCACCGACCGCAAGAGGTGCAGCCTGATGTTGTTCAGGCCCAGGCGGATCGTCTCAAGCAAGAAAGTCATGTCGTCTTCGCTTCGCCCTTCAATACGTGTTCGCGCCCTCCGCCCATCTCCCGCTCAAGGACGGACGCCATTGTGTCGAATCCTACCAACCATACTCACCTCACACACCTCCCGCCGCACACCCCCTGCATGCTCCCGTCCCTCCCCGACCATCCCCGCCTCGAAATCAACCACGAACGAGAGATCCCCCGTGGCTGGGCCTATGCCGTCGTGATGCACTTTCCAGATGCCTCCGTCACTCGTCACGTGGTTTCGCTCTCCTGGCACGACCACGACTACTGGACGAGCGGCCGACGCCCACCCTCCGACACCGTCGAACTCGTCCTCACCTGCCTCCTCACCGCTCGCCCCGCCCTCGCGCTCCCGCCCCACTTTGATCTCGCCAAGGCTCGTCGCTGGTATCCCGCCATCGACCGAGAACTCGCCACCCGCCTCGGTTCCGCCGCCTGACGCCCCCCGGGTGCCATCCGCCCGTGTCCACCACATGGCATGTTCCCCCGACGCCGCGGATGACGCACGTTCGTTCGCGGGGCCTCGTGCCGTCGGACCTTCGGCACGCTCCCCCGCGCCCGGATACCGCCCATGGGCGATTGCCCCGAAGAACTCCGCCCCGATTTTCGTCTCGCCCTCGAGTCCCTCTTCGCCGAGGCCATCGCCCTCCCGTCCGAAGAGCGAGCCTCATTCATCGAACTCAAGTGCGCCCACGAGCCCGACCTTCGCCTCCGCCTCCTCCGTCTCCTCGCCGCGCACCAAGACTCCGACTGATCGCCCCTACTTCCCCCGCACCAGCACCCACACCACATACTCCCCCGTCTCCGTCCGCACGTACGCCGCCCTCGCCACATCCGTCGGCCCCACCGCGCCCGACGATCGCTTCGTCACCCCCGCCCGCGCCAACCGCACCGCCGAGTCGTACGCCTCCCCCAACTTCTCGCCTCGACCTTGCCCTACATACTCCATCCACCCCTCGCGGTTCGGGCCCGCCGCTCGATCCATCGCATACCACGCCGGCTTCTCCAGCAGCACGATCTTCTCAAAGCGCACGCCCACCCGCTGACCCAGCGTCTGTGCCTCCCGCTCCGCCTGCGCCTGACGTTCTTTATCCAAGGTCGGCGTGATCGTGCGATCCACCGCCACACCCTCCCGGGCCCTCCCTCCCACGCTCGCCGGCGCGGGTTTCGCCCCTTCCTCCGACCTCACACGCCCCACCGCCGATGCCCCACCGTCTTCCTCCCGCATCTCGCGCGGCGGCGACGCCGGCGCATTCACCACCCGCGGCTGGCACCCCACCACCCCCGCCAGCACCACCCCAGCAAACCCAGCACTCGCCACGTTCCAACTCAGATTCGCCATACGTTCCACGCCTCCCGCAAGACCAACGACCCTTCGCCCCCTCCGCCCGCTTTGCCGCTTCAAAACAACTTCTGCTGGTCCTTCACGTCCTTCACCCGCGCATCCAGGAGCGCCAACTGCTGCTTGATCTCCGCCACGCTCCGGAACTGGTAATACTCGCTCGCGAATCGGATGTACGCCACCTCGTCCACGTCCCGCAACTTCGCCATCACCCGTTCACCAATCACGCGGCTCTCCACCTCCCGATCAAACTCCCGGTGCAACTCGTCCTCCACCTCATCCACGATCTTCGACTTCGTCGCCTCCGGGATCGCCCTCTTCCCGCACGCCGCCACCACCCCCCGCATCACGTTCTCCCGGCTAAACGGCTCGTGCGTCCCGTCCCGCTTCACCACCATCAGCCGCGTCGTCACCTCCACCCGCTCATACGTCGTGAACCGCCGCGAGCACCCCAAACACTCCCGCCGTCGACGGATCGACTTCCCGCCGTCGCTCGCTCGGCTGTCGATCACCTTGTCGTTGTCCACGTTGCAGTACGGACAGATCACACGACACCCCGATCGAGTACGAACCCTCGCCCAGCCCCACGCCCGCCACGCGACGATAGACCGCCGACGGGTTCCTCACCACCCTTCCCGCATGTTCGCACATTCCACCAGACGCGTCAAACCGCACGTCCCCTCTTCTCGCCTCGCGCTCCATGCAGGCCCAGGTTCCTTCGCCACCTATCATCTTCCGTGCGCCCCACGCGTGCCTTCACGCTCATCGAACTCCTCGTTGTCATCGCCATCCTTGCGGTGATCTTGGCCATCCTCCTCCCCTCCCTCGCCAGCGCACGGGAGAACGGCCGCGCCGTCATCTGCTCGTCGAACCTCCGCCAGATCTACGCCATCTGGCGGACCTACGCCGACGAGCACAAGGGCCTCGGCCCCGCCCTCGGCCAGCCCTACACCGCCATGCCCAACTGGGCCATCGCCGTCCAGCAAGCCGCCGGCATCGCCGGTTCCACCGCCGACGACGCCTTCCACGTCCGCTCCATCCTCTCCTGTCCCACCGTCTCCGCCGCCTACCCCAACCCCATGGTCCGAACCTACGCCGCCAACGGCACGGGCCACTCGGGCCGACCCGCCGACGGTCCTCGCCGCGCCGATCCCGACAACTACGACAACGACCAGGCCCCCCCCGTCCACGTCCACATGGACAAGGTCGAACGACCCGCCGACACGCCCCTCCTCATCGACTCCCGTTTCGCCGGCACCTCCCTCACCCCTCCCAACCGCACCGCCAGCATCATCGACTTCTATCAGACCGCCCACACCAACCGCGACCTCCCCACCTCCCGCGTCGGCTGGTTCCACGCCTCCAAGCGGGCCTTCCAATCCGCGCGATACGATGGTGCCGTCCGTCTCGAGCGCGAAGTTCCCCAAGCCTGGGCCGCTCCACTTCCTTGATCGGACTTTGTTGGGAACCCGTCACGCCCCGGCGCGTCCAACTCCTCACTCCCCTCGTCCACGTTGACGAACCAACGCCAACCGCGGCCCAGCGTACCCGCACACCACGCACATCGGAGCCTCATTCATGACCCACTCCTCTCCGTCTCGTCGCGCCCGCACGCTCCTCCTCGCTGCCGCTTTCCTCGCCTCCCCCTCCTTCTCCCTCCACGCGCAGCAGGATCGCCGCCAACTCCCTCCACCCACGCAGCGCACGCCCCAGACTCCGCCCGCCAACACCTCTCCGCCCGCGACCCCAGACTCGCCCGCGGCACCCGCCTCCACGTCCCCCACCGCTCCGCCCGCGGCCTCGCCCGCACCCGACGCGCCCCCCACCCCCAAGCGTGCCGCCCCAACCCTCGGCACGCTCGTCGAACGCGTCAACACCACCAAAAAGGACTGGACTTTCACCGCCACCATCCGCGTCAACTCCGAGGCCTCCGACTCCACCGAAACCGTCACCGACCCTTACGGCAACTCCGTCCAGATGCCCAAGAAGACTCCCTTCGCCTTCGAGACCATGACCATGGTCTTCCCCGCCATCGCCTCCACCGCCGCGTGCGACGCCGGGGCCGATCGCACCACCGGTCGTCTCCGTCTCGACGGGCGAATCGTCAATGAGCAGCCCGAAGCCATGACCGGCGGTGCCCACTCCGGCGTCCAACTCCTCCGCTTCGGGTTCAACAACACCGAGAACATCTCCCCCCGCGAGGTCATCCTCGAAGTCTCCGTCCGCGCCACCTGCTACCAAACCAGGTTCGACGAGAAATCCGCACTCAACCTCCCCTGGCCCAACGCGCCCTGGCCCCAGGAGGCCGCCGCCACCCTCGCGCCCCAACTCTTCGTCGATCTGGGCTACGACAAAGAGTCCAAAAAGATCCTCCCCTACCCCGACAAGGATCAACTCCTCGACGCCGCTCTCAAACGCTACCTCGCCGCCGACACCATCTCCGACGCCAAAGCCTCCACGCCCCTCCGCGTCGCCAAGGCCATCACACGCGGCATCTGGAGCGAAATTCAACCCAGCGGCGATGGGCTCAAACTCCGCCGTCAAACCGGCGAACTCTCCGGCATGATCCTCCAACCCCCCGAAGTCACCCTCGCCACCAAAAAGGGCAGCGAGCACGACATCACCTGCCTCATGGCCGCCCTCTTCCGCAAGGCCGGCCTCCCCACCCGCACCGTCATCGCTTGGGATGTCTCGGGCGACGACAAAAACCGTTTCCTCCGCGACAACAAAAAGGCCAACAAACTCCGCTCATGGATCGAGTTCTGCCTCTTCGACGACGCCAACAACTCCTACAACTGGGTCCCCGTCGATGTCGTCCGGGCTCGCAAGTCGTCCTCGCGCCCTCCGGGCGGCAATCAACCCTGGAAGTCCTTCGGCACGATGGACGACTTCAACGAAGTCGTCCCCTTCGCGCTCCACTTCCACCCCCCCACCGACGTTGTCTCCTACGGCACCGGCTCCTTCTGGGGCTGGTTCGTCACCCCCAAGCCGCCCGACGCCGCCCTCCAGGCACTCTCCTTCCGCGCCGAGCGGACCTCCGTCTCCGGGCACAAAGACGACAAAAAGTCCGACGACAAGGACAAGCCTTCCCTAGAAGCAAAGCCCAGAACCAAACGCGGCAACTGAAGCCCCCCTCCCCATGAGGCGCACGCGGCCCCGGGCCTTGCTCGCCCCTCCCCACCCGCACGCCCACGTCACGCTCGGGCTCCCTCCCCGACGGCTTTCGCATCGAACACGTCCCCAACTTCATCTCTAGAATACTCAACATGTCTTCTCAGCGTGACTACTACGAAATCCTCTCCATCCCACGATCCGCCTCCGCGGACGACATCAAACGCGCCTACCGAAAACTCGCCCGAGAGCACCATCCCGACGTCAACAAGGCCCCGGACGCCGCCAAGAAGTTCGCCGAGATCCAGCAGGCCTACGACGTCCTCTCCGACGACGCCAAACGAAAGGAATACGACCAGTTCGGCTTCGCGCCTCGCGCCGGCGCCGGTCCCGCCGGCCAATCCCAGTACACCTGGGCCGACGCCGGCGGACACGACATCAACGGCGAGGACATGGAATCCGTCTTCGACGCCATCTTCGGCGGTCGCTCCGGCTTCGGCACCCATTCCCGAGGCCGTGCCCGGGGGCCCCGCACACGCACCCACCGCCCCGAAGAACCCGAACCGCTCCGCCACGAGATCCGCGTCCCCTTCATGACCATGGCCAAGGGGGGCACCGAGAGCCTCCGCATCCGCGAGGACGGCACCTCGCGCTCCATCGAAGTCACCATCCCCAAGGGCATCCACGACGCCGGGCAACTCCGCGTCCGCGCCGCCGGATCCAAGTCCGGCCACGCGCCCGACCTCATCCTCACCGTCCGCGTCGATCCACACCCACTCTTCCGCCGTGGCGAGTTTCAAGACACCGGCAAGGGCCTCGACCTCTTCCTCGACCTCCCCGTCACCATCGCCGAAGCCACCCTCGGCACCACCCTCTCCATCCCCACCCTCGACGACACCGTCGAACTCGCCCTCCCGCCTTCCACCCCGAGCGGCAAAAAACTCCGCCTCCGGGGCAAGGGCCTCTCCGACCCCAGCGGCGCCAAGGGTGACCTCTACGCCATCGTCAAGATCGTTCCCCCCGACGCCAAGTCCCTCTCTCCCGAAGAGCGACACACCCTCGAAGAACTCGCCCGCCGCGCCACGCGAGTCCGCGAAGGACACGAATGGCCCAAGTCCAGATAGCGCCGACTGGGCCGACGCCCGCACGGGTCACGCGCGATAATGAACCAGCCGCTTGCTGGCCAGGAACATGAGCCCGGTCAGCGCGAGAATGATGAGCAGTTGCACCCACGCCAGCGCGCTCGCATAGCCCATCTGCTGGTAGGTGAAGGCGTGGTCGTAGAGGTACATCGTGTAGAAATAGGCCGACTGCCCCGGGCCGCCCTTGTCCTTCTGGAAGATCACGTACGGGATGACGAAGACTTGGAGCGTCCCGATCGTGAGCGTGATCGCGTTGAAGAGAATCACGGGCGAGATCATCGGGATCGTCACGTTCCAGAACTTGCGGATCGGGCCCATCCCGTCGAGGTCCGCCGCCTCGTACAACTGCGCCGGCACCTCGCGCAACGCCGCCAGGCACAGCAAGACCTGCTGCCCCACGCTCCACAGCGCCACGAGCACGACCGCCAGCATCGCCCAGTGCGCATCGAGCAGCCAGTTGGGCGGTTGCTCCAGCGCGACCTTCCACCCCGCCAGCGCCGACCCCGGCGAACCTTCCGGCAAGGCATGGGCCATGGCGCGCACGCCCGGCCAGATGGGGCGGAGCACCGCGTTGATCAAGCCGTACTGCCCATTCAGAATCCACATCCACACCATCGAGGTGGCGATCAACGGCACCAGCGTGGGGAGGAAGATCGCCGCCTGAAAGAACGTCGCCCCCTTCACCTTCGTGTTGAGCAGCGCCGCGATCACCACGGCGAGGATCAGGCTCAGCGGGATCGTGATCACGCCGTACAGGAACGTGTTCCAGAGCACCTTGTGCAGGCGCTCGTCGTGCAGCATGCGCTCGTAGTTCGCCAGCCCCGCCCACAGCGGCGATTCGAGCAGCGGATACTCGGTGAAACTGTAGTAGAGGCTCATCCCCAGCGGCACGGCAAGGAACAGCAGGAACCCCACGAGCCACGGGCTGACCCAGACAAGACCCAAGACTGTGGCACGTGCTTCCTTCATGCACGCCCCCTTCGGCGTGATTCGTCCGCCGCGCGGTCGAGGACCACCTGCGCCCGCTGCCGTGCCGTCGCGAGGATGCTCCTGGGCGTGCCTTGCAGGTTCCACGCCTTGTCGAAGGCGAAGGTCATCTCATCGCGGACCTGGAGCCACGTGCGCGTGGAGGGCACCCGGAAGGAGCGCGGGCTTCTGGCGATCGCGTCGAACGTGCGGATGCCCCGGTTGGGATGGTTCGCGAGGAACGCCTCGCTGCTCGTCGCGAGGGGCGAGCCCTTGCAGTGGGCGGTGCTGAGGTATTCCACGTTCTCCTGGCGCTGCGTGAAGGCGACGAACTCCATGCACGCCTCGGGATGCCGAACCCCCCGGGGAATGACGAGGACGTCGGTATCGACGAGCCCGATGGGCGCGGCGGGGTCGTAGAGATCGTCGGCGACGGGCATCGGCGCGACGGCGTAGTCGAGATCGGGCTTGTAGAGGTTGATGATGTTGCCCAGCCAGGGCCCCTGGCTGACCATCGCGAGCGTGCCGGCGACGAAGGCGTTGAGCGGCGCGTCGTAGTTGCCGAACGACGAGCGGAGTTCGTTCAGGCGCTCGATGCCGTACTCGCGGACGAAACTCTGGACCCACTCCAGGCTCGCGACGTTGCCGGCGTCGTCGAAGGTGGCGGTGTTGGTCTTCTCGTCGTAGAGGTTGCCGCCGAAGTAGTAGCCCCAGATTTGAGGCCACCAGCCGGGCTCGCGGTGGTGGAAGCCCGCGCGGACGAGCCTGCCGTTTTCGGTGTGGGCGAGTTTTTTGCAGTATTCGTTGAGTTCGGAGATGGTGCGCGGCGGACGATCGGGATCGAGCCCGGCGTCCCTGAACATCGCGCGGTTGTAGTAGAGCGCAACGGTGCCGCCCGTGTTGATCGCGGCGTACATGCGGCCCTTGTGGAGGGTGATGGGGCGCATGCCCTCGGCGTAGATGCTCGGCTGGAGCGCGTGCGGGCCCAACTCGTCGAAGGGGAGGATCGCGCCCGCCTCGGCGAACCCGGGGACGTTGTAACTCCAGAGGCCCACGACGTCGGGGGGCGAGTTGCCGGCGATGGCGATCTGCGTCTTCTCGTCGATGCCGGCCATGCTGAGATAG
Source organism: uncultured Phycisphaeraceae bacterium (assembly GCA_964543905.1). GTDB lineage: Bacteria > Planctomycetota > Phycisphaerae > Phycisphaerales > UBA1924. Next base: position 9,590 of record CAZIZO010000006.1, read on the forward strand.
CGGACGACGATGCGATCTTGGGAGCGGTTGAAGTCGTCCACGATTTTTTGCATGGACCCGCCTTCGACCTTGCCGGTCCACTTTTCCCAGTAGTCGAGGACGATGCGATTGCCGGCGGCCTCGCGCTTCCCGCGCGGGCCGAAGAGGGCGAAGCCGACGCCGGCGGCGGTGAAGAGGCCGAGCGCGGCGCGGCGGGTGAGGGAGGCGAGGTTGGTTGGGTCGGTGGTCACGGGATTCGGCGTCAGGCTCAGAGAGCATATCCGAGGCGGGGTGGACGATGCGAGCGTCCCGCTATAGAAGGGCCGAGGGACGGATTTGTGCGCGCGCGGGGTGTACGTAAGCGGCCACTTGCGCGGCGTTGCCCGAGAAATCTCGATGCCGATCGTGCGCGCGGAATTTTGGGATCACGGGTGTGGGACGTGCACGATTGTGCGCACAAAGCAGGTCAGTCGGAGGGCGTTGGGATGTCGCACCGTCGATGATGCCGCGTTTGAGAACGCGAGATGAGAAGACGCGATCGCCCCTTCCAGATTGCCGGAGCGAAGGGGCATGGAGACGAACCCTCCCTCCACCCTCGCTCCCCTCTGGGAGGGGGCTTTGAGGCATCACTTCTTGGGCGCGGACGGCGTCGGCACGTCGGTCTTGGGCGGTTCGGCGGATGGGCCGCCGATGGGCTTCGCGGTGCCCTTGATGCCCATGGCCTTCTTGTCGGCGTTGATGCGTTCGACCATGGAGTTCCAATCGTCCTTGTCGAAGAGGAAGCCGGTGGGCTGGTTGGTCTTGGGGTTGATGAGGGCGACGTTGGAACATAATCCGATTTGACGACCATTGTATCATGACATCTTCACATGGATTTCATGATTCTTCCGTTGCGCGAGAATAAATTTGCTCTCAACACAGGGTGGAAGGCTTGAACAGGAGTGTCCCATGCTGTTCTCTTCTTCCAGTTCGCGCCGTGTTCGGAACGTCTCGTTGATCGCTTTGGTTGTTGCCGCTGGCATCGTCTCGTGTGCCAAGGCTCAGAGCTCACTTGACGATCAGATGTGCTACGACTCGCGGTTCCGCCCGTACAGCATTCCAATGACTACATGGGCTCAACTGGTCGTTCACGGGCCCTACGACTGCGATGTCGCGTCGGTCTATGCCTCCTACGTCGAGTTCTATAGGGATTTGGTGTGTACGTATTCGTTCCCACCTCTCCATGTTTGGGCAACCCAAGTGCTTGGAGATCGTGTCTATCTTTCCGGGCAAGCGGACGCGACGACGAACTGCCGGGGGCTCAGCGTTGGGGCCGGAAACGCCTTTGCCAGCGCCTATCAGGGTGAGATCGTCGCTCGCACTGAGCTGCACACGATCCAGATTCTTGACTCGTGGGGCAGCGCATTTTGGAACGCAGAGCGATACGACTCGTATGGAGCGGCCATCGCGAAGGCCCACTTCGTTCCCTCAGGGGCGGTCACACTGGATTTTGACGCGAGCATCACGCTGTCGTCGACCCCGGATTTCCCAACGGTTCGCCGGCGCGATACCGGATCGATCCTCGTGTTCCCGGGCATTTCGCCTCTCGTCAACGGCGTGATTCGTGGGCGACGTTCAGTCGGTACGATCGGAAATGTTGTGGTGGACATGAACACGCACACCGCGACTTCTCATGAGTCCTTCAACGTGTCGGCCGCGTGGTCGGGCGAGCCGGAGATTTTCCAGTTCGACTTCTCGGATGGCGACTACGACTTCAACGCCGACGGGCGGTTCAATCAGTCGGACGTGACCTTTGCAACCGCGAACTTGCTCGGTTCGACTCTACCCGCACTTCTCGCGAAGATTGATTTCAACTCCAGCGGCACCGTGGATGATACGGACATCGCTCGGCTTCAAACGCTCATTGACGCTGGGCTGGGTTCTGGAGTGTTCGCGGACTTCAGCGGCGACGGCGTCGTGAACCCCTGCGCCGATCGGACCAACTGGAGCAATCACTTGAACGCTGCGGTCGGCAGCTCGAACTACGTCGTCGAACTGGATTTCAATCTCGACGGCCTCATCGACTCGACCGATGTGGACGCGCTCGAGTATCGGTTGCCGACGGCGGACGTTGACGACGGCTCCTTCACGGGAGTTCGCGATGGAGGGGTCACCATCGATGACTTGCTGTTACTACACCTATCTGTTCGATGCCGGTGATCCGGTGGCCGATGTTGACGACGGATCGTTCCTGGGCGTTCGGGATGCAGGCGTGACGATCGACGATCTCTTGTACTACTTGTATGTCTTCGATGCCGGATGCTGATTCGTGTGGAGTGCCCGCGAACAGCGGGCACGTCGCTTTTTCGAAACCTTGCGAGACAACCTATTTTTTCAGTTCGCTTGGCATCTCGGGAGACGGGGCGGCGCCCTTCATGGGAAGTGGCGTGCTCTTGGTTGCCGCCTTCTCAGCATCACCTTGCAGGCGTTTGCGTTCTTCGTTGATGCGCGCGATCGTGGTGTCCCAATCGTCCTTATCGAAGAGGAACCCACTGGGTTGGCCGGTCTTAGGATTGACGAGCCCTTTGCTGCCGTCGAGTTGCCCTTTGTTGGCTTCGCGGAGCGCGCGTTCGAACTTGCCTCTGGGCATTTTCTCGGTTTCGCCTGTATCCGCGTATTTCACGGTGACAAACTCACGCATGCGCTCGGGGTTGTATGCGTTGACGTCGGAGCCCCGTGTAAAGTAGAGATACGCACTCGCGGCGAGCAGAACGAAGGCGAGCGTCCAACCGATCCACGGGCTCTTGTTGAGCGTTTCACGAACACTTGGCATAGGCACCTCTCGCGGAGCGTGGCAAACTCAACGGCGCGGATAGACATGACCCCAGTTCCAGAACGTGGCGTCGGAACCGTACCAATCTGAACCTTCGTAGTACACGTCGTATCCCAGAAGGCGGACGCTCAGGTCGCCGAAGGTTAGGTTGTTCTTGCCCGCGCGACGTCGGCCATCGTTTCCCTTACCGCCTTCGTGACGAGGGTATTCGTCCATTGCGTCGATGAGGAACACCGTTGCGTCGAGATGCGGGATGCGAGTGACCTTTCGGCCCGAGACGCCGACTTCGCGTCCGTTGACAATCACGGCCGCGCCATTCGCATCGACGCCGGGATAGTCATTGAACCAGTATTCGGTGTAGGCTTCAAGTGGAAACGGATCATTTGGTGCACGAAGTCCTGGGAATGGAAGCGTGTGTGGACGAGGTGCGCCGCCGGTAAAACCTTGTCGATCCGCGATGTTCAGAGGATCACGGACACTTGAAAGCCCCTTCGCCGCCGGGCAAGTGAAGGGAACGCTGCCCTGATTGTTGGTGTAGTCCTGGAGTAACCCGACGATGGCGACTTGCCAGTACCACTGACCACCGGGGCCAACGATCAACGGGAATACTTCTTTGTTCTGATCGATGTACATTTGCACCGCGGTGCCGAGTTGCTTCTCGTTGCTTTGGCACACGACGGTCCACGCAGTTCGTCTCGCAGATCCGAGCGACGGCAAGAGGATGCTAATCAGGAGCGCGATGATGGCGATGACGACGAGGAGTTCGATGAGGGTGAAGGCGGGGCGGAGGAGGGAGATACGGCCCATAGGCCGAATGGGTCGAATGGACTGCGTGGCAGGTTGTGCCGCACGAGCGCAAGACTTGTGATCACTACGGCTGGTTCGCTCAGACATGGATGACCTCAGGTTCATCGTTGGCTCCCTCCGCGGCCTGGGTTGGCGCCCGTCCCCACGGGCGACTTTCCTCCGGCGGCATGGTGTTCGAGGGAAGAGGAGCGGGGCGGGAGGCCGTCGGCTCCCTGGAGCCAGCGGATCTGCACCTCGATGCTCTTCCCGTGCGGGATGCTGTTCAAGAGATCGGACGAAAGGGCATGGGTGGCGTAGGGGGTACCGTTGACGACGAGCGTGGTTGCCTTGCCGGGGGCGAACTCGTTGGCATCGAAGCGGATGTTGATCTTTCGGCCTCGCCAGGTGCGGGTGGCGCTGACCTTGCCCAGGAAGGCGGGCGGGCAGGGGTCGATGCGCAGGACGGTGGCGCCCGGTTCCGATTGATTTTCGGATGAGGCCCATTCGGGGCGGATGCCGAGGAGCCATTCGAGGCAGACGCGGTTGAGCCAGGCGGCGGAGCCGGTGTACCAGGTCCAGCCGGCGCGGCCGGGCTTGTCGCTGAGCGGGCCATCGACGTTGCCGGGGGTGACGTAGGGCTCGGCCCAGTAGGATTCGGGGTCTTGCCCGCGGGTGGGCGGGGCGATGGAGCGGTAGATGCGACCGACGGCATCCACATCTTTGAGTTTGGCGGCGGCGGCGAGGGCCCAGGTGGCGGCGTGCATGTAGACCCCGCCGTTCTCGCGGCTGCCGGGGGAGTATCGCGTGATGTAGCCGAGATTTTCGTCGGGCTCGGTGTAGGCGGGCGCGAGGAGGAGTGGGCCGTAGGGGGAGAGGAGGTGCTCGTGGACGCTCTGCCAAGCGGCCTTGGCGCGATCGGGGGGGGCGATGTTGGTGAGGATGGCCCAGGTCTGGGCGTTGAGGTGGATCTTGCCGGCGGGGGAACCGGAGGAGCCGACGACTTCGCCGGAGTCTTTGGTGCCGTAGCGATACCACTGCCCGTCCCAGGCGTGGGCGTTGAGATTGTCGGCGAGTTGGGCGCGTTGCGTGCGGAAATAGGCGGCCCGATCGGAGTCCCTGACGCGATCGAGGATGATGGCCCAATCGTCCAAGATCTGGCAGAGGAACATGCCGAGCCAGAAGGATTCCCCACGCCCGTTGATGCCCATGGCGGAGAGCCCGTCGTTCCAGTCGCAGGACCCGATGAGGGGCAGGCGTCGATGGCTCATGCGACGAAAAGCGCGGTCGATGGCGCGGAGGCAGTGCTCGGCCAGATCGGACTCGCCCGGCTGGTCCATCCACGGGGCCGTCCTGCTGAGGCAGTTGAAATCGGCGGTTTCCTTGATGTAGTTGGCGACGAGGAAGGGGAGCCAGAGGTAATCGTCGGAGCAGGCGGTGTGGTTGCCGAAGTTGGCGAGGGCGTGCCACCAGTGGTTGACGCTGCCGTCCTTGAACTGGCGCGTCGCGTGGAGCATGATCTGGTCGAGGGTGCGGTCGGGCTCCAGGGGGAGCCACACTTGTGAGTCTTGCAGTTGGTCACGGAAGCCACGGGCGCCGGACTGCTGGTAATAGCCGGTGCGGCCCCACATGCGGCCGGAGATGGCCTGGTAGGGGAGCCAGTAGTTGTTGAGCAGGTCGAAGTCCGGGCGTTCGGACTCGATGTTGGTGCGGGCGAGGCGGTCTTCCCAGGTCTTTTCGGCGGAGGCGGCGACGGAGGCGGCGGTCGCGGGGTCGCGGAACTTATCCACAAGTTTGAGGACGCCGGGTTCGTCGGGGGCGATGGCGAGGATGTAGTGGAGTTTGACGGTCTGGCCGGGCTGGAGCGTGAGATCGCCGCCGAGGGAGGCGGAGGCATCGCCGAAGCGACCGAAGCCCCCGTCGGTGGGGATGGGGCCCTTCATGGCGGCGGGCGAGGTGGGTGAGCCGTAGCGACCGAGGAAACGGGACTTGTCGGCGATGGCGAGGGGAGCGTCGAACTCGAGGCCCGCCACGGCATGGGCGGCGACGTAGGGCCAGGGAATGTTCCAGTGGTCCTTCTCGCGCGGGGACGGGATGTCCCACATGTTCTTGGAGGCGAGGATCGTGCGGCGTGCGGCGTCGTGCTTGGTGGTGAAGAAGAGGCGATGGAACTCGCGTTTGGAGTCGGGCGCGACGCCGCAGGACCACTCGAAGTAACTGCTCAGGCGCAGGTGGCGGAGTTGGTCGGTGGTGTTGGTGAGTTCGACCATCCAGAGTTCGACGGCGTCGTCGGGGGCGACGGTGATCGTCCATTTCGCTTCGATGCGATCAAACTCGGTGCGGAAGGTGGTGGACCCGAGGGTGTGGGTGCAGGAGTAGGCGGCGTAGTTTGGGCGGATGGGAGCCGGGGCGAGGGACCAGAGTGCGCCGGAGTCTCGGTCGGCGAGGAGGAGGAACTTGCCGTGGGTGTCGCGGACGAGGTCCATCTCCCAGCGGGTGAGGACGCAGTGCTGGGCGTCGTCGAACCAGGAGAAGCCGCCGCCGTTCTGGGAGATGACGGTGCCGAAGCGCCCGTTGCAAATGACATTGCACCAAGGCATGGGCGTGTTGGGATTGGTGATGGTAAAGGCCCGACCTGAGGGATCGAAATGGCCGAAGGCGTTGGCGAGCATGCGAGAAGTCCGAACGAGCGAGGTGAGAGGCTGTGAAGCCCGCGATGTAAACGCTTCCATTGTGTCGGAACGGCGGGTCTTTGTCAAGGGGTTGGGGGGACAATCCGTTGAAATGGCTCTGGGCGCGCGTCTGATCGGACGAGGGAGTGGAAAGGTTCAAAAAAGCGCCGACCGCGCGATCGCGCGGTCGGCGTGAGACACGAAGTGACCTCGGGGCAATGCAGCCCGAGGAGGATCAGCGGCGACGGCGCGAGGCGGCGAGGCCGGCGAGGCCCATGAGGGCGAGCGCGCCGGGGGTGGGGACGATGGTGGTGCCGGTGTAGGAGATGAAGGAGTGATCGTTGATGAAGGGGTTGCGCTGATTCTGAGCCTGGAAGGCGATCTTGGTGCCGGTGTTGAAGCCCTTGGTTCCGTCGGGCTCCATGGCGCCCCAGGTGAGGATGGGGGACTGATGGAAGCCGTAGACGGGATCGTTCATGGAGACGCGGAGGCCGCCGAGGATGGGGTCCATCGGATTGGAGCCTGGGGCGAAGTACTCGAGGGTGAGCGTGGAGACGGAGTTGAGGGAGTACCAGGGCCCACCGGTGAAGTTGGAGGTGTAGAAGGGCATGACGCCGCCGAAGATGGCGACTTCGCCGTCGGAGGCGACGAGGACGTGGCCTTCATCGGTATATCCGAGACCCGGACGGGGGTTCTCGATCTGGAGGGCGCCTTCCTTGCGAGGGGCGGCGTTGGGGGCGCTGATCTGGATGTTGGTGGTGAGGGTCCAGGATTGGCCGACGTTGAGTCCCAGAGGCGTAGCGCCGCCGTCGGTCGAGAGGTAGGCGAGGTGCTTGTTGGCGAAGTTGCCGGCGGTGCCGGCGGGGAAGGTCTCGTCCCAAGAAACCTGGGCGGGGTAGTTGTTGGTGGAAACGAGAGTGCTGGACGCGAAGTCGTTCCAGACGCGATTCTGCATGACGGTGCCGTTGACGAGGGAAATGTCGGCGGCGAAGGCCGAGCCTGCGGAAACAGCAAGAGCGAGCACACCAAACGCGAACTTCATGGGATGTCTCCTCACATACGACCTGCGGAAACAGGCCGGTCTTGTCTCGATGCGGCGACTCTCCAAAGCGCCGCTGTAAACGATTTCAGTGTCGCGGAACGGACGCGCGTTGTCAAGTGTAATTTCACCGATTGGCCATCGAATCTGAATCAAAGCACGTAGCCATAGAGTTATGGGACTTTTTTGAGGCCCAGTCGCACGAGACCTTGTTGCACGGCCTCGTGCCCGTGAAACAGTTTCCAGAGGAGGCCCGTGCGGGCGTTTTCAATCGCCAACATGAGAGGGCCCTGATCGATCGCGACGTAATCCTCAGCGACCCATGGCTTTGCGCCTGCTGGGAGGTTGTAGGCATCACGGAAGCCATAGCCACCACGAGAAGGGTCAGACCACAAGAGAGGTGAGCCATCAGCGGCTTTGAGGGCGCGATAGTGACGCAGGGCGGCGACGGCGCGATCGGGATCGAACATGATGGCGCTGCCGGCGGCGTAGGGAGCGAGCGTGCCGTCGCCGAAGTTGTCGGTTGCGGTGAAGACCGGGTAGTCGTATTGGGGACGAGCGCCGGGCATGGGAAGGGGATCGGGGAAGAGGCCCGGGACGGCGTAGCCCGAGGCGACGTCGGAGGCGGAGAGGCCCCAGGCGTTGACACCAAGGGTCGGGAGGCCCAATGGGTTTGCCTCACATTTGAGTTGGTGGAGGCGGACGGTGCGTCGCGCGTTTTCCCAGAAGTCGACGCGGGGACGATGGGGGACGTTGAAGGCGGCGGGGTCGTCGGTCCCGAGCGTGCGATAGTCGATCCAGCAATGGGCGAAGAACGAGACGAAGAGCGCGCCGGACCAGGGGAAATAGACGATGGGACCGGAATCCTGATAGTGACCGATCTGGCGGCGGAGTTTGTAGTAGAGGGCGGGGTCGGCGCGATGGTCTTCACGCGGGGCGGCGACGGCGAGGAAGGTGACGAGGCGATGCTCGTCGCCGCAGTCGGCCCAGTAATACGGGAGGATTTGGCCATCGCCCGCGGGCTCGCTCAGTTTGTCGGGCTTCCAGCCGAGGGAGATGTAGCCTCGTTCCCAGGGCTTTTCGGCGTGCTCGTCGACAAAGAACTTCCAGTTGGCGTCGGCGAAGAGGGCGTCGCCGATGGAGCGGACTTCGCCGCCGAAGTATTGTGAGGCGGTGAGGATGCCCGCGAAGAGGAGCGCGGAATCGATGGTGCTGACGACGTGCTCGTAGGCCTCGGAAGGTTGGCCGGCGGATTGGGGATGGATGTAGTGGAAGAAGAGCCCGGCCTTTTTGTTGTTGGGGTTATCCCGGAGTGCGGTCAGGATCCGGCGCGCGCGCTCGAAGGCGTCGTCACGCGCCACCCAGCCGCGCTCCACGCCGACGCACAACGCGGAGAGTTGGAAACCGACGCCGGCGATGCTGACGGTGGGCTTGCTGGTGCGGTCGGGGACCATGCCGAGATCGGAGTTGGGGAGGCCCGCGTTCCAGAAGAAGTTGAAGCATCCGCGCTGGACCTCGTCGAGGAAGGCCTCGTCTTCGGGCGAAAAGCGGAACGGAGGAACTTTGGCGTCGGGAGCACGCTGGATGACGACCTGGGAGAGGGCAAGAGGAGCGGCGGGATCGGCGCGAGGCGGGACCGGCTCTTGAGCGCAGCCAAGGGCGGCGGAGAGCGCGATGGCGCCCCCCAGCGTGGCACAACGAGAGGGCCGAGACGACGCGTGTGCGGGCATGAAGGAACCTCGTATGGAAGGCACGTAAACGCTTACATCGAACAATAGGCCCGACGCGCCGATCGGCACGTCGCGGACCATCGCGCCGGCGGCTCGCGAAGTCGACGGGCGTGCGGAGGAACAACCCGCTCCGCACGATCGAGAGGCGTTGTACGATGCGGGCGTGAACCGCAAGCACAGGGGCAGCAACGGCAGCAAGCCATCCGTGTCCATCCAGGACGTGGCGGACGAGGCGAAAGTCTCGATCGCGACCGTCAGCCGCGTTTTGAACAACCCCAATCTCGTGGCCCCGGACACGTCCGAGCGGGTGAACGCGGCGATCGAGCGGCTGGGGTATGTGCCCAACGCGTTCGCGCAAGGGCTGATCACGCGGGCGAGCCGGATGCTGGGGATCGCGCTACCCGACATCCACGGGGAGTTCTACTCGGAGTTGCTGCGTGGGGCGGACGCGGAGGCTCGACGACGAAACTACCACCTGCTGGTGAGTTCGGACACGCGAGTGTCGGCGACGCCGGCGCGGGGGCGGAGCCTGGCGTTCGGGCTGGTGGATGGGCTCGCGGTGATGATCACGGAGCCGAACGACCGGGTGTGGCGGGAGGCGAGGGACCTGCACTTGCCGGTGGTGGTGATGGACTTTGAAGTGGACGAGCCGAGGGTGGACATGATCCTCGTGGACAACGCGGTGGGCACGCGAGAGGCGGTGGAACACCTGCTGGAGAGCGTGTCGGGGGACCGCTTGTACTTTGTGGGCGGGCCACGGGAGAACTTTGACACGCAGCGACGGGCGAGCACGTTCGCGAAGACGCTGCGTGAGCGTGGGGTGCAGGTTCGGGAGGATCACGTGGCCTACGGCGACTACAGCGTGCGCTGGGGGCAGGCGTGGGCGAAGGCGATGGGCGCGTCACTCCGCGGCGCGGGGGTGCTGGCGGGGAACGACGAGATCGCGCTGGGGATACTGCACGGCGCGGAGGACCTGAAGTTGGACGTTCCTCGGGACGTGAAGATCGTGGGCTTCGACGACACACGGATCGCGTCGCTGGTGCGGCCCGCGCTCTCGACGGTGCGAGTGCCGCTGGCGGAAGTCGGGGCGGCGGCGGTGGCGGCGCTGGTGGAGCGGGTGGAGGACCCGGAGCGCCCCGGGGTGAAGATCAGGCTGGATACGAAGTTGATCGTACGGGAAAGCAGCGGTGGAGCGAAGTAGATCGGGCGGGGAGCCAAGAGAGAAGAAGACCCCGGCGCGAGGCCGGGGTCTCACTCTTTCTCCGACCTGAGGCGTGATCAGCAACCCGCCTCAAAGCGGACGAGGTAATAGAGAAGATCGTCGATGGTGACGCCGCCGTCGAGGGTTCCGGTGGAGGACCCATCGTCTACGTCGGCGAGGAGGCTCCCGGATTCGAAGCGGGTGAGGTAGAAGAGGAGGTCATCGACGGTGACGCCGCCGTCGGGGAGGCCGATCTCGGAGCCGTCATCGAGGTCGGCGACGCAGCGAGAGGGGCAGCCGAGGTCGCCGCAGAAGAAGGTGATCTGGACGGGGATGGAGAGGGCGGCACCGCCGAGCGCGGCGGGATCGGCGACGATCCACTGGGCGAAGAGGGTGCGGCCGCCGAGGGACCCGTTGTCGGCGATGGGGAGGTGGGCGGTGCCGACGCCGGAGGGGGAGAGGGTGAAGGGGCCGACGACTTTGTCTTCGGCGACGCGTCCGGCGACGGGGGGATTGAAGGAGACGGCAAGGCGAGCCTGGGCGCCGGCGAGGGCGGAGGAGACACCGAGTTTGAAATCGATGTTACCGACGAAGGGCGGGGTGGCGGAGATCATGTTTGGAACAAGGCCGCCGGTGCCCGGAACGCCGCCGGTGAGGCGGACGACCTTGTCGCCCGGTCGCGTGGACCAGAGGTTGGGATGATCGAAGGGGAAGGTGCGGTTGGCCACGCGAGGATCGGTGAGGGCGTTGGTGAGGAAGTCCTGGAGGGCCGGGGCGATCTGAGGGGGCACGTTGGTGGTGGCCATCAGGGGGTCCTGGTTGTCGGGGAACTGGGGAAGAGCACCTGGGGCGCGGGCGTAAAAGGCGATGACCTGGCCGATGGTGGTGGCGGCGCCGTTATGGAAGAAGGTGTTTTTGAGACCGACGTTCCGGAGGGAGGGGACCTTGAAACGGCCCCGATCGGCGGGGTTACCGGTGACGAGTTGACGACCGAGGTCTTCCTGCGGCGGACGGACGCCGATGTTGCGGAAGGTGTTGGAGGTGAACAGGCCCGGGTTGTTGGGGCCGGCTTGCGCGGTGTGGCAGGCGTTGCAGGTGTTGTTGCGGAAGAAGTTCCACCCGGCGACCTGCCCTTGGGTCATGGCGGTGGTGTCTCCGGCGATGAAGCGATCCCACGGGGTCTGGTCCGGAACGAGCGTGCGCTCGTAGGTGGCGATGGCGAAGGCGATGCGTCCGGCGGTGACTTGGGGGGTGCCAAAGGCACGGGCGAAGAGTTCGGCGTAGGTGGTGTCGGCGTCCATCTCGTTGAGGAGGTCCGGCGGGATCTGGCGGGCCAGCGCGAGCGGGCGGGCGGACTGGATCTTGCTGACGATCTCGGGCCAGTTGCGATTGTCGTGGCCCATCTCGACGCTGGAGACGGGCGGGCCGACGGCCTGGCTTTCGAGGGCGCCGTTGGCGGCGATGAGGAGTTGGTTGGTGATGGGATCGCGGAAGGCGCCCGTGGCGCGACCGTCCCAGAAGTTAGCGACCGGCGAGAACGCGGCCATGAGGGTGGTCATGGAAGTGCGTGTGGTTCCCTGGGGGTTGACGCCCACGATGGGGTCCATCACATAGTTATCGTTGACGTCGGAGCGAATGGTGCCCGGGGAGCCAAAGGTGTCGTCGGGGGTGTTGGGGATGCCGTCAAATCCGGGGAGGCGGATGCGGCGGCCGTCGGTGCCGGCGCGGTTGGAGGTGTGGCAGGTCGCGCAGGCCATGGTGTTATCGCTGGAGAGTTGCTCGTCCCAGAAGAGCGTCTTCCCGAGGACCCGCTTGGCTTCGGTGATGGGGTTTTCGGGCGGGGTGATGACGGGCGGGAGGGCCGCGGCGGCGCCGGTCGCGAGGCCCGAGAGGGCGATGAGGAAGACGATGCCGGTGTGATGGATGATTCGCATAATGGCCTCCGTGGAAAGGCACGGTGTTTCGGGGACGGGTGCGCGTCAGGCCCCAAGGCCCGACCACCGAGGAGATCCGCAGGCTGGGAGGCGAGGGACTTCCATGGCTCCTGTTTGCAACAAGAACACCCCATGGGGACAGGAATTGCGGTCGGAGAGAGAAAAAATGGTGCAAGGCTGTCCCGAAGCGGAGCGGGGGGCACAATCTCTGGAGATGGAACGGCATCAACAAGGCGGAGAACGTGCGTCGTCATGGAGCGAAGCCGGGGACGGATCGCGGGGGGGGCCGAGCGCGAAGGATGTCTTTGAAATCCTGGCGCGAGAGAACGCCGGGATGCTGACGGCCTTTTTGCGCAGCATGGTGCTGCGTCAGGAGGTCGTTGATGATCTCTTCCAGGACGTGATGATGGTCGCGTGGCGTCGGCTGGGGGAATACGACCGAAGCCGGCCGTTCGGCGCGTGGCTCCGCGGGATCGCGGCGAAACTGGTGCTGGCGCATCGGCGACAATCGGCAACGGGAATGGTGACCTGCGAGCCGGAGGTCTTGGACGCCCTCGACCGACGCATGGGCGAGTTCGAGAAACTGCCCGGCGATTCGTTCAAGGAGCGGATGGCGAAGTTGGTGCAATGCCTGGAGCGATTGCCCGCGCCGATGCGCGAAGCGATCGAGATGGGCTACGGACGCGGGATGCTGCTCGGCGCGGTCGCGAGGGCGTTGGGCGTGACGGAAGAAACGGTGAAGAAGCGCGTGCAGCGTGCGCGGCAGGCGCTGGCGGACTGCGTCGGCACTCCGGGAGGGATCGCATGAACGGGAACGACACTCGAACGCCCTCGATGGATCCCGGCCTCACGACGCCCGAGCATGAGCGCGACACGGAGTTGTCGGCCAAGGAACTCTTCGCGCACGGCCTGCTCCAGGCGCACTATCGCGAGACGGCGCAGGACACCGAGCGCCGGATGGGCAGGCTGCTGCGGGCGATCGATGCCGAGGAACGCGGGCGCGTGGTCCGGCACGAGCCCGCACGCGAGAGGACCTTGGCCTCGCATGCGGCGAAGGGTTCGCGATGGCGCTCGCTCCGATTTGCGACGGGGCTGGCGGCGGCGATGACGCTGGTGGCGGTGGTGGCGATCGAGTTTACTCCCACGAACTCGGCGATCGCCGCGGTGCAGGCGTCGGTCGAAGCGTCCAAATCCGCGGGCGATCGACGCTATTCCGTGAGCGTGCGTCCGCACCAGGACAAGGGAAGCGAGCCGCTCAAGATCGGGACGCTGGACGTGCGTGACCCGGAGCATGTGGTGATCCAGGCGAGATCGCCGCAGGGGCATCGCGTGACGGTGGGGCGCAGCCCCGAGGGCGTGTGGGCGATCCGATCCGACGGCACGATCGATCGATTCGCGCCCAAGAGCGCGATGCCGCGATGGGTGAGTTTCGGCAGCAACACCATCGTGCTGGAATCGGTGGATGATCTGATGACCTCGCTGGCGAAGAACTACACGCTCTCGCGCGGCGAGGGCGAGGCGTTGGCGGGCGGGAGTGGGGTGAAACTGGATCGGATCACGGCGAAGATCAAGGCGGGTCGCCTCGGGCCCGAGCCGGAGCGGGTCGAGATTTGGATGGACGCGACATCGCGCGTGGTACGCCGGCTGGAACTGCATTGGCCGGAGTTCGCGGCGCGGGGCGACGCGGGAGACGCGCCCGATCGGCGTGGCGTACCCGAGGGCGGGCCACCGCGTCCGCGCCGGGGGCCGATGGGAGGCCCACGCGAGGATGGCGACATCCCCCCGCGACCGGCTCGCGATGACGGGGGGGATGTGCACCCAGGTTTCGGCCCGGATGGGATGCCCGGACCCGGTCCTCTCGATGGTGAACGCCCGGAACCGGAGCGTCGACCCCGTCGCGGCCCCTGGATGGAAGGCCCCGGTGCTGATCCGAACGCGGTCCGAGTGGGCGAGGACCGAGCCGGGCGAGGGACGATGGAAGGCCCGCGCGGCCCGCGGCCTCACGTTCGAGAGATGGGTCGCGGGCCCATGGGCGGCCCGCCGCAGTTCCTGGGCGAGCGACCGGACTTTCGGCGCGGCGGCCCCGGAGGCCCCCCCCCACCGCCACGGATGATGGTCTTTGAGTTGGAGGATGGCGCGGTGTTCACGGAAGGTTGGTTTGAGCCGGAGGCGCATGGAGGATGATGGCACGCGGAGGACCGCGACAGCAGGTCGGAAGCCCAAAGAAAACGAGCGACGCCGCGAGGTGCGACGTCGCTCGGTTGGGGGGAGTGCGAAGAGAACGATCGGATCAGCAGCCGTCTTCGAACCGGGTGAGGTAGTAGAGGAGATCGTCGATGGTGACGCCCCCGTCGAGGGTGCCGGTGCCCGAACCGTCATCGACATCGGCGCGGAGGGCGCCTTGCTCGAAGACGGTGAGGAAGTAGAGAAGGTCGTCGATGGTGACGCCGCCGTCGCAGGTGCCGGTGCCGGACCCATTGTCCATATCCGCGGCACAAACGATGAGATCGACGTGCCCGGTGGTAAAGCGACCGCAGGCGGCCGTGACCACGGCGTGGTACGACCCGGCGTCGGAGAGATGGACGGAGTCGATCCAGAGGGTGCCGGTCTTGCCGTCACCGGAGTTGTAGCGGGAGATGCGAGGATCGTTGAGATTGAGGGGAGCGTTGTTCTTGTACCAATCGAAGGTGAATGGACCTTCGCCGGCCATGGTCACGGAGAACCCACCACCGGTGTTCGGGCACGCGGGGTTATCGACCGGCTCGTGGCGGATCTCGCATGGCTCGGTGACGGTCAGGTGGGCGGCGTCGCTGATGACGACGCCGCAGTCGTTGCGGATGACGCAGGTGTAGGCGCCGGCATCGGCGAGGGTCACGGGGTCAATCTCGAGAATGGCGTTGTCCTGGTCGGGCATATCGACGCCCTCGTGACGCCACTGGTAGAAGAGTTCGCCGCCGTTGCCCGGGGAGACGCCCGCGACGGTGAACACGGCACCACCATCCAGAGGAGCGGACGTGTGGATGGGCTGAAGGTCGAAGTAGGGCAGATCGTTGCACCCGCCACCAAGGGAGACCTGGGCGGTGAGCATGGTGGTGATGAGATTGCCTGGCGCGTCCTCCCAATCGCCCCCGATGAGCCGAGGAGCGTTGGCAAAGACGTCGTAGGTGATGACTTCGCTCTCGATATCGCCCGGGGAGGGCGCGGGCTCCTCGGTGATGAGGGACATGCCGGGACGGATGAGTTCGGGCTCGAGGTCGAGTTGATCGGACCCGAGGATGAGCGGATCGTCGGGCATGAGTTCCTCGAGGGTGACCTCGCGCGCGACGTTGGTTTCACGTCGCATGACCCAGATCGAACGACCAAAGGTGTCGTGGTTGGTCACGGTTTCACGGATGATGGAGCCCGTCGGGAGATCGACGACCTCGACATCGATGGTGGGCATGGCGAGTGGTGGCGGCGGCGGGGGGGGCGGCGGCGGCGGGGGCGAGCCGGGCCCGACGACGGTGCCAAGATGCCAGGCGAACCGCTGGGCGGTGATGCGCGGAGAGCCGCCGCGGAAGACGACGCCGAAGTGCTCGATGGAGTTGGGGCGAGTGGCGTGGCTGGGCCTGGTGTAGAGAAGTCGGACGCCCGCGTTGTTGGGGAGCGCCGAGATGATGGGGGAGCCATAGTTGGGATTGCGATAGGTGTGGATGACATCTTCGGGATGCGGGCCTTCGATCTCGATCTCGAACTCGTTGCAATCGTCAGGGTTGTCGTTGGGACAATCGAAGTTCCCGAGGCCGCCGATGATGCGAGGTGGCCCGGCGAAGGCCGGCAAGACGCACGCGAACGACGCGAGTGCGGCGAGCATCAACGGGAACTTGAGGCGAGAAGGAGCACGAGACGATGCCGGGATCACGTGAGGCAGAGACGGGGACATTCGCGGTCCTTTCCAAGGGCAGGAGCGGAGGAAAGCGACCATCCACGCGGCCGCCGACTCGCTCGCCTGATGACGACTCGAACCCTCGCAAGCGGCGAGGAACGAACAACGCACCTAGAAAAGCGATCACGGGATCAGGAAATACACGGAGGCGTGCGGATCGCGCGTCTTGCCCCGGGCGAGAGATCGCCGGCCGGCGTGATGTAGAGATCGATCACCGGAACGATCACGCGAGTTCGGCGATCGTGCGCTCGGGCTCAAAGGGCGTCCACGACGGGGACTCGTCGCCCGATTGGGCGAGATGCGCGAGGTACTCTTCGCGCGGCATGGAATAACAGCCGAATTGTTCGAGGTGGTTGTTGGTCATCTGAGCGTCGAGGAGGGTGAACCCTCGGCGTCGGAGATGATGGACGAGATGGACGAGGCAGACCTTGCTCGCGTTGCTGCCCCCGAGGGCCGGGCGCGAGAACATGGACTCACCGCAGAAGACCGTGCCGATGGCCAGACCATAGAGCCCGCCGACGAGGCGGGGTGGGGAGTCGGGGTCACAGACCCAGGCCTCGACGCTGTGCGCAAGCGCGACGGCATGGAGATGGTCGAAGAGTTCCACAATGGCAGGTGCGAGCCAAGTCGTTTCTCGGCCCTTGGCGGGCTGGGCACACTCCCGGATGACATTCGAAAACGCGTGGTTCGTCGTGATGAGGAATCGTTGCGAGCGCACGGCCGATCGAAGGGAGCGGGAGGCCACGAACCGACCAGGTTCGAGGGGGATGATGCCACGGTTATTGGGCTGGACCCAGTGAACCTCATCGACATCGGGATCGTTCATCGGAAACCAGCCGTCGCGATAGAGCGCCATCACGGCTTCGGCGCGAGAGTCCTTCGTACGGGCGCGGAGCGGCGAGACCATCGCGGGCGGGCGAGGAATCGGGGGGTAGTTCGAGGGGTTGGGTGGGGGAGGAAGGGGCACGGGTGTGGAGATTTGGGCCGTCAGGATGGAAGATGCATGGTGGGATACGGCGGTCAGATGCGTTTGATGCGAAAATGTGAAACGTCCCACGCTAGAATTCCAAAGAATATGTGGAGGGCCCGCCACGGACCCGGTAGTTTTGCCGGCACCCGCACCGCCCCAACGGAAGGAACGCCGAATGAGCCCGGAGACGCAACAGGTGATCCAGAGTCTTCTCGAAGGCGAACGGTTCATGCCCATCCTGATCGGGGGCGGGATCGTGTCGATCGTCGCCATCCGTTCGCTGACGAGCATCATCAAGAGCGTGGCGAAAGAGCGGACGCGGCGGGAGATTGCGGCGTTCATCGCCGAGGGCTCGATCACCCCCGAGCAGGGCGAGCGATTGATGAAGGCGGGCGGGAGCGAGTGCTAGCGGTGGTGTGATCGAGGGACTCTGGAGGCATGGACATGAGCGCCATCGAGATTCCGAGTGTTGGATGGCCGACGACCCAGGGCGCGAGCGATTCCGGTGTCGTGATTCCACTGGGAACGATGGCGTTCGTCTTCCTCATCGTGGTGGTCGTCACGATTGGACGGACGATCACGAAGACGGCGAACACCAGGCAACGGGAGCAGAGCCGGCGCGAGATCGCGGCGTATGTCGCGGAGGGGAGCATCTCCCCCGACGACGCGGTGCGGATGCTCGCGGCCGGCAAGACCACGGGCGAGTTGGGCGACGAACGCAAGGCGTAGCGGGGTGCTCAGCCGACGGCGTTCATGAACAACCCGGTGGCCAGTTTGGGGTAAAAGAACGTGCTCTTCTGGGGCATGAGTTGGTTCGCTCGGCTGACGTCCTTGACGGCGGCGAGGGGCGTCGGGCGGACGATGACGGCCAACTGGGCGAAGTTCTTGCCACCGCCGGCGCCGGTTTCCACGCCGCTCCCGATGTCCTCGACTTCCTTGATCGTGTGCGGGAAGGCCCACTTGACGGGTTGTCCGGCGTTGAGTTTCGGCTGGCAGATCTGCTCAACCAGGATGTGCTGAATGATGGCCACGTCGAGTTCGCGCCAGGCCTGGGGCTTGTCCGGAAAGGCTGTGCGCAGCGGGTCGCGCTGGACGAGCGTCGCGGTGTAGCACTTCTTCGTCGCAAAGTCGTACAGCCCGAAGGTGTTGTCGGAGGCCGCGGGCAATCGCGTCACGTTCATCATTTCGAGTTCGATGCTCGCGAGATCGCCCGGGACGGGGGTGATGCGCAGGTGCTCGCGTGCCGCGGCGGCGAACTTCTCGAAGGTGTAGTCTTTCATACCGCCCAGCACGCGGTGCGTGGGCCAGATGATGAGGCCCGGATCGGACATCCCGACGAGGACGATCATGACCCGGCGTGCGGGGTGGTCGGACGCGACCTTCCCTCCCCCACCGCTCTCGAGCGCGGCGAGGTAGTTGAGCGCGGTGTTGTAGCGATGGTGCCCGTCGGCGATGAAGACGTCCTCGCCCGCGAGCGCGTCCTGATACGCCTTGATGGTCGCGGGGTCGGTGATCGTCCAGACTTCGTGCTTGACGGCGGAGGGGCCGCGGCCCAGGGTGCCGACCATGTCAGGGGCCTTGCTCGACATGATGCTCTGGATGAGGCTGGTGGCGCGGCCCTGCTCGTCGGCGTGCAGGCCGAAGATTGGGGACATCTGCGCGCGGGTGGCCTTCATGAGGGCCATGCGGTCTTCCTTGGGCCCGCTGAAGGTCTCTTCGTGGGGGAGGATCCCGCCGCCGGGGCGGGGTCCAAAGGGCAGGGCCTCGACGCAGCAGGCCATGCCGGAACGGGAAATGTGCTTCCCGTTTTCGCTCGTAAAACTCTGGCGGTACGCGAAGATGGCGGGCGACTTGAGTTGCGTGAGCGTGCCCTCCTTCAGCCAGGCGGAGAAGAGATCGGCGGCCTTGGCGTAGGCCTCGGGCGGGCCGAGTTCTTTCGCGGGGGTGTGGGGCAGATCGACGGCCACGATGTTCTTGGGATCGCGGTCGAGGAGGGCCTTCTTGCCGTTCGCATCGAGCACGTCGTAGGGCGGCGCGATGACGCTCGTGAGGTCCTTGCGATGGGCGTATGTGACGGCACGGAAAGGGTAGATGGCAGGCATGCGAGAAGGTAGGCGAACGGAGCGGCCTGTAGCAGGGCGACGGTGCGGCGTGAGGTCCATCCAGACGGCTTAGAATCTGGGTGGAGAGTTTGTACCTCCCCGAATGGGCGTGCCGATAGTGGTCATCGGCGCACCCTTGGAGCGGTGAATCATGGACGACGGGCGATTGAACGACATCGAGTTGAACGAGAATGAGGGCGTGAGCGAATCCGAGATGGCGGCCCGCTGGCTGGATCGGCGCATGCTCCTCCGGGGCAGTTTGATCGCCGGTGCCGGGATCGTCCTTGCGGGGTGCGCGGGGAAGAAGCCATCCCGAGCCATGGGCCCCGTCTGGCCTGACCAGGAACCGAACATGGATGGGCAGGCGGCGGTGGACGGCGTCCCCGGCGGGGTGACGACCGCGAGGCCCTACATCCCGCCCCCACCCCCCTCGGTCACGCAGAATCTTGGAACGTCGATCCCTACGGGCGTGATCCCCCGGAGTCGGTGGACGTCGAGCCGTCCCCTGATGAGGTCGCAGGACCCCAACCGCGGCGCCGACGCGATGCAGTACGTGGGGATGATCACGGTGCACCACGACGCGCTCAACGCGGTCGGCCTGACGAGCCAGAGTGCGGTGGCGCGGCGTCTCGACGGCGTGCGAACAAGCCACGTGCGCAACGGCTGGGCGGATATCGGGTATCACTACATCATCGACCCCGCCGGGCGCGTGTGGCAGGGGCGTCCGGTGACGCTGCAGGGCGCGCACGTGAAGGACCACAACCCGCACAACCTCGGGATCATGTGCATGGGCAACTTCAACCAGCACAGCCCGACCCGCGAGCAGATCGCCGCGCTCGACGCCTTCGTCGCCAGCCAGATGGTCGGCTATCGCATCCCGGTCAACCGTGTGTATACGCATCGCGAGTTGACGCCCACGGCATGTCCGGGGAGCAACCTCCAGCGGTACATGCTCGCCACACGCGGGCGCACCGGACGCCTGGGCATGACCTACGCCTGATGAACGAACGCACGGACGGACGAGCGTCGCGATTCGGCAACGAGCGATCATCACGACCACACGAAAAACCCCCGCGTTCGCGGGGGTCTTTGTTGATTCAGGCTTTGCGGTCTCGAGGATCAGCAGCCGGATTCAAACCGGAAGAGGTAGTAGAGCAGGTCGT
>CAZIZO010000006.1:29999-237086 GCA_964543905.1 uncultured Phycisphaeraceae bacterium
CGATGGTGACGCCGCCGTCGGGCGTGCCGGTGCCCGAGCCGTCGTCCACGTCGGCCGCGATGGAGCCGGCCTCGAAGATGGTGAGGTAGTAGAGCATGTCGTCGATGGTGACGCCGCCGTCGGGCGTGCCGGTGCCCGAGCCGTCGTCCACGTCGGCGACGCAGTTGGGCAAACCGGGGACCTGCGCGCCGGCTTGGACACTGGCCACCGCGGGGGTGCCCGAGCGCCACAAGCCGATGGTCACGTTGCCCGAGTCGGCCGGGGCCACGTCGGCATCGAAGCGGAAGTTATAGGTGGTGCCCCAACGGATGGCGTTGGCGTTGGGATTCTGCGCCTCGGTCTCGGTGGACCAGGTGAGCACGCCGTTGGCGTGGGTGGCGGTCCAGTCCGTGCCGGAATAGTTGACGCCGCCCGTGCCGTCGCCCGCGCGATAGGCCACGTCGTGGAATCCGATGTTGGTGATCGTGACGCCGTCCGCGACGGGGACGGAGAAGGTGCCCGCGGAGCGGTGGCTGTTCATGTTGTAGACGGCGTACTCATAGTGCCACGTGCCATTACCCAGGTCGGTGGCCTTGGAGGAAACGATGAACTTCTCCTGCACGTTGGCGGGCGCGGGGTTGGAGACCGTGGAGGGCGGGTTGGGGACGTTGGTGGTGGTAATCAGGACGGTGCTTTCCGTCACGGAGGGGTCGATGACCTTCCACTGCTGGATCGCGGAGCGTTCGCGGATGGTGCTGCCCAA
The DNA here is from genome assembly GCA_964543905.1 of uncultured Phycisphaeraceae bacterium. Classification (GTDB taxonomy): domain Bacteria; phylum Planctomycetota; class Phycisphaerae; order Phycisphaerales; family UBA1924. The sequence continues at coordinate 30,742 of CAZIZO010000006.1, forward strand.
GAAGCCAAAGGTCCACGCGGTGCCCCCACCGGTGGTGGTGATCTCGCGGATGGAGGCGTTGTTGAGACCGTTGCCGCGGGTCGCGTCGTCCGGGGTGACGTACTGCGCCTCACCGAAATAGCGCACCGCCGCGCCGGTCCCGCCCGCGGTCACGACGAGGTCCGAGACGTCGACTTCGAGGCGGCCGTTGTTCCCGCCGGAGGGACGAGGGGGGGTGCCGGTGGGGTATGCGCCAAGTGTGGCATTGATCTGGTACTTGGGCCCGAGGCCGCCCTGGCTGCCGTTGCGACTAGCGGTGTACGGGTCGGAGCACCCGACGCCCAAGACGCTGCCGCCTTGCCCGTTGCAGGTGCAGCAGAGGTTGCCGGTGAGGGCGGTGAAGGCGTGCTTGAGCCAACTCTGCCCGATCATCTCGAAGCGACCCGCGCCGTTGACGGTGCTGTAGCGGTAGAGTGTGCCGCCGATGATGGGGTGGGTGTTCGCCGGGCTGGCGTTCCAGAGCAGGTTCAGGGTGCCGACGTTGCACGAATCGGTCCCGAGCGAGAGGGCTTCCAGGGTGCCCACGGCGGTGTAGTTCTGGGGGCCGGTGATATTCCCGACGATTACATCGGGCCCGACGCCACGATTGCACACGGTTTGTGCCGACGCTTGGCCTGCGAGAGCGGCAAGCGCGGCGGCACCCAAGAGAACGCCAATCCTCGAATCAAACTTGGTCATCTTCGATTCCTTGAACGAAAACCAGGAACGGAACCAGAGCGATCACACCGTGCGCCTCGCTCAACCGCGGCGACCCCCGCCGACACCAACCTCGAACCATGAACGAAAAAAAGAACGACACACCAACCTCGAGCCCGCCAGGCACGAAACAGGCGGGCGACTTCACTCATTCGTCTTCAGCGTTGCTTTCGTTGCTCTCGAATCCTCCGAATTCCTCACCGCGTTGTCCGAAGAACATACACGAACGGGGATTCCGGTGCCAGAAATTTTGCACCACAACACAAAGTGCCGGTGTTTTCCCTAATAGACCACGCCGACGGCGCAGCGCACGGCACCCTCACGACGTTGGCTTTCTCCAGAAGGGATCGGCACTACTCGGACCTCCGGCCCCAGCACCCTTGTATAGATTTCCTCCGCCTTGCGATCGATCGCTCCAAACAGTCCTCCGTACGCCGGCATCAGGAAGACGTCGGGCGTGTGGATGCCGTTGAGCATGTTGAGGCTTCGGTCGGCATCCGAAAGGCTTGGGACAAGAACCGTTTCGAGGCCTCGTTTCTTGAGGTGCTGACGCAATCCGCGTCGCTCGTGCTCTCGACGGGCCACGGAGGCCAGCATCGCCGAGAAGTGCGGGTCAAGGTTCGCGGGGTAGGGAAGTTCCGCCGCAAGGAGGTCCAACGCGAGCATGTAGCGATGCAGGTTGCCGACGCCGGAATCCGACGAGCCGATCGCAAAGGCCGGCGCCAGCGACTCGAGAACATGACCGGGCCTCGTGGAAAACCTGGCAAGGTCGGACCACGCTCCGGATAAAAACTCGCTCATCGGTCCTCGCTCGAGCCGCTCCCGCAAGAAGGTCGATCGTGCGAGCGCGATATGTCCGGCCCGGGTGAGCGCGTCGAGGCCCGCACGAAGGACCAAGCGGACGGCGGCCGGCTGGTCGTTGACAAACGCCACGACCCGGCCATCGGAACATCGTCGCACGCTCACCTCGAGATCGATGTGGTACGAAATGGCTGGAAGAACCTCGACCCGAGCGACGCCAAACTCGGCTCGGAACAGATCGAGGGCCTGCACAGGGCGAAGCCCCATCGCGGTGTTGCGTGCGAGTTCGGCCTCGCCGACGAGGAGGATGAGGTCATCAAAGGCATGCGCGGCGTCACGAGACGGGGCACGAAACGCTATCAGGTTGCCGCCTTGGAAGAGCAGGGGGCTTCGGCGGGAGGCGATGCCGACGGCGGCAAGGTTCTCGTGGAGGAAGGACTCGCCGGGAATGAAGAGGCTGCCGTCTTCGCCCCGGCTGGCGTAGCGGGGGAGGAGAGCGACGGGGTGACCGTCGGCGAGGCCGGGCTTGGCGTTGTCGTGGGCCCACTGCGCCACGGGCAGGTCTTCGACCACGAGCGTGATCGGTGCGGAGCGAGTGGTGGCAAAGTCGTGGCAGGCCGCTCGAGCGTCCGCAACGTGCTGGCGCTCGACGCTGACGAACAGGGGGATCTCGGGAAGCGCCGCGGCGAGGTGGCGGAGCATGTCGAGCGAGCCGCCGTCGGTGGGAGCGGCGTAGTCGGTGCCTCGGGTGAGTTGGAGGCGGAGCGCGCGGGGTTGATAGGTGCCGTCGTCGGGGAGGAGTTGGAAGTTGGGGATGGTGGGTGTGAAGTGGGCGAGGTCTTTCGGCGGGAGCGGTGTGGGTGTGTTGAAGATGTCGGGGGGGTCGTCGGCGCGGAAGGCGCGGTTCGCGGGGCGAGCCTCTTGGAGTTGTTGGCGAAGGCGGAGCGTCTCGGAGGTGAGTGGGCGATCGAAAATCTGGACCGAGGGGCTGGATGGACGTGGAGGGCTTGCGACCTGATCCTGCTGAGCAACGTGGTCCGCAGAGGGCTGAACGCTCCCCCCGGCTCCCTGCCTTGGGACGGGTGAGCAGGACGCCCCCCCTGTCGCTCGTGCAACGCCCTCGGTGATGCCTCCCATGCCGGGAGCGGGAGAAGAGGGTGGCGAGGACGACCCCTCCTGTTGACCCCGTTCCTGTGGGGGGGGAAGTGCCACGACGATGCGGTGACGCTCGTTGAAGGAGGCGCGGATGATTCGATCGGCGATGCGTGCGAGCAACTCGCGCGGGAGGTTGAGGTCGGCGAGTGTGCCCGTCCCGAGGGGTTGGTTCAGGATATTGGACATGACCTCGGATTGGATGAGGTCGGCGGGAGAGGGCTTGGGCGTAGGCCTGGGCATGAGCGGGGGTGGAGCGTCGAGAACGAAGACCGCATCGAGGCGAGGAAGAGATCAGACCTCGTGGACAAGGGAGGTGGTCAGCGCCGGAAGAGATGTGGTGGTGCCGTCGTCGAGTTGAAGCCGGATGTGGTTGGTGGGGTCGATGGACAGAACGAGTCCGGTGTAGGTCTGGTTGTTGTGGAGGAAGGAACGGCGGGTGTTGCGGAGGATGTCACGGTCGGACCAGTCGCGGGCGATCTCGTGCGCGGGCCTCCCGAGATGGTGGGCGAGGGCGCGGACAAGGAACGAGGCCAAGAGGCCACGCATCGGGGGCGATTGACCAAGTTGAAGGATCGAGACGGCTCGGTCTCGGAGGTCTGCGGGCCAATCCGTGTCGCGATGGAGAACGTTGATGCCGATGCCAACGAGCGCGAGATGGTCTTTGATTTCGATGAGCACACCAGCGACTTTGCGATGGGGGCGTTGCGGCTCGACGACGTCGTTGGGCCATCGGAGTTTGCACGCGGGCTGCTGGTCGAGGTCTCGAAGCGGGATCGCGCACGCGGCGGCGACTCCTGCGGCGAGCGAGAGATGCTCCGCGGAGTAGCGAGCCGCATCGAGGACAAAGGTCGCGGCCAGCCCGAGGTGAGAGGTATCGGCCCACGTTCGTCCGAGTCGCCCTCGGCCTGCGGTTTGTCGCACGGCGAGCACCATGAGGCCGGGCCTCCCACCGGCGAGGCGGAGGGCGGCGTCCTGCGTGGACTCGGTCTCGGCGAGGACGACCACCCGATCGAACAACATGGACCGACGCATGTTCGGCGATGCTGGCTCGTTGATGACCGCCCTGAGTTCGTCGGCCCATGTGGAGGGATTTTCGGTGACGGCGCTCATGCGAGCACGTCCATGGCGAGGTCGAGGGCGACGGCGGAATGCGTGATGCTGCCGGTGCTGATGCGGTCGACGCCGGTCGTGGCGATCTCGGGGAGGGTGGCGAGCGTGATGCCGCCCGAGGCTTCGAGTTGGAGCGCGTGGTTCTTGGCATCGCGCATCGCGGCGGCGTGGCGGAGTTGTGACGGGCCCATGTTGTCGAGGAGGACGATGTCGATGGTCCCGGGCGGAAGCGTCAGGAGTTCGGCGAACTGGTCGAGGGAATCGACTTCGACCTCGATGAACTGGAGGGGGTGCTGCGCGATGGAGCGTGCCCGGGCGGCGGCGGCCTGGATGGTGGAGGCGAGTTTGCTCAGGGGCACGCCCGCGATGTGATTGTCCTTGATGAGGACGGCATCGTAGAGCCCGATGCGGTGGCCGCACCCGCCGCCGCAGCGCACGGCGTACTTCTCGAGCACGCGCAGCCCGGGCGTGGTCTTGCGGGTATCAAAGAGCCTGGCTCGCGATCCGGGGGGGAGGGCGGCGACAAACTGGGCGGTGCGGGTGGCGATGCCCGAGAGGCGAGCGAGGAGGTTGAGGGCCGTGCGCTCGAACTCGAGCATCTCGTCCAAGGGTCCGGCGACTTCGCACAGATTGGTGTGGGCATGGACTCGTGCGCCGTCGGCAACGTGGAGCGTGGCGGTGCAGGACGGAGCGAGCGTGCGAAGGAGGTCGGGCAGGGCGGCAAGGCCGGCGATGACGCCGGGCGCGCGGGCCACGATGTTCGCCCTCGCGGTGATATGCGGCTCTATGCAGGCGGCGGTGGTGATGTCGCCGAGGGATTGGGGCGAGAGGGCTTCGCCCGGGTGGGCGCGGGGCGTGGTGAGCCCCAGGTCTTCGTCGCGGGCGAGATCGAGGAGGCGCGAGATGAGCCCGGTGGCGTGGAAGTGGGCGTAGAGGTCGGGGAGGGGGAGGGAGTTGAGGTCGGGTGCGTGCACGGCGCAGTGTACGCGGCGGGGAGGCCCACTCCCCAGAGTCGCTTCCCTTGGGGAAGGGCCACGTGCCCGAACCCGTCCCGAATCGTCCGGCGTGCGCGGGCGTGGTATGCTCGCGTGCGCTTCGAGGAGGAGCGCACTGGAGTGCTCCCATGGGATTGCTTGATGGCAAGGTTGGTCTGGTGGTCGGGATCGCGAACGAGCGGTCATACGCATGGCACATTGCCAAGTCGATCCTTGAACACGGGGGCAAGGTCGCGTTCACGCACTTGCCCGGGGATCGGAATGAGCATCGCACCCGTCGGGCGATCAAGGAACTGGGGATCGAGAATCCGTGGCTGGTCCCGATGGACGCGGCCAAGGACGACGAGATCGACGTCGCGTTCGGAAAGTATGCCGAGGCCTTTGATCGGATGGACTATCTCGTGCACTCGATCGCGTTCGCGGATCGCGATTGCCTGCAGGCGGGCAACTTTGTGAAGACGACGCGAGCGCAGTATCTTTCGGCCATCGACATCTCCGCGTACACGCTGGTGGCGATGGCGCAGCGGGCCCGCGCGATGATGGCTCGCACCGGCGGGTGCATCATGGCGATGTCCTACTACGGCGCGGAGAAGGTCGTGCCCGGATACAACGTCATGGGCGTGGCGAAGGCGGCTCTGGAAGCGACGGGGCGATACCTCGCGGCGGAACTTGGGCCGGAGAAGATTCGCGTGAACATCATCTCGGGCGGATACCTCCGCACGCTGGCGGCGAGCGCCGTCGGGGGGACCGACGTGATGGGCGCCGTCGTGCAAGACAAGGCGCCGCTGCGTCGGAACGTGGAAGGCGCGGACGTGGGGAAGACCGCCGTGTACCTCGCGAGCGATCTGGCGAGCGGGGTGACGGGCGAGGTGATCTACGTCGATTGCGGGATCAATATCTTGGGAGGATGAGCGTGAGCATGCGAGGGGTTGGTTCCCTGGCCCGCGCGAACGGAACCCTCCACCCAGACCCCCGCCCTCTCCGAGGGGAAGAACGACGGAACAAGCCCTACCCGTCGGATAGGTGCTCTGGATGAACCGGATGCCCTGGTCGGGGGAGCGATGTGTGCGTGATCCCTCATGCACGGGGTGGGCGCGGGTCGATGGTCAAGGCATGTCCGCCTTCGGCACACCGAGTCCAACTCCGATCGGGCAAGCGATCGCGGCGTTGCCGCAGGCCGAGCGCGTGGTGGCGCGGCCTGCGGAGCGCCGCGCGAGCGCCACGGGAAAACTCTCCCGCAAGGACGAGGACCGCTTCGACGCGCCGGCGACCGAGGTCGAGGCCAGCGAGGCCCTGCGGCGCCTGAGCAGCAACGAGCAGGAGGACGCGCACGGGGATCATCTCGAGCACCCGGCCTATTCCTCGAAAGGACAAAGGCGGGCCGACGGCGGCACGCCCAAACTCGATCTCAACGCCTGAGGGCGTGTCTCGCACGTTCACTTCGGCGCGGGCGTCTTGGGAGGGCGACGATCGGGGATGATCTCGACGTCTTCGTAGACCTTGGGCGTGGCGACTTCGTACGCCTTGCGCGGGGTGGCCGTCGTCATGCGGAGCCCCGTCAACACCCGGCGTTCGCCGTTCAGGAGCCCCGAGACGAGGTAATCCCCCGGCACGGGATTCGGAACGCGCCAGATCCTCGAATCCATCGGCCCCAGGAATGGATTCATGCGCAACTTGATGGGCGCCGGGCGGCGATCGGGCGAGAACTTCGGATGTGCGGCACGCCCCTGCTCCGCGATCGCGTAGTACGCCGTGAGGGGCTTGTCGAGCGCGTCGAAGTCCACGCCCCGCAAGTCCAGGATGTGCCCGGCGGTCTGCGACGCTCGCGCGAGATCGAGTCGGGACTGGACATCGTGCCACGTCGTGTCACGCTCCACGCCGATCACGGCGAGCCCCCACTGCGCGCGTTCCACGAGCATGGGACGAGCCGCGCTCCATGCCGTCGCCAGGTCCGCGGCGGGGAGCGAAGCGCCCCGGAGCGCGATCTCTTGGGCGGACTTTGACCACAAGCCCCATGGCGCGAGGTCCCGTGCCGCGGGGTCACCCGACAGCGCACCCGACCACGACACCACAACATCGGGGCGTGCCTGCCGGACGAGCCCCGCGAGTCGTTCGACCATCGCGGCGCCCTTTTCGGCACGCCACCGGATCCAGGCCGGGTTCGCCGAGTCCGCGGGCGGATCTTGCCCAAAGTGCTCCTCGGCGAAGGCCTTTTTGGTGGCCTCTTCGTACCCCAGGGTGGGCGAGGGCCATCCCAGGCGATCGTCGAACTGGACCCCGTCCAGGTCGTACTTCTCCAGCGCTTCGAGGACGAGATCGCCAACGAACTGGGTCACCTCGGGATGCATCGGGCTGAGCCAACTCGTCCCGTCGGGGCCTTCCGCCTTGCCCGACGCGTCCCTCGCGAGCCAGGCGGGATGGAGACGTTTGAGGTGAGACTCCGCGCCCGTGGCGGAGGCGAGCAGACCACCCTCGAACCATGCGACGGCGGCAAGACCTTGGCGATGCGCTTCGAGCACCGCCTCGGCCAAGGGGTCGCGATACTCGCGCCGCTTGGGGTCCGACTTCACGTTGGCGGGCGCGGCGTGGATCGCGATCTCGGGAAGCGACGGATCGCGGTCGACGCCGACGGCCTTGCGAAGCACCGCCGACGGAAAGAGCGTGTACCCGTTGTTCCACGCGGAGATGTAGACGGCGTTCACGCCCGCGTCGCGAAGGCGGCGCATGGTGTCGGCGGTCTTGGCCGACGTCGCGAGCGCGTCGCCCGACGACAGGGAGAGGCGGACGGCGCGGACTTCGGGTGCCGCCACGGGTGCGGGGCGCGGCGTGGGCGGGAGAGCGGGGTCCGTTGGGGGCGGCGGAACGAGTTGCCCGAGCGCGGACGCCGCGAAGAGCACGCTCACGATGATCGAAGACAGAACGACGCGGAGGGTGTGCATGGGAGATTCTTGGACGACGAGCGGAGCCGGATGTCCCCCGGATGTCCCGAGGTGGAAAGACCCGCCGCACCATCGGCGCGCGTGCGGGCACGGTCGGCATTATGTGGCCTTTGGTGACTGGATGGCCTTTTTGACCTCATCCAGCAGGCGTTCGACCTGGAAGGGCTTGAACAGAACGGCTTGGAGGCCCTCCTGGCTCGCGCGCACGATCGAGTGGTGCGGGTCATAGCCGAACCCGGTCATCAGGATCACGGGGACCATCCCCATGACGCGTCGGGCGGCGGAGAAGACTTCGTAGCCATTGCGATCGGGCATGCGGATGTCGCTGATGACCAGGTCAAAGTGCTGGCCCTTCTCGTGGCGCTCGTTGAGGACCTGGATCGCGACGGCGCCATTCTCGCACACGACGACGTCGCAGCCGCGGTGACGGAGGACGTCGCCGATGATGTGGCGGATCTTGGGCTCGTCGTCCGCGACCAGGACGCGCTTGCCGTGCAGGATGGGATCGGTGGTGGAATCGGCGAGCGCCTTCTCGACGCCCAGCAGCGTCGTCGGGCCGGCGGCGCAGGCCTTTACCCGTTCCTGGATCGACTCGACGTCGCGCCGGATGCGGCTGAGCGATTCGATCTCCTCGGTGTCGTTCCCCGCCTTGGCCTGCAGCATCGCGACGATCTGCTGGATGTCGCGGAGCGGCTCCTGGAGTTCATCCGCCACACGCTCGCTGACGGAGCGGTTGACGGCGCTGCGCTCGACGACCAGGAGATCGAGCATGTGGAGCGCGAGCGCGACGTACCGCGCGAACATCTCTCCAAGTTGGCGCTCTTCTTCGCCGAACGCGCTGGGCTGGAGGCTCTCGACATCCATGATGCCGATGACCTTCTCCGAAAGCAAAAGGGGCACGGTCAGTGAAGACCGCGCCCCGGTGACGCCCGGCAAGAAGAGTTCGTCTTTCGTCACGTCCTGGGCGACGTAACTGCGGCCCGTCGCCGCCACATACCCGCTGATCCCGCACCCTTCCAATCGCGGGTAGATGTCGAAGAGGTCAAAGTCCGGGGTGAGCCCGCTCCCCATGACGAGTTCGAGTTTGCCCGTCTTCTCGTCGAGCAGGCGGATCGCGAAATGATCAAAGTGCAGCAGGTCGTGGGCGACGCGGATGATCTTGGCTTCGAGGAGTTTGAGACGCTCGTGGGCGTTGAGTTTGCGCACGCTCTCCGCGTCCATTCGCACCATCTCGCTCCCCGCCCGGTCGATCGCGTCGAGTTTGCGGCGAAGCACGTGCACGGCGGAGACGTCCCGCACGGCGACCGCGATGTGGTCCGCCCGCGCGGGCATCGTGCCGTCAGGCCCGGGCATCCCCACCGGCGAGAGCGAGACCTCGTAGTCGCGACCGTCCAGCGCGAGCGGGGGCAGCGAGCGGGGCGTCGTCGCGGGCGCGGCGTTCTTTGGAAACAGGCTTGGCGCCTGTTCTCGGCAGAGCGTGCTGATCCGGTTGAGCAGCGAGGGCGACCACGCCTTGAGCGTGTCGTTGACCCACAGGATCATGCCCTCGCGCGTGGCGATGCAGACCCCTTCGCCGATCGCGTTGAGCAGCGAACCCGCCCAGTCGGACGGGTCCTGCGAAAGCCCGTGATGTGAGGCACTCTGCGAATCAGCCATCGAGCACGACACTCCCCCAACCTCTTCCATAGCGACGGGCGAGCATAAGCCGGGACCCCGACCCGCGTTTGTGGGATGGGCGGACGATGCGGGTTGTGCGCCACACCCGGAACCAGCGGGGGCCTGTCCCAGTTCGTCGTTCATCTTGTCTTCTGGCGTTGGCGTCTGCCTTCCCACGAAATGACGGGAGATGAACTCCCGTTGACCCGACACTCTACGAAGCATCACCCAAATGAGATGCGTATGGATCGGCAATTCCGAGGCCGATTCATCGCGACGGCCCGATATTGGGTCAAGGCCCTGCCCTTCGATGACCACCCTCCATGCTTCAGGTTGACCAGGTTCATAAATCGTTCGGGAAGATCCACGCTGTCCGAGGCGTGTCCTTTGAACTTGCGCCGGGTCAGGTCACGGGTCTGCTCGGCCCAAACGGCGCCGGCAAGACAACGACGATTCGGATGATGTCAGGGTATCACGCGCCCGACCGGGGACGTGTCCGGGTCGCGGGGTTTGACACGATCGAGCAATCGCTGGCGGCGCGGCAACGCGTCGGGTATCTCCCGGAATCGGCCCCGCTCTATCCCGAGATGAAGACCCGCGATTTTCTCGACTATCGCGCGAGGCTGTTCGGGATGTCGCGATCGGCACGCCGACTGGCGATCGACAAGGCGATCGAGGTGTGCTGGCTCAAGGACGTGCGGAATCGCCGCGTCGGGAAACTGAGCAAGGGCTTCAAGCAGCGGGTCGGGCTTGCCGCCTCGCTGTTGCACGATCCACCGGTGCTGATCCTCGACGAGCCGACGAACGGGCTGGACCCGACGCAGATCCAGGAATCTCGAAAACTCATCCGTGATCTCGCGCCCAAGCGGGTTCTGCTGGTGAGTTCGCACATCCTGGGCGAGGTCGAAAAACTGTGCGATCGCGTCATCATCATGTCCAACGGACAGGTTCGCGCCGATGCGTCCCCGTCCCGACTGGTGGAGGAAGCGCGAGCGAACCCGACGTACATCGTGCAGTGCAAGCGTGTGCGCCCGGACGATGACGAGCGGGCGTTCAAGGTCTGGAGCAGCCTGCCGCACGTCGCGAGCGTGGAGCCCAACAAGCCCGAACGATTCTCGACCACCGCGGGCTGGTCGCTGTGGCTGATCACGGCGAAGCCGATCGCACCGGACCTGCGCGAGCCGATCGCCGCGGGCGCCATGGCGGCGGGGATCCTCGTGCGCGAGTTGCGGCGTGAGACGCCGAGCCTTGAAAAGGTCTTCGTGCGCCTGATCGAAGGTGGCGAGGCGGACCCTCGTGCAGGAGACGACCGCGGGTAAGACGCTCCCGTGCCCGGCACGGCTGGGCGGCGAACGAGACAAGGATCGAACGTAAACCAGTCGGCATGAAGCACACCCTCACCATTGCCTTCCGCGAACTCAACTCGCTCTTCCGCCTCCCGGCGGGCTGGGTGGTGCTCGCGCTGTACGTCTTTCTGTGCGCGGTGGTCTTTGCCATCTCTTGCCTGAAGCCCGGCGAGCCCGCGACGCTCCGCCCCTTCTTCGTGCTCTCCGGGTGGCTGCTGCTGCCGGTCATTCCCGCCGTCTCGATGCGGCTGATGAGCGAGGAACTCCGCAGCGGAACGATCGAATCGCTGGTGACGGCGCCAGTGACGGACGTCGCGATCATCCTCGGAAAGTTCCTCGGCGCCGGGCTTTTTCTGATGGCGATGCTGGTGCCCACGGTGGTGTTCCCGGTCGTGCTGTTCCTCGTGTCGAATCCAACGCCGGACGTTGGCCCCGTGCTGGCGGGCTACGCGAGCCTGATCTTGCAGGGGCTGCTCTATCTCGCGATCGGGGTTGTCGCCTCGACGCTCACCTCGAACCAGACGCTCGCGTTCCTGGCGACCCTCTTTGCCATCATGGCGGTCCTGATGGTCTCCCAACTGGCCGTGGCGTACATCCCCACGGGCTGGCTGTCGTACGTCCAGCCTTTGCTCGTGGGCCCGAGGATCCTCGACTTCGCCAAGGGCGTCGTTGATACCTCGCACGTGGTCTTCTTCACCACGCTCTCGGCGTGGTTCCTGCTGGTGGCGATCGTGGTGCTGCATTCGAGGCGGTGGAGGTAAGGCGTGATGGCAGACCCGGCGGACAACACCCTCCCACCCGCGAGCGGGCTCAAGCGACGCGTGCGTTTCGCCGCGCTCTCGCTGATCCTCGTCCTCGTCGGCGCGGTCAGCGTGGTCCTGCTGAACGTGCTGGCGTCCACGTTCAGCGTCCGCGTGGACGTGACCGCCGCCAAGGAGCAGGAACTCGCGCCACGCACCAAGCGGCTGCTCGACGGGCTCAAGGGCCCGCACAAGATCGTGATCGCGACGCGTCTGCCGGGGGTCGATCGGCGCGTGCGTGAGCGGGTGCTCGACCTCCTTGGCGAGATGCAGCGCGCCACGCCCCACCTGACGGCCAGCGTGATCGACACGTCGTCCCCCTCGGGGCTTGAGGAATATCGCACCCTCGTCCGCGATCTCGTGCAACGCGACCAGGAACGCCTGCGCCAGCAGCGGGACACGATCGACCTCGCGATCACGAACATCCACTCGCTCGCGGTGTATCTCGAGCAGGCGCTCTCCCCGGCGCTGCAGGGCGTGCAGGAGGCGATCTCTCCCGCCACCACCGCGGGGCTGCAGAACCGCCAGTTCTTTGAGCAGACCGCGGCGGCGGCCCGGATCAACGCACGCGAGTTGCGGCGTGCCGCCACCCGCGCCAGCGAGCAGTTGACGGAGAAGGTGGAGGACATCGTCGTCCCCGCGACCGACAAGGCCGCCGCGATCATCGTCGAGACGATGGCCCCCGTCGCCGACCAACTCGCGGCACTGACGAAGGAGGTCAAGCGCTTCGTCGAGGCCGGGGGCTCGGACCCGTCGGTCGATCTCGCACGCCCGCTCGTCAACGAGTTGGAGAAGCGTCGCGACGGCGCCGCGATCATCGCCGACCCCCTGGCCCGCATGCCCCGCCTCGACGTGCTGCGCGTGATCGACGCTCTGCGCAGCGCCTCCGCGGCCCTGGTCATCGGGCCCGAAGAATCGGGCCTGACGGCGATCGATGTCAACGACCTCTTCCCCTCGGCGGCCTGGCTCGACGCCACGCGCCTCACCAGCATCGATCTGGGGCGTTGCGCCGAGGAACTCCTCTCCACCGCCATCGCCTCGCTCTCGGGAACACCCAAGCCCATCGTCGTGTTCGTGCACGGCGAGACCAGGCCCTTCCTCGAGCGGGCGACGCTCATCACCGATCTCTCGCGTCAACTCCGCATGCGGGGCATGGACATCATCGAATGGGCGCCCCTCGCCGATCCGGAAGCGCCGGGGCTCGCGAGGCTCAACGCCGACCCGTCGAGGAAGAGGCCCGTCGTCTACGTCACCATCTCTCCGGACAGCACCCAGGCGGCGGCGCCGGGCGAGCCCACGGGCATCCAACGCGCCTCCGCCCTCGGGCAGGTCTTGAGCCGTCTCGCGGAGCAAGGCGAGAACCTGCTCGTGTCGCTCAATCCGTCCGTCGCGCCGACCTATGGCGACCCGGACCCCACCACGACCTTCCTCAAGCGATGGGGGATCGAGCCCATCACCGGGCAGTGCATCCTGCGCGAGCAAGCCTCGACCGACACCCCCAGCGGGCGTTTCGTGAGCACCGACTTTGTTCTCCAACCCGCCGAGGAGACGGGCCACCTCATCAGCGGGGCGATCCGCGGGTTGCCCACGGCCTTCATCTGGCCGATCCAACTCAACGACGGCGACATCTCGGGCGGCGGGCGCGTGACGCGCACCGACCTCTACACCATCACGCCCGACGACCGCACCTGGGGCGAATCGCAGTGGATGGAGTATTGGCGGACTCGCCCGGAACTCCGGGCCCAACTCCCCAAGCCGCCCGCCTTCGACGCGGGGCGTGACACCCGCACCCCGCAGACGTTGCCCGGCGCCAAGCCCCACCCGTGGGTGGTCGCCTGTGCCGCCGAACGCTTCGAGGGTGGCACCCGGCAGCGCGTCGTCGTCGTCGGGACCAACGGCTGGTTCCTCGATCGCGTCACGGGTCGGATGGCGCAGGTCAACGGTCGGCCCACGGTCATCAACCCCGGAAACCTCGAACTCTTCGAGGCCAGCGTCTCATGGCTTGCGGGGCTGGATGAGTTCATCGCGCAAAGCCCGTCGGCGAGCACGCTCAGCGTCGTCAACAAGATGGACGATGGGCGCCTCACGACGCTGCGGGTGGCGCTGATCGCCGGGATGCCGCTCGTCGTGCTCGTGCTGGGCGCGCTCTATCGCCTGATCCGTGGCTAGGTCTTTGCCCGCGACGATCAGCGCGCGAGACTTGAGCATCACGCGCCGGCAGGTGGTGCAGAGCGCCGCCGTCGGGTCCTCGTGCCGCCGATGCAGGTTCAACCCGCAGTATCGACACCGCCCCCTCCCGAAGGCCTTGAGCGCCGACTTGCGACCGCACTCGGGACACATCGGGTTGTGCTCGGCATGCCCCAGCAGGTTGTACCCGCAGAACTGGCAATGCCAAGGCTGCTGGTGCCCCAGGCAGGCGATGAACGTGCCCATCGCGCCGATGAGCAGCCCATACCCGATCAGGATGATCCGCATGTTGTCCACCTGGAGCCGCCCATCGCTCAGCACGCCCAGCCACCAGTGCCCCACGCCCACGAGCGCCACGAGCGCGACGGCGAGCAGGGTGATCGCGAAGCCCTGCCAGCGCCGCCGAAACTTCGCGACAAGGAGGCCCACGATGACGGCATACAAGGGGAACAGGAACACCGGGACGAGGGTATCGGCCCTCGCCCGCCTCGCCCACATCACGACTTCCGTGTCATGTGTCCCTCAGGTGGGAACCACCGTCGTTGCACGGCGCACGCGGTCCGCCACCGCGCCCCAAATCCCGCGGTCGTACTCCGTGCCGATCGGTGTGACCTCTTCGATCGCGATCACGTCCGGGTTCATCTCGTCCGCGCGGCGCATCGCGGCATACAGGTCCGAGGCGTACGCGCTCGCCTGCACGGGCATCGCGATCACCACATGGGGCGGACCGACCCGCAGCCCCGAGTGCGACAGCACCACCACGCGCCCGCCCAGCGAGAGCACCCGATCCAGGTGTGAGGCGTGGAATCGGATCGCCTTGGCACGCGGGGCGTAGTGCGCCTCCATCTGCCCCGGGCTTTCCAGCGCCGCACCCGCCGACCGCTCGACGATCGCCACCGGGCGCCGCAACACGCTCTGGATTTGCTCGCGGGTGATGAGCCCCGGGCGGAGGATGCGGGGCTCGCCCACGAGCGAGACCACGGTGGATTCGATCCCGCCTCGGCACACCCCGCCATCGAGCACCATGAGCCCGGGGAACGATTCTCGCACGTGCGCCGCCGTCGTGGGCGAGATGCGCCCCGAGGGGTTCGCGCTCGGGCCCACCAACGGCACGCCCAGGCGACGCAGCAGTTCCAGGCTGACCGGATGATCGGGACACCGCACCGCCACATTGGGACTTCCCGCGGTCACCCGATCCGGGATGCACGGGGCCTTGGGGACGATGATCGAGAGCGGGCCGGGCCAGAACGCGAGCGCCAGTTTGCTCGCGTCGTCGGGCCAATCGGCGGCCACCACCTTCGCCATCGACTCGTCCGCCACGTGCACGATGAGCGGGTTGCCCGTCGGACGCCCCTTGACCTGGTACACCTTCGCGACCGCGCCGTCGTCCATCGCGTTCGCACCAAGCCCATAGACCGTCTCGGTGGGGAAGGCGACGAGTTCGCCTGCGCGGAGGCGATCAACGGCCTGCTGGATCTCGTCGGCTCGGGTGGGCACGCATGATTGTTCGCAGGTCCGAGGCCCAAGGGTGGTCCACCGTCACACGCCCGTTCGAGCGAGGGATCTTCACCGCATCTTGACGAGGAGTAACGCCACGGCCACCAGCAACACGCTCACGATCCACGCCCGAGCCACCACCTGTTGCTCGGTCCATCCGCCGAGGTGCAGGTGGTGGTGATATGGCGCCACGCGGAAGATCCGCTTCCCCTTCGTCAACTTGAAGTAGGACACCTGCATCGCCACCGTCGCGATCTCCCACAAGAAGACGCCGCACATCACCAGGACCAAAAACTCCTGTCGGATCGCGACGGCGATGTAGCCGATGACTCCGCCCAGCGCGAGGGCCCCCGTGTCGCCCATGAAGACCTGTGCGGGCGAGCAGTTCCACCACAGGAAGCCCAGGCAGGCGCCCGTCGTCGCGCCCGCAAGGATCGCCAGTTCACGCGACCCCTCGATGTGCGGCACGAGCAGCGACTGCGCCGTCAGACGCTCCCCCGCGATCAGCGCCAGGATCACCAGCCCCACGCTCACCGCCCCCGAGACCCCGCCCGCCAACCCGTCCATGCCGTCCGTGATGTTGACGGCATTGCTCATCCCCGCGACCATCGCCAGCGCCAGCAGGATGAACGCCCCGCGGCCCAGATAGATCAGCGCCGGGTTCTGCTCGGCCCCGGCACGCACGTACGTCTTCTGGAAGGGCAGCGTCAGCACATGGCGCAGGTCGTTCTCGCCCGTGCCCTGCTTGTACAGAAAGTATCCGACGAGCAGGCCCAGCCCGATCTGGAAGACGAGTTTCTCCCAGGCGTACAGGCCTTGGCGGCTCCCCGTGCCGCGAAGTTTGGCGGTCAGTTTGAGCCAATCGTCAAAGCCGCCCAGGACCGCGAGCCACAACAGCACGACCAAACCGAGTTGGAGATAGAACGATCGTACATCGCCCAGGATGATGCACGCGCCCACGATCGCGCCGACGATCAGGATGCCCCCCATCGTCGGGACGTTCGCCTTGCTCGAACTGTGAAGCCGCAAGGCGTCGGCGTCGCTCAGACCGCTGTCCCCGATCTTCATCCGCGTCAGCCACGCGATCGTCCGACGACCCAACGCCAACACGACGAGAAAGGAAACCAGCGCGGCGGCGATCGCGCGAAAATGCAGTTGCTCGAAGATCTGCAGCACGCTGTACATGCCGTTCGCTTCGAGCCAGTCCTTGAAGTTGGTGACGAGGATGTAGAGCATGGGGCCGGGGGGAGCAAGAGTTCCAGATCACGGGACATGAACACGTCGCGACGGGCGTCATGGGCACCCGCCAGACCGAAGGAGCGTTACGCGCGCGCCTTCGGGTCGGGGGTTTCTTCCAAGAAGCCGTGCCCTTGCGGGCGTGGGAGGTCGGCAAACCGCAGCGCCTTCACGATCCGCTCCAGGCCCATGCCCCGCGAGCCCTTGAGCAGCACGCGATCGTGCGCGTGCAGCAGTGCGGCAATCTCGCCCGCGTGCTGTTCATCGAGCGCGGCATATCGGACCACGCGCGGGATCGTCCGTCGGCGCTCCGCCACGCCCGACGCCTCCGAGAACCGCGGGCCGACGAACACGGCAAGATCGATGGCGACCAGGCGTGAGACGGCCTCAGCCACTTCGAGGTGCGAGGGCGAACTCGCCTCCCCAAGTTCCAACATGTCGCCCAGGATCACCACCCGGCGTGCGTCGGGCTTGGGCGGACACACCTCATCGAACGTGCGCAACGCCGCCAGCATCGAATCCGGATTCGCGTTGTACGCGTCATTGATCAAATCGATCGTGCCGACGCGCTCGCGCTGCAGGCGCATCTCCGCGCCCTTCGCCTCCGCGAGTCCGGCTTCGATCGCGGCATTGTCCACCCCAAGGCGGCGCGCCACCGCCACCGCCGCGGTCGCGTTGCTCGCGTTGTGCCTCCCCAGCAGCGGGATCGTGTACCAGTTGCGGTCGTTCAGGCAGAACCGCGTGCCCGTGGAGGTGACCTCGACGCTTGTCAAGCGCAGGTCGGCGTGGTCGCCGAATCCGAACGTGATGAGCCCTCCGCCGCCACTGCCCGCCTTGGCCACGTCGCGCCGCACGACGTCCGCCAGTTCGGGCGAATCCGCCGTCAGGATCCCCACGCCCCCGGGACGCAGTCCTCGCAGCAGGCTCGCCTCTTCCTGCGCCACACCGAGCAGATTGCCCAGGCCTTCGAGGTGCTCTCGCCCGATGCTCGTGATGACGGCAATATCGGGCTGCACCACATTCGCCAACGTCGCGATCTCCCCCGATGCGTTGGTGCCCACCTCGCAGACGAGATATTGATCCGAACGCTTGGCTCCAAGGATGGTCAGCGGCACGCCGATGGCGTTGTTGAAACTCTTGGCCGACACGCTCCCCCGCAGCGTCTTCGAGAGGACCGCCGAGATCAGCCGGGTCGTCGTCGTCTTCCCGTTGCTCCCCCCGACCGCGATGACCTTGGTCGTCTCCAGCGTCTTGCGATACGCCGCGCCCAGTTTCAGGAGGGCGGTGCCGGCATCCGGCACCAGCAGGACGCACAGATCACCCAGCGACGCCGGGACCAGTTCCTTGCGATCCACGATCGCGATCGCCGCGCCCGCCTTGGCCACGTCCGCGAGGTATCGGTGTCCATCCGTGCGCTCGCCCCGCAGCGCGAGGAAGCAGTCCCCCGCCTTCGTCGTGCGTGAATCGATGGAGACGCCCGCGGGCTTTTTGCGGCGAGGCTCCTCCGGACGTGCGATCCAGTGGCCGCCGCAGACGAGCCGGATGTTGTCGAGTGACCAGAAGGGCATGAGCATGATTCGCGAATGGACGGATGACCACGGGCGCCAGCACCCGTGCCGTCAGGGACAATTCCGGACCACCGATGGGCTAGGTCGTGCTCGTCCTCCGATCGCTGGACGCCTACACCACAACGTTCGCCCCCGCTCGACGCATCGCCAGGTACTTGGACGCAACCTCACGATCATCGAAGTGAATCTTCATCGTCTCCTTGGTCCCTTCCGGTCCAACCTTCCCGGTGGGCAGGATCTGGTCCGTCTCGTGCCCCTTGCCCGCAAGGACGATCACATCGCCCGCCCGAGCCTGGGCGATGGCCAACTCGATCGCTTTTTCTCGATCCACCTGCACCAGCACCTTGTGCCTCGCCTCGCCCGAAACCCCGCTCAAAATCTCGTCCACGATGTCCGAAGGGCGCTCCGTCCTCGGATTGTCGCTCGTGATCACCACGACATCCGCCAGTTCGCCCGCCACCTTCCCCATCCGCGGACGCTTGGTGCGGTCCTTGTCCCCCCCGCACCCAAACACCACCCACAAATGTCCGCCCCGCTCCGCGCGGCTCGCCGCCCCGGCCGCACCGTGCACCTGCCCCGCGCGCCCCGCCCGGTTGGGCATCACCGCCCCCACCTCGCTCAGCACGTGGCGTAACGCATCATCGCTGTGCGCAAAGTCCACATACACCGCAAGATCGTCCCGCTCGTCGTGCACCGGCTGCAATCGCCCCGCCGGCGCCGACACCTTCCGAAGCCCCCGCTGGATCTCCGCCGTGGACAGCCCGATCGCATGGCATGCCGCCACCGCCTGCAGCACGTTCATCGCGTTGTAGCGCCCGATGAGCGGCACGCACGCCTCGATCTCGCCCCAGGGCCCGCCCAATCGCAGGGTCATTCCGGCGAGCGCTTCGCTCAGGATGCGGACCTGCGCCTGGTGCCCGCCCGGAAGCCACATCACCCCCTCCCGGGCCATCTCGCAGCGGATCACGGGCGCCTCGCAGTTGCGGATCATGCCCGCCGACGCCGGGTCGCCCGCGTTGACGATCGCCGTCCCGTCGGGCTGGAGGATCTCGAACAACCTCGCCTTGCACGCCGCGTAGTGCTCCATCGTCTTGTGGTAGTCGAGGTGATCGCCCGTGAGATTCGTGAAGACGCCCACGTCGATATGCAGGGCGTCCACACGCTTCTGATGCAGGGCGTGGCTCGACGCCTCGAACACCGCCGCCGTGCACCCGCATTCGACCATCCGCGCGAGCGTGCGCGAGATCTCGATGCTGGGCGGGGTCGTCATCATCGCCGGCGCCACCTCCGTGCCGTCGTCGATCACGACCGTCCCGATCAGCCCCGCCCGCCGACCCACGGCGTTGAGGACCTGCCACGCCAGCCAGGTCGTGGTCGTCTTGCCGTTGGTTCCCGTCACCGCGATCAGGTCGAGTTTCGACGAGGGATTCCCGTAGAAGCGCTCGCCCAGCAACGCACTCACCAGCGCGATGTCGTGCGTGTGCAGCATCGGCACGCCCACCTTGGGCAGGTCCGTCTCGCGATCGCTCAGCACGGCCACCGCGCCCGCGCGGACCGCCGCCTCGATGTACGCCTTCCCGTCCGATTTGAATCCCGTTCGCGCGAGAAAGAGCGAGCCGGGGACCACCGTCCGGCTGTCCTCGGTCAGGTCGCAGATCCGAACGCGCTCCCACCCCGCCCGCGCGGCTCCCGCCACGGGCCGGACGTCCATCCCGGCAACCAGCGCCCCGAGTTCCATAGCCAACCTGCGTCCTGCACCAAGCCCATGAACCCTCGCCGCGGTCTCCGTCGCGGCACGATGGGCGGATGATATGGGTGCCCCACGACGGGGCAATCCACCACCCCCGCCCGCACCCCGCCCGCTGGACGTCCCGTCGGGTTTCGGGTATACATCCCGGATGCACACGCCCAACACTGACGCCTCACGTCGCTCGTTCCTGCTCACCTCCGCGTCGTCCGCCCTCGCCCTCTCCCTCGCGGCACGACACGCCGCCGCCCTCGCTCAACCAGGAGCCTCCACCGTGAACCCAGGCGACTCCCACCGCGGCCCCGTCGTCATCGCCTCCGCCAACGGCCTCCGCGCCACCGTCCGCGCCATGGACTTGCTCCGGGAGGGCTACGACCCCGCCGACGCCATCGTCCAAGGCGTGAAGATCATCGAGGACGATCCCAACGACGATTCCGTCGGCTATGGCGGCCTCCCCAACGCCGACGGCATCGTCGAACTCGACGCCTCCGTCATGCACGGCCCGACCCACAAGTCCGGGGCGGTGGCGGGTATCCGCGACATCAAGAACCCGGCGCAGGTGGCGCTCATGGTGCTGCGCAAGACCAACCACTGCCTGCTCGTCGGCGAGGGGGCCAAGCGATTCGCCCTCTCCATGGGCTTTAAGGAAGAAAACCTCCTCACCGAGGCCGCCCGACAGGAATGGGAACGCTGGAAGTTCAACCACAGCAAGCACGACGACTGGCTCAACGACGACGATCGCGACCCGCCCGTCGGCAAGACCTGGGACGCACTCCCCTGGCAAAGCCCCGCCGACGCAAGGCCCAAGACCGGCGGACAGAACGACGGGCCCAAGTTCCTCCCCGTCGACGCCTCCTCCACACCCCCAGCCGACGCCCCCAAGAAGCACTCCCGCGTCCCCGGGCAGCCCTTTACGAATGAAGTCACCGGCACCGTCCACTGCTCCGCGCTCACCACAGACGGCCATATCGCCAGTTGCACCTCCACCAGCGGCCTCAACTGGAAGATCCCAGGCCGCGTCGGCGATTCCCCCATCATCGGCGCCGGCAACTACTGCGACAACGACATCGGCGCCGCCGGCTCCACCGGACGAGGCGAGAACGCCATCGTCAACTGCGCCGCCTTCACCATCGTCGAACTCATGGGCAAGGGCATGACCCCCAACGAGGCCTGCATGGACATCGTCAAGCGCGTCGTCGCCCACAACAAAGAGAAACGACACAAACGACCCGACGGCCGCCCCGATTTCTCCATCAAGTTCTACGCCCTCCGAAAGGACGGGGCGTACGGCGGCGCGTCGCTCAACCCCGGCGCCAGCATGGCCGTCCACGATGGAACCGAGGCCAAGATCGTCCAGATCGCCAGCCTCTACGACACCGAGTGACCCCACCCCATCGCCTTACTTGCCCTTGTACTCCTGCACCTTCCGCTCGATCGCCGCCTTCTCGCGATCGTCCTCGCTCAACTTCAGCGCCTTCTCGCCCAGCGCCACCGCCTTGTCCTTCTCACCCAACGCCACGTGGATCTCCGCCAGCGTCATCAGCGGCGAGATCTCCTGCTCTTTCGTCAACTCCACGGCCTTCCGGGCGGACTCGAGCGCCACGCCCATCTCCTTCTTCTCCGGGTTCACCATCGGCGCCATCCAGAAGAACGCCAGCGTCTCCAGTTCCCCAGAGTCCTTCTCTTCGAGAGCCTTCTTCGCGAGCCTTTGGTTCAGCGACTTCGCCTTGTCCCACTCACCCGCCTTCATCAAGAGCAGCATCTCGCGGCTCGCGATCTGCTCCTTCTTCGACGGATACTTCTCCTTGTACTTCTCCAGTTCCCCCAGCGCCGCCTTCGGGTCGCTCTCGATCTGCTGGAACACCTGCATGAAGTCCTCCTCGGCCTTCATGATCGCGTCGATGTCCTCCTGACCCTTCCACGTCCCGGCCAGCACCTTCGGGATCACATCGTCCAGCGTCATCGGGTGCCCGATAAATGCCACCTTCCCGTCCTTGCCGATGACGAACGAGCACGGGATTCCCCGCTGCTGCGCCGCCACCATGTAGTTCGACCACGTCTTGCCCTCGTTGTCCCACGCGAGCGCGTACGCCGCCCGCGTGCCCTTCTTCTCGATGAACTTCTGCACCGTCGCCAGCGAGTTGTTCGGGTCTTCCGCCGTGATCCCAACCACGCGAAGCCCCTGCTCCGCGTGCTTCGCCTGCAACTTCGAAAGGTGCGGCATCGCGCCGATGCAAGGCCCGCACCACGTCGCCCAAAACTCCAGCACGTACACCTTGTCCTTCTCGAACCCCTTGACCTCGTCGCCCTTCAGCCACTTCGCGATGTCCAGCGCGGGGGCCACATCCCCCATCTTCAGGCTCGGGCCCGACGCCACCACCTCGCCCATCGCCTCCGGCTTCGCGGGTGGTCCCGGGGGCACGGGCGGATTCGACCCCTCCGGCTGTGCGATCGCCGGAAGACCCGCCTGCAACGTCAACGTCAGTGCCGCCCATGCAAACGAACGAAGAGAAGGTGTGCGCATTCACGATAATAGGACGAACAAACCTAGACCCTGACCACGTGCGAACGTCAAGTTCCACGAACGCGCGTGAGCATCGCACGCTTTTCTCGTTTTCTTGGCACCAAGAATCTTCCCAGGTGCGTGCGTGGTGCCGCCATGGGATGGTCTTTGCCGTGAGGAACTCCAGTATGTTGAACCCGCGATTGAATCTGCGTTGGACGCGTGCCCTCGTGTGTGTTGCCGCCGGGCTTGCCGCGTCGCTCTCCACCCTAGAAGCCCAGGCCGTCATCGTCACCCCCGGGGCCTCGGGCGTTTCCCTTTCCTTTGTCTCCTATCCGGGCACCGTCATCCGCGACGCCAACATCCCGTTCGAGATTCGCGGGACGGGCGGCGCGCTCCTCTCGTCCGGCGTCCTCCGCGATCGCGTCGTCCGCACCGCCAGCGGCGACCTCGCCTTCGAGCGTGCCATCGTCTCCACACAATCCGGGCTCAACGGGATCATCCGATACATCGACACCGCCCGATTCGCCGGCTCTGTCACCGACGTCTCCTACGGCAGCCAGATCTTCGGCAACCCTCGACCACAGTTCGCTTCTCGTTCCGCCGACGGCAACACCCTCACCTACGACTTCGGCACGGACCTCGTCTTCTCCGGCAGCGGCTCCGCATGGCTCTACAACGTCACCAGCGCACGCTACTTCCGCCTCGCCGGGTCCGTCACCATCCGCCTCTCCACGGGGCAATCCGTCACCCTCTCCGGCCTCGCCGAACCCACCAACGACTCCACCCCGCCCGACGTCGCCATCACCGCGCCAGGACCCCTCGGCTGCAACTGCAACCCCGTCGTCATCTCCGGCACCGCCAACGACCCCGACGGCACGTTCCAGCAGTACACCGTCGAATATCAGCCCATCTCCGGCGGCGCCTGGTCCACCATCACCACCAGCACCACCCCCGTCGTCAGCGGCACCCTCGCCACATGGAACACCGCCGCCGTCCCGCAAGGCTACTACTTCATCCGCGTCAACGCCTGCAACGTCCTCGGATACTGCGCCTCCGCCACCCAGGTCATCTGGATCGACCAGGGCTTCGACAGCATCGACTGGCGCTCCCCACGCATGAACGCCATCGTTGGTGGCACCGTCTGCTTCGACGGCACCGTCTACGACGCGTGCTTCCAGGACTACACCGTCGCCTATCGACCCGCCGGCTCCAGCGGCGCCTTCACTCCCGTCGATCCGGCTCGTCCCACCTACACCTCCACCGTCATCAACGATCCCTTCGCCTCCTGGAACTCCAACTCCGTCCCCGAAGGCAACTACGAAGTCCGTGTTCTGGGCACCACCATCTGCGGGCGAACCCTCGCCCTCAACCGCACCTTCACCATCGACAACACCGCCCCCACCGCCCTCATCTCCTCGCCCATGAACTGCGAGAACGTCCTCGGCACCGTCACCATCCGCGGCACCGCCTTCGACGCTCACCCAAATCTGTGGGTCCTTGAATACACCGGGGGCGACTCCCACGGCTGGACCACCATCAGCACCGGCAACTCCAACATCGTCAACGGCGTGCTCGGCACCTGGAACACCGCCTCCCTCCGCCCATGCTCCTACACCCTCCGCCTCCGCGTCTACGACGCCGCCACCGTCAACTGCTCCTCCACCCACTACAGCGAATACCTCACCAGCATCCGCGTCGGCTGCCCCGCCGACGTCGATGACGGCAGCGGCGCGGGCCACCCCGACGGCGGCGTCACCATCGATGACCTCCTCTACTTCCTCTCCCGATTCAACGCCGGCTGCTGATCCGCTCCGGCACGAAACCGACATTCGGTGGCCTCGAAGCCATGCCGGCCCCGAGCGCTCGCGCTCGGGGCCGGTCTTCTTTTGCGCATCGTGCACCGCGCCAACATGCCGCCGCACCTCGCGCCGACTCTAAAACTCCGCCTGTCCGGGCGCTCGCGGGAACGGGATCACGTCCCGGATGTTCTGCATCCCCGTCACGAACAGGATCAACCGCTCAAACCCGAGCCCGAACCCCGCATGGGGCACCGTCCCGTACCGCCGCAGGTCTCGGTACCACCAATACTCCTTCGCCGGCAACTTCATCTCCTCGATCCGTCGATCCAGATACTCCAACCGTTCCTCACGCTGACTCCCACCGATGATCTCCCCGATCTTCGGCACCAGCACGTCCATCGCCGCCACCGTCTCGCCGTTGTTCGGCGCGTCCGCGGGCGGGTTGTCCGTCCCCTTGTCGTTCAGCCGCATGTAGAACGCCTTGATCCCCTTCGGATAGTTCATCAGGATCACCGGCTGCTTGAAATGCTCCTCCGTCAAGTACCGCTCGTGCTCGCTCTGCAGGTCCGTCCCCCACTTCACGGGATACTCAAACTTCTTCCCGTTCTTGATGGCCTCCTGCAGAATCGCGATGGCCTCCGTGTACGACACGCGCCGGAACGGCGTCTCCACCACGTGCTTCAGCCGATCCAGCAGCCCCTTCTCGATCCGCTCATCAAAGAACTTCATGTCGTCCGCCCGCTCCGTCAGCACCGCCTTCACCAGATACTTGATGAACTCCTCCGCGATCTCGCTGTCCCGCCTGAGATCGCAGAACGCCATCTCCGGCTCGATCATCCAGAACTCCGCCAGGTGCCGGCTCGTGTTGCTGTTCTCCGCGCGGAACGTCGGCCCGAACGTGTACACGTTGGAGAGCGCGCAGCAATACGTCTCCACGTTCAACTGCCCGCTCACCGTCAGGTGTGCTTCCTTCCCGAAGAAGTCCTTTGAGTAATCCACCTGCCCGTACGTCCACGCGGGCATGTTCCCCTTCGCCGCCAGGTCCTCGCAGTGCTTCTTCGCCTCCGCGCTCTCGCTTTCCTTCGCCACGCGGGGCAGGGGCCTCATCAGGTCCAGCGTGCTCACCCTGAACATCTGCCCGGCGCCCTCGCAATCGCTCCCCGTGATGATCGGCGTGTGCACCCAATAGAACCCACGCTCGTGGAAATAGCGGTGCACCGCCATCGCCAGGCAGTGCCGAACCCGCGCCACCGCCCCGAACGTATTGGTCCGCACCCGCAGGTGCGCCACCTCGCGCAGGTACTCAAACGTGTGCGGCTTCGGCTGGATCGGATACTTGTCCGGATCGTCCACCCACCCCGTCACCCGCAGCGCCGTCGCCGCGATCTCCGCCCCTCCCTTCGGGTTCGTCACGATCGTGCCGTCGCACTCGATCGAACACCCGGTGCACACCCTGGCCACCTCGCTCGCGTAGTTGGGCAGGTCCCCCTTCGCCACGATCTGGATCGTGTCAAAGCACGTCCCGTCGTGCAACGCGATGAACGAGAGCCCGCCGTCCGCCTTCGAATCTCGGCGCGTCCGCACCCAGCCCTTCACCGTCACGGGCGTGCCCGCGGGCCGCTGGAGAGCCTTGGCAACCGAAGTCCAGGAAGATGTGGCCGACATCGAACACTCCGAAAGTAGGAACGACCACCCACGCGCGACGCACGTCGCGCGGAGGGAACTTGATGATAGGTTCCACCCTCGTCCCGCCGAGGCCGCCCTCACCCACGCAACGCCCCCAGCAACTCGCGAGGTCGGCGCTTCGCGAGGGCCCAAAGCGCCGGCGCCGCCGCGCCGATCGTCAGCACCATCACCGCCGCACACCCCGCCGCGATCGCGCCGATCGGCGGCTTGAAGTGGACTTGGATCCCGAACAGCAACTCATCCACGCGCTTCCCGCCCAGCGCGCCCTGCAATCCCATCATCGTCCCCAGCACGCTCGCCGAGATCGCGATCAAGACCGCCTCGCCCAGCACCAGCCTCGTCACCAGCCCGCGCGTCGCCCCCACCGCCCGCAGCACACCGAACTCGAACTGCCGCGCCGTGATCCCCGCGATGATGAGGTTCGCCACCCCGAGCGACGCCACCAGCATCGCCGCCACCGCGATCACGCTCGACGCCAACAGCACCCCGCTCACGAATCCCATGATCTCGTTCTTGACCCGCCGCCCGCTCCCCGCGTCGAGGATCCCCGCCCCCACCAGGCTCGCGCGGATCTCCCCGATCGCCGCCTCATCATCCACGCCGGGCTTGAACGCGATCTGGATGAGGTGCACGCTCTCGCTGCCCAACTTCTCCTTCAGGTCCCGCCTCGACCCGAAGACCGCGTGCATCGCCTGATCCACGAAATCCTCTCCCACGTTGAAGAACTTGCTCACCACCTCCAGCCCCGGGCTCGTCACCACACCCACGATCTCGAACTCGTGCTCCTTCTCATCCACCCGGCACCTGAACGTGTCCCCCAGCCCCATCCCCTGCGCCACCCAAAACTCCCTCGCCACGATCACCGCCCCACCCGCCTCCAGCCGACGCGTCGCCTCCTCCTCGTTCCCCTGCAGCCACTGCAACTTCGCCATCCGAAAAAAGGGCCTCGGCTCGAACGCCAGGAACGTGGTCTTGTACTTCTGAAGCGCCCGGACCCCGAACGCGTCCGTCTCCACCGCCTTCATCGCGATCGCGCACGTCTCGTCCACGAACGGCATCGCGTTCACCAACGCCTGGCTCTCCTCGCTCAGGTTGAGCCCCGTCACGAACGCGTCCGGAAACTCGATCTTTCCCAGCCAATCCCGCTGGACTGCCCCGCCCTGCGTCCAGAGCGCCACCATCAGCGCCAGCCCGCCCATCATCGCCCCCGCCGTGAATCCGTGGCGATACGGCGTCGCCCGCACCGTCCGCACCAGCACTCGCGGCGGCAAGCCGAACACTCGGGTCACCACCCCGCCCAGCACCGCCGTCACCCCCAACATCACCGGCACCGACAGCACGAAATACCCGATCATGAGCGCCGGGAGCCCCAGCGTCGCATACAGCCAAAACACCCGCTGCCCATCCCGCGACAGCGTGATCACCGCCACGTGGATCGCCGCCCCGAGCACCCCGAACCCCAGCAACTTCATCACGCCCGCGAGCCTCGGCACCTCCGCCCGCGACGTCAGCGCCTTGAGCGGCGCCACCCGCGCCGCGCGCCACGCCGGATACGCCGCACCCACCAACCCGCTCATCACCGCGCCCGCAAACGCGACGACAAGCCCCACCGCGGGCCACGTCAGCGACACGCTCATCTGTCGTTTGAGCACCTCCACGATGACCGCCGCCAACCCCACGCCCAAGGGCACCCCCACCAGCGCCCCCAGCACGCCCACGATCAACCCGCCCGCCAACTGGCTCTCCGCCAGTTGCCATCGTGTCCCCCCGATGCACCGCAGAACCCCCAACTCCCGCTCCCGCTCCGTCACGCTCGTCGTCATCCCCGTCGTGATGATGAACGCCGCCGCCAGAAACGCCATCGTCACCGCCAGATAAAACCCCAACCGGCTCGCCGCCACGTTCTTGTCCAGCCCCGACGTGATCTTCTCCGTCGTCTGCAGCATCACCTCGCTCGGCACGCGCTCCCCCGCACCCGTCCCTCCTTCCACATACTTGTGCCTCTCGACAAACTCCGCCGGCGTCATCCCCTCCACCCGGACCCCGATCTCCGTCAGTTGCCCCTTCGCGTCCGTCAGCGTGTTCAACGTCTCCAGCGTCATGTAGCACTGAAACCGCCCCCCCAGCGGCGGCGGCGCCGCGATCCCGACCACCTTCAACGCCGCCGGCTTCTTGAACAGTCCCTTCAACCCGGGCAACTGGAACGTCGTCCCGGCCGCCATCGCCAGGTTCGCCGCTCGCTTCGGATTGCTCAGAATCGCCGAGATGTTCATCGGCGGCAGCGCCTGCTGCAACACGAACACCTCATCCCCCAACCGCACGCCCACCCCCGCGTTCAGCCGCTCCGCCTCCTCCTCGTCCAGCGTCCCCTCCGGGATGCTCGGCGCCGCCCCGCGGAGCATCTCCCGCCCGCTCTTCAGCGCCACGCCCAGCCGTTGCCTCGACGCCTTCGCCCGCTGCTTCTCCCAACTCAGGTGGCGCGCGAGCGTCGCGTCGATCACGATCTCCCCGGGCGCACTCGCATATCGCCCCTCCCACAGCGGGATTCGAATGTCCTCCGGCGTCTCGCTAAACCCCGTCGCCAGCGCGTTCCCCACGAACCGCTGCTTCTTCCGCGTAAACCCAATCCCATCCCCATTCGCCACCAGCACCTCGCGCTCCACCGAGAGCGTCACCATGCCCTGCGATCGTCCCTCCGCCCTCGCGACGTTCTCCCATCGCTTGACCTGTTCCAGGATCGCCGCGTCAAAGGTCTTGCCCCCCGTCGCCGGCCTCACGCGCACGTCCGCCGTTCCCACCGTCGCGTCGACCTGCGACGCGATCGCGCCGTTGATCGACTCGATCGCGCACGCCACCGCCGCGATCAACGCCGTCGAGAGCGCCACCGTCGCCACCAACAGCAGCGACCGGCTACGCCGCGCGTAGAAGTTGGTGATAGCGAGCCGCCATGCCGCCCGCATCCAGCCCCTCCGTTTCAATCCGCGACACCACCTTGCCGTCGCGCAGGACGTCCACCCACTTGCAGTGCACCGCCGCCGCCGGCTCGTGCGTCACCATCACGACCGTCAACCCCTCCCCCGTCGCGATCTCCTTCAAGACCTGCCACAGCCGCTCGCTGCTCGCCGAGTCCAGGTTTCCCGTCGGCTCATCCGCGAAGATCACCCGCGGGCGAAACAGCAACGCACGCGCAATCGCCACACGCTGCTGCTCCCCACCCGAGAGCGCATCCGGGCGATGGTCGCTCCGCCCCTCAAGCCCCAGCCGCGCGAGCAACTCCATGCTCCTCGCGCTCAGGGCGCCCGCGTCTTCGCCCGCCAACGCGCCGGGCAACTCCACGTTCTCCTTCGCCGTCAGTGTCGGGATCAGGTTGAACTGCTGGAAGATGATCCCGATCTCCCGTCGCCGAAAGATCGTCGCCTCGCGCTCGTCCATCGCGTGGATCGCGCGCCCCGCCACGTGCACCTCGCCCCGGTCCGGCCTGTCCAACGCCGCCAGAAGATGCAGCAGCGTCGACTTCCCCGATCCCGACGCGCCCATGATCCCGTAATAGCCCGGCCGCTCGATGCTCAAGTCCACCCCGCGCAACGCCTCCACTCGGCGATCGCCCAGGTCGTAACTCTTGTGCACATCCACGCAGCGAATCATGTCGTTCCCGAATCCGTCGCGTCCGCGATCAACCCCGCGATCGGCGGCACACCCGCGGCGATCGTTCCCGCCTTCGCCCTCTTCGACCGCCCGCCCCTCCCGGATTCGCGCCGCCGCTCAGTGCCCCGGGTGCGCCTTGTCATACGTCCCCGAATCCATCAACTTCGACAGCCCGCTCTTGTCCGTCACCTTGATCTTGACCAGCCATCCCTTCTCGTACGGATCGCGGTTCAGAATGCTCGGATCGTCCACCACCGCCTTGTTCACCTCCACGATCTCCCCCGCGACCGCGCTATACACGTCGCTCGTCGTCTTCACGCTCTCGACCTCGCCGATCACGTCCCCCGCCCCAAACTTCGTCCCCACCTTCTTCATCTCCACGAACGTCACGTCCGTCAACGCGTCCACCGCAAACTTCGAGATCCCCAGGACGAGCGTCTCGCCCTCCATCTTGTGCCATTCGTGCGAGTTGCTGTACATCCGATCCGAAGGCGAACCCATGCGATCCCTTTCCGTGGCGTGCGTGCAAAGCGTCGGCCCCGGCCGACGCCCCCATCGTACGCCCCGCTTCACCCAGCATGCAACACCTCGCTCCCGCTCCACCCCCGCCTCGCCCAAAAGACTCATTTTTGTGTCTTTTCACCGTCTCGTCCCGACCCGCTCGGACCTCCCCGCTCGACCTCGACCTTCATCCCACCCGAAGGGTCCGCCACACGGACGACAAGTCTTCCACATTTTTTCTGACGTTATGTGCTTTTCGCACCATGTCTTATACTCACGTTTGGACCATGTTCGGAGATCGATCATTCCATCCGGATTGACGTATCCCCCCGATTTCTGTACCATTTCAACCCTACGGGATTCCGTACGAGTCTCCATACTCCCACACGAATCTCCCGCTCAAATCCAGGTTTCTCCCCTCCGGACGGTCGGTGCCTTTGGCCCGGCCGTCTTTTTTTCCGTACGCACTCCCGCTCGACCGTCTACCCTGTCCTCGTTCGCTCTTTGGTTGCATTACTCGTCCTCCCTCACGCCTCCCCGCCGCCCCTTCCACCACCCACCATCCTCCTTGACCTCGCATGCTCCTCACACTGACGGCAACCTGCCTCAAGCCCCTCCTCGCCCATCCAGGCAAGGGCAAGAAGGGCAAACTCGATCTCACCGACGTCCCCACCTTCACGCGCGAGACGCTCGGCCTCACGGGCCTCAACCTCTCCACCGACCTCCTCGCCGGGGCCGACCGCAAGCGACTCGAGTCCATCCGCGAGCGCGCCGACAAGGCCAGTTGTGCCTGCCTGCTCCTGATCGAGTCCGAGGCGCAGGCCTTCGGCGCCGCCGATGAAGCCGCAGGGAAGGCCGCCCAGGCCCGCATGATCCGCGTCGTGGAAGCGGCCCAGATCATCGGGTGCAGCGCCGCCGCTCTCCGCGTGGAGTCCGACGACAACGACACCGCCCTCCTCCGTGTCGCGGCACGACTCAAGCCCGTCGTCGAGCGCGCCGAGAAACTCGACGTCAACCTCCTCATCTCGCCCACCAAGGGCCTGACCTCCACCGCCGAACGACTCGCCGAACTCATCAAAAAGGTCGGCGGGTTCCGCATCGGCACCTTCCCCGACTTCGAGACCGCCGCCGCGCAGAAGGACCCCACCGCCTACCTCCGGCGCCTCACGCCCTATGCCACCGTCGTCTCCGCCAGCACCGTGAAGTTCGCCGAGACGCCCAAGGAAGCCACCGCGGACAACCCGCTCCCCAAGCCACGCCCTCCCATCACCAAAAAGCCGGTCTCTAAAATCGCCCCCCCCGTGGCCGGCGCCGCCGGGAAGGCCGCCAAGCCCATCCCCGTCGACGAGGACGACGTAGGCGATGAGGACATCGACCTCTCCGACGAAGAACTCGAAGCCGCCCTCGGGCTCCACGAGGACGACGAGCCCCAGGACGAGGAATACAAGCCCCAATACCCCGAGCACTCCGCCTACAAACTCAAGACCCTCGTCGCCGCCGTTGCCTCCGTCGGCTACGACGGGACCTTGGCGGTCGACTATCGCGGACCGGGCGATCCAACCATGGGCATCGTCTACAGCCGCGACTCGCTCCAGGACGCTCTCAATGAGGTTGCGTTCGAAGATTGACCCTTCGGGGCTCTGGTCCCCCGACCCAAGGATGTGATCCGGAAAGGATGAGCCATGAACGCCCATGCCGTCCAAGACCACGATCCACTGCCCGACATACCCTCGCCCCGAGTGCTCCGCGACCCTGCCGCCGCGCTGCTCGGGACGCCTTCCCTCGAGGCCAAGCCCAGTAGCCTGACGGGTCTCCCCGCTTCCTCGAGGTTCGACGTGTTCAACCTGCAAGGCCCGCTCATCATCACGATCGATGGACCAGCGGGCACCGGGAAGTCCACCGTCGCACGCCTCCTCGCTCGCCAACTCGGGCTCGACTTCCTCGACACGGGCGCCATGTACCGCGCCGCCGCCGCCATCGCCCTTGACCACCACGTCCCACGCGACGACGCCCACGCCCTCGTCGCCCTCGTCGATCAGGGCGACGTCCACTTCGACTGGGGCACCGACCCCCCCACCATCGTCGCCTTCAACCGCTCGTATTCCACGCGCATCCGCGAGCCCGACGTGAGCGCCATCGTCAGCCCCGTTTCCGCCATCCGCGAGTTGCGTCAACACATGGTCCGCAAGCAGCGTCAGATCGCCGCGGCCCACCGCCGACTCGTCAGCGAAGGCCGCGATCAGGGTTCGGTCGTCTTCCCCGACGCCACGGTCAAGTTTTATCTCGACGCCGACCCGGCCGTCCGCGCCCAGCGCCGCACCGAGGAACTTCGCAAGAAGGGATACCAGGTCGATCCCGCCACGGTCCTCGACGAGATCATCAAACGCGACCTGAGCGACATGTCCCGAGAAGACGGCCCGCTCACCTGCCCGCACGACGCCCTCCGCGTCGATACGTCCAGGCTGACCGTCGAACAGGTCGTCGCCGAACTCGACCGCCTCGTCCGCGTTCGGGCCCGCGGCTAAAACTCCTGCCGGATCGCCTCCAGCAGCCCTCCGCACGCCGCATCCAGCATCTCGTAGACCTTCACGAACCCGTCGTCCCCTCCGTAGTAGGGATCGGGCACGTCCAACTCACGCTCGCCCTTCCCGACCAGGCGAGGATCAAACGCTCGGATCAGGTGCACCCGCTCCGGCGGAGCGCCCATCGTCACCATGTTCGTCCGATTCGAACGGTCCATCGCGATGAGGTAGTGGAACGACACGAAGTCGGAGTGGTGGAGCATTCGTGCGACGTGGTCCAGCCGCAACCCTCGCTCCGCCGCGACCTTCACGCTGCGCGGATCGGCGCCCTCCCCCGCATGCCACCCGCCCGTCCCGCACGAATCGATGCGAAATCGCTCCTGCAGCCCGGCCCGTCGGACATGATGCTCGAAGACCACCTTCGCCAGGGGCGATCGGCAGATGTTGCCCAGGCACACGAACAGCACGCCCACGCGCGTCCCCTCGGGCGTCATACCGCCGCCCCCACCGTCGTGCCGTGCTCCACCATCGCCCGGATGCGCGACGCGAACGCCGCCGTGTGTCCCGGCGCGTGCGCTCGGCACTGGGCCCGCACGCGTTCGAGGTGCGCCCGGTCCTCCGCCAATCGAAGGAGGTCGTTCGAGATGTGCCCGGGATGCCCGGACCGAGTCCGGCAGACCTCCCGCAGTGCGTCCGGAAGCACGCGCTCATCCCAGGTCAAGACCGGAACACCCGCTTGCAGCGCCAACGCGGTCAGGACCCTCTCGCTCTCGTTGGGCGGGATCGCCTCGCCGCCGAAGCGCGACCCTTGCGCCAGGACGCACGCATCGCACGCCGGGAGGAACGCCGCGACGGGCAGGTCGGACGCGATGGGAGGTCGCAGGAAGTAGGCCTGACGAACTTCGCTCAGGGCGCGGCGCAGGCCGACGGACGCGCTCGACATCACGCCCACGACCGGCACGCCGATGACGTGCATCATGCTGAGCAGGAAGACCAATCGCGTGGCGTCGCCGCGCGTGGGCGGATCGGCGATCAGCCCGACGGCGAACTCTCCGGGCCACAGTCCAAGGGCGGAACGCACCGCATCGCGATCGGGGGGATCGAGCGTGGGCGCCGGGATGCTGTCGCCGCCCGGGGGGGCGGCCTCTTCGAAGAGTCGAACCGGGACCACCCTCGGCCCACGCCAGCGCGGGCCCAGGAGCGTCGGCACATCGACATCCCACGCCAGCACCACCTCGGCATCGACGCGTGCGGCGACGAACTTGGCGAACGCGCGGCGAGCCAGGCGCAGCGAGCGCAGCGGCGGGGCGAGACGATCGCGAGCGACCAGCCCGAGCGATCGAAGGCGAGCGGCCTCGGCGGTGCCGCCGATGGCGAGCACGTCGTGGCGATGATCCGGCATCGCGTGGATCGCCTCCCGGCACAGGAGCGCGGCGGCGTCGGAGCCCGCCTCCCGCGGGACGGCGTGCTCGTGATCGGACCAGGGATGAAGGACATGGAGGATGCGCATGCGGTGGGCGAGAGCGTAGGGGGCCGCTCGATGGGCTACGCTCGAACGACGATGAGCGACGCCTCGACGAACATGCCGCCCCGCGCGACGTTGACGAGCGACTACCAGCGCGACTGGCCGGCGTACTTTGACGCGGTCAAGGGTCAGCCGCCGCGGGCGACGTGCGTGCTGGCGCTGGATGCGTTCGATCGTGAGGGGGCGGGGGCGGGTGTGGCGATCGACCTCGCGTGCGGCGAGGGGCGGGACACACGAGCGATGGTGGCGCGAGGCTGGCGGGTTGTGGCGGTGGATTCGAGCGCGGAGGGACTTGCGCGCCTTCGCGGGCACATGGGCGAGCAAGATCGGGCGCGCGTGCGAGAGGTGTGCGTGCGGATGGAGGACGCGCCGTCGCGTGTGGCGGCGATGGGTGTGGACCGGGTGGACTTTGTGAACGCGTCGTTCGCGTTGCCGTTCTGCGAGCCGGAGGCGTTCCCGGCGTTGTGGCGCTGGGTGGAGGGCATCATCCGCCCGGGTGGTCGGTTTGCGGGGCAGTTGTTTGGGGATCGGGACGAATGGCGGCACGTGCGACCCGGAAGCCACCACACGCGAGCGCAGGCGATGGAGTTGCTCGGCGGCTATGAGTTGGAGCACTTTGAAGAAGTCGAGAAGGACGGCAGCGACGCGATGGGCGGGGTGAAGCACCACCATCTGTATCACATCGTGGGGCGACGACGGGGCGCGTGATCGGCGGGTTGGCATGTGCAACTGTTTGGCGTCGGCGATCGGCGTCGATCGCCGGACGGGCATGGCGCGCGAGATGGCGCACAAACGAGGTCACTGCGCGCGAGAACCGGGGTTGGCATCGGGGTCCGGAAATGCGGCGAGGTGGTACGGAAAGGACCGGGGAAGGAAGGGTCAGGACATCGGAGTGAGAAGGCTTGCGCCGGCAGAAGGCGACGTTCGGAAGGAGCGTCGAGGGAGGAGATGGTGCTGGAGGACGGGGATCGCGTCGGGGAGGGCAAGGGCGATGGCGCAGCCGCCGAAGCCGCCTCCGGTCATGCGTGCGCCGAGGACGCCCGGGACCTGCATGGCGGTGTGGACGAGGTCGTCGAGTTCGGGGCAGGAGACACGGTAATCGTCGCGGAGGGACGCGTGGGACTCGAGCATGAGTTGGCCCAGGAGCGGGAAGTCACGTGCTCGCAGGGCCTCAACGGCGCGGAAGACGCGATGCTGCTCGGTGGAGACATGGCGTGCGGCGTGGAGTTGAGAGTCGCTGAGGACGTTGGACACGGAAGCGAGTTGGTCGGGCGAGAGGTCGGCGAGATGGGGGAGGTTGAGTTTGGCGGCGGTGGACGAGCAGGTGGCGACGCGAAGGGCGAACTCGGAGGAGGCGAGCGCGTGGCGGACGCCGGAGTCGATGACGAGGCAGGCCGCCTCGTGCTCGGCGGGCATGGGAATGTGCACGGGCGGCGTGCGGAAGGAGCAGTCGATGAGGAGGGCGTGATGGGGGTGGGCGAGTGCGGAGGAGAGTTGGTCCATGAGGCCGCAGGGCACGCGGGCGAAATCGTGCTCGGCGCGTTGGCAGGCACGAGCGGCGGCGTGGGGGTTCCAGGGGGAGTTGGAGAGGGCGAAGAGGGCGCGAGCGAGGGCGACTTCGAGGGAGGCTGAACTGGAGAGCCCGCCGCCCAGGGGAACGTCGGAGGCGATGGCGGCGTTGAAGGCGGGGATAGGCGCCGCGAGGAGAGGGCGGAGATGGAAGAGGACGCCGAGGACGTAGCAGGACCAGTGGTGAGGCTGGGTGAAGGAGCGAAGAGCGTCGGCAGGTGCGGAGCGGAGGTCTTCGACGGGGATGGAGATGGTGTCTGCCTGTGAAACGGTGGGCAGTGGCGTTGGAGCGACGTCGGAAGGATGGAGGCGAGCGGCGGAGTGGGACTCGAGCGCGACGACACGGCAGGCGTGGGAGGTGGAAGGGGCGATGGCGACGGCGCAATCGAGATGGATCGCGAAGGGGAGGACGTGGCCGGCGTTGTAGTCGAGGTGCTCGCCGATGAGGTTGACGCGGCCCGGGGCGCGGGCGAGGAGGGCGGGGGGAGCGTGGAAGAGGGAGCGGAAGGCGGCGGTCGCACGGTGGGCGGCGGGCATGGGGGAGGGTACCGGATGAGGGAGGACCGGGCGGGGAGGGGCGTGGGATGGGACCAGAGCCAGCCCTTCCCTTTTCGATCCGGCTGGGTATGCTGTCCGCTTCCTATTTGGAGGTGCTATGCCCGCTCCCGATGCCGTGCTCAACCGCCTTTCCGTGAATGAACCCGCCTCGATCCGTCGGTGGATGGATTGGCTGCGGATCCCGAGCATCAGCACCGATCCGGCGTACAAAGCCCAAACCGCGCAGGCAGCACAGTGGTGTGCGGACCAGTTCAAGGAGTTGGGATTTACGGTGAAGATCGTGCAGACGGGGACGATCGGAGCGGACGGGAAGGGGTCTGGGCATCCGGTGGTGTTGGCGACGATCCAGGGCCGTGCGGGGATCAAGGCGCCGCATGTGTTGTTCTATGGGCACTATGACGTGCAGCCGGTAGACCCGGTGGAGTTGTGGAAGAGCCCGCCGTTTGAGCCGACGTTGCAGGACGTGGTGGGGAGGCCGATCGCGATCGAGGACGCGGTGAAGGAGCGGTATCCGGGGCCGATCAATGGGGGATCGCGGGTGGTGGCGCGCGGGGCGGTGGATGACAAGGGGCAGGTGATGATGTTCCTGGAGGCGTGCCGAGCGACGAAGGACATCACGGGTCATGCGACGAACGGGGTGGCGTACACGTGTGTGATCGAGGGCGAGGAGGAGTGCGGGTCGGTGAATCTGGAGGCGTTCGTGGTGCAGCACCAGCACCAGTTGAGTTCGTGCGATTTCTGCCTGATCTCGGACACGGGGATGCTGGCGCGGGACAAGCCGGCGATCACGTACGGGGTACGCGGGCTGGCGTACACGGAGATCACGCTGCACGCGTCGAACCAGGACCTGCACTCCGGGTTGTGGGGAGGGCGCTGCCCGAACCCGATCACGGAGTTGACGAAGGTGCTGTCGCAGTTGCACGACAAGAAGCGGAAGGTGACGATCCCTGGGTTTTACGACGCGGTGGTGCCGCTGACGAAGGAGGAGCGGGCGAACTGGAAGGAGTTGAAGTTCAACTCGGTGGCGGCGTTGAAGAAGATCGGGCTGAACAAGAACGCGGACATCGGGGAGGCGGGGTACAGCGCGCTCGAGCGCGAGTGGGGACGACCGACGGCGGAGATCAACGGGATCTGGGGCGGGTACACGGGACAGGGGGCGAAGACGGTGATCCCGTCGAAGGCGAGCGCGAAGGTGAGTTTCCGTCTGGTGGCGAACCAGAACCCGAAGAAGATCACGAAGTTGTTTTTCAAGTGGCTGGAGAGCAAGACGCCGCCGGGGTGCAAGTGGGAGATGCACGACCACCACGGGGGGTTTGGGGTGACGACGCCGATCGATAGTTCGCACATGCAGGCGGCGTCGCGGGCGATCAAGCGAGCGACGGGGAAGGTGCCGGCGTTGATCAAGTCGGGCGGGTCGATCCCGGTGGCGGGGATGCTGAAGGACAAGTTGGGGCTGGACACGATCTTCAT
Source organism: uncultured Phycisphaeraceae bacterium (assembly GCA_964543905.1). Lineage (GTDB taxonomy): Bacteria > Planctomycetota > Phycisphaerae > Phycisphaerales > UBA1924. The sequence goes on from CAZIZO010000006.1 coordinate 68,295, forward strand.
GGGCTTTGGGCTGGATGACGATCGGGTGCATTCGCCGAACGAGAAGTTCGAGTTGTCGTGCTTCCGGATGGGGGCGAGGTCGCACGCGTTGTTCATGGACGAGTTGCGTCGGCCGTGACGGGCGCGGTGTCGTGAGTGGGTTTAGTGGCGTCGGGCTGCGGAGGCTTCGGCTTTCTTCATGCCGGCCTGGGCGGCGGCGATGAGGTCGCGGACCTTGATGGCTTGCTCGGCGCGGAGTTTGACCACGCGAATCTTGAGTTCGTGCTCGTAGTGGGCGTTGCGAAAGAGGACGGCGACCTGATAGAGGAAGCCGAGGACGGCGAGGGCGGCGATGGCGGCGAGGAGGAGCCAGGATTCGTTGGAGAAGGAGTGCATGGGCGAGGGGAATTGTGGCGGGGCGATGCGTCGGAGGGAGGCCGCACGACAAGGGGACGAGAGAGGATCGGCTGGTGAACCCTGCGGCTTTATCGCCTGTAGAATGGCGTGATGCGAGAACGCGGAAATGTGGTCCCCAAGTGGGTGCAGAGGGTGGCGCGAGGGGTGGCGATGTGCCTCGCGGGGGTGGCGTTGGGATGGGTGCAACCCAGCGAGTCGGGTGGGGTGGAGGACGACGCGTCGGCACAGCCTGTGGGGTCGCGGGCGCCGGTGGTTGGGATGCTGGGAGCGTTCAACGGCGAGGTGCAACTGCAGTTGGAGAAGTTCGGGGTCGGGAACGTGGCGAGGGCGGGGGATTGGTGCGGAATTCGGCTGAAGATGCTGGACTCGTCGGCGAAGCAGCGGAACGTGGTGGTTCGGCTGATGTCGGCGGATTCGGATGGGGACCACCCGATCTATGAGCGGAGCCTGACGCTGAATCCTGGGGTGTGGCAAGGGGTGTGGATGTACACGCGCTTGCCGTTTGCGATCGATCCATCGCGGGACATGGTGGCGTCGGTGTATGAGGGAGTGGAGGATGAAGGGTCGGCGACGGGGCTGAGCGCGGGGAAGTTGTTGGGACGGACGGCGTTGTCGCCAAAGGGTGCGCGGCTGGTGACGCCCGGGCTCGGCATGTTCGGGCTATTAGGAACTGGGCGGTATGGGCTGAAGGGGTACGCGATGCCCCCGACGGGGGAGCACTTTGGGTACTACACGCACGAGGCGTATGAGATGGTGGATGGGCTGACGCCCGGGGACTTGCCGGACCACTATGCGGGGCTGTCGGCGCTGGAGTTTCTGGTCTGGGCGAATGGAGAGCCCTCGGAGTTGCGTGCGGAGCGGGCGTTGGCGTTGCGGCATTGGATCGCGCGTGGTGGGCATTTGGTGGTGATCCTGCCGGCGATCGGACAATCGTGGACGAGCGAGGCGTCGAACGAGTTGTTTGATCTGCTGCCGGCGGTGACGATCCAGAGGCGGGAAGGGGTGGACCTGACGGCGTATCGCCCGATCCTGAACTTTGACACGGACGCGCCGCTCCCGACGAAGGACGCGGTGGTGCATGTGTTCACGCCGAAGGCGGATGCGAAGATGGGGGAGGCGATGGCGATCTTGAACGGCCCGGATGGGGGCTGCGTGGTGTCCAGGCGGTTGGTGGGGCTGGGCGCGGTGACGCTGGTGGGGTTGGACTTGTCGCGCACGGTGTTTGCGCAGGGGCAGTCGATCGACCCGCAGGTGTTCTGGCACCGGGTGCTGGGGAAGAGGGGTGAGATCCCGAGCGTGAAGGACCCGAACTCGCTGCTGACGAGTGCGTCGCGGACGCCCTATCCGGTGGACGCGGACATCGCGTTTGATATTGCGAAGACCGGGCACTCGGCGATCGGGGTGTCGCTGGGGTTCATCATCTTCGGGGTGTACTGGCTGGTGGCGGGGCCGCTGGGCTATGCGGCGCTGAAGAAGGGTGGACAGACGAAGCACGCGTGGGTGGGCTTTGTGGTGGTGGGGATGGTGTTCACGGCGATCGCGTGGGGCGGGGCGACACTGATCCGCCCGGGACGGGTGGAGGGCTCGCACCTGACGTTCCTGGACCACGTGTATGGGCAGGATGTGCAGCGGGCGCGGTCGTGGATGGGGTTGCTGTTGCCCTCGTATGGGACGACGCGGATCAGCGTGGGGGACCCGGAGGCGGCGAAGTTTGACTCGATGGCGGGCTCGACGGCGAACCTGATTACACCGTGGGAGCCGCTGAGCGACGCGGGTCGTTCGGCGTGGGTGAGTTTTCCGGATGCGAGGAACTACACGATCGATGCGAGGCGGTATGACGCGATCGAGGTGCCGACGCGTGCGACGGTGAAGCAGTTTCAGGCGGATTGGGCGGGCGGGCCGAGGTGGAAGATGCCGTTTCCGGTGGAGGAGATCAGGATCAACGAGAACGCGGGGCCGCAGCAGGCGCCGATCACGGGGACGCTACGGCACGATCTTCCGGCGTCGTTGCGGGAGGTGGTGATCATCCACGTGCAGCCGCAGTTGACGCCGGCGGTGGCGCGAGCGAGCACGGAGCCCGGGGTGAAGGGACAACGGCCACCGGAGATGACGGCCCGGGGGTGGGTGTACCGGTATCAGGGAGCGTGGGGCCCGGGCGAGGAGTTGGACCTTGGGGTGTTGACGCTGCTGGGAGGGCAGAGCCGGACGGCGTTGGCGACGTATTTGGATGGGTTTCTGCCGGCGAGTTCGATGTTCGGATTTGGGGACGAGAGCGCGCCGGACGCGAGCAAGTCGATCTCGAGGTTTTATGCGGCGGCGTTGTTTGATTACCTGACGCCGATCGATGCGAGCGCGCCGAGCAAGATGCGAGACGTGGCGGCACGGCGGACGTCGATGCATGGGTGGAGTCTGGGGCGGTGGTTCACGCAGCCGTGCATCATTGTGCTGGCGCAGGTGGGGGATCGGGCGGATGGGAAGGAGGCGACGGAGATGCCGATGCCGGTGTATGTGGACGGAGAACTGCTAAAGGCGAAGGGACGGACGGTGCTGCGGTGGATCTATCCTTTGGCGGCGGAGCCGCCGCGGGTGCCGAAAAAGGAGGAGGTTGGAGAGGCGTGGACGCCCGGGAAGTGAGATGAACGGAGCGGAAGGGAACGCGGGAGCGAACTGGAGCCATTTCTCGTGCCGATGATCGAAACGATCAACCTGACGAAGCGCTACGGCGAACTTGTGGCGCTGAACAACCTGAATCTGGCGATCAACGAGGGGGATTGCTTCGGATTCATCGGGCCCAACGGCGCGGGGAAGACGACGACGATCAAGATCCTCGCGACGCTCCTGAAGCCCACGAGCGGGCAGGCGAACGTGTGCGGGCTGACGATCGGGTACCAGAATCGCCAGATTCGCCCGCTGATCGGCTATGTGCCGGACTTCATGGGTGCGTACGAGGACATGGTGGTGACGGAGTATCTGGAGTTCTTTGCCGCCGCGTACAACATCCATGGGCCGCAGCGGCAGAAGGTCGTGCATGACGTGCTGGAGTTGACGGACTTGGGGTACAAGGCGACGGCGGAGGTGAACTCGCTGAGCCGCGGCATGCAGCAACGGCTGAGCGTGGCGCGCGTGCTGCTGCACGATCCCAAGGTGCTGCTGATGGACGAGCCGGCGAGCGGGCTTGATCCGCGAGCACGCATCGAGATGCGGGAACTGCTGAAAGAACTTCGGCGGATGGGGAAGACGATCCTGATCTCGTCGCACATTTTGCCCGAGTTGGCGGAGTTGTGCAACGTCGTGGGGATCATCGAGCGGGGGCAGTTGCTGTTCAGCGGCACGGTGGACGAGATCGTGCGCCGGGCGAAGGTGGGGCACGTGATCCACGTGGCGGTGCAGGATCGGCTTGAGGATGCGGCGAAGTTGATCGCGAAACTGCCGGGCGTCAAGAAGATCGCGGTGGCGAACGATGACTCGGCACAGGCGATGCAGGCGAACGTGGTGAACGGGACGAATGGGAAGGCCGCGAGGCTGTTGCAGATTTCGTATGAGGACGCTCCGGGGGCGCAGGTGTCGGATATTCCCAACGTGCTCATCAACAACGGCTTCCGCATGACCAAGTTCACGGAAGAGCCGGTGAACCTGGAGACGGCGTTTATGCGGCTGACGAAGGGGTTGGTGCAGTAGCGGGAGGCGTACGACGAGGGATCGTCGATGGCATCGGCAACACGATGCGTCTTGATGTCGTCACCCCCCCACGACCGTGTTCGCGTCGCGTTGCTCGACGATGGTGAGTTTGCCGTTGGCTCGGATGAGGCCGGCGGGGCGGCCGGCTTCCTGCATCGCGTGGAGGAGTTCGTCGTCGGAGATTTGTTCGATGCGAGAGCGCGTGGGCTTGGTGGCGAGGCGGTCGAGGGTGGTGGGGTCGGTTTGGATGTGGGTGATGATGATCTTGGGCGCTTCGGGTCGGGCCGGAGGCGTGGTGCGTGATCGCCCGATTGTGGTTATCGTGGACGCTATGGAACCCACCCCAGCCTCGCCCTCAGGGAGGGGCTTCGAGGCGGCGTTTGCTCCGGCATCATCCACGCGCGGAGGCTTCAAGGCCAAACCCTCGCCCCTTCCCCCTCCCACTGGGAGGGGGCGTTGAAGAAACCACACAAGGATGGAAGTGGAGAGTAGGAGCACGGCGACGGCACCACCGCGGGCGAGCGAGCGGCGCGTGCGAAGGGCACGGAGATCGCCTTGCAGGCTGGCGAGGATGGCGGCCTTGCGCTCGCGTGCGGCGGGGCTGAGGTCCGCGGACGTGGAGTCGCCGGAGATTGGCCGATTGGAGGCGGATTCGCCGTGGTGGGTGTGCCGGTTCATGGTTTACATCTCTTCCACGAAGGTGCGGAGTTTGGCGAGAGCCCGGCGGATTCGGCCTTGGATGGTGCCGAGGGTCGTGCGTTCGAGCGTCGCGATCGTTTCGAGCGTGGCCCCTTTGCCAAAGCGGAGCGCGATGATCGCTTGGTCTTCGGAACTGAGTTCGCGGAGGCGGTCGCGCAGCCACGAGAGTTCAGCGAGCGGCGTGATCTCAATCTCGCTCGCGGCGGTGCGGACCTCTCGTCTTTCGCGGCGGGCGTCCATCCGGGCGCGATCGATCACGCACGAGATCATCGCGCGCCGCAGCCACGCATGGACCTCGTTCCACGTCGAGAGTTCGGGGATGGAGCGGATGACGCGGAGCATGGTGTCGTGGACGATGTCGAGGCAGTAACTCTCGTCGCGGCGGGTGAAGGTGCGTGTCAGGGCAAAGAGCAGGTCGAAGTGGCGCTCGTAGAACATCGTGAAGGATGCGTCGTCCCCCGCACGGATGGCACGGCACAGGCCCGGAACGCCATCTCCTTGGGAGGAAGCGTCCGGCCCGGCCGCGAAAGGTGTGGCAGGAAGGTCCATGGGCGCGATGTATGTCGCGGCGAGGGGACGCACGGAGGATTATTTGCCAGGGGCAGGAACGGCGGGCTTGGCGGGCTGCGGCGCGGGGTTGCCACGGCCTTCGGGGGCGTTCGGCTTCTTGGGCAAGGGCTTCCCGGTCTGCTTCATCGTGTTGAGGATCTGCTCCGTGAGGTTGAGTTGGATGCGGGCCTTTTCGAACTCGTAGTTGGCTTTGCGAAGGTCTTCGAGGGCCGCGGCTTTCTCGGCATCGGAAACGGCACCGGCATCCTGCAACTTGGATATTTTCTCGAGCCTCGCGCGGATGGCCTCGAGTTCCTGATTCTTGTGCTCGAGCGCAGCGCGGGCGAGGCTGACCTCGGCCTCGGCGTTGGCGAGGGCTTGGATCATCGTGTAGTTGGGTTGGTCGGAGTTGAGGTGCGCGTCGCGCTGCATCGTGACGAGGACGGATTCGATAACCTGCAACTGGTTGGAGGTGCCGCGGGCGATGAGCATCGCCGAGTCCTTGTGGTAGCGCAGCGTGGGCGGCGTGCGTGACTCGGACGCCTCGACCTCCATGGCGGCTTCGAGGACGGAGAGGACGAGTTCGGCGGTCTGCTGCGGGGCGCTGGGGTCGGAGGCGGACGAGCGGACCAACTCTCGGAGGGAGAAGACCTTGGTCGAGACTTGGTCGCGCGGGGTCATCGACGGCGTGATCTCGGAGAGGTTGCGTGTTTCTACGGAGTACAAGGGTGCACCGTTGCGCTCTTGCACCGGCGTGACGCTGACGAATCGGCCCGGGCCCGCGTCGGCGAGGGTGTTCATCGCCTGCATCGCCGTACCCACCGAGACGCCTTTCATGGTGATGGCGGGCATCTGGACGCGGTCTGCGTCGCCGCGAAAGCCAACGTTGAGGTCGACGGTGGGGCATTGCTGTTTGATGGCGTCGACGAAGGCACGCAGGGTGCCACCGTCGAAGGTAAAGGTGACGATGGGGAGATCGCCCTGCGTGGCGAAGGGGGATTGGGCGGGCGCGACCATGCCGGGCTGGACGTGGCGGACCTGGGCCAGAGCGGGGACGGCGGGCGCGGAGGAGAAGGCAGCGGCGGCGGCGAGCAGGACGGCGGAGAGTGGGCGAGGGGTGTTCATGGAGGCTCCTTCGGGGTGATACAGGATGGGACGAGAAGAAGACGCTGCCGGAGGCCCGTTTTGGCGCGGTCGAGAAGGATTTCCTGAGGAGGGAGGCTACAGTGACCGCCCGAAGGCCGAACGGCGGACGGAATCGAACGACACGGGCTGGAAGCCCGTGCCGCGGCAAGGCACACTGAAGACACGGGCGGGACGCCTGTGCCACCCGGACGGAGCGAACGCGATGCACTTCGACGCACACCAACCCATCATCAACGATCTTGAGGCGCGGATTTCAACGATCCGCGACTCTCTTTAACTACCCGGCGAAACTGGGTCGGCTGAAAGAGTTGGAAGAGATGATGTCGAGCGACGGCTTCTGGAACAACCAGGAGCGTGCGAAGAAGGTGGTCGCGGAGAAGAAGGCGATCACGGCGCAGGTCGAGCCGCTGACGAAGGTGATCAAGGACTTTGAGGACGCGAAGGTCGCGTACGAGATGTCTCGTGAGGCGAACGACAAGGACCTCCTGGCTGAGGCGGATGAGTCGCTGTTCAAGTTGCAGTCACGGATGGAGAAGGTGGAGTTGCAGTCGCTGCTCAGCGGGAAGCACGACGCGAAGAACTGCTTCCTGACGATCTCGGCGGGTGCGGGCGGGACGGAGGCGAACGACTGGGCGGACATGCTCTTCCGCATGTACATCTTCTATTGCGAGAAGATGGGGTTTGAGATCGAGGAAGTGGAAAAGGGCTTTGGCACGGAAGTGGGGATCGACTCGGTCACGCTGCACGTGAAGGGCCCGTTCGCGTTTGGGTATCTCAACTGCGAGCGCGGGACGCACCGCCTGGCGCGGGTGAGCCCGTTCAACGCGCAGGGGAAGCGGCAGACGAGTTTCGCGACGGTGGACGTGACGCCCGAGATGGAAGAGGGCGAGTTGGTGATCCCGGAGAAGGACCTGGAGATCGTGCCGTTCGTGCGGGCGAGCGGGCCGGGCGGGCAGAACGTGAACAAGGTGGCGACGGCGATCCGGATCACGCACCTGCCGACGGGGATCCAGGTGGTTGCCAACTCCTTCCGCGATCAACCGCAGAACCGCAAGCAGGCGATGACGGTGCTCATGGCGAAGTTGCAAGCGCTGGAAGACGAGCGGCGAGAAAAAGAGATCGCGGCGGCAACGGGCGGCGCGGTCGAGCGCGGGTGGGGGACGCAGATTCGGTCGTATGTCTTCTATGACAATCGCGTGAAGGACCACCGCACGGGGCACGAGAACACGGACTACGAGGCCGTGCTTCGCGGGGAGATTGCGCCGTTCATTGATGCGGAGTTGAAGCGGCGGCGAGCGGAGAAGGAGAAGCGGTAGTCGCCTGGGCCACTGGGTATGGGCCTTGCGTGATGGAGTGGCGGGGCTCGGAGCCATTCGGGCGCTCTTGACGGAAGATCATCCGCGTGTCCGGATCAAATCTGCGGCGTGGCGTCGCTCTGAAAGGGCGTGGTCGTCCACACGACAAGAGCGTGCGTGCGTGGCTTTGTTGTTCCCACACTCGCGCCGCACATGAACGAGGGCTTATTGGCCGCACGTTTGTGGGAGGAATCCCCAGTTGCAGCAGGCAACGCGGATGGACGTTGCGCAGAGGTCAACGGGAAGGGTAAAAGGGCGCGAAGGAGGAGGCGAGAGCCGCCCGGGCACGCCACTTGCACGCCGAGGGAGGGTCCATGTCCCGCCCAGCCGACGCACGATGAACCCCCATGCTCGGGGGCGTGGGGGTTCCAAAGGATCTGAGAAACAGATGGCAGGATCGTTCGTCAGCACCCGGTCTCGAAGCGGAAGAGGTAGTAGAGCAGATCGTCGATGGTGACGCCGCAGTCGCGGGTGGCGGTGGCGCTGCCGTCGTCGATGTCGGCCTGGATGGAGCCGGCCTCGAAGATGAGGAGGTAGTAGAGGAGGTCGTCGATGGTGACGCCGCCGTCGGGGGTTCCGGTGCTGGTGCCGTTGTCGAGGTCGGCGATGCAGATGGGGTTGCCGAAGGTTCCGTCGGCGTTGACGCGCTGGCCCATGATGTTGTTGGCGTCGCTGCGGGCGTCACCCCAAGCGAGGAGGGCGCCACCGTCGATGGTGCCCGCGGCGTCGAGGCGGGCCTTGCCGCTGATGGTGGAGCAGGCGAGGAGGGGCTGGGCGGGCCACGCGGGGAGGCCATTGGGATCGAAGCGGCCGGCGACGACGACGCCGGTCGTGGCGCTGCGGGCGTCGAAGCCGAAGACCATGCATCCGCCAGCGGCGGCGACGCAGCGGACGAAGGAGGTCTGGTTGGCATTGAGGGCGATGAGGGTGGCGCCGGCGTCACCCCAGAGGCGAGCGCCGGTGGAATCAAACTTCTGGGCGCGAATTCCCCAAGCGTTCTGAGGGGAGATGGTGCTGTCGCTCCAGGCAAGGAAGATTTCGTCGCGTTCGGCATCGTAGGCGACGCTGGCGGAGATGCGCATGATGTTGGGGGTGGCGCCGGTACTGGGCACGCCGCCCGCGGGGAAGCGGAACGTGCCGTCGGCGTTCTGGTGCTGGACATAGGCGTTGCGGGAGCCGCCGGTCTCGTACCAGGCGTAGATGGCGCCGCCCTGGCCGTCGGGGAGGAAGTTGGGGAAGGTGCCGTTCTGGATCGAGGTGGCGTTGAAGATGATGACGGGGTTTCCGGCGTTGGCGATGGGGAGGGCGGTGCCGATCCATTGGGGTGCGCCGGTGGAATCGAACTTCTGGGAATAGAGGTGCTTGCTGGAGAGGATGGGGTTGGAGCCGGTGGCGCGGATGAAGTGGACGATGAAGGAGGCGTTGGTGGAGGCTTGGACGTCGGAGACGGCGACGTATCGGCTGGCCTCGGAGCAGGTGATCGGCGCGGGCCAAATCTCATTCCCAGCGGAGTCGAGTCGCTGCATGGCGAAACTGGCGGGGGAGTTGTTGGTGGTCCAGACGGCGGCGATCGAGCCGTCGGAGAGGATGGCGCACTTGGGATTGTGGGCGTTGTCGCTGGCGGTGATGGAGCGGGACCAGAGGGTGGAGCCCGCGGGGCTAATGACCTTGATGGTGACCTTGGTGGTGCCGATGCTGTTGTCGCGGAAAGCGACGACGGCGTTGCCGGCGGCGTCGATGCGGAGGTCGTAATCCTCGGTGGAGGAGAAGGTGGTGTCGGCGAGTTGGAGGCCGTTGTGGGGCCAGAGTTCGTTGCCCTGGGGGTCGAGGCGCTGGAGGGTGGGGTCGTAGCCGCCGGAGGAGTTGTCGTACCAGGAGACATAGGCGGAGCCATCGCAGAGCGCGCGGACTTTGGCCTGGTTCTGCTCGCCCGGGCGGTCGGCGAGGGGCGTATTGGTGGCGGTATCGCTGGTCCATTGGGCGGAGGCGAGGGGCGCGGCAAAGAGCGAACCGACGACACAAGCGAGGGAAGACGCGAGCCGTTGCATGAAGTCCCTTTCTCAGTTGGGGCGCCAACCCCGATGACCCACGAGCAAGGATGGAGTGTAACGGCCGTGGGCGGGGATCACAAGCGAGAAGTTGGCGAAGTCCGTGGGAGGGGCAGGAGTCGAGAGGCCGGATGTGCGGACGCTGGGGGACCGGGGCGCGTGCAATCGCGGGGATTCGCTTGACTCGGGAGGAAACGCGCCGAACCTTCCGGGCAATGCTGACGCGCGTGCTCTTTGGCCCGGTCTTGATCGCCGCCCTGGTGGGGCTGCTGATGTTGGACGGGTGGGTGGATGGGCAGTCGCTCGGTAAGTCGCTCTCGTGGTTGAAACGGGTGGGCGTGGGGGAGACGTATCCGCCTGGGACGGTGGTGCTGCCGGTGATGATCGGGGTAGCGATCCTGGCGGTGCGGGAGTTGACGACGATTCTGCGGGACAAGGGGATCGAGTCATCGAAGCGGATCAACACGATGGCGGCGCTGCTGGGACTGGTGTCGGCGGGCGTGGTGCCGGCGAGTTTGGAGGGGCAGTTCGGGGCGATGGCGGTGACGCTGTCGGGGGCGGTGGTGCTGGGGGTATCGCTGGTGTTTTACTCGCGGCACAAGACGTTCGAGGGGATCGTGGCGTCGGCGGGAGGAACGCTCCTGACCTTTGTGTACCTCGGGCTGATGTTCGGCGCGGTCTTGGCGCTGCGACGAGAGCACACGATCTGGACCTTGCTTTGGGTGCTGATGGTGATCAAGTCGTCGGACATCGGCGCGTACTTCACGGGGAAGTCGATCGGGAAGCACAAACTGATCGTGTGGCTGAGTCCGGGAAAGACGTGGGAGGGGCTGTTTGGAGGCATCGTCTTCGCGGCGCTGTCGGGTGCGGGCGGGCTGTGGTTGTTGCACAAATATGATGCGGGCGCGACCTCGCTGCCCACCCCGCTGGCGGGGCTGATCGCGGGGGCGATCTTTGCGGTGCTGGGGCAAGGGGGTGACCTGGTGATGAGCCTGTTCAAGCGGGATGCAGGAATCAAGGATTCGAGCAGGCTGCTGCCGGGCTTTGGCGGCGTGCTGGACGTGCTGGATTCACCATTGCTCGTCACCCCGGCGGCGTATTGGTGGTTGTGGCTGGCGACGAACGCCTGAACCCGGTCGCGGGGTGTGGGCGAAGGCTGTTTGTCCGGCGTTTGGATCGATTCCATGCGAGGGGAGTGCGTGCTATACTCTGTCTGTTCGCACGCGCGTGGAGTTCAACGGATGGACGTGACGGCCCAACTGCTCCGAGTTTTCCTGGTTGAGAAACAAGTCCGAGGGTTGCAGTCACGGCTCGGGGGTGCCGAGAAGTTCCTGGGCGAGCAGAAATCCCAACTGGACCAGATCGACAGCAAGAGCAAGTCTCTGGAAGCGGCGCTGAGGACGAGCCAGGCGAAGTTAGGGGATGCCGAGGGGGAGATGAAGCGGCTGGACGCGAGGATGGAGATCCTGAAGAAACAGATGGACAGCGCGCAGACGAACAAGGAATACAAGGCGTTCCTCACCGAAGTGAACACGCTGAAGGCGGAGCGGGACAAGTTTGAGACGACGGCGCTGGAGTTCATGGGGAAGTGCGAGGAGATCAAGAAGCAAGTTGCCGAACTCGTGAAGCAGCGTGAGGAGCGGGAGCAGGTCAAGAAGGTGGCCTCGGACGACCGGGACAAGCGAGAGGCGGAAATCCGGGATCGCCTGGCGGAACTGAAGGCGGAGCGGGATGCGGCGGCGACGGGAGTTCCTGCGGACGCGTTGGCGGTGCTGACGAGCCTGGTGCGGACCAAGGGCGACGAGGCGATGGCGCCGATCGAGATCCAGGACGCGAAGCGGCACGAGTTCAACTGCGGGTCGTGCATGATGAGCCTGCCGATCGATGCGGTGGTCCGGTTGATGTCCACGGGCATATTGACGCGGTGCGCCTCGTGCAGCGCGATACTGTACATGGACGACGAAGCGTCGAAGGTGATGAGCGCGGCGGGAAAGAAGGCCGCGAAGAAGTCGAAGAAGGGCGAGAAGGCCGAGGCCGAGAGCGAGACGCTCTGAGGCGGGTGGGCCTTCGGCCTCAAACTCGGGGCTGGAAAGGCAAGTGGGCTCGAAAGGCGAGGCGCGGGATGATCGAAACCAAGCCCACGCCCGCCCGTTCGACGCTTGTGGGTGGTGATTCCCCACGCTTGAGCGTCATTGTTCCCATGTATCAGGAGCAGGCCCGGATCGGCAAGACGCTGGGCGATCTTGTGCCCTGGCTGGAGTCGCAGCCTTGGGCGTCGGAGGTGCTGCTCATCAACGACGGCTCGAAGGACCAGACGGAGCAGGCGGTGTCGGCGTGGGTACGCGATCATGCCGTCGGCGCGCTGCGACGCGTTCGGCTCCTGCGGCATGTGCAGAATCAGGGAAAGGGCGCGGCGGTACGCACGGGACTCTCGCACGCACGCGGGCAATGGACGCTGATGATGGACGCGGACAACGCGGCGACGATCCGCGAAGTCACAAAGTTGTTTCATCGTTCGGAACAGACGAAGGCGGCGTTCGTGGTCGGTTCGCGCGTGTCGAAGGACGCGGACGTGAAGACGAGCGCCTCACGGGGCGTGGTGCGGCTGGTGTACATCTCGATCCTCAAGACGCTGGGCCTGGCGCCCGTCTCGGACACGCAGTGCGGGTTCAAGTTGTATCGCGCGGACGTGGCGCGGGCGGTGGCGGAGCGGGCTCGCGAGAAGGGCTTCGTCTTCGACATCGAGCACCTGCTCATTGCGCGACAGGCCGGCTTCAAGATTGCGGAGGTCGGCATCAAGTGGGAGCATCAGGAGGGCGGGACGGTGCACCCCATTCGCGATGGTCTGCGCATGCTCGCCCGCGCGTTCGCGATCCGCTGGCGGGCGATCATGGAGCGTGGAAAGCCCGTGGCGCCTGCGGCGGCGGTGGTGGAACTCAAGCCCACGCCCACGGGCGGTCTTGTGATCGAGGAGATCGGGCAGGCGGTGGGCGTCGCGAGCCTGGCGCCGACGTCACGCGTGTGAGCGAGTGATGGGCACGAGCCGGCCCTATGTTTGTGGCTCATGGGCGATGACCCGCGGCCTCAGCATCGAACGTCCCGCATCCGCGACATGGCGATCATCGCGCTGGGCGTGGGTGTGCTGGTGTGGTGCGTGCAGACGGGGATTGCCACGTCACTCAAAGAGCGGCTCTTTGATTTCCGATGCTTCTACGACGCGGCGGTGGCGGCGTCGCGGGACGAGAACATCTACGACGCGGGCACGCGGGGCTATATCTACCCGCCCATGCTGGCGGCGATCATCGAGCCGCTGGGTCGGCTCAGCCTTCGCTCGGCGGGGATCGTGTGGTCGATCGGGAACGTGCTGCTGATCGCCGCCACGGCGTGGCTCGGCGCGGGCGAGGTGGCACGACGATTCTCGCTCAATCCGACGGCGACGCAGATCGCGGCGCTCGCCGCCTTCGGCGTGCTCGTCGTTTCCGACAAACTCAACCGCGAACTGAAAGAAGGCAACTGCAACGTGCTGGTCCTCTTGGGCGTGGTGCTGGCGCTGCGGTGGGTGGGCACGCGGCCGCTCTTGTGCGGGCTGGCGCTCGCGTTTGCGATCCACATCAAGTACCTGCCGCTGGCGTTCGTGCCGTTGCTGGTGGTGCGCGGATTTTGGCGTGATGCGCTCGCGACGCTCGCGGGCATCGTGGTGCTCGCGCTCCTTCCCGCGCTTCGCTTCGGATGGGATCGCAACCTCGAGTACCTTCGGACGGCGCTCACCGGCATGAACCACATGGCCGGCGGATCGGCGGGCGGGAGCCGGGCGAACATCCATCCGCTGGCGTGGGAGTTCAGCATCTCGATCCCGAGCGCGGCGGCGCGGGCGGTGGAGCGTTCGGGCGTCGATCCTCGCTGGACGTGGATCGCTGCGGGGCTGGTCGCGGCGGTGGTCTTCGCGGCCGCGTGGTGGATGTACCGGCGCGCGGGGATGGCGATGCTGTGGAGGGACGAGCGCTCGTCGCCTGCGGGCACGGGATCACGCGCGGTGCTCGCCTTTGAGTGGTGCGGCTTGCTCGCGATGGCGCTGGCGCTGAGCCCGCAGACGGTGGCGCGGCACGCGAACATGGCGCTGCCGCTCGCGATCGTGGCGGGCGCGGTGGTGCTGCACGGCGTGGGACGCGCGCGGAAGTTGGCCGGCGCGGCGTGCGCGATCCTGTTCGTGGGGCTGACGTTCCCGCCCGGGATTGATGCGCTCGACGGCGTGGGCAAGGCGTGGCGCAGCGTGGGCGGGATCTCATGGTGCCTCGTGGCGATGGTGCTGTTGGTGCTGGCGGCCGTGGTTCGGGGGCGGGGTGGCGCTCGGAGCGAATGACGGCCCACGCTGAGCCTCTCCAACCAACGCCCGGAAACGCCGGGTGGCGCAAAGGCTTGGGGATGGTGCTCCCCACCACCGGGGTATTTCGCAGGCCCTTGGGTTCCATCGCGACAACAATATCGTGCCCCGCGTCGAGTGCGACCAGGCGTGTGGCGTGCGGCTACGAAGCGTACAAGCCATTACGAAGACGCCGAGCGCTCTTTGTCGCTCGTGGTCGTTCGCACGGTGGCGTGGGCGGTTCATGCACTCGGAGCGTGCAGAGCCTCGAGCCGGTTATGAGGAGATGACGGAGCGGACCGAAGGTTAACCAACGAACTCCGCCGAGAAACGAGCCACGCGCGATCGAGAATTGCCGGTCGCGCACGCACCCTCCGGTTCGTCGATCAAAGAGCAGTGGCAAGAGCGACGGGGTTCGCCATGTCGTGGCGAGGTGTGACCGAGCGACGCAATCGGCAAAGAGGTTTGCCGGAGCAAGGCGACCTCGCGAACTTCGGACGGACCTTCAATCACCATCAACAGCGACGTCGGCGACGGACGGCGAACAGCCCGCCCAGCGCGAGTGCGGTCGCAGTCCCGGGCGAAGGCACCAAGACCGAAAATCCCACGATCTGATCGGAGAGGTCGATCACGGCTGGGGCCATGCCCGGCAGACGGCTCACGCTCCAGTCAATAAAATACTCTGAGGGATCAGCGCCCGGCGTGAGCGTATAACTCACCTCGCCCCATCCTGAGTTGGCTTGGGGAATCGTCAAGTGGAAGCGATAATCCACCGCCGCGAGAACCACGGTCCCAAATACCGGATCGTCCCGCAGCAGCAGCCTCGTGAAGTCGCAACTTTCGCCCACGTATCCGGGTCTGGCCGAGCCACGCCGGAGTTCATCCGGAGGTGGACTGTACGTGCCCACCTCGCACTGCACGGCACCACGGAAGCGTCCGCTCATGCCCATGACCGAAACCACATCCGAACCACCGGCGAACCCAATGACCGTCGCTTGCTGGAATGATCGCGGATCCCCGGGAGCAACACGCTCGTCGATATCGCCATACCCATCTGCATCAAAATCCCTATAGTTGTCAAGGGAGGTCACTGGAACAGCCAACTGGCTGCCGTTGTTCGTGGCGAAGTTCAAACTGTTTATTGAGTACTCAAGAAACCAAGACGAGTTCTCGACCGTCGCTATATCATGATCATGCCTTGCATGCTGGGGACTTGAAGGCGATCCAACCCGAAAAACGACCGAACCGTGGGCCGCGAATACGGGGGCCATCGCTAAGAAAACAGCAACCGCGTTTCGAAGCATCTTGTCTCTCCATTCATGCATACAACTCGATCGTACTTCGAAGGCAATAAATACCACAAGCCCCGAGTGCTGTCAACGTGCGGTGGGGTTAATTTTGGATGAAAAGGCATACCGATCTCATACTTTCCACATGTTGTTGACGGGCGCTGGAAAGGAGTGCGATCCCCGGCTCGCTCCGTTCGTGATCCTGCACGTGCCGAGTGGAGTTTCGCCCAAAGGAAGTGTTCTATTGGACCTTCGCAGGGCGTTGAACCATACCCGAGTGGGCACGGTGTGAGGCTCGTTCGCGGCGTGTCGTCGAGAGGCCCAGGGAGGAGCCACGGGGGCGTGGCACCGACAACGCGTTGATCCGTGCCACCGAGGAAGCCGCCAAAGCCCGGCTTCCTCGGTGGCACGGGTCGTCGTGTGCTCGGTGCCACGCTCTCGGATGCAAGAAAAGTGGAGGCCAACGACGACCCCGTGCGAATCGACCCCCGCGCCCCTCCGCGAATCTCCGCCCCCTCCGCGTTCTCCTCGCGATGGGCCACGTTTTCTCGGCCCGCCACCCTCCAATCATGCGGCACCGGCGTTCGCTCGGGCGAGTTTTCCTTCGAGTACGTGGGCACCGAGACGAGGACGGTGCCCTCGTCGGGCTTGTAAGTGGGCACCGAGCGAAGGACAAAGCCCTCGTCGGGCTTCTACGTGGGCACGGCGCGGAGGGGAGAGGGCTTTGAGGAGGGCACAACGCCCGCTTCCCACACCAGCGACGCCACCGGAACGAGGGCCTCGCGCACGTCCGGCGTTGACGACGGCGTCGCCCCGTGCTCGCCGCACGCCTCCGCACTTCGCGTGGGCTTGGCGCGCCGCGCTTGGTTCGCGGCGTGAACGCGCGGCGACGCGCGGGGCCGATGGGTCCGCATGACCGGAGGCGAAAGGGACCAATGCCCCAGGGGACACGTTGACCCATGGCCCAATCAAGCCGGAGTCGCGGGGAGCGTGCTCTGCCCCTGGCCCCTTGGCTCTTTGGCATCTGGGCCTTGGAGCCGCGGTCCTTTGGCTCCTCCTCCGCACCTTCGCCTTCACCCACCCACCATCCCTACACTCTTTCCCCGCAAAATCGCGGGATCGGTCCACCGCGTGCCACGGATCGACATCACAAGCGCACGGCCTCGACAGTCACTGGACGCACTCATGCAACCCGGATCCGACACGCCCGCCACCCCCGCGACCCCCGCGGCCCCCACCTCCCCCACCACTTCTCCGTCGCCCAAGCCCAGCGGGACGGACTTCACCGCGGAGATGAACGCCGAGATTGACGCGGCGATGAAGGCGATGGAGGCCGAGGGGATGGGCGTACCCGGAGGGGCGGCCGTGGCCGCCAAGCCCGCGGTCAAGCCCTCGGCGCCCGCGGCGATCCGCGGCCCGCGCGTCGTGCAGGCCGGTCGCGAGCACCGCACGGGCACGGTCGTGACCGTCGGCCCCACCGACATCTTCATCGAGTTCGGGCCCAAGGAACTCGGCATCCTCCCCCGCATCCAGTTCCCCGAGGATCAACTCCCCGAGAAGAACAGCAAGATCGAGGTCGTGATCGACAAGTTCGAGGCGAGCGAGGGCATCTTTGTGTGCTCGCGTCCGGGCGTGGTGCAGAAGGCGGACTGGGAGAAACTGGAGCCCGGGCAGGTCGTCGAGGCGCTCGTGACGGGCGTGGCGACCAAGGACAACAAGCAGGTCGGTCTGGAACTGACCGTGGCGAACCACCACGCCTTCATGCCGGCGGGACAGGTCGCGCTGGATCGCATCCCGGACTTCAGCGTGTTCGTGGGCGAGAAACTCAAGTGCACGGTGACGCGCGTGGACCGCTTCGGGAAGGGCAACATCGTGCTCTCGCGGCGCGACATCCTCGAGGCCGAGCGCAAGGAGAACGCGGCGAAGATCAAGGCGAGCCTTGCGGAAGGTCAAACGCTCGAAGGGACCGTGCGCAAGATCATGCCCTTCGGCGCGTTCGTGGACATCGGCGGCGTCGACGGGCTGGTGCACATCTCCGACCTCTCGTACGACCGCATGGGCTTTGGCGAGAAGGCCGTCGAGAAGCACATCAAGGAAGGGCAGCGGGTCACGGTCCGCGTGCTGAAGATTGATCCGGAGAACGACCGCATCTCGCTGGGCATCAAGCAGGTGATGGGCGACCCCTTCGCGCAGGCCTCGAACACGATCACCGAGGGCGCGGAAGTGACGGGCAAGGTGACGAAGATCGCCGAGTTCGGCGCGTTCTGCGAGATCGCCCCGGGCGTCGAGGGGCTGATCCACATCAGCGAACTGGACCACAAGCGCGTGGCGAAGGTCGAGGACGTGCTCAAGCCCGACGAGGTCGTGCAGGTCAAGGTTTTGAAGATCGATCAGGCCAACCGGCGCGTGTCGCTGAGCATCAAGGCGCTCAAGCCCATGCCCGAGGCACCGACCCCCGGCGAGGGCGGCGGCCCCGGAGGGGGCAAGGGTGGCAAGGGTGGCCCGGGCGGGCGCGGAGGCATGAAGGATAAGTTCGGTGGGAAGACCGCCGAGGAAATCCTGAAAGTCACCCCCGAACTGCGTCGCTTGCGTGAGAAGTTCAAGAAGGTACAGTTCAAAGGCGGGTTGGGCTGATCCGGTCGTAATTGCCCTGCGTGGATGTCCGGGGCGGCGAGAACGAGTGACTCCGATCGCGGCGGCCAAGTGGCCGCCGCGTTTGTTTGATATCCTTGCGCCATGTCCCCGAGCCGACTCGACCTGAAGAAAGACCGAGGCCTCACGATCGAGTGGGACGACGGCACGACGTCGTACTACTCCATCGCCTACCTGCGGAAGATGTCGCCCTCGGCGGACATGCGGCAACTGCGGGAGGAGATGGCGCGGAATCCGCTTACGGTGCTGCCGGCGTCCGCGGGCGCTCGCGCGAGCGAGATCG
Source organism: uncultured Phycisphaeraceae bacterium (assembly GCA_964543905.1). GTDB lineage: Bacteria > Planctomycetota > Phycisphaerae > Phycisphaerales > UBA1924. Next base: position 86,750 of record CAZIZO010000006.1, read on the forward strand.
TGGCGACCGACGCTGAACTGGTCGGCAACTATGGGCTCAAGATCGTGTTCTCCGACGGGCACAACACCGGGATCTACTCGTGGACGTACCTGCGCGAGATCGACCCGCAATCGTCCGCGCCCTCGCCCCCACCCCCACCCCGCGCCGAGTAAATGCTCTACGCTCTCCGCGTGGGCACGCCCTCCGACATCACGCTCTCGACGCGGATCTCGCACGTGCCGGGCGTGACGGAGAAGGCCGCGCTGGACCTGCGCACGCTCGGGATCACCAAACTTGGGCATCTGATCGCGCACCTGCCGGCGCGATTCGAACGGCAGTCGGCGGAGTGCAGCATCAAGGACCTCGTGGAGGGGCAGATCGGGTCCGCCCGTGGGGAGGTGACGGCGACGCGGCCGGTGCGAGGGCGCAAGTTGAGGTTTGAGGCGGTGCTGGTCGATGCGAGCGGGCGGCTGGACCTGGTGTGGTTCAACCTGCCGTACGTGCAGAAGCAGATCCACCCCGGGATGCGTCTCTGGGTGCAGGGCAAGTTGGTGATGCACAACCACTATCCGCAGATGGCAAACCCCAAGTTTGAGGTGATCAAGGAGGGAGCGAGCGAGCCGGGACGGCGCGATGAGCGGCTGCGGCCGGTGTATCCGGGGACCGAGCAGATGAGCAGCGTGCGGCTGGAGCGGATCATGGCGAAGGTGCTGCCGATCGCGTTGCCGCTGGTGGAGGATCACCTCCCCGAGTCGTACTGCCGGGATCGGAACATGCCGACGCTGCGTGAGGCGTATCGCATGCAGCACGCGCCGACGAGCGAGGAGGAGGTGCGTGCGAGCCGGCGGCGCTTGGCGTACGACGAGTTGCTGCTGCTGCAACTGGGCGTTCACATGAAGCGGGCGCACCTTCGGCGGGTGCTCAAGTCGCCCGCGCTGCGGTGGACGGGCGCGATCGATTCGCACATCCGGGAGCGATTCCCGTTCCAGATGACGCCCGAGCAGGATGAGGTGATCGAGGATCTGGTCAGGGACCTGTCGAGCGATCGCCCGACAAATCGACTGATCCAGGGCGACGTGGGAAGCGGGAAGACGGCGGTGGCGACGTACGCGATGCTGATGGCGGTGGCGAGCCGGCATCAGGCGCTGCTGATGGCTCCAACGGAAATCCTGGCGGAGCAGCATTTCGCCGGGATATCGGGCATCCTGCGCGACTCTCGCGTGAGCGTGCGCCTGCTCACGGGCGCGACGCCCGATCGGGAGCGCTCGGCGATGCTGGAAGATCTGGCGGCTGGAAAGGTCGATGTGCTGATCGGGACGCACGCGCTGCTGAATGAGGGCGTGCGATTCAAGTCGCTGGCGGTCGCGATCATCGACGAGCAGCACCGATTCGGCGTGGGACAGCGGGCGAGGTTGCGTGAGAAGAGCACGGCCCGGGTGCAAGGCTCCGGTGATGGAGGCCAGGACCCCCCGCACGCTCACGAGCGCACGCCGCACGTGATCGTGATGACGGCGACGCCGATCCCGCGCACGATGGCGATCACGCTGTTTGGCGATCTGGACATCTCGACGATCCGCGGGCTGCCGCCGGGTCGGAAGGCGATTCGGACTGCGTTGATCCCGCCGGATCGGCGGGACGAGGTTTACGAGCGGATGGACGCGCGGATCGCGGATGGGGAACAGGCGTACGTGGTCGTGCCGGTGATCGAACCGATCAAGGACGAGCCGCAGGTGCAGAGCGTTCGCGCCATGCGGACGCAGTTGGAGCAGACGCTTCTCCCCGGGCGACGTATTGAGGAGATGCACGGCGAACTCGACCGGGAGACGCGCGATGAGGTGATGAGGAAGTTCCGGGCTGGCGAGATCGACGTGCTGCTCGCGACGACGATCATCGAGGTGGGCGTGGACGTCCCGAACGCGACGATGATGGTGATCGAGAACGCGGAACGCTTTGGATTGGCGCAGATGCATCAACTTCGCGGGCGCGTGGGGCGTGGGTCGAGGGAGTCGGCGTGCGTGCTCATCGCGGACCCGACGGATGACCTGGCTCGTGCGCGACTGGCCGTGCCTGTGCAGACGGGTGACGGATTTGCGCTGGCCGAGAAGGACCTTGAACTGCGTGGGCCGGGCGAGGTGTTCGGGCTGAAGCAGTCGGGCCTGCCGCCATTCAAGGTGGCGGACTTGATGCGGGATCGGGAGTTGCTTGCGTTGGCACGACGCGACGCGGCGGCGTGGATCGAGCGCTCGCCGGCGCTCGAATCGGCGGAAGAAAAGACTCTGCTCCGGCGGCTGCTGAAGACGTACGGGCATGCGCTGGCGTTGGGTGACGTGGGGTGAGGTGGGGTGAGGGCAGCGCCGCCCGAACGGGGACGACGAGGTCGAGAGGGTGACCAATGTAACTGATACATCGGCGAGCGGGTTTCTGTAGCGTGGCGGTTTATGGCCTCGTTGGATGGAACCTATGATGAGTGTTTGAACCCGAATCTTCGGGCCGTTTGCCCCCCAGGACCTTGCCGAGCATGACCACCACGACCTTGCCCGACTTTACCGTGCCGCTTCCTCCTCGAGACGCCCCCCCTGGCCAGGAGCGCGTGATCCAGTTCCGCGAGGCTCTTCGCGAGGCGATGAGCGAAGAGATGCGACGCGACCAGCGCATCTTCCTGATGGGCGAGGAAGTCGCTCAATATCAGGGCGCGTACAAGGTGAGCCAGGGGATGCTCGAGGAGTTTGGCCCCAAACGGATCATCGACAGCCCGATCAGCGAGAACGGCTTTGCCGGCCTCGCGGTCGGCGCGGCGATGTATGGGCTCAAGCCGATCATCGAGTTCATGTCGTGGTCGTTCTCGCTGGTGGCGGCGGACCAGATCCTGAACAACGTGCCCAAGATGCTTTATATGAGCGGCGGGCAATGGGGCTGCCCCATCGTGTTCCGCGGCAACGACGGCGCGGGCGGGCAACTGGGCTCGACGCACAGTTGGTGCGTGGAAGGTCTGTACGCGAACGTGCCGGGCATGAAGATCGCGATCCCGAGTTGCCCATACGACGCGAAGGGCCTGCTCAAAACGGCGATCCGGGAACTTGACCCGGTGTTCTTCCTTGAAAGCGAGCGCATGCTGGGCGACAAGGCGCACGTGCCGGCGGAGGAGTATTACATCCCGTTCGGGCAGGCGGCGCTTCGGCGTGAGGGCGATGCGTGCACGGTGGTGAGTTTCGGGCGTCCCGTGAACTTCTGCATGGAGGCCGCCGACGAGTTGGCCGCGGAGGGGATCATGGTGGATGTGCTCGACATGCGGACGATCCGCCCGCTGGACATTGACAGCATCATCAAGAGCGTGCAGAAGACGGGGCGGATCGTGGTGGTGGATCAGTGTTGGCCGTTCGCGAGCGTGGCGAGCGAGGTTTGCACACAAGTATGCGAGCGCTGCTTCGACTATCTGGATCATCAGCCGGTGCGAGTGAATACCGAGGACGTGCCGACGCCGTATGCGAAGAACCTCGAGGCGGAGTACCTGCCGAACAAGCGGAAGATCGTGGCAGGGGTGAAGAAGACGTTGGGGATGTAGTTCCGCTCATCAACGGCACACACCTGAGGACGACACCAATGACCCATACGGCGATGGCGTTTCTCGCCACTCTCATGCTCGTGAGTGTTCTGTCGGGCTGTCGCGCGTCACATCAGGCTTCGTTCGCCGACGACGTCGCCTTCCTGCGGAAGCACCGCGACACGATCGTCCTCGCCTCGCCGGACGGGCAGTCGAAAGTCGCGGTGGTTCCCTCCATCTGCGGGCGGGTCTTCACCTCGACCGCGACGGGCGATGCCGGAGCGGGATATGGGTTTCTCAACCGCGAGTTGATCGCGTCGAAAGCGATTCTGCCGAAGATCAACGGCTACGGCGGTGAGGATCGCTTCTGGCTTGGGCCCGAAGGCGGGCAGTTTGCGATCTTCTTTGACCCGGGCGACAGGTTCACGCTCGACGACTGGCAGACGCCCCCGGCGATCGACACCGACGCCTATCGCGTGGTGTCGCAGAACACGACGAGCGTCACGATGACGCACGATGCCTCGTTCAAGAACTACAGCGGGCACACGCTCCGCGTGAAGATTGATCGCACGGTGCGGCTGGTCGATGCCGCGGCGGCATGTCGGGACCTCGGCGTATCCGGCGGTGGCGTTTCCTGCGTCGCGTTCGAGACCGACAACGCGATCACGAACACCGGCGCAAACGCGTGGACCAAGGACACGGGGATGCTCTCGATCTGGACGCTGGGCATGTTCAAGCCTTCGCCCAAGGCCGTCGCGGTGATTCCTTTCGAGCAGGGGGATGAGAAGACGCTGGGCCCGATCGTGAAGGACGACTACTTCGGCAAAGTCCCAGAGAATCGCCTGAAGGTCGGGCACGGCGCGATCTTCTTCAAGGCCGACGGGTTGAAGCGGACCAAGATCGGCACTTCGCCCAAGCGGTCTAAGCCCGTGTGCGGCTCGTGGGACCCCGCGCTAAATGTGCTCACGATCGTCACCTACTCCCTTCCCAGCGGGGCAACGGACTACGTGAACTCGATGTGGGAGATGCAGAAGGAGCCGTTCGCGGGGGATGTCATCAACAGTTACAACGACGGAGGCACACCGAGCGGCGGCGCGACGTTCTATGAACTCGAAACCTCCTCGCCCGCCCTAGCGCTCAAGCCTGGGGAGCGTGGGACGCACGTGAGCCGGACGATCCACTTCACGGGCGATCGGAAGGCTCTGGACGCGATCGCCCGCAGGGTGCTCAGCGCCGGGCTGGACGAGATCGAACGTGCCCTGCCCTGAGCGTCCGGGGACTCCTTCGCCGAATCCGACCTATCTTTCCTGCGGATTTTTTCGCCACTCGCCAAGGACGACGACCATGCCCATCGAACTGACCATGCCCCGCCTCTCCGACACCATGCAGCAAGGCACGGTGGTGAAATGGAACGTGAAGGAAGGGCAGAAGGTGAAGGCCGGCGACGTGATCGCCGACATCGAGACCGACAAGGCGACGATGGAGTTGCCGACGTATGAGGACGGCACGGTGGCGAAGTTGGTCGTGCCGGAGGGACAGGCAGTCGCGGTCGGAACGCTGATCATGGTGATGGCGGGCGTCGGCGAGGACGTGGGCGCCGTCAAGGCGAATGCGGGCAGCGCGTCGACCAAGGCGGCGAGCGTCGGGGCGGCGAAACCCGGCGCGAGCGGCAGCACCGCTGGCACGAGTACGGCGACCTTGGAGCCGATTTCGGCGAACGGATCGCATGGCGCGTCCACACGCGTCTTCGCGTCGCCGCTGGCGAAGAAGATCGCGGCCGAAACGGGCGTGGACCTGTCCCGCGTGCAGGGTACGGGCCCCAGCGGACGCATCATCCGAAGGGATGTCGAGCAGTTGGCCTCGAACCAATCGGCGACGCGCGGGGGGATCGGCGGCATGGCTCCGTCGTCCACCGGGGTGCAACCCGCGGTCGTCCAGCGGGCGGCGCCGCTCCCACCCGCAAGCGCGGCGCTCACCACCAAACTGATTCCGCTCTCCAACATGCGGCGGGTGATCGCCCAGCGCCTGGTCGAGAGCAAGACGACGATCCCCCACTACCAGGTGACGGTCGATGTGGACATGGATCCGCTCCTCGCTCTGCGCCAGCAACTGAACGATCAACTCGCGCCGCAGGGTGTGAAGTTGAGCGTCAACGACTTCCTCGTCCGCGCGTGCGCCCTGGCGATGCACCAGCACCCGTACGTGAATGCCCGCTGGGTGAATCAGCAGGCGAAGCATGGGCAGATCGAGCCCGCGATCGAGTATGTGGGCGAGGTGAACATCGGCGTGGCGATCGCGCTCCCGGTGCAGCCGGACGGCACGGGGGGCGGGCTCGTTGTCGCCACGCTTCGGCATGCGGACCAGATCGGGCTTCGGCAGATCTCGGCCCAGACCAAGCAACTCTCGGAGAAGGCCCGCGCGAAGGGCCTCGCACCCAACGAGATGTCGGACGCTACGTTCACGATCTCGAACCTGGGCATGTTCGGCGTGTCACACTTCACGGCGATCATCAACCCGCCCAACGTCGCCATCCTGGCCGTCGGCGCCGCGATCGACAGGCCCGTCGTCAAAGACGGCAAGATCGTTCCCGGCAAGGTGATGTCCATGACGATGTCGAGCGACCACCGCGTGGTGGACGGCGCCATGGCGGCACAATACCTCGGCACGGTGAAGGAACTGCTCGAGAAGCCCGCGGGCCTGCTCGTCTGACGATGGTCTGTCCGCGGGTCTGGAGTCCGATTGGACTCTTCTCCCGTATCCTCTGTGTGCGATGGTGGTCTGAGCCCGTCGCCGAGGCGCCGGGCAGCGCCATTACTTGATCGCGATGACATTCAGGCTGATCGCGACGCCACACATCTTCAGATCGGTGATGTCCTTGAAGAGACCGAAGTTTGGCACGCGGCGAATGGTCTTCTCCTTGAAGCCGACCTCCACCAGAAAATCGCGTAGGAACTCGAAGGTAAACCCGGATTTGTGGTAGTCGTACGGGTCCATCTGCCCGCCCATGATCATGCGTTGCACCCAGAACTTTTCCTGAGGCTCAAGGTCCGGGCGGAGCATGAGGCGGCAGAGCGCCTCCAGGTCGGGCACGCCCACGCGAAAGAGCCCGTCGGGCTTGAGGACTCGGTGGGCCTCTCGCAGCGCGGGGAGCAGTTCGTTCTGGTAACTCAGATGCTCATAAATGTGTGAGGCATAGATCTCCAGCACGCTGGCGTCGGCGAACTGGGAGAGGTCGGTCGCCGTGCCGATGAAGTCCACGCCTGGCTTGGCCTGGATATTGAGGATCTTCCATCCGGAGCGGACCTCTTCCCCGCCGATGTGAAGGCGGAGCGGCTCGGGCCTGGCGTCGTTGCGGCATTCGTCGGTCATGGGTGCTGGAGGCGACAATCCCCGTGCGAGCGTTGGCGAGGGCTACTCCTTGACGGGTATCCATCCGGTTTCGACATACTCGCGCTCGACGCGGCCGTCGGCGTAGAGGTCGAGGATGGAGAAGCCGCTGTCGCACTCGTGGCGTTTGCCCTTCCACCAGGCGCCGCTGACGGCTCCGTTGCACATGTAGGTCACGCCCTCGAACTCGATCTTGTCGACTTGGTGGATGTGCCCGCTGATGCACGCCTTGACGTTCTTGTGCTTACGAAAGAGGTCGCGGAGCGCTGGCCAATCCGACATCATGAGGGACGTTGGGGTGCTCCAGCCCTCCTTGGTGGCGGTCTTCTTGTCGGCCATTGTGGTGACGGTGAGGATCGGGATGTGGGAGAGGACCATGACGGGGGTCGCCTGGGGAATGGAAGCGAGTTCGCCCTGGAGCCATTCCATCTGCTCGCCGTCGAGTTTACCGTCGTACTTGTCTTCGAGGGGCATGACGCTGTCGAGGACGATGAACGACCACCCGGCACGGTCGAATCGGCGATAGGGCTTGTCGACACCGAAGACCTCGCACGCCCATTTTTTGCCGTACTTCGCCTCGCTGCCGTTGGTCTTGCTCTTTTTTTTGTTGATGCCCCAGATGTCGTGGTTCCCGAGGCAATGCTCGATGGGAAGGCGGGGACCATCCTTGAGGCACTTCTGCCAAAGGTCCCATTGGAGTTTGGTGCGAGCCTGGTCGGCGTCCATGGAGTCCATGATGCTGTCACCCGTGTTGAAGATGACATCGGGCTGGTCCTTGAGATCGCCGATCTTCTTCAAGGCGTGGGCGAAACCAACTCCGGCGCTCAGTTCGGGCTGGACGTGGACGTCGGTGATGTGGGCCACGCGGAGGACGCGTTTGGACGTGGTGGGAGCGGAGGGTTGGCGTGCCCAAGCCGAGACGGGCCACGCGCCGCCTAGGCCGAACGTGAGTCCAGCAAGCCCAAGACCACCCAAGAGATCACGACGGGACAGCGAATCGTTCATCGAAAGGCCTCCATGGAAGGCGCATTATGACCGATTTGCGGGTGGAGAGATGGTGGAGTGAGATAAAAATCGTGCGTGGGGTTCGTGAAGTTTGCGCGGATCAGCAGCCCGCCGTGTAGCGGACAAGGAAGTACAAGAGGTCCTCGATCGTGACCCCGAAGTCGCGCCGGCCGGTGGACGTGCCGTCGTCGATGTCGGCATCGTCGCTCCCGCGAGAAAAGCGGTCGAGAAAATAGAGCAAATCGTCGATGGAGACGCCCGCATCGGGGGTGCCGGTGCCCGTGCCATCATCCAAGTCGGCGACGCAGGGCCCCTCGACGAACTCGAAGGCGCCGAGATCGACGAGGGGAGCCTCGCCGAGCCCCCGATCGGGCGTGTGAGGATCATCCCGCCGACGCACGATCCCGGCGAGGTCCACCACGTTCTGGGCCCGGAGGGCGGAGGCATCGCCCGCATCGATGCACATGGAAGACCTTCGCAAGCGAAGGTCGAGGAGATCGTCGCTCGTTCCCCAGATGCCATCGGGACCGGGCGATGGAGGACGTACGAAACGTGGATCATCGTCGATGTTGGCGCTGCCGACGGAGCCGCCTCGAACGCAGGAATAGGACGCCATCACGTTCCCGGCCCACTCGTCCGGCGAGTTGCCCCAGGCGATGGTGTTGACGATCGTGGTGGTGCCCGGGTCGGAGGCAAAGATCGAGCCACCGGTCGATGCCGAGCGATTGGCGGCGAACGTGCAGTTGACGATTCGTGGCTCGGCGAAGACCATCGAGTAGACGCCCCCGCCGATGTCGGCGGTATTGGCAACGAACGCGCAGTTCTCGATGGTGGCAAAGGTGAAGTAGCCGTTGAGCGCCCCTCCACCCCACCCCTGTTGGTGTCCCGTGGTGGCATTGGCAATGAAGGTACAGGCGGTGACGACGGGGGCTTCGCCCTCGGCATAGTGTCCGCCGCCACCGAGGAACGCGGTGTTTCGTATGAAGGTGCAACGCTCGACGACGTCGTTGCTGAAGTAACTGGAGACGCCGCCCCCGACGGAAAAGGCGCTGCCGCGGGCGTCGTTTTCGAGAAAGGTGCATTCGAGCACGTGGACGGGGCTGCCGAGCGTGTAGAGCCCTCCGGCCTCGGTGGCGTGATTGCGAGTGAAGGTGCAGTTTCGAACGACCGCTCGGCTCTCTTCGATGGCATAATACCCGCCGCCGAAGGAGGCGACATTGTCGTTGAAGGTGCAATGCTCGACGATCGGCATGCCGCCCGTGGACCAGATACCACCCCCACCGCTGCCGCCCTCGCCCGCTCCGCCGCCAGGGACGGTCTCGCCGGCGTGGTTTCCCTCGAACGTGCACCCCAGGACATGCGCGAAGGCCATGTCGATGTAGATCCCGCCGCCGCCGACGGTGGCGTCGTTGGTTTGGAAGGTGCATCGCTCGACCATCGGATTGGCCTCGACGGCGACGTACATCCCCGCGCCGCGAGCGGCGACGTTGTCCCTCGACACGCAGTCCTGGATCATGGGATGGTGCATGGAGGCGCAGTAAAGCCCGGCGCCGTCGCCGTCGGTATGGTTGCTTGCGAAGACGCAGTTCATCGCTCGCGTCTGGGCATGGTGGTGCATGTAGAGGCCCGCGCCGTGCGACCGGGCGTAGTTGTGCTCGAACTGGCAGTCGATGAGCGTCGTGTTGCCGTGATCGTTGATCGTCCCATGGTTGATCGCCCAGTTGCGGCGGAAGACGCAGTGGCGGAAGGTGGGCGAGGCGTCGTAGACGTTGGCGCCGCTGCCTTGATCGTGGCTGAGGGGCGTGGGGCCGAGGCTGGCGCCGTCCGCACGCCCGCCTTCGATGATGAAGCCGTCGATGGTCGGGCTCCCTTCGAAGACGCAGAGGACGTGATAGACATTGTCGCTCGTGCCGGCGAAGGAAGGATCGCCCGGGGGGTCATCGCGAAGGAGGTCGCCGCTGAGGATCGTGGGGTTGGCGGCGATGTTCCGATCGTCTCGGCGCAACTCAAAGCCCGCGAAGCCGCCGAAGAGCGCGATGGAGTTGGGGACGAGGAAGGTGCTGGTGCGCGGGCCGCCGGACGGAGCGGGCGTATACAGACCACCCGCGACCCAGACCTCATCGCCGGCGCGAGCCGAGGCGAGGGCGGTTTGCAAGTCCCGGAACGCGTGTTCCCACGAGATTCCGGTGTTCGCCCCCGTCGCGTCGGCACGCGCGTAGATGACGCCGGCGTGGGCGGACGCAAAGGCGACGACGATCGACGCCGCGGACGCCCACGCATGGAAGTTTCTGCATCCATTCACCATGCGTAGAGCATACAACACGGGCGAGAGAATGCCACTGGAACGAGTCGCCATCGCGTGGACCGGTAACACCGGATGGTCGCGGGCTCCGGCGCACGAAAAACCCCCGGGATCGCCGGGGGAGGAGCGTGATCGCGGATTGGAGATCGACGTTACTTGATGCCGTCCTTGCTCGCGAGCATCTTGATCATGTCGACGCATCGGGCGGCGTAACCGGCCTCATTGTCGTACCAACTGACGACCTTGAAGAATCGCTTGTTGAGTTCGATGCCGGCCTTGGCATCAAAGATCGAAGAGCGGCGATCACCAATGAAGTCGCTGCTCACGACCTCTTCTTCGGTATAGCCCAGGATGCCCTTCATGGACCCTTCGCTGGCGGCCTTCATCGCGGCGTTGATGTCCTTGAGCGAGGTGTCCTTGCCCGTCTTGAAGGTGAGATCAACGCAGGAGACGTCGGCCGTCGGGACGCGGAACGACATGCCCGTCAGTTTGCCCTTGAGGGCGGGGATGCAGAGGGTGACGGCCTTGGCGGCGCCGGTGCTGGCGGGGATGATGTTCTGGTAGGCGTTGCGCCCGCCACGCCAGTCCTTTTTGCTGGGTCCGTCTTGCGTGGGCTGGGTGGCGGTGGCGGCGTGGACGGTCGTCATGAGCCCCTCTTCGAGCCCGAAGGAATCATGGATGACCTTGGCGATGGGAGCCAGGCAGTTGGTCGTACAACTGGCGTTGCTGAGAACGGTGTGCTTGCTGGCGTCGTACTGCTCATGGTTCACCCCGAGGCAGAACGTGGGAACCTGAGCCGGCTCGCTCTTGGTGGGAGCGGAGATGATGACGCGCTTGGCGCCCGCCTGGACGTGGAGCGAGGCCTTCTCGAAGTCGGTGAAGAGCCCGGTGGACTCGAGTACGTAGTTGACTCCCATGTCTTTCCAGGGGAGTTTGGCGGGATCCTTCTCGGCCATGGTCTTGGTGACCTTGCCGTTCACGGTGAACGAGGTCTCGGTGGCGGAGACGTCGGCGGGCTTCCCGCCGAGCATGAACTGACGGTGCATCGTGTCATACTTGAGGAGGTAGGCGAGGTTATCGGCGGGGACAAGATCGTTGACGGCGACGACTTCGATTCCCTGTTCGGCTGCGATTCGGTACACAAGACGACCGATGCGACCGAAACCGTTGATTCCCACTCGAATGGCCATATGAGGTCCTTTCCGTTGAACGGCCCGAAGGCGAGCGAAAGGGCCCGCCACGGCGCCGGCTGGTGCTATTGAGGTTGTCCGACCCGACGATGGATGGTATTCAGGGTCGGCGGGCATTTCAGGGGACGCGATGCGTGGAGGCGTGGCCGCGGCCATTTCGCCGCACCTGAAAAAACAATCTCGCCATGAAGACCCCCACGTTTTTGCGGAGAGAATGGGCATCGACCGAAGTCTCATGCAGATGAGCATGAGTCGGTCCTCCCGGAGTGGAGGCCGGTGGCCTGACTGGATTGTCCGAGGGCGTCGATTCTGAGTTCGCGTGTCTCACGACATCAGGTTCTTGCCGCAGCGAGAGGCTTGATTTGAGGGTCCCTGGAATGCCTGCTCTGCGACTTTCCCCAGAAACACAAAAAAAGCACGCGAACGTGACGAGATGTTAATGACCGTGGTATCGAGAGTTATGTTCTTTCATCTGGATTCCATCTTGTCTTTAGGTCTTTCCCCCCGTAGCAGCGGGGCGAGATTGAAGGTTTTCTAAATCAGACGGTCGCTCGCCAAGGATGGCGAGGTCGAGCGGTGCAAGGACGACTGCTCTGTCTGATGCTTCTCCTGGGCCAACTGGCACCTCACCGGGTTTCAGTTGGCCTTCCGGATCCCGATCTGTGGTGGACGGGCTTGCCTGTGGTGGGCAAGGGCCGGACGGCGATGAGCGACGGGCGCGCCATGGTGGGCGAGTGCCGGCGCGGGTGAACGCATTGCCGACGCACATACACGCCAAGGTGGTGGCGCATGATCCGTGTCAGCGAAACGAAGGATCGTTTCGAGGTGCGCGCCGAGCGGTTGAGCGCTCTGCTGCGCGACGCAGGGGTGAGTGAACACGGGCCAAGGACGGCCCGCCCTACGTTCCACCGAAGTTGGGTGCGTCATCGACCCGACAACATGGTCATCGACTGGTTGCGGAGCAAGTCTCAGTCGCTCCGAGAATACCACGAGTATCTGCATCGCTTTGATCTGTCGCTGCGGCGCTCACTCGGGCGGGTAGAACGTGAGAGCGATGGTCTGCTGCGGCTGGCGCTCGCGTTGTTTGTGGACTTTGCCCATGCGCAGGGCCTTGACGCCGTCGAGATGGCGGCGCTGATGCATGATGTGCAGAGCGAAGTCTTGGAGGCCATCGAGTATCTGCTGACGCACTCCAAGGACGACGCAGGCGCAGCCGGGGATCGGGACGAAGAAACGGACGAAGCGTGGGGCGACGCGCCCTCGCTGGCGTGCTGATCCAAAGCGACCGTCTGCCAAAATGCACGAGGCGAGCGAAAAGGCCTCAATTTCCGGCATGACCTGCGCCTCGTTGTGCGCAAAGTCTGCGCCGCAAGCGTGCTGGAAGGGGTGATTCTCCCAATCCACCTGCAAAATAGGCAGCATGTCGTCCATTGTGGAAATCATGTTGTATGCTGTCTCCTGACCGCGATTCCGCGGGCTTCATTGCGAAGTGGGACCGGAGGACGGCATGGACATTCGATTCGAGGAATCGACGACGAGTTTCGAATCGCTCTTTGCGAGCCTTCGCGATCGAGTGCTCGCCTACGCGAGGAAGGTCGGTGACCCGGACCTCGCGGAGGATGTCGTCCAGGAGACGTTTCTCCGCCTGCTTCGATACAAGAAGGGGAACCTCGGCCCGATCACGTTCTCGTTCATCCTCACGATGACGAGGAACGTGGCGAGAACGATGCACGCCAAACTCTCGCGTGAGTCGAGCCTGGTGATCGAAGACGGGGATGTGGCGGAGGTCCGGCGCGATCCTGTGCGTCCAAACAGCGCGATCGAGATGGTCTACGAGGTGCTCGATCGCATGCCGGAGCGGCAACGCGAGGCGCTCTACCTGACGGAAGTCTGCGGATTGTCGGAGATCCAGGCGGCGCTCGCGATGGCGATGTCTCGGGCCGCGATCAACGCTCGGAAGCGTGACGCCCTCATGAAGTTGCGTCAGTGCGTGGATCACGCGCTGCGATCCACCACGAGCAATGAACACGCACCGACGGCGACCGGGGGAACATGCTCCTCGTCCCCAGACCGGCCCGCGCTGTGCGCGTGATCGAGATCAGCGTTCGAACCGGACGACTCCGGCGACGATCGTCGTGGTGGCGGCGCCACGAACTCGTCGCCCATCGAACGGTGTGTTCTTGGATTGACTCTGGAGCGAGTCGGCCTTCACGGTCCATTGGAGGGTTGGATCGATGACGGTGACGTCGCCCGGGGCGCCGACGGCCAGCGTGCCCAGTCCGCGCCGATCGAGGTTGCAGAGTCTGGCCGGTTCCAGGGTGAGGAGGGCGATCAACCGCGGCCAGGAGATCGCGCCCGACTCGACGAGCGCCTCGGCATAGAGCGGGAGCGCGGTTTCCAAGCCAACCAATCCGAAGGGCGCCTCCTCGAAGGGCAGCGACTTTTCATCACGCGAGTGGGGCGCGTGATCCGTGGCGAGCACCGTAATCGTGCCATCCGCGACACCGGCTCGCAGGGCCTGGATGTCCGCCTTCTCACGGAGCGGGGGGTTCACTTTGGCTCGTGTGTCGTAACGGTCGCAGGCCTCGTGGGTGAGGTGGAGGTGGTGCGGGGAGGCCTCGCCCGTGACGGGCTGTCCGGCCTGCCTGGCGCGTCGGATCAGTTCGACCGATTCGCCGCTGGAAACATGCTGCACGTGGTAGCGGCACCCGATGGCACGATTCAGGCGGATGTCTCGTTCAACGATGATCTCCTCGGCGGCGCGAGGCCAACCGCCCAAGCCCAAACGAACGGAGACTTCGCCCGCGTGCATCGAAGCCCCCTTGGTCAACGAGGGCTCCTGAGCGTGCTGCATGAGCACGAGGCCGGTCTGCTTGACGGCCGCGAGAGATTTGCTCATCATCGCTGGCGAGGCGATGCAGTCGCCGTCGTCGGAAAAACCAACGGCCCCCGCGCGCGCCAAGAGTTGGATCTCAGCGAGTTCATCGCCTTTTCGAGCGCGTGTAGCGGCGGCGACGGGAAAGACGCGACAGACCGCCGAAGATGCCGCTCGGTCGTAGATGAATCGCACAAGTTCGGGGGAGTCGAGTGCGGGGGACGTGTTGGGCATGCAGGCGAGCGACGTGAAGCCGCCCGCGACGGCGGATCGTGAGCCCGAGGCGAGGGTCTCTTTGTGCTCTTGCCCCGGTTCCCGGAGATGGACGTGGGGGTCGATGAGACCGGGAACCACGAGTTTGCCCTCGCAGTCGATGACGCGAGCGGCCGGGGCGCGATCGAGTTTTCTGGCGATCGCGGTCACGAGCCCCTCCGAGAGTGCGACGTCGGCGACGTCGTCTCGACCGGAGGCGGGGTCGATCACTCGACCATTCACGAGGAGCAGGTTGGGCATGCTAGAGCATACGAAGCCCGACGAGTGGCCATCGGACGCAATCGAAGGGGCGAGGGTTATGGACGTGCGCCGCTGGGACGAAGGTCGGACGTGGCACGGTCGATCCAGTCGGCGATGGGTACAGCCTGTCGACCCAGGAAGTAGAACATGAGCATGTGTCCGAACGGGCCTCGCCAACGTTCGGGCCTGCCCGCCTGTTCCCACAGGTCTCGGCCGTAGCGGGCGGGCACCCACCCGTCCAACTCGGCGTGCACGATGAGCACGGGCTTGTTGGCGAGGGCGCGTGCCGTGTAGTGACCGTCGAGGCGTGAATGTAGCAAGTACAACGAGGTCAACCGCTCAAGTTCGTTGGACGTTGGGCGTCGAGTCTGTCCTGGGACGGGGGTATCTTGGACCCGGATGGGGAGATGAAAGATCGGCGTCTCGGCGACGATGCCCAGCAGGTTGGTGCCTCCACCCACGAGGACCGCGGCATCGACTTTGTCACCCAATCGAGCGGCGGATGGAGGAGTCATGATCGCGCCGAAACTAAACCCCGCCAGCACGCACGGGTGAGATGGTATCTCCGGGTAGTAGCGATCGACGATCTCGAGCGCCACTTCCCACCCATAGGCATACCCCGCGAGCACCTTGTCGCACTCCAGCGCGGCGAGGCGAGCGTACTCGTTCAAGGCCGCGTCTCCACCATTGTAAATGTGAATCACTTCCGTGAGGAGACGATCGATGGACATCGAGCCGCTGGAGCAGAAGACGATGGCCCATCCCCGGCGGACCAGTTCGTTGATGACGGGCCGCTCGTACTGCGGCGCGAGGCTGCCGCCGTAGAGAATCAATCCCCGGATGGGACGCGTTTGCGGGAGCGTGATCTCATACTTGATGCGGAGTTGCTTGGAGGCGTCGATCCAGGCTCGGCGAGCCGCGAGGTTGGGATCGCTGGCGAGGCCGGCGATGCAGCCGTTGACCATGCCTTCCGGAGCCACATCGGTGGAGTTCCAGAAGAAGACGTCGAAGGACGTCGGACGCTCCGGGGAGATGAGGGGTTCATCTCCCGCACGAAAGTTGAACCATTGGACCCATCCAGGCCCCATGGCGCCGGCGTGACGTATGGTGTTCACGCGAAACTCGACCGTGCTCGTTCTGCCGCCATGTTCCGGGATTGGCACGTCTGCCTTGAAGACCTGCGAGGACTCTTCGACGAAGGTGGGGAGCCCAATGGGCGAGAGGTTGGGCCAGGCGCGTTCGGGCAGCACGAACCCGAGTCCCTGCTCTGGATTCGACGTCCCGGCGGCGAGGGCATGGCGCTGAGGTTCTTGCTTGATGTACATGCACCCACCGGTGCTCGCAAGCATCAGGCTGGACGCTCCGCTGAGAACGGCCCGGACTAGGTACATGAGGCGAATCTGAATCATGGGAAAATAGAATAGTCCTCCGAAGTCCTCGCAACAGCAGATTGATCCGTGCGGCGGCTGGCGATCGTGGTTTGGCGCTCCTCCACGAGATCAAGTCGAGTGGCATCGGATCATGCCGACGCATCCAGGATGCACATGCCCCAGCGCGAAGATTCGACGAAACCAAATGCGCGAAGCGAAGAACCGGAGATTCGAGGAGTATCGTGAGTTGGTGCGTGCTCGAGGTCGAGCGCGTCAAGATCAGAGAACTCTCATTCGTTCAGGAGCAATCATGCGTCACCTCTTTTCCGTACCCGCATTCGTGGCACTCGCCGTCGCCTCGGCCTCGCCGGCGCTGGCGGGCATCACCTACACGTACACGAACTTTGATTCCATCGGCACCGCCTGGACCGACGCGGGCGATGAGTACGCGTATCACATCAGCCACTCGGACTCGTTCAGCGGCCCGACCACCTACACCTATAGCGAGTATGGCTCGGCACCAGGGTACAGCAGCGGCGCGACCGTCGGCGTGGAGCACGCCTCGACGCTCACGGGCAGTGGATTCCAACTCTCGGGCAAGGCGTACGCGTACGTCTCGGACGACGTGGGATATGCCTGGTGCTACGCGACGGGCGAGGCGCTGACGGAGATGTCGTTCACGCTCGACGTGGCCAGCCGGGTCACCATCTCAGGCTCGCTTGCCTTGGGTGGCAACTCGAGCGCGACGGCGTATTCCAACTATTTCGAGATCCGGGATTCCAAGGGCCAGGTCGTCACGAGCGCGAGCGGGACGCAGGCGATCGCCTACAGCGGTCGCCTTCGTGCCGGCACCTACACGCTGTACGTGAGCACCTCGGTGTTCAAGGAGATCAACTTCAGCGGGGGCGACGTCTATGACAACGTGTACACCACGTACAACATCAACCTCAGCGCAACACCCCTGCGGCGGTGAGCCGCGGAGTCGTGCTCAGCAGCCGCTTTCAAAGCGGACGAGGTAGTACAACAAATCGTCGATCGTGACGCCCGAATCGGGCGTTCCCGAACCCGTGCCGTCGTCCACGTCGGCGTCGCTCCGCCCTTCTTCAAAGATGAAGAGGTAATAGAGGAGATCGTCGATGGTGACGCCGCCGTCGGGGACGCCCGAGCCGGTCCCGTCATCGCGATCGGCGAGGCAGCAAGGAATGACGCGGACGAGGCGAGCATCGTCGGCAAAGGCGGCGCCGGCGTTCATGCCGCGTTGACGAAAGACGAGGGAGATGCGGGCGGCCACGGTGCCGGAGGGCGCGACACCCTCGGCGGTGTGCGGCGTGTAGGTGTTGACGGGAGAAGCAACGGTCAGGGAGATCGTCGCGTGCTCCTGGATGATGTTGCCGGAGGAGTTGATGAACTCGAGTTTGGTCGAGGCGTCGTTGCCGGATTGCATCTGATCGGACGAGAGATTGGCCCACCACGCGGAGGCACGCCAGCGCTCGCCGGGCGCGGCGGGCATGTCCTGGAAGGCGCCGGAGTAGTTTTCGGAGCCCGTGAAGTTGCCGAAGAACTTGGCGGCACGGGTTCCACCTCTCCCGCGGAGGTTGTCGGTGAAGGCGTTGCCGAAGCGAGTCCATTGGTCGAGATGGACGTTGCCGGAGGGGGCCATGCTGGCAAAGTCGGCATTGAGAAGTTTTCGATAGGCGCGGACGTAATCGACCACAAACCGCTGGGGGAACACGGTGGTCGCGTCGGGATAGCCGGGCCAGAACCCGCCGACGGCGGTATTGAGGATGACGTACATGGGCATCTGGGGAATGTTGGTCGTCGAGGTGCCGCGGAGCACGCCGTCGACGAAATAGTCGATTCGATCGGGGTGCCATTCACAGGCGAAGGTGTGGAAGGCGGCGGAGAAATCTGGCCCGGTGTAGGAGAAGGTGAGGTGCTGGGGGTTGGACGCGGTCCCCCAGTGGTTGGTCATGTAGACGGTATTGGGCTGGTGCCCGAGCAACTCCATGATGTCGATCTCGGGGGGCCAACCTGTGGGCTGAGGCAAGAGCCAGAACGCGGGCCAGATGCCCTGGGTGCTGGGGAGTTTGGCGCGCATCTCGAAGCGTCCATAGCGCTGGAAGAAGCGATCACCCGATTCAATGCGGGCGGAGGTGTAGTTGCGTCCGCCCTGGCGCTGGTTGGTGCTGAGGATGGTGAGTTCGCCGTTCGCGACCGTCGCGTGCGTATCGGCGTAGTACTGCTGCTCGTTGTTGTACGGCCAGGCGATGTTGAGTGCTCGCCAGTTCGCGGGATTGAGCGAGGTTCCGTTGAACTCCTCATTCCACGTGGGGAACCACTCGATCTCCGTTGGGCACTGGGCCCATGCGGGCGCCGCGAGGGACAGGGCGAGGACGGTGACGGTGCGATTCACTTGGATCCTCCCAAGGGCAGTTGGAACGAGGTGGTGGCGGCATCCCAGGGCACTTGCAGGGTCGCGCCATTCGAGGCGATGACATCACGATACCAATATGCCGAATCCTTGGGGGTGCGCTCGAGCGTGGAGTAGTCCACGTGCACGAGCCCGAAGCGTTCGCGGAATCCCTCGGCCCATTCGAAGTTATCGAGGATTGACCAGTGGAAATAACCGCGGATATCCACGCCATCCGCGATGGCTCGACCGAGTTCGAGGAGATAGGCGCGCGTGAAGTCGATCCTCGCCGCATCGTGGACGCGACCATCGGCATGGACCCAGTCGGTGCTGGACATGCCGTTCTCCGTCAGGACGATCGGCAGTTTGTAACGCTCGTGCAGGAACCGCGGCCCCCAGTAGAGGCAGGGCGGGGTGATCGGCCAACGGAAGGCGGTGGTGGGATGTCCTGGCGGGAATGGCACAATCTCGGGTTTGCCGTCCTTCCCGGCACGGACGGGGGTGCCGCTGTAGATGTTCACGCCGTAGAAGTCGAGAGGCTGGCAGATCGTCTCCATGTCGCCGCGGGCAGGCTTGGGCGCTTCGGCGCCGAAGAGACGCAGGCCATCTTCCGGATACGAGCCCAGGCAGACGGGATCGGCCCACCAGGTGTTGTTCCAGCAGTCCTTTCGCACCACGGACATGGTCGCCCGATACGCGGCTTCGACGTCGGGGATGGAGTTGGTCGAGGGATACTCGATCGCGCCGCACGGTGCCCAACCCACCATGGGCTTGCGTTTCGCGTGCGAACGAATCACCTGGGCCGACAGGCCGTGCCCGAGGAGCGCGTGGTGTCCGGCGAGCAGGAACTCGCGCGGGGGAAGTTTCAACCCGGGCGCGTGCCCGCCCAACTGGTGCCCGTGGCCGATGAAGATCTGCGGCTCGTTGATCGTGATCCACTTGGAGACTCGATCGGAGAGCGCCTCCACCACGGCCTTGGTGTAGTCCGCGAACCACTTGGCCGAATCACGATTGAGCCAACCGCCGCGCAGGAAGAGCGCGTCCGGATAGTCCCAGTGAAAGAGCGTGATCCACGGGTCGATCTCGGCGGCGAGCAGATCATCGACCAGGCGGTCGTAGAAGGCGAGCCCGCGTGCATTGATCTCGCCCGTTCCCTCTGGGAAGATGCGCGACCAGGAGATGGAGAAGCGATAAGCGTGCAGCCCCATGTTGCGCATGATCATCACGTCATCACGCCAGCGATGGAAGTGGTCACACGCGACCTCGCCGGAGTGCCCCGCGTTGATGGCGCCCTCGCGCTTGCAGAAGGTGTCCCAGATGGAAGGGCCACGGCCTTCGTCGGTGGCGCCGCCCTCGATCTGGTATGCCGACGATCCGGCACCCCACACAAAACGATCTGGAAAATGAACTTTCATACGGAGTTCCGACGGTGGACCGAGAAACTAACCCTTGACCGCGCCGGAGGCGAGGCCCGAGACAAACTCACGCTGGAGGAACAGGAACAGGAACACGACGGGAAGGATCGCGATCGCCGTCCCGGCCATCTGGAGACCGTAGTCCTGGTAGTAGACGCCCTTGAGTTGCGCCACGGCGACGGAAAGCGGAAAACGCGAGGACGATTGGAGCACCACCTGGGGCCAGATGTAGTTGTTCCAGACCCCCAGGAAGGTGATCATGAGGAACGTCGCGACCATGGGACGAACGAGGGGGAGAACGATGATGAGGAAGGTGCGGAACTCACCGCTCCCGTCGAGGCGTGCGGATTCGATCAACTCCATGGGGACGGCCCGGAGGATGAACTGGCGAAAGAGGAACACGCCGAACGCGGGGGCGATCGAAGGGAGGATGAGGCCGGCATAGGAATCGAGCAGTCGCAGATGGAACAGGAGTTGGTAGACCGGCGCGAGGAGGAGGGGTGCGGGGATCACGACGGCGGCGAGGACCATCGCGGTCATGAGCCGCTTGCCACGAAACTCGAATCGTGCGAGGGCATATCCGCCCATGGCGCAGCCGAGCGTCGCGAGCGCCGCGGAGGTGGAGGCGAGGAACGTGGAGTTGAGGAAACTCTGGGCGAAGTCGAGTTGCTGGAAGAGGCGTCGGAAACTCTGGAGCGTGAGGCGATCCCACGCCACCCCGCCGAGGCCATCGCCCATGGGAAGGAAGAGGTAGCGAACAAAGTCGTCTGTATTCTTGAAGCACGCGGCGGCAAGCCAGGCGAAGGGGGCGAGCGTGACGATGCACGCGATCGCGAGTACAACGTACGCGGCGATGGAGGAGGCCCGTCGGGATTGGGTCATGCGGCCTCTCCCTTCTGCACCAGGCGACGCTGCGCGATCGCGGCCGCCGCGAGGAGGAGCGTGAGCACCCAGCCGATGGCCGACGCGTACCCAAGGTCGCCGGAATCGAATCCGGTCTGGTAGAGATAGAGCACGATGGTGAGTCCGCGATTGTCGGGGCCTGCACCGGTGAGGAGGAGGTACGGGAGTTCGAAGAGTTGGAAACTCCCGATGAGGGACAGGAGCACCACGAATCCGCCGACCGGCAGAATCTCGGGCACGACGACGTGCACGAATCGTTGCCAGGGTGAAGCGCCGTCGAGCGTCGCAGCCTCGACGAGTTCTCGGCGCACGTTCTGGAGCGCGGCGGAGAAATAGGTCATGTTGAA
Organism: uncultured Phycisphaeraceae bacterium; assembly: GCA_964543905.1. GTDB lineage: Bacteria > Planctomycetota > Phycisphaerae > Phycisphaerales > UBA1924. Next base: position 107,987 of record CAZIZO010000006.1, read on the forward strand.
GCCCACGAACATCCAGAGGGACGCGACGATGAGCGCCCACATCACTTGCTGCTGGAGCCAGGGGAAATCGAGGCTCCACGGCTTTGGCAGGTGCGAGGTGAGGGCGTGGAGCGAGAGGTTGAGGAGGCCGGTGCGCTTCTCGAAGATCACTCCGAAGATCATCGCGGCGAACGCCACGCCGACGAGTGAGGGCGAGAAGAGCACGAGTCGCAGAACGCCCCTCCCCCGGATGGAGGGGCGTTCCAGCAACAGCGCGAGCCCGAGGGCGATCGGGAGTTGGATGAGGAGCGAACCGGCGGCATAGACCGCGGTGTTGCGCAACGCTTTCCAGAAGAGCGGATCACGGAGCAGAAACTCATAGTTCCGCAGCCCGACCCATCGCGAGGCGGAGGGGCCGAAGGTCTGCTGGAGGGAGAGGACGAGCGACTGGGCGAGCGGATACGCCGTGAACACCACGAAGATGATCGCGAAGGGCGCGAGCATCGCATAGGGCGCCAGGCGTGGGCGAGCGTCGTGGCGGTTCACGTGGACCCCTCCGGCGTGGATGACTGCGATGACTCGCCGTCGGTTGGATCGAGGAAAAGGTTGCGAGACATCTCACTCGCGAGCGCCCGTTGCGCGCGATCGAGGACGTCGCGGGCCAGTGGGCGCAGCCCGTCAACCGTGTACACACGCCTCGCGCGCGCGAGGTCGGCCAACTGGGTTGCCGCGTCGAGCATGCGGAGATTGGCCGCGGTGTTATACGGCGAGCCCGCACGCGGGGGTACGCTCGGCGCGAGATCGATGTACATGCGCCCCTTGGGTTGACCACCAAAGTATGGATCGGGCTGATCGAAGATCGGGTCCGCCCAATGCTGCTTCACGGGCGTGATGATGTCGTTTTCGACATAGAGCGCTCGCGCGAGTTGGGGCGAGAAGTACAGGTGTTTGGCGATGGTCCACAAGTCTTGGGTGGCCTGGGGCGACGTCGCTGAGGTCTTCGCGATCCCCAGCATGGTCCCTCCCCAGACGCTGGTTCTCCGTCCGCCACGCTGCCAGGCGGGCAGGGGCATGAGTTTGACCTTGCCGGCCAGTTGGGGCATCTCGTGGCGCCAGATGTTGCACATCCAGTCCGGCATGAAGTTGCAGAGGACGTAGCCCTCCAACTTGAGTTGGTTGCCCGACGCGTTGAAATCGGGCGCGTCCGCACCGATGCGGTCTGGTCCGACGCACCACGAGATCATCGTCGCGAGCGCCTTGACGTTGGACTCGCTGTTGAGGATGGGTCGCCCGGCCTCGTCGAAAAACCCCCCGCCGGCCTGGAGCAGCAGGAGTTCGATGTGGTCGTTGTGCGTCTCGGTGAAGTTCAGGATGTAGCGATCGGGCTGCCCATCGCCGTTCGCGTCCCCCATCAGCGGGCGGAGGGCCGCGATGAGATCATCCCATGTTTCCACGCTGGTGAGATCGATGCCGGCGCCTTCGATGATGTCGGCTCGATACCCCAGCATCACGGGGTGCACATCATGGGGCAAGCCGAAGATCCGACCTCGTGAACTCCACGGGCTGTACGCCACGGGCGTGACGGCATCGAGCAGCCCGTCGCGCCGCAGGAGGTCCGTGAGGTCGAGGAATCCAATCGCGTCCATCGGCCCGGCGAAGGCGCGTCCCGCGATCTTGCGCTCGACTTCGAGCAGGTCGGCGGAGGGAGTCTGCGAGAGGAACGCCGAGAGCATCCGCCGCTCGAGCGCCGGCTGGCTGAGCAGGACCAAATGAACGTCCGGATCACGCGTGGCATTCCACTCGGCAACGATGGGGTCGTACATCCGCTTGTGGGGCGGCGCGAACATCCACATCGTCCGCCCGTGGACCACCTCTTTCGGTTTGGAGAGCACCAGCGACGTGGACACGATCGCGAGCAACACCACGATCCACGTCCCGAGTGAGAACGCTTCGAAGATCAGCGGGAGTCGTGGAGTTCGGCGATCCTGGAACATCGGGCTCACACAGAAAACACTCGCCCGCCCAAGTTGAGGCCGGGCGGGCGAGCACACACTCGGCTTGGATTGAAACGCACAGCCCACCGGACCATCGTCCGCACGCGTGGGGAAGGCAAACTCAGGGCTTCGGGTTGTTGATCCAGCCGTAGGGACGACCCGTGAAGTAATCGCCCGGCGAACTGGGCTCCATGCGAACCCACGGGTATTGGTTGGACGTCACATAAAAGTGGTTGGTCTCGAGATCGCCCACCTCGCGTGCGCCCTCCGGATTGGAAGGGAACATGGTTCGGCGAGCCTCGGGGGTGGGTCCCCGCGGTGCGCGGAAAAGGGAGGCGCTTCCGTCGATGTACGCGATGGTGCCGTTGCGGGAGTGGCGATCGGTGATCTGATCGTGGTTGGCCCAGAGGCCGTCGCGATACGCGCCGAGGTTCACCGCGTTGAAGAGGGCGGATTCTTCCACGAAGAGGGGGATCGAGGGGAGGGGAACAAGCGGCCAGGTTGGCTGCGGGAACGTCGGCGAGATGCCGGCGAGCGGCACGAGTTGGGGCGTGCTGAGGTACGCGACGCGTGTATCCGCACCAAGGCGGAGCCCATGCATCGCGCCGATGAACGTGTAGTCAAAGTCGAGATCGGTGGCGGTGTAGAAGATGTTCTGGCCCGTGCCATTGATGACCGCACGACGCTTGTTGGAGGGGCATTCGCCGGCCTTGTCGGCGTTGTCGATGTAGCGGTAGGCCAGGCCCGGGAGGGCCAGGGCGGGATTGTTCATGTCGGGGAGTCTGGCCCAAACACTGAACTCCGCCCCCCAAGGCGTACGGATCTTGGCGGGCCAGATGCGGTCCTTGTTGTCCGAGGCGTAGAGGTTGGCCGACATTCCGAACTGGCGGATGTTCGAGATGCATCGGGTGGAGCGTCCGGCGTCGCGGGCCTTGCCCAGCGCGGGCAAGAGGATGCTGATCAAGAGCGCGATCAGCGCGATCACGACCAAGAGTTCGATGAGCGTGAAGGCTCGCGGGGACGTGACGGGAATCGTGTGTGTGAACCGTCGCGGCATGCGGGGAACCATGGATGCCTCCATTCCAATCACGTGGTCAAGGAAGTTGACGTGCGGGCGAGGACGATTGGGGCGTGGGGACCGAGGGCAATGTCAGTCGCGTGCCATCGGGCAACATGCGGATCGGGCGATCGGGCGGCGAGCCCGTCGTCTGATTGATCTCGAGCATGGTCGTACGAATGCTTCGCATGCGGGGCTCACCCTGCCCCGCGATCATCCGCGTCAGCCAGCGAGCCGACTCGAAGCCGATCATCTCGGCATCTTGGCAGACGGCCGTATAACTCGGGAACGTGTGGCGTCGGAGATCGCCGTCGTCAAAGCCCACGATCGAAAGTTCGTGCGGAACGCGGATCCCGATTTCCTGGCATCGACGCATGGCGCCAAAGGTTGCCAGCGGATCGGTGAGGAAGATGGCCGTGGGTGGCTCGGGCAGGCTCATCAGTCGTGTGACGAGCCCGGCTCCTCCCTGCATGGTGGCCAGGATTTCAACCTCGAGGCGCGGATCGATCTCCAGCCCACGCTCGCGGTGCGCGTCCTCGTATCCTGCCTTCCGATCGAGGTGATCCGTGTCGGGAATGTTGTGCATGCCCAGGGCGACGCGTCGATGTCCAAGATCAAAGAGGTGCTCGACCGCACGCCGAGAGTCCACACGCGAATCGCAACAGAGGAAGTTCACCGAGGGCTCGTCGAATCGGTCGGCGACGACGACGCTCGGGAACGACTCTTCGGCGATCTGAATACACATCGCGCGCGATCGCTCGAACGTCCGGAGGATCGCGCCGCGTATGCCCTTCCTCATGAAAAACTGCGTGAACGTCTCGTCGGGCCTCTTGTCGCGTTGCACAGAGATGATCTGCACATCGTATCGAAGTTCGTTGACACCTCGCAGGATGCCCGCGAGCAGAGAGGCATCGAACGCGCCATAGTCGGCCCGAACCGGCTCCTCGGGATACACAAGCCCAATCACGGTCGAAACCCGTTTCCCGACATTCGGAACGTACCCGGAGCGGTTCGCCGCTTGCAGCACCTTTTCTCGCGTCGCCGGGTCCACATTGGGATGGTTGTTGAGCGCCCGGGAAACCGTGGCCACCGATACACCAACCTTGGCGGCGATTCCTCGTACGGATTTCATGGAACGCTCCTGATTGATGTCACGTAACAGTTACGCACAACGAGCAGTGTACAGTGGCCCGGCTCGCTGTCAAGGGGAGAACCCTTGAAATCACACCAAAAGAGCAACGATAACTGCCCGCCGCGAGAGCATGGCCGACCATCTTCCTTGGTCTCGTGCCACCGAATCGTCACCAGACTGCCCAAACTGCACGCGGAATCGCCCTCGAGATGAAAGCCATATCCAGCCTGGGCCAACATGCGAATCGGCGGCAAATCACAAGATTCCGCGCCAAAATGACAAAAAAAGCCTCGACAGCCCCCCCGCGATGGTGTATCGTGTCATGTCGTTCCGTAACTGTTGCAGTCTTTGTTACACAGGAGAGAACCATGTCGCGTCTGTGTGCTGGCTTGTTGGTGGCGTTGGCGGGGGCTTCGGCCGCCCAAGGCGTGGACTTTACCGTGGGCACTTCCACGTCCGCCACATGGCTTGGCTATATGAACGTGTTTGAACTGCCCTCGAACGGCGGCGGGTACGTCTTCGGTAGCCCCTGGGGCGTGCCCGACCTTGTCGCCAACTTCAACGATGGCGCTCAGACGCTCACCCTCCTCCCGAACTCCGTGAACGACCCCAACCCATTCTGGTACCTCCCCTCGGGCGGTCCCGGCTCCCAGGGCAACAAGAACATGGAGGCCAACCTCTATGTCGAGTTCACAAACCAGTTCGCGGGCGAGCCGATTTCCTTCTCGGGCAACGTCGCCGCCAACACGCTGGCGTCGTCGCACCAAGTCTTCGCCTTCATCAAGGACTTCGCCCCGGACTATTCGTCCTTCGTGTTGACCCAGGTGGCGCTCACGACTGGCCCCTTCACCATCAGCACGATCGGCGAACCCGGCGCGGGGCGTCACATTCAGTATGGCTTCCAAATGCTCGGGCCCTGCGTTTGGATCACCGATGTGGGCCAGTATGGCAGCGTCGTGATCCAGACCGTTCCTCCGACGCCCACGTGCCATGGCTCCTGCGTCGCCGACTTTGACGACGGCAGCGGCACGGGCGTGCCCGACGGCGGCGTCACCATCGATGACCTTCTGTACTACCTCGTAGTCTTCGAAGGCGGCGCGATCTGCGCCGACGTGGACGACGGTTCCGGGACGGGCACCACCGACGGTGGCGTCACCATCGACGACCTGCTGTACTACCTCCTCCGCTTCGAGAGCGGCTGCTAAGAACCGCGGCGGATTGACCTCTCGATTCCTGTCGCCGTCCGCGCCCGCGGGCGGCGATTTTTGTTCTCCTCCACAGCCTCCACCCCGCGAAGGATTGACATGCACACCCTCCGATCCATTGGCATTTCACTCTTCCTTGCCCTTCTCGGCGTCGCTTTGAGCGTCCGACACGTGCATGCTCAGCCTGATTCTCGGCCCGAGCCGATCATCCGTCGGGCTCTCTCGTTCCCGACCAGCGCGGGCGTGTGGGGCGGCGTGGGCGTTTGCTACGGCCCCTTCCGTGACGGGCAGTCTCCGGGCGGCGCCTCGCCCACCCAGGAGCAGGTGCGTGAGGACTTGCACATCCTGGCCCGCCACTGGCGCATGGTGCGGATGTACGGGTCGCGAGGGGCGACGCGCGAGGCGTGCCGGATCATCCGCGAGGATGCGTTGCCGCTGCGCCTCATGGTCGGCGCGTGGATCGGGCAGGAGTCCAAACCGGACTCACCCGAGGGCGTCATCACCGACGCGGAGGCCGCGGAGGCGAACCGTGCTGAAGTCGCCATGGCCATCGCGCTGGCGAACGAGTTTCCCGACGTCGTCTTTGCGCTGAACATCGGGAACGAAGCGCTCGTGGACTGGTCCGACCATCGCGTGCACCCGCGGGTCATCATTCGCTACCTGCGCGAGGCACGCACGGGCACGAAGGTGCCCGTGACGACCTGCGACACGGAACTCTTCTGGAACAAGCCGGAGAGCCGGGCGGTCGCCGCGGAGTGTGATTTCCTGGGCCTGCACGCGTATGCGATGTGGAACAAGCAGAGCCTGGCGAGTTCGATGGAGTGGACGCGGGATCGGCTGGACGAAGTCCGGGCGCTGCACCCCGACGTGCCCATCGTGCTGTGCGAGACGGGGTGGGCGACCCAGAAGGGCACGTCGGGCTATCAGGCCGTCGGCATCGTCGCCACGCCGAGCGAGGAGGATCAAGAACTTTTCTTTCGCACGCTGCGGGACTGGGCGATCGAGAACCACCAGGCGTACTTCTACTTCAGCGCGTTTGACGAAAACTGGAAAGGTGGCCCCGAGCCGAGCGAGGTCGAGAAGCACTGGGGTGTCTACAAGGCCGATCGCACGCCGAAGCGGGTGTTTCAAGGGTGGAGGAGCCGCGGGGCGAAGAAGTAGGCGGACGGGAGATCGTCGAGCACCGGCGCACCGATTCACGCCACCGCGAACCGACGGAACCCGCCTCCACTACGGACGGGCGCTTGGTTCCCACGTTGCTTCATTCCACGGTCACGCTCTTCGCGAGGTTCCTGGGCTTGTCCACGTCATGCCCACGAAGCACGGCGGCGTGGTACGCGAGCAACTGCAACGGCACGACCGCGAGCATCGGGCTGAGCGCTTCGGGGACATCGGGGATGTAGAGCACGTCCTCGGCGTACTTCTTGATGTGGTCGTCGCCCTCGGTGGCGACGGCAATCACGTGCCCTCCCCGCGCCCGCACTTCCTGGATATTGCTCATGACCTTTTCGTACTGGCGACCTTTGTTGGCGATGAAGACGGCGGGCATGCCCTCGTTGATCAGCGCGATCGGGCCGTGCTTCATCTCGGCGGCGGGCATGCCCTCGGCATGGATGTACGAGATTTCCTTGAGTTTGAGCGCCCCTTCGAGGGCGGTCGGGTAGTTGTAGCCACGGCCCAGGAAGAGCCAGTTCTCGCGGTGGACGTACTTCTCCGTCACCTTCTTGATCTTCGCGTCGTTCTCGAGCACGCGCTCGATCTTCTCGGGCACCGCCTCGAGTTGCTTCAGCATCTCGCTGCAGTCGCCCGCGGACATCATGCGACGGCGGGCCAGGAAGAGGGAGATGAGGGTCAGCACGGCGACCTGGCCCGTAAACGCCTTGGTGCTGGCGACCCCGATCTCGGGGCCGACGCGGAGGTAAACACCGGCGTCGGTCTCGCGAGCGATGGTGGAGCCGACGACGTTGATCACACCCAACGCGAGGGCACCGCGCTCCTTGGCCTCGATGAGCGCCGCGAGGGTGTCGGCGGTCTCGCCGGATTGCGAGACGGCGATCGCGACGGTGTTCTCCTCGATGATCGGATTGCGGTAGCGGAACTCGCTCGCGTACTCGGCGACCGCGAAGACTTTGGCAAGATCTTCGAGCAAGTACTCGCCGATCATGGCGGCGTGCAGGGCCGTTCCTTGCCCGAGGAGCGTCACGCGCTTCGCCCGCGTCAGTTCCTTCGCGAAGGCCGAGACGCCGCCGAGCACGACCTTGCCCTCTCGGATATCCATGCGGCCTCGGAAGGTGTTGGCGAGGCACTTGGGCTGCTCGAAGATTTCCTTGCGCATGAAGTGCGAGTAGCCGCCGAGTTCGATGGATTCGAGTTCAATCTCGAGGGCTTGCACCTTGGGTGTGACCGGCACGTTGTGGATGGTGCTCGTGCGGAAGCCCTTGGGCGTCATCTTGACGACCTGGTAGTCTTCGAGGGCGAAGGCTTGGGTCGTGTGCGAGACGATGGCGGAGCCGTCCGAGGCGACGATGAACTCCCCGTTGCCCACGCCGACCATGAGGGGGGAGCCCTTGCGTGCGGCGACGAGCGTCTCGGGCTCCTTTTCGCACATCACGACGATGCCATAGGCGCCGGTGACTTCACGGAGGGCGGCTTGTACGGCGGCTTCGAGGTCCCCGTCGTACAACTCACCGATGAGCATGGCGAGGACTTCGGTGTCGGTCTGGCTCTGGAACTTGTGCCCTTTTTCTTCCAGGTAGGTCTTGAGGGAGGCGTAGTTCTCGATGATCCCGTTGTGGATGAGACAGATGCCGGACTTGTCGTCGGTGTGGGGATGGGCGTTGGGGTTGGTGACGCCACCGTGGGTTGCCCAACGAGTGTGGCACATGCCGATGGTGCCGGGGAGGCCCCCCACTTCTTCAAGTTTGTCTTCGAGATTGGCGACCCGGCCAACGGTCTTGACGACCTTGATCTTGCCCTGGTGCATGGTGGCGATGCCGGAAGAGTCGTAGCCGCGATACTCAAGGCGCTTGAGGCCTTCGAGCATGAGGTTCTGGCACTGCTTTGAGCCGACGTAGGCGACGATTCCGCACATAGTGATCCCTCATCCGGACGAAGACCGCCCGCAAATACGCTCTCCCGGCTTCCTCCGAAGCCACGGCGCCATCGTAGCGCTCGTCCGAGAATCCTGACGGCTCCCGAACCACGTTCCAAGAGAACCTGATTGGTACTGATCGGACTGATAGGGAGTTCGGGTTGGAGGCGGTCGCCGCGAATTCGGGTCCCGATGGTCGGCATGATCGTGAATACCCTCACGCTTCCGCATGGATCGCGGGCTCGGGGGTTTGGGTCCAAACCGCCGATGGTCGGACGGGTGTATGTTCATCGCACAGGCACACTCCTTCACGCAACAAGCACGCTTGGCGATCACCCTCGCCTGGGTGGCGGGGTATACGAATATTCTGGCGTTCCTGACGTGCGGGACGGTGACGAGCCACGTGACGGGGACGGTTTCGCAGTGGGGTCTGGACCTCGTGCAGGGTCGATGGGACCTGATGATCTTTACGTCCTTTCTGCTCGCCACGTTCCTGATTGGGGCGATGGTGTCGGGGGTGTGCACCGAGATCGGGCGTCGGCGGGGATGGGAATCGATCTACGTGCTGCCGGTCGCGTTGCAGGCGACCTTGCTCGCGGCGTTCGCGGTGATGGTCGCGTTGCACCCGCCGGAGGAGATCGAGACGGGCCGCACGTTGTACGCCATGACGGGGCTCGCATCGCTCGCGATGGGGCTCCAGAACGCGACGATCACGCGCATTTCGAGCGGCGTCGTTCGCACAACGCACATGACCGGGGTCTTTACAGACTTGGGGCTCGAGGCGGTGCAGTTCGTGTACTGGCTTCGGGATCAGCACCGCAACGTGCCCCCCGGCTCGGGTCGAGCGATCATCCGCAGTGCGCGATCGCACCCGACGGCGAGGCGTCTTGCTCTGCTGATCTCGGTCGCGGGTTCGTTCGCGCTCGGGGCCGGTTTGGGGGCGCTCATGTTCGCGGAAATGCAACGGTGGGCGATGATCCCACCGGTCGCGTTTTTGCTGTGGATCATCTATCAAGACCTGCGCATTCCGATCTGCGAGATCGAGCCCTCGGACCTGGTGGGCGAATCCGGGATGGGGCTGCCAGAGACCCTCGCGGTGTACCACCTGCGGAAGGACCGAGATCGCACAGGAAAGTTGCACCGACTACCAAACCTGCTTGCCTGGGCCGAGCGATTGCCTGCCCGGATCCGAGTCGTGATACTTGATCTCGACGAGGCGACGCGGATCGATGCGAACGCGTCGCTGGAGTTGCGAGCCGTGATGCAGAGGTTCATGGCGACGGGCCGGAACTTGGTGATCTCGGGTGTGAGCGGGGATCGATTCCGAGAGTTCAAGGCCGCGGGAGCGGGGGACGTCCTGGACGCTTCCAACGTGTGCTCCGATCTGGACTTGGCGATCGCGAGGGGGCTCGCATTGCTGGAATCGGAAGGGGGGCGGAGAGCCGAATGAGGTTCGACCAGCCGACGATGGATTTCGTTCTTTTCCTGTCGCTTGCGTCCATAGAGAGTGGAGAGTCGTGAGCGTGGCGTCTATCGTCACCGAGTTTGCGCACGGCCTGCCCGCGTGGGCCCTTAGCCACACTCTGTCACCACGCCCGCCGAGCCGTTCGACGTTCGCCTGCTCAACTCCGTTTTCACATTCCGACCCGCACCCACCATGCCCAAGCGCACCGACATCAAGACCATCCTCGTCCTCGGATCCGGCCCCATTGTCATCGGGCAGGGCTGCGAGTTTGACTACTCCGGCACGCAGGCGTGCAAGAGCCTCAAGGACGAAGGGTATCGCATCGTCCTCGTCAACAGCAACCCCGCGACGATCATGACCGATCCGCAGTTCAGCGATCGGACGTACATCGAGCCGATCACGCCCGAGGCCGTGCGCAAGATCATCGAGAACGAGAACAAGCGCGGGCCGCGGATTGATGCGATCTTGCCGACGCTGGGCGGGCAGACCGCCCTCAACTGCGCGTGCAGACTCTACGACAACGGCACGCTCAAAGAGTTCGGGATCGAGATGATCGGCGCCAACCGCGAGGTCATCCATCGCGCGGAAGATCGCCAGGTCTTCAAGGACATCTGCGAGAAGATCGGCCTCAAACTCCCCAAGGCCAAGACCGTCACGACCCTGGACGACGCCTTCGCCTTCCTCGACGAGATCGGCCTTCCCGCGATCATCCGCCCCGCCTTCACCCTCGGCGGCACCGGCGGCGGGATCGCCTACAACCGCGAGGAGTTCCGGGACATCTGCACCCGCGGGCTCATGGCCTCGATGATCGGACAGATCCAGATCGACCAGTCCGTGATCGGCTGGAAGGAATACGAACTCGAGGTCGTCCGCGACAAGAAGGACAACTGCATCATCGTCTGCGGCATCGAGAACATCGACGCGATGGGCGTCCACACGGGCGACTCGATCACCGTCGCGCCGATCCTGACGCTGACGGACAAGGAATATCAGGCGATGCGCGACGCCGCGTTCGCGGTCATGCGCGCGGTGGGCGTGGAGACGGGCGGCAGCAATGTGCAGTTTGCGGTGAACCCGAGCCCTGCGCCGCGAGCGGATGGAACGAAGCCCTTTGAGATGGTCGTCGTCGAGATGAACCCGCGTGTGTCGCGATCTTCCGCGCTCGCGTCCAAAGCGACGGGCTTCCCGATTGCCAAGATCGCGGCGAAGTTGGCCGTTGGGTACACACTGGATGAACTCAAGAATGACATCACGGGCACGACCAGCGCGTGCTTCGAGCCGACGATCGACTACGTCGTCACCAAGATGCCGCGCTGGACCTTTGAGAAGTTCCCCGAGGCCGACGAGACGCTGACGACGCAGATGAAGAGCGTCGGCGAAGCGATGGCGATCGGGCGAACCTTCAAGGAGAGCCTGCAAAAGGTGATCCGCTCGATGGATGTCAAGCGGTTTGGGCTGGGGCTGGATCGCAACGACAAATGGCTCGCCGCCATGCGCGCCGTGGAGCATGGGCAGTTGGTGCTCGATGTGATGGGAAGGGGCGGATCGACCGTCCCCGCGAGCGCCTCAGCATCCCCCACCGGGCTGCGCACGGCCGACGGGCAACTCATCGAATGGCCCATCGCCGAGGACAAACTCAGCCGCAAACTCGCCGTGCCGAGCCAAGGCCGACTCTACTACGTGCGCTACGCCTTCAAGATGGGCTGGTCGATCGAGAAGGTCCAGTCGCTCACGAAGTACGACGCCTTCTTCCTCGACCAGATCCAGCAACTCGTCGAGTTTGAGGACACGCTCTGCGATTACAAGCGACTCGAAGACGTGCCCGCGAGCGTGCTCTTCGAGGCCAAGCAACTTGGCTACGCCGACGCCCAACTCGCGAACCTCTACTTCGGCACGATCTCCATCGACACCATCCTCCAAGTCCGCGAACATCGCAAGCGGCTGGGTATCGAGCCGGTCTACAAACTTGTGGACACCTGCGCGGCGGAGTTTGAGGCGAAGACGCCCTATTACTATTCGACATACGAGAAGGGCACAGGTTCGGGTGGCACAGGCGTCCCGCCTGTGCGATCTTCGGGCCCTGCCATGCATAGCGGTACAGGCGGGACGCCTGTGCCACCTACCTTGTTCAAAGGCGACGACGAAATCCGTATCACCGACAAGAACAAGGTCATCATCCTTGGCGGCGGCCCCAACCGCGTCGGGCAGGGCATCGAGTTTGACTACTGCTGCTGCCATGCCGCGTTCGCCGCGAAGGAACTCGGCTTCGAGAGCGTGATGATCAACTCGAACCCGGAGACGGTCTCGACGGACTTCGACACGAGCGATTTGCTGTTCTTTGAGCCGTTGACGCTCGAAGACACGCTGAATGTCATTGAGAGGTTGAATGGTCACGCCTTGGGGCGTCCGAAGGGGGATATCGACCGAGGCAGGGTCCACGGCATCATCGTTCAGTTCGGCGGCCAAACGCCCCTCAACCTCGCCAAAGGCCTTGTCGCCGCCGGCGCGCCGATCATCGGCACCAGCGTCGACTCCATCGATCGTGCCGAAGATCGCAACCGCTTCGATGAGGTGTTGGAAAAACTCAAACTGCACCGCCCGCCCGCGGGGATCGCTCGCTCGGTCGATGAGGCCGTCGCCGAGGCCAATCGCATCGGCTATCCCGTGCTCCTTCGCCCCAGCTACGTCCTCGGCGGGCGTGGCATGGAAATCTGCCCTGACGAAAAAGCCCTCCGCAACTTCATCGACACCGCCCTCCGCTCCGCCGGCCTCGACGAAGCGCCCGTGCTCATCGACAAGTTCCTCGACGGCGCGACGGAGGTCGATGTTGATGTGGTGGCCGATTTCACTTCTGCACAACCATGTGGGACGAGTGTCCCATCCACCTCGACCGCTCTTCCAACTTCTTCCGCCCTGGTCGCCGGCATCATGGAACAGATTGAGCAAGCCGGCATCCACTCGGGCGATTCCGCATGTACGCTTCCTCCGGCTTCGCTTTCGTCCACCATCCAAAGACAGATCGCCGACCTTGCCCGCGGGATCGCCGCCGAACTCCGCGTCTGCGGCCTCATGAACATCCAACTGGCCGTCAAGGACGACCAGATCTACGTCCTCGAAGTCAATCCGCGCGCGAGCCGCACCGTGCCCTTCGTCAGCAAGGCGACGCACGTCCCCTGGCCCGCGCTCGCGGCCAAGGCGATGATGGGCAAGTCGCTCGCCGAACTCGGGGCGAAAGAAGTGCCGCTGTCTGGGCGCTACGCGATCAAGGAGTCCGTCTTCCCGTTCGGCAAGTTCCCGGGCGTCGATGTCGTGCTCGGACCCGAGATGCGATCAACGGGCGAAGTGATGGGCATGGATCGCGACCTCGCGATCGCTTTTGCGAAGAGCCAGATGGCCGCGGGTGCCGACCTTCCGACCGATCCGAGCAGGGGCGGAGTCTTTGTCTCCGTCCGCACACAAGATCGAGGCATCATCGTCCAACCCGTGCGATCGCTCATGGCGATGGGATTCAAGGTGTACGCGACCGAGGGCACGGCGGCGTTCCTCGCCGAGCAGGGCGTCAGGCCGAATGTGCTGCAAAAGATCGGCACGGGAGCCAGGCCCAACGTCCTCGATCTCATGAACAACCGCGAGATCGCCCTCATCATCAACACACCGACCCGTACCGGTTGGAAGACCGACGAAGGCAAGATTCGGTCAACCGCCGTTCGCCTGAACATCCCCATGATCACCACAAGCACCGCGGCCGTCGCCGCGGTCAAGGCGATCGAAGCGCTGCGGGCGCACGGCTGGGGCGTGGCGGCGCTGCAGGATTACGCGACCGCGACCTGATCCAACCCACGCTCGAACGTGCGATGGATGTCGCGGGCGTGACGCGCTGGCGATCAGCACCCCGCTTCGAATCGGAGGAGGTAGTAAAGCAGGTCGTCGATCGTGACGCCGGCGTCGGGTGTGCCCGTGGAGGTTCCATCGTCCACGTCCGCGGCCAGCGCGCCCGCCTGGAAGAGGTCGAGGTAGTGGAGCAGATCGTCGATCGTCACGCCGCCGTCGGGTGTTCCGGAACCCGTTCCGTCGTCGGTGTCCGCGATACACAGGGGTATACCGTGCAGGACGAAGGGGAGTTCATACGCGCGGCCGTCGGCTTGGCCCGCGACAAAGCCCTCGCGCCCCTCGAACCAACTGCGAGGCCCGGTCGAACTCCCGTCGATCGAGTTGTACAACCGCGCGTTGTGCCCCGTCACCGCCGATCGCGGGGAGACGAGCGGCACAAACACATTCTGCGAGGGCGTCAGCGCCCCCTGGAACGACCACTCCAGCCAGTACCGTCCCGGCGCGAGGCGCCCACCGTTCGGCAGGCCGTTGAGTGACACCGTGTACGCATACACAGGCCGGACGGTGCTCGTGCTGGTCGGACTCTGTCGATGACACACAAACTCGCCCGGGCCCGCGGGCAACTCCAGAGGCGCCGCGAGCAGCGGCATGGGCAGCGGGTCCGGGATCGGCGCGGGAGAGTTCGCCGAGTATGGCGTCGCGTCCCACACGTTGATCCGTACGGTCGTCACGGTCGGCGTGGTCTGCGACGTTTGGAACGCGTAGAGCGTCACGGCGTCCAGGTCCCAACCACCCGCGGGGACGACAAAGTCATCCGCAAGCGACACGCCCGCGGGAATCGTCGCGCCGACGCCGGCCGTCGAGAAGAGGAAGGTCGAGCCTGGGACGTTGAACCCATCCGCGCTGCTGATCGGGAGCCCCGCGATCGTGCCCGTCCCACCCGTGGGGTTGGTGATGATCGGCCCGTTCGAGTACAGCGTCTGCGCGACTGCCGCTGAGCCGGCCCAAAGCGTGCATGCCGCCGCGAAAACAGATGTCCATCCTCGACGCATTGGTCGTCTCCTGATCCCCAAGAGCGATAGAGTAGACGAACCAACTCGAAACGGCACTCGTCCGAAAACGCTCGCCCCCTACTTGTTGAGCAGCGCCGCCGTGAACATCGCGCCAGTGGTATCGCGGTCCCAGGTGTGAGCGGGTCCGTGCTTACTCTCGTAAAACTCCCACATTTCAAACCAATAACTGCGGAACGAGTGCTCGCCGAAGGGTGCGTAGTGGGCCTTGACCTTCTTCATCACCTGGGCTGAGGTGCCCTTGTAGCCAAGCAAGGCTCGCCCGTGGCGCACACTCTCGGTATCGAGCGGCAATCTCGCATACCTCCCGAGCAACTGCATGATGTTGGCCGCGGCATACGGCCCCACGCCGGGCAACTCCAGCAGTGCGTCATGCAGGTCCCCGTCGGGCGTGTTCGGATCCTCCATCCACGCTTGATCGATCCCGCCCCGCGAGGGGGGAGACGCAAAGAGCCGGGCGAGTTCCACGATGCGCTGATCACGATAGCCCGTGCGACACCGCGCTCGGAGTGTCGCCGGCCTCGTGCGCGCGATCTTCTCTGGTGAAGGAAACGCATAGAGCCTGACGCGAGCGTCGGTTGGCCGGCGAGACCGACCTCTCCTCCCGCCCAGCACGACCCGTGATCCATCCCATCCGAGTTCAACGTGCTCGCCCAGCACTTCGCACAGGCGCCGGTTCATCGAGATGGTTCCCGGCCACTGCACGTTGCAACTCGTGACCGTCTTCAGGACGTCTTCAAAGAGCGTCGGCGAGCGATACAGCCGACCTCGCCCGAGCCTCTGCCACCTTGGATCGACGGCGTGGAACGCGGCGATGTGTGCCGAATCCTCGTCTAATCGCAGCATGCGAGTGACCTGCGCGACAATCTCTCGACGCTCGTTCGAACTCAGCGCCCTGGAGAGGACGATGCGGAGAGCCCCGCCCTGCCCGTTTGGCTGCTCGATCTCGGCGTAGACCGGGCCGTCGCTCAACAGGAACACGCGGCCGAGGCACGCGCGATGAACGTCCCACCGATTGGGCGCGAGCAAGAAATAGCCATACGAGCACACATCGCGCGGCAGAAGATAATCCGAGGGCGGCTTGACCGACAGACGAGAAGACATGTACGAGCGTAGTTCGTGCCGTGCGCCCGTGACCGCGGAATCGAGCATCAGGTGTCACTCGACTCGTCATCGTTGAGCATGCGCATCGCGGGTGTGTCGAGGTCGTCGTATTGACCACGACGGATGGCCCATGCGCACGCCCAGACGCCAGCAGCGGCAATCAGAAGGGCCAGCGGGAGCACGATGTAGAGCACGGACATACGGACTCCCTTCTTCAACGGGCGGCGAGGCTCGGGTCCAGCGCCGTGGACCCGACGGGCGAGGGTGATTCCTCGTCGAAGGTACGCACTTTGAGCGAGAGGGTAAGGACCGTCAACGAACTCAGTGGCATCAAGATGGCCGCGAGCAGGGGATTGATCAGTCCAAGGATCGCCAAAGCGGAGGCGGTGAGGTTGTAGAAGATGGAAGCGAACAGGCAGCGACGAATGGCGCCGAGCGTGCGTTCGGCGGCGGTGGCGAGGCTGACGATGGGGGCGAGACCGGGCTTGCTGAGATAGATATCGGCGGCGGTGAGACTCGCCTCGGCGCCGCCGTGGACCGCAATGCCCACCGAGGCTGCGGACAACGCCGCCGCGTCGTTGACGCCATCCCCGACCATCACCGCCGTTCCTCGTGAAGCGGCATCCTTGACGATGGCAACTTTGTCTTCCGGTGAAAGCCCGCCGTGGCAGGCGTTTCGCGGAAGTCCAACCGCCTCGCCGACCGCCCACGCCACGTCGGGGTGATCACCCGATAGCATCTCGACTCGCCACCCGCGTCGGACGAAGTCCGCGATCGATTCCTTCGCATCGGCGCGCACCGGATCACCCAGCGCGGCGAGGGCGGCGATCTCCCCGTCGATCGCGACGAGGACGGGCGACAGCGCCTCTCGGGTGCACGACGAGATCGCATCGCGGACCCATGCAGGCAGGCTCGATGCGTCCCTCCCGAGATGAGACGCCACGAAGGAGATCGAACCAACCACGACACGCCGACCGTCTACTTCGCCCGACACGCCACCGCCGATCGTCTGTTCGACGAGCACCTTGCCATACGGTGCGGTGGGGAGTGCCGAGACGAGCGCTCGGGCAATGAGGTGGGACGATTGCTCCTCGACGGCTCGGACGAGGGTCTTGGCGTCGTCGCTCCCGATCCAACGCACCAGACCCATGCGTCCACGGGTGATGGTGCCCGTCTTATCGAGGAAGAGCGTTCCGGGTTTGGTCAGGAGTTCCAGCGCATCGCCGCCCTTGACGAAGATGCCTCGCTTGGCCGAACGCCCCACGGCGACGCTGATCGCGAGCGGCGTGGCCAGGCCGAGGGCGCACGGGCAACTCACGATCAGCAAGGCCGTCGCATGGTCGAGGGCTCGTGAGGGGTCGATGAAGAGCCACACGACCAGGCAAACCACCGCGAGCCCGACCATGCCGACGACGAACGCCCCGGCCAGACGATCGGCCAGTCGCACGATGGGCGCCTTCCGCTCCGCAGCCTCGGCGACCATGCGCATCAACTTGCCGACGCGAGTCTCCTGGCCCGTCGCCTCGACGCGGACTCGGAGCACGCCTTGAAGATTGATGCTCCCCGCGGAGACATGATCTCCGACGCGCACGCGCACGGGCTTGCTCTCGCCGGTGAGTAACGACTGATCGACTTGCGATTCGCCCTGGACGAGGACGCCATCCACGGGGATGGAATCGCCGGCGCGGACCTCCAGGACGTCGTCACGCTCGACGGCCTCGATCGAGATGTCCTCGATCAGGCCCTCGCGCGTGACTCGGCGTGTGCTGGTGGGCGTGAGCGAGAAGAGCAGTTCCACGGCGTCCGCCGCCCAGCGCTGCTGGCGACGCTGGATCCAGCGCCCCACGAGCAAGAGAAAGACAAGCCCCGCAATCGAATCGAAGTAGAGGGGCCCCTCGCCACGAAGAACATTGACCGTGCCGCAGACGCCACCGACGGCGAGCGCGATGCTGATGGGGAGATCGAGGTGGGGCGTTCGAGAGCGGATCGAAGACCATGCGTTCCGAAAGAACTCCTGCCCAGGCCAGACCAGGCTCAGCATCCCCAAGGCCATGCTGAGCCAGCGAAACATCGATTCGTACTCACGCTCGATGTCGGCAAAGACGCCCGCGTAGAGCGCCAGGAAGAGCAGCATCACGTTAGCCGCACACGCGCCCGCGACCGCAAGACGCACGAGGAACCGGCGGTCTTCGTCCACACGCGCCGACCGAGATGTTGAACCTCGCATCGGGTGGGGACGGAATCCGAGTTGATCGAGTTCCTGCGCCACTCGGGAAAGCCGCACGCGCGACGGGTCCCAACGCACGCGCACCGCCCCCCGACGGAACTCGACCCTGGCCTCGAGGACCCCCTCCACCCGCCGGGGCAATCGCTCGATGGCCCGGACGCAACTCGCGCAATGCATGCCCTCGACGTGCAACTCGGCTTCGGCGGAACCATCGCTGAATCTCTTGACGTAGAGGGCTTCGAAGGCGCGATCATCAAAGCCTCGGAACTCGCTCCGCACGGGCGTTCGCGCGGCACCTGGCGCGGGCAGGCCCGCCGTGGGGGCTGGGCAAGATTCCGTAAAAGCGGTGGGCGCAAGCGTGCGTGCTCCAAAGGCGTTGCCGATCACTCGATACGCCGACTCACACCCGTGGCAGCAAAACTGCTCCGGAGCACCCGGGGCGAACATGCCGGGAGGGACGTCCGCACCGCAATGCGTGCACGGATGGGGCTCCGCGGGAGGGCGTGCGACGTACGACGATGGGACGTTGCTCTTCACGGGTTGCACCTCATGGTACTCGGCACGGGCCCGCCGGGCACGACCGACGCCGCCAACGACGGCACGTGCATGGGACCCCAGAACCGCTGCGTCATCGTCGCGAGTCCGACCACCGTCACCACCACCGCGGTGAGGACGGGCAACTTGCGGCGGAAGGGACCGGCGATCACCTGCAATCCCGTGCCCAGCGCCACGAGGACGGGGAGCGTGCCGAGCCAGAAGACGAACATCGTCAGCATCGCAAGATCGACTCGCCCCGTGCCCGCCGCCGCGACGACGAACGCGTAGAGCCATCCGCAGGGAAGGAGCGTGGTGAGGAGCCCGACGACGAACGCACGCGCGAGCGGGGACAAGTCCAAGGCACGACGGTGCAACATCGCGGTGAGTTCGTGGAGGCGTCGAGGCATCGGGACCCGGAGCGAACGCTGGGAGACCAGCCTCAGGATCGCGAAGCCGCCCATCAGCGTCACCATCGTCGCGCCAAAGGCGTTCGCGGCACGCTGCACGCCCGCGAACGCGCCCGCATGATCGACAAGAGAACCAACCAGCCCGGCGCCGGCGCCGAAGAACAGGTACGTCGCCAATCGCCCGGCGTGATACAACGCGTGGCTCGCGGCCCGCTCACCGGGCTTGGGCGTGGTGCCCACCCCGTCGATCGCGAGCGCGAGGAATGCCCCACACATCCCGGCACAGTGCAAACTGCCCAGGAGACTCGCAAGGAAGATGGTCGCGATCAGCATGCTCACCCGTCGCCCCACACGCCTCGCTAGCGCTCCAACGCTGCGGGGGAGACCACCTCGACCTGTTCGATCGACTCGAAGACATCCCGCCCTCTGGAGGCGATCAGGCGAACTTCCCAGAGCCCAGGTCGGCTCATCGCGGCTTCACACTCATACTCGCCGTCGCCCGCGTTCGCAAAGGCGAGTTCCAGCCGCTCCGACGCTCGAGCCCGATGGAAGGCCACGCCCCGGAACTGCACATCACTCACCGGCTCGCCGTCGCGATCGGCAACGTTGAGCACCAGGCGAGGTCGAGCCCTCTCGTTCTCGGCCGCTCGCACGCGCAGTTGAACCGTCCACCCAAGTTTCGCGCTCGCGTCGCGTCGTGCGGCGTACGAGTCCCAGTTCATGGCCTTCCGGTAATAGTCCGGTTCCACGGCAAACGTCTTGTCGGTCGTCGCATAGTAGATCATGACGCCCGCCAGGCCCGCGTTCATCAAGAGCAGGATGACAACGAAGGCAGGCCACTGCCAGCCCCGCGCCCTCGGGGGCTCACGGCCGTGCTGATCGCTGGTTGCCGAGAGGATCATGTCAATCTCCCTTTTCCTTCGCCCCGTCGCCTTGCTCGCGATGCTCCGAATCGGGATGCTGTTCCTGCGAATCGTTCGACGCGGGCTTGGTCGCGAGCATGTTGGGCCCCAGCAGGCGATAGGGCATGTCCTGCTGGAAGGTCTCGCCATCGCTGATCCGGATCACGATGTCACGCTTGCCATCGTGCAAGATCTCGCGAGAGAAAACGACCAGGATGGTCTCGATGCGGCGTTGCCCGGGCATGAGGCGGATCGGGTTCTCGTCGGCCCTGATCTCGGCCTTGGGGACATCGACGAGCGAGATGGTGTACGACGCCGCGTCCTTGCGACGGTTCGTGACCTTGAACTTGAGTTGGTTCGTCACAAGCCCGTCGGGCATGACGTTGAAGGGCAAGCCCGCGCCGCGCGAGACCATCACGTCGGCGGTCCCCTTGGTCGCCAGCGTGTAGACGAACGCGATCGCCACTACGAGAAGGATCGCGGGGTACCACACCAGACGGAGCCGGAACTTCGTCGTCGCCGTTCCTTCCAGATCGCTCTGCGAGCAGTAGCGAATAAGCCCGAGCGGACGCCCGATCTTCTCCATGACCGCGTCGCACGCGTCCATGCACTGCGTGCAATGCACGCACTCCATCTGGAGCCCCTTGCGGATATCGATGCCCGTCGGGCATGTTGTGACACAGAGGTGGCAATCGATGCAGTCGCCCTGCACCTTGGCGTTCACGGCCAGCCCGTCGGGCGTCACCACGGGCAACGGCAACACCGACGCCTCGGAGCGTTTCTTCTTCCCGCGAGGCTCCCCCCGCTTGTAGTCGTACCCCACGATGAGCGACTTCTTGTCGAGCAGCACGGATTGGAATCGCCCATATGGGCACGCCACAAGGCACGTCTGCTCCCGAAAGAACGCAAAGTCGAACATCATGAGCCCGGTCACCACGGCCATGATGATGAACGAACTCGGATGCTCCACGGGTGAGCGTCGGACCCATTGCACGAGTTGATCGACCCCCACGAAGTACGCGAGGAACGTGTGGGCAAGGAACATGGAGACAACAAAGAAAGTCGCGTACTTCCCAACTTTGCGAAGGGCGAGGTACGACGTCGGAGACTTCTTGCCCGGCTCGCCATCGAAGAGTCGCTCGATCGGCCGGTAGAGAAACTCCATGTACACGGTCTGCGGACACGCCCACCCGCACCACACGCGACCGAAGATCGCGGTGAGCAGGAAGATCGTGACCACCACGCCGATCAGAAAAAGGGCGAGCAGCAGGGTGTCCGTGGGCAGGAATGTAAAGCCGAAAAAGGTAAACTCACGGTGCGCCACGTCGAGCAGCATGGCGGGCTTCCCGCCGATCTTGATGTACGGCAGCAACGTGAAGAGCGCGATCAGGATGTACGCGACGGCACGACGACGATGCCAGAACTTCCCCCGCGAGGGCTTCGGCTTGATCCACCGCCGCGTTCCATCGCGGTTCAGCGTGGAAAGAACCTGTTCTTCTTGCTCGCTCGAACCGACCTTGGTGTGAACCGTTGACATGTTCCTTCCCCATGCCCCCAGTGCTTATTTCTTGCCCGCCGGGGGAGATGCCGCCGGCGCCGGGGCGGCCTCCGCGGCAGGCGGCGCCGGCCACGGATCGATCTTCTCACCCTCCGCGCCGCGAGGCCCGGTGAGATTCTGCCCGCGGAGCGACGCGACATAGGCCGACACCAGCACGATGTCGTTCGGATGCAGCCGCCCCTTCCACGCGGGCATGGCGCCCGCGGCCGCGCCCTTCTCGACCACCGTCGCGATGTCGGCGATGTGCTTGACGTTCTTGTAGAAATCATCGGTGAGGTTGGGCCCGACCTGCCCCTGCCCCTTGTCGGCGTGGCAAGAAACACAGTTGGTCTTGAAGACGCTCGCGCCCACGCTCATCCACTTCTGGCTCTGCATCATCTTGAGGATGGTCGCCTCGTCCGGCTTGAGTTCGCCGATCTCGGCGTACTGCTTCTTCACCTCTTCCAACTGCCTGGCCGCGTGCTTTTCCCAGATGCTCGGGGCCGCCGGGCTCAGGTGAAACCACATGGCGTACAGCACGCTGAACACGATGGTGCCGGCCCAGATCGCGTGCCACCAACCCGGCGTCGGGTTGTCGTATTCCTGAATCCCGTCGTACGAATGATCCATCAGGTTGCCGTAGTTCGTGCTCATCTCACCGATCTCCTTGCACTGAAGAAGCCTCGTCGTACGAATCGCGGATGGCCCGCTCACTGATCTGGTCCAGCGTCGCTCGCGGCGTCCGGAGCACCCGGATGACCACCAGCAGGAACACCCCGAGGAAGATCGCCATCGAGACCTGCGACCACACCGACAAGTCCGCATGGCTCATGATGTCGCTGAGTTTCATGTCCCGTTCCTTCCGCTCGATCGTGCTCGTGCTCTGCGGCCATGCTTTGGTGTCCGATCGTCCTCCGACGGTTCCCGCCCAAAGCCCCTACTTCACCGTCGCGACCGGCTTTCCCTCTTCCGACGGCGCCGGCTTGCTGATGTCCGTCCCCAACCGCTGCAGGTACGCGATCAGCGCGATGACCTTGCTCTTCGCGATCTCTTCTCGCACCTGGAACCCGGTCGGCAACTTGTCCGCGCCCCCCGCCTGCTGGATCAACTCGTCCGTGATCTTCAGGGCCTGCTCACGGGCCAACTTCTCGGCCGCGCCGTCCTTGACGGCTTGCCCGTATGGCACCCCCAGCATCGCCATCACGTCCACCTTCTTCTGGATCGATCCGAAGTCCAACTTCTCCCGCAGCAGGAACCCATAGTCGGGCATGACCGACTTGGGGTTGATCTGACGCGGATTCTCGAAGTGGTAGACGTGCCACGAGTGCGATTGCTTGCCGCCTTCGCGCGCCAGATCCGGGCCCGTCCGGCGTGAGCCCCACTGGAAGGGATGGTCGTAGACGAACTCGCCCGGCTTGCTGTATTCGCCGTAGCGCACCGTCTCGGCATAGATCGGGCGGATCATCTGCGAGTGGCAGTTGTAGCAGCCGTTCTCGATGTAGACGTCGCGCCCCGCCAGTTCGAGCGGCGTGTAGGGCTGCACGCTCGCGATCGTCGGAATGTTCGACTTGATAATGAAGGTCGGAATGATCTCGAAGGCGGACGCGACGAGCACCGCGATCGTGACCCAGACCGTGAACTTGATCGGCAAACGCTCCCACACTCGGTGCCATGCGCCTTGGAGGAAGATATCGCCCTTGTGCCCGAGTTCGATGTTCGCTTCGAGGCGGGACTTGGGCTGCGGCTCGTCGTGATAAATGGCCGAAAGCCTTGGAGCCTGCTGCACGGGCTCCTCGTACTTCGCGGGGCGAGCCTTCCAGGTCATCACGTAGTTGACGATCAGCATCCCGACGCCGATCACGAACAGGAGCCCGCCGAGCAGGCGAATGTGGTAGAAGGGAAGGATCGCGGTGACGGTATCGACGAAGTCGGGGTATTGGAGGCGTCCGGTGGCGTCGAAGGCTCGCCACATCAGGCCCTGCGTGATCCCGGCCACGAGCATCGAGACGTAGTACAGCACGATGCCGACCGTGCCGACCCAGAAGTGGGCCGCCATCAACTTCTTGCTCCAGAGCGGCGTCTGGAAGAGCCGCGGCGCGAGCCAGTAGAGCATGCCGAACGCCATGAATCCGTTCCAGCCGAGCGCGCCCGCGTGGACGTGCCCGATGGTCCAGTCGGTGAAGTGCGAGAGCGAGTTGACACTCTTGATCGACAGGAGCGGACCTTCAAAGGTGGACATCATGTAGAACGTCACGCCGGTGACGAAGAACTTGAGGATCGGGTCTCCCGTGACTTTGTGCCAGGCCCCGCGGAGCGTCAGGAGGCCGTTGATCCCGCCACCCCAACTGGGCATCCAGAGCATCACCGAGAAGAGCATGCCCAAAGTACTCGACCAGGCGGGGATCGCCGAGTAGTGCAGGTGGTGCGGACCCGCCCAGATGTACACGAAGACCAGCGACCAGAAGTGCACGATCGAGAGTCGATAGGAGAAGACCGGTCGGTCGGCCGCCTTGGGAACAAAGTAGTACATCAAGCCGAGGAAGGGCGTCGTCAGGAAGAACGCGACCGCGTTGTGCCCGTACCACCACTGCATGAAGGCGTCTTGCGCGCCGGCGTAGATGGAATAACTCTTGAGAAACCCGGCGGGAACTTCGAGGTTGTTGAAGACATGCAGGATCGCCACGGTCACGATCGTCGCGATGTAGAACCACAGCGCCACGTACATGTGCCGTTCACGACGGTTGAGGAGCGTCATCAGGAAGTTGGTGCCGAAGAACCCGACCCAGACGACCGCGATCGCGATATCGATCGGCCACTCAAGTTCCGCGTATTCACGAGACGAGGTGTACCCGAGAGGGAGCGTGAGGGCGGCCGCCACGATGATCGCCTGCCATCCCCAGAAATGAAGGCGACTCAGCACATCGCTCCACATGCGGGCCTTGCACAGACGTTGCGTGGAGTAATAGACCGCCGTGAAGATGGCGTTGCCCGCAAAGGCGAAGATCGCCGCATTGGTATGCAGCGGACGCAGGCGACCAAAGGTGAGGTACGAGATCCCGAAGTTCAGTTGCGGGAAGGCAAGTTGGGCGGCCACGAAGACCCCCGCCAAAGTCGCCACCAAGGCCCACACGATCGTGGCCAGTGCAAACTTCCGCACGATGTCATCGTCGTAGACGAAGGACTCCATGGGCCCGGATTCGACGTGGTGGGCATGAACTGCTGATTCCGCGCGGGCGCTTTGACGCTCGTTCGTCCAGGCCGGGCTCACACTGCTCATCGAAAGACCTCCGTTTGGGGTGGGCCTATCAAAACCTTCCCACTCATTCTATCGACTTTCTGACCTGATGGTCAAATATGCCGCACGAAAATCATCGTTCCCTCACATTTCCTGTCGATTCTTCGGACTCGTAGTCGATTTTCCATAAGTCCCAAGGCCGAATTGATTCTCGTTCGAGGTGAATCTCATCTTGACTTTCTTGTCCTTTTATGGTACAACCTGCCCACTTTCAGGAGGTCCGCATGCTGACTCAGGCGGTGGGATACGCGGCGACGGCGCTCGGCTACGTCGCGGCGGCCGGTGGAAAACCCGTACTCGTCCGCGAAATGTCACAGGTCTGCGACATCCCGGGTCCGTACCTCTCCAAGATCGTCCACGCGCTCTCCAGGGCCAAACTCGTCAACACCCAGCGCGGCATCGGGGGCGGCGTGACCCTCGCCCGCGAGCCGGATTCCATCACGCTATATGACCTCTGCGAGTCGCTCGCCGACCCCAATATCCAGGCGAGGTGCTTGCTCGGCACCGCCGAGTGCTCCGACGAGCGTGCGTGCCCGGCCCACAAGTTCTGGGTGACCCAACGCAACAAGCAGATCGAGTTTCTGAAGAAAACCACCATCGCCGATATCGCCGCCTTCGAAACACGCCGTCGCTGGTCCGGTCGAATGCCCGCGAAAATGCTCGCCGAACTCGAAGGCGGAAAATCGAACTAAGTCTCCGAAGAACCCTCGGCCCGGCTATTTCGCGCCCTCGGCCCCGTTCGATTCGACCGCGTTCGCACTGACGAGTGCCGGGCTGGTCGAATCCTCCGGGACCACGGCCGGCACGAGTCGGACATGACCATTGCCCAGGTCTTCGATCACGCCCAACTCGCGAAGCGCATTCAGCGCCGCGAGTTGCTCGGCCCTCTTCTTGCTCTGCCCCCAACTGGGCTCGAATCGGCGAGCGCCGATCTCGACGCAAATCTTGAAGCACTTGGCGTGGTCCGGTCCTTGCTCATCCAGGATGCGGTAGCAGGGCGTGGAGTCCATCGCCTGCTGCGCGTGTTGCTGGAGCACGCTCTTGAAGTTCTGCTGGTGACCGCTCAAGGCGGATTGGTGCACGAGGGGTTCGACGAGAGGTCGAATGAACGCCGCGGCCGCTTCGTAGCCCCCATCCAGGAAGATCGCGCCGATCACGGCTTCGAGTGCGGCGGCCCCGAGCGATTGCGGCAGTTCGGCGCCCTTCTGCATCCCCTTCCCGAGCACTAGGAGCGATTCGAGCCCCAGGCGCTTCGCAATCTCCGAGCACGTCTGCCGCGACACGACCGCGGACTTGATCTTGGTCATCTCCCCTTCGAGGAAGTTGGGGAAATGCCGGAAGATCAGTTCGCAGGTGACCAGCCCGAGCACGGAGTCTCCGAGAAACTCCAAACGCTCGTTCGAGTGCAGGCGCGATTCCGAGACCGAGGCGTGCGTGATCGCTCGCTCGAACAGCGATTCGTCTTTGAAGCGGTACCCCAAAACGCTTTCCAGTTGTGCGCGCACGCCTTCGTCCATATGCACCGTCCATTCCGACACGCCCGAACTGGGCTTCCGAAAAGTCGCTCATGCCGATGCTCTCAAACGCATCGACACGAAACGGTGACGCGAAGGCTCGCAACCCGTTCGGTCCCTGGGGAGACCTCACCCCAGCCACGAACGACCAGCGAGCAACCGCGTCGGCCACTCCCGCGAGCAGCATACCACAGATCGGCAACTGGTCCAGCCTTCCTGCGGATCCGCACTCACTCTGTCCCACCATCAACACCCTATAACCGATTACCCATACATGTTCCAAACAGTCATTGATCGACTCGTCCTTGACCAATGAAGGGGCTATACTCATGGCCCGACACGGATCGCCCGGTCGGCCGCACACCGTATTCGGTCCAGCCATGCACTACCCACACCGAGTCAGCCGTCTCAAGCGCAAGCGAGCCATTGGGTTCCGTGCCCGAATGAAGACCAAGAACGGGCGCAAACTCATCAATCGCAAGCGGCGCGCGGGACGTTCGTTGAACGTCGCCGATAAGTAGTCCGGACTGAACGTCCAGACGCCATCGCACGCCACTCCACGTCGCCGGGTTCCGTGCCTGGTTATCTCATACAACCTGCCCAGACTGGCAAAATCCGTCGTTCCGACGTCGGTGGTGGTTCCACGCGCGGCCCACCAACGGTAATCTGGGAGGGATGAATCGCGTCACTCGACAAAGTCGTCGTCTCTCTTCAGCGGCATTTACCTTGATCGAAGTGCTTGTGGTGATCGCGGTGATCGCCCTGCTCATCAGTATCCTGCTACCCGCGTTGAGAAAGGGCCGGGAGGCTGGGCGTTCGGTGGTGTGCCTGTCGAACCAACGTTCGATCGGCATGGCCCTTTCAATGTACGCGAGCGCCTACAGAGAATGGACGCCGAGAGAGGCCGGCACGAGCGAGTCCGCGCGAGGACCTTTGGTTCCTGCGTGGTACGTGTCGAGCACGAATCGGGCCGTGTACAACCTGCCTTGGGCGTTTTCGCTGCGGCCGTTCCTCGATCCCCGGGCGATGACGACCAGCGACGACGGAGGGCTGGACGACAAGTATCGCGACGCCCCTTACTACCGCGACCCCGCACGGCCCAAGGACCCGCACAACATCCATTACGTCATCAACGGCATGACCTTTCGCGATGGGGCGCCGGCGAACGGCCCGGGCGTCTCTCGCGAAGACGGCAAGCCACCCACACAAATGAGTCGATACGTCTTCCCGAGCAAGACCATCTTTCTCACCTGCTTCACCGATGACCCGAACGGCACTCGTTTCGGCTACTTTTACACCAACAACGGGGGCACCAACCTCTCCATTGCCATCTTCTACGATCTTTGGCAATCGTCCAATGTGACGGGCACGAACACCACCGACCCGACTCGAATGCAGCGTGTTTCACCTCGACGGCACGGCAACGCGACCAACGTCGTGTACCTTGACGGGCACGCCAACCCGATGCCCGGCTCCGAGGTTGCGAAAGTCGAAAACTGGGACGACGGCGACCACAAAGATCCCGTGCGGTTCTGAACTCGCCCGCGGCACGTCACATGGCCAGACTCGCCTTCGCCTTCGCGACGGCTTGCCGAACCACGTTCGCGCCCGTCCCCCCCACCACCTCGCGCTGCGACAGCGCCGCCGCGAGCGTCAGTTTGCCAAACACATCCGGCCCCACCACCGCGCTGAACGCCTGCAACTGCGCGAGCGGCAAGTCCTCCAGCGCCATGCCCGCCGCGATCGCGTGCCGAACCGCACGCCCGACAATCTCATGTGCTTCGCGGAACGCCACGCCCTTCGCCACCAGGTAATCCGCCAGGTCCGTCGCGTTCGCATACCCGCCCTTCGCCGCCCGTTCGCACACGTCCCGCCGCACCTTCAGCCCATCCAAGATCGGCGGCACTACCCGCAGGCACAGCGACACATGGTGCATCGCCTCAAACAGAGGCTCCTTGTCCTCCTGCAAATCCTTGTTGTACGCGAGGGGCAAGCCCTTGACCGTCACCAGAAGCGAAACGAGCGCCCCCACCACTCTCCCGCTCTTGCCGCGGAGCAGTTCGGCCGCGTCCGGGTTTTTTTTCTGCGGCATCAGACTGCTGCCGCTCGAGACGCTGTCGCTGTACTCGAAGAAGCCGAACT
Organism: uncultured Phycisphaeraceae bacterium; assembly: GCA_964543905.1. Taxonomy (GTDB): domain Bacteria; phylum Planctomycetota; class Phycisphaerae; order Phycisphaerales; family UBA1924. The sequence goes on from CAZIZO010000006.1 coordinate 136,476, forward strand.
CCTGCGAACCATAGAGGATGAGGTCTTCACCCAGGCGCGAAAGGTGCACCGCGCAGAGCGAGAGCGCCGCCAGCGTTTCGAGGACGAAATCCCGATCACTCACGGCATCTAGGCTGTTGAGCGTCGGCCCGTCGAAGTTGAGATCGCGGGCGAGCGCCTCACGGTCAACCTGGTACGCGGTGCCGGCGAGTGCGCCCGAGCCAAGCGGGCACCGATTGACGCGCCGGCGGGCATCGAGCAATCGCTCCGCATCGCGGGCGAGCATCTCGAAATACGCGAGGCACCAGTGCGCGAGCAAGACGGGCTGGGCGCGTTGCAGGTGCGTGTAGCCGGGGATGATCGTGTCGATCTCCCGCTCCGCGAGCGAGACGAGCGACGCCCTCGCGGCCTTGAGTTCAGAGAGGCGACTGTCAATCTCGTCGCGCACGTACATCCGAAAGTCGGTCGCCACTTGGTCATTGCGACTACGCCCGGTGTGCAACTTTTTTCCAAGCGTGCCGACCTTCTCGATGAGCCGTCGTTCCACCCAGGAGTGAATGTCTTCGTCTTGGGGATGGGTCCCACGGTTCTCCGACCCGTGAGGAACTCCCGTGCCGCTCAACGGCACCATCGCATCCGCACGCACCTCGCGCTCCAACTCGCCGAGCGCGGCCTCCAGACTCGCCAACTCGGCCTGACTCAGCACGCCGGCCTTGGCGATGGCCTTCGCCCACCCCATCGAGCCTCGGATGTCTTGCAGCGCAAAGCGATAATCGAACGGCAACGAGTCGTTGAGCGCTCGAAAGAGCGCATCAGGTCCGGATTCGAATCGTCCACCCCAGAGGGCCATGGAAGCTCCTTTCACAGGAGGCAAGCGTACGCGGCTTGATCTCCGCATCGCCCACACTTATGGACGATCTGCAATCGATCGCAACATGAGGCTACGTCTTCATCGTCCTCTTCTTCGCGGCCTATTTCTTCGCCACGCGCGTCTTCGCGCCCATCTTCGTGCTCGTGCGGGCCTTCGCCCGAGCCTTCACGACGGCTTTCCCCGCTTGCTTCGCGTTGGTTCCCTTCCCCATGGCCGCGAGCACCTTCTCATATCGCGCGATGTACTCCTTTGCCGTCACGCGCCGGAACGCCTCCGCGATCACGTCCAGCGGCAGATCCTCCAGTTTCTTGAAGCGAATGCAGCACTTGCCCATGTCCAACTTCTTTCCCGCCTTCTTGAACTGCTCGCGGATCCACTTCTCCTCGCCCCCGTCCCCGTACGCCGACATCATGTAGAGCGACATGTGCTGCTTCTGCGACGCCAGCCCCGCGAACGGCAGCGGCTTGCTCGGGTCGCAGTGGTAGCCGGCAGGGAAGACGCTGTGCGGCACGTACCACCCGATCATGCCGTAGTTCATGCCCTCCGCGAACGTCTTGTCCATGTTCTTGAGCACGACCTCTCGCACCTTGCTGATCGCCTCGCGACGATCGTCGGGTAACTCCGCGATGTATTGGGCAACGGTCGTGGCCTTGGATTGCATGCCGCAATCCTACCCCAGATCCAAGGCCACCCGGACGAAGGGGTGCGTGGCTCGCCCGAACAGGCCCATCACGCCGATGCTAGACCTCCATGTGCGGAATCGCAGGCATGGCCACCCCGCTCGGCTCTCGCCCCTCCCCGACCCGGGGGACCCTGGCACGCATGCGCGACGCGATGGCTCACCGTGGGCCGGACGGCGCCGGTGAGTGGGTGTCGCGCTCGGGGCATGTGCGGCTGGCGCATCGGCGCTTGGCCGTGCTCGACCCTTCCCCGGCCGGAGCCCAGCCCTTCATGCTCGAGCGCCTCGGCCGAGTGCTCGGCGTGCTCGTCTACAACGGCGAACTATACAACGACCGCGACCTCCGTGAATCACTGGCCCGCGCCCACGGCGCCTCGTTCCACACGCACTGCGACACGGAGACGCTCGCGGTCCTGCTCGCGCTCGAGGGCGCGCGGGCCCTCTCACGGCTCCGCGGGATGTACGCGTTTGCGTGGTACGACGTCGAGCGGGAGACGCTGCTCCTGGCTCGTGATCCGCTCGGGATGAAGCCGCTGTACTGGTGGGAGAGCCCGAGCGCCAGCCAACGGGAGATCGCGTTCGCGAGCGAGATCCGTCCTCTGCTGATGCATCCGGGCGTCTCCACGCAGCCCGACCTCGTGACGGTGAGTTCGTATCTCACGACGATACGAACCACGCTCGGGGCTCGCACGATGTATCGCGACATCCGCACGCTTGATCCGGGCGACTGGATCGAGTTCGATCTGCGCGACGAGCGGCTGCGCGAACGACGGGGCCGAACAACGGTGGGCGACGTCGTCTCGCTTGGCGTGCGTGACCCGTCCGACGTTCGCGCCGTCCTCACCGAGTCCATCACGCGCCACCTGCGATCCGACGTCGCGATGTGCTCGCTGCTCAGCGGGGGACTGGACAGCACGATCCTCGCCGCCGTGTCGCGGAGGCAGATGAGCGATCTATGGACGTACTGCTCGGGCGTGCCCGCGACGTCGGAGAGCGAACAGGGAGACCTGGAGTATGCACGTGAGGCCGCCGGCGCTCTCCATACCCGACACACGGAGGCCCCCGTCTCCCGCGAACTCTTCCTCGAACGCTGGAAGTTTCTCATCGACGCCGCCCGCGTGCCCCTCTCCACGCCCAACGAGGTTGCGATCAACGAAGTCGCGCGGGTCCTGCGCTCCCAAGGCTGCGTCGTGACGCTCTCGGGGGAAGGCGCGGACGAACTCTTCGCGGGCTACGAAGCCCCGATGAACTCCGCCGCGTCGTTCGTCTCGCGCCAACCCGGCGCGAGCCCTCGCGAGTGCGCACTCTTCCAACTCACGGATGCCGCATGGGCACCCCTTGAATCCAAACTCGCCCTCCTCAACCGCGGCGCGTGGCGTGCGATTGAGCACGATCAGGCACTCATCGAGGCCTACACCGAATCCTTCGCCGCCGTCCAGGCCGAGCGCGACGACGAACCCTTGCAAGCGCATCTTCGCTTCTCACGGCGTGTCAATCTCGCGGGCCTGCTGCTCCGGCTCGACTCGGCGACCATGCGTGAGAGCGTGGAAGGCCGCACGCCCTTCGCCGATGCCGTCGTCGCCGCGCTGGCCGAATCGCTCCCCATGCGCGAGAAGTTCGTCCCCGCGACCTCAACCGAGCAAGCCCAAACCAAGATCGCGCTCCGCTCCGCCTTTTCCGACATGGTCCCCGCATCGATCCTGCATCGCCCCAAGGCGAGTTTTCCGCTCCCCTTCGCCGAGTGGATCGGAGCGATGACACCCACGCTGCACACCTCCGCGTTCGCTCGCGAACTGTTCACCCCCGCGGCCTTGCATCTGGTCGCACGCCAGCCCAACCGGCTCTGGCGACTCGCCTGGCCCATGATCAACCTGGCGATGTGGATGCCTTGACACATCCTCCGATCTGGCTGGGATGGTCGCGGAACCCGTCGATCGTGCGAAGAGGACTGATCGCCTCCGCCGCCTCTACCTGGGCTTCCGCCTCTTGATCCGAGTCCCGATCCGGTCGCCAATGCGTGCGTCAAAGCCGCAGTTCGTGCAGACCACCACCTCCACCGCGTTCATCGATCCGCACCCCGGGCAACGCACGCCCGTCTTCTGCCCCATGTCCAAGACCCAAGCGTTGTCGGCCTTTTCCGACAGATCCGACTCCTGCTCCACCTCCTGCAACTTCTTCACATGCTTTGCTCGTTCCGCCGCCGCCTTGGCTTTCGCCGCATCATCGAGACAATCCTTGCAGACGTACCGACCCTGCGCATCTTTCGTCCGAGCACGAAACGCGCAATCCAGGCCGCAGATGGTGCAGATCTTCGCGGACATCCAACTCCTGTACGGAGGCTCAATCGTACACCCTCGCTCCGCCTATCGGCCCCGCCAACAATGCCGCATGATCACGCTTGCTCTGCTCACCTTCGTCCTCGCCCAACCTCCCGCGGACGCACCCAAAGGCCCGGCGCTGGATTGGAAATCGCTCGAAGCGCCGCTGCTGGCGAATCACACGCAACTCACCTCACGCGACGAGTTCATCAAGGCCGGGGAGTCCTACTTCAGCCCCGATGGGCAGTGGATCGTCTTCCAGGCGACGCCGGCGCCTTCCGCCGGCAACGCAGCCGACCCGTTCTACGGCATGTACATTTCCAAGTACACCAACGGCAAGATGATCGGCACTACCCGCGTGAGCCCGACGGGTTCCGCCAACACCTGTGGCTGGTTTTCACCCACTTCAAAGTCCGTCATCTTCGGCAGCACACGCACCACGCCGAAGGACGAAGGCCCCTCGGGCTATCAGCGCGGTTCCAGCCGATACCGCTGGGCCTTCCCCGCCGAGATGGATATCGTGCAAGCGACGTACGACATCCAGGTGCAAGTCCAAGACGGCCCCTTGATCGAGGAAGGAAAGGGCCCCTCGCCCATCATCAACACGCGCTCCAAGATCGGTGACGCAACCACGATCTTCTCCCGCCCCAACTACGACGCCGAGTGCTCCTACGACACGTCCGGGCGCTTCATCCTCTACGCCCACATCGAGGACGCGAGCGAGGGCGCCAAGCCCGACGCCAATATCTACATCTATGACACCAAGACCCAGAAGCACCACCCGATCGTGGTTGCCCCGGGCTACGACGGCGGGCCGTTCTTCTCTCCCGACGGCAGGATGATCTGCTATCGCTCCGACCGCAAAGGAAACGACCTCCTCCAGATCTTCGTCGCACGACTCAAGTTCGAGAAGGACGCCGAGGGCGTCGACATCCCGGTCGGCATCGAGCACGAATATCAACTCACCGACAATGAGCACGTCAACTGGTGCCCCTACTGGCATCCGAGCGGGAAGTTCCTGGTGTATGCGACGAGCGAGGTGAGCCATGCCAACTACGAGGTCTTTGCGATCGAGGTTGATCCCAAGAAACTCGATGCCGCGAAGTCGGCAACCACGGAGCACGGGGCGATGACCGTACGGGTCGAGGGGCTTCGCAAGCGTCGCATCACCAGTGCCGACGGCGCCGATGTCCTCCCTGTCTTCTCGTTCGACGGCAAGTACATGATGTGGACCTGCCAACGCGGGCCGAAAGCCGACGGCGAAGCCAAGCCCAGCAGCCAACTCTGGATCGCCGAGTGGAAGGGTGGCGACGATCCGTTTGGCAACTAGACCGTCCTCGCCATGACGAAAGAACACCGAGAGCGTGTTCATGCCCGGCTCGAGGCAACCAGCGGGTGCGGTGTGATGCGTTGATCGCAGGTATGACGAAGGCGGCTCACCTCACCTCGGCGCCACAATGGTCCCCGGCTGCTTGACCTCGATGCGACCGGTCTTGAGATTCCACAGGATCCGGCGTGCGGTCAAGGGCGTGCCTGCTTGCGGTTCGAGCAGCGTCACGTTGCTCCCCTCACTCGACGAGGCATCCACCTCACCCGCGATCGCGTTGTAGAGCAACTCGTCGGCCTGCACCTGCCGCCCCTGATTCGCCAGCCAGGCGCTGCCCTTCGCGGTTGCCCATTCCAGTTGCCCGAGGCTGGACTCGATCGTGCCCGCCCTTCGTGGCGGGCCGGACGGCGCCGCGTCGGTCTTCGAGAGTTTGGCGCGAACCTCCGTCGCCGCCGTCAACTCCGTGATGGTGTCGTCCTCCAGGCGACGATGGCGCAGCGCGACGTCCTTGGTCAGGGTCAGCGTGCCGTCGGAACGGTTCGCCACCAACGAGCCACCCCAGCGGAACAGGGCCTCACCCGACGAGTCGGCGAGTTGGGACAGCGGGTCGAGGCTCGTCCCCGCTTTGGCGTTCGCGGCGGCTTGCCGTTCGCGCTGGTCGAGCACGAACATCCTCCCCGCGATGGGCACGGTGAGCGTGCTCGCCGCGTGGTCGACGTGGATCTCGAGCCCTTCCAGATACAAGAGTCGCTCGATGGTATCGCTCGCCTCACCGTCTCCACGCGGCACGAAGCGACGGGAATCGACCCTCACCGGCCCTCCCTTCTCGCGGACCGTCCCGGCCCCAAAGGCGACTGCGCGGAGCAGGGTTCGATCACCCAACGGGCCTGAGTCGCCTTCGGCTGAGGGAAGCGTCATCGGGGAAGCGGCTGGGTCCACCGCGAAGGGGGATGCCGACGTGGACCTTCGTTGCGGGGTGACCCAGATCGCGACGCTCTCGGCGTCAAGGGTGTCCCGCTGGAGCGGCCCCTGCTCCCAGACCATGCGGACGCCGCCGTCGCATCTCACGTGCCCCGCGAGATCGTCGAACGTCATGCCCGTGGTCCAGGCGGCGGTCACTCGTCCGCGATCGTCGCGGGCACGCCCATCAGCGTTGTCCAGAAGGTCCTGGTGCTCGAACGTACCCGGACCCACCACGCGGACCTGGCGTGGGCCTCCCTCGATGTGGATACGTGTCCCATTGACCTGCGTTTGTCGTTGCCCCACGAACGCGCTCGTGCCCGTGAGTTCCACAATCTCCAATCTCGGCACGGCCTGCAACTCGTCTCCGCCGGCAAAGACGGCCGAAGGCCCGGCGAACGAAATGTTCCCCTTCGCCACGACCTGGTCGACCTCGTTCGCGTTGTCCTTGCGAACGAGCGACGCCTGCAAGAAATCGGCCGAGAGCGTGGACCCCTGACGAAAGCCTGAGACGCTGCCCATCGCCGTCAGGAGCGCCGGATCCGAGTCGCCCCCGCCCGGACGAAGATCGAACGCCACGTCGATCGTGTCGGCCGAGAGCGCTCCACCCGAGAAGTCGGCAAGGCTCGCCGAGCCCGTGAGCGTCATCGTCGTGAGCACCGTCCGGTCGGGGTTGCCCGGATCAGGTACGAAACGCGCGTCGAGGCGATCGGCGCCAAGCCGCCCGTTTCGATCACCCGCGCCAATACCCCCGACCAGCGTTGAAGAGTGCAACTTGGGCGTGATCTGCCCGTTCTCCACCGCGAAGACAAACGCAGCGCTCTCGATCCACGTGAGGTTGCGGGTGTTGTGATCGTGCCCGGCATGCGCGGGGTCATCGCCCGCGTGCGTGTCCACTTCACCCTGCAAGGCGCCCGCGCCCGTGATCACGACTCGCCCTGTGCTGATGCCGATGCTCACCCGCTGCACGACCGCCTCGCCCGAGCCGGGCATCGACAGTCGCACAACCTGGTCCGACGACTGGGTCAAAAGCGTGATCTCTCGTGGCGTGGCGGCATACCGCACCTCCGGCGCGGAACCCGACGCGCCGGTCTTCTCGTCTCGGAACGTCACAAGGCGATCCGGATTCGCCGTGAATCGCAACGCGATGTCCGTGCCTTCGAGTTCGACGGGAGATTGCGCCAGCGGCCTGACTTCGAGCGGCCCCGTCCACGTGATGCGGACGGGTTCGCCACGGTCGCTCGCCCCATCCTGAACCAGAGTCATGCTCGATGCCTGCTCGGTCGGCGCGGGCACGCCCGCATCGGTCGCGGACGGCTTTGTCGGCGGCGCGGGAGTCGGACCCACCTTCGCCTTTGGCTCGCCCATCGCCGTCGCGGGGAGTTTGTTATTGATCAACCGCATCCACGCTTCGAGCCGGTCCGCGGAGATCGACCGACCGCCCTGCTCCACCGTCACGGGGCTCTCGATGACCAGCCGATAAAACGCCTCCACCGGGACGGACGGCTCCTTCGGCGGAACGTCGCTTGGCACGGGAGTCGCCGGCGAAGCCGGAGATCGCGCCCCAGGAGCCGCGAGCGGTCGAGGGTCTTTGGAATCGGGCTTGGGCGGGAGGACCGACGTTTCCGTGCGTGGGGACGAAGGCGATGCGGGCGCCCCCCCGCTCGGAGCGTTCCACTTCGCATTCGATTGGAGCACCAGCGGCGACTTGGCTTCTTCGATGCGCAAAAACTCAAGTCGTTGCTCCGCATCGCTGAATCGCATCGTCGCGTTTCTCGCACGGAAGGTGAACGCATCACTCTGGATGTCCAGTTCGTCGGGAATCGTCACCTCCCCCAACGGCCCGTCGTAATACATGATCGGCGTCCTGGCGATCAACCACGCATGATCGCGGGAAGGGTCAATCGTCGTCGTGCCCGGCGCATCTCCCGCCTTGGGGTCAAAGAGCCTCAACTCGGCGTTCCCCCGCATCACCGCGCGCTCGGGGCGCGAGCCCGGCTGCTCGCTGGGGATGTACGCCTCGGCCTCGTCGGCGGTGATCCGCGCCAGTCGTCCCGATCGCGGGAAGTGCCACATCTCGGGCAAAACCATCTTGACCTGGCGATTCTCCATCTGCTGCGTCGATTTGGCTCGGATGTACCCGGATCGCCGAGAAGGATCACTCTTGTCCGCGATGTCGATCGTCACGTCCGACGCCCGTGCGCCTTGGCGGAGGTCCGGGGGTGGGCCCGCTGGGTCACCGGAGGTGACCGAGCGCGGCGGTGGTTCCCCTCCAAGCAGCGAGAACCACACCAACACGCTGATCGAGGCCGTGCCCGCCAGAGCGGCCAGCACAAGCCCCGCGGAACGCGACATGCCACGACGTGAAGTCCGATACATCACGAGAATCCTAGTGACCGCGACCGCCTCACGCAGTCCGTACCATTAGGCATGCGATCCGTTGTTCCCGTCGCGTTTCTTTCCCTCGCGTTGCTCCCGCCGCCCGCGTTTGCGCAGGGAGGTCAAGATGGGCACGTCGTCGGCCGTGAGCGCATGCCCGCGACGCCCCAGCCCGCCGCACCGGGCGTCGGGGGGCCCGCGACCTTCTCGCCGCTCGCCCATGTTGAACAGCGCGGCACAGGTCCGGTCGATCTCATCCTCATCCCCGGACTGTCGTGCGACTGGCGCGTTTTCAACGCCTTCATGGACCGCAACGCGGAACGCTATCGCATGTGGGCCGTGACGCTGCCCGGCTTCGGTGGGAGCGACGCTCCGCCGCTCGCCAAGGATGCGAAACTGACTGATCTCGTGTGGCTGACGAACGCCGAGCGGGGTGTGCTCAAGTTGATCGAGGATCAAAAGATCACGAAACCATACGTCGCCGGTCACTCGCTGGGCGGACATGTGGCCATGAGGCTCGCCACGAGACATCCCGAGGCGGTCGCGGGTGTCATCGCGATCGACTCCATCCCGCTCTACCCGCCCCGGGTCGTCGCGCCGGACGAAGAGGAGACTCCAGAGCGCCGCGTCATTACGGCCCAAAGCCAGAACGAGGTCATGCGGATCATTCCGCCCGAGAACTGGAAGAAGCAGCAAGTCGGCGGGATGCGATACCTTGTGAAGAGCCCCGATCGAGCCACGCAACTCGGCGAAATGTGCTCGGGCGTTCCTCGCGACACGACCGTCCAATACATGTGCGAAATGATGGTCTCCGACCTTCGTCCGGCACTGAAGAAAACACCGACCCGCGTGCTCGTGCTCCCAGCACTTTCGCTGGATGGAGGCGTCGAAGCCATGAATCAGGCTCGCAGGGTCATTGCCGAACAGTTTGAGGGGATGCCCCCGAACATCCAAGTTGCCTACTTTGAAGACACTCGGCATTTCATCATGGACGATCGACCGGCCGAACTTGATCGGGCGATCGCGGCCTTCGTGGCGCAACAGCCGGTGAACGACGTCCTCGTGACCCCGCCGCCAGGATCGACACCGAAATAAACCAAAGGATGGCCGCCCGGCAGGCAAGCGCGTCGAGCCAGTGTTTCCAGCAATTGTCAACCAAATCATCTCGATACGGTTGCAAATTGGGGTGAAATCGGTTATTGTGCGGTTCGCGGGAGAGGATCACACGTGGGCGATGGGCCTCACGGGCCTCTCATCCTTTGTTCTCATAGGGGAAAATCATGAACGCACGCGTGTTGCGGGCTCTGGCCTGCTCGGTCGGGTTCGCATGTTCTTTGGGGCTGGCGATGGCCGCCCCACCAACCAACGGTACCTATCAGCACTTCCACTTCAAGGAGCAGCGATTCCACGCGCTCGACCGCAGCCAGGTCGCGATCGAGTTGCCCGCGGGCGTGCAGTTAGCGCAAGTCGCCGGCAATCTGGCGACGTTGGGGCTCGACGTCGGCAACGCCACCCCGTCGCCCATCCGCGGGTGGTACACGGTTCCGACGATGGCCGGCTCCGACACCCCGGCCGCGATCGAGGCCATTGTGCAGGCGCTCGCGAATGATCCGATGATCGCCTTTGCTTCTCCCGTCTTCTCGGGGGACGAGGGGATGCCGTACTGGCCGTCTCGCTTCCTCGTGGTTGAGTTCAGCGGGAACGCGGGCGCGGTCGCGCGCCAGAACACGCTCGCGAAGGTCAACGCGAAGGGCGTGGACTTCCGCTGGGCGATCATGCCGAACGCGGCGCGGGTTGAACTGAACACCAAGAGCGGGTTCGAGGCTCTGGAATCTTCGAACGCGCTCGCGGTCGCGAACGAGACGACCTTCGCCGAGTGTGACAACATCACGACGGGCAAGCACAACCTGATTCCGAACGACACCTTCTTCGGGGATCTCTGGGGCATCCACAACACGGGCCAGGCCGGCGGGACCGTCGACGCCGACATGGACGGCGTGGAAGCGTGGGACATCACCACGGGCTCGAACGCCGTCATCACGATCATCATGGACGTGGGCGTGCAGCAGGCTCACCCCGATCTGAACAGCGGGCCGGGCAACGATTTCACGGGCAATGGGTCGGGCGGCGAACCGATCAACGCCTGCGACAACCACGGCACCGCCGTCGCGTCCTGCATCTCCGGTCGGATCAATAACGGTCTTGGCGTGGTCGGCATCGCCCCCGCGACCCGCACGTCCTCGACCAACATCGGCGTGAGCAACCTCGCGTGCAACGGCTCGTGGAGCGGCTTCCTCTCGTGGTCCGCCGACGCCATCAACTGGGGCGTGGGCATCGGCGCTCGCGTCTCGAACAACTCAAACTCCTACGGCAGCACTTCCGCCGCGGTGGAGACCGCCTACCTCAACAGTTACAACAACAACAACATGGTGCACTTCGCCTCCGCCGGCAACAGCGGCGCGGGCAGCATCGCCTACCCCTCCAGCATCCCGATCGTCAACAGCGTGGCGGCGCTCAATCGCACCGGCGCTCGCGCCTCGTTCAGCCAGTTCGGCACGGGCCTCGATTTCTCGGCCCCCGGGCAGACCATCTACGCCTGTGACCGCACGGGCTCCGCGGGCTATGTCGCCGGGGACTACGTGATTGTCGACGGCACGTCGTTCGCTTCGCCCTACGCGGCAGGCGTCGCGGCACTCGTCATCTCTCGCAACCCCGCACTCACCTCGGCTCAGGTCGAGACGATCATGCGGAACACCGCCGTCGATCTCGGCACCGCGGGCTATGACACCGGCTTTGGCTGGGGCTTTGTCAACGCGAACAACGCGGTGATCGCGGCGGCTCCTCCGCCGGGGAATGACACCTGCGTTGGTGCGACGGCGATTGGTCTCGGCGCTGTTTCGGGCAACAACACCTTCGCGACCACCGAAGGCGCCACGAGTTGCGGCTTCAACGTCCAGCGCGACGTCTACTACCGCTTCACTCCGACGTGCTCGGCGACCTACCGCTTCGACACCTGCCGCAGCCCGCTTCCCTTCGACACCGTCCTCTCCATCCACTCCGGGTGCCCTGCTGACCTGACCACGCAGATCACCTGCAACGATGACAACGGGGTCGGCGCCTGTGCCGCGAGCGGCCTCGCCTCGCGCATCGACATCGCGCTGACCGCGGGAACCACCTACTACATCCGTCTCGGCGGATACAACAACCAGGCCGGAGACTTCACCCTCACCGTCAGCCGTCTCGACAACTTCCCGACGAATGACGCCTGCACCGCCGCCATCCCCATGGTCGACGGCACGCCCTACACCGGCGATACCTCCTGCGCCACCAACGATGGAACGTCCAACTGCGGCAGCACCGGCACGTCCAACGACGTGTGGTACTCCTACACCCCAACCTGCGGCGGTACGTACACCTTTGAGTCCTGCGGCTCGGGGTACGACACCGTCCTCTCCCTCCACTCCGGTTGCCCGGGCACCTCGGGCAACACCATCGCCTGCAACGACGATTCGTGCGGGCTGCAATCGCGCATCTCCGCCAACCTGACGGCGGGCACCACCTACCTCCTCCGCGTCGGCGGCTTCGCGGGCAACCGCGCCGGTCCGTTCACCGTGCAGGTCATCCGAGGGGCGGACACCTACCCACCGAACGACCTCTGCGCGAACGCCATCGACGTCTCGGCGGGCGGCACCTACAACGGCACCCTCGTGTGCGCCGCCAACGACAGCAACGCCGGCGGCTGCGGAGCCTCCTCGAGCAACCCCGACGTCTGGTACTCCTACACCAACTCCACCTGCAACCCGCGCCGCCTCACCGTGAGCACCTGCGGCAGCAACGCCTCCTTCGGCATCGACACCGTCCTCTCCATCCTTTCCGCGTGCGGTGGGACGGAGATCGCCTGCAATGACGACGACTTCGTCGTCTGCAGCGGCGGCGGCACGCTCGACTCCGCCACTTCGGCGGTCGTCAATCCCGGAGAGACGGTCAAGATCCGCGTCTCGAAGTTCGGTGGTCGCATCATCGCCCCCTTCACCCTCAACGTTTCTTCCTCGATCGCCAACGACAACTGCGCCGAGGCCCTCCTCGTTCCCGCGGGCACCTACGCCTGGTGCAACAACGGCACCACGACCGACGGCCCGGGAGCCTGCGGCGCGATGGGCAGCGACCTCTGGTTCCGCTACACCGCAACCGCCGCGGGCGTCGTGACCGTCACGACCTGCGGCAGTTCGTTTGACACCGTCTCGGCCGTGTATCCCGACGGCTGCCCCGCCGGTGCGCCGATCGCGTGCAATGACGACGACTTCAACATCCACTGCGGCAGCGGTTATATCCGCGACTCCTGGCTCCAGTTTGGCGCCAGCGCGGGCGTCACCTACCTCATCCGCGTCGGTGGATTCGCCTCGCTCCAGGGCAACGGGTCGCTGACCATCGACCTCATCCCCAGCGGGTGCTACGGCTCGTGCGTCTCCGACTTTGACGACGGCTCGGGCATCGGCACCCCCGACGGTGGCACCACCATCGACGACCTCCTCTACTACCTTGCCATCTTCGAAGCCGGCGACCTCTGCGCCGACGTCGATGATGGCTCGTTCACCAACACGCTCGACGGCGGCGTCACCATCGACGACCTCCTCTACTACCTCTTCCGCTTTGAGCAGGGCTGCTAACGAAGTCTCCTGAATCTCGTTCGACTCGGGCACGGACGCACGTCCGTGCCCGATTTCTTTTGTGCCAAGGTCGCGCAAGGATTTTTGCCTCGCTCCCGATCCACCCCACCCCGCCGCTACCATCGTCCCCTTGAGCAACGCCCCCACTCTCGCCGACCGCCCGGCCCGTCTTGCACCCTATCTCGCCCTCCACATCGCGGGGGCGGCGCTCGTGCACGCCACGAGTTTTTCCGTGCAGGCGATCCTGGCGGTGGTGGCCATCAAGCAGTTCCATGCGAACGAATGGCAGTCGTTGCTGATCACGGCCACGCCAACCATCTTCTACAGCCTCTCGATCTTCTGGAATGACTTCTTCAAGCGCCTTCCGTTCGGTCGCTACTTGGCGGCATACTGGCTGATCGCCGGATTTCCGCTCGCGCTGATGGGCTTCGCCGACAACTACTGGATGCTCCTGATCCCGCACCTGATCTCATGTGTTGGCGGCGCGGGCTATCCGCCGATCACGGGCGAGTTGCTGCAATCGTTGTACCCGGCCGCCAAGCGAGGACGGATCTACAGCGTGCTCTGGGGCACGTCGCTGGTCGCCGCCGCCCTGTACAGCGTGGTGCTGGGCAAGTGGCTCACGCGCGATCCCGAGTCGTATCGCTTCTTTCTGCCCATCGTCGCGGGGATGCAACTCGCGGGCGTCGGATGCCTGGAACTCCTCTCACGCCTGAGTGGGCACGGGCGATCTCGCGTGCTGGATGTCCGTGGGCACGAGAAGGGGCACTTCGCGAAGTTGGTCGATCCCGTCGCCCACATGGGACGCATCCTGAAGGCCGATCCAACGTTCGCCCGCTACGAAGCCGCGTACATGACGTATGGCATCGGGTGGATGATCGCGTCGGCCTTGCTTCCGCTTCTTGCCGCGAAGAAACTCAATCTGGAATACGACGCGATCGCGCAGAGCACGCAAGCGTCGTACCTGCTCGCGCTCGTGGCGGTGCTCTTTCCCGCCGGTCTGCTGATGGACCGATTTGGTGCCGTGCGGACGACGGCGGGGTCCTTCGCCCTCTTGGGCTTTTATCCACTGGCTCTGATCTTCGTGCGGGACGAGAGCACGCTGACGGCGGCGAGCGTCTTCTTCGGGATCGCCCATGCCGGCGCCTCGGTAGGCTGGACGGTCGGCCCGATCTCCCTTGCCCCCACCCCGGCGCACGTCCCGCAGTACATGGCGATCCATGCCACGATGGTGGGCATCCGCGGAAAACTCTTTCAGGGCCTTGGCATACTGCTGTTTTGGCTCAGCGGGGACTTCTGGATTCCACTGCTGGTCGCCGGCCTCGCGTATTATTGGGCTGGAGCCCAGATGTGGCAGTTGCATCGACGGATGATCGCAGCCCCCAAGATCACAGCACCCGCAGTCAACGGCCAATCGGCGAACCCGCCCGCTCCCCCAAAGACCTCGTGGAATCCGGCGAAGGAGTTCTCGGCCGAAGAAAAAAAACAAAAATCGAACATTCGTGGCTAAGTGTTGGTACACTAGGGTAGATGCCCCAGCCCACTTCGACCAATCCGCCCACGGATGCACCCGGCAAGTTCGGGGTTGCCCAAGAGGTGTTGTGGAACGCGCTCGTCACCGAACCCGCGACGGGGGTCAGCATCGTCACGATGACGGGCAAGGTCCTGTACATCAACGATCAGTCCGCCAAAATATTTCTCGGACCATCGGCCACGCCCAAGAGCGCCATTGGCCGCAGCCTCCATGACATGTTCCCCCCGAAGTGGGTCGAGGAGCGATTGGAAATATTCCGGACGATCATCCGCACCAACAAGCCGGTTCGGCTGCGTTCGATCTGGCAGGGTCAGCAGCACGTGTCATGGATCCACCACATCGAGGCCTTGAACGAAGACTCGGTCGAACCGGGCGAACCGTCGAGCCAGGCGGTACCGGATCGGTTTTTGGTGATCACCCGTCGCGTCGCGGGCGACGTCGGGCGTGACCGGATCGTTCCACCGGACCACCAGTACGAAGCATTGGAATCCGAGGTGGTGGACTTGGGCCCGCTGGACGTGCTGACCCCACGCGAGTTGGAGGTCTTGGCCTTGCTCGGGCAAGGACTCAGCCTGAAGGAGATTGCCGGAACGCTCTTTCGGTCGGTCAAGACGGTGGACAACCACCGTGCGGCACTGGGGAAGAAACTCGCGATCAACGACCGGATCAAACTCGCCGAAGTCGCGCTGCGGGCCGGTCTCACGTTGAAGGACGCGGAGCGCAAGCGAGTCTAGTCAGCGGGCACGGGCTCTACGATGCCCGCCATGCCTTCATCGAACCCACACCTCTCGTCGCTGGTCACGATCCTGCTCGCCGTCGCGGTCGGTATCGCTACGTCGTATCAATCCGGGATCAACGCGAAGGTGGCGCAGTTCACGCCGACGCGGCTCCACGGCGGGCTCATCAACTTTCTGGGCGGCTTCGTGGTGATGCTGGTGGTGGTCTCGCTGACGCGTTCGGAACTTCCGAACCAGGCCAAACTGGCGCAGGCCCCTTGGTGGGCGTGGACCGGCGGGGTCCTCGGCGCGTTCTTTGTGACGATGGCTCTGGTTCTGGTGCCGAAGATCGGCGCGGCGAATCTCGCCGCGGGGATCATCGCGGGGCAGTTGGTCGGCTCAATCATCATCGATCACTTTGGACACATGGGCCTGCCGCAGCAGCCGATCACGCCCGGGCGTGTCGCGGGCGTCGTGCTGATCGCGGGCGGGGTGGCGTGCGTTCGCTGGCTCTGATGCGCAGCGGCGTGCCGAAACGCAGGATCGATTCCCGGACGATCGATTCTCAGTTTTGATAATGGAATCCCGGGTTCTACGGGCTTTCCCGAGTGGTTGGAGTTCGGTACACTGGTGTGCAGTTTGGTTCCGCCTTTGGGCTTTGCCGTTCGGCACCCGGGTGACCGCGCGGCACGCTCCTGAGGCGGGCTTGATTCGACACACTCCTCTTCGAATCACCCGGGTAGGAGGTTCTTGGCCATGGCCAGCCGCTCACCAGCCGACATCCGCAACATCCTGCTCACCGGCACCGGGGGCAGTGGAAAGACGCTCCTCACCGAACGCCTGCTCTTCGCCACGAACGTCATCAAGCGGATGGGCACGATCGAGGAAGGGAACACCGTCTCCGACCATACCGAAGAGGAGAAGCACCACAAGCATTCGCTCTACCCCTCGCTCGTCCACTTTGACTACGAGGGACACGACGTCCATCTGATCGACACACCCGGACGCGCCGATTTCCTCGGCCAGGCCATTGCCTGCTTCCCGGCCGTGGAAACCGTCGCGATCGTCATCGATGCCGCGAAGGGCGTTGAGAGCACGACGCGCCGCCTGATGCAAATCGGCGAGCAGCGCCAAGTCCCGCGCATGATCATCGTCAACAAGATCGATGATGACCAGATCGACCTTGCCGAACTCACCGCGAGCATCCGCGAAGCCTTCGGGAACATCTGTCTGCCGATCAACCTGCCCACGCCCGGACGCGACAAGGTGGTCAACGTCTTCGAGCACGACGGGCATGATTCCGCGGGAGACGCCGCCGAGTTTTCTTCGATCCACGAGGCGCACAAGAACATCGTGGAGCAAGTGATCGAGGTCGATGACGAACTCACGGAGCAATACCTCGAAAAGGGCGAAGGCTTCGACCCCGCCAAACTCCACGCGGCCTTCGAGAAGGCTCTGGAGCAGGCGCACTTGGTGCCGATCTGTTACTGCTCCGCGAAGACCGGCGCGGGCATCGATGACCTCCTCCACGTCTTCGCCTCGCTCTGCCCGAGCCCCGTGGAGGTCAACCCGCCCGAGTTTGTGCGGCGAGAAACCGAGAACGGGGAAGAGAAGGAGTGGCATCCCCAGCCCGATCCCGCGGGCAAGGTCTTGGCGCACGTCTTCCGCGTCACCACCGATCCGTTCGTGGGCAAACTCGGGATCTTCCGCGTCTGGCAGGGCACCGTCAAGAGCAAGAGCGACCTGCTCATCGATGACCACAAGAAGACGATCAAGATCGGGCACATGTTCAAGTTGCAGGGCAAAGAGCACGTGGAAGTGCACGAGGTCGGCCCGGGCGAGATCGCCGCCGTCGCGAAGATCGATGAACTGAAGTTCAACGCCGTACTGCACGACTCGCACGAGTTGGATTCGGTCCACCTGATCCCCCTCCCACTGCCCAAGCCGATGTATGGGCTGGCGATCGAACTCAAGAACCACGCCGACGAGACGAAGTTCAGCAATGCCGTGCATAAGTTGATGGCGGAGGACCCGACCTTCACGGTCGAGCGCATCGCGGCCACGAAGCAGACGGTGATGCGAGGCTTGGGCGAGTTGCACCTCCGGATCATCATGGAGCGTCTGAAGAAGCAGAGCAACATCGAGTTGCTGACGAGCCCTCCGAAGGTCGCGTACAAGGAAACGATCGCGGCGAATGCCGACGGACACCATCGCCACAAGAAGCAGACCGGAGGCGCGGGCCAGTTCGGCGAGGTCTATCTGCGCGTCGCACCGCTGCCGGCCGACCACCCGACGGGATTCGAGTTCAGCAACGACACCGTCGGCGGATCGATTCCCCGCCAGTTCATTCCCGCGGTCGAGAAGGGCGTGCGGATGATCCTCGCGGACGGGGCCTTCGCGGGCTACCCGATGACGGGCATCGCCGTCAGCGTGTACGACGGAAAGTACCACGACGTGGACAGCAAGGAGATCGCGTTCATCACGGCGGGAAAGAAGGCGTTCATCGACGCGGTGCAGAAGGCCAAGCCCGTGCTCATGGAGCCCTACGTAACGCTCGAGATCACGGCGCCGAGCAAGTACATGGGGGACATCGCGGGGCATCTCTCGACCAAGCGCGGGCGGGTGCAGAACAGCGACGTGATCGGGAACGACGTGTGCGTGGTGCGCGCCACCGCACCGCTCGCGGAGGTCCAGAACTACGCGAACGAACTCAAGAGCATGACGGGAGGCGCAGGAACGTACACCATGGACTACAGCCATGATGAACGCACTCCGCCGCAGGTCCAGCAGGCGGTGATGGCCGCGTACAAGCCCAAGGAAGAGGAGTAGGTCCGCGACCTCGACGTTCCCCACCCGGTTGGAGCGCGAGAGTGCTCCTCCCGGCTTTCGAAGTCCGCGCCGAGGAGCGGCTGCGAAGACCAGTCCGCGGAAGGAGTCTCCGATGCCAGCGTCCCGCAAACTTCCGTTCGTCCTGCTCGTCGTCGCGCTCGTCGGCGCGGGGGGCGTGCTCTGGTACGCGATTCAAGACTTGACGGGCGAAGCCCGCGGCGATCACGCGGACCCAACCCGCCCGTCCAACGGCCATGCGCGCATCCACGATCTTGTCGATCGGGGTGAGATCGGGGCGATCAAGGCCGCACTCGCGTCGGGCGCGGACGTGGATCAGGTGCTCGATGACCCGGCGAGTTCGCGACGGGGCATGACCCCCTTGATGCTCGCGTGTTGGAACGGCAAGCCCGACGCGGTGCAAACCCTGCTCGAGGCGAAGGCGAACGTGGCGATTCGCGCCCGCGACGGCGCGACGGCCCTGTTCTGGGCCGCCGGGTGGGGAACCCCGGGAATCATAAAATCTCTTCTCGACGCCGGCGCTCCCGTGGACGCCCGCCGAGACGATGGGCTGACACCGCTGATGATCGCGTGCGCTCGGGGCGATGTGGCCAACGTCGAGGCGCTGCTCGCGGCCGGGGCCGATGCGAATGCCCGCAACAAGTGGGGACAGTCGGCGCTCCAACTCGCCGTCCAGAGTGGCGAGGCTTCGAAGATCCACCTGCTCTTGGCCAAAGGCGTGAACGTCAACGCGAGGGCGGATGACGGGCAGACCGCGATCGGGTACGCGTGCTCCCAGGGCAGCGCGGACGTCCTCGACGTGCTGATCGCCGCCAAGGGGGATGTGAACGTCGCCGACCGGGACGGCATGACGCCTCTGATGCGTGCCGCGGATGCCGGCGACGAACGCAAAGTCGCTTCGCTCCTGAAGGCCGGGGCGAACGTGAAGGCTGTGGATCAGCAAGGTCGCGACGCGGCGGCGTGGGCAAAACTCCGCGACGATGACGCGAGCAAGAGCGTGCTCCGCCTGCTCGCGGAGCACGAGCCGAAGAAGTAGTTACGGCTCGAGCGGGTTGCCGATGAGTTTGGCGCACAGCAAGGCGAGGAGCGAGCCCGCGAGCGAAGGCCACCATTGCTCACCGTAGAACGCGATTCCGGAACCGGCGAGGAGTGAGAGCCCCGCGAGGCAAAGTCCAACGTGCCGAAAACGCCGGAGCACCAGGAACGACCCCAGCAGTCCCAACGCTCCGTTGATGACGACAAAGCCGAAGTCCATCGGTCGAACCTCCCGCCACGCCACATGAGAGCATCGCATACACGGTCGGATGCGGCCACCCATCGGGGGAGCGTGCACTGGGAAACGCCGGGAAGGTGTTCCGTCTATGTGGCCTGCCGCGACGATCGCATCCATGAAGCAGGACCGGGTCCGCCGTCCGGTGGCGACTTGCCCTGAATGAAAAGACGGCCGGAGCGGATCGCCCCGGCCCGTCCCATATGCTGGACTTGGTGAGTTACTTCGCCTTGAAACTGCTCTTGAATGCGGCGATGCCGTCACTCAACTTCTTCTCCACGTCGCCCGAGAGATCCGGCTTGGCGGCGAGCGCGTCCCAGACCGGCTTGCCCGGCCCCTGGAAGTACTTGAGCAGACCGTTCTCAAACTCGCGAACCGCGGTCACCGGAACGTCGTCCAGGAAGCCCTTCGTGCCCGCGTAGATCGAGATGATCTGGTCAACGACATGGAAGGGGGTGTACTGGCCTTGCTTGAGCAACTCGACCATTCGACGGCCGCGATCCAACTGGCGCTGGGTCGCCTTGTCGAGTTCGGTGCCGAGTTGGGCGAAGGCTTCGAGTTCGCGGGCGGCGGCAAGGTCGAGACGCAGCGAGCCGGCAATCTTCTTCATGGCCTTCACCTGCGCGTTCCCGCCGACGCGGCTAACGGAGATGCCGACGTTGATCGCGGGGCGCACGCCGGAGAAGAAGAGTTCGGGTTCGAGATAGATCTGCCCGTCGGTGATGGAGATGACGTTGGTCGGGATGTACGCCGACACGTCGCCTTCCTGTGTTTCGATGAAGGGCAACGCGGTGAGCGAGCCGGCGCCGTTCTCGTTGCTCAACTTCGTGGCACGTTCGAGGAGGCGGCTGTGGAGATAGAAGACGTCGCCCGGGTACGCCTCGCGGCCCGGCGGACGACGGAGCAGGAGCGACAACTGGCGATAGGCGACCGCCTGCTTCGAGAGGTCGTCGTAGACGCACAGAGCGTGCTTGGGCATGGGCAGGCCGTTGGACATCTTCTGCCCGTCGCCGCCCTTGCCGGTCCACATGAAGAACTCGCCCATCGCCGTGCCCGAATATGGCGCGATGTACTGCATCGGGGCCGCGGATGACGACGAGGCGTTGACGACGATGGTGTAGTCCATCGCGCCGTGCTTCTTGAGCGTCTCCACGACGCCCGCGACGGTGGACTCCTTCTGCCCGACGGCGACGTAGATGCACACCATCGCGTCCTTGGTGCCCCAGTACTGCTTCTGGTTGATGATCGTGTCGAGCGCGACGGCGGTCTTGCCCGTCTTGCGGTCGCCGATGATGAGTTCGCGCTGCCCGCGGCCGATGGGGATCATCGCGTCGACCGCCTTGATGCCCGTCTGCATGGGCTCGTGCACGGGCTGACGCTCGGCGATCCCCGGAGCGATGATGTCGACCTTGCGAAACTCGGTGGCGCTGATCGGCCCGCCGCCATCGACCGGACGCCCCAGAGGATCGACGACGCGCCCAAGGAGCGCCTCCCCGACAGGCACTTCGAGAAGGCGGCCGGTCGCCTTGACCATGTCGCCTTCCTTCACCGCGAGGAAGTCGCCGTAGATGACCGCGCCGACGGTGTCCAACTCGAGGTTGAAGACCTGACCCATCACCGCGCCCTCGCTCGTCTGGAACTCGAGCAGTTCGCCGGCCATCGCGTTGGAGAGCCCGTAGATCCGGGCGATCCCGTCGCCGACTTCGACGACGCGGCCGACTTCAGAAACCTCGAGTTGCGCGGAAAAGTGCTCGATTTCCTGCTTGATAACGCTTGCGATCTCGTCGGTCTTGATCTTCACGATGATGGCCTCGCGGGTGCGGTGGTGTGTGGATGTCCGGGCACGAACCAAACCGGGCCCAAACGTTCCCTTCCCGATGGAAGGGGGAAAGGATAGCGCGCGGGAGGCCCCACGGAAAGCAGAGCACGCTTCTCCTGTGCCGAGAAACTCCCCCCCGCAGGGACCGATTCCGGCGTTCGGTGGACCGCGGCCTGGCACGGGGTCGCGTGCGGGCTCCCATCCCCTGCTCGCGTTGATGGGCGCAGCGATCGACTTTGGCACGTTCGCATCGCCCGTCGCTGCCTACCCCACCAGCCTCGACGACGGAAACATGTCGGGGACGCCCGACGACGGGTGACCCTTGACGACCTCCTCTTCGTCCTCGCCCGCTACAAGGGCGGGGCTTGGAGCGACCCAGGGGGTGATCCGGCGCATCGCACGCCCCACGCGGCGAGCCGGGCGCGTTCCGGGGCATGCCCGGATCGCCACACGTTGATCGAACGAAAATACGCGACTCGAAAGTGTCCGACGGCGCTTGCGGCTGGCTCTCCGCCGCCGGCGCTCGCAGCGGGCTTCAAGATAGCCGTTGCCCACGAATACAACATCCAACCCGAGCCGGGGCAGACTGAAGTCCCCGGCCCGTCTCTCCCTTTAGGCCAAGTAGGGGACACCACTCAAACAGGGGACAGGATCATTCTGCGGATCGCCATGCCACACTTCGCATGAGTCGTCTCAATGTTGCTCCCACGCCGGCCGATGGAGAGAGTGGCGTCGTGCGCGTGATGCACGACGAAGGTCATCCGATCCGCAAGCCTGCCCTCGGCTGGTGCAAGGCAACTGACAGGAACCACCCTCATGTCCCTCGATTTTTCCTCCGCTCGAATCAAGCACGCCACCTGGAAACTGAAACTGCGCGATTTCCTCGACGGAAAGCCGGGCCTGACGGCAAACCAGGCCACGAGCCACCGCGACTGCGACCTGGGGAAGTGGCTCTACAGCGAAGGACTTTCGAAGTATGCCACGATCTTGGACATGAAGACGCTCGAAAAGGAGCACGAGAAACTCCACCAGTTGATCAAGACGATCGTGGACCTGAAGAACTCGGGCAAGGCGAAGGAAGCGGAGGCGGAGTTCCTCAAGGTCGAGCCCGTGAGCAACAGGATCATCGAACTGCTGAAGTCGGTCGAAGCCAAGGTGGTCAAGAAGGCCGCGTAGTCCAACCCATCGACGCCCTGTCCGACCACAGAGAGAAAAACGACCCCGCGTCAAGTCGCGGGGTCGTGGTGTTTGAGGTCCAGCGTCGGCTCACACCTCGACGAGCATCGCGACGGCGTTGCCCCCGCCCAGGCAGAGCGCCGCGACCCCTCGCTTCCCGCCCGTGCGATGCAACTGGTGGATCAGCGTGGTGAGGACGCGGGCGCCGGAGCAGCCGATGGGGTGGCCCAAGGCGGTCGCACCGCCGGCAAGATTGACCTTCTCCTCCGGGATGCCGCCTTCCTTCATGTTCTGGAGCGTCTGGGCGCAGAAGGCCTCGTTGAGTTCGAAGAGGTCGATGTCCTTCACCGCGAGTTTGGCCTTGGCGAGCACCGCGGGCACCGCGAGCGCCGGAGCGCGGAAGATGTCCTTGGGCGCCACGCCGGAGGTGTGATAGGCGACCACTCTCGCGATGGGCTTGACGCCAAGGGCTTCGGCCTTGGCGAGGCTGGCGACGCAGAGGGCCGCGCCGCCGTCGCTGATCTGGCTCGCGTTGCCGGCGGTGACCGTGCCGTCCTTCTCGAACACGTTTCTGAGTTTGGCGAGGGAGTCGAGCGTGGTCTCGGCGCGAATGCCCTCGTCGGCGGTGAGGCCCGGCGACTTCTTGTCCATGCATTGCTCGCCCGTCAGGGACACCATCTCGTTCTTGAACCACCCTTCCTTCGTCGCCTTCGCCGCGAGGCGGTGCGATCGCTCGGCCCAGCGATCCTGATCGGCGCGGGTGATCTCGTACTTCTTGGCGATGTAATCCGCACCGTTGCCCATCGCCCAGCACTCGAAGGCGCAGCGCAGGCCGTCGTACTGCATGTGGTCCTCGAACTGCATGGGGCCGAACTTCGGCGCGCCCGCGCCGTCGCGGATGGCGGCGAAGTACGGCGCGCGGGTCATGCTCTCAAACCCGCCCGCCAGGACCAGTTGGTTATCACCCGCCTTGATGGATTGGGCGGCCTGCATGACGGCCTGCAACCCCGAGCCGCAGACCTTGTTGACGGTCACGCACGAGGTGGTCTCGGGGAGTCCCGCCTTGAGCGCCGCCTGGCGTGCGGGGTTCTGCCCCAGCCCGGCCTGCAGCACGCAGCCCATGATGACTTCGTCCACGCCCCCGCCCTTGATCGCGCCGCCGATCGCCGCGTTTTCGCTCGCGATCGCCTGGATCGCGTACGCGCCGAGTTGAGGGGACGGGACCTTGGTGAGCCCACCAAAGAACTTGCCGATGGGGGTGCGCTTGGCGGCGAGGATGACAGGGGTGGTCGAAGCGGACATGCGAGGCTCCCAGAGAAAAGGGGTACGGACCGGAAGAGAAGATTCTACGCGCCGTATGCAGCGCCTTCACTCTCTACTATTGGAGCATGTTCTCCAGCCCGACCGTGGACACCGTGATGGCGAGCGAGCGTGCCGCCTCGTTTACGAAGCGCTCGATCAAGGCGTCGAGCAAGATGGGAGCGTTGCGGCTGGCGATGTCGATGCTGGACCTGACGACGCTCGAAGGCAAGGACTCGCGGGAGAAGGCGCGGGCGCTGTGCCGAAAGGCCCTGCGACCCTTCGAACGCGACCACGAGGTGCTGGGCGAGGAGGTGCCGAGTTGTGCCGCGGTGTGCGTGTATCCGTCGCTCGTCGAAGCGTGCGTGAAGGAGTTGGACGGACGGGACGTGATGCCGCGGGGTGTCAAGATCGCGTCGGTGGCGACGGGGTTTCCCAGCGGGCAGTATCCGCTTGACGTTCGTGTGGAGGACACGCGGCGTGCGGTGGCGGCCGGGGCGGACGAGATCGACATGGTGATCAACCGCGGCGCGTTCTTGGCCGGGCGATATGACGAAGTGGGCGAAGAGATTCGCGCGGTCAAGCGGGCGTGCCTGCGAGACGATGGATCGGCGGCGCACCTCAAGGTGATTTTGGAAACCGGTGAACTTGAGACGCTGGATGCCGTCCGGTTTGCGAGTGACCTGGCGATTCGCGCCATGGATGACGTGGATCGGGAATGGGCCCAGGCGAGCCATCGCACACCCGAAGACGAGAAGCGAGCACGAGCCTCGGGCGATTTCATCAAGACCAGCACGGGCAAGGTACAGCCCGCGGCAACGATGCCCGTGACGCTGGTGATGCTCGAGGCCGTGCGGGATTGGTATCTGGACACGGGAAAGATCGTGGGGGTGAAGCCCGCGGGCGGAATTCGCACCGCGAAGCAGGCCGTGCAGTATCTAGTGATGGTGCACGAGACGCTGAGCCCGCTGTGCGTGCCGGGGTTTGAGGGTGGGAACCCGTGGCTGACGCCCGAGTTTTTCAGGTTTGGCGCGAGCGCGCTGTGCAATGACATTCTGCGACAGATGGTCAAGTTGAAGACGGGGAAGTATGTGGCGGGATATGACTTTTCCGAAGCATGAAACCTCCCTCCGGCGACCGATTGCGCTCACGAGTCACCCAGGCCATCCCGTCACTTTCCACGGAACAATCTGAATCTTGACCCGTCTGTTGACCGACGTATACTGCTCACTCGTGCATCCTGTAGGCAGGCCGCCCGGGACATCACCATGCGATCCACCCCGACCACCAAAGCCACCAAAGCCACGAAAGCCAAAGGCGCGAACAGCGTCCGGGCGTTTGTGTGCTTTTCGGGTGGTTTGAAGTAAGACCCCTCCCCTGAAAAAGCCGACCAAGCAAACCCCGGACGCGTGTCCGGGGTTTTTCGTTTTGAGTTTCACGATCCCGTCCGAGAGCCTAGTGCTCGCATTTGAAAGGCCCAACATGAGCGCACCTTCTGCCGCGTTGACCACCTCCGCCTGCCCCGAATGTGAGGGCGTCGTTCAGTTCGACCGTCCACCACTGCAAGGGCAGGTCGCACGCTGCAGGGACTGTGGCGTGGAACTGGAAGTGGCGTTGACCAACCCGATTCGCCTGGAACTGGCCCCCGAGGTTGAAGAAGACTGGGGCGAGTAATTAACGCCAGCGAAGCCATCGTGCCGGGACGCATCGCCCGACCTCCCTTGGAGCCATCTCTCGTCGTCTCCCGTTCCGCCTTGTACCGAGCCATCTCATGCGAATCGCCATCACGCACACCCGCGTGCGAACCGAAGAACGCCTCTTGGCCGAAGCCCTCGCCGGGCGAGGGCATGCACCGGACCTCATCGACCTCCGGGAGAGTGTCTTTGACCTCGCCGCGCCCGGGCGCTGGCGCGACTACGACGTCGTGCTCGACCGCTGCGTCAGTCTTTCCACCTCGTTGACCGCCGTGCGCATTCTGGAGCACCACGGCGTACGCTGCATCAACAGCGCCCAGGCGATCGACTGGTGCAGCGACAAACTCCGAACTTCGCTGGCCCTCCAGGCCGCGAACCTCCCCACGCCCCGCGTGCTCGTGGGCGTCTCTCCCGAGTCGGCCCTCGCGGCCATCGAGCAGATCGGCTATCCCGCCGTGCTCAAGCCCACCATCGGTTCGTGGGGGCGTCTTGTTTCCCGTGTCAACGACCGCGACGCCGCCGAAGCCATCGTGGAGCATCGTGACACGCTGGGCTCGGTCGCCCACCACGTCTACTACGTTCAAGAACACATCAACAAGCCCGGACGCGACCTCCGCGTCTTCGTCGTGGGCGGCGAGGTCATCGCGGGGATCACACGCACCAGCACGCACTGGGTGACCAATACCGCCCGAGGTGCCCAAGCCGCCGGCCTGGCGATTCCAGATGACCTCCGGTCGCTCTGCGAACGTGCGGCCGAGTGTGTCGGGGCCGACGTCTGCGCCATCGACATTCTCGAGTGCCCAACACGCGGCTACCTGGTCAACGAGATCAACCACTCGATGGAGTTTCGCAACAGCATCGACGCGAGCGGCGTCGATATCCCCGGCGCCGTCGCGGATCACGCCATCCGCATCGCCAAGCGACGAGCACAACGCCCCATCGCGGGAGGCGCCCGATGAGCGTCCGATGTTCCATCGTCGGCGGCAGCGGGTACACGGGAGGGGAACTCCTCCGGCTCCTCCTCGACCATCCGCAGGCCCGGGTGCAGGCCGTCAGTTCTCGCTCGCTCGCGGGGCAGCCCATGCACCGTGTCCACCCCAACCTTCGAAAGCGCACGGACCTACTTTTCACGGTGCCACAGGAAGTTCCACGCAGCGACGTGATCTTCCTCTGTCTCCCGCACGGGCAGGCCGCGGGCGAGATCGAACGCTGGCTCAATCTCGCGCCCCTGGTCATCGACCTCTCCGCCGATTTTCGCTTGCGTGATCCCGCCGTGTACAAGGCCTGGTACGAGGGCGAGCATCCCGCGCCCTCGCGTCTCTCGACCGCCGTGTACGGGCTTCCCGAACTCAGCCGAAGCACGTTGCGAGGTGCGCGGCTCGTCAGCGGCGTGGGGTGCAACGCCACGGCGATGAATCTCGCGCTCCTCCCCCTCGCCCGCGCCGGCCTGATCGAGCGCGTGATCTGCGACATCAAGGTTGGCTCTTCCGAATCCGGCGCCGAGCCCAGCGAAGGCTCGCACCACCCCGAACGAAGCGGTGCCGTTCGCACGTACGCTCCTGTCGGGCATCGTCATGCCGCGGAGGTGGAGCAGGAACTCGGCGCCTTCCCGCTCGATATCACGATCACCGCGATCGAGATGGTCCGCGGCGTCCTCTGCACATCGCACGTGATCCCCACCCGCCGCCTCGAGATCAAGGAACTCTGGAAGTTGTACCGCGCCGCTTATGCCCAGGAGCCCTTCGTGCGTCTGGTCAGCGAGCGCACAGGACTGCACCGTCTGCCCGATCCCAAGATCCTTGCCGGGTCCAACTATGCCGACGTCGGCTTTGACCTCGACGAGCGCACCGGGCGCATCGTCGCGATCTGCGCGCTCGGCAACCTCATGAAGGGCGCCGCGGGCTCCGCCGTGCAGTGCATGAACCTCGCCCTTGGGCTCGATGAAGACACCGGGCTTTCCTTTCCCGGACTGCACCCGTGCTGAGACTCTCCATGACCACCCCACTCCTTGTCGTCAAGATCGGCGGAGGCGAAGGCATCCACCTCGGACCCGCCCTCCGCGAAATCGCCGAGTGTGTCCGCTCGGGCCTGCGCATCATCCTCGTCCACGGCGGGTCCCACGAAACCAATGTCCTCTCCGAACGTCTTGGGCACCCCCCGCGTTTCCTCACCAGCCCTTCCGGGCACACCAGCCGCCGCACCGACCGCGCCACGCTGGACATCTTCAACATGGTCTATTGCGGCAAGATCAACACATCAATCGTGGAACACCTTCGCGGACTCGGCGTCGATGCCGTCGGCCTCAGCGGCATCGATGGCGGACTCTGGCGCGGCAAACGCAAGGACGCCATCCGAGCCATCGAAGACGGACGCACCGTCATCATTCGCGACGATCTCACCGGCACCGTCGATGCGGTGGATACGCGTCTTCTCCGACTTCTCCTCGAAGATGCTCGGGTGCCCGTCCTCACACCACCCGCGATCTCGCATGACGGGGTCGCCATGAACGTCGACGCCGACCGCGCCGCCGCCAAGACCGCCGCCGCGCTCGGCGCCCACGAACTGCTCCTCCTCAGCAACGTGCCCGGCGTGCTCCGCGATCCGCGCGACCCCGCCTCCCTGATTCCAAGTGTTTCGAGCAGCGGCATCGACGTCGTCCGCAAGGCCGCTCAAGGTCGCATGATGAACAAGGTGCTCGCCGCGGAAGAAGCGATCCTCGGCGGCGTCGCCCGCGTCGTCATCGGATCTGCGAATGGAGACACGCCCATCGCTTCCGCCCGATCCGGTTCCGGAACGGTGTTCGAAGGAGCCTGCGCGTGAGCGGCACGCGGACCTCACCCCCGCCGTCCCCCCCGGAGGCGTCGGCCACGTCCATTCCGTCCTCGCTCCCTAGCGATGCGGAGTCGATCGCGTTCCTCCACCATCTCGTGGAGACACCCAGTGTCTCGGGGCACGAGCGAACGGCCGTCGAGTTGTTCTTACGCTCCGCCGCGGCTTGGGGATTCGAGATCAGCATCGACGAGGCCGGCAACGGCATCGCCACCCGACGGACGAGTGTGTCTCACCACGGCTCCGCGCCCGCCCGGGAACTCGTGCTCCTTGGTCACATCGACACCGTCCCCGGCACCATCCCCGTGCGGATCGAGGGTGGCATCCTCCACGGACGCGGGAGCGTCGATGCCAAGAGCCCGCTCGCGGCCATGCTCGTCGCCGCCGCCCGGGCGGACCTCCCCTCGAACTGCACCCTGCGCGTGGTCGCCGCCGTCGGCGAGGAGACTCCCCAGTCCGCGGGCGCCCGCCACCTCGCCCAGAGTTGGCGCCCGCACGCGTGCATCATCGGTGAGCCCAGCGGATGGACGGGCATAACGCTCGGGTACAAGGGCCGGCTGGTCATGCACGCCACGCTGCGGCAACCCGGCGGGCACAGCGCCGGACCACATGCTTCCGCGGGCGACGCGATCGTGCGGTACTGGAACAGCATCTTGGACGCGATCGAGCGCTTGAATGACGGGCACACGGGCGCGTTCGATACGATCCAGGCCTCGATCCGTTCCCTCACTTCGGATAGCGACGGCCTCCACGACCTCGCTCGACTCACGGCGGGATTCCGCTTGCCGATGTGGCTCACGCCGCAAGTGCTCGAAGCCGTGCTGCGTGGGCTGGGACGAGCCACGCCCTTGCTCGACCTCACGTTCGAAGGTCATGAACTCTGCCATGCCAGCGATCGCAACGACCCCGTGGTTCGAGCGATCTCCTCCGCTATCCGTTCGCAGGGCGAGCGTCCCCACCCCAAACTCAAGACCGGCACAGCCGATCTGAACGTCGTGGCGCCTCTTTGGAGGTGTCCCATCGGCGCGTACGGCCCGGGTGACAGTTCCCTCGACCACACCCCCAACGAGCACCTCGCTCTCGATGAATACCTCGGTTCGATCCGCGTCCTGACCCTCGCCATACGCGGCCTGCTCAACGAACTCCAGTCCACAGAATCACCTTGAGCCCACCTTGCAGACGATACATCCGCGGGACGTACCTTATTCGTGGGGCCGGGGTCTGAACCGCGTGGGGGTCGGGGACCGATCGGGTATACTGGACGATCGCGGCCCGACATGAACTCCTCCGAGAACATCCTGGCAACGCGCACGACCACCAAACTGCTCGACGCGCTCCACGATCGGTCCAACGAACGCATCTGGGAGCAGATCGACGCACGCTATCGGCCCGTGGTCGCCGCCCTGGCTCGCCGCCTTGGTCTAGGCGTCTCCCAAGCCGACGAGGTCGCCCAGCAGACGCTCAGCGAGTTCGTGCGTGCGTATCGCGAAGGCCGATACGACCGCACCAAGGGACGCCTCAGTTCATGGATTATGGGCATCGCCCACCACACCGCCCTGCGCGCCCAGCGCGCCGCCGGACGGGACGCCTCGCTCCTGGGCACCCAGTTGGAGTCCGTGTGCGACGAGCCCTCCCTCCGAGGCATGTGGACCGAAGAGCGAGACCGGCTCATCCTTGGCCGCGCCCTCGCCTCGCTGCGCGACGATTCCAACATCGACGATCGGACACTCCTTGCCTTTGAACTCGTCGGGCTGCGAGGAGTCCCCGCCTCCGAAGCGGCGGCCCAGTGCGGCATGAGCGTCGAGCAGGTCTACGTCGCCAAGTGCCGACTCACGAAGCGACTCCGCGAGCAGGTCGAACTCCTTACGCGTGCCTTCGAGGAGGACGAGTAACATGCGTGAGGACACGAACGCATGCCTGTCCGACGCCGCGATCGAGCAGGCCATCGCGGGCGAGGCCTCACCCGAGGAGTCCGCGCATCTACGAGTGTGCGCCACCTGCGCGGCACGGGCCAACGCCGCCCGCGATGATTCCGCCTTCCTCGAACGGGCCCGTTCGCTCTCCACCCTTTCCCTCTCACCCGAGGGCGCGCCGCGCGTCCCGGGTTATCACGTCATTTCCTTGCACAGCGCCGGCGCACAGGGCAGGGTGTACAAGGCCATTCAAGAGTCAACGTCTCGAACGGTCGCCATCAAAGTGCTCTCCACCCACGACGCCGCCTCCTCTCGCCAGCGGGCGCGTGCCGAACGAGAAGCCGAGATCGCCGCCCGACTTCGCCACCCCAACGTGGTCACCATCTACGAGTCCCGCAAACTCCCCGATGGGCACGTCGCCGTGGTCATGGAGTTTGTCGAGGGCGTCCCGATCGACCAGTGGCAACCCAACGGGAACGCCAGCACGCAGCGCCTCCGAGACCTCATCCGCGTCTTTATCGCCGTCTGCGGCGGCGTGCACCACGCCCACCTCAATGCGGTCATCCATCGCGACCTCAAGCCCGCCAATATCCTCGTGACCGCCGAAGGACGCCCCGTGGTGCTCGACTTTGGCATCGCCAAGGCCGACCACGTGCACGCCACGATGACCGGCGAGTTCGCGGGCACACCCGCCTACGCCTCACCCGAGCAAGCCTCCGGCAAGCCCGACAGCGTCAACGCCCTCACGGATGTTTATTCGCTTGGAGTCCTCCTCTATCGCCTCGTCTGCGGCACCATGCCCTACGACGTGCAGGGCTCGCTCTTCGAGATCGCCAAGACCATCCAGGAAACTCCACCCGTCCCCCCGCGCGCCCGCGTCCCCACACTTTCGCCCGACCTGGAAGCCATCATCCTCCGCTCGCTTCGCAAGTCGCGCGAACTGCGCTACCAATCCGCGGCATCGCTCGCCCGCGATCTCGAGCGTTTCCTCGCTGGAGACCCCGTGGATGCCCGCAGCGGTTCGGGCTGGTACCTCTTGCGCAAGGCCGTCCTTGTGAATCGCGCACGCCTGGCCTGGGGGGGCGTGGCCGCCGGAGTCGTCCTGATCGCGAGCCTGGTGGTGTCGCTGAGCCTCGCGAACGCCGCACGAGAACGCGAGCAGGCTCGCGCCGAGGCCATCCGAGCCCGCGCCGTCACCGAACTCCTCCGCGACGCCCTCCCCAACGCCGATCCCACGCGACCCGAACTCGCGAATGTGATCGGGAATGGGCTCGGTCGGCTGTACTTTCGCCTCGAGACGGGCGCCTTTGCCGACGACGCTCGCGTCGATCAAGCCGTGCGCCGACTGTGGGGCGAGGTCTACACGGGCCTTGGAGGCAAGGCCGCCGGGCTCGTCCCGTACGCGGAGATGGCCCTTCGGAATGGCCTCGTGCGCCTCCGCATGGACCACGGCGGCGAACACCCCGAGATCGCCGACACCATGCACGCGCTCGCGAGCGTGCTCCTCGTCCGCAAGCGGCTTCCCGAAGCCGAGGCGATGGCCAAGAACGCGCTCGACATGCGACTCCGAGTCCTCGGGCGCGACGCGCTCCCCACCGCGATCAGCCGCGCACTCCTCGCACGCGTGCTGCACGCCCGGGGTGACTCATCTCGTGCGGTGAAGGAGGCCCTCGCGTCGCTCCAACGACTTCGCGACGATCCTTCCTCCGAGGCCATGCTCGCCCGCGCCGCCATGCACGCCCTGCTCGGTCGCATCCGCACCGCCGAGGGCGATGTGGTCCACGCCAGCGAAGAACTCGAGCAGGCCCTGCGCCTTTACCTCACGCTCCTGCCGCCCGATGACCCGGAGTTGACCTCGGCGTGGGGCGACGCGGCCTCGCTCGCCGCGCTCGCGCCGGGGTCGGCGCTCGCCCGCATGCTCGGTGACGCTTGGCAGGAGGATGGCCCCACCCTCGTCGAATCCCTTCGACGCGACATCGCGCTCATCGCGGTCCCCGATCGTGGCGCCGCCGGCGCGCCGATCCGTACAGGCCGCGCCGAAGCCCTCAGCCGTGTCTTCCGATTCCAACAGAACCTTCTGGGTGCCAACCATCCCTCGAACGTCCGAACGCTCACCACGCAGATGCGTGCGGCCGAGTGTGAGGGGCTTCCCGCGATCAAATCCCAAGCGGCGATCGAGGCTACCCGTCTGCTGTCGACACGATTCGGCGAGAACGATCCCATGCTCTTGGTCTGCGTGCAGGAAGCCGCGATCACGCTCGCCAACACGGGAGACCCAGCCGCGGCCATTCCGTTCGCTCGGCGTGCCTGCGAGATCCGCGATATGGTCCCGCCCCACGCCCGCGATCCGCTGCTCGACGCGGATTCACGCCGATACCTGGCGCTCTGCCTCACCCTCGCGGGAGAGTACGCCGAGGCGATCCCCGTTTGGCAGGCCGCGATCGACGAACTGCAAGCCGCCGTCGGGCCCGAGCACCACGCCGTCGCGGTCGTCGAAAGCGGCCTCGCGATGTGCCTGCTGCACACGAACCAGCCCGAGCGGGCCGACCTCCTCTCCGCTCGCGCGCTGGGGCTCGCCGAACGACTGCCCACCACCGCACCCGACCAGATCGCCAACCATCGCTTCGTCCGGGGGCATGTCCTCACGGCCCGCGGAGACTGGGCCGCCGCCCGTGCTCAACTGGAGCGTGCCTGGGACCCGATTTATGCCGAGTTGTCGCCCAACTATTTTTGGCGCATCCAACTCATTCGCGACATGATCTTCACCTGCCGATCGCTCGGCGATCTCGAAGCGGCCCACGAGTGGGAACTCCGCCTTCAGCCCCCACGCTGAGGGTCGCGTTCTTCGTTGACGCGATGCGCGTGCAGCATGCTCGCGAGCGTCGTCGTTCGCAAGGCGCGCTCGACGCTCCCCATCGCGCCCCGCCATCTCGCATCCGCATCCCGACCCGGAGGAGCGCCGGGGCCCACGCCGCGGTCGTCGCGATGTCGTGCCGCGCCCACCGCCTCCACGATGTCCTGCATCGTGATCTCGTCCGCGCTTCCGTGCAGCACAAAGCCGCCATTCGGCCCGCGCGTGGAGTCCACCAGCCTGGCCACCACCAGCCCACGAAGCACCTTCGACAAGTACTTTGGAGGCACCTCGACCGCGTCCGCGATCCGACCGGCGCTCTGGACCTCCCCCGGCGCCATCGACGCGAGGTACACCATCGCTCGCAACGCATACTCCACCGTCTGCGTGAACACGCCTCGACTCCTTGCCTCGCGACACTCACGGGAGTTCGGCGGGGCGTGCCCCCTCGGGCTTTCCGTAGTTCGCCCACATCCATTCCCGACGATCCCGATACGCCCCCCGATAGTCCATCGGCCCGGCCTCCCACCGCTTCCCCAATCGCACCGCCGCGCTCGCGTCCGCCAACGCGACCGTTCCCGTCCCCATCGGGGTCCGCAGGTCATCGCGTGTCGCCCGTACGAACACCGCGTGGTCACCCCGCAGCCACGCCCGACTCTCATAGTCACGCACCCACCGCTCCAAGACCCGGAGATCCTCGTGGTGCCCATACTCATAATCGATCAGACATCCAAGATCGTCGAAGAACACAAAGAGCCTCTCGCGGTCTCGGTCGACCAGCATCGCCGCCGAGCATCGGTCCTCTTGCACCAGCATCCCACACTCCGCGCACTCCTCTCGCCCGAGGCGCATCTCCGGCGGCCCGGTGAGTTCGCTTCGTCCACAGCCCGACCCGAGCGCCAGCAGCCCCAGGCCGCCCATCGCCGACACCCATCTTGAGAGCACACGGAGAGTCATAACGCCGACCTCCTCGAAAAGACGACGCCCGCGATCCCCATCGGGACAACGATCCATGCCAGGATCGCCGCCGCAAAGATCACGTTCAACATCCCGCCATACTCCTCGCTCGCATACAGCCCAACGGGCCCGAGCACGTCCAACGTCGCGTCGACGGAATGCAGCGACCACATCTTGAAGACTTGCAGCGGATTGCCGAGCGCGAAGACAAAGAGTTCTTGAATCCTGAACTTCAGCGCGATCGTGCCCGCCATCAGCGCAAGGTCGGTGGCAAAGACCAGCACCAGCCAGAGGAAGACCGCCGTGCCGACCGCCACCGACGCACGCCTCGCCAGCACCGAGATGAGTATGCCCGTGCTGAGCATCGCGAGCGCCAATCCCAGCGTCAGCGCCGCGAGCCACACGATGCTCCCCGGGCTGGTCGTTTGACCCTTCCACGCCATGATCCCCGCGGACGCGCCCAGCCCGAGCGTGATGCACGCGAACAGCGAGCCCGCCAAGCCGAGATACTTGCCGAGCACCACCTCGACTCGCGACACCGGCTGCGCCAGCAAGTACGCCAGCATCCCACGCTCGCGATCCGACGCGATCGAGCCCGCCCCCGCCGTCAACCCCATCAGCGGCACGACCAACAGCACCAGGTTGATCAGCCCCGCCGTCGTTCGACCATATCCCGAAAGCCCGACGCCGCCCGCACTGGCGGCCGAGACATACGAAACCCCAAGCCCCAGAGCCGCGAACGCGAGCGTGTACAGGATAAACCAACGGCTTCGGATGCTGTCCCTCAACTCCCGCCGCGCCATCGTGCCCACGTTCCTCATCCACGAAGCCGGACGAGGGAAGTCCCTCGCCCCGGCCGCACCATCCCACGTTGTGCCGTTCATGCCCGTCATGGCCGTCATACCACACCTTCCTTCTTCGCCGTGTGCGCTGTCCCACCCGACAGGACCTCGAAGTCCTCCACCGCGATCTTCGCCTCCGCCAGCACACGGAACGGTGCCGCCTTCTGCGCCGCCGGCACCGGCACCAGCACGCCCACCCCGTTCAAGTGAGCCTCAAACCCGCTGGACCGCAGAAGATCAAACGCCCTCCCCCGCACCGGCATCGCAATATGCAGATGCAACGTTGTGCATAGACCAAGATGCCCCGCAAAGTCCTCGCCCGCGACGCTCGCCGTCATCCGCCCCTTCTCGAGCACCACGACTCTCTTCGCAAGTGTGGTCACTTCCTCCAATCGATGCGATGCAAACAGCAGCGTTCGGCCACCCTTGGCGAGCCTCCTCAGGAGACCCACAAACTCCTCACGCCCGCACGCGTCCAGGCTCGCCGTCACCTCGTCCAGCATCAGGATCGGTGGATCACCCAGGAGCGCGATCGCGAGCGCCAGGCGCTGCTTCATCCCGCCCGACAGGTCGCGAATCCGCTTTCCCTCATGACCGACCAGCCCCACGCGCTCCAAGGTTGCGCGCGTGTCCACGCGCCGTTCCCCCTTGAGCCTCGCAAAGTACGCGACCGCCTCGTCCACGTGCAACTCGTCGTAGAAGCCCAGTTCCTGCGGCACGTATCCGATCAACCTCCTCGCACGCTTTCCATCTCGACGGGCATCAATCCCCCCCACCCGGATCGTGCCTTCATAGGACACCAGGCCCAGGACGCAGCGGATCAGTGTGGTCTTCCCCGCTCCATTCGTGCCCCACAGCGCGACCGCCCCTCCCTGTTCGAGATCGAGGGACACGCGGTCCACCGCCACCGACTTCCCGAACCGCTTCGTCACCGACTGGATCGTGATCATGCCGCACCTCCCGCTCGTGCCGTCATCCGCGACCGCGTCAACCCAAGCCCCACCAGCGCCCCGCCCGACACCATCAAGGCCACGCCCGCAAGGCCCAAGCGTCCTCCCGACTCGGGCACACGCTCCAGGCCCTCGACCGGGAACGCCCGCATCCTTGGAACCTCGTCCACAAACTTCGCCTCGGGCCTCGTCGCGGGAATTGCTTTTCCGACAAACTCGATCGCCTGCTGCGTTGGGCTGTAGAGCAGCAGCCGCAGTTTCGGCTCGCGGTCCATCAGGTTCTCGAACAGCGTCTCCGATTCGTGGACAAAGTCGCCCACGCCGTCGCCATTCAGGTCGTATCCCACGTAGTCCGACCAGTAGTTGCCCTCTTCACCTTTCCAGAACGCGTTGCCCTTGAGGGGCCCGCGCCCTCCCACGCTGATCTGTTCGAGATTATCAATGAAGTTGTTGCCCACGATCTCGTTGCCGCGCACCGCCGGCAGGAACGTCATCGCGATGTCGTTGTACGCCAGCGTGTTCCGCACAAACTCGCCCGGCTTCGACGTGCCGAACGGCGAGCCATCCAAGTAGACTCCAACTCGATTGCTCGTGATGACGTTCTTGGAGACGGTGAACCGGTCCGTCTCCTTGAGCCCAAGCCCATACCCGCTTGGCCCGCGGTTTTTCTGCAGGCGGTTGCCCCGAATCACCACATCCTTCGAGTACATCACGTACACGCCCACCGAGTTCTCCCGCAGCGTGTTGTTCTCGATCACCACGTTGTCGGAGTACATGAGGTGGAGCCCATACCGCGAGCGCTCGACGACGTTGTTCCTCGCCACGATGCCCGTGGAGTACCACAAGACCGCGTCGCGACCATCGTGCACCACGTTCCCATCGAGCAGCGCCCGATCCGAGCGCCACAGGCGAATGCCGTCGCCGCGCCGGGCGATGTCCAGGGCTTTCCCGCCCACGCGGTTGTTCCGCAACACGCTGTCCGACGACTCCCTCAGGTCGATCCCAAAGAGAATCGAGTCCAGCCGGTTGTCCTCGATGGTCGCCCGTGGCGCCACCACGTGGATCGCCGCGTTCTCCGCGTCCAGATCGATCCCGGTGTTGACGATGTTGAATCCCCGGAGCGTCACATCCGGCGCCATGATCTGCACAATGTCTCCCATGCCGCCGCCGTCGATCGTCGGCCTCCCCACTCCCACCAGGCGGATCGGCTTGTCGATCACAATGTGCTCACGGTAGACCCCCGCTCCAACTTCAATCGTGTCACCGGCCTTCGACGCCGCGATCCTCCGCCCGATCTCGCCCGTGTTGACCTGCTCGCTCGTGAGCGACGCATGCCCTGTGATCTTGGGCGGACCATCCATTGTCTGGCCGGGCGATCGCCACGCCACCAGCATCCCCGCGATCATCGAGATGAGTACGTACCAAGGTCGCATGTCCATCCCCTGTCCAACGCCCGCGATCCCTCGATCCGTCGCCACCCACGGGCTTGCTACGCCGCACGCGCCGCCGACTCTCCACCCATCACCTGCGCCGCCCGCTCCGCGAGCGGCTTGTACGCCCGGCGATGGAAATAGAACCCGATGATCGTCACGACCGAACAGGCGATCGCCAGGTGCAACCCCGTTCCCATCTCCGCGATCGTCTTGAACTGCCCGATCCCACCCTCGCCGAGCACCGTCGGCGTGAAGGGCTTCACCGACGAGGACAGCGGCGCCGACGGGTCCAGCCCCTGCCCGAACTTCTTCATCCAGAAGTGCAAGTCCACGAGAAACCCCGCCGGAAACAAGATCGCGGGCACGGCCAGCGCCACCGCCCATCGGCTGTGCACGAACATCGCCCCCTCCACCAACAGGAACATCGCCACCACCGCCCACACCGCGATCGCCTTCTCGAACTTCGCCGCCTCCTCCAGCGGCTTCATCCCGATGTAATGGTTCAGCCCGTTGATCTCCTTCACGTCCCCCTGCAGCGTGTTGACGTACGCCGTCAGATACAACCCGTCCGGATACTGCGGCGCCACCAACTCCATGTGCCAGTACGGCAAGAACACCGACAGGATCAGCAGCACCCGCGCGATCGACAGCATCACCGTCGGCATCGCGTATCGCATCGGGTGCAGCGCCAACTCCTCCGGCGTCACACGGGGACCAACGATCGTTCGCAGGAATCCAGCCATGTCGATACTCCTCCATCTCAACGATGGTGATCGGTTCGTGTTCAAGAACGAATGCCCTCGCGACGTTCTCACGCCGCGAGGAACCTCAGCCCTTACTTCTTCTCATCCGCCACGCCCACCTTCGTGCCCGCGGGCTTGATGTGCAAGTAGCCCATCATCTCCAGGTGCAGCGCCGAGCAGAACTCCGTGCAATAGAACGGATACGTGCCCGCCTTGTCCGCCTTGAACTGGAACTCCGCAAACTCGCCCGGCTCCAGGCTCAGGTTCACGTTGTACCCGCCGATGCAGAACCCGTGCGTCGCGTCCTGCGCGCTCTCCATCGCCACGATCCGCCACGTCACCTCGTCCCCTTCCTCGATCTCCACATGCTCCGGCGCGAAGTGGCTCCGGATCGCCGTCATGTTCACCGTCACCTTCTTCCCATCTCGCACCACGCCCTCTTTCCCCTTCTGCGGCGAGCGTGGGTCCAGCGATTGCGTGTGCGGATTCCACCCAATCTCCGGGTACACCGTGTACGGCCGCAACTTGTCCGCCTTGATCATCTGGCAGTAGTGCGGCTCGCCAACCCCGATCGGGCTGTCATACAGCACCGGCATCGTCGTCCCGCCCGTCGCGATGTCCACCAACTGGAAGTTCTGAGGAAGCAGCGGCCCCGTCGGATAGAACCGGTCCACCGACCACTTGTTCATCGCGATCAAGTACCGCCCGTCCGGCGACACCGTGTCGCCTTCCGCCGCACACAGGTGCCCGATGTTGTACTGCACGCTCGTCTTCGTGATCAGTTTCCAAGGCTGCTCCCCGTGCGACTTCGCGTACTCACCGCCCAGGCTCCACCGCGCCACCGCCGAGTCCAGGAACAACGACGTGTACGCATACCCCTTGTCGTCAAACTGGGTGTGCAACGGCCCGAGCCCCAACTCCACCTGCGCCTCCTTCACCGCGTCAAAGTTCAGGATCGGGACGCCATACTCGTCCGTCCCCGAGTACGCCTTGTCCGCGATCGCCTTCTTCACCTTGTCGATGCTGTACACCGTCACGTGCGGGTCCAACTTCCCCGCCACCACCATGTACTGCCCGTTCGGCGAAACGTCCACGCCGTGCGGACTCTTCGGCTCCGGCGTGAAATACAACACACCCTCCGCAACGCTCGTCGCGATCTTCAGCACCGGGAAGCCGTTGATCATCTCCGCCTTCCCCGCCTTGAACGCCGCTTCCGCCTTCTTCCAGTCGATGATGTGCAGGTAGTCCATATCGCGGGCGCTCGCGCCGGCCTCAAACGGAGGCTTGCCTCGCTCGATCCCACCCGTCGCCATCTCCGAGTTGAACGAGTTGATGAACACATATCCATCGCTCGCCCGTTTCCCCGCGTCCGCAAGGTCTTGCCAATAGGGTGGCAGTTCGAGCGCAAACGACTTGCTCTCGTCCACACGCCCCTTCGCGCGATCAAACTTCCAGAACGTCACCATCCCGCGATATGACTTCTTGTAATCCTCGGGCGTCGCATACCCATACCCCAACACCGTCGCGTACTGCCCGCCCTCCACGACATAGTCCGTGTCCGGCGTCACAAACGCCGCGCCGTGATCGCTCACCGTCAGCGGGTTCTTCACGATCTGCTTCGTCTCAAAGTCCCGCAGATCGATCACCGCCAGTCGCGCGTTCCCCTTGTCGCCGATGAACAGGAACTGACCGTCGTAGTCGCCCTTCGTTTCCGAGAGCGCCGGGTGGTGCGTGTCGCCCCACTCCACGCTCTTCCCGTTGATCTTGAGCATCTCGCGAACATGGTCGTGCTCGCCCGCGAATCCGTAGCCCTGCCACGACTCCGGCGTGAACACCGAGATCGAGCGCAGCAGCCGCATCGACGGCACGCCGATCACGAACACCTGCCCGCTCTGCCCACCCGACGAGAACAGCAGATACTCGTCGTGCCGACCGCTCGGCGTGTACGTCTTCGCCGCCGCCACCAGGTCGTTCACGTTCAACTTGCGATCGTTCGCGATCTTCGTCAGTTCCCCGACCTGCGCCGGGCTCAACTCGATCGGCTTCGCCTCTTCCGCTTTCTTCCGCCGACGCGTCTCTTGCGCATTCGCGTCCGACACCACCATCGACATCACGAGCCCCGCGGCCAGCATCGCCGCGAGTCCCCGGCTCATCCAACTTTTCTTCTCTGGTCTCATGGATGCACTCCTAGGGTGCGTGCTCTACGGAACCCGCGTACGACGCGAAGTCCCACGAGCAATACACGGTCATGGCTTGCCTGGCCCTTGCAACGTCCGCACATACGCGATCACGTCCAAGAGGTCGTCGTCCGTCAACGCCGGGTTTCCACCCCTCGCCGGCATGCCCACCCCCGTCGTGTTCTTCGGATCGCCCGGGTCACGCCCGCGCTTGATGAAGGCCAGCAGCGCGTCATCGTCCAGGCTCTTGACAAACTCGTTCTTCGCGAGCGCCTTCCCGTTGCCCTGGATTCCCACGCCGTCCTTCCCATGGCAGGCGATGCACGTCGACGCGTACACCTTGCTCCCATGCGCGATGTACTCGGCCAACTCCGCGTCGCCTCCCGCCGCCGACAACGCCTTCGCCTTATCCTCCTCCGTCACCGCCGCCACGACCGGCGCCTTCGCCTCCGGCAACGCCGGCATCCGCCTCGGGTCTTGCAGCCCACGCACAAAGTACACGATGCGGCCAATGTCCTCACTCGTCAGGTCCGCGCGACCTCCCTTGGGCAACATCGGCACCTTCGTCGTGTTCTCCGGGTCGTTCGCCGGACGTCCCGTCTCGATGAACTTGATCAGTTCCGAGTCATCCAATGACGCGACGAACCAACTCCTTGTCAGGTCCTTGCCCAACCCAGGCACGCCCGTGCCGTCGGCCTTGTGACACGCCGCGCACGCGCCCACAAAGAGGTCCCTGCCGTGCGCCGCACGCCCGACCTCCAGCATCGGGCCCGGCGCCGCCGCCAGCAGCCGATCGTGCGCCCCGCGCCGCTCCGCCGTCTTCGCACGCGCCTGCTCTTTCGCGGACCACTGCGAATACACCCGTTGACCGCCGATCCCAAGAAATGGAATCACGATCCCGAGCCCCACGCCCACCGCCGCCAGGAACTGCCGGCCCCCGCTGAGCGACTTCGTCCCGTTCCGACTCTTCGCCTGCCCTGCCGTTCCAAGTTGCACCCGCGTTCCTCCGGTCATCGCGCTCATGTCATCCTCCTGCCCTGTTCCCGTAGTTGATATATGGAGTTTTCTATCAATATATCCTTTATCGTGCGATCGTCAACCTCAATGCCTAGAAAAAGATGTTTTTATCGTTTATTTTTACCCGCCCCCAGGCTCTCACACCGCGAGTAGGTCTTTGTTCGTTATTTTCGAGGGCCATCTCCTCCAGTACCACGGCCCTTCACGGCCTTTCCCTTGACGGTCGGCATGAACCCATCGCTCGACTGCAGCGGGAATGCGCAGGCGGCGCTCTCCTTCCGATCGATCATCGCCAGGATGGTCGTCTCGGCCAGCGTCTTCTCCACCATCGCGATCGCGTCGTCCAGCCGACGGTGCAGCCGACAGAGGTTCGTACCATGCGACGGTATTCCCAGGGGGCACGTCTTGATCCGCTGAATGGGGTCCACCGCGTTGATGACCGCCAGCACGCTCAGCGTTTCCGCCGGTATGGCCAGCGAAAACCCGCCATTCGGGCCACGCTGCGAGTTCACCACCCCGGCCTGAGCCAAGTCCTTCAACACCTTGGACAAGTATCCTGCGGGGACTTTCGTATGCTCCGCGATCGTCTGCGAACTCGAAAGCCCCTCTCGTTGAGTCGCCAGGTACGCCACAGCCCGCAACGCATACTCCGCCGTGCTCGAGAACATCCAGCCCCTTTCCGCGTGTACCCACTATTCCTATCCAGATATTTGCCTATCAGAGGCCGCGATCCAGTATCGCCTTCTCAAATTCTCTCGATAATGCCACACCCCCACGCCACCCTCACACGCCCCCAAACCGAAGTTCCGAAGTCGGCCCTGCCCCAGGTTGGCTTCACAGCCGGTCGGTCCTATCATCCTTGGTCGGATTCTGGGTCGGAAATCCGATCGCGTCCCATGCTCTTTGTTCGGGACCGTTTCCATTCGCTCCTCGCGCGGTGGTCGGCGGCATCGCCGACAACCTCGCACTCGAAGCGCCCTTGTGCGGCGAGATGAGTCTACGGCGTCGTTCGCCTAGGCTCTCTCGACCCTCACGCCGCCGGTGTCGCTGCAAAGGACTCTGTCATGGCCAACACCCTCGTCCAAGACCTGATCGAAGCCGGCATCCACTTCGGACAGCGCTCCGCCGCTTGGAATCCCAAGATGGGTCCGTACATCTACGGCAAGCGGAACGGCATCCACATCATCGACATCAAGGAGACCATCAAGGGCCTCCTCCTCGCGAAGCGATTCCTGGCCAAGTGCGTCGCGGAAGGCAAGGATGTCTGCTTCGTCGGCACCAAGCGCCAGGCCAAGAGCGTCCTCGAAGCCCGCATCCCCGACGTCAAGATGCACTTCGTCACCCACCGCTGGCTGGGTGGGACGCTGACGAACTTCCGCACGATCCGCAGCCGCCTCAAGCGCCTCGACGAACTCGAAGGGATCCAGGCCAACAGCGGCTCGTTCGCCAAGTTCTCGAAGAAGATGGAGAGCCAACTCAAGCGTGAGCAGAAGAAGATCTCGCGCAACCTCGAGGGCATCCGCCACATGGAAAAGTTGCCGGGCGCGCTCGTCGTCATCGACGTCAAGCACGAGATGACCGCGCTGAAGGAGGCCCGCAAGTTGGGGATCCCGACGATCGCCCTCATCGATACCGACGGGGACACCGAACTCGTGGACATCCCGATCCCGGGCAACGACGATTCGATGCGATCCATCGACGTCGTCGTTCGCGAACTTTGCCTCGCCATCGCCGAGGGCAAGCAGCAGCGCGACCTGACGCAGCAGGCCTCGGGCGCCCCCACGGCGGGCTCCGAAGCCGGACCAGCGGGCGCTCCGGGCGATGCGGGTCAGCCGCGTCGAAGCCGCCGTTCACAGTTCAAGGCGGACGGCGCGGGCGAGGCGACACCGGCCGGCGCGGCGGGCTGAACGCAGGGTCCGACCGCGGGTCGGTGAGCATCTCGAAACGAGCAACTTCAACCGCATGATTTGCGGCACACGCGCAGTCCCCCGACACTCGTCGCCGACTCGCCGCCGCTGGAGACCTGAAGATGGAACTGAACGCGAAAGACGTGATGAACCTCCGCAACAAGACGGGCCTGCCGATGATGGCCTGCAAGGCCGCCCTGACCGAGGCGAAGGGCGACTTCGAGAAGGCCGAGGACATCCTCCGCAAGCAACTCAAGGGCAAGATGGAGACCAAGACCGACCGTGCCGCGGGCGAGGGTCGGATCGCCATCGCCGTCTCGCGTGAAGCGGCGGCCATCGTCGAACTCCGCACCGAGACCGACTTCACGGCGAAGAACGACAACTTCATCGCCGCCGCCAAGACCTGCGCCCAGGCCGCGCTCGACGCGCACGCGGGCGATGTCCCCGCCACCGACAAGATCAAGAGCATCATCGACGGCATCCGCATCTCCACGGGCGAGAATGCCTCGTTCGCCCGTGGGCACAAACTTGTGCAAGACCCCGGCACGGGAGCGTTCGGGCAGTACGTCCACCATGACGGGAAGACGGGCGTCATCGTCCAGGCCGAGGGCTCGATCAGCGACGAGACGCTGCGTCAACTCTGCATGCACGTCACCGCCGCCGTCCCTCGCCCACAGGGCATCTCGGCGAACGACATCCCCGCGCACATCGTGGAGAAGGAACGGAAGTTCCGCATCGAGCAGGCGATGGAGTCGGGCAAGCCCCAGCAGATCGCCGAGAAGATGGTCGAGGGCGGCATGCGCAAGTTCTTCGAGGAGATCGCTCTCCTCGAGCAGCCCTTCGTCATGGACCCCACCAAGAAGGTCAAGGACATCGTGGGCGACAAGGCCCGCATCGTCGCCTTCCTGCGGTGGCAGGTCGGCGAGACCGCCTGATCGTCCGATTCCCAAGCGTGCATCCGCGCGGAAGGTCGGCTCACCGGCCTTCCGTTTTCCTTTGCATGGTGTCCACACCTCGCCTTCGACGGAGATCCCCCGCGAACTCGGGCATCCCGCGGCGAATGCTCGTGTCGGCAAGAACCCCATCCTGAGCAGTCAGAAGAGTCGAAGTGCCTGTTCGCCTGGCACACGTCAAGCCGAGCAAGAGCACGTTTGCTCAGCCCCGAGCCGGATCACCTTGCCGGTCCTTGGAGCACCATTC
Organism: uncultured Phycisphaeraceae bacterium; assembly: GCA_964543905.1. Taxonomy (GTDB): domain Bacteria; phylum Planctomycetota; class Phycisphaerae; order Phycisphaerales; family UBA1924. The sequence continues at coordinate 180,830 of CAZIZO010000006.1, forward strand.
TGATCGCGTCGCCAGCGCCGGTCAAACTCTCCCCCGCGATGATCCCGGCGCAAAGCGTGACGAAATACCTTTTGTTCCAGTTTGGACATAGCCTCGCCAGAACGGCCCCCGCCACCGCGCCCATACACATCGAGATCGAGTTGGTCCCGGAAATGACGAACGCAAGCCCTGCGGCGGAGCAACTGGGCACGAACACCGCGGCCTTCTTCGGCAACGTCTTCTCCAGCACGGGCAACACCACGCCCGCAAGACCCGCCAGCAGCATGGCGGTCGTCGCTCCTCGCGGGAGTGAATCCAGACCACGCTGGAAGACCTCCGCGACCGCTTTCCACATCGCGACGGCGGGTGCGGGCCACTCCGGAGTCAGCAGCATCTCCTTTGGATGAGGAACCAGGATCAGATAGAACGCGCTGGCCACGAACGCTCCGGCCACCGTGCCGCCGATCTGGGCGACGACTTGATATCGCGCCACCGCGCCAAGCAGATGCCCGCACTTGAGGTCGTGCATGAGGTCCGCGGATTGCGAGGCCGCGCCCGCCGTGATGCTCGCGCCCAACAGGTTGGCCGTCGCATTCTTGGGCAACATGACCGCGAAGAGCAACTGCGTCACCTTGCCCATCGCCCCAACCGGATTCACGTTCGTTTCGCCCGACACCCGGGTCGCCACGATGGCGAGGATGAAACTGAGCATGACGGCAAAGATCGCCGCCCACCACGTGATCCCGAACAACCAGGTCTGCAGCGCGACGCTCACGATCATCGCCGCCGCCAGCGAGAAGAAGAACCATCTCCTCGCCACCTCGCCCGTGTCCGCCTTCGAGACTTCGCCAGAGGTGCGACGAAACGACCGCATGATCGCCGGCATCGAGAAGGAAAACGACACCAGCGACGCGACCACCATGAGCGTGACACCCGGCCACAGCAGCCATTCCGCGAACGGAACGACATGCTGTTCGGGGGGGAGTGACCTGTTGCTCGCGGCGGCCTGCGCCTTGTCCAACGCCGCCCGCCCCGAGTTGACCAACCATGGTGCAAGGCCCGCGTAGGCCAAGATCGCTCCTCCCAGCAGGGAGACGCACGACTTGAGTCCCACCAACCCACCGACGGCCACCATGAGCAGCGTCGGATCGAGCGCCAGCAAGTACTTGGACGCCGGCACCCCGTTGACGATTAGCCCCAAGTCCGTCGCCTTCGTCATCTTGAGGATGTTCAAGACTTTCATCGACGAGGCGACGAGGGCTCCCGCGCCGAGCACCGCGACCCGCCGCACGGCCTCCGCGCCGGTGTTGTAGATCTCCTTCAACGCCTCCGCACACGCCAATCCGCCCGGAAAAGGCAACTGGTCCCGAATGATCATCTGTTGTCGCAACCCCATCGCGATCGCGATACCGACGAAGCAGACCGAGATCATCCAGAGCACGAGTTGCCACCAGGGAAAGACCGTCCCCTCCAACATGGTGACCGCCGGGATGGCGCTCACGAGCCCGGCGCTTGAGATCGCGCCCGCCGCAGAGCACGCCGACTGGTTGATGTTGTTCTCCAGGCGATTCATCATCGTCACTCGCCCTGCGCTCACCTGGCTCAAGGCACGCCAGAGCACATAGGCAAGCAGGATCCCCGTGATCGACATGTTCAAGCCCCAGCCGATCTTGAGCCCGGTGTAGACGTTGCAGATCGAGAGCAGCCCACCCAGAATCATGCCCGTGCCCAGCGCACGGAAGGTCAACTGCCTCGTCACGAAGTCCACCGGTGGTACGGCGTTGCTGGCCTGACGCGAGGGATCTGGCAAGGTCGTCATCGGCATATCTCCGAACGAATCCGGGGAGAATCCAGCGCGAGGGGCGACCGCGCGACGAGTAGATTAGCCCAAGTGACGCGCAAGAGCACAGGGGGCCAAGACCACCCATGCTCGTGGTCCGTCACGTCGAGGCATCATTGAACGATGGAGGTTGCTTGCTCGTTAGATACCGCACGCCTTGCGCGCGTCGTCGAGCGACAAACTAGGACTTCTTCTTCGCACTCGTGCCTTTGGGCTTTGGAGTCTCTTTGGGCGCTGGAGTGGCGCTTCCCGCTTCGCTCGTCTTCGCCTCCGGCGTGGTCGTCGTGGACGACTCCCCAGGCTTCGACTCGCTCGCCGCCGGCTTCCCCTCGGCCTCCTTGGCCTTCTTGTAGTTCTCACTGCGGTAGTCGGTCAGATAGAAGCCCGAGCCCTTGAAGACGATCGCGGCACCGGTGCCGATGAGGCGTTCGAGCGCCTTCCTTCCGCAGTTGGGGCAGGTGCGGAGCACCTTGTCCTTCATGCTCTGGAACTGCTCAAAGGCGTGGCCGCAGGCGCTGCACTTGTAGTCGTAGGTGGGCATGGCAGGTTCAAAGGTTGGAGGGTACGAATGAACGAGAAGCCGAGGATGCTTGCTCCAGAACGGGGCTATGGAGCAACCGCAACTTTGGCCGGTCGAATGAGACGTTCACCCATCGCAAACCCGGGCTGGAACGTTCGAGAGATTCGCCCAGGCTCAACCCCCTCCGCGCCCATCTGCATGATGGCCTCGTGCGTGCCGGGGTGAAAATCATCATTCGGCATCGGATTGATGATCTGCACGCCGACACGCTGGAGGGCGCGGAGCAACTCCTCGCGGATGACTTTGACGCCATCGACGATCTGCTGGGCACTGGCCTTGCTGGTGTCCTGGTTGAGCGCGAGGTCGAAGTGATCGATGACGCTCGCGACGTGCGTGACAACGCTCGAAATGCCCGACTGGCGTGCGACCTGCTCGTTGGCCATCGCCCGCTTCTGGAAGTTCTGGTAGTCGGCAAGCGAACGCAGGTAGCGTTGGTTGGCCTCCATCAACTCGCCCTCCAACTGGGCGAGGCGTTGCTGGAACTCCGACTCGGCGTCGAGGTTGTACTCGACCTGTTCGGGTTGCTCGGGCGTGCGGTTCTGCTGCGTGGCCGGCTTGGGCTCTCCATCGCTCGGCGCGGCGCCTGGCGCGTTGGGGTTGTTCTCGTCGGGCTTCATGTCCGTCTTTCTTCGTCCAAAGGGAAACGCCACACCCACCTCCGCTCAATCTTGTGGCCGTTCACGTACCTTGCGTTGCCAGTCCACCTCGTCTTGATCGAACGTCGAGAGGACGCTCGACCAGTTCCATCCCCCACTACTCCCATAACTCCTTGACTTTCTTCCAGAAACTCGTGCTCTGCGGCATGACCTTATGGTCCTCGCTCGCGGCAAACTCGCGCAGCAACTTTTCCTGCGCACTCGTCAGCGACTTGGGAATCTCGATCTTCGCGACAACCACAAGATCTCCCGGCCGACCGCCGCGAAGGTTGGGGAGCCCCTTGCCGCTGACGCGGAAGAGGTGTCCGTGCTGCGTGCCCCGGGGCACGGTCAACTTGGCCGGGCCGTTGAGCGTGGGTGCATCGATCTCGGCGCCCAATGCCGCCTGCGTGAAACTGATCGGCATTTCGAGGATCAGGTTGTCACCGTCACGCTGGTACAACTCGTGCGGCTGCACTCGCACGACGACGTGCAAGTTGCCGCGCACGCCCTGCCCGTTCGGCGACGCCTCCGGCGGCGGCGGCTCGCCCTCCCCCGTGATGCGAATCTCTTGCCCATCGTGGATGCCCGCGGGCACCTTCACCGTCAGGTTTCGCTTCTTGGGCACGCGCCCCTTGCCGCGGCAGGAATCGCAGAACTCCTTCACGACATTCCCACGCCCGTGGCACGCGGGACACGCAACGACCATGCGGAACATCCCGCCGAGGCCCGTCTGCTGCACGCGCCCTTGCCCGCCGCACGTGGGGCACTTGATGGGCTTGCTGCCCGCCTTCGCGCCGGTGCCGGTGCACTTCTCGCACACGTCCATCCGCGTGAACTCAACGTCCTTCTCGGTGCCCTTGAAGACCTCGTCGAACGTGACGGTGACTTCGGTTTCGAGGTCAAAGCCGCGGGGCGGGCCGCCGCGCCCGCCGCGCCCCCCACCGCCGCCCCCCATGCCCGAGAAGATGTCGTTGAACATCGAGAAGATGTCCGACACATCCATGTGCGTGTAATCGTGGGGCGCGGGGCCGCCGCCGCGACGCAGGCCGTCGTGCCCGAACTGGTCGTAGACCTTCCGCTTCTGCTCGTCGGTGAGGACTTCGTAGGCTTCCGCACACTCCTTGAAGTTCTTCTCGGCCTCGGCATCGCCCGGGTTGCGATCGGGATGGTACTTCATTGCCAGGCGGCGATAGGCGCGCTTGATTTCCTCGCCGTCTGCGGTCTTGGCGATGCCGAGGATCTCGTAGTAGTCGCGGGTGGTGGGCATGGGCGTTCCAGTCCGATCCGATCTCACGGCGTACGCAATCGAGCCCACGCACTCTCGCGCGTGGGCTCGGGCAGATCAATCCATCCGCCACCACTCGATGGCGGCTCTGAGGGACATCACGCCACCGCGCCGGCGACGGCCTTCGCGTCTTCCTTCAACTCGGTGATCACGACATCCGTGGTGAGCATGAGGCCCGCGACGCTGGCCGCGTTCTGCAGCGCCGTCTTGGCGACAAGGGCCGCATCGAGAATCCCGGCCTTGACCAGGTCCTCATACTCGCCCGTCGCCGCGTTGAAGCCCCAGTTCGCGCCCTTGCCCTCCTTCACCTTCTCGACGACGAGGTCGCCGTCGAACCCGGCGTTGTCGGCAATCTGCCTGCAGCAACTCTCGACCGCCTTGGCGACGATCTCGTAGCCCTGCTTCTCGTCCTCGGTTTTGGCCTTCTTCGCCGCCGCGCGGATCGCGTCCTGGGTGCGCAGGAGCGCGACACCGCCGCCGGGGACGTAGCCCTCCTTGGCCGCGGCGCGAGTGGCCTTGAGCGCGTCGTCGACGAGGTCCTTGGTCGCCTTCTGGGCGATCTCGGTCGCGCCGCCGACGCTGATCATCGCCACGCCGCTGGTCAACTTCGCGAGACGCTCCATCAACTTCTCGCGGTCGTAGTCGCTCGTGGATTTCTCATACTGCGCACGAATCTGGTTCGCGCGGGCGGTGATGTCGGCCTTCTTGCCCGCGCCCTCGATGATCGTGGTGTCGTCCTTGGTGACGACGATCTTCTTTGCGCGGCCGAGTTCGCTCAACTCGATCGAATCGAGTTGGCGGCCCAAATCCTCCGCGAAGAACGTACCGCCGGTCAGGACGGCGATATCCCCGAGCATGGCCTTGCGACGATCGCCGAACCCGGGGGCCTTCACCGCGCAGATCTTGATCGTGCCGCGCAGGCGATTGACCACCAGCGTCGCGAGCGCCTCATTCTCGACATCTTCCGCGATGAGAAGCAGGGGCTTACCCGCCATCGCGACCTTGTTCAGCAGCGGCAGGAGATCGACGAGGTTGCTGATCTTCTTCTCATAGATGAGGATGTAGCCGTCCTCGATGATGCACTCGCTCGTCTTCGGGTTCGTCATGAAATAGGGCGAGATGTAGCCCTTGTCGATCTGCATGCCCTCGACGTTTGGGAGCGTGGTGGTCGAGGTCTTGCCGTCCTCGATCTCGACGACGCCATCAGCGCCGACCTTGCTGATCGCCTCGGCGATCAACTCTCCGATCTCGGAGTCCCAGTTGGCAGAGACGGTGGCGACCTTCTTGTAGTCGTCCTTGCCCTTGCACTTGGTGGCGATCTTGTCGATGGCCTCGGCGGCGGCGGTCGCGGCCCCGTTGATGCCGCGCTGGAGTTGCACCGGGTTCGCCCCCGCGGCAACGTGACGCAGGCCTTCGGTGAAGATCGCTTGCGCGAGGACGGTGGCGGCGGTGGTACCGTCACCCGCCTTGTCGGCCGTCTTCTTCGCCACTTCGTTGACCATCTTCGCGCCCATCGCCTGGAAGGGCTCGGGGAGCGAGACTTCCTTGGATACGGAGACGCCATCCTTGGTGATGGCGGGACCGCCGTAGGACTTTTCGATCACGACGTGGCGCCCGGCGGGGCCCATCGTGCATTTGACGGCGGCGGCGAGCGCATCAACGCCCTTCTTCATTTCAAGGAGGGCGGCGTCGTTGAACATGAGTTGTTTGGTTGCCATGGCTTCAATCCTTCAAGGCGGAACTCAGAGGAACCAGAGAACAGGTCGAGGGGCACGACGCGCTGCGGCGATCATTCGGGCTTCTCTCTCTTCTCCGACTCCTCCTGATGGTGTCTCCGAGTTCCTCTGGTTGTTCTCTCTGATGCCTCTGAGTTCGCTTGGTGCTTACCCGATCACGCCGAGGAGTTCATTCTCGCGCAGGATGAGGTGCTTCACGTTCTTGATCTCCACTTCAGTCCCCGCATACTTGCCGTAGACGACGGTGTCGCCCACGCTGACCGACATCTCGGCTCGCTTGCCATTGTCGAGACGCTTGCCCGGGCCGACGGCGATGACCTCGCCCTTGACCGGCTTTTCCTTGCTGGCTTCGGGCAGGTAGAGTCCCGAAGCGGTCTTCGATTCGGCTTCGATGGGCTTGACAAGTACGCGATCTTCCAAGGGTTTCACGGCCATTGCTGAAATCTCCTGACTCTTCGTATCCGCCTCCCGGGGGAGGGGCTTTGGGAAAGGGTTGAACGTTGATTCACTCCAACAGAACCCGACATGTTGTCGCATGAACAGTGACTAGGTCGCCGGCGCCGCTCTGAGACGACGGCTGCGAATCCACTCCACTCCGATAGGCAACACCGAGACGGCCACGATGCCGAGCACGACCAACTCAAAGTGCTTCTTGACGATGGGCATGTTGCCGAAGAGATAGCCGGCTCCGGCGCAGATGAACACCCACGCGACGCCGCCGACGACGTTGTAATAAAAGAATCGGCCGTAGTTCATCGCACCCGCGCCGGCAACGAAGGGGACGAAGGTTCGCACGATCGGGACAAAGCGTCCGAGCACAACGGCCTTCCCGCCGTACTTCTCGTAGAAGGCGTTCGCCCTCTCCAGGTGCTTCCGATTGAGCATGCGCTCGATCAATGTCGGCTTGATGTTGGGATCGGGAGACTTGTTGAAGACGCGCGGACCGATGAACTTCCCGATGTGGTAGTTGACCGCGTCGCCCAGGATGGCGGCCACCACGAGCACGGCGCACACGCTCCAGAAGTTCATCTTTCCGATCGCGGCGACGGCGCCGATGGCGAAGAGCAACGAATCGCCCGGGAGGAACGGCATCACCACCACGCCGGTCTCGACGAAGATGATCGCAAAAAGGACGGCATAGACCCAGAGCCCATGCTCGCCCACAAACGCCGCGAGTTTGTCGGGGTCGACGAAGGCGAAGATGTCACGGATGAGATCGATCATGCTCGAACGCTTTGCAGCCTGAAATCACAGTGGACGATCATGCGGTCGCGCCTCGGGTGAATGGAGCGAGGCGGGCTTCGCCCTGCTTCTCCTTCGAGATCAGCGTTCCATCCTCGGCGATACGCACGTCCCAAAGCGCACCATCCTTCTTGAAGCGAGCCTGGTAGATGACGGCGGGGCCAGCGCCGAACTCGCCCTCGGCACACACCATCTCCACACGGCGCCCCGCCGTCTGGGTGTCGATCGTGGCCCGAACGGCGTCGGGCAGCGCGTGGAACATGCACGCACAGGAGCCTTCGCACGAACACGCCTTACCCTGGCATGCCGACCCATCGACGGGCACGTCTTCACGAGCGCGAGCGCCCGACGTGCCCGAGACCATGGTCATCGCGGCGGCGGCGGAGATCGCAAAGAACCCGGACATCTTGGACATGGCTCGTATCCCTCGCTCTCGTGAAGACTCACACCTTCGGGCGAGCGCTCGACCCGCCCGCGCCGCCCTTGCTCTTGTCGGTGCCCTTGTGCAGGTTGTGCCCCTGATCGGGCTTGCGGGCCGCGATCGACTCATGCTCCTTGACGTCCTTCTTGGGCGTGGTGGAGATGTTGATCGTGTTGGAAGGCTTGGGCGTGCCGAGGCCGCCGGTGCCGGACTTGCTCAGGATGTCAGATGGCTTGGCCACGGGATGCTCCAAGAAGGACCAGGTTCGAAGGGGGGAACGACACTCACGCTCAGTTAGAAGCCCATACCGCCCATGCCGCCCATGCCCGGCATGCCGCCGCCCATGCCGCCACCAGCGGGGGCCGCCTCTTTGGGTTCGGGTTTGCTGGTCACGATGCAGTCGGCGGCGAGAAGAACGGTGGCGACGCTCGCCGCGTTCTGGAGCGCGGAGCGATCCACCTTCGCCGGCGTGATGACGCCGTCGAGGATGAGGTCGCCGTATTCGAGCGTCAGCGCGTTGAACCCGAAGTTGTTGGCGTTCTTGCCGCTGCCACCCTCACCGACCTTCTGCACCACGACGCTCCCCTTGACGCCCGCGTTATCGGCGAGGGTCTGGAGCGGGACGGCGAGGGCGGTGTAGACGGTGCGCACGCCCGCGGCAAAGTCGAAGGTGAACCGGCCAACATCCTCGACGGTCTTATCGTCGTGCGTGGTGTTCGACTTGCCGAAGACCTGCTTGTATTCCTTCATGTTCTCGATCGCCTTGCGGGCGCGGATGAAGGAGACGCCACCGCCGGGAACGATGCCCTCAGCCACCGCCGCACGGGTCGCGTGGAGTGCGTCCTCGATACGAGCCTTCTTCTCCTTGAGTTCGGCCTCGCTGGCGGCGCCAACCTTGATCTGGGCGACTCCACCCGCGAGTTTGGCGAGGCGCTCCTGCAACTTCTCGCGGTCGTAGTCGCTGGTGGTGCCTTCGATCTCTTTGCGGATCTGCTCGATGCGGCCCTTGATGGCCTTCGTGTCGCCCGCACCCTCGATGACGGTGGTGTTGTCCGCATCGACCTCGATCTTCTTTGCCATGCCCAGGTGGCCGATCTCGACCTTGTCGAGTTCAAGCCCCAGGTCCTTCATGACGGCGGTCGCGCCGGTGAGGATCGCGATGTCCTCGAGCATGGCCTTGCGGCGATCGCCGTAGCCCGGGGCCTTGACGGCGCAGACCTGGAGCGTGCCGCGGAGTTTGTTGATGACGAGCGTCGAGAGCGCCTCGCCCGTCACATCCTCGGCGATGATGAGCAGGGGCTTCTTCGCCTTCATCACCTGCTCGAGCAGCGGGACCAACTTCTGCACGCTCTCGATCTTGTCCTCATGCACAAGAACGAGGCACTTCTCAAGTTCCACCTTCATCGCGTCCGGGTCGGTCACAAAGTTCGGCGAGAGGAACCCGCGATCAAACTGCATGCCCTCGACGACGTCGACGACGGTGTCGATGTTCTTTCCTTCTTCGACGGTGATCACGCCGTCCTTGCCGACCTTCTCGAACGCGTCGGCCATGATCTTCCCGATCTCCATGTCGTTGTTCGCCGAGATGGCGGCCACGTTCTGGATGTCCTGCTTGCCCTTGATCGGCGTCGCCATGTCGTTGATCGACTTCACGGCAGTCTCGACGGCGGCCTTCATGCCTCGCACCAGGGCGTTCGCATCGACGCCCGCGGCGATGTGCCGCAGACCTTCACGGAAGAGTGCCTCGGCGAGCACGGTCGCCGTCGTCGTTCCGTCGCCCGCCTCGTCGCTCGTCTTGCTGGCGGCCTCCTTCACGAGTTTCGCACCCATGTTCTCGGCCTTGTTCGCCAACTCGATCTCTTCCGCAACCGACACCCCGTCCTTCGTCACCGTCGGACCGCCCCACGACTTGTCGAGCACCGCATTCCGCCCTCGCGGGCCAAGAGTGGCCTTCACCGCCCGGGCAAGTTTCTCCACGCCGGCAAGAAGGGACTGGCGAGCGTCAACGTCGAAAACGAGTTCTTTGGCTGGCATCTGAAGTGACTCCGATGATCGATCTGTTTGGTTTCAGATTGGTATGGGCAACAACTCGAACCGGCTTGCGTTCGGTGCGGAAGCACCAATAGCCCACCCGGTGAAACGACATGGGCAAGCCGTGTGCCAACCGGATTGAGTTTCCAGACGGGGATACCGCGGGCAAAAACCGCGTGCACCCGCTGTCAGTGACCACCAACCGCCGGATGGTGCCTGCCGGAATGGCAGCCGACCCCGTGTATGCGTCACCTGATGGATGTGCTCAAAGGGACGTACCTGGCCTACGGCATCCAGCAAGACGAAGGGGCTAGGCCGCTTGCCGCTGTGCGAGCCCTTCCACGTACCTGGTCATCTGCGAAACGACAAACTCGCGGTGCGCCTCGTGGAAGGCGAAGTCAAACGCAGCACCATAGTAAAGTTGCCCTTCACTGTTGTTGTGGACGTGGACGACGCGTGCGGTCATCGCGATCGGCAGCGCGATGCGTGGGCGAAGATCAACCCGCAGCCAGAGGAGCCGGGATCGCTCAGCCGCCGATTGGTCGGCGCGCTCGATCAAGAGCCCGACGCCCCCGCCGCCGACGTTCATGAGTTTTGCGGGAAAACTGGGCCCAACCTCGGGCAGCACCAACGCCGAATCGTCGGACAACTGCAGCGAAGGCGAGGTTCCGCGCTGCGCCTCCAGGATCGCCGCTCGGTTGGCCACTTCCGCCGCGACGACCGATGCCGGGTCCAGCAGGGGCCAGCACGTCACGAGGGGCAGCCGCATTTCCGCGGTTGAAATCCGGAACGCGCTCCGGCGACTGCAACGTTCCACATGCTCGGGCATCGCGAGGACGAGCCCGCCGGGGCCGGTCATGGATCGTGCCACCTCACCCGTGATCGTCGTTCGGAACATCCAACGGTTCTGCCCCACGGACATCGCCGCGATGAGGGAGGTTCCAACCGGCAGCGAGAACGAGTGCCCCATCGCCGCCGGGCGCTCGACCATCATCTCGCGGTCATTGAGGCGGAGCAATCGAACTCGCCACACGACGTCGGCGTGTCCTCCGCTGGACTCGTGCCCTCCCAGCGCGGAGGCGCCCTGCTGGTCGACGGAGATCTCGAGCCCGCCATTTCGCTCGAAGATCTGGTGCAGGCATTCCTTCCAACGTTCGGTGCGGGACCTGTTTGCTGGCATGATGCAACTCCGGGAGAAGTTGAGACTCGCATCGTGCATCGGCCCGTCTCGTCGCCATCTCAAATGGGGTCCGCAGATTGGGGTGTTTCGCAATGGGCCACCCACCTTCGCAGGGTGGTCATCGCGTCACTCCGTCCCATCCCTCGGATGAGCAACGCGGCGAGCCTTGCTCCCCGCGTCGCCGGCGTCGTGTGCTTCCCCGGACGGGCCCGACTCTCGCTCGACAGCCGATGCCCCCGGAACGTGTGCGACCGAATCGGGGATTAGTCGTTGGGATCACGCATCAGGCGGCGGAGCAGCGGAGTGAGCAGGATGATCAGCACACCGCCGCCCACGGAAAGGAACACGAACAGGAAGAAGAAGTTCGCGTACCCACCGCCCATGTCGATGCCCCAGTCCTGGAAGAAGAACTTCTTGTCCTTGATCGTCGCCGCGTCCGCATGACCGGCGAGTTTTCCCCCCACGGTGTACGCGAGGAAACTCGACAGGAACCAGACGCCCATGAGCATCGACTTGTGCTTCGCGGGAGCGGCCTTGGACACGTACGACAATCCGGTCGGCGAGAGGAAGAGTTCGCCGATGGTGTGCAGGAAGTACGTCATGAAAATCAACCACATCGCCGCCATGGCCCCGTCCTGGCGCACCTGCTGCCCGGCGACCACCATGAACACGTAGCCCAGCCCGAGCCAGATCAAGCCCAGCCCGATCTTGACGGGCTGGGGGAAGGGGAGTTTCTTGCGGGCGCACAGCGTCCACATCACCCCGAAGACCGGGGATAGCACGATGATCGTGAACGGGTTGACGTTCTGGAACCACGAGGTGGGAAGCGGTGAGGTGATGAACGACAACGTGTGCGTTCGATCGATCTTCTCATCGGTAAAGAAGTTGATGCTCGTGGCGGCTTGCTCGAAGGCGAGCCAGAAGAGGAAGTTGAAGAACATGTAGATGAAGATGGTCGCGACCGGACCTTTGTCACCCTTTTCTTGCGACGCCGTGAACACGACCATCGCGAGGAGTCCGCCTCCGAAAATCGTGTAGAAGACGGCCTCCTCGGAAAAGAAACGGTCGATCGCGCCCAACGCCCCAAAGTGGTATCCGAGGCCGACCAGCAACGCCAGGACAAGACCGCTCAGCACGAAGAGCGGGGCCGCGCCGCCCTTGCCCGGAGGAGGAAGGCCCACACCATCGAGATAGCGTTTGCGAAACTGGATGTAGTTCAACAAGCCCGCGATCATGCCGACGGCGGCGAGCGTGAATCCCCAATGCCAACCGACGTGTTCCCCCAGGTACCCCACCGCCGCCGTGCCCAGCAGTGCGCCAAGATTGATGCCCATGTAGAAGATGCCGAACGCGCCCTGCCGACGCGGATCATCTTCGCGATACAACTGATTGACCATCACGGACACCGACGGCTTGAAATGCCCCGTGCCGATCACGATCAGCGCCAACCCCGTGATGAAGACCGACATGCCAAAGTCGCTGGTGTTCATCGACCCAAGGCCCGAAATACCGAGCGTGATGTGCCCCATGGCGATCAAAATGCCGCCGACGAGCATCGACCGATGGGTCCCGATCATCTTGTCCGCGATGAATCCGCCAGCGATCGGCAGAAGGTACGCCATCCCTCCGTACCAGCCCGTGAGGTTACTCGCCTCGGCTTGGGACCACCCTCGCCCGGGATTGAACCCGGCTTGCTTTCCTTGCGGCAGTTTCTCAATGTCCATGCCCGACAACTTGCACTTCAGGTACAAGCCCAGGATCGCCCGCATCCCGTAAAAACTGAACCGCTCCCACATCTCGACCATGAAGAGCAGGAACAGCCCCACCGGGTGTCCCAGCATCTCTCGCTTTGTGACTTCGGGCAACGCTTGCGACGCTCCGTTTGCCGGGATGTTCGGGCTGCTCATACGGTCTCCTGTTCGGCCTCTCTCCGGCCGCGAACGCACACAATAGCCGAACTCCACCGCTCTGTGCAACCCGCCTTCACATCAGCGAGATCGGGTCCACGTCCACCGCGGTCTTCGCATCGCTCCGCAGCAGACCTCGACGCCTCGCCTCGCCCAGCGCGGACTGGACGATGCCGGCACTCCCTCCCGTCACTTCGACGGCCCACCGGTAGTATCCCGCGATCCTGGCGATCGGTGCTTCATAGGGCCCGCGAACGCTCAAACGTCCCCTCGCGTCGGAAGGGGGGGGGGCATGATCGTGCGAGGAGCCTGCGGGCTCGACCACGGACCGCAGCCCTTGACCGCTGGGCCCTTCGCCAAGATCGCCGGACCTCTGATCGCGCACGCCGGATGTCTTGGGTTCATCTTGGCCCCCGAGCGCCGACGCCACCCGCTCCGCCGCCGCCCTCGCCTTCGACGAATCTTTGTCCCGGCACACGATTCGCACCATCCTCGTCCGCGGCGGCAATCCATACTTCACCCGCCGGTGCAACTCCAACTCGGCGAACTCCTCAAACTTGTGCTGCGCCGCCAGCCGCACGGCGGGGTCGCCGGGCCTCCACGTCTGCACGATGACAAGCCCAGGCTCATGCCCTCTTCCAGCCCTCCCGGCCACCTGACTCACCAGTTGAAACGTTCGCTCGCTCGCTCGAAAATCGGGGAGCGACGCCGCCGTGTCGGCGTCCAGCACGCCCACGAGTCGCACGTTCGGAAAGTCCAGGCCCTTGGCGATCATCTGCGTGCCGAGGAGGATCTTGACCTCACCCCGCCCGAATCGCGCGAGCGCCGAGGCGAACTCCCGCCCCGTGGTCATGGTGTCCGAATCCACGCGGAGGAGCGTCTTATCGCGCTCGATGCCATGGGCCGCGAACGTACGCTCCAACTCCTCCTCCGCACGCTGCGTCCCGCCGCCGAACACCCTCAACTTCTTCTGGCACATCGGGCACAGCGTTGGCAGCACCTGCTCGCTCTGGCACAGATGGCACCGCACCAGCCCGCCCCTGGGCAACTCGGTTCCCTTGTGGTACACCAGCGACGCGTCGCAATACTGGCAGCACAACACAAATCCGCACTTTGGGTCGGGGCAAGCGATGTGATGCGCAAAGCCCCGGCGATTGAGGAGGAGGATGATCTGCCCGCCCGCCGTGAGCGCCGCGTCCATTTCCCGCTCCAGCCTCGGGCCCAGCAGTCGCTGCGTCAGGTCTCCGCCCGACGCACGCAGGCGTCGCTGCTCCTGCATGTCCACGACGTCGACCCGCGGCATGACCATCCCCGGCACACGCGAGGGCAAACGCCACAGTCGGTACTTGCCTCCGCCTCGCGTCGCATTCCACCAACTCTCCATCGACGGGGTCGCCGAGCCCAGCACCACGGGGCACCCTTCCAACTGCCCACGTTTCACCGCCACGTCTCGCCCGTTGTACCTCGGTTGTGAATCCTGCTTGTACGCCGAGTCGTGCTCCTCATCCACAAGAATGAGTCCTAGACGCTCCACCGGCGCGAAGATCGCCGATCGTGCACCCACCACAACGCTCGCCTCGCCCGAGCACGCCCGCCGCCACTCCACGTTCCGCTGGGACGCCGTCAGCCCGCTGTGCATCGCCGCCACACGTTCCCGCCCGAATCGAGCGACAAAGCGCCCCGCCGTCTGCGGCGTGAGCGCGATCTCGGGCACCAGCACGATCGCCCGCGCTCCCCGCGCCAGCACGCGATCGATCAGCCGCAGGTATACCTCCGTCTTTCCCGAGCCCGTCACGCCGAACAAGACATGCGGCACAAAGGTCCCCAGCGTCGCGCCCACCCCCTCGACCGCGGCCGCTTGCTCGGGCGTCAGCGTCCATCCCCCTTCTTCCGAGATTGCGGCGTTTGAGGACATTCCCCGAGCCGCCTCGCCCCGCGGGTGCGCACGGTCCCCGCCCGGATTCCCACCCCGTGCCTCTCCTTCAAGCAATCCCGATTCACCCGTGCTCCGCACCACGACCCGTTCTGCTTCGCGCAGCGCCCCAGCACGCACCAGCATCCGGATGCCTCGCACACTCCGAAGACCCATCAGCCCCCGAAGTTCCGCCTCTGTTGCCGGCCACGCATCCGGCTCCACCCGCTCCATCGCCGCCCATGCCGTGCGGAGGGCCTGGCTCGCATCAACCGGGAGAGCGACCCCTTCGATCCGCCGGAGCACGCGCTCGACGCGTCGTCCGGTCCCCCTCTTGACGGCGGCCGGCATCATGTTCGCAAGCACCATGCCGAGCGGGCAGACGTAGTACTCCGACATCCACCTCGCCAGTTCAACGAGGGACGCCGGCAAGCGAGTCTCTAACCCCTCCACCGCCTTCCCCAACACCAGTTTCACCTTTGCCGGCGACATCCCACCCAAGAGTTCCGAGCCTCCAACCGCCACCACCAGTCCACCCGCCCTCGTGTTCCCTTTTCCCAGCGGCACCTCGACCCGATCGCCGACTCGGAGGGTGCCCGCTCGGTCGCCGTACGTCAATCCGTCGCCCCCCTTGGCGTCGATCCCTCGCTCCACCACGACACGCACGAACCGCGTCACAGCGGTGCCGCTCGCACGCTCGTTGCGGTCTGCCGCGCCAAAGAGATTCAGACCCGACAATCCAGCCTCCCACAGCCGCGAAAACGCAGCAAACTCGATGGCGTCATATGCACAAAGTGAGCCCGAAGAAAGCACCAGACCCGCCGAGTGCCCCGGACTCCGGGACGGTTCTCATGCCAGGTCCAAACCAACCTCCACCAACTCGACGAGGGTGTGCAGGATGAGCATGTGCAACTCCTGGATGCGGTCGGCCGTTTCCCCGGGCACCACGACTTCCAAGTCACACATTCCTCGCATCCGCCCTCCACCTTTTCCAAGGAGCGAGACGGTGCGCATGCCCTTCGCCTTCGCCGCTTCGACGGCACGCACGATGTTCGTCGAGTTTCCACTCGTGGAAAGCACGATCAGCACGTCGTCCCTGCGCCCAAGGGCCTCAACCCCTCGCGAAAAGACGTGCTCGTACCCGTAGTCGTTCGCCACACAGGTGAGGTGTCCCGCCTCGCCCAGCGCGAGTGCGCCCAAGGGCCGCCGATCCCTCCGGAATCGCCCCGTCATCTCCTCCGCGAAGTGCAGCGCGTCGCAGAGCGAGCCGCCATTCCCGCAAATCAGCACCTTCCCGTCCCGGCGATAGCACTCGACCAGCAAGGCCGCCGCGTCGTCCACCTTTCGAAGCATCGCACGGTCGGCGAGGAAGGTCTCGATCACACGCTGCGCCTCGTAGAACGATGCCGCCGCTTTAGGGGGTGGTCCGCTGGCAGGGTTTCCGATCATGATCGAGACTGTAACCCTCGAACCGGCGGTGGGTCTGCGCCACGCACGCCGTCCACGCTTGCGGGCCCGCGATCGGGTCAACGCCTTCGCGCGTTCCGAGCACCTGTGGGCTGAACTTGCCCGCGACGTCTCCCGATGGTCCACCTACGTCCCTTCAGGCCCGCCGCGAGAAAGGCCCCCACGGAGTAGTTTATGCGTCGAGATTGGTGCTCAAACCTCTCCCTTTCCGTCCTCGTCCCCGCGTGCATCGCACTCGGCGCGTCGGCCTCGACGTCACGTGCACAAGAGTCCTCGCCCGCATCCGATCCCCTGTCCAACGCCTCCGCGTCCGAAATGGAGTTCGGCCCGCAGGACCTTCCAGGTCAGCAACAAGGCACCCGCGAACGCGCGCCCGACGAGGTCAAGTCCGCCGACCTCCACCCCGACGCGCCCGTCTCGACCGTTTCCGCGGAAGATCGCGAGTGGTTCGGCGGCGCCAAGTTCTGGAACTGGGGGCACATGCTTGGAGACGTTGCAGGTGGCCGTTCGTTCCTTGAAGACAAGGGCCTCTCCCTCGCCTCGTCCTTCACGTTGGACTGGTCCAGCGTCTATTCCGGCGGGAGGCGCAACGTCGCCTCCACGCGCCATCTCTTCGATTTCAACGCCACCGCGGACCTCGAGAAACTCGTGAACCTCCCCGGCGCCACCGTCTACGCCGATTTCTACTCCGGCTCGATGCGCGGCGGCTCGCGCGATGTCGGCGACCTTCAGGGCATCTCGGGGCTCGACACGGGTCGCGCCGTCACGCAACTTGCCCAACTCTGGTTCGAGCAGAAACTCTTCAAGGACGTCCTCCGCGTCAAGGTGGGCAAGGTCGATGCGAACAGCGAGTTCGCGTTCCTCCAGTCCGCCGCGGACTTCAATCACGCCTCCGTCGGCTTCTCCCCGGCACTGACCTCCTTCCCCTCTTATCCCAATCCATCGTCCGCCGTCAACGTCTTCGTGTATCCGACCGAGCATCTCTACGCCGGCTTTGGGTTCTATGACGGCTCCGCCGCCATCGGCAACAACACCGGCTCCCTCGGCCCCGCGCCGCTCTTCCGTGGCGCCGAGTACGTCTACCTTGCCGAGTTCGGTGGCACGTGGACCAAGGACTGCTCCTTCGGCCCCGGACGCGCCGCCCTTGGCGCCTATCACCACACCGCCCCCTTCACCCAGTTCGACGGCAACACCGCCGACAACACCTCGGGCCTCTACGCGGTTGCCGAGCAACGACTCTGGTCCGCCAATCCGAAACTCGACGAAGCCCAATCACTGTGGTGCTTCGCCCAGTTCGGCTGGGCGAACGAGGACGTGTCGGCCACCCACGTGCATCTCGCGGGCGGTTTCGTCCTGCGGGGCACGTTCCCGACCCGAGAGGCCGACACCACCGGGGTCTACGCCACATGGATCAACACCAGCCGTGCTCCGGGCTCGCCTTTCACCGACGACGAACTCGCCCTCGAAGTCTACTACAAGCTCCAGGTCACCGGGTTTCTCACGCTCAAGCCCGATCTCCAATACATCATCAACCCTGGCGGCGACTCGAACAACGACGCCGCGGTCGTCGGCGCCCTGCGCCTCCAGATCGCCTTCTGATCTCTCGTCCGCGCCACACCACCTCCCCATATACTCGCCGGCATGCGAATCGTGCTGGTGAACTGGGCAAGGATCGCCGACGGAGCGTCCCACGGAGGCGGCGTAAACGGCTACGTCCAGTCCCTCGCCGCCGAACTCGCCGACCGCGGGCACGACGTCTCGTATCTCTCCTCCGGCACCTCCTATGTGCCCGCCTCGTGGTCGCGAAGGCCCGGCCCCTGCGAAGTTCGTCAACTGGACGACTTCCGATCTCCGTCCGCAAGGTCCATCCGCGTCTTCGACGTCATCAACTCCCCCGTGCTCGCCCCCGGGTGGTTCCAGTTCCGCGACCCTTCCCCCGAACTTCGATCCCCGGATCTCGAACGCGAACTCGCACGCTTCCTCTCCCTCCTCCGACCTGACATTGTTCACTTCCACAACATTGAGGGCTTGAGCGCCGGCTGCCCCGAGGCCGCGAAGGCCTCCGGCGCCGGGGTCCTCTTCAGCCTGCACAACTACCACACCATCTGCCCCCAGGTCTACCTCATGCAGGGAGGCGACACGCCGTGCTCGTCCTTCGACCACGGGCACGCCTGCGTGTCCTGCGCACAACGGCTCAACGCCCCAACGCCGAGCGAGGAGCGTGCTCTTCGCGACCTCGCGTACGTGCAGCGCCACAAGCCCTGGCTGGCGGGCGGCCTCCGCCTCCGCCTCCCGATCCTTCGCCAAGCCGTCGCCGAGGTTGCCTCTCTCCTTCGCCCCCAGGGCACGCCCCTCCTGCCGGGCCGCGACACGCGCCTCGCCCTCCACGACGCCGCACCCCCACCTCCGGGGCCACCGATCGGCGGCCAGTCCGGGACGTGTTCCGAACAGACGGACTCTCGAGTGCAGGAGAGTGCCGCGCACGCCCCGCTCCACAACACCATCACTCCCGAGCCACCAAGCCCCAAGCCCCCGAACCACTACGCCCATCGACGACACGCCATGGTCAGCATGCTCAACGCGTGCGACCGAGTGCTCGCCGTCTCCGCCTTTGTGCAGCACAAGTTTGAGTCGATGGGCGTGGAGCCCGCTCGCCTCCAACTCCAGCACATCGGCTCGCGCATGACGTCCATCGCCGCAGCACGTCCGTCCATTCTCCCCGACCCCCCTCCGCTCGATCCTCCCCACCCCGTCCGCCTCGCGTTCCTCGGGTACCACAACTACTTTAAAGGGCTCCATGTCCTCGCGGACGCCCTCGACTCGCTCGCTCCCGCTCATCTCGCCCGCCTCGACCTCCGAATCCACGCGAAGGACGTGGATTCGATCGAGCATCGATTCCGTGACCTCGAACCTCGTCTTGCACGACTCATCATCTCCAACGGCTATCGCTACGACGACATCCCACGCCTCCTCGGCACCGTCCACGCCGGCCTGGTCCCCAGCGTCTGGTGGGACAACGGCCCGCAGACCGTCATGGAGTTTCTCGCCTGCCGCGTTCCGGTCATCGCCTCCAACGTCGGCGGCATCCCCGACTTCATCACCCACGATCGCAACGGGCTGCTCTTCACCGCCAACGACCGCGCCAAACTCCGCGGCACCCTCGAACGCATCATCCTCGACCCAGCCCTTCTCCCACGACTTCGCGCCAACATCGTCCCGCCCCTCTCCATGCACGACCACGCCGCCGAGATCGAACGCACGTACAGCGAGGTGCGGCGCGGATGACCTCGACCTCACGCCAGCCTCGGGTCGCCACCATCCTCGTCACCTGGAATCGCCGCGAGTCGCTCCTTCGCGCCCTTGCCGCGCACGCCGCACAGCACATCAACCTCTCCCAGATCGACATGATCGTCGTCGACAACGCCTCGACCGACGGCACGCTCCCATCCATCCTGAACACCTACGTCGTCGACCGGATCATCGAGAATCGGGGCACCGACCTCACCTTCGACTTTCGTCCCTTCCCACCCGAGCGTGCTCAGGAAGATCATGCTCCCGCCCATGGTTCTTGCGCCGCGCCCCAGCCACACCCCTTCCGCTCCTTCACCCTCCTGCGCAACCTTGAAAACCACGGCGGCGCCGGAGGCTTCAACGCCGGCCTCGCCTTCGCACGCGACGTGCTCGACACCGATCCCACCGACCCGGTCGACTTTGTCTATCTGCTCGACGACGACGCGTTCGTCGACTCCGACACCCTCTCGCTCCAACTCGCCGCCATCGCCTCCGACCCGCGCATCGCGATCGTCGGCGCCCGCTCCGTTGATCCCACGGACCGATCGACCACGCTGGAATCCACGGTCTACTTCGACTGGCGCACCGGGCACCTCATGGATGATGCTCCCGCCCACCATCCCCTGCACAACGCCCACCAGCAGTTCCTCGCCCAGGTTGGCTCGACCCGACGCGGCCGAAACTACTCCGGGCTCGTCGACTGCGACGTCGTCGCCGCGTGTTCACTCCTCGCCCGCACATCGCTCCTTCGCACCATCGGTCTGTGGAACCCCCGCTACTTCATCTACGAAGACGACGCCGACTGGTGCCTCCGCGCTCGGCGCGCCGGCTTTCGAGTCGTGGCGTGCATGGACGCACGGATCTTCCATCGAACCTGGCACGCACGTCTTTCCCCTCGCCTGAACTGCATGCGCATGTTCTACGTCTCGCGCAATCGCCTCTGGACCATGCTCCGCGTCATGCACGAGCCGCACCGCTCCGACGCGACGCGTCAGTGGCACCTCACCCTCCTCCGATTCGCCCTCGACGCCGCCTGGCACCGCCGTGCCACGCACGCCCGCCTCCTCCTGCGAGCCCTCGACGATTCCCTTCGGAACATCGGCGGGCGCTGCCCGATCGCGCTCCCCACCGAACGCACCATCGCGGACGCGCTGCGTGCCGTCGGCGCGTTCAAGCCCGGTGCCCGCGTCGCGATCCTGTGCGACCGCCCGGGGTTCGCGGACTTCGCGGCCGACATGCGCTCGAACCTGCGCACACAACTCCAGCCGTCCGAGCACGAGCCCCACTGGATCGAACTCGCACGCAACGATCTCGCACTCCCGCCGCCATCGTGCGAGCGAATCCTGTATTCCAGTCGCCTGCGCTCGAAACTCCGCCGTCAGCCCGTGCGCCTCTCCGCCCTCATCGTCTTCGACAGTGCCGGCGATGTCCCTCTCCTCGCCTCGTGCCCCACCATCCATATCGACGGCCCGTCCCGAACCGCCTTCGTCGAACACGATGCGCTCGCCGACCGCGTTCGCTTCACCCTCCGTTGGCTCCTCGTCGCGATCCGTACGTGGTGGAGTCGTCAAACTCCATCTTCTCTGGGCATGGGACCGGTCGATTCGTTCCTAGGCCATACCACAACTCAACCCGGCGTCTCGCGTGCCGCTCCATCACCCGCAGCCGAACACACTTCCCTGGCCCCCTGACGCGGTCCTCTCCGTGGAGGAACCAGCACCCGTAGACCTCACGCCACTCGCCCTCCCATCGCCATACCTTCCATCTCCGCACCATGCTCCCCTCTCGGCACGATCTCTACGAGCGCTGCGTCCAGGACCCCGCCGCCCTCGTTCCGTTCCTCCTGGCGCTCCATGGTGACCAGCCGCGCGCGCTGGCCGAAGACTTCTGCGGCAGCGCCGCCCTCTCGCGCGAGTGGCTTCGACAGGTGCCCAACGCCGTCGCCCATGCCACCGATATCGACCCCGAAATGATCGCGGTCGCCCGGCGTCATTGCTCGTCCTCGAACCTCCGGCTCACTTGCGCCAGCGTGCTCGACGCCACCCCCACGCCCGCCGAGGTCATCTTCGTCGGCAACTTCTCGATCGGCGAACTCCACGCCCGCTCTGATCTTCTTCGCTACCTCGCCCGCGCACGCCAACGACTCAACCCTCGCTCCATCTTCGTGTGCGATACCTATGGCGGTGAATCCGCATTCCGCCTTGGCGCGGTTCAACGCATCATCCCCCTCGAGACGCACAATTTGGACCTCGGCCCGGCCCCCTCCCGCATCCGATACACCTGGGAGCATCGCGCCGCGAATCCACTCTCCGCGATGGTCACCAACGCCATCCACTTCCGCATCGAGCGCGATGGCGAGATCGTCCACGAACTGACCGACGCGTTCGTCTACCACTGGCGGCTCTGGAGCGTCCCCGAACTCATCGACGCGATGCATGAAGTTGGCTTCTCCCGGGTCGAAGTCCGGGACAAACTCGACCATTCCTCCATCTGCGTGAGCCCCTCCGAGAACTTCGTCGTCACCCTCTGTGCCCGAGCCGGGTAGCCCGACGCCCCTCCCACTCCCGGGTCGCTCGTCCATCCCGCGACCATCACCACCCAACGACGAGCAGGCCCAAAACCCGCCATCGCCTCGCAACGTATTCCAATCCGCCGCATCCAACCGATCCCCACCCGCGTTCTCCATACGTCGCTCATGTCCAGCCCCCCCACCAACGCCGACGCCCATGTTCTTCAGTGCTCCGAGGTCTGGGGCGGGAACGACAACGTCGACCGCGCGGTCACCATGATGGGCCTCGACGCCTGGGTCCTGTCTCGTCCTCACGCCGGCGACGACCAGGGTGGCGATATCCACTACCTCTCCTCTTGCGCCACCGGACGCATCGCGCGCCTCCTCCTCGCCGACGTCAGCGGCCACGGCCAAGTCGTGGCCGACCTCGCCCGACGCCTCCGCGACCTCATGCGCCGATACATGAACTATGTTGACCAGGGCAAACTGGTTACCGGACTCAACTCGGAGTTCGCCCAGCAGGCCTCCGCGGGGCGATTTGCCACCGCCCTCATCGCCACCTTCTGGTCACCCACCGACGAACTCGACATCACCAACGCCGGGCACCCCTCCCCGCTCATCTTCCGCGCCGAATCACATACATGGCAGTTCCTCGAGCAGACCATCTCGCATGAGACGGACCCCGCTCCGGCCGACAACATTCCCCTGGGAATCATCGACCAGTCGACCTACTCCCACCAGCGCATCCGACTCCACGCGGGCGACCTCGTCCTCTTTTATACCGATGCCCTCCTCGAAGCCCGCGCCGAGGGGAAGCCCCTCCTCTCCGCCCAGGGCCTCCTCCGCCTCCTCAACCAACTTGATCCGTCCTCGCCAGAGCATCTGCTGCCGGCGCTCCTCAACGCCATCCGGGACTATGCCCAAGGTCATCTCGACGACGACGCGACACTCCTCCTCCTTCGAACCAACCCTATGAAACCAAGGCCCTCGCTCCTGGCCGGCACCATCACCTCCATCCGCCTCGGCAAGCAACTCCTTCGATCCGCGCTCCCCGGCGGCGAACGTTTTTCTCGTCCCGAACTCTCCTTCACAAACCTCTTCGGCGCTTTTTTCAACTTCGTCAACAAGTCACGCCAGCCCCCCTCAAACGGCTCATACGCACACAAATGAGCCCGGTTTCACCTTTTCTCCATCCCGCACACCCCCGCTCTTTGTTCAGATTCACCGTGAGCAGGACCACGTCCTCGCGTTGGTCAAACTGGGGCCGGTTTTTTCAGGGCGTGCGTGTGCCGCTGCCCGGCCTCAACGCTCGCTCGTGAGGCTGACTTCATGTTCCCGCGAAACCGATCCTTCTCCTCGCTCGTAAATCTCTGCGGAAGGAGTGGCGTCCCTGACGAGCGTTCGCTCGGCCTTCGGACGCCTCGGTTTCAACGGCCCAATGCTGCGGCCGCGTCTTGTTTTCGGAAGGGAGATTCCATGTCGTCCACGCTTTTGGGTTGTGGGCCCGCCCTCGCGCTGGCCCAGGTCGTCTTCTCATGCGCGGCGCTCGCCGCACCCATCACCCACCCCGCGCAGATGAGTTCCTGCGCCGATGTCGTCAACTTCGATTCCCTCCCCCAGGGCCCCCTCGGCAACCTCTACCGCGACAAGGGAGCCTCCTTCACCGCCACACGCGGCCTCTCCATCATCGACATCTCCGCCATCTTCCCCAACAACCGCGTCTTCACGCAGAACAAGACCCTCTGGCCCTGCGAATCCGAAAACGGCTGCGCCCCCAACTTCGCCGCCCTGCGCATCACCTTCGACGCCCCCGTAACCGAGGTCGGGCTTGGCTGGTTCGATCCCAACTTCGTGGGCAACACCCTCCGTGCCTACGACGCCCGTGGCGGCCTCCTCGAATCCGCCGAACCCGCTCTTTTTCCTCCCGCCACGGGTGGGGAAGCCTTCATCGGCATCCGGCGCGGCGCCGCGGAGATCGCGTACGTCGACGTCGTCCCCGCCTCGGGAGCCGACGTCTTCACCATCGACAATGTCCACTTCGCCGGCTCTCCCGTGATCACCCAACAGCCCAGCAACGTCACCTCCTGCCTCCTCGGCGCCGTCACCCTCCGTGCCGCCGCCGTCGGCGCGGGCACACTCCAATGGCAGTGGTTCAAGAACGGCCAGCCCATCGCCGACGACGATCGAATCTCTGGTGCTCAGTCCTCCTCCCTCCGTTTCCGCCGGACCGCCTTCAGCGACGATGGCTCCTACTCGTGCCAGGTCTCCACCGCCTGCGGCAGCGCCTCCACACTCCCCATCACCCTCCAGGTCTGCGCCGCGAATGTCGATGACGGTTCCGGCACCGGCATCTGCGACGGCGGCGTCACCATCGACGACCTCCTCTTCTTCATCTTCCTCTACGAACGCGGCGACGCCCGTGCTGATGTTGACGACGGCACCGCCACCGGCACCCAGGACGGCGGCGTCACCATCGACGATATCGTCTTCTACCTCACCCGCTACGACGCCGGCTGCTGATCCGCCCGCCGACGCTTCGCCGCCCCGCTCCACCCCACGACTCGCCCCTCCAAGGCGAGTCGTTCTCGTTTCACCCTCGCCCTCGCTCGCGAATCTCGTCGATCACCTCCCGGATCTCCGCCGCCATCCGCGTGTTCGGAAACTCCGCGATCACCCGCTCGCCAACCTCCGACGCCAACTTCCAGTTCCGGTCCTGCACCGCCAACTTGAACTCCGCGCCCAGGTTCTCCCTCGCCTTCGTCACCAGCCCGCGAACCAACTCCTGATACGGGGCGGCCTCCTCGGGCGTCAGGTAGAAATCAAACTCCTTGAGCACTTCGAGCGCTCGCTCCGCCCGGCCATCTTTCGCCGCAACCAAAAACTCACGCTCAAGTTCCGCGCGATACGCCGCTCGTGCATGCTCCACACGCTCCCGCAGCCCCATCGCCCGAGGCGACTCCGGCCACAGCCTCGCGATCCGTGCGGCATCGGCCATCGCCACGTCCCAACGCCGTTCTTCCAACAGTCGCTCGAACTCCCCAAGCGCCTCGTGAACCTCCCGATCCACCGTCTCCGAACGCGCCCGCTCGATCCGCTTTCGATACTCCTCCGCATCCACCCGATACCCACACCGATCCGCCAACTCTCGAACCAAAATCAGCGCCGGCTCCCAATCCCCAGCCGAGATGTCCTCTTCGATGGCCTTCACCAGCACATCCCGCTCATTGTGCCGATTCAGCACCCGCACCGCGTCGTCCGAGAGCGTCGCCCGGCTGTTGATCTCCCGCAGCATCCGAGCGATCTCGTCCACCTTCTCCCCACCGTCATTCCCCCCCACCCCGCCCCCCACCACCTCGCTCCCCGCCCCACGAACCCCCATCAAAAACGCGATCGGCCCGGTCGTCAACACCAAGACCACGCCCGCCACCCCAACCTCCACCCGCCCACTCGCGAGCATCACCACCGACAGCCCCAACGCCGCCACGTACGACAATGCCACCCACGGCAGCGTTCGGCTGGCCATCAACTTCCCCCACGCCGTTTCCTTCCCCTTGAGTTCTGCGACTGTGAAGGCGTATGGCGTATTCGATTCCATCGGCATCGTCCCCATGTGCGAAATGGTATCGACTCTCCGCCGGGTCTCCTTCCTTGCCGCATCTCCTTGTCCCTCTTACACCCCCACGCACTTCCCTTTCCATGACGATAGGTTATTGTATGGGTACACTGAAGAAAGCGTTGGATTTCTGACAATTCCTGTTGCGTTCCTCCCAATGTTCGGATAGATTTTGGGAGCGTGGGTAAGGCTGCTGGACCCAGTCGCCCTTTCGGGCCACTCGGTCCATCAGCGGCGTGTTGATCTCGCCGCTTGGGTGACCAAGCGGTTTCCATTCGTATTTCTCATTTTCGAGAACTGTCCCCTGCCTCACCTTTGAGTTTCATTCGCGTTTACAGTCCTTGTCCTCAGTTTGCGGGTGGTGAGCGCTGCGTCGTTCGTCACCATGGGAGTCCACGCATGACAGGCCGTTCCACACAGGGTTGGAAGTCTCGCCTCGGGTTCACGCTTATCGAACTGCTGGTCGTCATTGCCATCATCGCCCTCCTTTTGGGCATCCTTCTTCCCGCCCTCGGCAAGGCCCGTCTCCACGCCCGTCAACTCAAGGAGCAGGCGGCCTGCAAGGAGATGATGGTCGGCTGGCACAACTACAACGCCACCTACAAGGACGCTGTCATCATCCCCTATATCGCCTGGAGTTGGGCTCACCCCCACCAGGGCTATGTGGACATGATGCCCCCCGACCCCGCCGACCGCTCCCGCAAGATGGAGGGCGACGTCATCAAGTCCTGGCCGTGGCGCTTCGTCGCGCTGCTCGATTTCCCGGAGCAGCAGATGCAACTCGATCTGAACACCACGCGCAACTTCCGCGATCGCAGCAAGACGCCCACGGGCGGCACCAACACCAATCTCTACGACGACGTGCAGAAGTACCAGTACGCCATGACCAAGCACCCGTCCTTCGGCCTCAACTCCATCTACCTGGGCGGCCACTACGGCTACGGCGCCTTCCCCAACGGAAACGCCTCGGGTGATCCCGGCATGCGCGATCGCTTCTACGTCGCTCGACTCGACGAGATCCGATTCCCTTCCAAACTCTTCGCCTTCATCGCCGGCCGCGAACGCGACGTCAATACCTCCGACCGCGGCACCACCTATTACTCCGGGGCCACCGTCCCCATGACCGTCGGGCAACTCACGGTCCCCGGTGCGGCCCACATCTTCCCGCCCAAGGGCGGCTATCCCTCTCGTGGCCCCGCCGTGACCGCCTGGAACGCCAGCAACGCATTCGACAAGCGCCAGCCCTCCTCCTATTGGGGCAACGTGGACCCACGCTACTTCAATAAAGCGACAACCGGCCACACCGACGGGCATGTCGAGGTCTACTCCCTCGAGCAGATGCGTGACATGACCCGCTGGTCCAACTGGGCCACCGGCCCGGACTGGAACTTCACCACCCGTCGCAACTGACCCTTTCGTTTCCATCGGTCCTCGTTCGAGCGGGCGTCGAGCCCGCTCTTTTTTTTTCGCAGTTTCAACCACCCATCGTCGAACTCACGAGCGGTTCTCGCGTCGCCTCATCGCGCGAGTGCGAGACCAAGCGTCCTCAGATCCAAGATCGCCTGGCACGCGTATGCCTCGCATCAGGGGCGCAACGTCGCCACGTGGTCATGCGACCTCGTGGAGTTCCCTCGCCTCAAGACGGGTGAGCGCGGGTTGTGCTGGAGGCTGCCCCGCTTCCCGCGCTCCCGATGTCGTCCGTCCCCGCATCGAGCACATGGACACGAGTCTCATCGAACATCGCCCTTCACGATGAAACCCGGTCGGCCAAGCGAGCACGTTGTTTCGAGCGTCGAGCCACCCGAACCGCATGGCGAGAGTCGCCTTGCCCGCTTGCCTCATGGGCCGACGGAAGACGCGACCGGAGATTCTGGACCAAACAGATCGCAACACGCAGACATGCCACCACCATCCAATCTATGAAAAAAGTCCCGGCTCATCGGGTGGTGGATGTTCCTGCGGTTGCACGGGTCGGATAAGTTCCGGACCGTCGTTGTTCGGGCTATTGACGATCGTGGCAACGGGGTAGGCCATCATCAACTCGGCGGGATAGGGTCGTAGGAGCGACCTCAGATCGCCAGAACCGAGGTCGGCGTTCCCATCGCCATCGTCAGCATCCGAGAGAAGCCACAGATCCCAATCCTGTTCGGCGAGGATCACCGGCATGCGGTCATGCAGTGTCGCCATCAACTCGTTCGGTGACGTCGTGATGATCGTGAACGTCTCCAGCGTCGTGTCGGGCCCACTCTTCCAGTATGACCACAACCCAGCCAGCATCATCGGCACGCCATCGCTCGTGGTGATGTAGTAGGGCTGTTTCCGGTTCCGCCCCGCATCCAGTTTCTTCCACTCATAGAACCCCGACACCGGCACCAAACATCGCCGACGCAGGAACGACTCTCGAAACGCCCCGGACGTCGCCACCGTCTCCGCTCGGGCGTTGACCGCCTTGTGCCCGAACGATTCATCCCGTGCCCACGGGGGGATCAACCCCCAGCGCAGCATCTCCAGCCTTCGCCCCTGGCCCGCAACGCCCTCGCCCCGGCCCATACGCACGATCGGTGCGATCTGGGTCGGAGCGACGTTGTACCGCTCCTTCAATGCAATCGGCGGCGACGCCAGTTGGAGCAGTTCGTGAAGTTGCTTCCACGTGTACTGGTTGGTTAATCGGCCACACATGCCGGAGCATATCGAGGCGAAAAGTACGACGGCCTATCCAAACCCTCGGATCGGGTGACGAACTCCATCGTGAAGTACCATGGACCAATCTCGCCTTCAACGCCTTCGTGCCCACAGGGTTGCCACGTTTGTTCTCCCGTAGCGCTCAAGCGCCGAACGACTCGATGGGCAGGAGGTCCGACGCCGACAGGACCTCTGGCAAAGAGTCGAGCGTCCGGGCCCGGTCAATCGTGAACGTGCCCACCCGAGTGCGTCGGAGACGTCGCAGCATGCCACCGAGCCCCAAAGCCCCTCCCAGATCGCGTGCGAGGCTGCGGATGTAGGTGCCCTTGCCGCACGAGACCACGGCGTCCACCAGCGGAAAACGATACGCGCCGAGCGAAAACTCGTGGACCACGACGGGGCGTGCGGGCAACTCGAGGTCGGCCCCCTGGCGGGCGAGGTCGTACGCACGCCGACCTCCCACATGCAAAGCCGAGAACGCGGGAGGACGCTGCTGGATCGTGCCGACGAATCGGGCGGCCGCCTGCTGCAACTCCACCAAGGTGGGCACGCGGGACACTTCGACGGGCGTCAAATGCCCTGCCGCATCATCGGTGGTTGATCGATGAGCGAGGTCGATCGTCGCGTGATACTCCTTTTGGTCGCCCATGATGTGTTCGCAGAGACGAGTCGCCTTTCCGATCATCAGGACGAGCACGCCGGTGGCCATCGGATCGAGCGTTCCCCCGTGTCCAACCTTGATGCGTTTGGGCGCGCCGCCACGGCGCAGTCGAGTACGCACGATGGCACACACGTCCATCGACGTGAACCCGGGTTGCTTGTCGATGACGAGCAACCCGGCCGGGGTCGGAACGGCATTCGGGTCGCTCATGGCGAGCGCTCCAGCAGCATCACCGTCACCCACTTCCCCTTGCTGTAGTTGAATCCGGAGACTCGCGCGAGTTCGCGCGTGCCGGGCACGTCGTGCGCGACGCCTTCGTCCGCCATCAGGAGCCCCGTGGGCGAGCGCGAGAACCACCCCAAGCCCTCCCCCGGCGCGAGCCGCGTCGCGCGGCCATGCGTCTCGAAGATCAGACTGTCTTCGTGATATCCCAGCATCCCGATCGGACGATTGTTCTCCGGGTCGTGCGCCGCCGCGTGCGCCGCGAGACGGCGGCTGACTTGCAGTTCGTCAAACACTGGGAGAGCCAACCCGATGAGGCAGGTGCAGCAAGCGGCGATCGCGATGCCGATGAGTTGGACTCGGACAATCTTCCGCGCACGGATCGAACGATCGAGATAGAAGATCGACACCAGGAGTGCGAGCATCATCACGCCCACGATCACAGGCCTTGGAATGAATCCGAACGATCGTGACGCCGCGAGGTACACAACGCCCATAGCCAGTGCCACGAACGCCACGGCCATGCCGCTCCACAGCCGCACACCGAATCGGCCGAGCGTGGACCACAGCCCGAGCAGATTCCCCGCCCCGCCCGCGAGCACCGCACGAGCGCAGAGGAGCGCCAGCACGGGATACAAGGGCAACGTGTAATGTGGGAGTTTCGTCCCGATCAGTTCGAACACGAGCCAACTTGGGATGAGTACGGCCAGAAGAAAACACTCCGCAGGACGACCGGCGCGCAGGGAACAGGCCCAACGCACCCACCGGACCACACCAACCCCGTGCCGCGAGTTGGAGCGCGACCCTTGGACGATCCCGACCCGCCAGGCGCGCGCGATCGCGAGCGCCGCGAGCAGCGACCCTGGGAAGAAAATCACGAGCATCAGCACGAGGTGGTAGCCCGGTGGGCCCCCGTGCCCTTCCTTGGGCTCGACGCTGCGCCCGACGGTTTCACTCCAAACAATGCTCCAATACGCGTCGAATCCCACCTCCCGAGCGACAAGATAAATCCAAGGCCCGAGCATCGCGCCGATGACGATCGCTCCAAGCCCGGGACGCAGCCGGAGCAGCCAGGACCACTCGCGGGCAAGCGCCGACAGCGAGATGGAAGCGAGCACGACGATCATCAGTGGCACCGGCCCCTTGGTCATTACGCCGACGCCCACGCCGACCCACATCGCGACCACGCGGGGCCAGTCCGTCCCTGTCCGATCCCGACGCGACCAAAGCCCCCACAACGCCCATAGGGCGGCAGTGGTCGCGGCCACCATGACCATGTCCGCGCGGGCTTGCTTGGCTTCCCACGTCATCACCGGACAGACGGCAACCAGCACCGCCCCAAGCGTCGCCACACGGGCATCGTACATCGCCAGCCCCAGCCGCCAGGTCAAGAGCGTGATGGCGATCGCTCCGAGCAACGAGGGGACGCGATACATCCAAATCCCGTCACGCCGGGACGCCGTCGGGCCATCCACCCCCCATCGCTGGGTAAAGATCGCCGCTGAGCCCGCCTGAAGCCAATAGATCAACGGCGGCTTGTTGAGGCGGGGACGATCCTGCACGCGCGGAAGAAGCCAACCGTGCCAATCCGACGACTCCAACATCTGTCGGCTGGCCTGCGCAAACCGAGATTCATCGCGGTCAACCGCGGCAATCCCGACGTATCCGGGAAGATACACTGCCATGCACATCACGACCAGCACGAGCGCGGCCGGCCACCTGCCGCCCCATCGGCCGGCGCGGTGGATCCACTCCGTTTGCTCGACCGATGTACCCATGCACGAACCCAGACCAGACCCAACTTCCGCCTCCCCAACGAACATCTCCCGACATCACGCGAGCGATGGTACGACGCGTGCCGTGTACGCACGTCGATGGTGGTTCGTGCTCCTGGCGGGCGTGGCGCTCACGCTCGTGGCGATCCCCTTCGACGCGCCCATCTCCCGGGCCGTCTTGACGCCGCGCATCGATGCCACGGGCTTGTCGCGTCTGACACCCAGGATCGGCGGTGATTTCAAGCGTGAACTTGAGTTTCTCCAGCAGTTCGGCGCGGTCTCTTCTCTGGTGATCGTGGGCCTGGTCATGCTCCTCTTGGATCGTCCACGCGCTCGCCGCATCGCCGACATGGCCCTCTCCGCCGCCCTTGTCGCGCTCGCCTGCAACGTGCTGAAACTGCTCATCGGGCGTCCTCGCCCAAAGTTTGATGATCCCGGCACATTCCTCTTCCCCAGCGGGCAATACGAACTGACCATCCAGGGCGAAACCGTCCTTCGACATGCGTGGGAGATCGGCCGCGGAATCAGTTCCGACCTCTGGTCCATGCCCAGCAGCCACACGGCCGCGGGCGTCTCCCTCGCGGTTTTCCTCGCCGCCGTCTATCCCAAGTTGCGGCCGTTGGGCATCCTTCTCGCCATCCTCGTCGGCGCGGCACGCATCCTTCTGGGGGCTCACTATCTCTCGGACGTCGTGGCCGGGGCCATGCTGGGTTACCTCATCGCGACCCCCATCACGCACACCCGAGCCGGCGAAAACCTTCTGAAACGCTTCACGGGACGGCGAACAGAATCGCGGCTAAACTCTTGACCCAGTGCCGCCGGAGAGGTGTCCGAGTGGTTGAAGGAGCAGCACTGGAAATGCTGTATACGGGTAACCGTATCGGGGGTTCGAATCCCCCCCTCTCCGCTTCACAATCGAGGGTCGTCAGTTTGTGCCTGCAAAGCAGGCCTGAACCGACGACCCTCGATTTCGTTTTTGGTGCGCGCCCTCCTTGGCGCGTTGCAGTAATCGCACATATCTTGTGTCTGTGCGCGACAGACTCGATGGCCCGAGAAGCACACCATGACCGCAAAGCCTTCATCTCGTCGTGCGGTGCGGCCCGGCCCGGTCTCCCCAACCAAGCGGGAGCGCCGACTTGCCGCCGAGGCATCCCGGCTCTCCCTGTTCAAGACCGTCTCGGGGGGTGTTGGCGGGCCACTCTCGGGATAGCCCGATGGGTGTGCGATCGACACGGGTTGTCAACGGAAATAAACCGAAACCTCGCTATCAGAGCCGCCAGCGCGGTGCAATACTCCGCCCCGTCCATCACGGCAGCCTGAAGAAGCTCACCCCGTTCCAGTGCGCCCCGGTGATCTTCCGCGCGATCGCAGTGAGCGACCGGTAGACCTCGCCCTCGTACTCAAGGCCCCGAGGCAGCACCCGCACCACGATCGCCCGTCCCTTGTACTCGCGTCGGATTACCGCCCCCGGCTTCGGGAACGAGTCGGGCCGCCCCGCGTCGAACGCCGCCGCAACTGTCCGCACCGTGCCGCTCGCGGCCGTGGTGGGAGGGCGTGGGGCGCTCAAGCGGATCTCCGCGTCGTCGGCCAGTTCCAGCGCCCTCCGCCGTGCCCGTTCCGACAGACCGCCCTCGCGGAGCGCCTGCATCCGCCAGACGATCCGCTTCACGAGATACTGCTTGTGGTTGGTCCGCGTGGGCTCGCCGAAGACCTCGGCGTAGCGCTGCTTCAGCTCGGGGACGGTGAGTCGGCCCAGGGCCTTCACCGTCGCGGGAATGTCATCGGGCGTGTGGTTCATCGGGACTCTCCGGTTCGCAAGGCGTCAACCAAGCGGACGATCAAGGCGGACCGGTCCCAAGGGTTCAAGTCGATCTTCCTCTCTTTCTGACGGGACCGAGATGTTGCCCGACTCGCCCATGCGGCGGGCATCCTCGCGCTGGCGGCGGATGCCGTTCGCCAGGATCGCCGCGATGGTGTGCAGTCGCTTGGTCGGGGTCAGCAGGTGGGGGTGCGCGAGGTCATCGCGCTCGGTCCTCTCGTCGAGGTCGATGGTCATGCGTGCGTCCGTGCGCGAGCCCGGTGGGGGCCGGCGATGGTCAGTTGAGCGAGCCAGCCACGCGGCAGGCCGTTAACCGCCATCTACGCGAACGGCGCGAAATGTGGCGAAAGTGCGTCAATCGGAAGACGCTGAACCCAACGACCATCAACGATGGTCGAGGTGTTTTCCACAATGCCCAATCACGACACGGCGCTCGGCTGCGTCCCACTCGAAGTGGCATCGCCAAGTCTCGGCCGTCCCTTCGCTCGGCGCACCGATCTTCAAGTGCTTCATCATCTCGACCGGGCTTCCCTTGTGGATGAATGTCCGAAGAGACTGGGAGCGCTTGTTGTCGCGGGCGGTCTTTGATTCGTTTGCTGCAAACGACTTCTGGCCAAAGACCCCCTTCGCCTCGTTGTCGCCCTTGCCCGCATTGAGGATTGACCAGTAGTCATCGCAAAGCGTGTGCATCAGCTCGAATGCCCGGCGCGGATACTTGAAGTCATCCGCAGCACGAGCGGACTTCCACGCTGAATCCAGAATGGTCAGCCGATCGGGGAACACTGTTGCGAGCACCTTCAATGCATCCTCGAGCGTGAACTCCTCTGTCGCTACACGCAGCAGAAGAGCCTTGGCATCGTTCGACAACGAGCTCGTGGCTGCAGGGGCACTTCGCAGCCCCGCCTGGTCCAATTGCCCCTTGATCGCTCGACACTTGGCATCCAACTCGTCAATCGTGTCCTTCGCGGCCGCAAGGGCTTCGTCTCTTGCGGCAAGATCACCTTTCAGGCGGTCGATCTCCTCGCGTTGGTCTTTGTCGACCTGCTTGTACAGTGAGTCGAGTTCAGGATCGGTCTTCGTGGTGGATCGCTTCGCAACCTCCAGAGACCACCGGTGCCGTACTGCCCTAACAATCTCTGGGGAGATGTGCTCCCTCGCATAAACCTCATTCATGCGATCGCAAACGGTGGCGAGCAGTTGGTTCTCCGGCCAGGTTCCCCGAGAGCGGACACCGAGAATTTGCTCCGGCATGATTCGCTGGAACGGAACGAACGCGCCCGAGAGGCTCCGCGAGCGAGGCCAGATGATGTTCACGGCCCCGTTGTAGCAGCAGTATCTCCCGTCGAGCGCCTCCTCCAGCGCGAAGGTGTCCACCTCAGGCGGAATCATCGCCACGAGTGCAACCCCCGCCAGCAACGACGCGGCTCGCTCCGGCTGCATCAAGAACTGACCGTTGCCGTCGCTGCTGATCTGGATAATCGGATGCGTCCGCTCGGGGCTATGCACCTCGTTGAGGAAGCTCTCCGCATCCTCCAGTCGCAGTTCCCGCGCCCGACCGCCCGACGTCTCAGCTGCCACCTTGCAGTGCTCGAAGATCTCTGCCACGACCTTCGGTCGGGTCGTTTCTACGCGTGGGTCAACAAGCGCGCTAGTTTCGTGGGTTTGGAGGAGCACAGAAGTGACGAATCGCCCCTCCGCTCGGTGGACGCCGATCTCAGTGTGCCACTCCCTCCCCCGAGTGACGCGGTCGGGGTGCCAGTAGCGAATGGCCCGCCAATGCTCCGCGTCCTGCGGCACGGACCACCACTCACAGCCACTGCCGTCGTCGAGTCGAACATCGCCGTCTTCAAGCAGCCTCGCGCGATCAAGACGTCGCTGGAGCTTGCCGGAGAGCCAGTTCGCAATTGGAGCGAGGAGAGACTCGTCGGACTCCGAAGGAACCAGACTGATCCGCGAGCAGTAGATCAACATTGAGCGCCTCCCAAGCGTACGGTTACAGAGGGTACGAGCGATCGTCTACTTTCCGCGACCGTTCCGATCCCTGTCCACCCCCGATCGGAACCCCGCGTCAAATCGGCGGGGGCGCTAACCGAGAGTCGGAGAGAGTTTGAGAGGTTCGGCCGAGAGGGGCGACGCGAACGCCCGGGGTTCTCGTCGCAGCCCGATCGGGCCGACGCAAACGGAGAGCGCCGCGGCCAACCCGGTCCCGCGTTTGGCCCCCGAATCTCCGACGTTTCCGCCACCCCGCCCGGACGCCGGAAACCGGCCGGGCCGTAAAGCAAAACCGGCCCGCTTTCGCGGGCCGGTCAAAAGCTCCGATCGGATGGGTGTCTCGAACTCGGCATGATTTCGGGGGCCGTTAGTGCCAGATCGGAACCAGAGAACGCGACTGGATGGGCCCAAATGGCGGGTTCGCGGTCTCGAATAAACGGGCCTCCCAAACCGGTCCACATTTCAGCCTGAACTACCTGGCCAGCGCCTCTGCCCGACGCACGATGGCCGTCAAGTGTCCATCCCCAAACGCCGCCAAGAGATGTCCCTCGCAGAAGCGGTCTTGCCGAAGGTGAGCGGTGAGGAGGCGAGCCAATGTGAGTGGATCGGCCGAGGCGACCTGGGCGGGATCTCTCACGAGCATCTGGCACTCTGACCCGTGCGCCCATTCTGACCAGTCGAAGTCCGTCAGCACCCATCCCAAGCGATACGCCACCTCACTCAGCTCGTTGATCGCGGTATCCGGATCTGTGCCGGGAGCGCTGAACACAGGGAGCAGCTCGGCGAGGCCACGCAGACGCTCATGCCATTCAGTCGACGTTGGAGCGGGTCGTTTGGCCACGGCTAGAGCCTAGGACACCCCTCAGGGGTACTCGCTGGGCAGTACAATCAGCCTCTTCCGATGCCCACATATTCCCACAGCCGGATCGAGTGCTTCCGCCATTGCCCGCGGAAGTACTTCTACCGGTACATCGCGAAGGTGGAGTTGCCCGAGCCGCCAGAGCAGATCGCCACCTTTCTCGGCTCGCGCGTGCACGATGTGCTCGAGCACCTGTACGAACGAGTGTCCAAGGGGATCGTGCCAGCCGTGGGGAGCCTTCGCGAGCGGCTTGATCAGGAGTGGGCCACGCACTGGACGCCGGCGGTGGTAATCCACGATCGGGACGCAACTCCCGATGACTACCGCTCGCTGGCCTGGCGATGCATCGACTCGTACTACCGCCGATTCCATCCGTTTGACCAAGCGACCATCATCGGCCTGGAGCAGATGATCACCTTTCCGCTTGACGAAGCCGAGCGGTTCAAAATGGTCGGCTACATCGACCGGCTGGCCAAGGCGGCCGATGGTTGCTGGCAGATTCATGACTACAAGACCAACAGCAGCCTTCCCACCCAGGCGGAGAAGGACGCGGATCCACAGCTGGCGTACTACGAGATCGGCATCCGCCGCATGTGGAAGGACATTCGCCGGGTTGAGCTCATCTGGCACTTCCTCCGCTTCGACCACTCGATCGTGTCCTCACGCACGACTGACCAGTTGGACCAACTGCGATCCGATGCGATTGCGACGCTCACCGACATCGAGCGCCGGGGCGACGACGCTGAGCAGTTCCGGACCAGCGAAGGACCGCTGTGCTCCTATTGCGAGTACCAGCAGATCTGTCCGGCTCGAAAGCACCTGTACCAGGTCCGTGTGTTGCCGGAGAGCGATCTGGCCAAGGAACCCGCTGTTGCGCTTGTCGACCGGTGGGCTGAGCTCGACGCCAAGCGAAAGCTCCTACAGAACGAACAAGGCGATATCGAGAAGCAGATTGAGGACATTCGGCAGGCGCTCGTGGCGATCGCCAAGCGAGACGGTCTTGAGCTCATCGCGGGCCGAGAGAAGGAGGTAGCGATCACCGTGAGCGATCGTGTCCTCTTCCCTCGGAAGGGACAGGAGCCAGAGAAAGCCGCAGACTTTGAGGCGGCCCTCCGAGGTACGCCCTGGTGGCCCCAGCTCAGCAGCCTGAACGCGGCCGACCTCCGCTCCGCGTGGGAGTCAGCGGAGACGGATCCAGACCTGCGAGGGCTACTCGCGAAGTTCGCGTGGACCGAATCGGATGTCGCGGTTCGTCTGCGTGCTCGTCGCGATTGACGATGAACCAGCGTCACGCGAGCAGCGGCTCAATCGCTTCTCCCACCTTGGAAAAGCGGGCGACATAGTCGTCGATGGCCGCATCCATCCGCTGTCGAGCGGTGACAGAATCCAGTCCGTGGCCGGAGAGAGGGGCAATCACGCGGTGCGCCAGGAACACCCACTGCTTCGGGATTCCTGGCACGTTGATGAGGTGTTCCCGGTGAATTCCGAACTCGGCGGGATCGCGGAGCAGCCGATCGACCAATTTCATCCGAAGCGGCTGGTCTGACATCGGGGAGAGCAACAGCATCAGTCCGAACTGATCCGTTCTCACCCTGTCAAGCCACATCGCCAGCCAGAAGGAGCGATCGGATTCTCGTCCCCCCATCCGCAACGGCGGCAGCGGTATGGGCCAAGAGGCTGGCACAAATGGCCAAAGCACGGGCCGGCCCTGACCTTGCGGGTACTCCCCCAATGGGATAACGCTTGGGTGCGAGAGCACCGCATCTCTCGCCACCGCGAACAGATCGCACTCCTGCGCGGCGGACTCGACTGGGGTTTCGGGCTCGTCCGCTTCATGCGCGGTCGACGTCTCGGCGAGTTCGATGGACGGCGGCTCCAAATCGATGCGAAGCTCCTTCACAACCTGCTCGATCTCGCTCGCCGACAGACGAGCCTGGAGGAACTTCACGAGCTCATCCTGTCGCGGTTGACCGAAGACCATTCGGTAGAGAGCCAGCGCCGAGCGGAGCGCCACGAGTTTGTCGGCGTCGCGACTAAGCGGCAGCGCCGGCACATGACGCTCGATCACTGCACCGTCGGGCGTGGGGAACACCCAGAAAGGCTTGAGTTCGTTGGTTGCGTTCGCGTGTTCACTCGCGGCGGCCTCGAACGCTGAACTCCAGCGATCGCCGAACGGCGGACACGCTCGATCGCCGTAGGTCGTGGCGATGTTCTTGCGGACGGCGTGCCCCTTGTACCGGTGGATACGTCCTTCGCGCTGCTCAAGATCGACAGGGTTTGACGGCAAGTTCCAGTGCACGATCGCGTGGCAGTAGTGATGGAAATCGAGCCCCTCCTGCCCCACGGACGTGCTGGCCAGGACAAACGGCCAGAAGGGCGAGTTGAATGCCGCCCTGACCTGACCTGCGCGGTCTCGATCGTCCGCGTCCTCTCCTTGCTGTTGGCCGAATCGAGCCGCAAAGCGGGCCCGCATGCGCCGTTCCGTACGAGTGACGGTCTGGGTCTTGGCATCGACCCGGATGTCGTCGACACCGACGGCCGCAGTGCGAAGACCGATGGCCTTGGCCATCTCGTCGGCGATGGCTTCGGCGGCCTCCTCAGGCGGCATTCGCCCCACGCCGAGGCTGTCTTTCAGGACGTGGGCGTACTCATCCAGCACGGCCTGAAGGCAACCATCCACCGCATACTCGATCACACGCATCCAGTAAGGTTCCGCCCCGTTCAAACCTCGTATCAGCGCGATCACCTCAGGAAGGTTGAACAGATTGCGGATACGCCATGCGACGCGCCCGGCCGCGAGCCGGATATGGACATCGCGCGGGGTGGAGCCATTCAGCACGCGAGCGAGCGAGCGCAAAGCCGCGACCGCAGGGTTGCCGAGGCACGCCTTGGCCATCGCGTCGACAAGGTCCTTGGGTGGTTGCCCGAGGGGACGGATGCCCGGACGGCAGGCGTCTTTGAGCAAATCCTGCGCCTGCCGCACATGCTCGGCCCATGCCGTCTCCGGCTCTTCCTGTCCCTCTTCGGCTTGAGCTGCCTGCTCTCCGGACCACGCCTCCGGTAGCGACCCCTGGAACCAGAACCGCTTTGCGGCGGCTGGATCCTCGTGCAGATCGAGCAGCAGCGGACATGCCCAGTACCAGCGCTCGTCGATCTCTCGGCCGCTGGACCATCGCTTCACTGCCTGGTCGACGGCAGGCCGCAGGCTGTCGGCGGCTGTACCGACAGCGTGATCGGCGGAGCGTGATGACGACCCTTGATGCGAGGGATCAAATGCCCCAGCCAGCGCACTGGACGGATAGATGAGGCCGAGCACAGGCATGCCGGTGAGTCGGCCGTCGGCTCGCGCGAAGCGGAGCAGCGCCGTGATCTTCTTGCGGCCATCGGTCGTGTTCTGGATCGTGACCTCGCCGTCGCTCCCGTAGCTCGCCTGCATCATGCGCCGCTCGACTTCGTGGCTCACGACACTCGCGATGACCTTGGGGACGACCTTCCATGACGAAAACACAAGCCGCTTCGTGACGCCATTCCCGTGCAGCGTGGCGAAGGGCCCCGAGGGGCGGTAGTACGGGAGGCTGGGGGGAAGCCAGAGGAGCTTCCACACCCCAGTGTCGACGGTGTCGGCCAGAAGTGAGCGCAGGCGCGAATTGGCCGGGTCAACCTCGCGGTACGCTGCAACGTCCTCCCAAGCGAGCAGGCCAGAACTTGCCCCAGCCAAAGCGCGGGCGACGGATCCCGATGTGCCCGCATCGATCGCCTGCCGGAGGTCCTTCTTGAGCTCGTACTCGTCCATGAAGTTGAGCAGGTATGGCGCGGACTTCCAGTACTCCACGATCTCGCCGTGATCCAGCGCCTGGGCCACGCCCGCCGCGGTCAGGTACTGCCGCACGTCCGATGGCTCAAGTCTCGCCGACGATGGAATCTCCCGCAGCATGCCGCTGCGATCACTTGTCGCGGTAAGGCGCTCCGTTCGCGACATGACGCGACGAAGGCGACTCTCGATCTCGGCCTTGATCGAGCGCAGGTCGGCGACCTCGCCGCCGCGCAGATTGAGAATCGCGCGGCGGTAGTCCTTGAGCAATCCACGCATCGCACGGTTGTCCTCCGGCGCGTGCTTTGCGAGGAAGTCGTAGGTGGCGACGAAGTCCTCGTAGTGATCGCTCTCGCCGTTCTCGTGCTCGTGCTGGAGCGAGTACATCTTGTACGGAGTCGCGGACAGCAGTAGAACCCGCACCGCCTCGTGGTGCTGTTCCTTGGTGTCCGCGTACTCGAAGAGCGAGCGGGCAAGCTCGGCGGCATCATCCGTGGGATCGAGCAGGTGCTTGAACCGCTGGAACTCGTCCAGGATAACAAGGTCGGGCCGCAGCGCCGTGATGCATGTCCTGCCGAGGATCGCTCGGAGCTCGGCGATGATCGACCGGCGGCCTTGGCGCGGATCCTCGTCGGAATCAGTGTCTTGCTCGCCGCCGGCCAGGGCGAGGGCGCGTTCCCGCAAAGTCGTGCGACCGGACTTCCGCTCAAGGGACTCGAGGCGATCGAGCTCCCGTAGGAAGCCTGCGTGGAGTGCGGCGTCGACAGACTGCTCCGCCATCCATTCCTGAACCCACCACCTGAAGTTCGCTCGCTTGACACCGCCTCGAAACAGACTGAGGCCGTCCTTCTCCGGAATCTTCCAGTGCTCTCGGAGGAGATGGAACATCAAGGCTCGTTCCTGAGCGATGCCCATGCCGCCGCGCGGCTCAAGGGAGGTTCCCGGCGTCATCGAGACGTAGTTCACCCGCCGCTTCGCCATGTCACGCAGCTCGATGGGGAGCAGGGTGGCACGGCTCGCCCGGGCGAACTCGTGCGACTTGTCGAGTCGGAGCCGGTTGATGTTCTGGCGAGCGATGTCGGCGTTCGAGCAGACGTACACCACGTCGATACGATCAACGGCGCTCCACAAATGCTCGACGGCCCTGGCGATCACGCCACGGGCGACCATCGTCTTCCCAAGACCGACCTCGTCCGCGACAAGGAATCGGTGTGTGGAGTCCTCATCGAGGTACAGACGGCGGAAGGCGTAGTCGACCGTTCGACGCTGAAAGGCCTTCAAGCCGGCCAGAGCGTCGCGTGCGCGGGGTGGGCCTTCAACCGGGCGACTCATCGATCGCCTCCCTTGGCACTTGCCGAGCGCTCGCGACGAACCTGCCCGATCGGTCCCCATACGGCTTCGAGTTCTGGGGGCAGAATGGACCGCCCCTCCGGGGTCTTGCGCAGATCTTCGATCAGACGGTGAACCTGATCCAGCTTCTCGGGGCAGCGGCGGAGCGATGCCAGCATGTGCTCCAAGAGCGGCAGGCCATCGTGACTAGGAGCCCCCGGCGTGACCTCGGGAGTGGTCGACATCTGCCGGAGTTCGCTCAGGAGTCTCTCCGGATCATCGGAGAGAAGCATGAGCAGGAACCGGATGAGCGTGCGCGAATCCGACAGCAAGTCCCGCAGCAGTCGTTCCTTCCGGTCGCTCGGTGCTCCCGCCAGCGGCAGATTGAGCACGAACGCTTCTTGTCGCTCCGCGTCACCGACTCGGGCACTCACCTCGAAGGACACGAACGACGACACGGACTGAAGCGCGTGTGGCCCGAAGCGGGCGTCAATTGGGCCGCCACTGTGAAGCGTCTTTGGCTCCCCGACCAGCATCGCCGGACGGCAGCGGACGGTTGCTCCCGGATCGACGGCGAGTGGACCAGACGAGCGCAGAGTTGTCGTGTACGCCTCGCCGTTCGTGCCGTCTGGCTCAATGAGCAGTTCAATGCTCATTGCCACGAGCAAGCGACGGACGGAATCCACCATCGCCTCGCACGCCTGCTCATCGGCATCGGGCGTCACCGCCTGATCTTCGGGAGTGAACGGCGCCAACATCGAACGCAGGTTGGGCTGGTTGTCGCCATCACCGATGGTCGCATCCACACCGAGCTTGGACTTCTTCCCGATCAGCTCCACCAGAAACTCGACATTGCCGTTGAACGCAGCTGAAGTGGCGTTTGCCGATCCCGTCCAGACGTGCGAGTTCCACCCGGTGTCGGCGACGAAGAGCTTGGCATGCAGTCCAGAGAGCGATCCGGCGGGCTGATCCACTGGGTCGTCGGGCCCCGCGAGGGCTTCACACCCTTCGTCCAACGTCAAGCACGTCCAGTGCTCTCGAAGGAGGGATGGCTCAATCTCACGGAACGACTCCGGGCGGCTCACCAGGAACCTGCTCCGAGTGGGTGCGGCGAGCCGTCTCAGGAACTCCGGCGACAGGAACGGCGACACCACGAGCAAACGGTCGATTCGGTCGCCGAAGGGCCACGAGGGCTTCCCGTCCATACCCAGCGGCCAGAATCGGACCGAGTCCACATTCTCCGGGAGGTCCCACTTCACCACCCGCAGCTCGTCGGCGATGAGCATGGTGTCCGCAACCGCCTTGGGATTCATGGCTGAGCTTCGGACGGCGAGGCCGGGTAGTCCGCCAACGAACGCGGCGAGGCCGCGATTGTCTGCGATGCCCTTCTGCCGATCAGACCGATCGCCCTCGAGTACGAGCACGGTGTCCCAGGAGCAATCGAAGGTGAGATTGCGGGTCAGGCACAGCAGCCTGTATCGAACGTTGGCTCCATCGGCGGTATCCACGAATCGGAGTGCCCAGACCTTGGGGTGGAATACCCCAGCTCGCCCCGCGCGTGCCGCTGGCGGCAACACCTCGATCACCGACTGCTCCAGGTACGTGAGCAGGCGCTGATTGGTCGGGGGCACCTTGATCTGGCCAGCCTGGCAGTAGATGTGGATGCGGTCGGCGCAGCGCCGGAGCGATTCCAACAGCGCCAGCGGGTCACCCTTGGCAGACGAGGGATCGGCAGCGAGCTGGCCGTCGTCATCCTGCCAGTCGAACATGGCAAAGGCGAGGGGCGCGGTGAGGAGCGCGATCAGATCGAGTGAAAACGTCGTTCCTACCGCACAGTCAAAGCGAAAGCCGTCCGGCGGTCTCAGCGAGCCCAGCAGCATCTGCCTTCCGCGAGGATCAAGCATCCCTTTGGCTCCCGTCTTGGCCCGACGAGAGCCCTCGCAGAATGTCGTTGACGATGACCTGCGTCTGGCCCCAGCGATAGTCGATCGGGCCACCGGAGGCGTCCCCCTGCCATCGGTCTCGGGCACGCAAGTTCTCCGGAAGCAGGCGCGCCCGTCCACCCTTGAGCTGACGCTCTCGAGTTGCGATCAACTGGCCAACGCGATGATCGTCCCAAACGCGCTCACCGTTGGCAGCCCGTAGTGCGATGCCGAGCCATGTCTCTGCGAACTCCTGGGTGCGGCTCGAGATGCGCGGGTTCAAACGCCGCACCAGCTCCCAGAACGCCGAGCGATCCCAGTCCCGAAGTCCCGACTCCTCGGCACGCACCGCCGACTGCCATTCGCCAATTGAGGCCTCTAGCTGTCCGAGCAGATCATCGGATCCAGGCTTGATCCGGGCGAGTTGGAGGGAGTACACGAGAGGCCCACCCCACACGCTCATGGCAAAAAAGCGAGCGTGCTCGATCTCCGCATGAAGATCGGGCGGCAACAGCTGTCTGATCTCCGGTCCCCAGACGAAAGGTGAATCGAGCTCCCGCTCGTTGCAGGTGACAAGGCGCGCCAGCACAGACCCGGACTGGTGGGTACAGATTCGATCTCGCAGAAACTCCGCTTCCTCGGCTCGAAGCTCCAAGGACGTCGATTCAAACAGTTCCTGC
The DNA here is from genome assembly GCA_964543905.1 of uncultured Phycisphaeraceae bacterium. Classification (GTDB taxonomy): domain Bacteria; phylum Planctomycetota; class Phycisphaerae; order Phycisphaerales; family UBA1924. The sequence goes on from CAZIZO010000006.1 coordinate 224,213, forward strand.
GGCTCGGCGGGCAACGCTGGATGCCAGTCACGCGAGGCCCCGTCCAACGGCTCGCCATCATCGGTGTTCAAGGGTCTATTGGGAGTCGCGCCCTCACGCGACAGCCGATGGAAGTACTGCTCGATCGATCCGTCGAACAGACGGATGCCCCAGAGCCGCAGTCCGCGCCAGTACACGCTGCTCGGCATTCTCTGAAGCCCGGCCTGAGCGTCACGGCCGATGATCCCGGTCGGGTCTGTGCAGCCCGCCAGCAACGACTGGATCAGCTCGACTTCGCGCCGGCGGAGCTTCGCCGATCGCTCTGCGGCCGTGAGCCGCCGTCGTTCGTACCGTCGCAGAATCCAGGGCACGAACAGGAAGTACCTCGCCCGCGTCTGGATCGTCGATGTGCCCGGGAAGAAGTGATCCGCGAACGCGTCCCGGATCGGCGAGAAGCCCAACTCATCGACCGTGTTCTTCTCCCGAAACAAATCGATTACCTGCATCGCACGCTGGCGATCAGATTCGGCGAAGTCGAGCCAGGCAAGCGCGGAGAGCATGAGCAACCTATTCGCGGCAACGATCCGCGCTACTCCAGTTTGAAAGTGCCGGCAACCGACTCCAGCGCCTTGTTGATCTCTGCGATGACAGCCGGGTCCACTGCCGTCGAACCATCGCCGATCTCAAGCCGCACGTGGAACCGCAGCGACACGTTCGTCTTCGCCTTGATGTCGAGCAGCCGAGGAACGGCGTCACCAAGATCCTGAAGCTGCGATGGCTCGAACTCGGCTTCCGCGGAGCGAATGTTTGTGGCAACTGGCCGACGCCCGCCTGTTGGTCCGGAGCCGCCGCCGGGTGGCGGAGCGGACGCGACCTTGATGCGAACTGCCTTGGCGGCCACAAGATCGCATGGCCATTCGCCGGAGTCATCGGTCAGCTCGACGAATCGCGCCTGCAGCGCCCCCGCGATTGCATCGCGTACGGTCTTCCAAGGCAGAGTGGCTCCCGCCGTTTGCGACAGTGACGTCGCAACTGCCAGCGCTGAGGCCGCTCCACCCTGCCACGCCGCGGGAAGGTTGTCTGGCAGCAAAGACGCAGCCGACAGCGGGGCCGGCGGACGGCGCAGCGTCGCCGCCGGCGCGAGGACGCCTGCCGGGATCGGTTCTCCGAGCAGACTGGCCGGGCCAGATAGCAGCCACACTTTGCCCTGCTCAACAGCCTCGGCGATGGCGGCATTCACCACGGCCGCCGATGCCTTGGGCACCGTCATCGGCTCGGGGAATCCCCCTCGATCGACCTGCACGACCTTCGTTCCATCGAAGTACGAGATCACATCCTGAGCCGTGATGTGATCCGAGGCCCACAGGGTCGGCAGGACGCCGGGCGAGAGAAGCTCTCCAGGTAGCTCCGCCAACTCGGCCGCTTCGGGCAGAACCAACTCGAGCGCGGGATCGTTCAGCGCGGCCTCATCTGGACGCCCACGCCACCAAGTTCGGAAAGTGCGGTCGGGCCGCGTGAGCTTCAGGACAAATGTCCCCTGCACGCACCCCTCAACGAGCGTCTCAACGATCGCCTGTGCCTTCAGCATCTTCGGCAGGTGAGGCAGCTGCGCGAAAGCGCCCGCAAGATCCTTCACGCGGCGACTCGTCTCTCCACCCTTCCACAGGTTGTACGGACCGTCAGGCAAGAGGGCCTCGGCAGTGATCGCCGTGTCCTGAACGCGCGAGCGAGGATCCGTCTTGATGGCCTCGAAGTGCGGATCATCAGTGACGGTGAGCTTGAAGGCCTGCGCCTCGTCCTTGTCCGAAACGGTCACGACGATGCAGTAGGCCTGACGGATGGCCTCCGGAACGCGAGCACGAGCCTTGTCGATGTTGATCTTCAGCGTCTGCAGACGCGCCACGTCCACAGAACCCTTCTGCTTGCGATCCTCATCACTCTTCGGGGTCAGATCGTCGAGAACCCGCTCCCACGCCAGTTGGTCACGGACACGGGCATGGGCGACATCGAGACCTTCCCGCGATGGGGCAAGCAACAGCACCGCGTTGCGAAACACGCGGGGTTTGTCGCTCCCCGTAGTCTCATCGAGGAACCGCTTGGCCTCCGCACTGGGCTTCCCCGAATCGGACGCCGCGCTCGGTGGCAGCACGGCATAGTGGAACAGGCCATCATCCTCGATGTCGCGTGGCTTGGTCGGGAGGGTGTGGACTCGCACGCCGAGCGTGGACGCGCCCGAGGAGAGCACCTTGGTCTTTCCAATCTCCTCGAGGAGTTTGGCCTTCACGACATCATCCGGTGTCTGTTCCGCAGCTGCTGCCTGCATCTGCGTAAGGTTCGGACGATTGCCGAGTCGCCACTCGGCGGGGAGCTGTCCGTAGTTTTCAGGGAGGTCGCCGTCATCGAGCCAGTAGCTGCTCCGCGCCCAGCGGGCCAGCCCCTTCTCCAACTCGATTTTGTCGGGGCGGCACGGGCCGACCAGCAGCATGAGGTCCTTCGTCTTCGCGCTGCGCCCCGCAGGCTGCGAGTGCAGGAAGGTCGCGATGACCGCCTGCTCGATCTCGCGAACCTTGAGCCCAACCGAATCCGCCTGCACGCGGCGAGCGATGTCGAGTTCGCTCTGAACGATGCCGGTCCACTTCGTGGCCTGTCCATCGTTGACGATCGTGTCCGCGATGAGCACGAGCTCTCGAGCGGCCTCTGAAAGCCCAGCCTGCTTTGGCGAACTCAGGAATACCGCGGGCCCAACAAGCGGGCACTCGTCCCACTTCTCCGCCTCACGGAGGGCCAGCGCGAACGTTCGGAGGACGCCGCGAGTCTTCTGGAACCGATCTATCGTCGTCCACTTGGTATAGAAGACCTCGGTCAGCTCGGGGTGGAACGGAAAGCTCTTGAGGTATCGCTCCTCCGCGCTCGCGCCCAGTCTGGCAGTCTGCTCGTCCAGCGGCGTGATCCCCTTGAGCGCGGCGATGACGTGCTGTCGCCAGCTGTCGCGATCCTGGCCCGACACCGGGTCGAAAAGCCGCCGGCGCAACACCTCCGCCACGTCGTCCTTCTCCACCGGCTGCACGGCTTCCTCACGCTGACGCTGGAAGATGTCGTACAACTCAGACACGATCCGCTTGCCGAGGGCGTCGGCCTGGTCCTTTGGATCGCTGGACAACAGCGACGCCACGATGCAGCATCGATTTACCTTCGCCGCTGCCTGCGTCAGATACTGGAAGAACGACGTCAGGATGTCGATCCAGCCCGGTTCTGAGCGGATCTTCACCTTCGCGTACAGCAGCACCTCGTCGAGGAGCACGAGCGTCCCCATGTCCTTCTTGGACGGAAGCGACAGGAGGTCGGTCAACGTGTTCTCGGCGGGCGGCGTCTCGCGTTCCTCGGCGACGCCCTTGGCATTCAGCAACTTCAGCCCGTCATCGCCTGCCACTTGATAGGCCAGGATGCTCCAAGGGTGTTTCAGGCGGCGCACAGCGCCGTCGGGAGAGCGGACCTCGCACCCCGTTTCCACGTCGATCTTGTCGAAGCACAGCGCCGCGACCCTCGCCTGCGGAAGCTCTTGCCCGATCGTGGTCCTGAATTCACCTACTGCAGGAAGCTCGTGCGGCAGCTTGGCCGGATCATGCACCAGGTGACGCATCGTGATCAGCGTGTGTGTCTTGCCGCCTCCGTAGGTCAGCTCCAGCTGGCGCACCGCCTTGTCGCTCTTGCCGGCCAGCCGCAGCACCACGTCCTTGACGAGGTTTCGCAGGTTGTGCGTCGGGAAGGTGAGAGCAAAGAACTCCTCCGGCTTCTCGTAGATCGGCCGCTTCCCGTTCTGCATCATGACCTCGTAGAGATCTGCCGCAAACATGTGCAGGGGGAGGTCGCCCGACCGGAGGTCGCTGCGGAGCTTGACCACTTCGTGCCAGGCTTTCCAGGATTGCTTTGCCATAGTCGTACCTCGGGTCAGAGCGGCCGTGAGACCCCGTGGGGCCCGGCCAGTTCGGGATCATTCGCTCAGTCGTTCGTGGTCTTGGTGGTGAACAGTTCGGGTCCACGGTCAGTGACCGCGCCCTTCGCGCCGATGTGGTTGCTGATGCTCTCCAGCAGCGAACGTTCGCTGCCTTCGGACAGCTCGATCAGCGACTGCACCACCCGTTTGAACAGCTCGTTCCGGCGCAGGCCGTGTTCGTCGATGTACTCGTCGACCTTGTGCAGATCGCCGTCCTTCCAAAGGTGCATCAGCCGGTGGATGCGATCGATCAGCGGCACGGCCTTGCCTTCAGGTGCCTCGTGGCCGAGGCTGCGACCCTTCCGCTGGCTCCACGCCTTTAGTTTTACCTTGCTGCCGCCGCCTTCCCCGCCAGCATCGGCTTCGCTGTCGCCATCCTCGGGATCGTCATCTTCGTTCTCATCCTCCGGAGTCTCACCCGAGCCCGCGCCGACAAGGATGTCCCACGATCGCTCAAGCTCAGCGTCCGAGAGACCGCACGCGGTGGCATACAGGATGCAGGCACCAACGGGGGCTTCGGCCATGCCAAAGTCGTGACGGTGCAGAAGGTAGTAGCCCGTGACCTCGTCGAGCCGGTCGGCGGCGGAAAGATCCGCCCCCTTCTCGCCGGAGAGCACCTGGCCGACGATGTAGTCAACCACCATGCGGCGGACGTGGTTGAGGAACTCGCCCACGCTCATTGTGGCATTGGGCTCGTTGGCCTTGCGGACGACCGGGTGCTTGCTGTAGGCCTCCAGCGCGGGACCGGTGGCGGCCCACACGAAGTCGGGGCCGCGGATGCCCGCATCCCAGAACTCGCGGAGCTGCAAGGAGATATTCACTCGCATCTCTTCGAGGACACGGTTATCCCAACCGGGGCGAGCCGCCACAGACCGCTTCTTGCAGACGAGCCACACGGACGACGCCAGCGAAGCTCGCCCCAGATTCCGAAGTCCGCCCGGCATCTCAGTCACGATCGGCCATGATCCGTTCACGCAAAAGCCGGCGCGAATGACAGCTGCCGCCAAAGTCTCCCACGCGTCTGGTGACTTGTTAGCAAACACCACCACCATGTGACCCGTCTCGCTCAGTCGATCCGCCGCGGACTTGAACGCCCGGTACATCCCGTCTTCATAAACGGCCTTGGAGAGTCGGTGATCGCCATTGTGCCGACTGTCATCATCGATCAGTTCGCCATTCTGGGAATCATGACTCCACTTCGGAGACAGTGGCGCCTTGAACGCCCCGCTGAACGCACCGTCTGCGTCGCCCACGATGCGGCGGAGCCAGACGTAGAAAAAGTCCATCAGATCCGAGTATGGGATAGCATCGTAATACGGCGGATCCGTGAAGACGATGTCGTAAAGTCCTTCAGCACCGTCAATTGCTGAACGGTTCTCGACGTGCGGAGCAATCGTGTTCTGCCATGAATCAGCGAACAATGTTGCCAGTACGCGCCATGCGGACTTGATTCCGCCCGCGAAGAAGCGGTCGATGGGTGCAAGGGGATTCGCCTCCGCAAAGTCCCATGTGACAGGCAAGGCCCATCGCATGAACACGTGCTTTACCTCTTCCGCGCCGCTCTCCCACACACACAACTGTGCGAGATAGTCAGCCGTTCTACTGATGATGCACGCCGAGTAAAGCCGGAGCGCGGTCGCCCATTCCTCCGGGTACTTCATTGCCGCCGCTGCGTTCTGCGACTCGCGCGTGTGACGTGCGAAGACCGCGAGCGCCAGCAGTTGCCGCGGAACGAACAAAGAACTCCAGGTCATGAAGCCGTATCCCTGCACCGAGAAGGCCCGTCCCGCACCCCGACCACCGCCAGCTGGCGTAGGTTCATTTGGGACACCATAGGGCAGTTCCTCGAATGCACTGGCCACTGCGATCGACGCCATGTTTGAAGCTTCAATCTCCTCCGCAGTTGGGGTGCGGTAGCTCTTGCCCGCCGGCGCTTCGACGGCTACTGCGGTCAAGAGAGCACCAAGTCTCCCGGCGCGACCCTCTAGACGGACATCCTCCATCGTCGTTATCGCACCGCAGCAGGGGCACTTCACGCCGGATCGTGACGTTGTTCCCGTACCGAGCCGTTTGTCATTCTCCCGCCTTTGTGCTGCGTTCCCACCTTTCAGTGGCACATTTGTTTGCACACCAAACACGACCCGTTTGCGATCGGCGCTGGGCTCCATCGCCAGCAAGACGCGTTTGTCTGGCTTTCGACACAGCCACCGCGTTTTCAGCAGAGGTACCGTGGCCCGACAGTTCTTGCACGTCACGGAGCGAGCCCAGAGGTAGGCAACTGTTGGCTTGGCGATCCAACGCGGATTTCGCTTGTCTTCCAGGTACTCCGGCGTGAACTCGCTATTGAACGCATCGACGTCTGCTACCCCGTCGTCCTTGAGAGGCACGCGCCTCATCGGCTGGTGCTCGTAGGAGACGTGGTCCTTCTTGATGGGCTCAAACTCAGCGTATGTTGGGTAGTACTGCGCTAGTTCCCGTCGCGCTTTGGCCAGCACCCACTGGCCCCAGGCTCGCACGTGCCACGCCAGGTCCGCCTGGATCTCCTCGTCAGCCCCCTCAGGCGGTCCGAACGGCAGCACGGCGTCGGGTTGCTTCGAACCCGGCTTGACCTTCTTCTTGCTCCCAGCATGGAGCCGCTTGAGAGCGGCGGCGGTTTCTGCCTTGCTGTAGCCCTTGGCCTTCTTGAAGAACTCCTCCATGAACGCATCGTCGCGGAGGATGAACTCGGGCAACGGCCGGGTCTGCCCCGCCAATTTCTGCGGGTACTCCAGCGTGCACTTCAGGATGAACCAAGCGACGGGGTTGATGTCCACCGCCGTCGCCTCGCACCCGAGTCGCATGGCTTCGAGCGGGATCGCGCCGCCGCCAGCAAAGGGGTCAAGGACCTTCGGGGCGCGGCCGCCATACGCCTTGCGGATCTCCTGCCGGAACCACTCAAGCGTCTCGGCGTTCTCCGTCTCGCGTCCCCAGTGCAGGATGCCGCCCTCAGTCTCCTCCTTCACCCGCTCGACGGTCTGACCGTCGGGCATCTTCTTCTTCTCGATTCTCTTGACTACACGCCCACCGATCTTCTCGCACAGCTCCTTTCGGCCCTCTGGCGTCCCGGGGTCTGGCAGTAGCGTCGCGATGAGCGCGGCACGGCATGCCGCCAGCGGCCGGCGGGCCGGCCAGATGTGCAGCGTCGAGATGTGCCCGTGCCGCACGTTCTTCTCGTGGACGGAGTCGAGGGAAGCCTGCTTGAGGGGGAAGGCGTGCTCGATGAGGCGAGGGAAGTCGGTCATGGGTGGCTCAAACGCTTTTCATGGGTGATTCAGCTGGGTTATCGGGGCAGCAGCAACCTTCGGGATCGGTACGGGTTGAATCAGCGGGAACCCTCGGTTACTCTTTCCGTACGGTGATTCAGGCTTCCGTGGCATGGCAGCCGATACGCTAAAAGCCGAGAGCGACCCACGGACGGGATCGTTCCGAGGCAGGTCGGACGTGTGCTATGGCGACGCGAGTGATCAGTTCGAGCATGGTGTTCTCCACGGGTAACTCTGGGAGCCGGTCTACCCCTTGGCAGGTCGGGACTTCCGGCCCGGCTTCGCCCGCGCCTTCTTCCCGTCCGGTTGAGCATCCGCAGGCGATGACGACGACGGTCCCGTTGGGCTCGCCGCCGCGGGTGCCGGTGAATGACTCCAAGCTTGCGACAAAATCTCCTCCTGGATCATCACCTGGCCTTGTGGGCTCGGAAGCACCTGGTACCTCCGACGAGTGATGTGCTGACTGGAGAGCGGCGCGCTTTCCACCATCGCGTGGATCAAGTCGAAGTTTTTCACTTTCGGCGGCGTTGGCTGTCCCTGCGCAAGGGGTTGCGGGTCAGGCATCGCTGACAGCTCCGCGTGCGGATTGAACACCGAAAGATTCTCAAACTCCGCCTCATAGTCGAGGTACAGGTTCCACATCGCAGTCTCAAGCTCTGGCGGCAAGTCGCTGTTGACCTTGAGTTTCAGGTCTTCCTTCGCCTCACGCCGGTTGATCGGGTGGCCGTGGAAGTACAGTTTTGACGCCATGTTCTCCACGATGTCCTTGATCGTGTGATCGTCGGCGTTGCGCATGTGCGTGCGCATGATCTTCGTGGCGATCATCCGAGACTGGGCGAGGAACCGCTCGACGTTACCCAACGCCAGTGGGTGAACCTTGTTCGCCAGGATCTCGATCGTCTTGACCAGTTCGTCCTCGTGCGAGATCCCAACTGACTTCACGAAGTTGATGTAGGCTCGGACATCTTCCACGCTGATGCCGATCCGGCGGCCGGTGCCCTGCTCGACCGGGTTGTAGTCGTTCGACACCGTCGGATCGATGGGGCCGAGTTCGCCGAACGGGTGCATGACGATCTCATCAGCACCGAGCGCGAGCAGCGATGCGGCGCTGTATGCGCGGTAGGGAACGAGAACCGAGAACGACTTCGAGAACTCCCGGAACACGGACACGAGCCGCCAGGGAACCGTGCCGCTTCCGCCATTGCTCACAAGAAAAATGTCCAGCTTGTCGATTGGCCTCTGCTGGAACTTCAGCAGATGGTCGAACACGACGCGTACGGAGTCGTCTGCCATCTGCGCAGGGGCATTCGGGCGCAGGCTCGTGAGGTAACAGATTACCGTGGAGCCCCGCAGTTCTTGGATCTTCTTGATGAGTGAGATTCGATGCTCGAACGCCATATGTACTCTCCATCGCGGGCCCTCGCAGACCCGCAGGTTCAGTTTTCCGCAGCCTCGCTCACTTCCCGTGCGCTGACCAAAACACTTCCCTTTGCCCTCGCCAGCAGAGCGCCGAATGGGTCGCGCACACGGGACAAGCGTGGCGAGGGTGTCGCGCAGTCGTACACGGCGTAGAGCCAGTATCCGGCGCGAAGGTTGGCAGCACGCGCCCACTCATTGCTGGACACCTCAACGTCGCCCGTGCCCGCGCGTCCCTTCACCTCGATCGCGCGGCGTTCGCCGCGCTCGTAGATCGCCAGCAAGTCGAAGCCGGGGTTGTCCGTCAGGCCCGCGGCCCGCGCGAGAGCGGGCGTCGACACATCCCTGACGGTCGCGCCCGCGGCCTCCTCGAACGCCCGCGCCAGGTCCATCGCGACCCGCTCAACCTCGGCATCGTGGCGCTTACGGTCCTCGGGGTCGGTGGACGGGACCACGAGAGCGTGGGCCAGGAAGGTAACGCCGCCGGGTGCGACCAGTTCGGGCTCACGACGCAGCGTGGCGAGTGCGAGTCTTCGGCGCTCAGCAATGGAACGCTGCTGTTCCTTGACTTCCGCCAGAGCCTTCGCGGCCGCAGCGTTTCCGGAGCGGGCCTTCTCCGACAGCTTCAGCCGCGCCGTGGCCAACTCGGCCTCCTGGTAGTCGAATCCTCTCTGGATGAACCGCTCGCGCTCGGGCAGCGTTGCGAGCAGGCCTTGGCGACGATGGGTCGCCATGTCGCGGGCGACGCGTTCGACGGTGAATGCCTCGGCCTGATCCTTCAGCTTGGGAGCGTTGACAGCGAGGCGTTGGGCCGCCGCACCGGGGATACCGCGCCCGCCCTTGAGCAAAAGCAAATGCTCCACGGGGCAGAGCAAGACCTCGGCACCCTCGAACTGCTTCACCCCGACGAGCCTGCATTCCAGCGGCTCTTCGTTGGCTAGATCGGGGAGCTCGGCATCGGCCTGGCGGACCACGTTGGTGAGAGCCAGGTGAAAGAGGTACGGCCGATCCGCTGTTGGATCGACGAAGACGGCCCCCCTCAGCGCCTCATCGCCCAGGAGGTCGCTGACCGACGCGCGGAATCGCTCGAAGACCGGCTCGCCGGGGTGGACCCAGATTGATCGATCCTTCTGCTCAGGGCGCACCACGGTGAGTCTTCGCTGCCTCGACGCCGGATACGAGTCGAGAACGTTGAAGAGCGTCGACGCCGCGCCCGGCGTCGACGGGACGAGGGCGAACTCGGCGTCCATGTCGCCCTCGATCGTCAGCCCGATGAGCGGCGCTGCGTTCTCGATGAACTGACGCACGTACCCAGGCAGCAGCCTGCAGTACGCCTCACGCTCGAGGTCCTCGCGAAGACGCGGCAGCTGGCGTTTCACGTCGCCGCCATCGCCATAGAGCATCCTGTCACGTGCCTCGAGAGCAGCGACCTGCTCGTCCGTAAGTCGCCCCGCGATCTCGTTGGCTACAGCCTCCTTGTCGCCGACAACAGCCCGCTCCATGTAGTCCTTGAGCGAGAGCCCTTCGAAGAGTCGACCAATCGAGTCGAAGACCTTGTCGCTGCCCAAAGAGACGCGAATGGACTCCAGCTTCTTGAGCAGGGTTTCGATGACGAGCCCTTCGCGGGTGCTGGGCGCAACGAGGTTGATGATGTTGACTGGATCGTGCTTCTGCCCATAACGGTGGATTCGGCCCATGCGCTGCTCGAGCCGCGCCGGATTCCAGGGGACGTCGAAGTTGATCATGATCCAGCAGAACTGGAGGTTGATGCCCTCGGCCGCCGCATCGGTGCAGATCATGAACCGCGCGCCGCCCTCCGCCTGCGGACGCCGGAACCGCTCGACTTCATCTTGGCGCTGGAGGTAGTCCATGCCGCCGTGAATCTGGGCGATCTGTCCTGTGTAGCCCATCCCGCCCAATCGGCCGATCAGGTACTCCAGTGTGTCGCGGTGCTCGGTGAAGACGATGAACTTCTCGCCGACGAACCGCTCCTGAGTGAGGACTTCTCGCAGCTTGTCGAACTTCGACTCCTCCCCCTTCGCGTGGACCTGCTTGGCGAGATCGCGGAGCTTTACGACCTGCTCGCGCTCGACGACGAGGTCCGCAAGCGACGCGGCCACAACGCCCTGGAGCAGCCGCTCTTCAGACAGCTCGTGCTCCTCCCGGCCATTCCTGGGCTCCTCTTCGTCCGCCGTTGTCGTGTCGAGGAGGTCCTTCTCCTCGGCGAGCCGCCTCTGCAAGACAACCATTTGCTCCTCGGTCAACTTGCCCTGCTGGATCTGACGGATGAGGTCGTCGAGCTTCTCGATGCGGCGCTCGAACGATCTCAGCAGGGCATAGGTGGAGCTGGCGAGCCGCCGCTGCAGGACGCTCATCGCGAGCCGCGCGGCGGACCGGTTCAGGACCTTCGCGCGGTTATAGACGTGCCGCATGTACTCGGTAGTCTCGTCGTAGAGAGTCTGCTCGCTGACTTCGCCCTGCGACAGCTGGTACCCGAGCGTGTCGGAGATCCGCTTGGGGTACAGCGGAGCGCCCGTGATGTGGACCATTTCCTCCTTGGTTCTGCGGACGAAGTGGGCCGCCTTGCGCTCGGGCGGGTACTTCTCGAACGCCTCGGGCGTAGAGAGCACTTCCGGGGCGAGAAGCCGCCACAGTGCGTAGTACGGGTAATCCTTGCCTTGGTGCGGTGTAGCAGTGAGGAGGAGCAGGTGCTGGGCCGCCCACGGCATTCGCCATGCCTCTTCCAGACCGGCGACGCCCGCCAGTGCCTCGGCGAGCTTGTATCGGTCCGTCTTGCGCACGCGAAGGTCGGTACCGCGGTCGACCGAGAGCTTGTGCGCTTCGTCGAAGACAACCAGGTCGTAGGGTGCTACTCCGTGCTCGCGCAGCCGCGAGAACATCCGCGAGCCCGCCAGCGTGTCCACACTCACGATCAGGCGGTCGCTTCCGTCGCCGACAAACGGGTTCTGGTCACGAGCGTCTGAGCCGGTGATGATCCGAAACTCCATGTCGAACAGGGATCTCAGCTCTCGCTGCCAGTTCCCGATGAGTCCCGCTGGCGGAACAATCAGGATCCTGCGAAGCAGCCGCCGCGCCTTCATCTCGCGGAGGTACAACCCGGTCATGATGGTCTTGCCTGCGCCGGCATCGTCGGCCAGCAGGAAGCGGAGCGGCGATTGCGACAGCATGTGCTCGTACACCGCCAGCCGCTGATGAGGAAGCGGATCGATCTGAGAGATTTCAGTGGCGAATGCCGGGTTGAACAGATGCCCAAAGCTCAGCCGTTCACCCTCAGCGAGAGCGCGGATCGCGTCGGCCGAGCCGGTGAAGTCCAAAGTGGATGCGGCAACTGGCTCTGCGCCCTTTGCCGTCCCAGAGCCGCCATCGTCATCCAATCGCTGAACCTGCTGCCAGGAAAGTGGTGACGGTGCGGTTTGGCCATTCTCCCATCGATTCACAGTGGCGAAGGACACGCCGATACGCTGGGCGAACTCAACCTGAGTGAGACCAAGGCGGTCGCGCAGCCGCCGAATGCGGGCCGAGTAGTCAGTCGGGACTTCTGGGGCAACGCGAGGCACGCCATCAGTATAGCATGTGCGATAAGTCCAGTCCACCTACTCACGCGATGTCCACCAGAGGCCAGGCCGAGCGTTTGTAGTTTGATTGGGTATCCAGAGCTCGCGGTACTTGGCTCGGTTGTCCTCCACCCACGTGCCAGCGAACAGGTGCGCCGCCTTGAAATGGGCTTTGGCGTCCGGATTGGACTTCACCTCGCCAACAAGCGGGTGGAAGTACGCCGGCGGGTACAGCGCCACGTCGTCGTACAGCGTGACCACCCGGGCGATGAGCCCCGGCCCCGCCTGATCCCCGACATACCGGCGCTCGAAGAACGATTCCTCGACCATCGCCACGGCATGCCACATCGCCGGGTGGTTGGGCGGGAAGCCCATCGCGGCGTTGGTGACGATGTCGAGTTGCTCGCACGCCGCCCACGCGACCACCTCGGGCGGGCACATCTCGTCGAGCGGCCGTATCGGCTTCACGTCAGTGTCAAGGTAGACCCCGCCGAAACGGGCCAGGATCTCCAGGCGCAGGATGTCCGACCGCATCACGCAGCCGGGCGTGCCTCCGACGTTGCCGCAGGCGTCCCAGGCGTTGCGGTTGAGGATTGGCGGCAGGTTGT
>CAZIZO010000007.1:0-181625 GCA_964543905.1 uncultured Phycisphaeraceae bacterium
AATCGGCGTCGGGTGGCCGACTTGATCCCCGGTCGGGGCGCCGGGCGTCGGCGGGCTTGGTGTGGTGCCAGGAGATGGGCTGGGTGAGGAGGTCGGGCAAGCGCCATCGGAGGGCCATCGCGTGGATGACATCGACGTGGGTGAACGGGAGGGAGTCGAACTCGGCGGCGTGGAGTGCGGCGGGTGAGGCGCAGGCGTTGTAGAGGTCGTAGTAGGTGGGCCCGATGAGTTTGCCCATGAGGGGGATTCCGGCGTCCATCATGAGCCCGACGATGAAGGCCTCGCTGGTGAGGGAGGGCGCGATGAGTTTGGCGCACTCGGCGGCGACGCACGCGCGGAAGACGTTCTGGCCCCAAACCTTGCGGGAGAGATCGGATTGACCGGCGGCGGCGGCGGCGCGGCCGAGTTGGAAGCCGAGGGAGATGGACTTGAGGCGTTCGAGCCCGAGGAGGAGGCAGGCGCGGTCGATGCTGGTGACCGGCTTGCGCTGGGCGAACATGGCGGAGTTGGCGAGTTTGAGGAGGCGTCCGGAGAGCGAGGGATCGGTCTTGACGACGGCGGCGTAGTCCTTGAGTTGGGCGTCGGGTCGGGCGTTGAGTTCAAGGATCTTGACGGCGATCTGGGGCTGCGACTCGAAGCCAATGGAGTCGAGTTGGCGCGCGAGGTATTCGCGGCGCTCCTGGAGTTCGATGGCGGTGAGCAGTTTTCTCGCCTTCATTCCGGCACGTCTCCCTGGCGTGTCGAGGACGACTCGCGCGGGTAGAGGATCGGCGGGATAGGGACGACTCCTCAGCGCGTCTGGGCGGATTTGTGAAGATCGCGGCGGGCGAGGAGGGCGGACATCCCTCGGACGAGTGGGGAGCGGATGGACCCGGAAAAACGGGGATGGGGCGCGACAGGCGGTGTGGAGAAGGGTGTATTTCTGAAGATCGAAGTGCGGGATCGCCGCGGGGGAGCGGGATGCACCGATGGGCGTGGCCGGGGCGGGTGCGCTGGAAACTCAGAATCCGGAGGTTCGCATGTTCAAGCAGATCGGAACGCGGCTCAACTCCATGTCCATCCCGAGCAAAATCGTCGGCGCCGTGGCGGGGTTGGTGGTGGTGGTTCTCGGGTCCAACTTCCTTGTGGTGGCGAAGGCGTACACCCGGAATGCCGAGGAAGCCCTTTCGGCCAAGGCGGCGGCCTTTACGGCGGTGGCGGACGAGGCGAAGGACCATGCGTCGAAGATGCACCTCAATGGAATGATCGAGACCGAGTCGCTCAAGAAGGAGTTGTTGGAGCAGGTGGCGCAGGGCAAGCCGTATGACAAGACGCGGTTCTATGAGACGATCCCGGTGGTGGTGGGGTGGACGGCGGCGGGGGACGCGGCGAAGCGCGAGAACGTGGACTTCCATGTGATCGCGTTCGACGCACGGAACCCGGAGAACGAGCCGGAGAAGGGCTCGTTCCGCGAGGGGATGCTGCGCGATCTGACGTCGCAGTACAAGGCGAGCGGCACGGAGTCTCTGTCGCGGATCGATCGGACGACGAACACGCTGCACTACATGCGGGCGATCAGGTTGGACGAGTCGTGCATGATGTGCCACGGCGATCCGGCGAAGTACGACGAGAAGGACGAGAACGGGACGTACGACGGGAAAGACCCGCTGGGCTTTGCGATGGAGAGTTGGCGGGTGGGCGACATGCACGGCGCGTATGAGGTGCAGATGCCGTTGGCGGCGGCGCAGGCGGAAGTTCGAGAGTTCATCACGACGGGCCTGACGGCGGCGGTGCCGATCGTGGTCGTGGGGTGCGGGCTCTTCATGCTGCTGCTGCGGTCGCTGCTGACGAAGCCGCTGGGGTTCCTGATCGGTGCGATCAAGGACATCGCGCAGGGCGAGGGCGACCTGACGAAGAAGATCGAGATCGACCGGAAGGACGAGATCGGGGTGTTGGCGCAGTGGTTCAACACGTTCATCGATGGATTGCGGAAGATCATGCGGAGCGTGAGCGACACGACGTCGAACGTGGCGGCGGCGGCGACGGAGATCGCGGCGAGCAGCGAGGAGATGGCGGCGGGGATGCGGAAGCAGCAGGAGCAGACGTCGCAGGTGTCGGCGGCGGTGGAGCAGATGTCGGCCAGCGTGGGCGAGGTGGCGAAGAAGAGCGAAGAGGCGGCGAACGCCGCGAAGGAATCGTTGCGGCAGGCGGACGAGGGCGGGAAGGTGGTGAGCGAGACGGTGAGCGAGATGCAGGGGATCGCGAAGGACGTCGGGGTGTCGGCGAGCGTGGTGAACACGCTGGGCGAGAAGAGCAACAAGATCGGGCAGATCATCGAGGTGATCAACGACATCGCGGACCAGACGAACCTGCTGGCGTTGAACGCGGCGATCGAGGCGGCGCGGGCGGGCGAGCATGGTCGCGGGTTCGCGGTGGTCGCGGACGAGGTGCGCAAGTTGGCGGAGCGGACGACGCGAGCGACGGAGGAGGTCGCGGGCAGTATCCGGGAGATCCAGGAGGGCACGACGTCGGCGGTGACGCAGATCGAGTCGAGTTCGAAGCGGGTCTCGACGGGCGTGCACCTGGCGACCTCGGCCGGGGAGGCGTTGGGCAAGATCACGGGGGGGTCGCGGCGGGTGATGGAGGTGGTCGGCTCGATCGCGGCGTCGGCGACGCAGCAGGCGTCGGCGAGCGAGCAGATCGCACGCAGCATCGAGCAGATCAATGCCGTCGCGAAGGAGTCGTCGCAGGGGGTGGACCAGGCGGCGCAGGCGGCGGCGAGCCTGTCGTCGGAATCGGAGCGCCTGCGGGCGCTGGTGGGCAAGTTCAAGACGTAACGAGCCGAAGAACACGCATCGTGCTCCTTTCCGCGGAGGCCCCCCACAGTCGTGGGGGGCCTCTTGCGTTGGGGGTCGGGGGCGTGGGGCGGCGGTTCTTCACGAAGGGGCGAGCGGCGCGACGAAGGAAAGAGCATGAACGAGCCACTCGCGACCGACCAGGTGTTCCTGACCCCCCGAATCGTGGATCAGAAGGCGTTTGAGCAGTTCAGCGAGACGCTGAAGGGGCTGGTGCGTGATGCCGCCGGGCAAGGTCGGACGCTGCTCGCGACGACGACGGAGGTGAAATCGCTGGGCGATCACCTGCGGTCGGCGTCGAAGGAGTTGCAGGGGCGGGTGGAGACCGCGGTGCGGGTGATTCCGACGATCGACCAGCGCGTGCAGCGGGCGGAAGCGCTGGCGGAGCAGATCGGGAAGGAGTTGTCGGCGAAGGAGCGGGAGGTGCAATCGCTGGTGCAGGCCGAGGTGACGATCGATCCGGCGCGCGTGCGCGAGCAGGTCGAGGGCCTCGTGGCGTCGATGATCTCGGAGCGGCTGGCGGGGGTACGGGAGGAGTTTGCGAGGCAGACGCAGGAGATCGTGCAGGGCGCGGTGCGGGAGGTGGAGTCGGCGATCGACCGCGTGGGCGAGCGCGTGCGGGAGCACGAGGCGGCGCTCGACGGGGTGTTGGCGCAGGCGCAGGCGCGGGCGGAGCGGATGTTGAGCGAGGCGGAGCCGAAGGCGCAGACGACGCTGCAGAGCGCGGAGGCGAGGTTGCAGGCGATCGTGGACCGTGCGGACGCGAGGCTGGTCGAGATCCTGTCGGACGTGCCGGAGAAGTTGCAGGGGATCGAGCAGCGTGTGGACGCGGTGTCGGGAGAGATCGAGCGTCGGCTGGTGCGCTTCCGTCGGGCGGCGGATGACATCGTGGAGATCGCGTCGAGCGTGAAGCCCGCGGAGGTGGCGAAGCAGATGGAGGCGGCGGCGCGGGCGGCGAAGGCGCACGCGGCGAGCCATGAGCAACTGATCGGGGAGCGACTGGCGGCGGCGCTGGAGCGCGCGGAGCAACTCGCGACGCGAACGGAGCAGGCGATCCGGCAACTGGACGAGACCAGGGCGCAGGCGGACCTTGCTCGCAAGATGCTGGGCGAGGTGATCTTGAACTCGGCGGACGGGATCGACGCGATCGAGACGCGGCTCGAAGAGACGCGGGAGACGGTGGAGGAGATCTCGACGATCGCGGAGCGCGAGCGTGCGGAAGCGGAGGCGGTGGTCACGCCGCTGCGGGAGGGCCTGGCGGAGGAGGCGATCCAACTCGCGACGTGGCTGCACTCGCTGATCGGGAAGGGGAGCGACGTGGCGAAGGTGCTGGAAGCGAAGGCGCTGCTCACGAAGGCGGCGAGCAAGGGCGAATCAAAGGTCCGCACGACGCGTCGTGCGGCCTAGGCGAGGCGCGAGGGAACGCGGGGGATCAGACGCCGACGGGTGAGGCGACGGCCTCGGCGACAAGGCGCACGGCGCGATCGATCATCTCGCGGGAGACGTCGAGGTGGCAGACCATGCGAACGCGGCGCGGCGCGGTGGGGAGCGCGAGGAGGCCGAGGGATCGCAGGCGGGCGCAGAGGCCCGCGGCGTCGAAGGGGAGGGAGGGCGCGACATCGAAGAAGACCATGTTGGTCTCGACGTCGTTGGGATCGAGTTCGAGCCCGGGGACGTCGGCGAGGCCCTGGGCGAGACGCTTGGCGTTGGCGTGATCGTCGGCGAGCCGTTCGCGGTGGTGATCGAGGGCGTAGAGGGCGGCGGCGGCGAGGACGCCGCTCTGGCGCATCGTGCCACCGAACATTTTGCGGAAGCGAGCGACGCGGGCGATGGTCCTTCGATCGCCCGCAACGGCGGACCCGGCGGGGCAGCCCAGGCCCTTGGAGAAGCAGGCGGAGATGGTGTCGAAGTGCTGTGCGTAGTCGCTGGGCTTGAGGCCCGTGGCGACGCAGGCGTTCCAGAGGCGGGCGCCGTCGAGGTGGAGTTTGAGATCGTGCTCTCGCGCGGCGCGGGTGACGCGTTCGATCTGCTCGATGGGCCAGACGGCGCCGCCGCCGCGGTTGTGGGTGTTTTCGACGATGAGGAGTTGGCTGTGTGGAGCGTGGACGGAGTTGGCGCGGACGGCAAGGTGGACGTCGTCGGCGTCGAAGAGCCCGTTCTTGCCGGAGAGGGGGCGGATCATGACGCCCGAGAGGGCGGCGGGGCTGCCGGTCTCGTAATGGATGATGTGGCTGTCGGCGTGGGCGATGATTTCGTCGCCCGGCTCGGTCTGGGCGCGGATGGCGGTCTGGTTGGCCATGGTGCCGGTGGGGACGAAGCAGGCGGCTTCTTTGCCGAGGAGAGCGGCAAACTTTTCCTGGAGTCGCAGGACGGAGGGATCATCGCCGAGGACATCGTCGCCGACGTCGGCGTTGGCCATGACTTGGCGCATGGGTGCGGTGGGGCGGGTGACGGTGTCGCTGCGAAGGTCGATGATGGGCATGGGTGAGAGGGTAAGCACCCATGCCCTGGATTGATGGGTGAAGGGATCGGAAACGGTGTGTACGAACGCCCGTTCGCAAGCGTTGGGGTGGAGTTATTACTCACTATCCATGAGGCTGTCAGATTGGCTCCTGAGGTGTGTGGAGGTGTCAGCGTGGCCCGAGGGGGCTGGACGGGGGCGGAAGGAGGCGGGCGGAAGGTGGCACGGGCCTTGCAAGGGCATGGTGGAGGCCGTGAACGCGGGTTGACGGCCGAACAAGGGCCTTTGAGCACAAGGGATTTTCAAGGAGAACTGCAATGCTCCGTTCAATTCTTCGACGTTCCGACGCACCACAGAGCGGGATGCAGCCCATGACGGGCATGACCTTTCCATCGGTGACACGCGTGTTCGCGGACTTCGCGGACGATCCGTTCTTTGCTCCGTTCTTCAGCGAGTCACGGGCGCTGATGTCGGGCGAGGGGAGCGCGGGGATGATCCCGCTGGACATCTCGGAAGATGAGAAGACGGTGATCGTGCGAGCGACGGTGCCGGGCTTCAAGAAGGACGAGATACAGGTTGAGGTGCAGGATGGAGTGTTGAACATCCATGCGGAGCACGAGGAGAAGAGCGAGGAGAACCACGAGAAGTATCACCGTCGCGAGCGGCGATATGGGTCACTGACGCGGCAGGCGACGTTGCCGGCGGCGGTGGCGGAAGGGCAGGCGAAGGCGGAGTTGAAAGATGGGGTGCTGACGCTGCGTCTCCCGAAAGTTCCCGAGGCGCAGGCGAAGAAGATCAAGATTGAGTAGGAGTTGGTCCGGCACGCGGGCACGGGGCACGCGTGACGGGTCGCGAAGACTCACCCCGGCGCTGTGCGGCGGCCGCGTGTGCCGCCGCACGGCTTGAACTGTCGGCGCGGCCGCGGATGCCGGGTCGAGGAAGAGAAGGTTGACGACGTCGGCGGCCGAGGGCCGCCCAAACATGGAAAGGATTGGCACATGAATGGTTCCTGCTGCTCGCCTCGGCAAGTTTCGTCGCGTCCCGCGGTGGTCGCGGTTCCGACGCTGGGGACGTTCTTTGCGAACGTATTCCAAGACCCGGTGTATGGAGGGGTGGCGCGTGAGGCGGCGCCTGGGGTGGGCCCGATGCCGGTGGATGTGATCGAAGAGGCGACGGCCTTGATCGTGCGGGCGTTGGTGCCGGGGTATGGGAAGGAACAGATTGATGTGAATCTGGAGGATGGGGTGCTGAGCATTTCGACGCGGGCGTGCGAGTGCGCGGAGCCGACGGGGAAGGTGTATCGTCGCGAGATCCGGTGTTTGCCGATGCAGCGCCGGCTCCGGTTGCCGTTCGCGGTGGTCGAGGATCAGATCAAGGGCGAACTGCGAGACGGGGTGTTGACGCTGACGCTGCCCAAGGTGCCCGAGGCGCAGCCACGGAAGATTCCGATTGAGGGATAAGCCCCGGTCGATCGGGTGGGGTGCCAGGATTGAAGCGGGTGGACCGAGATGCACGCGAGGTGCATCCAAGGGCGGGCGGATCGGTAGACCCAAGTGACTCTCATCTCCTCTCCCGCTGCGGGGTCTCGCGGAAACGCGAAGCCCCGCGGTTCTTTGAAGGTGAGCCATCGGCACGGGGACGGGTTCGGCGCGAGGTTTCGCGTGGGCACTCCCGGCGGGGTGATCCGCTTGAGTTGGTGGCGTTCGGGCGGGCGGGGAGTTGCGATTCGGCACTTCTGTCGTCCCCGGTCAAGGCAACGCGCCAAAGATTGGGGACTGGGATGATCGATCACCTTCGTCACATTCTTTGGGCGCTGCGGGGCCGGCTCGAGATCGACCGTGGGAAGCGGTCGCGCTGCCCGGTGATGCGGTGCTTGCGCGCGTTTACCTTGATCGAGTTGCTGGTCGTCATCGCGATCGTGGGGCTGCTGATTTCGATCCTGCTGCCGGTGCTCGGGCGGGCACGGCTGGTGGCGCGACAGACGCGCGAGATGAGCGGCGCGAAGCAACTGATGACGGCGTACACGGCGTACGCGAACGACTCGAAGGATCGTGTGCTCGTCGGCTTTGCCACGCCCGCGATGGTGAATGGGCGGATGGTGGTGTTGAACGACCAGGGCGATCGGCTGACGGGCGAGGTGGCGCAGCGCTACCCGTGGCGTCTGGCGCCGTACCTGAACTACGACTTTCGCGGGCTGTACCAGGACGACAAGCAACTGAAGCAGATCCGCGATGAGCGAGAGCAGTATGTGGCGGCCGGGGTGAACTACGACTACGTGGTGTCGCTCTTTCCGTCGCTGGGGCTGAACGCGACCTTTGTGGGCGGGAACGACCGAGTGCAGGGCTTTGATCCGGTGTTCCAGCGGGTGTTCGGGCGCATCCATGTTGAGCGTCTGGATGAATCGCGACGACCATCGGAGTTGCTGGTGTTTGTGTCGGCGCGTGCGGAGCAGCAGCCGCTGGCGCCACAGTTGGGGCGGCCCGAAGGGTTTTTTCGGGTGGATGCTCCGAGGTTCCTGGCGAGCCAAGCGACGCAATGGGAGAGTGCGTACAACGCGAGCGCGACGAATCCGGGGAACAACTCGGGGTTCGTGTCACTGCGGCATATGGGCAAGGCGGTGACGGCGCACTTCGACACGCACTGCGGCGTGCTGGGTTGGCAGGACCTGAATGACATGCGTCGCTGGGCGGACCAGGCGACGTACGAGGATTGGGGCCTGGCACCGCGATAGGGCGTGGTTGGGAGTCGTCAACCTTCTGCACGCCAAGCGTCAACCGTACGGGGTCCTTCTATACGGGGCGAGCAGAGGCCGGTATAGTCCGCTCCGAATCCCCAGCGCGGTCTGGGGCAGGAGCCGGCGAAGCCGGGTTTGAGTCGATGCTGGTCACGGAATCACGCCCCCGCAACCTGAACTGGTTCCATGCCGGGCCGCTGCTGTTTGGCGACTGGGGGACGAGCCGGCTGTATGTGCTGGGGCTGGCGTTTTACTACACGGGTCACGCGTCGATTTATTACCTGGCGGTGATGTCGCTGATCATGGCGGCGGTGGCGTGGGGGTACACGATCGTCTGCCGGTGCTTTCCGGACGGGGGCGGGGTGTATTCGGCGGCGCGGCAGGTGAGCCCGCTGCTGAGCGTGATCGCGGCGACGCTGCTCCTGTGTGACTTTATCGTGACGGCGGCGTTGTCGGCGATCGAGGGCTTCCACTATCTCGGGATGGAAGGTCAGGCGATCATCGTCCTGTCGGCGATCGGGACGCTTGGGGTTCTGGGCGTCATCAACTGGTTCGGGGCGAGGGCGGCGGGGCGGTTGGCGTTGCTGATCGCGATCGTCGCGATCGTGATGTCCTCGTTGATCGGGGCGATGTGCCTGCCGATGCTGCCCGAGGGGCTGCGCACGGCGAAGCCGCGTGTGGAAGGCATCGAGACGACGTGGCAATCGTGGGAGAGTCTGGTGCGGATCGTGCTGGCGCTGTCGGGGGTGGAGGCCGTCGCGAGCATGACGGGGCTGATGAAGCAGCCGGTGGCGAGGACGGCGAAGCGGACGATCTGGCCCGTGCTGATCGAGGTGGTGGCGCTCAACCTGATCTTCTGCATCGCGCTCAACGCGCTTCCGGGACGGGCGGAGACGAAGGTTCCCGACTACGTGACCTATGAGCATCGGATGCATCTATCGAGCGACCTGAGGCCGCCGCAAGGGGCCGATGCGGAGCACCTCGGCGCGTACGAATTCGTGAAGGATGAGACGCGGCAGGTGCTGGAGTATCGACAGACGGCGGTGAAGGTGCTGGCGAAGCACGCGGGGACGAGCCTCTTGGGCGAGACGGCGGGGAACGCGATCGCGATCGGGAGCGGGATCGTGTTCGGGTTGCTGCTGATCTCGGCGGCGAACACGGCGATCCTGGCGATGGTGTCGGTCTTCTACGCGCTGGCGCAGCATGGCGAGGCGCCCAAGGCGCTCACGAAGTTGAACTATTCGGGCGTGCCGTGGTTGGCGCTGGTGCTGGCGGCGGGCTTGCCCGGGATGGTCTTGGTCTTTGTGCACGACGACAAGGCGCTGGGGGAGTTGTACGCGATCGGCGTAGTGGGGGCGATCGCGATCAACATGATCTGCTGTGCCGCGAACAGGACGTTGGCGATCACGCGGTGGGAGCGGGCGGGGTTGTGGGGGCTGGCGGGGCTGATGTCGGCGATCGAGTTGACGATCATCGTGGCGAAGCCGCACGCGACGATGTTTGCGAGCGGGATGATCGGGGCGGTGCTGATCGGTCGATGGGTGGTGCACGCGCGGAAGCCCAAGCCCATCGAACCGCTCGAATGCCCGGCCGGGGGCTGGCTGTTTGAGTTGCAGCAGGCGCCGCCGAAACTGGCGGGAGGCAAGCCCCGCATCATGCTCGCGGCGCGAGGGCAGGATCAGGCGGAGTTTGCGGTGGACCTTGCGCGCAAGCGGGGTGCGATTCTGTTCGGCATCTACGTCCGCACGCTGCGGCTGATCGACGTGGTGCCGGGACAAGTGCCGCGGATTGAGGATGACCCGCAGGCGCAGCAGGCATTGGGGACGACGGCGCTGCTCGCGCGGCGTGCGGGGGTGGCGTTCTTCCCGATCTATGTGACGAGCACGGAGATTGCGCACGAGATTCTGGACTACACGGCGACCTTCGGCTGCGACACGCTGATCATGGGAAAGTCGCGGCGAAACGTCTTTGCCCGGGCGATCGAGGGGGACGTGCTCAAGACGGTTGCCGAGAACCTGCCCGAGGGTGTGTCGCTGATCGCGCGTGCCAGCCGAGCGGCGTCGGTGCAGCCGATGGCGGAGCGGAAGGACGAGGGCGGGCGGGTGTCGCCGGACACGGGCGAGGAGGAGGAGCCGCCGCCGAGTTGATGTGGCGTGGAGTCGGGCGACGAGGCGAGATGTCGTGTGCGGATGTCGATACAGTGGGGGCATGACGGATGAGCGTGACGAACATCGAGGGGACGGGGGTGAGTCGGGGGCGGTCGCGGCGTTGTTTGCCGACCTGACGGCCCCCCAGGCGGAGGCGGTGCGCTGCACCGAGGGCCCGCTGTTGGTGCTGGCGGCCGCAGGCTCGGGCAAGACGCGAGTGATCACGCGGCGGATCGCGTACCTCATCTACAACGGGGTTCCTCCGTGGCAGATTCTCGCGCTCACGTTCACGAACAAGGCCGCGGGCGAGATGCGAGAGCGTGTGCTGCACCTCCTTGAGGGCGGGCGATCGGACGTCGAAGGCGGCGTGGGCGGGGCGTCTGGCCCGGGTGCGTCGCCGGCCGATTCGCGTCGCACCCGCGGGCTCACCGTCACCACGTTCCATGCGCTCTGCGCGCGACTGTTGCGACGGTATGCGGAGCCGGCGGGCCTGAAGCCCGATTTCACGATCTACGACTCGGGGGATCAGAGCGCGCTGTGCAAGAAGGTGATCGAGGGCGTTGGGCTTTCGACGAGCAACTTTCCCGCACGGAGCGTGCTGGGCGCGATCTCGAACGCGAAGAACGAGTTGCTGGACGCGGATGCGTATGCGAAGAGGGCGTATGACTTCACGGGGCGGAGCATCGCGAAGGTCTACACGGCGTACGAGAAGGCGCTGCGGGCCGCGAACGCCGTTGACTTTGATGATCTGCTGGTGTTGACGGCGAAACTCCTCCGGCGTGATGCGCTCGTGCGTGGCGAGATTCAGCAGCGGTGGCCCTATCTGATGATCGACGAGTACCAGGACACGAACCTGGCGCAGTTCGAGATCGCGAGTTTGATCGCGGGCGGAGGGGAGTCGAGAGCCTCGGGGGAGAAGGAAGGTCCCGTTTCCATCCCTCGCTCATTGGGAGTGGGAGCGCCGAACATCTGCGTCGTGGGGGATCCGGACCAGGCGATCTATGGCTGGCGTGGCGCGGACATCACGAACATCCTCGAGTTTGAGGAGCACTATCCGAGCGCGAGGGTGATCAAACTGGGCGAGAACTTCCGCTCCACCACGCCCATCCTGGGCGTGGCCGACACGCTGATCCAGATCAACAAGCGTCGCAAGCACAAGCCGCTCTTCACGCAGCGGAAGGGCGGCGACAAGGTCGAGTGCACGCTCTGCCGGGACGAGCACCACGAGGCCTCGCTGGTGGTCGATTGGTTCAAGAAGTTGCACGAGGACGGGGACGTGGCGTGGCGTGACATGGCGGTGTTCTACCGCACGAACGCGCTGAGTCGCGTGATCGAAGAGGCGCTGCGCGGCGCGGGCGTGCCGTACACCATCGCGCGTGGCACGGCGTTCTATGAGCGTGAAGAGGTGAAGAGCGCGCTGGCGTATCTGCGTCTGGTGGCGAACATGGCGGACGATGTGTCGCTGCTGCGGATCGTCAATACCCCGGCGCGGGGCATTGGCGAGACGACGATCACCAAGATTGAAGAGTGGGCGGCGGGGCGGGGCATGCCCGTGCTGGCGGCGATGCGAGAACGCGAGGCGTACGCGGGCGTTTCGGCGCGGTCGGCGAGCGCGGCGGCGAAGTTTGTGGAGATGGTGGACGGGTGGACCGGGGGCGGGACGTTCATGGGCGCGGAGGGCCTTCCCGTCGCCGGGTCGCTGGCGGAACTGGTGGATCGCGTCGTGCGTGAGTCGGGGTTGTACGGGATGTACAAGGCGCAGGCGGCGGCGAGCGGGAGTGATTCGGATGCGGAGCGGCTGGACAATCTGGATGAGTTGGTCAGTTCCGCGCGCGAGTTTGAGAATGAGTATGACCCGGCGAACGACCCGGCGAACTTTGCGGAGGCGGTTGGAGCCACAGGCAAGACGCCCGGGCCACAGGAACCGACGAAACCCGCGCTGCTCTCGCTGCTGCGAGCGTATCTGGAGTCGATCTCGCTGGTGGCGGACGCCGATACGGTGGACCCGTCGCAGGGGAGCGTGACGCTGATGACGCTGCACGCGGCGAAGGGGTTGGAGTTTCATTCGGTGGCGATGATCGGGCTGGAGGAGGGGATGCTGCCGCACGCGCGGGCCGTGGCGAGCGGGAGCGATGATGACATGGAAGAAGAGCGGCGGCTGTGTTTCGTGGGGATCACGCGTGCGATGCGCCGGTTGCTGATCACGAGTTCGAAGTATCGCACGATGCGCGGCATTCCCGAGCGCACCATCCCCAGCCGATTCCTCACGGAGTTCGGCAGCGAGCATGTGCTATTTTCGGATCAGTCGGATGCGCTGGCCGACTTGCGGGACACGGAGTGGGGGCGGGATACGGGGCAGTACGACACGTCCCGAAAGCATGTGCCACGCGGGCTGGATTCGCCGGCCGCGCCGCCGAGTGTGGGAACGAAGATGGCGAAGGGCCTCCCCGTCGGGGCGATGGTGCGCCATCCGCAGTTCGGGCTGGGCAAGGTGGTGACGGTGACGGGGGGTGTCAACGCCCGCGCGACGATCCAGTTCAAGGATGTGGGGGTGAAGACGCTGGTTTTGGAGTATGCACGATTGACGCGGGTGTGAAGCGGGTAGTTGGCGTCAGGTGTGCGCCGGGCATGGAGAAGGAATGGAGGTGGGAGGGGAAACCCGCCCCACGAGGGTGAGGTCGCCAGCCTCAACCCGGGCGAATCCCCCGATACAACTGCTGCACGCGCTCGGCCTCCTGCTTCTTGACGTGATCGAGGACCAGGCGCGGGATCTTCCAGGCGTTCTGGTCCTTGGTGACGTTCGAGCAATGCTCGTTGATGCAGCGGTAGAGGAGTTTGAAGGCGTCTCGGGGCTGGTGCATCTGGTCGAGGGCGTCGACGAGGTCTTGACGAGTGGTGTCCTCGGCGAAGAGGTCCATGAGCGTGAGGGGTGGGGCGCTGGGGAATCGGCAGGCGTTGAGGCGGGCGGTGCAGAGGTCGTAGAGCGTGGCGCCGCTCCAGGTGAGGCGTTCGACGAGGCTCTGCTTGTCGAGGCGGGCTTCCTGAAAGAACGCGCTCGATTCGCGGAAGAGGGAGTGGCGGAGTTCGACGGGGAGGAGCAACTTGACGCCGACGCCTTCTTGCTGGAGGAACTTGTTGTTGAGCATGGGCCAGACGATGGCCTTCATGCGGTCGGGGTCGCCGTTGACGAGCGTGGGCTCGTCGACACGGTCCATGATGATGAGGAGGCCCTGGTAGCCGAAGGGGCGGAGGACGCGGCGGAGGCGATCCATGAGGGAATAGCGGGGCTCGTCGGAATCGGTGAGCGGGAGGGTGCCGGGATCGCGGAGGATGCTGGCGAGTTGGGCGACGGAATCGGCGAAGGAGACGTAACTGCGCCCGATGACGCGCAACTGGCGACGGAGCAGGCGGCCCAGGCGGCGATTCATGAAAAGGTCCCACGCGTAGCGCTTCGCGAGGAAGAGGAGGTAGAGCACGATGAGGGCGTACCAGAGGTACTGCGCGAAGGCGCTCTTGAACTGGTCGGGCGCAAACTCCCTGGCCCAGAGCGCAAGCCCGGCGAGGACGATCGGGCCGAGGACGGCGACGACGTTCCCGAGCACGCGCCAGAGGGGAGGCCAGATGCCCAGACGCTTGCGCAGGGCGATCGTTCGCAGGTCGGCGGATTCGGCGCGGTCGTAGAGGGCCTGGAGGAGGAGCAGATCGCGGCGCGCGATCGCGTCGAGTTTCTTCCAGGGCTTGCGTTCGTTGTGGAGATCGATGACGCCCGGGGCATAGTGCACGTTGAGGATCGCGTCGACGAGCGGGGGCACGATCGAGTGGAGGATGGCGTCGAAGTGATCGACAAGGCGGATGTTCTGGAGGGATTCGAGGGGCGTCTTGCCGTTGACGCGCTCGTGGAGGCGGCCGAGGACCCCGTTGAGATCGTCGTAGGCGACGAGGAGGATTTTGTTGTTGGGGTTTTTGGCGTTGTGCTCGGCGAGGCGCTCGGCGATCTGGAGGCGGATGGCGGTCTTCCCGCTGCCCTTTTCGCCGAAGACCACGGCGGAGGCGGGGCGTCGCAGGTCGCCCAGGATCTTCTCAAAGTCGGAGTGATACAAGGTGGGCGCGGGCGTCGGGGCGTTTGGTGCGATGGCGCTGTCTCCGCCGGGCCCGATCTTCCCGGCGACGGGCGCAATCTCACGGAGATCGACCGGCCCGCTCTTGCCCTTCATCCGGGCGAAGACGGTGTCCGAGCGTGCCTCCTCTCCCCGAAAGGGGTTTTCGGTGATGTTGTGGTGTTGGAGGAAGTCGGAGACGGTCATGGCGAGCCCATCGGCGAGGGGAACGGGGACGTCGACGCGAGGGGAGGGGTTCAGGACGGTTGTTCCGAATCGGCCTGCGCGTGGTGGCGTCCAGGCCTCGGAGTTAGTGATCGACCCGCTTGCCCAATCCCGGCGTGAGCCACGCGAGCGCCTTGTCCAGCGTTTTCTTGTCCTTCGCCTCGCAGTTGAGGCGCAGGAGTGGTTCGGTGTTGCTCTTGCGGACGTTGCACCACCAGCCTCCATGCTCGCCCTTGCTGGCGAAGCAGTCGATGGTGACGCCGTCCATCTCGTCGATGGCGGCGTTATAGGGGGTGCCGGGGCCAAACTGCTTTTTGAGGGCGGCGAGCGCACCGTCTTTGTCTTCGATCTGGAAGTTGATCTCGCCGGATTGGGCGTATCGGGCGATGGGATCGACGAGTTTGCTCATGGGCTTGCCGCTCTTGGCGAGGAGGCTGAGGACGACGCACATGGCGATGGCGCCGCTGTCGGCGTTGAAGTTGTCCATGAAGTAGAAGTGCCCGGAGAGTTCGCCGCCGAAGCACGCTTCGTGCTCGGCCATGGCTTGCTTGAGGAAGACGTGCCCGACGCGTCCGCGGATCGGCTTGCCGCCGGCCTTGCTGACGTCTTCGGCGACGGCCTTGGTCGAGCGGAGGTCATAGACCACCGCGCGGCCCGGATGCTTGGCGAGGAAGTACTTCGCCAGCAGGGCGGTCAAGATGTCGCACCCGACGGCCTTTCCCTTTTCGTCGATGATCACGCAGCGATCCGCGTCGCCGTCAAAGCAGACGCCGAGATCGGCCTTGTGCTCGAGGACGGCGTCCTGGACCTGCTTGAGGTTGGCCGCCACGAGAGGATTGGGCTCGTGGGCGAACTGGTTTTTCGTGTTCTCGAAGTTGAGTTCGATGACGTTGAGGCCCGGGACGGCGCCGAGCGTCGAGGCCTTGCCGAAGATCTTGGGGAACATGGTTCCCGCCATCCCGTTGCTGGCGTCAACCACAATTTTGAGTTTGGCGCCGCCCATGTCGAGGAAGGATCGCACGTGGCGGGTGTAGGCCGGCCAGAGGTCGCGGGCTTCGACGCGGCCGTTGGCCTTGACGAGCGTGGCCTTGTCGACCATGGCGGCGTGCTTGCGGACGTCGGCGAGCCCGGTCGCCTCGCCCACGGGCTTGGCGCGGCGCTTGCTCACCTTGAACCCGTTGTATTGGGGCGGGTTGTGGCTGGCGGTGACCATGACGCCCCCGGCGCAGTCGAGGTGGTTGATGGCGAAGTAGATCATCGAGGTGTCGATGAGCCCGAGGTCGATGACGTCGCCCCCGTGGTCGTTGATGCCTTGGATGAGCGCCTTGGTCAGGGCGGGGCTGCTCGCCCGCATGTCACGCCCGACGACGATGTTCTTCATCATGGGCGTGGTTTCGCCCGCGGCGTGGGCGTCGCCCAGCAGGAACTTGCTGACGCCGTAGCCGATTTGCCACGCCATGGAGTCGTTGAGCAAGTCCGGATAAGTGCCTCGGATGTCGTACGCTTTGAAGATTCGGCCAAGCATGTGCGAAGTGTAGGATCGAGCGGACCCGAACTTCACCCAACCGAAATCGCGCCGGGGGATGATCGTGCGGCTGAGACAATAGAACTCAAAAAATCACAAGTTGAGTGGGGATGTCAACATTGGGTTTCCGCATGGATGGCACGTCGTGAGCGTGGTGCACGAAGGCGCCCCGCGGAGATCATGAGGCATCATTCATAGGAGTGGGTGACCATGCGGAGTGTGATGACGTTGGATCGTCGGGCGTTGAGCCTTGGGCTGGCGTGGTGGATGTCGAGCCTCGGGCTCGCGGCGGCGGCGCACGGGCAATGCACCGTGCTCTTGCGCGACACGTTCCATTTCGGGGAGCGACCGCATGGTGGAGACGGGCGTCTGCGCGTCGTTGACCTGGAAGATCGACTCAACGATTTCTGGCCCGAAGTATCCGCGATCGGTGCCCGATGGATGAGTTCCGACAACATCAACCAGCCGCTGTGGCAGTTTTCGTGGAGTTGCTGCGATCCGAGCGAGATCAGTCCGTTGGAGCCCGCCGATGCGGAGTTCGGGCAGGGCACGGTGTACGGCGAGAGCGGTGCGGCCGTGGTGATCCCGTTCGTCGCGCCGCCTTCACCGTTCACGCTCTCGATCAACTTTTCGGATGTGGATGCCCGGGTCGGCTACACGAGTTCGCCGTCCTTTCTGGATAACTTTGCCACGAACGGCGCGTTGTGGATGTCGATCAACAGCAACGTCGAGTGGGTGCTGTATGCGAATGGCAGCCAAGTAGTCGGGTCGGGGCTCGTGACGTATGGCGGCGGGGCGCTCCATGGGGCGTTCTATCGGATCGAGATGACCTACGACCCTGTGCAAATGTCGGTCTATGGGTCCGTTGCGGGTGAGCCATTCGGGCCGTTCCCGGTCACGTTGACCGTTCCGATCGCGTACTTTGGCATGGAGGGCGGGCCCACGGGGGCGGCCCACCTCAACAACCTTTCGATCTATACCGGGGCACCGGTCGTGACGACGATCAGTGGGCCGTCGAACCCATGCATGGGTTGTACGGCGGAACTTGTGGCGCAGACCAACGCGGCCGCTCCGCTCGGGTCTTTCTGGCATTTCAACGGACTCCAGATTCTGGAGGACGGAGTGTTGCCCTCGGGCGCGAGTGTCTCGGGCGTTCGATCCAGCACGCTGACGATCTCGCACATCACGCCGGACGAACTGGGCACGTATACCTGCGTCATCGCTAACGACTGTGGCCTCACGAGCAGCGCCGCCTATGTGCTGGCGGAGCACTGCGTCGCGGACGTGGACGACGGCAGCGCGTCGGGAGTCCCCGACGGCGGCGTGACGATCGACGATCTCTTGTACTATCTCTACGTGTTCGAGGCCGGACTGCCGTCGGGAGACATCGACAACGGGACGAGCACCGGGACTCCCGATGGCGGGGTGACGATCGACGACCTGTTGTATTACCTGATCCGATTCGAGGGCGGGTGCTGATCGCGTGCGTCGGGTGTCGTGACGAGGAGGCGGCGACTGTTGGAAGGGCGGGTGGGGAGGCGCATCACACGTCGGCCGGGAGTTTTCCGACGAGCATCACGATGATGGGCCCGAGGTAGCCGAAGAGCATGGCGAGGGTCCACACGCAGGCGTGAACGAGGAACATCCCGTTCATGGCGTGCGTGTTGCCCGGGATGAGTTGGATCGCGAGATAGAGCGCGAAGACGAGTCCCAAGACCGCCATCGGGACCATGAGCCAGAGTGCCGTGGCTCTCCGCTCGTGGTGGAAGAGCCACGGGCCAAGGATGTAGCCGGCGTGGAGGATCCAGACGACGATCGCCGTCGCCACGACCGGCCCGGGGCCTTTGAAGTTCCCCAAGCCCCGCCCCACGGCCTGGATGCCGAAGGCGACCACGCCCAGGGCGATGGTCAGCAGGATCGGCGAGGCGATGAGGATGACGTTGGGCAGATAGCGGGTCATGGCGGGCTCACTGGGGCCAGGCGAACTCGACCGACTTGGGCGCGTCGGGCGAGTGGTCGGCCTTGCGGAGTTGGATGTTGATTTCGATCGAGGCGGGCTTTGCGTCCCGAACATGGACGCGGTAGTGAAGGCTTCGGGGATCACCTGCCGAGGGCTCGATGCCGTTTCCCCAGGTGAAGAACGCGCGGCCTTGGGCGGCTGCGCCCCGAGCCTGGAGGCGCATGGCGTCGGGCTCGAAGACGACGCCGGTCAGGTGTCGTGCACGAATGCGAACCCGCCATGCGCCCGTGGCGCGATCTGTTTCTTTGTAGGCGACGAAGGCGTAGTCGTCGTTCGAGACGGCGTCGTACGCCTCGAGCGACGCCAGGGGCGTGAAGGATTGCGTCTCGGAATCCGCCGGCGCTTCGAGGAGTGACGGGGGCATGTTCAGGAGTCCATTCAGGAAGGAACGAGGACGCCGGCGAAGGCCCGCGCCGCGGTCAATGCGTTGAGGGAGCGTTCGGCGGCTAGAGCAATCCGCGGTTTGAGGGGCGGTCGGAGGGGTGTCTCTCCAAGGGCACGAACGTAGGTGGGGGCATGTTCTCGGGGGTGAGCGAGCGGGACCCTGGGTGCGAAGGCGGGGCCGGTGGGGTCATGGGAACCATTTTCAAGGTCCGTCGCATCCTCGAACCTATCCCTCGCGGACCTCTTGGCGTCTATTCTTCCTATCTGTCTGTGTGTCCTTGTTCGGTTATGGAGTGAACCTCGATGTCTTCGATGCAAATCGACCGCCTGCTCGACACCGTCGTCAAGTTGGGCGCCTCGGACCTTCACCTGACCGTGGGTCGTCCACCGACGATCCGCCTTCACGGCAACCTCCGCTCGCTCCAGACGAAGGTCTTGGACTCGGAAGACATGGTGTCGCTGATGAAGGCGATCACGCCCGAACGGAACCAGCAAGAACTCCAGGAAGAAGGCGGCTCGGACTTCGGCTTTGCGTATGGCGAGGCGGCCCGATTCCGTGTCTCGGTCTTTCGGCAGCGTGGCGATCTGGCCATTGTTTGCCGACAGATTCCGAATCGCCTGCTGACCTTTGAGCAGATCGGCTTGCCGGAGGTGTGCAAGGACCTGATTCGGCGTCCGCGTGGGATGTTCCTGGTCACGGGCCCGACGGGTTCGGGCAAGACAACCACGCTGGCGACGATGATCGACTACATCAACATCACGATGGATCGGCATATCGTGACGATGGAAGACCCGATCGAGTATTACCACAAGCACAAGAAATCGGTCGTGAACCAGCGCGAAGTCGGGAACGACGTGCCGAGTTTCGCGGAATCGCTGCGGCGCGTGCTTCGACAGGACCCGGACGTGATCCTGGTCGGCGAAATGCGAGATTTGGAAACGATCGAGTCGGCGGTACGTGCGGCCGAGACGGGCCACTTGGTGTTCGGGACGCTCCACACGACGGGAGCCGCGAAGACGATCGACCGTGTTGTGGACGCCTTCCCGGTCACCCAACAGAACCAGATCCGCGTGCAGTTGTCCACGGCGTTGCTGTGCATCCTGAGCCAAGTGCTGCTCACGCGAGTGGACGTGCAGGGGATGGTGGCGGCGTACGAGTTCCTGGTGGTTACCCCGGCGATCGCGAACTTGATTCGCGAGGCGAAGACGTTCCGAATCGACTCCGCGATCCAGACAGGGAAGAAGTTTGGTATGCAGTTGCTCGATGACCACTTGTGGTCGCTGTACTCACGCGGGATGATCGGCGCTGAGGAGATGATCGACCTGAGCAAGAACCCCGTGGATCTGACAGATCGCGTGCACCGACTCGGGCGCACGATCGGTCGAGTGGAGTGGGACGAGGAGTCCGAAGTGCCCAAGGAATGACGGGCTTTATTGCGTTAAAATCCACGAGTCGTGTTCAAATATTCCGATTGAATCGCTGAGAATGCTCCAACCGTTCGGTTATCTTGTCCGAATCGGATACCACGCCGACACGGGGTCGGTGTATGTTGTGTTCCGGTCTGGTGCGGGGTGCGGTAGGAGCGTTCCGGCACTTTTGAGGCCACTATGCCCGCGATTGATCCATCAGAACTGAAGGGCCGGAAGATTGGGCGCGTGCTGACCAAGATTGGGAAGGTCTCGCGTGAGCAGGTGCATGAGGCGCTGAAGGTCCAAGAAACGAGGAAGGCGAAGGTCGGACAGATCCTCGTGGAGTTGGGACACTGCACGCCGACGGACATTGCCGAGGCGCTGGCGGGGCAGGCTGGGATGACGTACCAGAACATCCCGAGCAACTTCGAGATTTCGGACAAGTTGCGCGAGGTGATTCCGTCCGAGAACGTGCGGTCGTATGAGGTTGTGCCGATCGAGTATAACGCGACGAGCAAGCGTCTGAAGATTGCGATGAAGTCGCCGGACAACTTTCGGGCGGTGGACGACCTTCGTCTGTTGATGGGATTCAACGTCGAGGCGGTGGTGAGCGACCCGGCGGTGATCGACGGGCTGATCAAGAAGTACTACTCGAAGGTGGAGTCGATCTCGGAGGTGGTGAGCACGCTCGCGGTGGACGAGAAGTTCAAGGGGCTGGAGGGGAAGCGTGGCGAGTCGATCGACTTGGACGCGCTCAAGGATGCCGCGGAGGACAATCAGGTCATCAAGTTGTTGAACCTGGTGTTGTTGCAGGCGATCAAGGACAAGGCGAGCGACATTCACTTCGAGCCGTTCGAGAACGAGTTCAAGATGCGGTATCGGATCGACGGCGTGCTGTACGAGATGGTGCCGCCGCCGAAGCAGTTGGGGCCGGCGATCACGAGCCGCATCAAGGTGATGGCGAACCTGGATATTGCGGAGCGGCGGTTGCCGCAGGACGGACGCGTGGAGTTGACGGTGGGGGGGAAGCCGGTGGACCTGCGGATCGCGATTTTGCCGACGATGTACGGCGAGAGTTGCGTGATGCGAGTCTTGGACCGTGGGAACGTGGAGTTGTCGATCGATCGGATCGGTCTGCGACCGGACGATTACGAGACGACGTTGCGGCTGATCGACAAGCCGAACGGGATCGTGATCGTGACGGGCCCGACGGGCTCGGGGAAGACGACGACGCTGTACGCGGCGTTGGCGAAGTTGAACGACATCGAGACGAAGATCCTGACGGCGGAAGACCCGGTGGAGTATGACATCGACGGGCTGTGCCAGTGCCAGGTGAATCAGGAGGCGGGGACGACGTTCGCGAAGTTGCTGCGGAGTTTTTTGCGACAGGACCCGGACATCATCCTCGTCGGCGAGATCCGCGACTTGGAGACGGCGCAGATCGCGGTGCAGGCCTCGTTGACGGGTCACTTGGTGCTGAGCACGCTGCACACGAACGACGCGCCGAGTTCGATCATTCGATTGATCGACCTGGGGATGGAGCCGTTCTTGCTGACGGCGACGATCGAGGGGATCATCGCGCAGCGGCTGGTGCGGAAGATCTGCGACAAGTGCAAGGAGCAGTACGTCCCGAAGGAGGAGGAGTTGATGGAACTGAACCTCACGCCGGACGACGTGCGTGGGCAGAAGTTCTCGCGAGGGCGGGGCTGCGACCACTGCCACAACTCGGGGTACAAGGGCCGGATGGCGATCTTCGAGATCATGACGATGGACGACGAGTTGCGTGAACTGATCATGAAGAACGCGAGCACGAACATCCTGCGGCAGCACTCGCGGCGGCGGGGGATGCGGTCGTTGCGAGAGTGCGGGCTGCTGGGGATTTACGAGGGTCTGACGACGATCGACGAGGTCGTGCGTGAGACGATCGGCGAGGAGTAGGTCGGAGCGCGTGATCGGGAGTTGGAGCGAGGCGAGGCGAGACGACGGGTGGCCCCTTGACGAAGGAATCGGAGTATGGCGACATTTGCGTATGAAGCGTTGAATGCGGCGGGCAAGCCCCAGAAGGGGACGATCGATGCCGGCAACACGGAAGAGGCGATCCAGCGGATCAAGTCGCAGGGGTACTTTCCCACGTCGGTACGCGAGCAGAAGGGCGGGAAGAAGGAGGCGGGGAAGGACGGGGCGCTGACGGCCGCGCAGGCGAAGAAGGTGAAGAAGAAGGCGGGCGGGCAGGGGATCGGGCGAGTGAGCCAGAAGGTCTTGACGACGTTCACGCGGCAACTCTCGACGCTGCAGGACGCCGGTCTGCCGCTGCTTCGCTCGTTGCAGATCCTGGAGAGTCAGCAGAAGCCGGGCAAACTGAAGAACATCCTGATGGGTGTGTGTGAAGAGGTCGAGGGCGGGTCGTCGCTGTCGGAGTCGATGGGGAAGTTTCCCAAGGCGTTCAACACGCTGTACGTGAAGATGGTGAACGCGGGCGAGATCGGTGGCGTGTTGGACATCATCCTGCAGCGACTCGCGGAGTTCATGGAGAAGAGCGAACGCCTGAAGCGCAAGATCAAGGGCGCGATGGTGTATCCGATCGTGGTCGTGGCGATCGCGATGTTGATCCTGACGGGCATCATGTACTTCATTATTCCGAAGTTTGAGGCGATCTTCACGGACTTCGGGGTGGTGCTGCCGAAACTGACGCTGTGGCTGATCGGGACGAGCCGCTGGGTGGCGGGCGGGCTGCCGAACCAGAAGATCGCGGGGATCTTCTTCGTGATTCCGGCGCCGATCGTGATCTGGATTTTGTGGACGCTGATCCGCAAGGCGGGACCTGGGAAGGCGGCGACGGATTACGGGATTCTGTACTCGCCGATCTTCGGGAAGTTGGTGCGGAAGACGACGATCGCGCGGTTTACGCGGACGCTGGGGACGCTGATCTCGGCGGGCGTGCCGATCCTGGAAGCGGTGAAGATCACGAAGGAGACGTGCGGCAACTACGTGTTCGAGAAGGCGCTGGGGAAGGTGCACGACGCGATCCGCGAGGGTGAGGGCTTTGCGCCAACGCTTCGGGAGACGAAGACGTGCGACGGGATCGTGGTGAACATGATCGACGTGGGTGAGGAGACGGGGGAACTGGACGCGATGCTTCTGAAGATCGCGGACAACTACGACGAAGAGGTGGACGTGGCGGTGGCGTCGCTGGTGTCGCTGCTGGAGCCGTTGATGGTTGTCGTGCTGGGCGGGATCGTCGGCACGATCGTCGTGGCGATGTTCTTGCCGCTGGTCAAGATGATCGAATCGTTGCAGGGCGGCGGCGCGGTCTGAGGCGGAGGGTGGACAGGAGCCAAGGCATGCGTGGAAGGTCGCGGACAACCTGGAGTGAGGCGGAGCGTGGCGGGGGCGCCGGCGTGCGGGCGTTCACCGTGATGGAGGTCGTGGTCTCGCTGGGCGTGATCTTCCTGCTGGTGGGGCTGCTGCTGACGACGTTTCGATTCGTGAATCGATCGGCGACGGAGGTGCAGGCGCGGACGACGCTGGGGACGATCCGGATGGCGATCTCGCAGTTTGAGAGCGACTTCGGGTTTCCGCCGCCGCTGGTCCGCGATGGGTATGAGAGTCGCGCGGGTGGGCCGGATCGCCCGTGGCCCGAGTACACGACGGGGACGGTGAGCATGGTGGAGACGGACCCGTCGGGAGGGACGGTGCGGAACATCAAGGTGTGGAATCCGGAGTATGTGAGCGTGGCGGGCGAACTGGATCACCTGCGGTTTCTGCGGGCGAGGGCTCCGTACGCGTTGCCGGCGACGGCGGACAATCCATTCCGGGACTATCGATTCAGCAACCGGACGATCGCGTATTACCTGGTCGGCGCGTTGGACGTGGCGCACGACACGGCGGGCGCGGGGCGGGATTTTCCGATCGACGGGGTGAAGGGATCGGGCTTTTACCGTCCGGAGGCGGACGGGACGTTCGAGATTCCGCCGAGCGTGTTTCGCGGGAGCACGCGAGGGTACAAGGGGCGGCGGTTTACGTCGTTCCTGGACCCGGGCAAGGGCGGGTTGCAACTGGTGACGGACGCGGCGTCGGTGCGGACGAACAACGTGGCCGAGGGGGTGGAGGTTCAGGACAACCGGTTTGGGAAGGTGATGCGGCTGGCGCGTCAAAGCCCGGAGCCCAGCGGCCCCACGGAAGTGGGTGGACGGGCGATTCGGTATTACCGGTGGGAGCCTGGTCGGATCCCGCAGGCGAACGGGACGGATGGATTCTCCAATCCGACGATCGACCTGAGCAATGCGACGAACAAGTATGCCGACCTGAACATCCCGAGGTTGATCGGCGAGGACCCGACGGCGCCGTACACGGCGGGCATCGTGATTCCCAAGGTCCGGGACATTGAACAGAACGCGGCGTTGCGGAGCGCGCGGTGGGCGATCGTGCATGCCGGGAAGGATGGGTACTTTGGCGACGAGGACATCCTGACGCTGCGGGCGAACGCGGGATTTTCGGCGGGGATCGACGACGTCCAACTTCGACGCAAGGTGATGGAAGACAACATCGTGGAGGTTGGGCCA
Source organism: uncultured Phycisphaeraceae bacterium (assembly GCA_964543905.1). GTDB lineage: Bacteria > Planctomycetota > Phycisphaerae > Phycisphaerales > UBA1924. Next base: position 24,400 of record CAZIZO010000007.1, read on the forward strand.
TGAACCACGAGAAGAAGGCGGGACGGAAGCCCGCGCCACACCGAGGGGTCGAGGGGTACACGCTGGCGGAAGTGCTGATCGTGATGTCGATCTTCGCGATCCTGCTGGGGCTTGGTGTGCCGGCGTTCAACTCGGCGATCAAGAACAGCGACGAGGTGAGCGCGGAGAACCAACTGCGGGTGGGGTTGGCGATCGCGCGGGACGCGGCGGTGCAATCCTCGGGGGACGAGGACACGGCGGCGGTGTTTTTCTACACGCCGGGCGGACGGACGTCGATCGTGCCGTACGTGAAGGTGGGGACGCTGAGGCAGCCGAGGTCGTTCGGGCAGAATGATCTGGACCTGGCGCGGGATCGCGGGCAGGCGATGGAGGATCGCGACGTGTTTGCGCCGATCTCGGGAGCGAAGTCGGTGCAGTTGCCTCGGGGATGGATGGCGAGGGCATATGCCGCGCCGGGGACGCTGGACAAGGGATCGCAGCAGTATCCGACGGGGTGGTACACGTCGAGCGTCTTGGGGCGGGTGTATTACAACCCGGAGACGAGCGGGAACTGGGTCTTTCCGGAGACGGGCTTTTATCCGTCGGTGCAGGCTGACCCCGGGACGACGGCGGAGCGAGCGCAATCGGGGCGGCTGCGATCGACGTTCATGGTGCGATTCCGGGCGGGGACGGGGGCGATCGCGGTGGCGGATCAGCGGCTTGCGATCGTGATTGATCCAAGCCCGGACACGGAGTTTCGCGAGCGGGAGGTGCCGTTCAACATCCGTCGCGGGACGGTGTATGCGCATCGGATCGACCAGGCGGAAGACATCGCGGATTTCGTTCGTCGGCGGTTGCGAGGAAACATCGACACGACGCCCGCGGTGAACCAGGCGGACGAGGTGGCGAGGCGGCAGATGTTCGGGGTGGACGTGGAGAACCCGGAGAACGCGTCGAGCGACAGCGTGCTGTGCCGGTCGATCTCGCAGTTGGCGATCTATCGCGAGGCGGACCTGGCCCAGTATCTGGGCGCGCGAGGGGTGAATCGCGTGACGGGGTGCTTGTACGGTGAGCCGCCCGTGGCGGGGCGGGCGCAGGACATTCCGAAGGAGCCGCGGATCGACACGTCGCTGTTCGCGGCGAACCCGAACTTGTCGGACCTGAGCGAGTCGATCAGCGCGTGGATCGAGGGGCGGCGCCCGCAGGCGGGCCCGAACGCGGGGATCGCGCCCGAGACGACGGCGAGGATCTACACCTTCGGCACGTATCTGGGGCAGACGATCGAGTACGGCGATCTGGACGGCGGGGAAGGGAACTAAATGCACCACGCACACCACACATCTCGCGGCGGGTTCAGCCTCATCGAGGTGCTGATCGCGGTCGTCGTGCTCGCGTTCGGGCTGTTGGGGCTGGCCGCGGTCTTTCCGGCGGTGGTCAAGCAGCAGACGACGGCGAAGGACTCGGTGCAGGGCGTGTCGGTGCTGCGCTCGGCGGAGGAATGGGTGCTGGGGCACACGGCGCTCAATGAGCATCAGACGGACCCGGCGCGGGCGTCGAACCTGCAACTTCTTGCGAATCGGCGTGGATGGGAGACGCTGGTGGCGGAGACGACGTGGCACGCGGACGCGAGCGACGAGCGGGAGCGGGCGACGTGGCCCGCGCTCGAGGTGATTCCGGACGTTCGGGCGTCGGGCGTGTCATCGGTGATCTATGGACGGCAGTCGGGGGACGTCGGGATCGGGCGGCCGTTTGTGAACGCGGGGGTGACGGAGCGGGGGGTGGTGATCCCGCTGTCGCAGAGGTTGTTTCCCTCGCCGTACACCGACCCGAAGGCGCGTCCTGAGTATGTGTGGGACGTGGTGGCGCGGCGGGTGGATGTCGGTTTGCCGCATACGTACAACGGGGACGCGGTGGCGAATCGGAACAAGTACGAAGATGACGCGGTGGAGTTGGTGATCTTTGTGCGGAGGATCGACCCAGGAATCCGGGTGAATCGGACGGGGACGTATCCACTGGCGTTTGCGATCTCGGACGCGCTGCTGGCGCCGGAGGGATCGGCGGAGTTTCGAATCGCGCTCTCGGAGCGTGCGGACGGGACGCCGACGCTGGATGGAGCGACGGGGGGCGGGGCGCGGTATTCGACGCCCAAGCGGCTGGACGTTCGATTCCCGGATCCGACGCGGCTGGACATGATCGCGGTGGCGGGCGTGGGTGGAGAGACGCAGGGGGCGATCGTGGGGCAGGCGCAGCAGGTTGGTCAGGCGTTGGTGGACACGCTGGGGACGGTGCATTACGTGCGTGAGGTGCAGACGCGGAATCCGGTGAACAACAACCCGTGGCCCGAGACGCGGCTGATCGTGGAGCCGGCGTTTGATCCGCAGGTGCAGCGATGGGACGTGAACGGCGAGGCGCACGTGGTGTTCACGACGCACATCCCGGCGGCGGTGGGGGTGGTGCGGATCGATCCAAGAAAGGGAGGACGCCTGTGAGGACGCGTCACACGAAGATGGGGCAGGCGCACGGTGCGGCGAGCGTGGCGGCGCGGGCGGGGCGAGGCTTCACGCTGCTGGAGTCGCTGGTCGCGATCGGCGCGGTGGCGCTGGTGGCGGTGGGGCTGGCGGCGATCTTCGACTCGGTGGGCAAGACGGTGACGGGGGGGCGTCGTGCGAGCCGGTTGACGAGTTTCGCGTCGATCGTGGAAGGGCAACTCCGGAGCGACTTTGACGCGATGATCCGGGACAAGGGCGTGCTGGTCATCCGGCAGAACTTTGTGCCGACCGCGAACGGTCTCAAGCGGGCGGATGAGGTGGTGTTTTTCGCGCGAGGGGACTTCAAGAGCGTGCGGCCTCCGATCCATCCGAGCCGGGTGGCGACATCGGATACGGCGTTGATTTATTATGGGCACGGCGCGCGGGGCGATGCGAACTACCAGGCGGGGATCCGGAATACGTACCTGTATCCATCGACGGGTCCGTATGCGCCGGCGACGGGGAACGCGGCGAGGACGCAGGCGGCGCCGCCCATCCTGGGGCAAGGGGAGAACGCGAGGGCGAGCGAGTGGACGCTGCTGCGTACGGCGACGCTGCTGGTCAAGCCGCAGAAGGACCGCAACGCGCTGGAGAACACGCAGGGGATACCGGACGATCTCCGGCTGGTGCTGGATCAGTTGTCGCTGACGACGTCGGCGCAGGATGTGGCGAGGATCGCGGATCGATCGACGCAGTTTGCGATGCAGCCCGCCTCGCCGAGCATTTTCCGGAACGTGGCGCGGGCGATGGTGGAGGACGTTGGGTTTGCGCCTCGGCAGAACTTGATCCGGAAGCGGCAGGATGAGGAGGGCGTGCCGGCGCGATCGTCGGGGATCGTGGACATCGCGATGGGCGACCTGGACGACGTGCGGGCGTACATCGAGACGGGACTGGCGAGGCCCGGCTGGGGGGCGCAGGTGGCGGGCGACACGCCTTCGCTGGCGAATCGCGTGGTTCGATCGGTGTCGAATCCGGCGGATTACGTGCTGAGGCCGTTCGGGCGGTTTGATCTGTCGACGATCCCGGCGGGGGGTGGGAATCCGCCCAGGCCGGCGGCGGGGAACACGGGGTACGACTCGATCGACCGGATGCACGCGTGGATGAACGACTTGTTCCCGGCGCAGTCGGACGGGAACGCGATGTACAACGCGGTGTTCAGCGCGCCCGGTGGTCAGAGCCCGGAGCGCTTTGCACGGATGCGGTATGAGACGACGGCGCCGGGGTTGCTCGACGTGACCGACCCGACGAACACGGACATCCAGACGTTGATCCAGGGCGATCCGGCGATGATGAACTCGCTGTTGGGAGACCAGGTGGCGTTGGGCGCGACGGGTTTCCTTCCGCGGTGCACGCAGTTCATCGTGGAGTGGTCGTTCGGGCAGACGTACCCGAGGACGGACGCGGCGGCGGGCGTGCGCGAGGGCGAAGTGATCTGGCACGGGCCGAGGCGGGTGACCACATCGACGACGCCGGCGTGGACGCGATTGCACGCGACGCCGTATCCGTATCAGGACGGGAACGCGGGCGATCCGTCGCGATGGGTGTGGCATCGCGTGGCGTATCCGTTGCAGCGGAACACGAGCGAACGGAGGTACTACGAGGTCTCGGATCGCTTGATCTATGGCTACGACGCGAACGACAACTCGCTGGCGGGGAGCGACAACGCGTGGTCGCTGACGAGTTACTTCGCGTACGTGGACCCGACGTTTGACGCGACGTGGCCGCAACGGCCGCAAGCGGGGCGTACGCGGGTGTGGGTGGCGAACGCGCAGGGCACATTGGTGCAGGCGGCGACCACGGGGAGCGACGCGCGGGACGGCAACGGAGACGGGAGCAACGCGAACGACCCGACGGATTCGGCGCAGGGGACGATCGGGTGGGCGTGGCCCAAGATGATCCGGGTGACGGTGACGCTGGCGGACCCGAGGGACAAGGACGTGGAAGAGACGTTCCAGTACGTGTTCGGCGTGCCGGAGCGAGGGCAGTAGGTCAAGGTGGAGTTGAGCCGAAAGGTCGCCGGCACGGGCGGCGTGCGGGCGAGGAACGAGAGGAAACCGGGCGGAGAGCCCGGGGCACTCGGAGGACTTGGACATGGAATGGACGCGCGGCAACGGAGTCGAGAAGCACGGCGAATCGCGTGGGGCGGGCGCGGGGCTGTGGGTTCGGGCCAAGCGTCGTGGGGCGTCGGTGGTGCGGACGTGCGCGGGGGTGGCGGCGGGGTGGAAGAGCGAGCGACGGGGCACGTTCCTGGTGCTCGTCGTCGGCGTGCTGGCGCTGCTGAGCGTGATCGCGATCGTGTATTCGGCGATCGGGGTGGGGGATCGTTCGCGGTCCACGGCGGTGGTGAAGGCGGAGCGGGTGAACCAGGTTCCGGATGAAGTGCGGGACTGGATCGCGAGCATCATCGCGGGCGACGTGCTGGACACGTCCTACGACGAGTTGCCCGGCGCGGGCGGTCGGCTGCGGCTGCGGCGTGAGGCGACGGATTATCCGTACGTGGAATACAACGTGGTGTCGTCGCGTGCGTCGACGAACTACAACCCGGCGACGGACCAGCCGTTCACGGTGACGGGCGGCTTTGAGCCGGGCGTGGAGGGAGCGTACTGGGGGAACTGGCCTCAGCGGTGGCTGGCGAGCGATCCGTGGCTGGCGAGCACGACGCCGACGTGGCTGCATTATTCGGGGACGGGATCGTCGGCGACGCGGAACGGACGGCTGGGGAACAGCGACACGCTGGCGGATCGGGAGCGCGATTGGGCGAAGATTTCGAACATCGCGCCCGACGGGCGATTCGTGAACCTGCACAACCTCCGGAACAGTTTTGAGGCACGGCCCGGGACGGCGAGCGGGGAGATGAGTTTCAACCTGTCGCTGCTCAACCACGAGTCGAACACGGTGGGCGGGGCGGTGGTCGCGAATCCGGCGCGGACGGACTTCAACGTGACGATCGCGGCGAATGGGCCGTTGTATGACCGCCCGGCCTACTGGAGCAATCGGCAGGTGGGGCTCTTCCGTCCGGTGACGAGCGCGGGGGACGTGGGGAGCGCGGGGTACTTCAACTATCAGTATGCCGACGCGGATGGGGATGGGTTTTATGACTCGCGCTGGCAGGAGTTGGTGAACGCGAGCGATCCGAACAACGTGTACAGCGTGATCACGAAGGACCCGAAGTATCGCTGGTTTGTGGCGACGCGGATCGTGGACCTTTCGTCGCTGGTGAACGTGAATACGGCGACGGACCTGGTGGTGCCGCCGAGCGCGGAGGTGCCGATCGGGTCGTCACCGGCGGACGTGGACCTGTGGCGGCTTTTGACGGGGGCGGACCTGCGGGATGTGTATGGGTATCGGTTGAACGGGGCGAACATCACGGCGGTGGACAGCCCATTCGGGTACAACGCGTTGCCCGGCGCGCTGGTGAGCGGCGCGACGCGTCCGCAGGACGATTCGGGAGTGTACAGCGGGTACAACCCGGTGGATTTGGGGCTTCAAGTGGGCGGGCACGCCTATCGCTCGCTGCGGCTGGGGATCGCGGCGGGCGTGGCGACGCCGTTGTCGTTGGTGATGTCGAACAACCCGAACGCGACGCCGACGGCGCTCGCGGGGCAGTTCCTGGCGCCGTGGGACGGCGCGGGGGTGCTGCCCGGGTGTTATGCGCAAGATCTGGGACTGATGGCGTCGAACCGGTTGCCGCTGTGGAAGTTCGATCGCTATGTGGGGACGGGTGGGACGCGGACGAATGACGCCGGGGACGGTGCCTTTGCGCGTCGGGCGTACTTTGATCGACGGGTGGCGCTGCTGAGCGGCGCGGCGCGGGTGACGGATGCGACGGGGAACACGACGGGGTATGCGAGTTCGCTGGTGTTCGGGCTGCCGGACTTGGCGGAGTTGCTGACGCGGCGTGGGGTGAACGATCCGGAGGTCCGCTCACCGCTGGAGATGGTGATGGCGGGGCGGTGGTCGAACGGGGCGACGCCGGTGGATTCGGTTCGGTACAGCCCGATGAGGGAGAACCGTCCGTTGGGGATGGAGTTGGCGTGGGACGTGAACCAGCGCGGGACGGGGGACGGATTGATCGACGTGTACACGGGCGCGGACGGGCCGTGGACGTCGTATCGCGGGCGGGCGGCGGATGTGCGGCAATACCTGACGACGATGAGCGGGGCACGTCCGTTGGCGTCGGCGGAGAATGTGGACCCGACGCGGCTGGATGAACGCGAGTTGAAGGTGGACCTGATCAACGAGTTGTCGACGGTGGCGACATCGACGACGTACCCGACGAACTGGCAGAACGGCGATCCGAGGCCGGAGAACGTGCGTGCGGAGGCGACGCGGAAGATCTTCCGTGCGTATGCGGACGCGCTGGCGGGATCGTCGGACCTTCCGGACGCGTGGGACCCGAGTGGGAATGGCGGGGCGTTGCGAACGTTGTTCTATGGATACGGCGGGCCGGAGAAGGCGGCGTACTTTGCGGCGTTCTCGACGATCAACCTCCAGCAGATGGCGCTGCGTGGGAGCGGGTTGGCGCCGCGGGAGCCCTACACGTTGATCCTGAGCGAGGCGGGGCGGGACGAGGTACGCAACAGCGGGCCGGCGGTCTTCCCCGAGGCGTTCGGATATGCGGGGAACGGGAGTCTGGTGCGTCAGGTGTATGGGAATCGCCTGGACATGGACGTGCTGTCGATCCGTTCGACGGATGGCGCGACGACGGTGGCGACGCCCTCGCGGCTGGCGCCGGGGAGCGCGGTGACGACGACCCCGCTGGGTGCGGCGACGCTGTACCCGGCGGAGCCGCAGCCGTTCATCACGGCGGTGAGTTGCTTCACGGTGTACACGGACGCCCCTCGGAACGCGGGCGGAGATGACGACGCGGGAAACCAGCCGAGCCCGCCGAACGGGCCGTTTGATCCGATCACGATTCGGCCCTCGGTGCGTGAGGAGAACTCGGACTTCCTGTTCCGGGTGTTGGCGTTCCAGATCACGAACCCGAGCGCGTCGGAGTTGTACCTCAGCAGCGACGACACGGCGATTCCGTCGAGCGGGGGCGGGGCGCAGGCGTACAACATGCAGTTCCTGGACGTGGCGAACGAGGCGTACCCGCCGATGGACACGCAGGAAGAGTTCCACTACATCCGGATGGGGAACCGGACGTTCAAGTTGGTGGCGTTGAGCGAGGGCAACGGGATCCCGGACGATGTGCCCGACACGCTGGAGGGCAAGCGATATTTCGATGACGACACGTACAACGCCCGGCAGTCGCCGAACCCGGGCGAGCGTCCCAAGCCCGGGTTCCCGCTGTCCCGGACGGGGCTGCTGAACGATCTGGAGGGCGAGCAGCAGCATGCGATGATGCCCAAGAGCGGCGACGCGGCGGGCAATGGGAGCGGGCTGGGGATCAACGCGATGCGGATTCGCATCGGACCTGGTGAAACGATCGTGTGCTATGCGTTGAGCCAGCCGCCGCAGGCGATCCTGGACCGGATGACGAACGTGGAGTTGCAGACGGGCGCGGCGAATCGGCTGACGGCGCTGGAGGTGCGTTCGTCAAAGACGATTCGGCAGTTCTTGAAGAGCCAGTTCAAGGGGCAGGATGTTCGGAAGGTCTACTGGGTGCCGGAGATCGATGGTCCGCGCGTGAACGCGAGCGGGCAGTTGGTGGTGGGAACGGGCTATGTGGGCTCGTACAACGAGGAGCCGAACGGGAGCACGACGTCGGCGACGCCGGTGTTTGAGCGCTGGGTGCCGAGCGATCGGGGCTTCAAGGCGTTCGGGCAGTTGCTGCAGCGGCACAATACGGATGGCACGACGCCCGAGCAGAACAAGGTGGCGATGCTGTTCAAGACGAAGCGATACGGGCTGCGCGCGCCGGGCGGGTCTGGCCCGGAGAACGTCGCGGTGGCGACGACGGTGCCGACGCAGTGCTGGGACCAGGCGACGGCGTTCGGAACTGGGAGCCTGCTGCTGTACCCGAGGAACGACTACACGAACGATCAGTTGCTGGACCGATTCCGGTTGCCGGTGGGCCCGACGGGCGACATCGTGGACCTGGATTCGCGATTGCGGACGGCGTCGAATGCGAACTGGACGTCCACACGGCGATTGGACAATGGGTATGAAGGCATCCAGGACGACACGACGAACCCAGGGCCGGCGGAGGGATATGACAGCGGCGTGACCCTGATGATGGGCGCGTGGGCGATGCGTCCGGAGGACCCTTCGGCGGGTGCGAGCGGCATCAAGGTGGGGATCATCCCGGGCTATTGCATCGAACCCAAGAGCGGCGCGACGCCCGGGAGCAACTGGAATCTGTATGCGACCACGTTTGGCCCGAATGCGACGTTCACGCAGTATCCAAACTTCACGGAGTTGTCGTCGACGTCGGCGCTCGTGGGCGTGCAGCCGCGTGCGTGGCTGATCCAGGCGGGCGGCGGGCATCAGGTGGGCGGTGCGGGGACGGCGATGACGGCGCGGACGAATCCGGTGAGCGCCCGTCTGGCGCTGGCGCCCGGGCGACGCGGCGTCAATACCAACGGCGTGGACGCGAAGCCTGCGGATCCCTCCTTGCTGGGATGGGCCAGGCCTTCCATTCTCAAGATGTACGCGATGATCCCGGAGTTGGCGCATACGGCGGCTCCGGCGGACTTCACCGACGGTGGGGCGACGGGTCGGCTGGTGCGGAACCTGCGGAAACTGAGGCCCACAGATGCCTTGTTGCCCTTGGCGCTCGGGGGCGTTCATGCGCCGAACGCGAGTGGCACGCCGGACATGGACGGCGACTGGATCACGCTGGGCGAGATGCTGGCGGTGACGATGGGCTTTGACACGGGGACGCCCGCGCTGGCGGGCACGGTGTATGACATGTTCCGTCCGGAGCCCCCGGATGGAATCTATCCCGCGGATACGCCGCCGAGGCCATTGGCGAACGGCGCGTTGGTGTTGGACGATTACGTGCCGTTCAAGATGACGGGGAATGGGCGGGGGAACAATCCGGTGCGGTTTGATCGCTCGCAGGGCGATCAACGGCGGGGATTGCAAGTTCCCTTGGCGTTGGGCGTGTTGGATCGGATCACGACGCTCGGGTATGGGTCGCTGACGGAGAGCGTGCCCGGGCTGGTGAACGCGAACACGATGCCTCAGATGGTGGCGAGGACGATCCCGATGCTGGCGCCGAACACGGCGCGGGCGGTGGGGACGAACGGAGCGCTGAATGGCGGGTTTGTGCCCAAAGGGCCAGCGTGGACGGCGCAGGGCGCACGAGACCTGCCGGCGGGCGGCGGGACGAAGAACCACTACTGGTGGGGCCAGAATGGATCGGCGCAGCAAACGCCGGTGGGTGCGAACTCGTACACGACGGACCTGCCGACGGAGATCGACGTGACGGCGGCGCTGATCGGCTATCGCGACAAGGGCGAAGGCTGGATGGGCCTGGAGCGTGTGTTGCGATTCAACACGACGGTCGGCACCAATCCGCAGAGGCCGGTGGCGATCACGTCCCCCACGCTGCTGTTCAGCGATGTCGGGGTTGGGCTGGATGCGGACGTGTCGGTGCGAGACGGGCGCGAGGCGTCGTCGGCGATTCCCGGGGTGAACGAGCAGCCCGGATTCAAATCGCTGGGCGAGATCATGTGCGCGCGGTATCGGCAGTTTGACACGTCCACGCCGCCGCGGGTGGTGGGGAACACATTGGCGTACCCGTACAACATCGACTTCGCGGGGTACGACGTGGTGAACCCGGCGGATCGCAACTCGGAGAACGTCAACAACAGTTTCGTGGGCGTGGACTGGGCGGTTCGACCTGGGACCCCAGCGCTCACGGGCAACGGGTCGAGCACGGCCTGGGAGCCGAACCGTTTCGGGAATGAGCCGGGCGAGAAGTTGCTGATCGCGTCGGGCGCGATGAGCAGCCTCAGCGTGCGGAGCGACGTCTTCGCGGTGTGGTTTGTCCTGCATGGATATCAGCGGACGGACTGCGAAGGTTTGGGGGCGAATGATCCGCTGACGCCTTCGATCGCGCGGCGGTTCATGATGGTGGTGGATCGCTCGAACGTGGTGAAGAAGGGGGATACGCCGAAGGTCTTGATGTTCAAGGAAGTGCCGATGAACTGATGGACGTCAAGCGGCCGCGGGCTTGTGGGAACGGGAGATGGGAGTGGAGATGCCGGCCTGGCGAGGGAGAGCGCCCGGCCGGTGTTTTTTGTTGGGGGTGAGGTCAAGGCGTCGCGAGGATCATGAAAAGGCGGTTCATGTCAGGGCCGGACGAGGGTGCTATATTGAGGGTGATTGGGAGCGGCGTACGGGGGCCTGCGCGGGGGCGTGGGAGGTACGTGCTGCGGGACGATCGAGAATCATGAGTGACGGCCAGGATGGCCGAACTGGACGGAGCCGACACGGTGGTCAAGCAGCGTCATCAACTCTTCGTGACGTTACTCGCGTTTTCCGACGGCGTGGTGATCGCGTTGGCGAGCGTGCTGGCGTGGGTGACTCGGCATTGGTTGCTGCACCACGAGGTGCCGACGGATTGGCGCGACTTGCTGCGGTCGTCGCTCATGGTGCCGATCATGGCGGTGGGTCTGGTGTCGATGTGGGCGTTTGGGGTGTATGTCCCACGGCGCGATCGGAGCGTGTGGGCTGAGCAGAAGCAGGTGATCAAGGCGTCGGTGGCGGCGATCGTGGGCCTGGTGGTGATGGCGTGGGTGGTGAGCGGGACGATCTGGCAGCGCGGGCTGGAGGACATCCGGCTCAATCTCGGATTTGGGGGGGCGTCGCTGACGGTCAAGGAAGGGAACCTGCAGATCGGCATCCTGGCCGTGCTGATGGTGTCGATGCTGTGCGCGCATCGCCTGGCGTTCCGAGCGGGATTGCGTGCGATCCGGCGACGCGGGTGGAACCTTCGGCATGTGGCGGTGATCGGGTGTGGGCGGCTGGGGCGGATTGCATGCCGAACGCTGGATCGCAACTCATGGACGGGGATCCACGTGGCGTACTTCATCAGCCATCGGGAGCAGACGAAGCGGAAGGAGATGTTGGGGAGGCCGGTGCTGGGCGGGCTGGGCGACCTGGATCGCGTGATGGAGGAGGAGAAGCCGGACGCGGTGTATGTGGCGATCCCGAACGCGGCGGCGGCGAGTCTGCCGAGCATTCTGCGACGACTGGAGAAGTATGCGGTGGACGTGCGGATCATTCCGGATGTCCACCCGCGGTACACGATGCAGAGCATGACGGTGGGGGAGTTGGATGGGATGCCGATCCTGAGTTACCGCGAGAGTCCGACGTATGGGTTGGGCGGGGTGACGAAGCGTGTGATCGACGTGTTGGGCGCGGTGGTGGGGCTGGTGGTCTTCGGGGTGCCGATGTTGGTGATCGCGGGGATCGTGCGGTTGACGAGCCCCGGGCCGGTGATCTTCAAGCAGCGTCGGGTGAGTTTGGGCGGAGAGGTGTTCAACATCTACAAGTTCCGCACGATGCATTGCGCGGCGGACGAACAGTGCGGCGCGGCGGAGGAGGATGGTCCGAGGTGGACGGCGAGGAATGACCCTCGCGTGACCAAGATCGGGAAGTGGCTCCGGCGGACGAGTTTGGATGAGTTGCCGCAGTTGTTCAATGTGCTGTCGGGGGAGATGAGCCTGGTGGGTCCCAGGCCGGAGCGGCCCGAGTTGATCGAACGGTTTCGTGAGGATTGGCGCGGGTATGTGCTTCGGCAGCACGTGAAGGCGGGGATCACGGGCTGGGCGCAGGTCAACGGGCTCCGGGGCGACACGTCGCTCAAGAAGCGGCTCCAGCATGACCTGTTCTACATCAAGCACTGGTCGCTCGGGTTTGACCTCAAGATCCTGTGGCTGACGATTTTCCGCGGGTTTGTGCATCACAACGCGCACTGAGCGGGCGTGAGCGGACCATGCTTGTGAGGAGGGACCTCGCCGGGGAGGGGCGGTACACTCAAGGCATGCGTGGCATGTGCCGAGTTGTGGTGTCGATCGCGACGTGGTGTTCGATCGCGTCGTCGTGGGGGCAGGAGCCTGCGGGCGGCGTTTTGATCCGCATCGCCACGTTCAACGTGGAGGACGTGCGCACGAGCGAACTGCGGAGCGGGGACACGGCGCGCCTGAAGCGAGTTGCGGAGGTCATCCAGCGTGTGAGGCCCAACGTGATCCTGTTGAACGAGATCGCGTACGACATGGCGGGAGGGCCGGACGTGATCGAGGGGGACGCGGCGGGTCAGAACGGGCAACGGTTTGCGGAGTTGTATCTGGGGGTGTCGCAGGGAAAGGGATTGGAGCCGTTGCGGATGCGGGCGTACATGGCGCCGGTGAACACGGGCGTCCCGAGCGGGTTCGATCTGGACAATGACGGGTCGGTGACGATGACGTATCCGCCGACGTTGAAGGGGATGGATGAGGAGTTGCGGCGTACGCATGAAGAGTTGGCACGAAAGTACGGGAACGACTGCTGGGGGTATGGGACCTTTCCCGGGCAGTATGGCATGGCGCTGCTGGTGGACGAGCGGCTGGAGATCGTCGAGGACAAGGTGAGGACGTTTCGGCTGATGCCGTGGGACTACATGCCTGGCGCGTTCCTGCCCCCCGGTCCTGGAGGGGAAGGGACGTGGTACAGCGCGGAGGAGCGGGAGAAAGTCCGTCTGAGTTCGAAGAGCCATTGGGATGTGCCGGTGAAGATGCCGAATGGTGCGGTGGTGCATTTTTTGTGCAGCCATCCGACGCCACCGGCCTTTGATGGGTCGGAGGAGCGGAACAAGCGGCGGAATCACGATGAAATCCGGTTCTGGGCGGATTATGTGGAAGGTCAGCCGTACATCGTGGATGACGCGAACGTGGGTGGGGGGTTGGGACGAGGAAAGTCGTTTGTGATCTTGGGAGATCTGAACGCGGACCCGAAAAAGGGGAACAAGTTCAAGGAGCCGATCCGGACCGTGCTTGGCTCGGTTTCGCGGCTGAATATGGGGGCGGTTCCGACGGCGAGCGTGGAGGTGCCCGGTCTTGAAGCGACGGACACCGCGCTGTTCAGGTTGAGGGTGGATTACGTCCTGCCGAGCAAGGACCTGGATGTGAGACAGACTGGGGTATGGCGGGACGTGCCCACAGGAGGCGGAACCAAGGAGTTCCCAAGCGATCACTTCCCGGTGTGGATGGATGTGGTGGTTCCAGCGCCGATGAGATGAAGGGGATAGAATCGTGCGGTGGGGCGGGAATGGTTGCGGCCTGGCAAGAATCGAGCGTTGATTGGGTGGATTGTGTTCGGCTGTCGAGTCGAGCGAGGAGTGCGTGTTGCATCGACGGAACACGAGCGAAGGTGCAGGGGTGACGGCGGCGATACCGGCGGAGGTCGGACGCTCGGGGGAGGTCGTCCCTCGGGGGACGCTGGCCAGTTTGGTCGAGGCGTGCAAGCCGGGTATTGTGCGGTTGGTGACGATCACGTCGATGGTGGGCTTTGCGATGGCGGCGGTGGGGCGTTCGTGGGAGTTGCTGTCGCTGGGACGATTGGCGCTGGTCACGATGGTGGGGACGGCGCTGTCGGCGGGGGGGGCGAACGCCATCAACCAGTGGATGGAGCGAGAGCGGGACGGTGTGATGGCGCGGACCTCGCGTCGGCCACTCCCGCAGAAGCGGGTGACGCCGGCGGGCGTGCTGTGGTTCGGGGTGGTGCTGGGGGTGCTTGGGGTCGCGCTGCTGTGGGTTGGAGCGGGGGCGGTGGCGGCGATCATCTCCGGGACATGCGTGGTGGTGTACGTGCTGGCGTATACGCCGATGAAGACGTGGACGACGACGTCGACGTTTGTTGGGGCGATTCCTGGCGCGTTGCCGCCGCTCATCGGATGGTGTGCCGCGTCGCCACTGTCGGGGTTGGAATCGCTGCGGGTGGGAGGTGGGTGGTCGCTGTTCGTGCTGATGTTTGTGTGGCAGATCCCGCACTTTCTGGCGATCGCGTGGATGTACAAGGATGACTATGTGAAGGGCGGATTCTGCGTGCTGCCGGCGACGCTGGGGGGCGAGATGAAGACGTCGCGGGCGATCGGGATGTGGACGGCGCTGCTGGTGCCGGCGACGCTGATGCCGGCGATGGCGATGCCGGGCCGTCTCGGGCTGGTGTATGTGGCGGCGGCACTGGTGACGGGCCTTGGATTTGCGTGGATGGTGATTCGATTGCTCAAGACGCAGGATCGGGCGGCGGCGCGGCGCGTGTTCTTTGCGTCGATTGCGCACTTGCCGATCTTGATGATGGTCATGGTGGGTGAAGCGATCGCGCGAGTCTTGATGTGAGCGGACGGCGCGGGGGTTGCTCGGGCGGCGCACGGTCCCGAGTGGAGGCGATCGCACAAGACCCCTCGGGAGGGAGGGGATGTCAACAGGTGATGTCTTCGTGGTGGCGGATCGTCCATCGGACGCGGGCGTTGGGAAGTCGCTCACGCTCGACGGCGATGGCATCGATGCGGACGTTGGGGGAGGGCCAGTGGTTGGCGCGAATAAGGGCTCTTCGTACGCTTCGGAGTTTGAGGCGTTTCGCCTTGGTGAGGTTGACTTCGGGAGGGAGGAAGTTGGGGTTGGCGCGATCGATCTCGCGCGATTTGACTTCGACGATGATGATGGTTTGCTGATCGGGCGCGAGGGCGACGATGTCGGCCTCGCCGACCCTGACGCGGACGTTTCGGGCGAGGATCTTGTGGCCGTGCTTTTTGAGGAAGCGGACGGCCTCATCTTCACCGCGGCGGCCGAGGGGATTGTCGTTGGGTGCGGGGTGTCGAGCGGAGCCGGACCAGAGCCAGCGAGCAAGTGCCGCGAGGCGATCGGCGAGGGAGGGCGAGGTCCGAAGGGTGGGCATGGGCGGAGGACGGAGCGTGGGCCGGGGGCGAGCGTCGGGGCCGACGACGGGGGGAGAAGGAGTCGTTATCTGGGGGGCGCAGACTTGGGATAAAAGCGATCCTCGGCGATGGCGAGGAGGCGGTTGGTCATCTCCTGGACGGAGGTGAAACTGGCGCGTTTCAGGAGGCGGTCGATGTACTTGTTGCGGCCGTCGGTGAGGCGGCGGCCGCGGATTTCATTTTCGATTTCGAGTTGGGCATCGTACCAGGAAGTGGACGTGCGCTCGATGCGATCGAGGTAGAGCCACTCGGTGTCGCTGGCGACCTCGAAAGGACCGGCGAACGTGCCGGGTTGAAGGGATTGGGCGGCGGCGTTGAGGGCCTTGTTGCTGTAAAAATCGGCCTCGGCCTGCTCGCCTTCGAGGTCGCGTTCGTCAAGGCCGCCTTCCTTGCGTTTGTAGGCGTTGAGTTCGGATTCGGCGATGGCGCTGAAGGGGATGCCCGCGGCGAGACGATTCGAAACTTCGGCGATGGTGTCCTTGTTGCGTGTGGGGACCGAGATTCGGCGGAAGTAGACCTTGGGGTCGGGGTTGAACTTCTTGTAGTTCTGCTCATAGAAGAGTTGGCTGTCGCGCTTGGTGACCTGGATGCGGCTGTACACCTTCTCGCGGAGGAGGTAGCCGATGAGGGTTTCCTCTTCTTTTTCCTGCTTCCATTGCTCGAGGTCCTTGCCTTCGGAGGCGAGGCGACGATTCGCCACTTCGAGGCTGCCGAGGTTTTCGCTCTGGAACTTCTGCTGCTGGCGGTCGATCCAGGCGAAGAGGCCTTGCTTCATCTCCGGGGTGAGGGACGAGATGGATTCGGCGCGGAGGACTTCGTTGGCGATGAAATCGTAGAGTTTGACGTTGATGGCTTGCGAGGCCTCTTGACGCCAACTCTCCTTGGTGCGGCCTTTCTCGCGGGCGAGGGCACGCAGGCGCGGGCCGAGGGGGTCGAGGAACTCGGAGACGACGATGGGGCGACCGTTGGCTTGGCCGACGATGGCGTTGATGAGGATGAGGTTGTCGTCGCCGACGGGTGATGGGACGGGCGTGGGCGAGGTGGGCGGTGGACCTGGTTGGGCTTGGACGTCGATGATCCCGTCGGAGGCGGCAAGGGGACCGGTGTGGGTGGTGGTGGGTGGAGGTGGAGGGACGTTGGGGGGCGGCGAGAGAGGAGGGCTGGAGGGCTGGACGGAGGGCGCGGCTGCGGAGGGTGTTGAGAAATCCTCGGCCGAGACTGGAGTGGCGGACCGGGGCGAAGATGAGCACGCGGCGAGGAGGCTCATGGTCGCGAGGGCGAGGAGGCGAGGGCAGCGTCGCGAGAGGTCATGCATGGGAGGTCCCTATGGGGGCGAAGCGGGCGTGCGACCTAGAATCGAAGCCCACGCCGAGCAAGGCATGGGTGGGAAAGAACTTTGAAGCAGGGAAACAGTAGATGCCCGACGCGAGCAATCCCAATACGGACGCGCCCAAGTTGATCGTGGACACGGACTGGAAGGCACAGGCGCAGGCCGAGAAGGAAAAACTGGCGCAGAAGGCCGCGGCGACGAAGAGCGCTGGACCCACGTTGAAGGTGGGTGGGGCAGGTGGAGCGGGAGGTGGAGTGGGCGTTGGGGGTGGAGTTGGGCCGTCGGCCGGGAGCGCCGCAGGGGGCGCGGAGGCAGGGGAGGAGTTGAAGCCGTTCGAAGAGTTGATGCGGATGCTGGCGATGCAGGCGTTGTCGTTTTTGGGAGAGGTTCCGGACCCGCGGACGGGGCAACGGATGTTTGCGCCGGAGTATGCAAGGCTGTATATCGACATGATGGGCTCGTTGGAGGAACGGACCAAGGGCAACCTGTCGAAGGACGAACAGGAGATGTTGACGGGTCTGTTGAGCGACCTGCGGATGACGTGGGTCGAGATGACCAAGGCGGTGGCGAAGGCGGTGCAGGAAGGGAAGATCAAGACGGTGCAGCCTGGGCAGGGCGGTCTGGGCGGTGCCGGAGGGCCTGGGATTGTCACGCCGGGCGGGATGTGAGCGGCGAATCCGAGCGGTCGAAGGGGACGAATCGATCGGCATGAAGCCGATTTCTCGTGTTGTTGTGGTGTGCGCGGGTTTCGTGGGGGTGTGCAGCGTGCTTTGGTCGTGCTCGGGCGGGTCTGGGGACCGCGCGGCGGATGCGCGAAACGAGGGGCAGGTGGAGGTGAAGTCGGCGACGAGGGCGGAGAGCGTGCGGGCGGTGCAGGCTCCCGCACCGGGAGAGACTCATCGAGTTGGCGGGGACATGCTGGCCAAGGTGACGGGGAGGGACGGCGACTATCGAGCGGGCTCATGCTTTATCGATACGCCATTGCCGAAGGGATATCCGTTGCCGACGCCTCCGGGGGCGATCGAGATCAAGAGTTACCCGAGCGTGAGGCGGGCGGTCGTGAAGGGGAGCGAGACGCCGGACGCGGGGATGAACGACACGTTCTGGCCTCTGTTCAATCACATCAAGAAGCACAACATCGCGATGACTTCGCCCGTGGAGATGGACTTTGAGGGATTGAAGGCGGAGAAGGGGGCGCAGCCGACGGAGTGGTCGATGGCGTTTCTGTATCGCACGCCGGAGTTGAATGAAACGGGGCAGGAGAAGAACGTGACGGTGGAAGATTCGACGCCGATGACGGTGGTGTCGGTAGGGATGAAGGGGAACTACTCGATGCGGCTGGTCCGTGAGGGGATGGAAAAGATTGAAGCGTGGCTGGCGGAGAATCCAGAATGGAAGCCCGCGGGGAGTTGGCGGACGCTGTATTACAACGGGCCGGCGATCCGGTTTTGGAACAAGTGGGCGGAGGTGCAGTTGCCGGTGAGGGCGGCACCGGCGGGATCAGGCACGCCTTGAGAGTGCGGAGAGGGCGAGGATCTCAAAGGCGACGTGAGCGGCAAGGAGGGCGGTGATGCCAGCGGGGTCACGGTCGGGCAAGACTTCGACCACGTCGGCGCCGACGACGTTGACGCCCTTGAGCGAGCGGAGGATGGCGAGGGCCTCGTAGGAGGTGAAGCCGCCGGGGCAGGGGGTGCCGGTGCCAGGCGCAAAGGCGGGGTCGATGCAATCGATGTCGAAGGTGAGGTAGGTCTCTCGCGTGCCGAGTGCGGTAAGGAAATCGGCGATGCGGAGCGGTCCATCGACGCGGAACTGGGTGTCGGAGATGATGGTGACGCCCGCGTTGCGTGCAAAGTCGAGGTCGGAGGCCGCGTTGAGGGGGCCCTTGAGCCCGATGGAGAGCATGGCCTTGGGGGCGATGAGGCCGTCTTCGATGGCTCGGCGGAAGGGGGAGGCGTGCCCCCAAGGCTCGCCCCAGACGGTGTCGACGGTGTCGAGGTGGCTGTCGAAGTGGATAACGGCGAGGCCGCCCTTGGGTTTCCCGCGGCGGAGCCAGGTGGCTTTGAGGTTGGCGTAGGCGATGGAGTGGTCGCCGCCGAGGGCGAGGAGTTTGGTGTGCGCGGGGTCGGGTTGGTCCGTGGCCCAGGAGGCCACAAAGTCGAGGTTCTCCTTGAGGTTGTAGGGTTTGACGGGGGCATCGCCGGCGTCGGCGAGGCTGAGCGTGGCGGGGATATCAACGTTGTGATCGAGGTGGAAGGCCTTGACGTATTGCGAGGCGTCACGGATGGCGCGGGGGGCGAAGCGAGCGCCCGGGCGATAGGTGACGCCCGAATCGTGGGGCACGCCGAAGATGAGCCAGTCGATGGGGCGATTCTCGGTGGCGACGTCTTCGAGTCGCGGGAAGCGGGCGAAGGTGGAGAGGCCGGCGAAGCGGGGCGTGAGGCGGGGGTTGGGGAGGATGGTTCGCGGCATAGGGGAGTGTACCGAGTCTTGATTAGTCGTGGAGCCAATCGTCATCGAAGCGCATGCCCTCGGCGACGACGGCGGCGTGGGCTTGCTCCGTCATGCCCGCGATGGGGATGGCGCAGTAGTCGAGGCTGAAGGCACCGGCGGGACGGTGGTTGCCGCTGAGGCCCAGGCCCCCGAAGGGGAGTTTGCTGGAGGCGCCGGCGGTGCCGCAGTTGATGTTGATGCACCCGGCGCGGGCTTCGTGGCGGAAGCGCTCGATGGCGTCGGGGTCGTGGGTGAAGAGGGAGGCGGCGAGGCCGAAGCGTGTGGCGTTGGCTTGGGCGAGCGCGTCGTCGAAGTCCTTGGCGGTGGAGATGCGGAGAAGGGGACCGAAGATTTCCAGGTCGGCAGCCTCGGAAAGCACGGACCCCGGAGAGAGGATGTCGGGCGTTTGAACGAATCGACCGACGCGCATGACGCCCGGGGTGAGGAACCAGCCGGCGTGTGGAGTGTCGATGGGTGCGCAGGGGACGATGGTCTCGCCACCGGCGCGGGCGAGAGCGTGCTGGGCGTTCAGGACGGCCTGTCGGGCGGACTCGGAAATGAGTGGACCCATGAAGACGGGGTGTGGGGCGGCGGGATCGCCCACGAGAAGGGCGCTGGCGGCCTTGGCGATCGCGGGGATGACCTTACTTGCCACGCTTTCGTGGATGATGACGCGGCGGGTGGCGGTGCAGCGCTGCCCGGTGCTCATGTAGGCACATCGGACGCACTCGACGACGGCCTGGCGCAGGTCGGCGTCGGGGAGGATGATGGCGGCGTTGTTCCCGCCCATCTCGAGGGCGAGGATGCGTCCCGGGCGATCGAGGTTGGCCTCCATGATTTTTCGGCCGACGGGCCAGGAGCCGGTGAAGAGGATGCCGTCGAGGTCGGGGTGGGTGACGAGGCGTGTGGCGACGTCGGCGCCGCCCTGCACAAGATTGAGGACGCCCTTGGGCGCGTGGTGGGATTCGAGGGCTTCGTGGAGGAGTTCGGCGAGGAGTTGGCCCGTCGCGGGGGCCTTGTCGCTGGGCTTGAAGACGATGGTGTTGCCCATGGCGAGGGCGGGGATGATGTGCCCATTGGGGAGGTGGGCGGGGAAGTTGAAGGGGCCGAGGACGGCGAGGACGCCGTGCGGGCGGAACCAGCAGCGGGCGTGCTTGGTTCCACCGAGAGAGAGTTCGTAGCCGCGGACGCGGTGGAGCGGTGCGTGCGGGCCTTGCTCGAGGGTGATGTCCACTTTCGCGGCGAGGAGTTGGGCTTCGGACTTGGCATCCCAGGTGGGCTTGCCGACTTCGTCGCGGATGAGGGCGGTGAGGTCGTCGACGCGCTGCGAGGCGAGCGAGGCGAAGGTGCGGAGGACGGCGGCGCGGGACTCGAAGGGTGTACGGGACCAGTCAAGAAAAGCGGCCCGAGCGGCCTCGATCGCACGATCGACATGAAGAGGCGAAGAGGTCCCAGACCAGATGAGTTCGCTCGGGCGTGCGGGGTTGTGCGAGGTGAGGGAGACGCCGAGCGGGGCTTGCCACGATCCGGCGATGAGATCGGCGGGGGCGTGTCGGAGGGAGGGGTGCATGGGGCGAACGAGCGGGCGAGGGAAGGTATGGAGCAGAAACGCAGCGGTGAACTGGAGTGCGAGAGGGGATTGGTCGGAAGGCGAAGACTGCCCCAAGCCCTTGGCCAGGGAGAGGTGGAGTTAGGCTTTCACTCGCTTACCGCGTGGGCGCGTTGCTTTGGTGGCGGGCGGTTGCTCGACGGGTGGCGGCGCCTTGGTGGGCGAGAAGCCCACGCGGTCGCCGTGGACGAGTTCGAGGGCGGCGAGCGCCTCGCTGGGGAGGCGGATCGACTTGTTGGCGACGGGCTCGGCGTGGACTTCGACCGCTCGGAAGTTCCCTTCGGCGTCAAGGGTGCTGCAGATGCCGTGTGCCGAACACTTGGCGGCGAGGATTGGCTTTCCGATGTCGAGGGTGCGGGCGTCTTTGACGAGCGGAATTTCGTCGATGACGGCGTCGATGTAGGGCCCGGCGTCGAAGGGATCGATGAAGCCGCGGAACTTGAACCCGAGGGATTCGAGGAGGCGTCGGGCCGGGATGGTCTCGCGTGAGACGACGCCGACCATGTTCTGGACTTCGAGCGGGAAAAGGGTGAGGTAGATTTCTTCCTTGGGGAGGAGTTCGGAAATGAACTTGCGATTGTGCTGGCAGAAGCGATCGGCCTCGCTGTACTTGACGGGGATGAACTTTCGACCGAAGTGATCCCAGAAGATGTTGTCGCCCTCGCTGGTGACGGGTGGGGCCATTTCGGCGAGGACACGCTCGGCGAAAAGATGGCGATAGAGTCCCATGAAGTGGAAGCGGACGAAGGAGAGGAACTTGCCGGGGCGGAGGGGATGCCCGCGGTGGGAAGGCTGGAGGACGAGGCCGCCGACTTCACTGGGACCGGATTCGTCGGCGTGGAGTTGGGCGACGGTGTGGGTGGTTCCTTGGCCGAGGGTGGCGCTGTGGAACTGCTTGGTCCGGAGTTGCATGGACCAGTTGGGGTTGCCGGGGCCGCCCTGGTGGGCGCGGACCTGGGAGGTGCCGACGACGCTGCCGGTCTGCGAGTCTTCGATGACAAACATGAAGAGGTCGGATTCGTGCTCGTTGGAGGCGGTGCCGGCGGCGTTGGCGGCGGCGGAGGCAGGGCCTTTGGTGGAGCGCTTGCGGGCGTGCTTTGCGGGCGAGGTGACGGAGACAAGTCTCTGGGAGGCTTTTTTGAAGCAGCGCTGGCTGTGCTCCACCTTGTTGGCGAGGAGTTCTTCGTTGGGGGGGAGGTTAATGAAGTAGACCATTCGTGCCATGCGCACGAGGTCGGGAATGTCCTTCGGAAGTGCTTGACGGACCAGGAACACGCAAAGCCTCCTGCGGGCGGTTGAGGTGCGGGCAATGGTATTCCAAGGGGTGTCTGGGGGGCTTGGAAAGTCTATTTGGACTATGTTCTAAGAACTATGTACGAACAAATCGACGC
The DNA here is from genome assembly GCA_964543905.1 of uncultured Phycisphaeraceae bacterium. Taxonomy (GTDB): domain Bacteria; phylum Planctomycetota; class Phycisphaerae; order Phycisphaerales; family UBA1924. The sequence continues at coordinate 46,598 of CAZIZO010000007.1, forward strand.
CGAAGCGCGAGGATGAGTTCGATCTGGCCGGTCGGCTGACCAAGGCGTTGGGCGATCTGCACAGGGGCGAGGCCCTGATCGGCGAGTTCGGCGACGCGAGCGTGGAGGGGATCGAGGGCGGCATGCGATTCGATGAAGCCATCGCTGCGTGTGGGAGGCGGGGCGAGGCGCGTTCCGGCCTGGGTGGTCGCGGCGCGGAGGTGGCGGAGTTCCTCGGCGGCGTGCTCGGCACGGGCGAGGAGTGATTCGAGGTGTGCGGCCTTGTGATCGAGTTTCTGGGCGAGGCGCTCGCCGAGTTCGTTGAGGTCCGAACGGAGGGCGTTGAGTTCGGCCACGGTGGCGAGGTGCTCGGAGTTGATCGACGGAGACTTCGCGCGAGACGAAGAGCGTTTGCGGAGGGCCCAGGTGAGGCATGAGCAGCCGATGATGGCGAGGGTGGGGTAGAGGAGCGCAGAGCCGAGCAACTTGGGTTGGGGCGTGGAGGGGGGTGGATCGGTGGGTTGGAGGGATGAGGCGCCACCCTCTTGGGTGGAGGCGGGCTGGGCGGAGGGCGGGGGCGACGAGAGGGGGATGCGATTGGGTTGGAACATGGGAAGCACCTGCGGCTGGTATCATCGGCCGTGGCACTTGAGCGCGCTGTGAAAGAGGGGTTATCTCGCGATGCGGGAGTCCGCCGGATCGTGCGGGAGTGGCGTGCGCTGACGGGTGGGCGTGGGGTTCGGGATGTTGATCGACGGACGCTGATCGCCTGTTCGGGTGGCGTGGATTCGAGCGCGCTCGTGCTGGCGCTCGCGACGGCGTCGGAGCATCTGGTGGTCGCGCATGTGGTGCACGACATGCGCGGGCAGGAGGAGGCGCACGCGGATCGCGACGCGGCGAGGGCGCTTGCGGCGCGGGTGGGTCTTCCGTTTGTGGCGTCGAACATCACGACGCGGAGTTCGAAGGGGAATGCGGAGGGGATTGCCCGACGGCTTCGGTACGCGGCGCTTGTTCGGATGGCGAAGGAGCATGGGTGCGTGGCGATCGCGACGGCGCACCACGGGGAGGACCAGTTGGAGACCGTGCTGATGCGGCTGATGCGCGGGGCGGGGATGCGGGGCATGGGAGGCATTGCGCCGGCGCGTGCGTTGGACGGCGTGCGACTTGTGAGGCCCATGTTGTGGGTGGATCGGGAGGATGGGGTGCGGGTGTGCCGGAAGGCGGGGTGGGCGTGGCGAGAGGACACGACGAACCTGGACACACGGCGGCTGCGGGCGATGCTGCGACGGGAGGTGGTGCCGGCGCTGCGGGGGCGGAGCGCGGGCGTGACTCGTCGCGCGGTTGAGTTTGGGCAGATGGCGCGTGAGGCGGCGTGGATCGCGCGGGAGCGGGCGGCGCGAGTTTTGAGCGGTGCGAGGGAGAGCGGGGGGGAGGTGACCCTGGCACGATCGGACCTCAGGGGTGAACCGATCATCGTGGTGGGGGAGTTGCTGCACGCGGTGCGAGATCGACTCCGCGGGGAGCGGGGGAGGGACCGGATGCGGTGGGCGAGCGTCGAGCGTGTGCAGAAGATGGTGGGCGATGGGGGCGAGCACCGACGGGTGGTGTGCGTGGCGGGCTTGGAGGTCGTGGTGGACGCGCGACGGGTGGTCATCCGCTCGACGGAAAGGGGGGAGTGATGGCCTACTGTGGACGGGCTTCCCGCGGCATCTCACGAATGAGAATCGCGGGGCGTGGGCTTTGAGTTGAAGAAGGATGACGATGCGAAAGACGCTTGGTCTGGACGATTATCGCGCTCGGCGGGATCGCGTGCTGGCGTCGTTGAACGGCGCCGTGGGGGTGTTCTTTGCGGGGGATGCGGCGGTGCCTGCCGATGGAGCGTGGAAGGCGCACGCGACGTTTGAGTATCTGACGGGGATTGCGAACGAGCCCGGTGCATGCGTGGTGTTTGATCCGCAGGCGGAGAATCCTTCGCGGGAGTGCGTGCTGTTCTTGAGGCCGCTGAATCCGGAGATCGAGGTGTACGACGGTCGGCGAGAGGCTATCTCGGGGGCGTTGCGGGAGCGGTATGGATTTCGCACGGTGCTGCGGACGACGATGCTGGCGAGCACGTTGACGGCGCTGGCTCGGAAGCGGAAGCGGCTGGCGTGCTTGCACTCGTTCGCGGTGTACGACGCTCCGGTGTCGCCCGACCTGGCGGTGTTTCGGAGGGTGGCGGAGCGGGTGGTGGGTGTCTCGATTGAGGATAAGAGCAACGTGTTGCCGCTGATGCGGGCGTGCAAGGACGAGAAGGAACTGGGGCTGATGCAGGAGGCGATGCGGATCACGGGCGCGGGGTTTGGGGACGCGATGAGGATGATCCGTCCTGGGGTGAGCGAGAAGGAGATTCAGAAGGCGATCGAGGGGAGGTTCGAGCGTGAGGGGGCGAGCGGGACGGCGTACGGGTCGATCGTGGGGTCTGGGTACAACGCGACGGTGCTGCATTATCACGACAACAACGCGGTGGTGAAGGATGGGGAGTTGATCTGCATCGATGCGGGCGCGAAGTATGGCGGGTACTGCGCGGACGTGACGCGGACGTTTCCGGCGAACGGGACATTCAGCAAGCGGCAGCGCGAGTTGTACGAGTTGGTCTATGAGGCTTTGGAGGCGGCGATCGCGGCGGTGAAGCCCGGGAAGCACTTGTTCCACGCGGACGATGCGGCACGGGCGGTCCTTCGCAAGGGCGGTGTGGAAGATAAGTATGTGCACGGGATCGGTCACCAACTCGGGCTCGAAGTGCACGACGTCACGCCGGATGATGCGCTCAAGCCCGGTATGGTGGTGACGATCGAGCCGGGGGTGTATTTGCCGGAGGAGAAGATCGGGATCCGGATTGAAGATGACATCCTGGTGACGGCGAAGGGGAACCGAAATCTGACGGGGGGACTGGTGCCCAGGGAGGGCAAGGAGATCGAGCGGGCGATGAGGGGGTGAGGCGGAGTGCCTCGGGCGACGTCGGCGGGGGGTTGGAAGGGTGACGGCGCGAGGTTCTATCCTCCGGGATGGTGTTGACCAGTCTTGCGTGTGCAATCTGCGTGGGTTGGCTCGATGATTCGCTGCTCACGGTGGCGGAGAAGTCGGACTATCGAGCGACCGCGACGCATGCGGAGGTCGTGTCGCTGCTGGATCGGCTGGCGGCCGATTCGGCGTATGCACGACGGGCGTCGTTGGGGAGATCGGTCGAGGGGCGGGAGTTGCCGCTGCTCTTCCTTGCGGATCCTCCCGTCGCGACCGCGGCGGAGGCGAGGGCGCTGGCGGAGCGGGAGCGGAGGGTCATCGTGTTCCTGATCGGCAACATCCACGCGGGGGAGGTGGATGGGAAGGAAGCGTTGCCGATGCTGGCGAGGGAGATTCTCGCGGCGGACAAGCCGCGGCTGCTGCAACGGTTGATCGTGGCGATGGCGCCGATTTATAACGCGGACGGCAACGAGCGTGTCGCAACGACCAATCGCCCTGGACAGAACGGACCCGAGGCGGGCATGGGGCAGCGGCACAACGCGAACGACCGCGATCTGAATCGTGATGGCGTGAAGATCGAAGAGGCGGAAACACGCGCTCTGGTGAGGTTTCTGACGGAGTGCGATCCTCACGTCTTTGTGGACACGCACACGACGAATGGGTCTCGGCATCGGTTTCTGATCACGTATGCGGGGGCGAAAGTGCCGGCGGGAGACCCCGAGATCATTCGATCGACGAGGGAGGAGATGTTTCCCGCGATCGCGGACTGCGTGACGAAGAGCAACGGGACACTCACGATGTGGTATGGCACGTTCGCCGGATCGTTCGGCGACGCGCCGATCGACCGGACGAGGTGGGAGACGTTTCCCGCGGAGCCGAGGTATCTGACGAACTACGTGGGGCTGAGGAATCGCTACTCGATCCTGAGCGAGGCGTACGCGTATGCGTCCTACAAGGAACGTGTGGAGGGGACGCGGGATTTTTGCCGGTGCATCCTGGAGTGGGCGGCTGGGAATGTTGAGGAGATCCGACGGCGGACGCGGGAGGCCGACGAGCGGGCGATCGCGAAGGGGAATCGGACGGACGATCATGCGGAGGACTTCGTCACGATCCGGACCCGAACGATCGCACGCTCGGAGACGGTGACGATCCTGGGGTATGACGAAGAGTTGCGAGATGGGAAGTTGATGGCGTCATCCACGCCGAAGGCATATGAGGGCGTGCGGCTGATGGATGAGTTCGAGCGCGAGCACGCGGTGGTTCGGCCTTGGGCGTATGTGCTGCCCGCGGGGAGCGAGGAGATCGCGCGGACGCTGCGTCGGCATGGCATCCGCGTGGAGCGGCTCATGGAGAACCGAAGGTTGAATGTGGATCGGCTGACGGTGACGGGCGTGAAGCCGGCGTCACGGGCGTTCCAGGGGCACACGCTGGTGCGGATTGAGGTGGATGGAGAGTCGGTGGAGCGGGACTATGGGCCCGGGGCGTTTGTGGTGCGCACGGGGCAGGCGTTGGGTCACCTTGCGGTGTATCTCCTCGAGCCGGAGTCGGAGGATGGGCTGGGAACGTGGAACGCGTATGACGCGTGGCTGCGGGTGGGGGAGGAGTTGCCGACGGCACGGCTGATGAGTGAGGAGAAGTTGGACGTTGAAGAGTTGCCGTGAGGGTGGTCAGGGCGTGGCGGGCGCGGATGGATACCAGAAGGGCCAGGCGCCGGGATCCTCGAGCGCGGAGTCGGGAACGAGACGCTGGCGGATGCACGATGCCAGCGACTCGAGGCCCTCGCTACGGAGGGCGCTGACACCGAGGTCGGCATGCCAAGGCGCTGGGCCGAGGTCATGGCGGAGGGCGACGAGGAGCGAGCCGTGGGATGGGTTGAGGCCCGGGGGTGGGGTGAGCGGGGGGGCGTGGGCGTCTCCCACGAAGAGGACGAGGTCTGCCTGGTGCGCGATCTGGAGCGCGAGCGTCTGGGCCTCGTGCTCGAGGGCGTCGGCGTCGGGGCGCAGGCCGGGGGTATCGACGTAGCGGACGACCAGGCCGGCGAGATCGAGGGTGATGCCGACGTGGTCGCGTGTGGTCCCTGGCTCGTCGGCGACGATGGAGACGTAACGGCCAGCGAGGGCGTTGAGCAGGGTGGACTTGCCGATGTTGGGTGGCCCGAGGGCGACGACGAGCGGCGGATCGATCAGGTGATTGAGGAGGTGAGTGACGGCGGGAGGACAGATGGGGCGGAGGCCCTTGGCGTGCTCGCGCCACCGCGTGGGCTCGGAGAGGAGACGATCGATCGCGAGCGGACTGGCGGCGTTCGCGATGGCGGCGAGCATGTGGGCTTCGACATCATCGTCGGCTTCGGGGAACAAGAGACGTGGATGAGAAGCCGAAGCACGCGAAAAGCCCGCGGATTCGAGGGCGGAGAGAAGGGATCGCGTGACGGCGGCGCCGCCGTGGGGCATAAGTTGGGCGATGGTGGGAGACCAGCGTGCGACGATGCCGTTGTCGATGTGGGCGAGGGATCGACGAGCGACGTGGCCGACGGGGACGTGGGGGATGGCGAGGCGATCGAGAGCGGCGTCGACATCGCCCATGAGGTGGATGATGGCGAGAGCCCCGGGGACGGCGGGAGTGCAGAGTTCCCAGATGCAATGGCCGGCGCGTGGTGGCGGCAGGAGGCTGGGCATGCTCAGTCGTGCTCGTCGCGGTCGTCGGGCTTGCGGAAGGAACGCAGGTCATGGGCGGGGTCGTCGTGGAGCGAAATCGCGCAGGCTTCGGCGATGCCGACGAGTTGGAGGTCGGGGACGATGTTCTCGACGAGGTCGGAGTCTTCGAAGAGGAGGGGCGCGTCGCCGCCGGTGGCGATGATCTGGGGGTAGGCTTCGTAGGCTTCGGCGAAACGCTCGACGGTTTCGCGGACGAGGCCGCGGGCGGCGTTGAGGACGCCGAGGGTCATGGCTTCGCGGGTGTGCTTCCCGAAGGGCCCGCGGTCCTTGGCGGGAGGGACGAGTTCGAGGTTCGGGAGTGCGGCGGTGCCTTGGTGGAGCGAACGGAGCATCATGCGCAGGCCCGGGGCGATGACGCCGCCTTGGAAGACTCCCTCGCCGTCGACAAAGTCGACGGTGATGGCGGTGCCGGCATCGACGACGACGCAGGCCTGCTCAGCGCGGACGGAGGCGCCGAGCGCGCAGAGGAGACGATCCTGGCCGACGGTCGAATCGTCGTCGAGGGCGTTGACGATGGGGATGTCGAGGTCACGGCCAAAGCGATAGACGTGCTCGCCGACCATTTTGATGAGTTTGGCTTCGAGCGCATCGGCGAAGGGGTCATTGACGGAGGCGATCGCGAGGATGACGCCCTTGCTCGCTTTGCAAGCCTCTTTGGCGGCGTTGGCGAGGAGGTCGACGTCGGTGTTGTCCATCGAGCGAGGATCGTTGAGGTCCTTGCCCTGGAAAAGGCCGAAGCGGGTGCGCGAGTTCCCGACGGCGATCGCGAGGAGGCGAGGAAGACGCTTGGGTGCGGTCTGCATGCTCATTTCCTGAGGAGATCGACCACGACGGGGAGATGGTCGCTGCAGGTGGAATCGTCGCGGGCCATGCCCATGCGGGCGAGGCTCTCGTCGCTGAGCCGGCGCGTGTTGAAGACGAAGGCGTTGGCGGGCGAGGCGGTGGCGTCGCTGTAGACGATGTAGTCGAGCCGGCCGGGGGTGAAGGGGGTCTGATCGTCCGTCCAGGTGTACATGGCGTCGTCGCCGAGGGGCCAGGCGTGGAGGACGTCGAGTTCGGAGGAATCGGCGTCGAGAGAAGCCCGCAGGATGTCCAAAGGAGGGCGTGAGCCCACGAGGTTCATGTCGCCCGCGATGAGGCGAATCGAGTTGGGCGGGAGGGACGAGCAAGCCGCGGCCAAGGCGGCGTTGATGGCGCGTGCTTCGGCGACGCGTCGTCGATCTTCGCTGCTGTCCTTGGATCCGGCGGATTTGAGGTGGGTGCTGCCGACCAGGAGGGTGGCGTGGGGCGTGGAGACGGTCGCCGCGACAAAGCGGACGGGGCGCGACGGGTTGGAACGGTCGGGCTCGGTCATGATGCGGCCGAGGTTCACGGGCGAGGTGGGGTGCTTGCTGATGATGGCGACGCCCCCGCCGTTGGACTTGTCGCCTGGTGCTTTCACGACGTTCCATTCGCCGCTGAAGGGCACCATGGCGGTGAACCAGCCCTTGACGGCGTCGGCGTCGCCCTCGTCCCATTCCTGGACGAGGATGAGGTCGGCGTCGAGGAGTTGGAAGATGTTGCGGAAGGCGTTGGGTTGCTTGACGGGCGAGGTGTTTTCAATGTTCCACGACACGACACGGATCGCGTTGGCGGGCTTCTTCGGGAGATCGACCGTGGCGAGGGAGGGCTGAGGCCGGACGGGGCCGAGCGTGTCGCGAGATGGGTCGGAGTACGCGGAGAGTTTTGAACTCGTCTCGCCGAACGCGACGAATCCGGCGAAGGCGCCCTCGCTTTGGAGGCCGGCGAAGGGCAATCCCGGGATGTGCGCGAGGTGGCGGGTCATCCGGGCTTCGTACCACTGGGAGGCGTATGTGGGGGCGAAGACGAGATCGAGTTGGGCGTGGGTGATGCGATCTCGGGTTCCGCCTGAGCCGAGCACAAAGGCGGCGGCGCCGCGACCGTTTGTCTCCTTGGGAGAAAAGACGATCTCGAGATCGGCGCCGAGGCCTTGGAGGGCGGGCTGGGAGAACCGGCGTCCGGTGGACGCGTCGGCGTCGGTGTCGAGAAAAACGGTGACGGGTGTCGGCGCGGATTGGAGCGTGAAGAGTTGGTCTTGGACCATGAAGCGGAAGTAGAGGTGGTCGGAGTTGGCGTAGAACGCGTCGTCGGTGGGCCAGTCGGTGATGTCGCCGTCGATGGCGATGCGGGCCGCGCCCGCGGAGGCCATGGCGGGCATGGAGACGCGAGACGTGGCATGCTGGGGCGAGGTGCACGCGGCGAGCGCGAGGGCGACGAGCGCGGTGAGGGCGGGTTTGAGGCGAGCGATCATGCGTGAGTGTACGAGCGGTGCGGCGTAGGAAGGAGGGTGGGATCGGTCGCGACGAGGCTGTATGCAAGTGACGAGCGGAGGGGAGAAGCCCGAGCACGGGAAGAGGCTGCGGACGCATGTTCTGGGTGGATGCCTGACGGAGCGTCTTGCGCGTGGTTTAGTTCAACGCCGCATGCAAAGCGGACGCGAATCGCCACACGTCATGGAAGGTGTTGTAGAGCGGCGTGGGGGCGGCCCGGATGACGTTGGGCTCTCGGAAGTCGCAGAGGATGCCGCGGGAGTGGAGGCGTGCGTGGAGGGCCCTCGTGTCGCCGGATTTGACGGCGATTGACCATTGGCATCCGCGCTCGTCGAAGGCGTGGGGCGTGAGGATGTCGAGATGGTCGCGCAGCGGGCGGGATGATCCGATGCGGATCGTGGACGCGGTGTGGGCGATTGTGGGCGCACCGTCCGCGTGCGTCATCAGGCTCGCGAAGTACTCGGTCAGACGTTTGGATTTCTCGCGCAGGGCGGGCATGGTGGCACGGTCGAAGATCGCGAGCGACTCTCGGAGCGGGGCGAGCGCGAGGATGGGCGGGTTGCTGAGTTGCCACGCGTCGGCGCTGGCGACGGGGACGAAGTTGGGGCCCATCTTGAAGCGTGTGGCGGGGTCGTTGCCCCACCAGCCGGCGAAGCGGGGAAGGATGGGTGAGCCTGGGCGGGTGTGCCGCTCGTGCACGAAGGCGCCCGCGATCGCGCCCGGTCCGGAGTTGAGGTACTTGTAACTGCACCACGCGGCGAAGTCGGCGTTCCAGTCGTGCAGCCTGACGTCGATGTTGCCGGCGGCGTGCGCGAGGTCCCAGCCCACGACGATGCCACGCTCCTGTGCGAAGCGAGTGATCGTCTTCATGTCGAAGCATTGCCCGGTGAGGTAGTTGACGCCTCCGAGCAGGACGAGCGAGATGGAGTCCATCTCGCGGTCGATGGCGTCGAGGATGTCATCGGTGCGGAGCGTGTGCTCGCCCTCACGCGGCTTGAGGCGGATCAGCCCCGCACGCGCGTCGAATCCGAGCGCCCGCGCGTGGAAGTCGAGTTGGCTCTGCACGGCGTAGGAATCGCTCGGGAAGGCCGTGTCCTCGATCACGATCTTGTATCGCCCGCGCGTGGGGCGGTAGAAACTGACCATGAGGAGGTGGAGGTTGGTCGTGAGCGAGTTCATCGCCACGGCTTCGTGGGGAAGTGCCCCGACGACGCGGGCCAGGTGGTCGCGGACCTCTTCGTGGTAGGGGAGCCAGGGGTGCGTGCCATGGAGGTGCCCCTCGACGCCCAGGCGAGACCAGTCATCGAGTTCCTGCTCGATGGCGGCACGGGTCGCCTTGGGCTGCAACCCCAGCGAGTTGCCCACCAGGTACACGCAAGGTTCGTTCATGTCCGCGGGAGTTAAAGAGGGGTCTACCCCCACCCTGGCGCTCGAGGCGACGCTTCCCACCTGCGGGATATGGAACAGATCGCGATATCCGCGTAGCGGGTCAGACTCATCGAGCAAGCGGGCGAAGGACTCGTCGGTGCGAAAGGGCAGCGTCATGGAGGCGCATTGTTGACGACTAAAGCATCGACGGGCGGAGGAACCGAAGAGAACTGCCCGAGAGCAGGAGTTCGGTGGCGCTCGTGCCGATGTCGTCGCGCATCGAAAGAATCAGGTCGCCCGCCCGATCCTCGCCCAGCGGGAAGGGATAATCACTGCCGAGGCAGACGCGTTCCGCGCCAAACCACTTCAGCACCAACCGCAGGGCGTCCGCGTCGTGAACGAGTGAATCGACGAAGAATCGAGCGGGCGAGTCGAAGTTGCCGGCGGTCATGCCGCAGCACGAATCGCCGCCGCAGGAGCCTTCGGGCGGGCGGTGCGTGTGTCGCGCGAGGTACTCCCGCGGATCGCGGGAGTTCACAGGAAACAAATCTGGCCTGCACGCACGTCCGTGCGAGATACGTCCGACCGTGGCGGGGAAACTCCCGCCACCGTGCGCGAAGCAGAGGCGTAACTTCGGGAACCTGTCGAAGACGCCGCCGAAGATGGCGGTGACGATCGCCGCGCAGGTCTCGGCCGGCATGCCGACGAGCCAGGGCATCCAGAAGGGCTGGATCTTGTCCTGCCCGTACATCTCCCACGGATGGACGAAGACGCACGCGCCCAGCGACTCGGCGGCGGCGAGCACATCTTGCACGCCGGGGTCGTCGAAGTATTTTCCATTGACGTTGGTTCCGATCTGCACCCCCGGAAGCCCGAGTTCGCGCACGCAGCGCTCCAACTCTCGCACGGCGAGCGCGGGGTCCTGCATCGGGATCGTGCCCAGACCAAGGAAACGCGAGAGCGACACGACGCCGCGGAGCGAGCGGGACTGCGGCGGGACGATGGTGGGCGCCTCGCCGCACACGCGGGCGAGGTCATCATTCAGCAGCCGCGCGAGGTCGTACGCGTCCGCCGCCTTTGCCCAATATGAGAACATCACCGGCACGGTGCTCAGCACCTGCACGCCGACGCCCGCGGCGTCCATCTCGCGCAGGCGCACCCCCGGGTCCCAGCAGTTGGCGCCGATCTCGCGGAACGACTGCGGCGGCGTGGATCCGTCCACGCTCGTCGTCTTCAGCATGCGGGCACACCCGGGCTTCTCGTGCGCCAGTTCGATCCATCCGGCGTAGCCACTCTTCGCCGTCCAACTCGGCCAGCGCTCGGGGAGGATGTGGGTGTGGAGGTCGATCTTGAACATGATCGCTCAGCCGCGGGCCTTCTTCTTCGCCTTCTTCGCGGTCTTTTTCTTGCCGGAGACGGCGACCTTCCGCGCCTTGGGCTTCAACGCCACCGCCTTGATCTTTCCGCCCTTCAACTCGATCTCCCCCGCCCGCGTGATGACGTGCCCGCACGACTTGCACGTGCGGCGATCTGCCGGGCCATCCCAGAAGTCGTTCATGACGACGGCGAGGTCCTCGTCGATTTTCTTCAAGAGGAACCTCGCGTCGTGCACGAGCGCGTCGCACTTGGGGCAGTACCACTGCAGGCCGTCGAGTTGCGGCTTGCCCTGGGCGTCGACGCCGCGCGGGAACTCGATGATGAGTCCGAGCGTGTTCGCGGGTCGCTGCGGGCGGTGGGGGACCCAGCGAGGGAGCAGGAACAACTCGCCTTCCTTGATGACGACGTCCCGCGGCGCACTCCCATCCAGCGGGCGCACGCGCACGGCGATGTTCCCTTTGAGTTGATAGAACAACTCCTCGGTGGGGTTCACGTGATAATCGTTCCGCGTGTTCGGACCGCCGGAGATGAAGACGATCGAGTCCTCGGATTCCACGTACAACTGCCGGTTGCTGACCGGCGGCTTCAGGAGGTGCTTGTTCGCGCGGATCCACTTCGGGAGATCGATCACGTTCATCTTGTGCATGGGCTGCTCCTGGGTCCTTCCCGGGCAGAGGGTACCACCCCGGACGCTCCTTCGCCGCGCACTATCCTCACGGATGCCCGACGATTCCGCGATCGCCCACGCCGCCCACCGCCTGCGCGAGGCCCGCCGGGTGGTCGTCCTCACCGGGGCGGGCGTCTCCGCCGAGTCGGGCCTGCGGACCTTTCGCGGGGGCACGACGGCGACCGCCGCGGACCTGCCCAAGGACATGCAGGCGTTGTGGAAGGAGTTCGACCCAACGACGCTGGCCACTCCAGAGGCGTTCGAGGCCAACCCGGAGATGGTGACGCGCTGGTACGACTGGCGGCGTCTGGGTTGCCTGGCGGCGGAGCCCAACGCGGGGCATCGCGCCCTCGCGGAGATCGAGCGACGGCTGATCTCGCCTGCGCGTGGGGGCGAGTTCACGCTGCTGACGCAGAACGTGGACCGCCTGCACCATCGCGCGGGGAGCCGCAACGTTGTGGAGTTGCACGGCACGATTCTGAAGTGGCGATGCACGCAGACGGGCCGCGAGATCGAGCCGCCGCCGGAGCCGATGCCCGCCTTTCCACCGCCGTCGCCCTTTGCTCCGGGGGCGCTCCTCCGCCCCAATGTCGTGTGGTTCGGCGAGGCGCTGCCTCGGCACGCGCTCGAGACGGCGCACCGCGTCTCGTGCGCGTGCGACGTCTTCATGACCATCGGGACGAGCAGCGTGGTGTGGCCGGCGGCGGGGTTCGTGGAGTTGGCCGCCAGCCACGGGGCGTTCTGCATCGAGATCAACGCCGAGGCGACTCCCGCGTCGCGGGTGGTGGACGTGGCGCTGCGGGGAAAGAGCGGCGACGTGCTGCCGCGGCTGGTCGCGGCGGCGTGGGGTGAATCCTGTCCAGATTGATCGATCCTTCTTGGGGGATGCGACGATATGGGCTTTGTCCCTGGAACAACGGGCGGCTCACCAGCGAACGGACGACTTACCATCGCCCATGCCCAACTCGTCCTCGCCCGCGGCCACTGGCACCATCATCGACGGCGTCGCCCTTGCGGGGGCGTTTCGCGCGAACATTGCCGCGCGGGTGGCGGCGATCAAGCAGGGCGGGCGGCGAGTCAGGCTTGACGCCGTGCTCGCCGACTCGGGGGACAGCGCCTCGCGCGTGTACGCCGACAACCAGGCCAAGACGTGCGAGATGCTCGGCATCGAGTACAAGTTGCACACGCTGCACGCCGGCGCGGGGTACGACGACCTCGCGGGCCGCGTGCTGCTGCTCAACACGGACGACGACGTGACCGCGATCATGGTCCACCTGCCGCTGCCGGAGGGGATCGAGCCGTACCGCATCCAGCGGCTCATCGCGCCCGAGAAGGACGTCGAGGGCGTCAATCCCGCGAACATCGGCAACGTGGTGTATGGCCGAAGTTCGCTCGCGCCGTGCACGGCCCTCGCCGTGATCAAGATGCTCGAGCACGTCTATCGCCCCGGCAGCACCGACGCGACGACGGGCGCGACGCTCGCCGACCCCTTCCTCCGCGGCAAGGTCGCGGTGGTGGTGGGGGCGGGGGATGTGGTCGGGAAGCCGATCGCCGTGCTGCTGATGAGGCAGGAGGCGACGGTGATCTCATGCAACAAGTGGTCGCCGGAGTTGGTGACGCTGGCGAAGCGAGGCGACATCGTCATCGCCGCCGCGGGCGTGCCGGCGCTCATCGGTCCGGAGATGGTGAAGCCCGGGGCGGTGGTGATCGACGTGGGCGTGAATCGCGTGAAGGGAGCCGATGGCAAGACCAAGACGGTGGGGGATGTCCGGTTCGAGGAGGTGCGGCCGCTGTGCTCACGCATCAGCCCGGTGCCGGGGGGCGTGGGGCCGATGACCGTTTCGATGCTGCTGCTCAATGTGGTGGAGGCGGCGGAGCGAAGGTAGGCGAGCCCTTCTGACCGTGTACCATCTCGTCCGACATGCCCCCTGCAAACCCTCCCAAGCCCGACCCGCAGCCGCCGACAACCGCGACGTCCAAGTCCGTCTCCATGCGCCAGGTGGCCGCGGCCGCGGGGGTCTCCATCGCCACCGTCAGCCGCGTGCTCAACAACCCCTCGACCGTTTCCAAAGAGACCGCTGCCCGCGTGCAGGACGTCATCGCACGCCTCGGTTACGCGCCCAACCCGCTCGCGCAACTCTTCGGCGCGGGCGAAAGCCACCTCCTCGGCCTCGCGCTCCCCATTCTTCACGGTGAGTTTTACACCAATCTCTTCCGGGGGGCCGACATGGAGGCCACACGCCTCGGTTACCACCTCATCGTGACCACGATCACCACACGCCCCGACGCGAGCAAGCGCGACAGCGTGCTGGGGACGGGGATCATCGACGGGATGGCCGTCGTTATCGTTGATGCCGAGGACCCGATCATTCCGGACGTTGTCGCGTCCAAGATTCCCACGGTGATCATCGACGCCGATCTTTCGTCGCAGGGGCTGGATAGCGTGGGCATCGACAACGCCACCGGCGCCCGCGAGGCGATCGACCATCTCCTCCGCTGGGTCGAGCCTGCACGCTGCTACTTCGTCGGAGGACCCCGCCAGAACTGGGACACGATGCACCGCGCCCGCGCCTTCGAGGCGGCGCTTGCGGAGCATGGCTGGAAGGTGAAGCCCGACCAGGTCTCGTGCGGCGAATACTCGGCACAGTGGGGACGCGAATGGGCGCTGCGTGCGATCCAGCGCGGCTGGCTCCAGAAGGCCGCCGTGCTCGCGGGCAACGACGACATCGCGTGCGGCATCATGCGTGCCGCCGAGGATGCCCGCGTGTATGTCCCCGATCAACTGAGAATCGTGGGGTTCGACAACACCCGGATGGCCGAACTCGTTCGCCCGAAACTCTCCTCGATCGCGCTCCCGATGGAGCAACTTGGAATCGAGGCGGTGCGGACGCTGGTTGATCGCATCGATCACCCGCACACGCCTCCGCGTTGCATGCGGTTGCCGACGAAGTTGATCGTGCGTGAGAGCAGCACGGCGATGGCGTATTGACTGTGCAACGCCCTTCGGGGTGGGCTCTATGGGTACATCTTCCCAACCTCGACACCGGGATAGAAGGTCTTGATCATCGTGGGCCAGTCCATCCCTTGCTCGGCAAACGCCTTGGCGCAGTACTGGCACATTCCCACGCCGTGCCCCCAGCCGCGTCCGTGGAGGCGCACCTTGTCGGCCCACACTTCGGTCTCGAAGTCCCCGCTGAGCACGCGATTGGCTTCCGTGACCGGGGGCAGGCCTCCCGCTGGCTGATTGAGCGCCTGACGAATCTGCTCGGGCGCGAACTCAAACTCGCGTCCGCCGCTGTCGACGACGACGTACGAGTTTGGGCGCTGCGCGTCGTTGCGATCGCCGACGCGGATGGTCCGGAGCCGGCCCATGCCCGCGGCATCGTGCTTGTTGCTCCGAGCCCACGCGCGGATGCGCTGCGAGAGTTCATCGTCATCGCGCGTCACGCTCCAGCGATACCACTTGGAGTCCTTGCAGGGGGCTTGCCGGACTTTGCCTTGCAGGGGCTTGGCGTTGTTGAACTCGGTGCCTGCGACCTTGGGCCAGGCGTACGCCGCCGACGCCGGGCGTCCGCCGCAGGTGCTCGAGTAATACGCGCGGATCAGCCCGCCGTTGTACGTGATGACCTGCCCGCGCGTCGTCCGCGCCGCCTCTGCGGCAATCGGTACGATCATCCCGCCCGTGTACGCCTGGTCGTTCGTGTTCGCCTCCACGTCGTACGTGCGATTCTCCCGCCGAGCCCGATCCCGCTCGTGCAGCGCGTACGTGCGCGACGCGACGGCCTGCGCCTCAAACGCCTGGCGAGGCCAGGTCTTGAACATCTCCCCTTGCAGCACGCCGGGCAGATACGTCTCGATCCCCATCGACGCGACCACGTCCATCGAACTCGCCGAATCGCTCCAGCGCGGGCGAATCTGGATCACGCCCGGGTATCGTGTCCCATTCACCTGCAACGCCTGATCGCTCCGCGCCCGCATCGAGGGCATCGTCGGCGTCGCGTCCTCCGGCGTCAGCACTTCCACATCGGTCGCGAACGGCCAACTCACCGTTCCACCCCTCGCGTCGATCGCCTTGATCCCGTCCTTTCCGCTCTGCACCACGACGGGCGTGGGCACGGTGTCCGGAAGGCCCGAACCGATCGGGCGGATCACCACCTTCGACATGCCGTCGATCCGGACCCGTTCGGTCCCCTTGACAACCCGGACGCGGATGTCCGGCTCGGTCGTGAACTTGGCTCGCGTGGTCGTCGCGCGTGCGGGGTCGAGTTCTTCGCTCACGGAGTTGGTCACCCGCTCGATCGTCGAGCACGACGAGGCGAGGATGGTGGACAGGATCAGGGCCGATCGCCATGTGCGTTGAGCGAAGGACGCGAACGTGCTTTTCTGGGGTGCCGTGATCATCCGTGATCTCCGCGAATGGGCGGTTCATCCGCCCTAAAGTGCCAGCATCTCGCAACGACCAACTGTAGATTCCCCAACGCCCCAGATGAGTATGCCCAACTCCAACTCATTCAAACCAGTTCCCTCCGAGTGCCGGCGGTGGATTCGCCGATCGCTCGTGCGATGGAGGCCGCGGGCGATCCGCATCTCGGCATCGGCGGTCCTGTTGGCCGCGGGTCTACTCATCGGCTGCGCGTCCTCGACGCCTGCATTTGATGTGGAGTCGGAGGCGTATGACGGCCCATCGCTGCGGATCGAACCGACCGACGTGGGCAACGTTGTCGTGATGACGGCTCCGACGCCGGGGTGGCAGATCACGCTGGATGCCGTGCGGGAGAATGTGGGCAAGCAGGATGTGTTCGTGACGATCCGTCGGCCGAGTGCTCTCTTCAACTATCCCGAGCGCCGCGTCGAGCAGCGTCTGGCAACTATGGTCACCACCACCACCCCGCTGGCGACCTATGTCCGCGTGCTGCCGTTCGACGCACCGCCGAACGATGAACGGCCTTACCGGCCTGGGCCAGCGACGGCCTCCACAATCGCGAGCGAGGTTCAGAAGTAGCCTGAGGTGCCGCGACATCGGAAACCCCCTTTTATGCTGCGATCGGGGCGGTAGAATGCTATCGTGTCCACGATCTCGCCCAAGGTCCACGCGATGCTCAAACTCACGTGCGTGAGCGGGCTGGGCCCAAAGTTGATCGCGCGGCTGATCGAGGTGTGCGGGTCTCCGGAGGCCGCGGCGTCGGCGTCGGCGGCGGAGTTGGCACGCGTCAAGGGCATCGGCCACGGACGCGCACTGGAACTCGCCGCTTCCCTCCGAGCAAGCGGCGATCTCGCACTCCGCGAACTCGACCTTGCCGAGGAACTCGGGGTTACCTTGCTGGCGAAGGGTGAGGTTGGGTATCCCTCGCTACTGGAGCAACTTCCGGATGCGCCGGCGTTGCTGTATGTTCGAGGTCGATTGGCGCCCGCGGGGGAGGATCGATTTGCCGTTGCCATTGTCGGTTCGCGCAACTGCACGCACTACGGTCTGGAGCAGGCCGAACGATTTGCAAGCGTTCTCGCCTCGGCGGGTTTGACCGTTGTGTCCGGCGGAGCACGAGGGATCGATACGGCGGCCCATCATGGGACGTTGCGGGCGCGGGGTCGAACCGTCGCCGTGCTGGGCTGCGGGCTCGCGGAGTGCTATCCGCCGGAGAACAAGGACCTGTTCGCCAAGATCGCCGAAGGGCATGGCGCCGTGGTTTCCGAGTTGCCCTTACGCACACCGCCCAATGCCGAGAACTTTCCGGCACGGAATCGCATCATTTCCGGCCTGAGCCTTGGTGTATTGGTGATCGAGGCCGATGAGCGCTCCGGGGCGCTCATCACCGCACGTGTGGCAACCGAGGATCATGGGCGTGAGTCGATGGCGCTCCCCGGTCGAGTTGATTCACCCGCGAGCCGCGGCACACTGGAACTCATCAAGAAAGGTGGAGCGGCGCTGGTGACCGAGCCCGGAGATGTGCTCAATCTCCTCGAATCGGCCGCGAGGCACCTCCACGAAGGCACGCACGCAGATCGATATGCGGCCGTGGCCTCCATGACGCTCTTCGATGATCGCCGAACCGAGGCGCTGCGAAGTGCCCAGCCTGCGGCAGAGACCGTGCGGCCCATGAGCGAACACCGACGACTCATCCTGTCGGCCCTCACGGAGCCAAGGACGACTGACGAGATTGCCCGAGCCACCGGCGTCGAACTGCACATGCTTCGATCGGAGTTGACGCTGCTCGAAATTGAGCGGGCAGTCGTTCGCGAAGGGTCCAGGTTCGCGCTCCGAAAATCATAAATGACAATGGGTTGTGGCCGCCGCATGGCCTACCCATCTTATACCTTACAAAATGTGCGGAATTTGTCAGAATCCACTTGCCGTGTGGGAACCGATTGGCTATCCTATGCCGAACAGTACTGAAGCCTGCTGATCGGTGCTGTCGCTTGTTGTGCAGCCTGATTCGGTGGATGGAAGGTCAACATGGAACGTGCAGGCCGTAGGCTTGCCCGGGTTGAGGGGATTGGCGACGAGTTGATGCAGCATCGTGGGCTGCATTCGTGAGAAGGTCGATTCTGATGCCGACGATCGATCAAGCCGTGCTTCGATTAGGCCCCGGTGGCGAGTATGTCACTGGTCTGGCTCCTGTGGATACGGATCGGTCACGGTGGGTCGCGGTGGCGTCTGCGGATCGCGTGGGGGCATTAGGTCACGACGCGCAAGGTGGGCGGGCGGGTGGATCATCATCTGTGCGAGATTTGTCAGGATGGGGTTCGCGCCACGTCAGAGCAGCGATTCGGGTGCTCTCCGCTCAAGCGTCCGTGGTTGGATTGCTTTCTGCGATGTTCCGTGATGGAGCGGACCTTCAAGTGGAGCCAGGTGCGGGACGCATGCGTGGGACCAAGCCCAGCGTCCGTACGGGAAGGACGAAGGCGAGGGGAAGAGTTGTGGGCTTGGCTTGTCGAGCCGGTGATGCCGCGTCGTCGTCGAAGTCACTGTATTCGGGGGACTCGTTGGTGACCGCGGTGACGTGGGCGTGTCGTGCGGCCCGGGAGGGGTTGGCGTGTCTGATGCGGGACGTGGGGGACCACGAGTCTCAGCGTATTCAGTCTGATCAATGCGGTGTTTGTGAACAACCCGGGCCATCGGTGGCGCTGGAAGCCACGCCGGGCATCCATAGGAGTCTTTGCCATGAACTTGACGCCCAAGCAACTTCGAATTCTTCAACTGATCCGGGATTGGCGCGTGCGCCGCGGATACTCCCCGACGATGCAGGAGTTGGCGGACGAGATCGGCGTCAGCAAGGTGACGGTGTTCGAGCACGTCGAGGCCCTTATCAAGAAGGGCGCGCTGATCCGCGAGCCGAACAAGGCTCGCTCTTTGTCGATCGCTGACGGGATCGCGGTCCCGGACGAGTCGCGCCCCTTGCGATTCCCGCTTGTGGGACGCATCGCGGCGGGTAACCCGATCGAACGGGTCGCGAACGAAGAAGAGATCGACCTCGGCGAAGTGCTCTGCGCGGCACCGGGACGCCAGGAGTCAACCTTTGCCCTCAAGGTCGAGGGCGATTCGATGCGGGACGAGGGGATCCTCGATGGCGATTATGTGCTCATTGAGCGCACCCAGGTCGCGCAGAATGGCGATAAGGTCGTGGCGCTTTTGCCGGACGGCTCGACCACGTTGAAGACGTTCTACAAGGAGGACGATCACATTCGCCTCCAGCCGGCGAATCCGCAGTTCGACCCGATTCGAGTCAAGTTCTGTCAGGTGCAGGGCATTGTGAAGGGTGTCGTTCGGCGGTATGGACGGTAGCGAGCCTCGCTCCGGGCGTCTGTCCTTCCTCCGGAGCGAGCGTGTGGACGTTCGTGCTGGCGATTCGTTTCGTCGTTGGTTCTTGATGGCCAGAATGGGCTTGTACCGAACTCCACGCGTTGGTCTGGATGCGGGTGTTCTCTCGCGCGGGTGCTGCTTCTTGGTTTGTTCGGAGAGTGTGAGCGATCATCGTCCGGGCGTTTGTCGCCGGCGAGGTTTGTCGCCCGCGAGTTGGGGCTTGGACTTTATCGTTCGCGAGCGACAACGCGCTGCAAAACCGCGGTTCTCGGCATGACCCGCGTGCACGATCACGATCTGTTGCTTGTCCTTTTTTCGTCGTCGCTTGATCTGATTCGGTCTTGTCGAAAGGGCATTGGGTTTGCCACATCCGAGGCGAGTAGGCTTTGCGGCGGAGCGCACGCGACAGCGGGCGAGCGCATGGCTCGCCCGTTGTCGATCTGCTTCCATGATCAAGAGATGATCAAGTTCTGGCGTGATGCGACATGGTCTCTCCTCCCACCCACATCGCCTCGGCCGCAGAAAGGCCGTCGATCGGCCGCGTCCGTTGGGGGATTCGGAGCGGCCGACCGACGACGAGGCTAGATTATGTCGAGCGGGGATAAGCAGACGCTGAACATTCGGTGAATACGTGCTCATTTCAGGGGCGACGCCAGGGAGAGGCGAATGGGCTGAGCACGGCGACACGAACGGCGCGTGGGGAGGTTTCGTGGTGGAGTGTAGAAAATGGATACGTTGACGCTTGATGCAGGGGGTGAGTTGTTCGCAGGCAGTGGGCGGGTGCTGGAAGATCGGTGCCGGGGCGTTCGACCGCGTGCTCCCTTGACATCGAGTGCATCGATCTAGACCTCGACGATCTCGGGCAGGTCCTCCATGCCTTCGGTGAGGACACGAGGGCCGCTCTCGGTGATGAGCACATCGTGCTCATAGTGCACGGACATGGAGCGGTCGGCGGTGTAGACGGGCCATTCGCCACGCCTTTGAAAGGTTTCGCCGGTGGAGACGGAGATCATGGGCTCGACGGCGATGAGCGTTCCTGGCTCGCAGGGGAGGTAGGCGTCGGGCCATTCGCCCTTAAAGGACGGCACGACGTTGGAGACGTAGGGCGGGAGGTGGAGGCCGCGGTCCTTGTCGCCTTTGCTTCGTCCGATGCCGTGGCCGCCGAGCCCGCGGACGAGATGGAATCCGCACTCACGTTCGACATGATTCTGGACGGCCTTGGCCCAATCGATGTAGCACTTGCCTGGGGCGAGTTGGGAGATTCCGCGGCGCAGAGACTCCTTGCCACAGTCCATGAGTTTGCGGACGAGAGGGGTGGGGGGGCCGTAGTGGTAGGTCCAGCCCGCATCACCAACCCATCCCTTGTAATGAACGCCGATGTCGAGTTTGAAGAGGTCTCCGGGCTTGAGGGGGTGGAGGTAGTACGCGGCGGTGCCGTGGACGACGCAGTCGTTGACCGAAACGCAGGCATGGGAGGGGAAGGGGGGGAGTTTGCCGACGCGGTAGTGGAGGAAGCAGGATTTGCAGTCGAGATCGTCGAGGGTCTGTCCGACGAAGGCGTCGATCTGGGCGAGGAACTGACCCGGGCGGAGGAATGCGGCCACGCGGCGGTGGACCTCGACGACGCGCTGGGCGGCGGCGAAGGCGGCGTCGGCCTCGGCGGGGGTGAGTCTGGGCGGTCGAGTCGCAAGGGCCATGGTGGGCGAGTGTAGGAAGTGGATGAGGCTGTTCGCGTCTGGATGGATCGAACGGTGAGGAGGCGACCAGAGCAGAGTTCGGGCGTGGGAGGGCTGACTTGGGAGCGCCGAGACGGTGATCGAGAGCGAACCAATCGTGGTTGGCCGGAACGATGGGGCGACTGTGGAGCGTCGCATCGGGCGTGTCCACACGCTGGGACGGTGGTGTTGGAGTGATCGAGAGGGCTCGGTGAAGGCCGAGTCATCGGGGAGAACTCAAGGGGGAGATCCGGACCTGCACCTTGGTGCCTCTGGGGGGCAGCAGTGCGGAGTTGGCGATCCACACGGGGTCTTCGAGGCTGGCATCGGGGCTGTACATGTGAGACCAAGCGATGGTCTCGGTGCCGAAGGCGGTGAGTCCGACGAGCGTGCCGGCGCCGTCGGCTTCGTAGCGTTCGATGCCTCCGCGTGAGCGCAGGGTGGAGCCCGCAAAGACAAACGACGAGGGCAACGGATGAGGCGCGGAGAGGGACACGCGCGAATCGGCGCGGAGGGCGTAGTCCGCGAGGCAACGTGATGCACCATCAACGATGAGGTCCACGCGGAGAGGGTCACCCGTGGGCGGGATGGCGCGGAGGGTCTTGGTGGTTTCGTCCCAGTCCCAGGAGCCCGGGCGGCCTTCGGTCAAGCCGCACGCGAGCAGGGCGGCGTGGACGAGGGAAGGCTTGGCCCGAGTGACGACGATGGACTCGTGCTCACGGGTGTCGGGGGTGCAGACGAGGACTTCGAGATAGACGCGAGGGGTCTGGGGGTGGTGGGCCTCGATCGCGATCTCGCCGTCAAACTCCACGACTTTGTGGGAGATGTCCACGCGGATGCCCGGGAACAATTCCTTGAGTTGGATGGTCGCGGGAGGCGCTTCCAGGGAACGTGGCGTCGAAGAGGCGGGAATCTGCGGTGGGGGCGGCGGGATCGAGGGCGGACTCTGGTGGGAGACTGGTGGATGCGAGGACGTTGCTGGCGAGGGTGATACAGGGAGAGTGGGATCGCGTGGTGGGGCATGTCGGCATGCGGACGAAAGCAAAACGCCAAGCACACAGGCGAGGAAGCCGCGGCGGATCACGATGTCCCCCGTGCGAGATCGCAGAAGTGTCGGCCGCGATCTTCATAGTTGTCGAACTGATCCCACGAGGCGCACGCGGGGCTGAGGAGGGCGATGTCGCCCATCTTGGCACGTTCGCGGATGCGTGAGATGGCGATCTCGAGGGTTTCGCAGGGGATCGCGCGTCCACGGGCCGCGGCGGCGATGGCGGGTCCGGTCTTGCCGATCGTGTAGAGGCCCGCGAGGCGATCGGCCAGATCGGCCACGGGGGAGAGGTCCGATCCCTTGTCGTAGCCGCCGGCGATGAGGTGGACGTGGTCGACGCTCCCGTCGGAGTCGGCGAAGGCGCGGACCCCGAGCAAGCAGGCTTCGGGGGTGGTGCACTTGCTGTCGTTGTACCATCGGACGCCATCGCGCTCGAGGACGAACTGGAGGCGGTTGGGCAGTCCGGTGAATGTGCGGAGGGCGCTGGTCGCGAGGTTGGGGTTGAGATGGGGCGAGGCGGCCTTGGCGGCGAGGAGCGCCATGCCGGCGTTGATCTGGTTGTGCGAGCCGGGGAGGCAAAGGTCGGTGACGCGGGAGTTCTCGCTCTCGACACGCACCACGCCTGGGGGCGAGGACCAGTGGCGCAAGCCCGGGCCGAGGATGGCCACATCGTCGGCGAGGAGATCGTCGACGAGCCACTTCTTGCTCTGCTCGTAGTGGGACATGCTGCCGTGCCAATCGAGATGATTGGGAGAGAGGTTGGTGATGCAAGCGACGTGAGGCGGTCCACCCGCATCTTGGGAGAGGTTCACGTGGGCGGAACGGGAGATGGGGGTGGCTCCCCAGCGTTCGGCATGGAGCCAATGGAGCATGAAACTGGAGAGTTCAAGGACGATGTAGGTTTGCGGGTCGAATGTGGGGACGAGCAACTCGTGGAGTGTGCCGCCGATATTGCCGCCGAATGCGCAGCGTTCGCCGCACGCGGTGAGTGCGTGGTGCACCATCGCGGCGGTGGTGCTCTTGCCGGCCGAGCCGGTGACGGCGATGATCCTGGATCGGTCCGGGAGGCGTCCGAACAGGAGGCCGATCTCTGATCGCACGGGGATGCCGGCGGTGGCGGCGGCGTGCAGGAATCGATTGTTCCACGGGGCGGGGACGGCCGGGTTGGCGACGACCAAGTCGCAGGTCGTAAAGTCGCCGAGTTGATGCTCACCGAGTCGAAGACGGACCTTACCGGCCTCGATGAAGTGCTGCAACTGGGCCACGGATTTGTGCAGTTCGGATTCGGGCTTCGTGTCGGTGACGAGGACGTCGGCACCCTGCTGGGCGAGCCACTTGGCGACGCCCGCGCCGCCGCCGAAGGCACCCAAGCCCATAACCGTGACCTTCATTCCGTCGAGTTGTGGGGCTTCGATGGAGGTTCTGACCACGCCGAACTCCTTGGCTTGGATCGAATAGTAGATGCTGGCGTGCGACCGCATGGTGAAAAGTTTGGGGAGCCCAGATCGGAGGGATTCGAAGGATGTGAGGATCAACTTGACCGCACCCCCCACCCGTGCAACCCTTTCCAATGGCAAGCCTGACTCGTCCATCATCTCTTGGCTCGTCCAGCACATGTGGTTCTTCAGGTGTCGAGCGGTCGGGACTCCCGCCGCACGCGGGGGTATCGTCCATGCCGATTGATCCAACGTCCAAGATCGCGCTCGACGGCATCACGTTCGACGACGTGCTGCTGCTGCCGCGGCGGTCTGGGGTCATGCCGAGCGATGCGGACACGACGACGCGTCTGACGCGCTCGATCACGCTCAACATCCCGCTCCTCTCGGCGCCGATGGACACGGTCACCGAGTCGGCCCTTGCGATTGCGCTGGCGCAAGAGGGAGGGTTGGGTTTCATCCATAAGAATCTGTCCGTGGAGGCGCAGGCACGCGAGGTGGCGAAGGTCAAGCGATCGGCGAACGGCATCATCGCGGACCCGATCACGCTGGGACCGACCGACACCGTCTCCCGTGCCCGCGAGTTGATGCGTCAGCACAACGTGTCGGGCTTTCCGGTGACCGAAGATGGATCGGCCAACCTTCGGGGCAAAGGGAAGGTGCTCGGGATCATCACCAGGAGAGACCTCAAGTTTGTGGAGGACAACAACTCGAGGGTTTCGGACGTGATGAGCGGGCCTTCCAACGGCAAGACGCTGGTGACCGCGCCGGCGGGGACGACGCTCGCCGAGGCGGAGCACGTCCTGAGTCGCGCGAAGTGCGAGAAGTTGATCTTGCTGGATGGGGGCGGGCGTCTCGCCGGGCTGATCACGATGCGAGATATCGACCGACTGAGCCAGTTTCCGCGGGCGTGTCGGGATGCGCGAGGCCGCCTGCGATGCGGTGCGGCGGTGGGCGTGGACCAGTATGAGCGTGTGGAGGCACTCCTCGCGGCGGAGGTCGATGTGCTGGTGGTGGACACGGCGCACGGGCACAGCGAGAACGTTCTGCGAACGGTGAAGGCGGTGAAGGCCATGCCGCAGGTCGGAAAACTCGGCGTCCAGGTGATCGCTGGGAATATCGCGACGGCGGAAGCGGCGATCGACCTCGTCGAGGCGGGTGCGGACGCGGTGAAGGTGGGGATTGGTCCGGGTTCGATCTGCACGACGCGTGTGGTGACGGGGGTGGGCGTGCCGCAGGTGACGGCGGTGATGCTGGCGGCCCAGGGCGTCGCGTCGACGGGGACGGAGACTCCGATCATTGCGGATGGGGGAATCCGTCACAGTGGCGACATTCCAAAGGCGCTGGCGTCTGGTGCGCATGCGGTGATGATGGGCTCACTCTTCGCGGGGCTGGACGAGAGCCCGGGCGAGGCGGTGATCAGCGGCGGTCGTCGGTACAAGAGTTACCGCGGGATGGGAAGTGAAGGGGCGATGAACGCCGGTTCAGCGGATCGATATCGTCAGGCGGACAAGATCGGTGCGGATGGAAAGGCGACGCTGAAGTTCGTGCCGGAGGGTGTGGAAGGTCTCGTGCCTTATCGTGGGTCACTTGCGGACTTTGTCTATCAACTGGTAGGCGGTCTGCGCAGCGCCATGGGGTACTGCGGGTGCCGAACGATCGACGCCTTGCGGACCGAAGCGAGGTTCTGCCGCGTGAGTCCGGCCACGGTCGTCGAGAATCACCCGCACGACATCTTGATTACCAAAGAAAGTCCGAACTACATGGCGGGGAAGTCTCGCGAATGAGGCGGGGGCGGCCGCGGGATGGGCGAGAGGCTCGGCGGCGAGGGCGCGAGCCGCAAGGTCATTGGTGTCAATTGCGCAATTCGGCATGGATTTGAGCGCATTTTCTGGCATTTCACGAAACTTGATGTAGGTTTGGATAGAGGGGCTGGAGGATCTGCCCATGCATCGAGTTTCAGTATCGTTGTTGGTCTGCGGTCTGGCGTCGTCGGCCTACGCGATCGTCCCGTTCCACGAGCCCTTCGCCTTGAATGCGAGCAACTGGCGTCAGTCCGATGGACTGACGGACCTCTCGTGGATGGCGAGCGGCGGGCTGGACGGAAGTTCGTTCGCCTCGGCGCCGTTCAACTTCGTCAATCAGCCGGCGAATGCCACACCCATCATCGTTCGTGGGGCGACAACGTACAACACGAGCGGCAACGCGCTCTTTGGTGATTGGCGGACGGACCCCGTCACCGAGGTGCTGGTGGACCTTCGGCACGATGCGAGCGTGCCGTTGACGTTCTTTGCGAGGTTCTCGCCTGGTGCGGCGGGAGCGGTGGCGCTTGCGGCCGTGACGCTGCCCGCAGGGAGTTGGCAGCAGGTACGGTTTGGGATCGTTCCGGCGGTGCCGCCGCTGATTTTCGAGGGACCGGGCGTCACGTACGACACGGTGTTCAGCAGCGTGGCGCGGGTGCAGTTTGGCGTGCTGGTGCCGCAGGATCTCGCTGGGGTGGATCAGAACTTCCGGTTTGACGTGGACAACATCCGGGTCGTGCCGTCACCGGGAGCGTTGGTGTTCTTGGGATTGGCGATGCTGGGCGTACGGCGCAAGCGATAGAGATGTCGAACGTTATGGTTCACACGCCCGCGTTGATTCGCGGGCGATTTCTTTGCCATCTGTGCGGAGGGGACAAGGACCGGACCTGTCGTTCTCCTGCCGAGTGCGGCACATGGTGGGTGGTCGTGCCCCGTCGAAAGCGTCTCTCATAACTGAGAAGAGACGCTGCGGCATCGCCGCGGAATCAGTGCGAAATTGAGGGTCAAGGGCTGGAAAATATGAGTTGATGATATAGTATTCAACTAGAAGGAAGGTCCAGGGTTCGGAAGGCTTGGGGGTAAGGAGTTTCATCATGATTGCTCGTTCATTCGTTGCCTTGGCGGTGGCGGGAGTGTGCGCGTCGGCAGTGGGCGCGATCGCGCCGTTCACGGAGACCTTTGCGACGGACGCCTCAAACTGGCGTCAAAGTGACGGGATCAGCACGCTGACGTGGACGCCCGCGGGCGCGTTGGATGGGACGTCGTATGGCGGCGCGACATTCAACTTCGTCAACCAGCCCGCGAACGCGACGCCGATTGTGTTCCGCGGCGCGACGACGTATGGGACCAGCGGCGGGGCGATCTTCGGGGACTATCGGACGGACCCGGTGGCACGAGTGCGGATCGACGTGCGGCAGAACTCGGGTGTGCCGCTGATGTTCTTTGCTCGCTTCTCGCCGGGTGCTGCGGGTGGAGTCGCGTTGGCTCCGACGCCGGTGATGTCCGGTGGGTGGCAGACGATCACGTTCAGCATCGGGCCGAATGACTCGGTGATCTATGAGGGGCCTGGGGTGACGTACACGACGGTGTTCAGCAATGTCACGCGGGTGCAGTTTGGCGTGCTGGTTCCCTCGGCACTGGCGGGCGTGGATCAGGTCTTCCAGTTTGACCTCGACAACATCACGCTCTTGCCTCCGCCGTGCGTGGCGGATGTGGACGATGGGAGTGGGGTTGGGACGCCGGACGGCGGCGTGACGATCGATGATCTGCTGTATTACCTGCAGACCTTCGAGGCTGGGGCGCTCGCCGCCGACGTGGACGACGGCAGCGGGACGGGCACGCGGGACGGTGGGGTGACGATCGACGATCTGCTGTATTACCTCATCCGCTTTGAGGGCGGTTGCTGATGCCGACGGAAGGAACTAGGGCGCGGGGCGATGTCTGAAGCGGACATCGCCCTGTCGTGTTGGAGCGTGACGGACGAGCGAGCGAGGGGCAAAGATTGGAGCACACACATGGCGAGTCGATCATGGGCCGAGCCATTTAAGATCAAGATGGTGGAGCCGCTGCGGATGACGACGCGGGCGGAGCGAGAGGCGGCGATCCGAGAGGCCGGGTTCAACACCTTCTTGCTCAGGAGCCGGGACGTCTACATCGACCTGCTGACGGACTCGGGGACGAGCGCGATGAGCGATCGGCAGTGGGCGGGCCTGATGATGGGCGATGAGGCGTATGCAGGCTCGGAAAACTTTTACCACTTGGAAGAGTCGGTTCGCGAGCACTACGGCTACAAGCACGTGATTCCAACGCACCAAGGGCGAGGCGCGGAGCACATCCTGAGCCGGATGTGCATCAAGCCGGGGCAGGTGGTGCTTGGGAACATGTATTTCACAACGACGCGCGCGCACCAGGAACTCGCGGGGGGGCGGTTTGTCGACGTCATCAACGACGCGGCGCACGATCCGGCGGATGAGTCCCCATTCAAGGGCAACGTGGACCTGAAGAAACTCCAGGCCGCGATCGCGAAGCACGGCAGGGAGAACATCGCGTACCTGTGCCTGCAGTGCAACGTCAACATGGCGGGCGGACAACCGGTGAGCCTCGCGAACGTGCGTGCGGTGCGAGAGGTCTGCAAGCGGAATCGGATCCCGATCTTTCTGGATGCGACGCGGGCCGTCGAGAACGCCTACTTCATCAAGATCCGCGAGCCTGGGTACTCGAGCAAGTCGATCGCCGAGATCCTTCTGGAGTTGTGCTCGCTGACGGATGGGTGCACCTGCTCGGCGAAGAAGGATGCGCTCGTAAACATCGGCGGGTTCCTCTGTCTCAACGACGACGCCCTCGCGGAGCAGGCACGCAACATGGTCGTGCTCTTTGAAGGGTTGCACACCTACGGCGGGCTTGCCGGGCGTGATCTGGAAGCGATGGCGATCGGCATCCGAGAATCGGTGGAGTTGGAGCACATCAAAGCGCGGGTTGGACAAGTGGAGTACCTGGGTGATCTCCTGGATTGTTCAGGGGTCCCGATTGTCAAGCCCGTCGGCGGGCACGGCATCTTTATCGATGCGGCGAAGTTCCTGCCGCATATACCGCGGGAGGAGTTTCCGGCGCAGGCCTTGGCGGCGGCGCTGTATGTGGATTCGGGCGTTCGGGCGATGGAACGGGGCGCGGTCTCGGCGGGGCGAAACGCGGACACGGGCGAAAACTACTTTCCCAAACTCGAACTGATCCGCCTCACCATCCCGCGCCGCGTCTTCACACAGGCTCACATGGACGTGACGGCGGAATCGGTCATCTCCCTCTACGAGAATGCGAAGCGGATCGTGGGGCTTCGATTCACGTTTGAGCCCAAGTATCTCCGTTTTTTCCAGGCGAGATTCGAGCCCGTGCGAGGGGGCGTCGTGCTTCGAGGAAACGGGCAGGTGTCACGGAATGGCAAGCCCGTGCTCAATGGCAAGGCTGGAAGCATGCGACGCAGCCTGCGCCGCACGCCGACGCGCGTGCGATAAGCGCGTCGGTGGAGGACTCGCGGCGTGTCGAACTACTTCTTGTCGCGCTTGAGGATCTGGTCCAACTGGATGGAGTCGTTGTCGGTATTGAGTTGGAGCCACAGCGGCAGGTGGTCGGACAACTGGTAGGTGAACTCCTGCTTCGTCATGCTCTTGCCCGGGAAGAGCGGCTTGTGGTCGCCACGGTAAAAATCGACGATACCGGCTTTTCCCGTGTACAACTTGGGATGGGCGGGATACTGGAGGATCTGGTCGTATCGCTTGTTCTTGTCGAGGTTGCTGCCGAAGCCGCCGTCGGGTGTCATGAGCGGCGGGGGCACGCGCAGGCCCTTGCTGGTCACCGCCTTGAACGTCTCGTCGCGATGGCTCGCGATGTTGAAGTCGCCCATGACGATGATGTCTTTGTCTTCGATGAACTGCTCGGCGCGACGATTATCAATCCACTCGGCGAGCAACCGCAACTCGCGGGCGCGGCTTGATTCGTCGTTTGAATCCCAGCGGATATGGGCGGTGATGACGATGAAATCGAAGTTGCCCGCGGCGAACGAGGCCATGAACGGGCTCCGCCACCAGGTGATTTGCGAGAGATACTCCAACTCGCCCGCGTCGTTCTTCGCTTTCTTTCGAGGGGGCTCGGCTTCGGCGGCAAGGCCAGTAAATCGCACGGCGCGCTCGTCGTAGACGTAGGCGATGCGCTCGCGGTTGCCGCCGGCGTCGGTGTTGAAGTCGGAGAAGACGGCCTTCCAGTACGGGCCGAGAATGTCGAGCACACGTTTGAGGTCGTTCAAGTTATCTCGCAGTTCGACGACGGAGATGAGGTCGAACATGCCGAGGATCTCGGCGACGTAGTGTACCGAGGCATCGAGACGGCGCTTCTTGCCGAACTCGCGGATGTTCCAGGTCGCGACGTTGAGGGTTTCGTCGAGTTTTGAGGAGGGCACCTTGGCGTCGGCGAGCCGTTGGCCGAGTACTTTGAGCCCCTGCGCGATGTCGGTGCTGATGATGCCATGGTTCATGCGAAGAGTGTAACGCGGATACGGATGTGGACTCACTTGATAGTGGCGGATTGATCGCGGTGGTGCTTGAGGTCGCTCGGGGGGAGCGAGTTACGACCACGAGAGCACGCGTCCGGGGCGCAGATAGACGACCGTGCCCCAGACGTGATCGAGTGGGATAGAAAACTGCCGGGCGACCATCTCTCGATAGGCGTTGATCTGTGGGGCGTAGTGGCTCGTCCGTTCGCCCACCTGAGATTCGGAAATATCGTCGGACTTGAAGTCAACGACGTCTGCGTAGGCTGGCGTATCGCTTTGAAACCCGATGACGAGCCGATCGAGGAATCCGGCGAGGACGTGGTCGGCGTCGGTGGCGCGAATGCCGAGACGTACTTCCTTCTTGAGCAGTAGGCGATCCGCACGCCATGGCATGTAGCGGACTCGAGACAACGCGTGGCGGATCTCCGGATGATTCAACGCGCCCGCGAGGAGTTGATCCACCGCGACGCGGCTTGCCGGCTCGAGCCTCATGGCGTAGGTGGTGTGCGATCGCGATGGAGTTCCGGGTTCGTCGAGCCATTCGAGGTGTTCGAGCGCGGCATGGACCAGCGTTCCCAACTGCGCGGCCCGGTCTGGTGCCGTCGTTGGCGGCAACATGGACGGGATCGCCTCGATACCGGGCGGTGTGTGGAGCGTCGAAGGCGCGACGATGGGCAGACGGGACGTGGGAATGCTTCGGCGTGATTGGAGACGAATCGAGATCGGCGCGAGGTTGGGAGGCGTGCGAGCGACCTCGGCGAAACGGGACATCCAGGACTCGCTGCCCGCCTCGAAGGCGACCTGCCCGGGCGGTGCGTCGCTCGGAAGGGCGAGCGCACTCCGGATCACCTGCGCGTAGTTCGGAGCGCTCGCGGTGCTCTTGGCGTCCATCACGATCTCAAGAGCATGGCGGGCACGGGTGAGCGCCACGTACAACACGCAGAGGCGATCCCGAAGATCGCGTGCACGAGTCTGGGCGTGCATCTCTTCGAGTTCGGGGCAGATGGATCGCACGTCCTGGCTTGGAAAGCGGCTGACGGCCTCGATGGGATCGAGGACGCCACGGCGGCGAGTGACGAGGCCATCATTCCGGAGCATCGCGGTGTCGAGATCGGGGAGCACGACGGCATCAAACTCCAGTCCCTTGCTCTTGTGGATGGTCATGACCCGGACGCGTTCGCTCGCGGCGGACTCGATATGCCGGCCGTGGACCATGTCGATGAAGGGGCGAAGTCGCGGGCCCATCTTTGGCTCGAACTGATCGGCGAGGTCGACGAGTTGACCCAGGCGTTCGAGATCACGGGCCACGACCTGATGCATGAGTGCGGCACGCCAATCCCGCAGCATGGACGCGAGCCCGTGCTGCGCGATGTGCCGACGGGACCGGGCCGAGAACTCGATGGCCCGTTCGTCGCTGCGCCATGCGCTCAGGTCGAGGTGGTCCGAGAGCGGGGTGGTGGCGACGTGGAAGCGGGCGGCGCGATCGCTTGGATGGTCGATGACGTGCAGCGCGGACAAGGTCGCCGCGACGGCGGGGGAGTCGGTGAGCGGGTTCCCCGCTTCCTCGCTCGCGAGAATGTCACGGAGTTTCAGTTCGTGGATGAGGCGTGCGATGTGGCGGCGTGCTGGGAGCAGAACGCCGATCGTTGCGTTGGGAGCGCCTCGCGAGATTGCTCGGATCCGATCGGCGGCAAATCGAAGGCGAGCGAGGATCGGAGACTCGGTCGGCGTGCTTTCCCTTGCGATGTGAACCCGGACGCTTCCGGGAATGTCCTTGGCGGTGGTGTGGGGAACAAAGGACGACGACCAGGAACGCGCGGTGTCGAGGTCGGCGCCGCTCGTGAACGCGGCGTTGGTGGAGAGATCGGTGAAGACCGTGTTGACCAGGTCGAGGACGACTTGCGATGATCGCCGGCTTTGGTGGAGGTCGATCCGGCGAAGGTGGGGCCAGAGGCGGAGCACCTCGGGGAAGAGTTCGGGTTCGGCCTCTCGCCAGGCGTACATGGATTGCTTGATGTCGCCCACGAGAAAGACGCTTCGGCCCGCGCGTGAGGTGGCGCCGGTGCGGTCGGAGGTGCCTTCGCCGCCGCTGAGGATCTCTTCGAGGAGTGGACGGAGGAGCGAGAACTGCTCGATGGAGGTGTCCTGGAACTCGTCGAGCAGGACATGATCGATGCGTGAATCAAGGCGGAAGAAGAGGTCATCGAGCCCGCCCGCGACGTTGGCGGCGAGGAGGGCGCGGGGCACGTCATCGAATGCAAAGAGACCTCGTGAGGACTTGAGACCGGTGAGTGCTTCGTGAAACCGGGCTGCGAGTGTGTGCTGCGCCAGGTTGCCCTCGCGGATCTCGGCGAGGGCGCATCGCGAGGCGTGGCGGGCGATCTGCGCGATGAGGTTCGCCATTTCGATCGGGATCGCGGCGTTGTGGTACAGACCGCCGGTGGAAGCCGCACGGGCGAGGGTGGACGACGCGAGGTCGACAAACTGGCCAGAACGAGCGGCCTGGACGAAGCGGTCTCGGGCCTTGGAGAGGTGGCCGTTGGGCTTTGTGGCTCCGGTTGGGATCGGCGGCATCATCGCAAGGCGCTGGACCGCCTGGTCGAATGACGTCGGCGTGAGTTCCGGTGGATTCGTGGGAGGGGTGGGGACGTTCCATGCGGAGCGGCTGGTGCATCGGGCGAGTGCCTGCGCCGAGGAGACGATGTGCAGCAAGGCCGGCGTGATCTGAGAGGGAAATCCGCCCAGATGGAGGCGGCGCAGGAGTTCGACGAGTTCGTCCGTGGTCGCCCGCTCCACCGTCGATTCCACCGCTTCGAGCATGAGCGTGTGCTGATCCTCATCCTCGGCGATCCTCCATCCGAGGGGCAGCCCGAGATCGAACTCAAACGCGGAGGCGATGCGCGCGAAAAATGAGTCGATGGTGCCGATGCGGGCTTTCGGGAGCGAGCGGACGAACGATGCGAGCACGAGACGACACCGCTCCGAGTCGAGAAGTGGATGACCAATGAACTCGCCGAGTCTGCTTGCGGCCTCGGGGGAGCGTGCTGCTTGGGCAAGGCGAGTGAGGATGCGATCGAGAATCTCGCCG
This sequence comes from uncultured Phycisphaeraceae bacterium, assembly GCA_964543905.1. Lineage (GTDB taxonomy): Bacteria > Planctomycetota > Phycisphaerae > Phycisphaerales > UBA1924. Next base: position 79,463 of record CAZIZO010000007.1, read on the forward strand.
GCGGCCTTGCGAGTGAAGGTGGTGGCGAGGATGCGTTGGACCGGAACGCCGAGGCACAGCAGGCGAATGTACTCGTTGGAAAGTTGGAAGGTTTTTCCGGAGCCTGCCGATGCGAGGATGGCACATCCGGATGTCGTCGGGGTCCAGATGCTCACGCGTCGCTCCCTTCGTCGTTTTCGCCGTCGGGTGCCGCGACGAAGCCGGTTCCGGCCAGCCAGCCCATGACGCCTTCGGTGGGTGGGTTTGTGCCGAGCGAAAAGAAATCGCGCTCGCGGATTCGGCGGATCACGCCACGCGCGCATTCTTCGGCGCTGGCGTAGTCATCCGGGCCCCACGACGCTCGATGGAGCGCGGTATCGGCCGCACGCATCGGAAGGCAGACAAAGCCCACGCTCGCGTCGGGTCCCGCCAGGTTCATCGCGAGCCTGCGGTAGAGCGGCAACTGAAGATCGATCCAACGGCGATCACCCGAACGCCCGGCCTGATGGACCTTCTCGGGTGGTTTGGCGTCTTTCGCGGTCTTGTAGTCCAGCAACAAGACGCGGCCGTCGCGGTGACGATCAATCCGATCGATCCGACCGATGAGAAGAACGGGCTTGCCGTCGACCTCGAATGGTACGCCCGATGCGGTTGATGCTCTCGAATCTGTTTCGCGAGTGGTCGGAGACGTCCTGGTGCCGTCGGTGAGATCGGGCTGGTTGGGTGACCACTCGACACGCTCGATCTTCCAGCCCTCGGCGGCGTGGCTGGCTTGCCAGCGGGCCAGCGCGCGTAGGCGACCTCGCGCGTTGGCCCGTTGGACGAGGATGGCTGCGGGAGGAGTTGATCCAAACTTCGAGAGCAGGGTCTGATCGAGTTCCGCGGACAAGTAACGCTCGATCACCTCGGCATCGGTGCTGTCGGCGACATCGCTGCGCCCGAACGCGCCGAGGCAGGAATGGATCAGTTCACCAAAGCCTCCGGCGTCGAGTTCGGACGACGCGTCCGTGACTTCCGAGATCCGGAGGACATGTCGAAGGTAGTAGAGATAGGGTGAAGCAAGATAGTCGCGGAACGAGGTGACGGGCATGCGCTCCGGCTCGGGAGGAGGAGAGCGCGGCGGCGATGGGTCCGGGGCGGGAACGCGAAACACACCCTCGCTTGAGGTGCGAGGCGGGAGCGTGGGCGGGCGGCGCGGTGGGGGTCTGTCGTCGTTGTTCCAGATCGCCACGCGATCGAGCACGGCTTCGTCTGAGCACGAGAACATGAAACGGCTGGGATGGAGAGGTTCGCCGTCGTGAGACACTTTTCCGCACACAATGCGAAGCCGTCGCCCCGATGCGGCGAGCGCGGCAAGGAGGTAGCAATCTCGAGCGGCATGGTGATCTGTGGCTGGGAGGTGCAGCGCCGCCCGGAGCGGATCGGGCAGGAGGGTGTCGCGGCTCGCGGTGGGCACGTGACCTTCGTTCAGCCCTGTGAGCACGAGCGCCGACGAGTCGTCGAAGAGCAGTTCAAGCCAGCCGAGCATGTCGATGGCGTGTGGCGTGGACGGCTCGGGAACTCGGGCCGTCTCGCATAGTTGACGCACAAGTCGTACCGCGCCGGCGAAGTCGCATCGCGGGGTCGCACCCGGAGCGCGATTTGCGACGATCTGGCCCAGGAGGTCGACGATGTGGGCGTAGCCGTCCTCGGCGTGTGGAGTACTGGTAGCGTCCGATATGGCGCGGAGCGAAGCCATGGTCTTTTGTAACCGTTGACTCCATTCGGCGAGCGATGCCTCGGCACGTGCGACGGCGCTTTGGTCCAAGTCGAGCAGTTCGTCGATGCATTCGATGATGCGAATGACCTCCGGATGGGCCGCGCCGATGTCGCGGGTGCTCCGCGGAAGATGCTCCACCGCGAACTCGTCAAGTTGCGGCAGCCAAGCGGCTTCCGGCTGGGCGAGTTGTGCGGCCAACCAGCGTGAGACATCGGCATGGCGTGCGATGGTTCCCAATCCTCGAAATGACCACGCCCGCGCGTACTCTTCGATCGCGAGGAGGAGTTGGTAGGCCCGCGAGCGGCTCAGTTCGCGACCTTCGGCGCGACGAAGTTGCACGCCGCATAACGGTCCCCGCGTCGTGAGGCGATCGGCGACTTCAGAATCCAGCGCACCGATCACGAGATCGTGCGGTGAACAATCGGCCCAGGATTCGATGGTCCCGAGGACCTCATCGGCCTGGTCCGTGGGGTTGTGCGCGACGGTGAAGAGATCGGTGGTTAGGCCAACCTCGCGCTCCAGATCGACATCGGACCAGCGATCGGGGCGCACGCAGCCAAGTTCATCAAAGCGATCGGCCATGCTGGATGGCGCTATAACGATCGCATGCACGGGAGAGTCTTCCGCCATCTGGCGCAAGAGTCGGCGTGCCATGCCCGGGAGTTCGGGCACGCCCAGGAGCACGATCGGGCCGATCGGGCGACGGAGATGTGTATGGTCGGAGTTCAGGCGATCCAACGAGCCGTCGCTCAGGCCCTGCTTGGACAACTCGGTCGTGAATATGGACTCGAGGTGGGCAATCGCGGCCCAACGATCGCGATCGGGAGAACTCGCGGACATCTCGGCGGCGAGCCCGAATGTGGCGCCCTCACCCAAAAGGAACTCTCGTGTACGATCCAATAACTGAGCGAGTCGAGTCCAGCCACAGACATCGAGCCGATCGGGCTCTCGAGCGCAGATGGCGCGGCGTGCATTCGGGTCAATCGATTGCATCGCGGCGATCCAGGTCCACCAGCGCTCGCTCTCGGTCGCCGAGGACGCGAGCGTCGGGACGAGGAACTCCATGAGTCCTCGTGGTGTGACGACGCGTGGGAGAAAGAGCGGGACTCGCCTCTCCGAGGCCACATCGATCAAGGTTGCGGACAACTGCCGACCCGCGCGCGACCCCGAGACGACGACGAGCACACTGGAGAGGTCCGCGATGCCTTGCGTGGTGAACCGATCGCACAAGTGGGAGGCGGTGCGGCGCACCACGGGCGCCGACCATCCCATGAAGTGCAGCGAGACTCCCGTGTGCATACGGGATCATACAAGTGACCGCTCGCGCGGGCGGGGGCCAGGGACGGGTGAGTGGACGCGAGCGAGAGTTAGTTCGGGATGATCGAGAGCCGTGGAAGCACACGCGGGGTCGTCGAGGGGGTAATCTCGTATAAGACCAGATTGCCCTTGATCTCCTCGAAGATGCGCAGCGTGCTGCCCGGGCGTGGCTGGAGATCGCGCCGGTTCTTGCGTTGATCGATGAGGACAAGCACCCGATCTTCGCCCACGGTGGTGAGGAGCATCATCGTGTTCTTGCTGAGCGGGCTGCCGTTGTAGTCATCTTCGTACCCCCAGCCGAGGAGGGCGATGCCGCTCGTCGCGGCTTCGGGGTCCGGCAGGAGCGCCTGCCCGAGTTTGTTCTTGACGAGCGCGGCGAACTCGTCTGGTGTGTTGCACACTTGTGCCGGGGTCCAGCCCATGTTCTGGAGTATGGTGTACAACTGGTCAGGCGGGATGAGGCGTGGTTCCTCCACGCCGACGATCGCGCGGAAGACGCCCGCCGCCGTAAGGAGCAACGCGGCGGCGACGGCAATCCATTTCCACCGAGTCGTCAGGCGAGGATGCGACGGACCCTGGCCCTCGGAGCCATCAGCGAGTCGGAGTGCGGGTGGGTCGATGATCGGACGTCCGATCCGACGCGGGGCATCGAGCACTTCGGTCATTGCGGGGGGGGGTGGCGAGACGAACGCGGCGCGGAGGGCGGCATCCAACTCTCGCTGTGATTCGAGCGTCCGAGCCAGTTCGGCATCGTCGCGCAACGCTTGCTCGAATGAACGCAACGATTCGCCGCTCAGCCGACCGGCGAGATACTCCTCCATCAACAGTTCGAGTTCGTCGGCGGCATATCTCATGCGCCACCTCCGGCGCTGGGGCGCTCGCGCGTCGGTTCGAGCGCTCGGAGGGACTCTCGGAGCACCTTGCGGGCGCGGAAGACGTGACTCATCGCGGTGCCCTCAGGGATGCCCAAGGCCTGCGAGATTTCGGTATACCCCATGTCCACCACCGTTCGGAGAACGATGCACAGGCGCGCCGTTTCGTCGAGTTTTCCAAGAGCCGCCTCGATGCGCGGGTCCATCGACGGAACATCTGTGATGGTGGTCATGGTTTCACGTTGCGGGGCGAGGCGAACCAGATTCGCTCGTTCGCGTTGGACGCGACGTCCCTCATTGAGAGCGACGAAGCGTACGATCTGTGCCATCCACGCCGTGAAGTTCGTGTTCGGGTCAAACTCCGAGAGTTTGGAGAGCGCAATCACGGACGCCTCCTGCACGACATCGCCCGCCTTGGAACGATTCCCTATCACGGCACTCGCGATGCACCACAACGTCCGATACGCCGAGAGGTACAACTCGGCGAACCGCTCGGTGGAGAGGGTGCGAGCGGACTCGAGCGCCGAGGGCGGACCCTCCAAACCACCGGGTTTCGAGAGCGAGATGTCGCTGGTTTCGGCGTCCATTGCGTGGCCGTGGGGAAATTCTTGCTCATAGTACAGCCCTCTCCCGGGGCGGGCTGTTGGCACCCTCGAAACGACGCCGACCCAATGAACTCACGCCAGAGCGAGGACTATCTGCAATCCGTTCGAGAGCGGGGACATGTACGGGATGTGGAGATGGTCTGGGACCGGTCATCGCGTGGGTCATCGGAGGGGATGAGCCGGGCGTGTTCAAGCGGGCCCCAACGATTCTTTGCCCGCGAACCATCGCGGACGGTCTGCCATGGATTGGGGCTGTCCTCGAACCATAGCCTGGGCGCGAAAAAAAGTCGCGGTCCGCGTCATCCGCGCGTGAGCAGGTCGCATCGCTGGCGTTTCGAGGGGTGCATTCATTTCTTCGTCGCATCCGACCCTCACCACCATCGGATCGACGAGTGAAGCCAAGACGAGTCCGCGCTAGCCGCGGTTCTCACTTGGATGTTCGTCGTCCGGCACCACGGACGGCGGCATCTATCTCTCTCGCGGCCCGTCCACTCACCCGGGCGGGCCGTGTTTCCAGCAGTGGGGGAAAGAGGAGTCGGGAGTGGGCCGTCCCACCTCGTGGGGCTCGGGCTACAGGAGTTGCCCGGGCCTCTTATGAAGGGCCGAGTGGGGCAGGTGCTGCACCTGCTCGACGTGGCTTCGACATGAGTTGCACCGGCCGCCGTTGGCGCTGTCTATGGCTTCGACCCGGCAAGCCGGTCTACCTCCGCGATGGCGACTCGTACGCACACGATGTACGGCGGCGCGCCCTTATCCCAATGCCCGTACGTGATCCCGACGATGGTTCCATCGGGCAGGGCATGCAGCCCGGCGTATGCGCAGTCCCACGAGTTCTGATTGTCCATCAGCCGCACACGCACGCCGGTGTCGCCCCCTTGGCGGAGCATCTCATATCGCCCGATCCACAGCAGCCAATCACCCTTCGTCGGACTGCCATCCGCCATGTCGCGGAAGGTGACGAGCAACCGCCCATCGGGCGCGTAGGTGGCGATGTGTCGATCGCCCGTCAGAGCCTTGCCAACTTCCGTTGGTGCGCTCCAGGTCTTCGACTCATCCTGTGAGAACATCACGTGGGAGTTCTTCGATCGGTTGTTTTCTCGCAACAGAACCGCGAGTTCTGTCCCATCCGGCGAGCGGACGATTCCGGGTTCACAGTGAAACGCGTCCGGGTCCGAAACGACGGCGGTGGGGGTGGTCCAATGCAGGCCGCCATCCGTGCTCCTCGTCTGATACACCGTGCTCACCTGGCGGCGCTTCCCCTCCCGCGAGAAGAATCGCCCGTCATCGTGGAAAAGCCCCACATAAGTCCCGTCGGCCAGGCGCTCAACTCCGCCCATGACGACGATTCCACCCCAGTCTCCTGCGGCGGCCAGTTCACTCCACGTGGCGCCATCGTCCTCCGAGTGCGAGAGTCGCGCGGGGAACAAGCCCGACCACAGGATCAGACGTTCCCTCCCCCCTGCGATACGGATTCGATGGATCGAGGGGCACTCCAAACTTGTTGCCCAACTCGCCGGCGTGGGCAACCTCGGCGACCAGGTCGCCCCGCCATCGGTGCTTTTCTTCAGCACGATCGCGCCCTGGCCATGTCCCTTGGGGTACACGGCGAGGATTGTCTTCTGATCCGCAAGGAGCACCGAACTCACATGGCCGAGATATTGCCCCTCCTCGCGATCGACGACGACGGCGAGATCCTTTCGATCGGCAAGGTCAATGAACGGGAGGGGATCCGATGCGAGGGCGATTCCCGCCAGGAGTGTCCAGAGCATTCGCCAGCGTAGGGACAATTCGTCCGACGCGCGAAACTGGGCGTGCCGAGGACGCAATAATCATGCCTCATTCGACCCGGCGTGTCGCCACCCCCGACAAGCCTGCCACGCATCCGATTCGGCCAGGGGGGCATGGCCCAAAGGACCCACTCATGCCCAACGGCAAATGGACCAAGAAGGAACTGCTCTCCCGCGAGATCAAGCACATCGACATCACCTCGTTCGATGCACGCCCCGTCATCAACTCGTACCGCGACATGGCGTACAGCAGCCGCACGCTGGCGAACGCCGCCGACATCTACAGCATGATGCTGAAGGACAAGGAATGCGCGGTCATCCTGACGCTCGCGGGATCGCTCATCTCCGCGGGTCTCAAGAAGGCGATCGTCACGCTGCTCGAGAACAACATGGTGGACGCCATCGTCTCCACCGGCGCCAACATCGTCGATCAGGATTTCTTTGAAGGCCTGGGCTTCAAGCACTACATCGCCCCCGGCAGCCCGGAAGCCCCACCCGTCGACGACATGACCCTCCGCAACTGGATGATCGACCGCATCTACGACACCTACATCGACGAGGACGATCTCCGCGCCTGCGACGCCAAGACCTACGAGATTTTCAACGCGTTTGAGCCCGGCGCCTACTCCAGCCGGGAGTTCATCCACGCGATGGGCTCGTACCTTGCCAAGCACCACGCGAAGAACGAGTCCATCGTCAAGACGGCCTTCCTCAAGAAGGTTCCGATCTTTGTCCCCGCGTTCAGCGATTGCTCCGCCGGTTTCGGCATTGTCCTCCAGCAGACGGAGGCGATCGAGCGCGGCACGGGCCAGGTCGCCTTCGACTCCGGCAAGGACTTCCGCGAACTCACCGACATCAAGTTGGCGTGCAAGGACACCGGCCTCCTGATGCTCGGGGGCGGCGTCCCCAAGAACTTCGCCCAGGACATCGTCGTTGCCGCCGAACTACTCAACGAACGCAAGGGCGGCAAGGCCCGTGGCGACATTGGGATGCACAAGTACGCCATCCAGATGACCGTTGCCGACTCTCGCGATGGCGCCCTCTCCGGCTCCACCCTCCGCGAGGCGTGCTCCTGGGGCAAGGTCGATGTGGTCCACGAGCAGATGGTCTTCGGCGAACTCTCGTCCCTTTTCCCGATTCTGGCGAGCGATGCGTATCACCGCAACGCGTGGAAGGGGCGAAAGGGCTTCAAGTTCGCCGAACTCTTTGAGAAGGGGCAAGGTGTACCCGATTACACGGGCATCCCGGCGAAGAAGAAGACCGGAAGTCGTTCTTCCTAACGCCCACGATTCTCCTTTCGTCCCCCGGTGCTGGGATTTACCGACGCACAATCGCATTCGAGCCAACCCCGGACATGGGTCCGGGGTTATTCATGGCGAATCGGCTTTCATTTTTGCGAGGCGATGCATCGGGTGTGAGTCTCGGGTAGCGTCGGTGTGTCGCCGGCACGCCGTGTAGCGGTCCGATCTTCCACGAGAGGCGTATTGTCGCTTGTGCGCAGAAAACGGCAACGACTTGGCGAGGTTCGACAGGGCGATTGGCTCGACCTCGTTCGCGAGGTCACTCCCGCGAGCGTGGACTTTATCTACGCGGACCCGCCGTTCAACACGGGGAAATCGCAACGCACGCCTCCCGGGGCGTCTCAGGTCGGCCGCGTCGTGGAGGCAAAGTACAAAGACTCGTGGGCGACGACGGCGGAGTACATCTCGTGGCTGCGTGCGCGATTGGAGGCCACACGCGCCGCGCTCAAGCCGACGTCGCTTGTGGCGATCCACTGTGACTATCGCGCGTGCCATCACATCCGGCTGTTACTCGATGAGGTGTTTGGCACCGATCGATTCGTGAACCACCTGATCTGGCACTATGGGCTTGGCGGGTCGTCCCCGCGGCGGTTTGCGAGGAAGCACGACGATATCTTGCTGTACTGTCGTGAGCCGGAGGAGTATTGGTTTGATCCGCCCATGGTTCCCGCGACGAGTCGGCGGCTTCGAGGGAGAATGAAGAAAGCGACGGATGTGTTGAATATCCCGTCGCTCAATAACATGGCTGGCGAGCGAACGGGATATCCCACCCAAAAGCCGATCGCCCTGCTCGACGTCTTGGTGCGCGCGTGCTGTCCCCCGGGTGGGGTGGTGCTGGACCCGTGCTGCGGAAGTGGGACGACGCTTGTGGCCGCCGTGAGGGCCGGACGATGCGCGATCGGTTTCGATCGCAGCAGCCTCGCGGTCGCCTGTGCTCGCAGGAGGCTCGGGGCGGGCACGGGCGACCTTTCCGAACGCGATCGAGAGGGCTAAACGTGGGTGGCGAGCCTGCGCTTGACAACCTCTTCGGCTCCTCCCGCGACGACCAGTTCTTGCGCGACGGGGGAGAGCGCGGGGAACGGGAACTCACGCGATGGGCCGCCGCGCATGGCGACTCGCAACCTGCTCATCCGGAAATCGATCATGATCTCGCCGATGATCTTGGTCTTGTCGCTGCCTTCGACCGTTGATGGGAGCGAGGCTTGAGTTCTGAGCCATTCGACGAGCCCGGGGCACTCGAAGCACACGAAGCCGTTGTTGAACGCGTTGCGCTTGTACGTTTCGCTGAATGACGCGGCGATGACGCAGGGGATGCCGAAGTACTTGAGTGCCGTCGCGGCCTGCTCGCGGCTCGAGCCCGTGCCGAAGTTGAATCCGCCGACGATCACATCGCCCTTCCGAGCCCATGTTCGCAGCGTGGGGTCGTAGTTCTCAAAGATAAAGGAAGCCATCTGCTCCGGGGTGAGGGTGTCGTTATAGGTGTGCTTCCCCGCGTAGATGCCGTCGGTGTTGAGGTTGTCGCGGTCCATCCAGAGGAGTCGTCCCTGGACGAGGGCTGGGAAGCCGTCGATCACCGAGGCGGCGGCGTGTCGCTCTTGGCTTGGGCCATGGGAATCCACACGCCGTGCGGCGACGCGGATTGATCCGCGGTCATACTTGGTCGGCGAGCAGATGTGACCCGCGATCGCGCTCGCCGCGACGACCGCGGGGGAGCCAAGGTAAACTTGACCGTCTCGGTCGCCCATGCGTCCTTCAAAGTTGCGGTTGGTCGCGGAAATGCCGACTTCGCCGGCTTTGATGGTTCCCGCGCCGAGGCCGATGCAGGTGCCGCAGCCGGGTGGGAGTTCGATCGCGCCGGCCTCGAGCAGGGCTTGCCAGTGCCCGTCCTTGGTGGCGCGGGCCTGGGTTTCGGCGCTGGCGGCGGCGAGGTAGAACTCGACGCCCGGGGCGACCTTCCTTCCCTTGACGATGCTCGCGGCGATGGCGAGGTCCTCGTAGCGAGCGTTGACGCAGGACATGAGCCAGGCCTTGTTGATCTTGACCAGGCGAGATTCGATCTCGGGGAGCGCGTGCATGGTCTTCACGTCGTTGGGCCCGCTCACATAGGGCACAATCGTCGAGAGATCGAGTTCCAGCGTGACGGCATAGTGGGCGTTGGGATCGGGCACGAGTTCGTGGCGCGACGTCCACCAGCCATCGATGTCGCTTCGGGTATAGCAGCCGAGCGAGGCCGGGCGGCGCGTGCCTGGGCGAATGTTCCTGGCGAAGTACTCGGCACGTGAGTAGAGGTAGTCGCGGAGGACGTCGTCGAAGGGGAAGACGCCCGCGAGGGCGCCCCATTCGGTGGTCATGTTCGCGATCGACATGCGCTGGTCGATGGTGAGCGGACCAACACCCTCCCCGGCAAACTCGACGGCATGATTGAGTACCTCATCTTTGTTGAAGAGGCCACACAGCGCGATGATGATGTCCTTGCCGACGACGCCCGGGCGAACGTTGCCTTTGAGGATCACCTTGGCGACGGGCGGGCATTGCCACCAGGTGACGCCGGTGGCCCAGATGCTGGCGGCGTCGGTTCGCACGACGGGCGTGCCGAGCGCGCACAGCGCGCCGTAGAGGTTGCTGTGCGAGTCGCTGCCCACGACCATCGAGCCGGGCGTGACGTAGCCCTGTTCAACCATGACCTGGTGCGAGATGCCCGTTCCGGCGGGGTAGAAGTCGATGCTGTGTTCGTTGGCAAAGGACTCGATCTTGGCGTACTTGCCGAGGTTCTCCGGCGTCTTGTTCTGGATATCGTGGTCGATCGCAAAGACAGGCTGGCGCGGATCGTGGATCTTCTTCGCGCCAAGTTGCCTGAACTTCGGCATCACCGCGCCCGTGTTGTCGTGCGTCATCACGTGCTTCGGACGGATGGTCACAAAGTCGCCTTGCCGGACGACTTGGCCCGGTGCCAGTCCATCGGCGAATCGCGTGGCAAGTTTCTCGACGAGCGTCAAACCGAGGGATGGAGTCGGCATACTCGATGGTATGGGTTCATCGACGATGCTGACCCCCCGGGGTGACTGCAGGCCGTACGCGAGCAATCGACGTGAAAGTGGCCGAAATCTCTGAGGAAAGGTGCGTGAAATCTCAGGAGTGTCGCTCCTAAGAAATATGTTAGTGACTACTATCAAATGGTCATTGGAGCACCACGATGAGAACGGAACAACTTTCCAGTCGCCTTCCACTCTTGGCCTCGCGTTGGATTGCCCGCGTCCTGAGCATCGTCGTTGTGGGCATCATCCTTGCCTTTCTGGGCGAGGGGACGCCCAAGCCGAAAGAGTGGCTGCTGATCGCCTTTTTCCCGATCGGGTTGCTCGTAGGACTCGTGCTCGCGTGGTGGCGAGAAGTTGGCGGCGCGATCATCTCGATCGGGTCCATGGCGGTGTTCTACTTCCTGTGCTATGCCCTGAGCGGGAAGTTTCCGACGGGGCCGTACTTCGCCCTGCTCGCGTCCCCGGCAGCCTTCTTCCTGGTTGCTGGGGTGCTTGCTCGCGGTGCCAGACCATATGAACCGAGCGTGTCGGGACAATCTTGACGAGGTTGGTTACTCTCCTCCCCTATGCCATCCTACTCCGCATTCACGGTGTTTCTCATGTGTGCCGTACCCGTGATCGCTTGCGCGTGGATCGGGATTCTCCGCGGTCGGAAGGTGAAGAGGGAGCACCGTCCCGAGAACAACCACATGAGCACAGTCCAGGGGGCGCTGCTCGGGCTGCTGGGGCTGTTGCTTGGATTTGCATTCTCCGGGGCGATGTCGAGGTTCGTTGATCGTCAGGACGCCCTGGCGGACGAGGCCAACGCGATCGGGACGGCGTATGCCCGGGCGGAACTCCTCTCCACGGGGAACCGCGTGCGTGCGGCACTGCGCGAGTATGCCGTGCTTCGCCTGCGACTCTTCCGCGAGGGTGTGGACGGGCGGCGCTCAGACCTGGAGCGGGAACTCGATCGTCATTACGACGTCGCCCTCCATGCGACCGTCGAAGGGGTGCGAGAGGCCCCGATCTTCGCGAGCATCAGCATCGCCGGGATCGAGGGGGTCAACGACCAGTTCAATCGCAGGACGGCCTTGGCTCGCCGGCACATGCCCACCGAGTTTGTCCTGGTCATGCTCGTCGCGTCCTGCGCATCGATGATGTCGATCGGTTACAGCGCGGGGCTCGCGGAACGGAGATCGATCGGCTCCGTCATGACCTTGGCAACCTTGACCGCGAGCACGCTCTTTATCACGTTCGACTTTGACCGTCCCCGACGCGGGCTGATCCGACTGGATCCTGCACCGCTCGAGGAGGTTGCGGTCAAGATCGGCGCCATTCCAGAGCGTGGCGAGTAAATCGCTGATCTTCGGGATGATCCTGTTCGTGGCTTGGCGAGTCGAGTCGCCATACCTTGTCCGCATGAATCGTCGGTTGTTCCTCTCGATGTCGTCGGCGGCCGCAGCCTCGGGATTTCTGCTGGACACACGCGACGCGATCGCGCTCCACCGAATCGAGTTTCAACCGAAGGACGCGGCGAAGAAGCCGGTGCAGGCTCCCGCCGAGCCGCAGCCCGTCATCGCCGGCGCGCCGGTGTTGCAGAATGCAACGAACGGCGGGCTGACCGTCTTCCTCGGGGTGCGAGGGCTTTCCACCGCATGGGTGGAGTATGGAACTACGGAGAACCTCGGTTTGCACGCCGACGCCATGAGGCATGGGTTGCGGCCTCTGAATAGCCTGGTGCATCGGATTCGACTCGAAGGTCTTGCCCCGGCGACGAAGTACTTCTACCGGGTCGGTGTCTGCCCGATTGAGTTCAAGGGACCGTACAAGATCGCTCGTGGGGTCGCTGAGTACACGCCCGTGCACTCGTTCCGCACGCACGACGCCTCGAGCGAGACCGGCGCGTTCTACATTATCAACGACACGCACGAGAACATGACGACGTTGCGCGCGATCGGCGATCAGGTGCAGGCGGTTCGCGCTCGCAAACGCGCGGGAGAATCTTCGGTTGCCGCGCCCATCTTCTGGAACGGGGATCTCTTCAACGATGTCCGGTCTGATGCGCAGATCGTGGCCAACGTGCTCACGCCGCCGAGAGCCCCCCAGTCCGTCGGCGGTTGGGCCTCGATGGCGCCGCTCTGCTTCGTCAGCGGCAACCACGATGTGCGCGGCATCCACGCCCGGTCCCTCGACCAGTTCATCGACACCCCGGGAGGCATACGCCACCATGTGATTCGACATGGGCCGGTCGCCTTTCTGGTGCTCGACACGGGCGAGGATAAGCCCGATGCGCACCCGGTCTACGCGGGGCTCGGGGCCTTCGATGCCTATCGCGAGGCGCAGCGTCACTGGCTCGAACGCGCGCTGCTCGATCCCGACTTCACGTCCGCGCGTCATCGCATCGTGGTCCAGCACATTCCACTCTGGGGAGAGGGCAGCAGCGAGCACGCACGAAGCAGATGGGCCGATCTGCTGAACCGGGCCAACATCACGGCGATGTTCTGTGGGCATACGCACAAGTTTGCGTACACACCCGCGGACGGCACGCACCCGTATCCGCAGATCGTCGGGGGAGGCCCCTCGCCCGAAGCCGCGACGTTGATGGATTGTGTTGCGGACGGTGCCAATCTCTCCGTGATCGTGCGCGATCTCGCCGGCGAGGAGATCGCGAACTATCACCTCAGGCCGCCCGGATAGCCACTCGTTCGTGGCGAGCGTGCGACCAGCCTTCGCCTACGCGAACCCCCGGAGGCTTCGCACCATCCCGGCGAGGCGATCGAGCCCAGCCTCCAGATTGGGGCGAGGGGGGCCGAAACTGAAACGAACAAACCCAGCAAGAGGCGAGCGACTTGTGCGGCTACGGTGAGGGTTGACATCAAAGAACTCTCCGGGCACGGTGAGCACGCGATGCTTGAACGCCTCGCGCATGAATCCCTCGCCGTGGTTGATGGGCGTGGGGAGTCCATCCACGCAGCCCCATGCGTAGAAGGTGCCGCGCAAGGCGCCAGGAAACGTGATCCCCATCTCTTGCAGGCGCGAGACGATGATCTTCTGCTTGATCGCGAACTCTTGCCGCACCGCATCGGTCTCCTGATCCGCGCGAGCGGGCTTCAACACCTCGACCGCGGCTCGCTGGATCGGACGCGAGCATCCGCCGTCGAGAAAACTGCCCGCGGCCGTCAGGGTCTGGATGACATGCTTGGGAGCGAGGACCCAACCGACGCGCCAGCCGGGGTAGCGGTAGCACTTGGTCAGGCCATCGATGATGACGACGGGGTCGGCGTTGACGTCCTCGACGTGGGCGGCGGTGGAGATGGGGCCGCTGGCGGCGACGCCCACGCTGCTGAAGTGGTAGTGCGAGTAGAACTCGTCCATGAGGAGGACGGTGCCACGCTTTCGTGCCATAGCGGTCCAGGCGGAAAGATCATCGCCTTCGATCATGACGCCGGTAGGGTTGCACGGGTTGCTGATGAGCAGCGCGCCGATGTTGTCCTTGGCCACCCGAGCCTCGAGGGCAGCGGGGGAGATTCTGAACCCATCCTTCGCGGGGAGATCGATCCACACGGGATCGAGGCGGTGGAAGGTGGTCATGAGGTCTTCGTACGCGGTATAGTCGGGCGTGAAGTAGCCCAGGCGGGTCTTGTCGAGCGCCGCGCCAATGCGAGACAGCGCCAGCCGCCCGCCGCCCGCGATGGCGACGTTGTCCATGGTGTACTGCGAGGCTTTGCCCTTGCGGAAGAGGCGGTTGTAATGGTCAGCGACGGCCTGGCGGAGTTCGGGGATGCCCTCGACCGGGCCGTAGGCGTGGTCGTGTGACTCAATAGTGAGATGGTTGAAGCGGGGCGGGGCGCCGGGGATCTCGCCGACCTCGGGCATGCCCTGGCCCAGGTTCGTCCAACTCGGATCGCCCATCTTCCAGCCGTGCTTCGTGATGGCCTCGTTGTTGACTCGGATCACGCCCATGAAGGGCAGCGAACGGAATGGTGTGTCGGGCGCGGGCACGAGTGACTCCTTGATGGGGACCAAGGATAGCAACCGCACCACGAGTCTTCGCGCGACCTACTTCCGGATCATCCACATCACCCGGAGCAACTCCGCGATCGACCAGGCTTGCGCCATGCACCCGTCCGGGCGACGGGGCGAGTCGAGCGCGTCCTCGCCGTCGTAGACCTCGCTCATTTGTCCGATCGACGCCGGCACGCGTCCCACCCCGAGCAACTCATCGAGCAACGGCTGGATCACACCTCGTGCCTCGTCCTTCGATGCTTGCGAGAAGTTGCCCACCCGCAGCACCGCCTCCGCATACGGACCGATCAGCCATGGCCACACCGTTCCATTGTGATATGCGCCGTCACGTTGGAAGAGAGAGCCCTGGAATCGTCCGTGATACTGCGCGTCCTCTCGGTCCAACGTGCGCAGGCCCAGCGGCGTCAGCAGTCGCTCACGAACCGTCGCCAGCACCGCGCGCTGCGGTTCCTTCGGCAACGGGCTGTGTGGCAAACTCACCGCGAAGATCTGATTCGGACGAATCTGGTGATTCGGGACATAGTCGCCCGCGATCGGGTTCAAGACGTCGTAGAGGCACCCCTGCTCGGCGTTCCAGAACTTCGTGCCGAACGAGCGAATCGCCTTCTCCGCGACTTGACGCAGTTCACGCGCGGAGTTCGGCTGATCCGGCTCGATCGCCTCCGCGAGCGACATGAGCGACGAGCACCAGAGCGCGTTGATCTCGACGGCCTTGCCGTTGCGAGGTGTAAAGACCACGCCGTCGCGCTTCGCGTCCATCCACGTCACCGGGTCGAGAGGGCTACCCGATCGGAGGAGCCCGTCGTCGGGATCGACGCCGATGCCGAAATCCGTCCCGTTCCGGTACGCCTGCACGATGTCGAGGCAGGCCTGGCGCACACGCCCCGAGAATCCGGCGCGATCGCCAGTCTCCGAGAGATAGGCGCACGCGGCCTGGATGTAGAACAGCGAGGCGTCCGCCGTGTTGTACATCGCGGCACCGGTCGCATTATCGAAGCAGTTGGGAATGAGCCCCTTCTTGCGATGCGCGGCGAAACTCTCCAGCACGTTCAACGCTTCATCATGCCGCCCCGTCGCGAGCAGCAGCCCCGGCAGCGACACGAACGTATCGCGCCCCCAGTCGCTGAACCAAGGGTAACCGGCGATGATCGACGCCCCCACGCCGCCGGGGTTGTTCGGAGTCGGAGGGATGATGCGTGCCGCGACGAACTGGTCCGCCGCGCGGCAGAGGGCCTCGATCGCTCGCTCGTCGCGTGCGTTCGCGGGCTTGGGGCCTCGCACCGCGGTCATCCATGATTCCAGTTCGGCGTTGACCTTGCTGCGGCGGGCCAGGCGATCGCGGGGGAGTT
Organism: uncultured Phycisphaeraceae bacterium; assembly: GCA_964543905.1. Taxonomy (GTDB): domain Bacteria; phylum Planctomycetota; class Phycisphaerae; order Phycisphaerales; family UBA1924. The sequence goes on from CAZIZO010000007.1 coordinate 95,475, forward strand.
CGTCGTCATCGAGCCATGCGGCCAGTTCCACTTCGCCGCTCGTGCTGGTTCCGCCGCATTCCATCACGAACGCGCCGGGCGTGAAGAGGTCTTCGATGGCGTCGGTGCCTCGCTCGGCATCGCGGGCATACTCAAAGTTGCGCCACCACGCCGACTCCGTGTTGAAGCGCCCTTTGCCCTTCGCCTCGATCGTCACGCTCAATCCGGAGGCGCTGCACCGCACGCGAGTCGTCGTAGTGGGTTGCACCAAGAATCGATCCGGCTGGTCGCGCTCGAAGAGGCACGCGTGGAAATCACGCAACGAGATGAGTGGCCTCAACTCCAGCCAGGCCCGCCGCCCCGGCGCTTCCACCGCGTACTTCACAACCACCGAGTTCGATCCGGGCGTCAACTCCAGCGTTCGTGTCGCCCGCACGCCCAGGTCCACCCCGCCGAGCGCGAACTCCCAACGGCAGGAAAAGGCCTCACGCACGAACCTCGTCAGCGACTCCGTCCTCTTGATCTCGCGATCGCCCTTGAATCGGAAGGTGCTCAACGGGTGTCGATTCAGGATCACGTTCCCGTTCGGGGCGACGTGCTCGATCACCAGCGTCTCGTCGATAGCGTTGAGCGCCGCCACTCGACCCACGGGCGGCGCGGTCGCCGCGATGAGCAGGGCGTGGTACTTTCGTGTGGGCGTGCCCCATGCGGTCCCCATCGCAAATCCACCCAGACCATTGGTCAGCAGCCACTCGCTGCGCTGGGCCGCGACCAAGGCCGGTCCTTCCAACGTGATGGGCGGGATGGGCATCTTCGATGGTATAGGTTCGGGCTTCGGAGGTAGAGTCGGCATGGCGGAACCCTGGAGTGCGGCAAGATCACTCGGAGCGGTGATCCCTGATTTGGGTTCGATGCCGAAGGGCGTCACGAAGTTGCTGATCGGTGGACGAGCCGGTGGCCAAGGCGCGGTCATGCGACAGTGGTCGGAGAACTCAGCATCGTCGCTTGACTTTGCACCCCGAACGCTTTTCCGCCCGAGTCCTCGGCCGGTCCGCCCAATCAGGGCATAGTTCGTGTATCCTGAGCAGACCTCTCTCCGAAAGGACTCGCGTGGCGAAACAGCACAAGGCCTTGACCATCGTTGGATGGATCCTCACCGCGTTGATCTTCGCGATGCTTGCGTTCAGCGCGACGATGAAGTTCATGGCGCCTCCTCAAGTCGCGGACATGTTCACGGGCAAGTTTGGCTACCCAAAGGAATCGCTCACGCCGATCGGCGTCACCGAACTCGCCTGCGCCGTTGTGTTCCTCTTCCCCCGGACGGCGATGCTGGGCGCGGTGCTCTTGACGGGATACCTCGGTGGGGCTGTCGCGACGCACGTTCGCGTTCTCGATCCGTTCATCTCACCTCTGGTCGTGGGCGCGGCGGTTTGGCTCGCACTCTTCTGTCGGGAGCCTCGTCTGCGGGCCTTGTTCCCCTGGCTTTCGCCTCGCCCGTGTTGCACACCAGGCGACGGTGCGCCTGTGCGATAGAACCCTTGTAAAATGCGAACGGGCTTTCCTATGTTTGCGTTTACCTTTGTCAGGACCGACTGCGCGAGACGATTTTCATGTCGAGGTTGACACGCAAGCACCGTTGTGGCAAACTGATGGCGTTTTCGGTTGGGGTCAAACTCTGGGCTCCCTTCGCGGTTTACCCGCTCGGAAGGCTTCAATCGCGTAACGCATTCTGCGCGGATTCGTATTTCCGTCGCAGGTCGGCCTGTGGGATGGCAGCAGACCTTGGTTGCCTCTCTCCAAGCCGGGTTTGGACCTTTGGAATCTTCTCGTTGCCCGCATTGTTTGAGGGCAGCCTGATGTTGAAGTGAGTTTGAGTTGGGAGTTTTGGACGCTTTTTTTGGAGTGAATCATGAGAAAGATGACGTTGGCGATCTCGTTGACCGCGGGCCTTGCTGCGACCACGGCGGCGATGGCCCAGCAGGAGTTCCCTCTCGAGACCACGATCGAGATGAAAGAAATCGACATCCACGGCAATCCCGTGGTCCGTGGCCCCTACGCCGACCGCGCGATCGGGATCGTGTTCGATAACGGGTTCAATACCGCCACCGGCTCGATGTTGAACGGCACGGCGCTGGGAACAACCCACACGCTCGAAGATTTCGACCTCACCGGTGGCCCACTGGGCACGGCCCCGGTCAAGCGCATCACCGGGATCGGTTACACGATTCAGTCCAGCGGCTGCTCGACTCCCCAGACTTATGACGTTCTCCTTGAGGTCTTCCAAGGCTCGGCGTGCAACTACACCAACCCCGAAATGCTGAACGACGGCACGACCGACGCTGTCCCCGTCTTCTCGGCACGCATCGCCACCACGCAGAACTGCGGCATTCAGACTCTGTACACCCTCAACCTCGCGCCCAACGGCGTGGGCGGCGCGGGTGACGTCTCCTTCCTTCTCACCAGCAATCTGGGCTTCATTCGCCTCCGCATCGTTGAGCCCGGCACGACCACGCTCCGCCCATACACTTCTGCGGGCACGGGCACGCAGTTCCAGTTCCCCGTCCACGGCACGGGTGCCGGCGCTCACGCCGTCGGCACGATTACCAACGGCTACGGCCGTGACATCAACGGCGACGGCACCAACCTCGCTTTCCCACACGCTGGCGGCGCGTCCGGTTTGCTCGGCGGTTCTCCCATTATCACGGGTGGTGCCGCCGGAGCGCATGAGTACCGGCAGGTTGCCGCCACCCCGACCCGTACTTGGCGCATGAAACTGGACGGCGAGATCATCTGCACCGCGCCCTCCGCCAACGACCTTGGCGCTCTCGCCAACGGCCTCACCTCCAGCACCAGCGCCCTCGCCGCGGGTGAGACCAAGTGGTACCGCCTCGAAGTTGGCGATGTGACGGACGCGGCCGAAACCTTCCTCGATCTTGATTGCGAAGGCTCGACCGTGGCCGATCTCACCATGGCCCTGTACGCCGCGGACGGAACCCGCCTTGCCGTGGACTTGGAAGACGGCTCCGGAACCCTGCCGCAGTTGACCTACGGCATCTGCCGCCGCGCCGCTATCGGCGATGGTCGCCAGTATGACGGTCGCGATGGTGAACTCGCCGCGGGCGTGTACTACGTCGGCATCGGCGCCAACGGCGTCAACTTCCAATCCTGCTTCAATGTCACCAACACCACCACCGATGTGGGCGACGTCACCTTCAACGTGACCACCAACGCCTCGCCCGCGGGCAGCGTGCCCCCGGCTCCCTCGGTCGCCCCCACGGTCGATCAGGACTTTGCCACCGTGATGGCCCCCGGTGCTCAGAGCGCCGAAACGGCCGCCGGCCCCTTCAACACCACGTGGTACAAGTTCACCCTCGCCGAGAGCACCAGCGCGACCACCTACGTCGATGTGCACACCAGCCTCACGACCAGCAACACCGTCGATTGCGAGATCGCCATCTTCGACAACGCGGGCAACCTCGTTGCGACCGACGATGACGATTCGATCAACGCCCATGCCGCACTTTCCTTCGGCGCCGCGGGCAACCCGCGTCCGGCCGTCGGCAACGGCTTGCCCTTCGACGGTCGCGACGGCAACCTCGCCGCGGGCGACTACTACGTCGGCGTCGCGCTCTTCAACATGATCCCCTCCAACACGCGCTGGTGCTCCCGTACCAACTCGGGCTCCAACCTGGGCGTGACACTCACCATCGACACCAACAGCGACGGTCAGCCTGATTCCTGCCACGGCGATTGCGTCGCCGACTTTGACGACGGCTCCGGCACGGGCGTGCCCGATGGCGGCGTCACCATCGACGACCTCCTCTACTACCTCGGCATCTTCGAGGATGGCGTGATCTGCGCCGACGTCGACGACGGCTCCGGCACGGGCGTGACCGACGGCGGCGTCACCATCGACGATCTCCTTTACTTCCTCTTCCGCTTCGAGGCTGGCTGCTAAGCCTGGCTCGAACGCATCGGATACCACGCGGGCCCGGCATTGTCCGGGCCCGCGTTTTCTTTGGCGGCGTGTCGTGTCCGCCCGCCACGCTACACTCGCCCGCCCATGTCGAACACGACTCCGACCCCGACGAGCGATCCACCCTCACGCATCCTCGGCATCGTCACGATCGTGCTCACCCTCGCGGGTTGGACGAGCATCCCGCTCTTTCTCCGATATTTCAAGGACCTCGGGATCGACGGCTGGTCCGCCAACGGTTGGCGATACGCCATCTCATCGCTGATGTGGCTTCCGGCGCTGGTCCTGGCGTGGAAACGCCACGAGTGGCCCCCCAATCTCTGGAAGCGTGCGCTCGTGCCGGGGGTGTTCAATGCCGCGGCGCAGGTCTTCTTCGGGCTCGCGCCCTACTACGTTGAGGTCGGGCTGATGACCTTCAGCATCCGCCTCCAGATCGTGTTCCTCGTCTTCGGTGCGGCGGTGCTCTTTCCGGCCGAGCGACGCGTCATTCGTTCGCCCGTCTTTCTTGCCGGCATGGCGTCGCTCCTGGGTGGAACACTCTTGACGGTCTACTTTCGTCCCGGCGGGCTTGGAGGCGGCACGGCGACGGGCATCATCATGGCGGTCAGCGCGGGGCTGCTCTACGCCGCCTATGCCCTCGCCGTGCGCAAGTTCCTCTGGGGTGTGAAGCCCCTGCTCGCGTTCGCGGCGGTGAGCCAGTACGCGGCGATCGTCATGCCGACGCTCATGATCTGGAAGGGAAAAGAGCACGGGCTCGTTGTCTTTGATCTCACGGGCATCCAGATGCTGTGGCTGGTCGTCTCGGCGCTCGTGGGCATCGGGATCGGGCACACGCTGTATTACTTCTCGATGTCCCGGCTGGGCGTTGCCGTCGCGTCCGGCGTGGTGCAGTTACAGGCCGTCACGGTGGGGGCGCTGGAGGGGCCCATCTTCGGCTCGTACCTCACGCCCACGCAGTGGTTGACAGGTCTCTTTGCCATCGCCGGCGCCATGCTGATGCTCTACGCGCAGCAACGCACGATGAATGCAGACCGCGCGGCGGCGAGTCGGGCGTCGTCCTAGTTGCGCCCAAGCCGTGGTCGATCCGAGCGGACGTGCTTCACCCGTCTGCTCGCGACGCCTCGCCAAATGCCAATCCTGCGGACCATCACCCGGCGGCTTTGGCAAGCCCCTTCTCGAGGCACGAGAAGACCCTCGCCCAATCTTCGATCTTCATCACGCCCAACGGCGGGAGCATGCGCAGGTGCCAGGGTCCATGCCCGCAATAGAAGAGGACGACGCCTTCTTCGAAGCAGGCCTTGCACGCGGCGTTGATCTTGTCCTTCTTCCCGCCGAACGGGGTCAGCCGCATCATCCCGCCCGTGCCGCCGACGAGCGCGTCGCCGGACCCAACTTCCGGCACCGCGGGGAACCACTCGGGGTGCTTGGCAATGAGTTGCTTGGCGTGCGTCCTGAACTCGGCGTGGTGCTGTTCGATCTTTCCCCCGGGACCGTAGTACCCCCCGTCGCGAAGGCGCTCGACCACGCGCTGCCCCGTGCGAAAACTGACGCCTTCGCCCGTGAACGTGCCGCTGAGGAGGGAGACCTTGGGGTTGTACTCGGGCGTCCACATGGTCACGCAGGCCTGGGTCATCTTGCCGACGCAAAAGACGTCGACGTACTCGCCCAGATCGAAGAGTTCGTAGGCGAACATGCGACTGGTGCGCCCAAAGGTTTGGATCTCATCGTCCCAGATCGCGATGCGCTTGGCGCGGCAGACGTCCATGAGGGCCTTGAAGTAGTCGCGGTGGCCGACATTGAACCCCCCCTCGCCCTGCACGAGTTCGAAGATAAAGCAGGCATGCTGCCCGGGATATCGATCCGTGTATTGCGTGAGGTGGGAGACGCACATGTCGATGAACCTGGAGTGTCCCATGCGCTCGGCGGCGACGGGGTCGTAGAAGGGCATGTAATCGACGAGCACGTTGAGGGGGAGGCCCGGGCGACCGTCCGCCGAGTCCCCGATCTGCACCATCGTGTTGCTGCGTCCCATGAAGCAGTCTTTGAACGCGATGACTCGGCTTGCAGGGGTGTGCTTGTGGTAGCAGAGTTTGAGCGCGTTCTCGTTCGCCATCGCCCCGCCGGTGGCGATGTATCCGTGCCTCAGTCGGCTATTTTTGCTCGCCTCCCGGATGAGGGTTTCGAGAAACTCGTAGGGCTCAAATCCGGACTGGAGATTGCCGTGCTTGAGGGTGTCGTCGATCGTGCTCCACGCGGCCGCCTCGACAAACTCGGGGTCGGAATGCCCGAAGAAGTGGACGCCGATGCCGCAGATCATGTCCCACTTCACGCTCCCATCGCTCAACTCGACCAGCGCGCCGTTGCCCAATCCCGATCCGAGGTAGGGATAGAGCAGCGCACGCCCGCGCACGTCGCCCGCACGCTTCATGAGCGCGTCATACGACTCCTTGAGCCCCGGGTGGGGGGGGCGCACGTCGGTGAGGCGAGATGAGGCTCGTTTGGTTTCCTCCACGATCGCCCGAACCGCGGCGGCGAGGGCCGGACTCTTGCGGAGGGACTCGGCGACGGTGGTGGGGGGGGCGACTGTGGGAGCCGGAGCGCACGGCGAAACGGCGGTGTTCATGCACAACAGTAGAGGGAGCAACCCAACGTGGAAAGCACAAGTGAGATTCGCTTCGGACGCGGAACGGCCCACGCCTGAATCCGATCGGCGGGCACACGCGGTGTGGCTCGTCGCCCGCCGATTCGTCGTCGAATGGTGATCTCCTCGAGTTCAGCACCCTTGCTCAAAGCGATGGAGGTAGTACAGCAGGTCATCGATCGTCACGCCGCCGTCCAGCGTCCCCGTGCCGCTGCCGTCGTCCACGTCGGCGCGGGCATCACCGGCCTCGAAAACAGAGAGGTAGTAGAGAAGGTCGTCGATCGTGGTGCCACCGTCGGGGGTGCCGGTGAACGAGCCGTCGTCAACATCGGAAACGCAACGCGGTGGGGCGGGGGGCGTTTCGATGTGCCCGCCGAATCCTTGCGTGGGCGAGGTGGTGCCGAAGATCACGCCGCCCTGCGTCACGGTGTATGCCGGGTCAAAGTAAATCTCGAGGCGATCGCCCGCGAAGTTGATCTGGGCTCCAAACTGCGGCGCTCGTGGGGCGAGTCGCTGGAACAGCGCCCGGCAGATGATCGGGCCTTCGGTCTGGAAGTTGAGTTCCTGAGCCGAGAGTTCGGTGGTCAGTTCGCCCGCGTCGGTCACGATTCCGGCCGTAAATACCGCGGGAAGGCGGTTGGCATCGAAGGGATCGAAGCGTCCGATGATGTCGATGCCGCTCACGAGGATGCGAGGCGCCCTCGCGGAATCGGCACGTTCGCCCGTCATGCCTCCTGAGAACGCGACGCGTGTCGCGTGCGGCACGTTATGAATGGTGATGGCGTCGTTCGTGTGTGGCGTCAGGTCGGCGTCATGTCCCGCCAGTCGAACCTGATCGAGGATGAGTTGACGCTTGATCTCGACCGGCACAGGGCCCGGGATCATGACGGGAATAGTCTGCACGCCGATGGTGACGAAGCAAGGCGCGGGGACGAGATTGGTGGGCGGACTGAAACCAAGAACGACCTCGTCGGCCAAGGCCGCGCCGGCCAAAATTGTGATGGTGGTCATCGTGAGCGTGACGGTCTTGAACGTGCACATGCTGCACCTCCACGAGGCCATCTGGACCTCGGTCTTGGCCGCCCACCTCTCGAGTCGGTTGGTCGGCGGTGGGAGTTTCTCCTGCGGGGGACCATTTCCCTCGCCATCAGGAATGCGAGCAAGCAAGACGGGAATTGCACGTGGAGAGAAACGACACATGGATCGCCGCACGCGGGGTGCGGTGCGCGTACCCTCTCACCGTGTACCAAGCCCTGCTCGCGCGACGATACCTGACGACGAAGATCATGCCGCTGCTCGCCTCGGTGGCGGTGCTGCTCTGCACGGCGATGGTGCTCATCACGTGGTCCGTGATGGGCGGCTTTCTGGGCATGCTGATCGGATCGGGGCGAACGCTCGTGGGCGACGTGGTCATCGGCTGGCCTGGGCCTGGCTTCGGGCACTACGAAGACTTGATCGCGCGACTGCAAGCCGACCCCGAAATTGAAGCCGCGACCCCGGTGATCGAAACGTACGCGTACGTCACCTCGCCCGACGGCACGCGTCAGGGCGTCCTCCTCAAGGGCATCGATGGTCCGAGTTACGCCAAGGTCACCAAGTACGCGGACACGCTGTGGTGGAAGCCGCTCGCCGAGCCTCTCGAAAAAGACAAGCAACGCGAGGACCCTCGCGTCGATCCGCGACTTGCCAACATGATGACGCGTGTCCTTGAGCAAGGGCTGACGCTGACGCGGACCAATCCAACGACGGGTGAGAAGGAGCCCGCCGTGGTGCCCGGAATCGAGTTCACGGGATTCAATCGGCGAAATCCCGCCGGGTTCTATCTCCCGAAAACCCGGCAGAGGCCGCGAGCCGATGGGACCGTCGAGAACATCGACACATTCCTTCCGCGAGATGGGTACCTCACCATCGGCGTGGCGCCACTCGACGCCAGCGGAAAAGCAATCGATCTGGTCAACACCAAGGTCGCCGTCGCCAACGAGTTCCAGTCCGGCGTGTACGAAGTCGATAGCCGCTGCATGTTCATCCAACTGGATGCACTTCAGAAGATGCTGAGCATGAGCAAGGCCTCGAAGGTCGAGCGGAGATCCAAAGACCCCTTCCAGATCGAGGAGACCCCCGATGGTCGTGGCGAACGCTACGTCGAGGTAAACAAGGTCATTGGCGAATCGCCCGCGCGCGTGACGCACGTTCTAGTGCGAGGAAAGGGCGATCTCTCGAAGAAGGGCGCGGCCGCGAGGCTGCGGGACCGCTGCGGCGCGATCTACGCCGACTTTGCCGCCGCCCACGCGGGGCAGGTCCCCGACGCCTTCGATATCCAGTTGCAAACCTGGGAGGACCTCAATCGCGTGATGATCTCCGCCGTCGAGCACGAGCGATTGCTCGTTCTGTTCATCTTCAGTTTCATCTCGCTTACCGCCGTGTTTCTGGTCTTGGCCATCTTCTGGTCCATGATCAGCGAGAAGACACGCGACATCGGTATCTTGCGCGCGATCGGGGCGAGCCGGCTGGGCGTTGCGTCGGTCTGGCTTTGGTACGCGTTCGCCATCGGCGCCGTGGGGGCGGCGTTGGGTGTCCTCGTCGCCTACCTCGTCGTCGTCAACATCAACCCCATCCACGAATGGCTCGGCGATCGCCTCGGCATCGTCATCTGGGACCCCCGCGTCTACTACTTCGTGAAGATCCCCAATCAGGTCGGCACGCTCTCGGCGATCGTGGTGTTCTTCGTGGGCGTGATGTCGAGCGTTCTCGGTGCGGCGTGGCCGGCGATCCGGGCGGCGTGGATGAACCCCGTGCGTGCCTTGCGATTTGAGTGAGCCGAGCGAGGAACCAAGCCGATAGATCCAAGCACCACATCGCACCGAACGAGGAGCCAACGCTGACCAGTGCCACATCAATCATGGAGCAAGCGATGTCTAGTCGGACGGGTGGCGAGGTGCCCATCCTCGCCGCGCGGAACATCCATAAGACCTACAAACTTGGCCGCGTGGACGTGCCCGTGCTCAAGGGCGTTGATCTCGACGTGCGGGACGGCGAGTTCCTCGCGATCCTCGGCGCCTCCGGATCGGGGAAGTCCACGCTTCTCCACATCCTGGGTGGGCTCGATCGCCCGGATCGCCCCAAGAGCGGTGCGGTCTCGAGTTGCCCCCAATGCAAGTACCCTCGAATCCTGGGCAACAGCGAGTGGTCCATCTGCCCGGAGTGCGGACGGGCGTTCGGTGCCGAAGGCGACGGGGGCGTGGTGTTTCGCGGCAAGGACCTCGCCCGCTTCTCCGCGGCGGAATTGGATCGCTATCGCAGCCATGACGTGGGCTTCGTCTTCCAGTTTTATCACTTGCTGCCGGAGTTGACGGTGACCGAAAACGTCGCCATCTCGATGATGGTTCACGGCGGACGAGGCGCGGGAGACCGAAAATCCGCCGCCGAGGAGATGCTGCGCATCGTGGGGCTCAGCCACCGCCTGCGGCACCGCCCGGCGGAACTCTCCGGCGGCGAGCGACAGCGCGTGGCGATCGCTCGCGCCCTGGTCAATCAGCCCAAGGTGCTTCTCGCCGACGAACCGACGGGGAATCTCGATCGGGAGACCGGTCGCAAGATCCTCGACACCTTCGCCGAGATTCGCGCCGAACGCAAGCACACCATGGTGATCGTGACGCACGATCCGGCCACCGCAGAACGGGCGGATCGCGTCGTCGTTATCGAGGACGGCCGACTCGCCGAAGATCAGGATTGGCGGAAACGCCAGCCGCACATGCCGCCCCGCGGATAGATGGAACGTTCTTCACACCGCGGCCGGCCTCGCGCGATAGGTCAACTCCACGTCGCCGTCGAGCGCCTTGACCCGCCAGAGATCGAATCGCTGGGCCATGGCGAGGCTTTCCGCGACTCGTCCCACCGCAACGGCGCGGGCTTGGTCGTCTCCCAGGATCATCGGCGCAACGTACACCACCGCCTCGTCGACCAAGCCTTGGTCGATAAGCGAGCCCAGCAACCCAGGACCAGCCTCGACGAGCACCGTCGAGACCCCCATCGACGCCAGTCGTTGCAACAGCGATCGTGTGTCGATGGAGCGCCCGCGCGTCGGCACGCCGATGAACCGCACCTCGGCGGCTCGCAACGCGCCACGCTTTTCCGAAACGATGTCCGCCGTCAACAGGTCTTGGTCGCAGGCCAGTATCGTGGGCGTGGCCCATGCCGTCTGCACCAACTTCGCCCGAAGCGGAATCTCCAGGTCCGCGTCCGCGACGACCCGCATCGCCACGCGACGCGGACGCCATTCGAGTCGAGCCGTCAGGAGCGGGTCGTCGGCAAGGACCGTGCCCAATCCCGTGAGGATCGCGTCCACGCGTCCACGGAGCCGGTGCACTCGCGCCCGAGATCGCTCGCCGCTGATCCACTTGCTCTCTCCCGTGCGCGTCGCGATTCGCCCGTCGATAGTCTGGGCCCACTTGGCGATGACCCACGGCAGGCCGGTCCTGATTCGCTTGATGAACGGCGCAGATAGTCCCGTCGCGAACGGGCTTGCGCTCGACTCTCGCGCCCGCACCCCGGCGGCTGAGAGTGTGCCTGCCCCGCCCCCCTTGACTGGATTGGGGTCCGACCGGGCGAACACAACTTCCGCAAGCCCTTCACGGATGATCGCTTCGACGCAGGCCGGTTGCTTCCCCGGCGCGTTGCACGGTTCGAGCGTCACATACATCGTCGCGCCACGGGCCGTGTGTCCCCGTCGCACGCAATCGTGCAAGGCTTGTGCTTCGGCATGCGGCCACCCGAATCGAAGATGATGTCCAACGCCCAGAACCTGCCCCCCTCGAACGATCACCGCCCCGACCAGCGGGTTCGGCTCCACGCGCCCTTGACCTCGGAGCGCAAGGCGCGCCGCAAGGTCGAGATAGCGCTTCTCAAGGGTGGAGTCCTGTGGGGTCACATCCAGAGCATAGATGGCAGGCCTCGCGTGCGCCGAGGGTGGAAGCACTCGATCGCCGTCCCAGACGGCACTCTTCAAGACCACCGGGGTAACCAATCCTCAGGCTCACGCGATTCGGACCAGATCTTCGCGGTCTTCGCGCGAGAGCAGCGAGCCCATCTCGTCGAGCCACCGGCGGGCATCGAGCGCATACCCCGCCGTCGGCCTGAGGTTGCCGTCTTTGAACTCGGCGTACACGCGGGACCAATACCGGTTGAATCGAATCATCGCGAGTTCCCGAGCGTACTTCGCGATCATCGAGGCGAGCGCCACGGGGAGATGGGCCGATTCTCCCTCGACGAGAAAGGCGACGCCCGCGCGGCGCACGCCGTCATGCACCACATATCGGCTGCGAGCCTCAGATTCCTCGATCACCTCAACCTCGCCCGCCAGTGCTCGCTTGAGAAAGCCGCCGTACGCCGCACGCCCACCCAGGCGATCACACACGATGCCCAGCCTCTGGCCGTTCAAGTCTTCACCCCATCGCTCCCAGACATACCGAAGATGGTCCGCGATCGCTCCGGCGCTCGTCGAAGCCTTGTTCCCAAACTCGCGGACTTTCGCGTTGAACTCGCGCTCGCCGACGAGCACGCAGCGCATTGCCAGCAGATCAACTCCCGCCGTGTGCATCGCCCTCGACAGCGTGTTGGCGGAGATGCCGATCTCGCTCGCCTCGTGCGCGAGGGGAAGCGAGATCACGGGCTCGCCATAGCACGAGTGCGCCGGCAGTCGCGTGCCGAGCAGGGCGAGGCATTCCACGTCGCTCGCGATGGGCGTGTCGGAAAGAACACGCGCACAACTCAAGACGCCACGCTCCAGGTGCACCAGCGGATGCGTGGACTTGACGCTGTTCGAGAGTTTGAGTTGCTTCGAATCCGCGATCGCGATGCGGCCCAGTTTGTCCGTCCGCCCACCGCGTCCGGGTTCGCGACACACGCCCGTGGACAGCAGATTCCACAAGTTGGGCGAGGTCTCCGCCTTGTCCCACGACTGCACGCGAAACACCGACAAACCGACCGCGAGCGGACCCAGCATCGGGCCGTAGCCTGCTTCGTCGATGCCGGCGAGGATCAGGGGCATGTTCACTCTCAGCGCGGGGCGGGTTCAAGGGCGTGGGCATGAAAAACCCCGCCCATAGGGCGGGGATTCTCCAATGCGGCTGAGAGGACTTGAACCTCCACGGTATTGCTACCACAAGAACCTGAATCTTGCGCGTCTGCCAGTTCCGCCACAGCCGCGAACTGCGGGGAGAGCATATGCGGGAGGGCTCCGTCGGGCAATTCACCCGAGGTCGCCGACGCGGCCTGCACAACCTCCGACGCCGTGCCCGCGTGAGCAGACCCGAACGCTCCGCTCAACTCGCCCGCACGCCAAGGTCTTCGATCTCGCACTCCACCTTGACCCCGCCCCAGGTGGAAACGCCCGGGCGCACCAGCGCGTCAATCGTGGCCCCAATCGGGAGGTCCTTGATGCGGGCGGCCCAGTTCCATCCGACCAGTCGCATCGCGGGGGCTTGCCCGGTCGCATGGGCGTCGGCGACACGGAGCGAAAGGTGCTTGTTGCCGCTCCCAAAGGTTTCTGGGCGTCCCAGCAGTCGCATCAATGGCACGCGGAGCGTGATCCGTGGATTCGAACGCCCGAAGGGCGAGAGGAGTTGCATCCGTCGCACGTTCTCCATGGTCAAATCACGCAGCGTCGCGTCGCAATCAAAGGTGCGGGTCGGGACCAAATCGTCGGGTGTCAGGCGGCTGTTGCAGACCTCGGTGAACGCGTGGGAAAAGGCGTCAAGACGTTCGGTGCGGAGCCGGAGCCCAGCGGCCATGTCATGCCCTCCGAACGATCGCAGGTGCGGAGCGCAGGCCTCGATCGCCGAATGGAGATTGAACCCCTCGATGGATCGCCCAGACCCGTGACATTCTTCGCCGTGGTCCTGCAGCAAAAGCGTGGGGCGATGGAACCGCTCCACGAGTCGCGAGCACACGATGCCGACCACGCCCTGGTGCCAGTCCTTATGAGCGAGGACGATCGCTCGATGGTCGGGCCCCGTCATGCCGCGCTCCACGGCGAGTTCGGCGGCATGCTCAAAGATGGCGGCCTCGACGCGCCGACGCTCGTTGTTCTGCCGCGTGAGTTGCTCCGCAATCTCGTATGCTCGCGCCCCATGCGCGGTCGTCAATAACTCCACGGCCTCTCGCGCGTGCCCCATACGCCCGCACGCGTTCAGACGGGGGGCCAGTTTGAAGCCCACGTCCTCTTCCTTCACCGACTCGCCCGCCAGGCCCGAGGCGGCAATGAGCGCCGCAAGCCCTTCGTTCTTCGTCGCCCGCAGGCGAGAGAGGCCGAATCGGGCGATCACCCGGTTCTCGTCCACCAGCGGCACCACGTCCGCGATGACGCCCAACGACGCGAGCGCGAGAAGATCGAGCAGCAGATCCCGAATGGGATCGGGCACCCGCGGCGAGCCGCACCCAAGCGTCGCGAGTCGCCACGCGAGTTTGAACGCCACCCCCGCGCCGCAGAGTTCCCCGAATGGATACGAAGAGTCGGGGCGACGCGGGTGGACGACCGCAAAGGCCCGCGGCAGGTCCCCCATCGTCCCGGGTGGATTGTGATGATCGGTGATGATCAGGTCCACGCCCGTTCCCGCCAGCGCGGCCGCCGCCGCGACCGCCGTCACCCCGCAATCCACGGAGACGATCACCTTCGCACCCTCGCGTGCGAGTGCGAGGAGCGAGTCGGCGTGCAGCCCATACCCCTCGTCGATGCGGTGGGGCACATAGGTCTGCACGTCCGCGCCGGGAACAAGGGTGCGGAGCAGGTGAAAGAGGATCGCGCTGGCCGTAATCCCGTCCACGTCGTAGTCGCCGTAAATCACGATCCGCTCTCCGGCGCGAGCCGCCCGCAAGAGGCGATCGGCGGCAAGATCGAGGTCCGGGATCGCCGACGGATCGTGAAGGTGCTTGAGCGAAGGAGAAAGAAAGCGGGCGGCCTCGTCGCTCGCCGCGTCGAGGCCCCGGGCCGAGAGAATGCGTGAAACGACATCGGGAAACGCCCCGATGCGAACGGGGCCGCGGCCCGACCAGATGGAGGTCAAGCCGCGTGTGAGTGGGCGAGTCGCTATGGAGGGCAACGGGTCCAAGTCGATACATGCCTATCAGAGTGGAGTGTCGTGGGGCGATCGACTCTGAAAGGTAGTCGGGCCGGTGCTGGGTGGGCGACCGTCACGCCCGTGCCGTTGCGCACGATTGTCGGTGTCCCACCCCCGCGTTCGCGGACGCACGCGAGGCTTACGCTTCTCTCCGCCAACCTCGGAAAGGAAGCCCGCCATGGTCAAGTTGAACAAGATCTACACACGCACGGGCGACGACGGCACCACCGGACTCGCGACCGGTGATCGCGTCCGCAAAGATGCGATCCGCGTCGAAGCCTACGGCACCGTGGACGAGGCGAATGCCTTCATCGGGCACGCCGTCATCGAAGCCGAACGTGTGCAAGGGCCCATCGGGAGCGACCTCTCGAAGGTGCTCCGCTCGCTCCAGCATGATCTCTTCGACCTCGGAGCCGACCTGGCGACGCCGATCGCGGTGGAAGAGCAGCCCGGTTCGCGATTGCGGATCCTTCCCACGCAGGTGGATCGCCTCGAGCGTGAGATCGATCGGTTCAACGACGGACTTGCACCATTGAATAGTTTCGTCCTACCCGGCGGCACCGCCCTTGCCGCCGCCCTGCACATCGCGAGAACCGTGGTCCGCCGTGCCGAACGCCTCGCGGTGCACCTCTTCGCCGTCGAGTCCGACTGCACAAGCCCGGAGACGGTGCGCTACCTCAACCGCCTCAGCGATCTTCTCTTCGTTCTCGCTCGGGTGGCGAACAACCAAGGTGCTTGGGATGTCCTCTGGACGCCCGGTACCAACCGGCCCCGGTGATGACCCTGGAATCTTCCGCGGTTTTTCGACCGGGTGGGAACGGTACTTCCTCGTTCGGTGTAGCATGGCAGAGACTCAGGCCCTTCCGCGAGGTCTCTGTTCGTTATAATTTAGTCAAGTAGCCGTCGGCGTATGTCTTTCGTGGTTTGTAAGGGAGTTGGGTGAGTCGAACAACACACAGCACCGCCTTCACGCACGATTTCACGCAAGAGTTCGAGGCGCAGACGGCCTCGCTCCTCGCGAAGCGATTTCGTTGGTTTACGGGAATCGTCGGTTCGGTTGG
This sequence comes from uncultured Phycisphaeraceae bacterium, assembly GCA_964543905.1. Classification (GTDB taxonomy): domain Bacteria; phylum Planctomycetota; class Phycisphaerae; order Phycisphaerales; family UBA1924. The sequence continues at coordinate 111,246 of CAZIZO010000007.1, forward strand.
TGCGGGGCTGGCGGTCATTGCGCTCACCATCGGCCTGGTCCTCGCTCTCGCGCCCTCAAGCGTCGCTCCACCCGCTCGCGAGAGCGGAGCCGAGCCGAACGATGTCGTGAAGACTCCCGCCCCGGAACCATCATCATCGCAGAGGTCCGATGGACAACCCGCACCTGCCCCGGCTCCGGCATCGACTACCAGTTCCTCCGGGACCGTCCCATCACGCGATGGCGCCTCTTCGACACCCGCTTCCCCGACCAAGGTCGATCAAAGCGTCGGCCGTGCGGAGCGTGCGCTGCAGATCCAAAGCCAGGCCAAACCGCGGCCCTTTGTCGGCGCGCTGCGAGGCACCGCCTTTGCCCTCCTGAGCAGCGCCGCGTATCTCGGCGCGTTCTTTTTGACCAAGGCCCGCAAACTCCACGTGCACGAGATCCTGCGGCTTTCCTTCGCGCTCGTCGTGTTCGATGGCTTTTTGCACATCCTCAGCGAATGGCTCAGAATGCCCGTCCGACTGGGCATGTGGGGCGTGCTCGTTACGCACGTCGTGGCGTGCTCGTTCCTGCCCTGGACCGTCGGGCAGTCGCTTCGCCCGTTTTTGATCCTCCTCGCGTTGCAGTCGACCCAGGTCCTTGTGGAGAGAGAAGGGGGCGTGGTCGGGGTCATCTTCAATATCGCCTTCAGTGCACTTGCCGGCGCTCCGGGGGCCTTCATCTGCTGGCTTCGACACTCCCGACGCCTCGAGCAGTATCGGGTGCAGTTCCTTCAGCAACGCTACGGCGAAGTCCGCCGGGAACTCGTCGATGCTCGTCGCATCCACGAATCCATGTTCCCCAAGGAGATCACCGAGGGCCCCGTCCAACTCCGATATTCCTACGAACCCATGCGACAAATCGGCGGCGACTACCTCTTCGCCTGGAAGGAGCCCACGGCCGAGGGCGGCGCGGGAAGGTTCAACCTCGTGCTCATGGATGTCACCGGGCACGGCATCGCGGCGGCGCTTACGGTCAATCGCCTGCACGGCGAACTCCAGCGCGTGTACGCGGAGGACCCCGAGATTCATCCGGGTGAGGTTCTGCGGCTCCTCAATCGGTACGTGAACCTCACCCTCGCCCATCACTCCGTCTTCCTCACCGCGATCTGCCTCCGCGTGGACGTGCGACGCGATCTCTTGGAGTACGCGAGCGGCGGGCATCCTCCTGCCTATCTCCGCGGGGTCGATGGGTCGATTCATCAGTTGCCCGCCACGTCGTTCGTGCTTGGCGCATGCCCCGATGCGCAGTTTGATTCGCACGCGCAGAGCGTGCGGTTTGGGCCCGGCGATAGCCTCATCGCGTACACGGACGGCGCGATCGAAGCGAGGCCGCCGGGCGGCAAGATGCTGGGCATGAGCGGCTTCCTGCGGTTGATCGCCATGCCGAGGGACAGGTCGCAGAGTTGGCCACTCTCGTTGCTGATGGAAGTTGAGCGATACCGCGCGTGCCCGCCCGAAGATGACACGCTCGTGATTGAGGTGTCGAGGCCGGTGGGCGTTCAGGCGCCGAGCACGCCCGCGGCATCGCGGTCCTCCGAGGCGACGCCCGCTTCGAATGTGCCCACCCCGGCTCCAAATGCTCGTTCAGCGCCTGCGTCCGGATGATCGGTGCATTGTGCGTGACCCGTGTACCCTTCACCGCATGAATCCACTCTTGGAATCTCTCGCCGGCTGGAAGCCCTTCTCCGCGATCGTCGTCGGGGATTTCATGCTCGATCAACTGGTGCATGGCGATGCCGAACGGGTCGCGGCGGACGCTCCCGTTCCGATTTTGCATGTTCGGGGCGAGGCCGACAACCGACCGGGGGGGGCGGCCAATGTCTGCCTCGATCTCGCGGCACTGAAGGGTTCGGTGTTCGCGCTGGGCGTCACGGGCCGCGACGCGATCGCCGGGGTGCTCCGCACCGAGTTGGAGCGTGAAGGTGTCCATGCCGACGGCCTCGTCGAAGATGCCTCACGTCCAACGACACTCAAGCAGAACCTGATCGGGTTCGCGCAGGGACGCCACCCCCAGAAGATGTTCCGCGTGGACTACGAATCACGCGACCCGGTGCCATCGGACGTGGTGCGCCGATTGCTCGCGGCGTACGACGCACAGTTGCCCTCGGTCGATGTTGTTTGCATCGAGGACTACGCCAAAGGGGTCTGCACGCCCGAGGTGTGCCAGCACGTCATTCGCATGGCGAAAGCGGCCGGGAAGCCCGTCTTTGTCGATCCCGCCAAGATCAGCGACTATTCGAAGTACGCGGGCGCCACCTGCATCACGCCCAACCGCACCGAGGCGGAGTTTGCGACCGGGCGCCGCACGCACGCCGAGGGCGACGGCAGCGCGTCGATCACGCACAATGCGGCCCTTGCTCGCGAACTGATGCAACCCCACGGATTTGAGTCCGTTGTGCTCACCCTCGATAAACACGGCGCGATGCTGCTCACGAGCGACGCCGAGCCGATCGCGATCCCCACGATCGCCAGGCAGGTCTACGACGTGACGGGCGCGGGGGACATGTTCCTCGCGGGCCTGGCGGCGGCACGCGCGAACGGGATCGCCTGGGACGATAGCGTCCGCTTCGCGAACGCGGCGGCGGGCCTCGAGGTTGAGGTCTTCGGCGTGCAGCCCATTCCATTGGAAAAGATCCACCATGCGATCATGGCGCAAGCCTCACCCTCCCACGCCAAGATCCGGACCTGGGAGCAGATCGCCGCCGAGTGTGAGGCCCTGCGCCGCCAGAAGAAGCGGGTCGTCTTCACGAATGGTTGCTTCGACGTCCTGCATGCCGGGCACGTCTCACTCCTCGACCGTGCCGCCGCCCTGGGTGATTTCCTTGTCGTCGGGCTCAATGACGACGCCTCAATTCGGCGTCTGAAGGGCCACGGACGCCCCGTCAACACCGAAGAGGATCGCGCCCGAGTGCTGGGCGGGCTGTCTTCCGTCGGCGCGGTGGTGGTCTTCTCGCAGGACACCCCCATGGACCTCATCCGCTGCATCAAGCCCGACACCCTGGTCAAGGGGGCCGACTACACCAAGGACAAGGTTGTCGGAGCGGACTTTGTCGAGAGTTACGGCGGGCGCGTGGCGCTCGTGGACCTCGTGGCGGGCAAGAGCACCACCGCGACCATCGCCAAAATGCGGGGGGAGTAGCGCCAGAAGTCACCAAGCGCACCACGGCGCCGCGTTCCTGATGTCTCGCCTCGCTTGTTTTTGTGCAAGGGAGCGTTGTTGTCCGAAGTAGCACGCAGCAAGGTCCGGCCTTGATGCTCCGAACCCGAACTCGCTCCCAGCCCTCCCTCGCTGAGGGGAGCCCAGCATGCAACACCTCGCCATCCTGCATTCTGAGTATGTCGACGCGATCCTCGAAGGCACCAAGACGATCGAGTCGCGTTTTTCTCTGCACAAGCGAGAGCCGTTCGGCACGGTGAAGCCCGGGCACATCATCTACTTCAAGCGAAAAGGCGGGGCGATCGCGGCCCGTGCCGTCGTGGATCGCGTCGAGGCGATCGAGTGCCTCACCCCACGCAAACTCAAGGCGCTGGAAGAAAAGTTCGGCTGGGCCGTGGGCGCGCCGCCGTCCTACTGGAAGAGCAAACGCAACGCCAAGTACGGCACGCTGATCTGGCTGCGTCACGCCGAGCCCGTCCACGCCATGATCGATCCCTGGGCGATCGTGAAGTTCTGCCCCGGACGCGCGTGGTATTCGATCGCCGCCTGAGTCGATTCACCATCGCACCACTATTTTTCCAAACTGCTCCCCGGACTCCAGTCGTTCGTACGCCTTCACGGCATCCTTCGCGTGAAACACAAGATCGACCACGGGCTTCAAGGCGCCCGAACGGAACAACGCCGTGATCTCCTTGAACTCCTCGTTGCTGCCCATCGTGCTGCCCAGCACGCGGAGTTGATTCCAGAAGATGCGGGCAAGGTCGGTGGTGGCATCGGGGCCGCTGGTGCAGCCGGGTGTGACATACGCGCCGCCGCGGGCGAGGGATTTGATGCAGTTGAGGTGGGTGGCTTTTCCGCTCGAGTCGATCGCCATGTCGACGCCCCGCTTCTTGGTCCAGGCACGGACCTCCTTGGACCAGTCCTGTCCCGCATCGAGCACGCCGAACGACGCGCCGAGTTCCTTGGCTCGATCGAGTTTCCACTGGTGCCGACTCGTGACGGCGACGGAGCAGGCAAAGTGCTTCGCGATCGAGAGCGCCGCCGTCGCCACGCCGCCGCCGATGCCCGTGATGAGCACGCTCTGCCCGGGACGAAGTTGTCCCTTCGTCACGATCATGGACCACGCCGTGAGCCCGCACAACCCGAACGCCGCCGCCGCCGCGGGATCGGCGCTCCCAACATCTGCAATGTTTGCGGCGGGCGCCAAAAATCGCTCGGCCAGCATCCCGTGGTGGTGTTCCCCGATCAACTCATAGTTCGGAGCGAGGGTCGTCCCCGGCGGATCGTCGGGCGACACACGCTCCGGCACGCGCGTCGCCGCGTTCACGATCACGTGCCGCCCCACCCACGCCGCATCCACGCCCGGGCCCACGCTTTCCACGACGCCGCACGCATCGCATCCCGAAACACGCGGATACGTCAGGTCCAGCCCCGGCACGCCGCGCCCGACCCAGAGGTCCATCTGGTTGAACGCCGTCGCCAGCGTCTTGATCAGCACCTGCCCCGTCCCGGGCTCGCCGGGCTCGGGCCAATCGGTGCGATACGAGATGTTCCGTGCGACGGGGCTCCCCTTGCGTTCGACGATGATGGCTCGCATGTGCGGAGGATACGTACGGCACCAAGCCTTGTCTTGCGACGATCCACCGGGGCTCGCGCTCTCGCGTCTTCAATGAGATCGAGCCGGCGCGTCCGCCGGCTCGTCTTCGGGTCAACTCGGTTTGAAACTCAGCGGCACCCACTCCGTCCGCCCGGCGTCGCGTCACCGATGATGATCACGCCCGGCACTCCGATTCGGATGCCGATCCCAATGCCCTCGACGCGGCGCGGCGGGCACACCACGCGAGGAGGCTCGCAACGGGGAGGCGGCACGCAGCGGGGCGGGGGTTCGCAGCGTGGACGATGATGGTCACGCCCGTGGTCTCGTCCACGATCACGCTCCCATCGCCGGTCCCGCCCCCAGTCGTCGTCACGCCGACCTTGCCCGCGCTTGTAGTCCACGTTGTCCCAGTCCCTTCGCCACGCGTCGCGATCACGATCGCTTTCTTCACGCCAGCGGGTATTGGTTTCGACGACGCGCGTCGCGCTCTCCGTGATGCGGGTGGTGGTCTCGACGACTCGTCCATCCCGTTCATGCTCCGCGAACGCCGGCGACGCGAGGCCCACGCCCGAGATCATCGCAAACGCTGCGGCGACCTTCGCCCAGACACGATTCTGTACCGAAAACATGCTCAAACTCCGGGGCCGATCGCCAGCGAGAACGCCTCGCCCAGTCGATCGCCTTGGGGTGTCGAGCACGGCCGCATGCCGCCGCGCCCGTCGCACGCTCGCGAGGCGTGGAGTCGGAGTTGGCCGACGCTAACTTGGACGCGGGTCGCTTCCGTCTGTTCCACGGATTGACGCCCGAGGAACGTCCTGAAATCGGTTGCATCGAAGCACAGAAGCAACGCAAGCACGTCGGTGCGAAAAAATCGCTTTCGAAGGGACGTTCCCTATCCCACGCTCGCGTACGCCGGCAGCGATTCGAGCATGACGCTCGGCCTGACGAACGGGCTCGAGAGCGACTGCGCCGTGGGCACCCCCACGATTGCGATCCCGAGTTCGTCGGCGACGTCGATCATCTTGTCTTTCTCGAGCATGATCACGTCACCCGCCGCCAGCGCGAGGCAGCGCCCGCCATTCTCGTGCATCTTCTTCAGCGTGTTGACGCCAACCGTCGGCACGTCGCTGCGGCGGTCGTGTCCCGCTCGCGAGCCCTTGCACAGCGTCCACCCCTTCGCTCGGCATAACGCGCCCACGCGGTCGATCATCCGATCCGTGCCCTCTACGGCCTCGACCGCGATGACGTCCCGTTCGCGCACCGCGATGCTCTGCCCGATATCCAGACGGAGCAACTCCGCCAGCAATGGCCAGACAAAGTCCACATCCTCACGCTGCTCACGCGTCGGCTGCTTGCTCGTCATCACGCCCTCGCTCGCCATCTGATCCGGGATGGAGCAGGTCGAGTCCAGCAGCGCCACGCCCTGACTGTCCAGGTGATCCGCAATCGCCGAGAGCACCGCGTGCGAGCGCTTGTCGTGCCGCAGATGCTTGACCCAGCGAATCGCCGTGTGAAGATCCGGCAGTGACTTCAAAATACGCCACGGGTCGTGCATCACCTTCGCCTTGTCGACCCGGCCGACCATGATGGCGTGGTGAACACCCTGTTTGCAAAGCGTTCGGGCCCAACTGTGGACTCGGAGCAGTCCAACCTCTTGGAATGTCGTGCAGTAACTGGGAAGATCCGCGTCGAACTGGGCAGCGAGCCCGAGGCCATGGACCGCGTGCCCCATCCGTCGAAGCCCTTGCGCGACCAAGATGGGAAGTCGTCCGCCACCAGCGATCAGTCCAATGCCTGTTGGGGGCGGTGGGGGATCGGGAAGAATCGTCAGTGTGGAGAGGGCTTGGCTGACTGTCATCTCTCGAAGTTCCGATCCTGCGGGCCGGGCATGCGCCCGAGCGTGACGTGAAGTCCGGCGTTCTGAAAAACCCGCAGGAAAGACCAAGGGGGGAATGGTAGCCGCCTTCCCCTGGATGGGGAGGCATGTGTTAAGGATCGACCCGTTCAGACGCGGCGGGTTAGGTTTTGTGCCCTGGGTGTACATGTTAGGATCGCGGTAGGATTCAACTCCGAACCGAACACGCCTGCTCTGGGATTCCTACCCGTAGACGGGTGCAAGGCGGGCTTGGAACTGGTCGATGTTCGTGTCCATGCCTCGGAACTCGGCCACGCTCGATCTTTCGGAAGCGCCGGCACGACGTACCGAGCGCCCGTGGCTGGGCGTGCGGTTCTCGTGCAATGGAACGTACCTTCGTGTCTATCGCAGCCCGGACGGTACGAAGTACGTCGCGACCTGTCCTCGTTGTGGAAGTTCAACGACCTTTCGGGTCGGATCCGGCGGGACGGGTGATCGGTTCTTTCACGTGATGTGCAAGTAGCGCCCGTGCGTCTCGAGGCGTGCTTCCCGCCGTCGTCACCTCGGAGCCGTTCGCGTGCCCTCCCTACGCTCCCTTGATGTCGAGCGCCCTGGGTTCCACGTTTACCATTTCTCGATCCACCGGCACCTGCTCCGCTACCGGTCGCTTGTTTGAGGCCGGTGAGCGTTATGTCGCGACCCTGGTCGAACGACCGGGCCAACCCTTCCTGGAGCGGTTGGATTTTTCATGGGATGCCTGGGAGCGGGGCGCGAGGCCCGTCGCGCCGCTGCGGCTCTTCGGCGTGTGGCGAGCCACCATGCTCCCTCCCGACGCGAAAAAGCAAACATTGCTGAGCGATCCGGAACTGCTCGAACTCTTTGAAGAGTTGGGTGGTGCGATGGAGCCGAGGCAGCAAGCCTTCCGATACTTGCTCGCGCTGCTGCTGGTCCGGCGGCGAGTTCTGAAGATGGTCCGCAGTGAGGCGGGGAGACTGCTGGTCCAGCCCAAGACCGCGCCCAACACACCGGAAGGCGCGACGATCGAGGTGATTGATCCCGGGCTGACCGACGAAGCGATCGCGCAGGCCATCGAACAACTCGGGCAGGTCGTTGCCGTGCAGAGCAAGTGATCGATGGTCGAGGGCGTTGGGCCGTTGTTCCAGGAGGGTTTCGTGCGAAGCCATTTTGCTCGTTTGATTGGTCTCGTCTCGCTGAGCGTCGGATTGTGGCTGGGCGGATGCGCGGGCGCGGGGCGAACACCCACCTCGGTGAGATCGGCACCCATCGAACGAGCAACCCAGGACCCGCCGGCGTATGCCGAGGTCGCGAAGGGCTACAACGCTCGGGTGCGTCGGCTGGAGGCTCTGCGGGCGAGCGCCGACGTGGTCCTCGACACGGTGGACGATTCGGGGAAGCCGTTGAGCCATCAGGCCGAAGCGAGTTTGCAGTATCTTCGCCCCCACAAGGTTTCGCTGAAGATCTCGAAGGTGTCCAATGAGATCTTCCTGCTGGGTGCGAACGGTGAGTCGTACTGGTGGCTCGACCTCTCGGGCGACGAGAAGGTGGCGCTGGTGGGCACGGTGAGCAAGGCCACGCGAGAGAGTGGGCGGGCCTTCGGCGTGCCCGTCCACCCCCTCGACTTCGTGGAGTTGCTGGGCGTCCAGCCCATGCCCGAGGCATTGGCGGGTGGGTCCGCGCCCGCGACCCGCGGCGTCGTGCGATGGACGGCCGATGGGCGTTCCGTCGCCGTCACGATGCCGGCGAGGGAGGGTTTCAAGCGTCTGATCCTCGACCCAAGCGATTACACGCCCCGTCGCATCGAACTCCTCGACGACGTCTTTCGCACCGTGGTCTCCGCGACGCACGACAAGTACCAGAAAGTCAACGTGGTGGGGGATGCCGGCGCCGGTGCTTGGATGCCCTCCCGAATTGCGATCGACGTTCCTGCGAACAAGACACGTCTCGATCTCACGCTCTTTAATCTCGTGAATCCGGGAGAGGCAAAGATCAAGCCCATGGTCTTCGACATGCAGGGTCTCATCCGTGATCGGGATATCCAGCGCATCATCTCCCTCGATGATCGTGGCGTGACCAGAACCGCACCGGCACCGGGAGGCCCCCGGTGAGCATGCATGCTTACGTGCCATGGGCTTGGAGAGCGATTGTGCTCGTCCTTGCGGCGTGTGCATCGCTTGCCCGCGCGGATGCGACGGTCGTCGTCGGCTCTTCATCGATGCCTGGGTCCGATCGTTCCGACGACCACGAGAGTTCGCACGGCTGGGTCGTCGTCGAAGGGGAGTCTTCGCTGGTTCGAAACACACGATCGTGGCTCATCTTGCACATCCCGCCCAGGCGATCCGTCGGAGGTGACGGCGTGATCCATGGCGTGCCCGACGGCACGGTTCGTCAGATCATGCCGGCGATCCAGGACAATCCCATCGCACTCGCGGCGTGGCGAGATCATCTTTTCGTCATTTCCGAAGCGAACACGATTTTTCCTCAGGCGCAACGACAGGTCGGATGTGTGCGAGTCGTCCCCACCGGCATTGGAGACTATTGGGTCTCCCAGCCCACGCATCGTCTTCAGACTCGCCCGTCTCTGGCGGGCGGCGGTGAAGTACTGGGCGCGGTTGGCTCGCCCGCCGGTCCAATCGTCCTGGTCGCTCGCGAGGGTGCGGCGGGAAAGGCACCGAGCCTCTTGCTGCGAGCGCTGGTCGACGGCGCGTGGAGGGAGTTGGCCCTCCCTCGCGACATGCTCGCGCTGCTCGAACGCGAGGGGCGTGTACCCACCAACGCCCCCGCCGGCGGGCGTTGGTGGCGCTTGGTCGGGACCGCACGCGGCATCGAAGTGTGGAGCGCCCTCGACGGAGATACGGAGGCCCACGTGTGGACGTTGGAGCCCGTCGAGGACGCCATTGCGGGCGCGATGCAGACCGCGAGCAACGAGTTGGCAAGCGCGTCGAAATCCGAATGGGAGGATCGGTCCGACAAGGGGCTGCGGGAGCGTCGCCGGGACGCCCGTAAACGTCGAGCGATGGAGGCGGAACGCCTCGCGAGCATCGTCCGCCTTCGTGTGGAGTGGACGAGCACCGTGGTTCTCCTCCCGCAAGCGGCGACCTTGGCGAGCGCTCCGCGAGTTCTCGATCTGGCTGGACGCCGGGTCTTCGTCACTTGGGCCTCCCAGAGCGAGGCTTGCATCTACACCCAACAGGACACGTCGTGGCGTGAACTTTGGCGAGGTGCCGTCCCCAGGACCGCCGGTGTCGTGGGGTTGCCCGGGAGTGGTCGAGTGTCGTTCGTGTGGGCCACGGGCACGTTCAACACCCCCGGATATGGACTCCAGTTCGTCGAGATATCCGCGAATACCGGACGAGTCATGTACGCGGGGCCGGCGAAGTCATCCTCGCCGGTCACGCCCACCGATCTGCGATTCATCGCGATCTTCCTGCTCGGTGCTTCGGCGGCCGTCTTGCTCTTTGTGCTGAAATCGGAAGCCGCAGACAAGGCGTTCCACGTGCCTGAGGGCACTGCGCTTGCCGAGGGTTGGCGGCGTGGGCTGGCAACCATGATCGACTTTGGGCTCGCCATGATGATCGCGGCGGAGGTCCGCGGGGTGGACCTGGGTGAGTCGATGAGCGTTTCCGGGTTGCTGACGGGGAAGGGGCTGCCCGTCCTCGTGACAGGTCTTGTTCTCGCCTGTGCCGCGTGCACGGTCTTTGAATGGCTCTTCGGGCGATCCCTTGGCAAGATGATTGCCGGCTGCGAGGTTGTCGACGTATCAGCAGCAGGTTCGCTTCAAAATGAAGCGGGAGCGTCCGAACTGCCGCGCCCCTCGCTCTTTCGATCCTTCCTCCGGAATGCCATCAAGTGGGCCTTTCCACCCGTGGGGATTTTCATGGTGCTCGATGCGGCCGGACGGCATCCGGGTGACGTGTTCGCCAAGACGGCTGTGGTCTGTTGGTTACCCGAAGACAGCGACTCCGACGATTTGTGAAAATGGGCAATATGAGGTCCTGTTGTCTTTATAGTCCAATAAAACATGGCATGGTATACTCAGATACCTGAAATGGGGAGGCAATCCTTGCGCCCATTTGCAGCGTCTTCTCCAGTTTCACCGATAAGACCGGTGCAGAACCTGCGCTGGACGGTCGGCACGGGTCGAACGGAAACGGGACGATGGCGAACACCGAGGCCACAAGTGCACAGTCGAAAGCGGCCCCCCCGCCGAGCGAGGGCGGCGGCGCTCGGGCATCGTGGCGGGACGCATGGCCGATCCCAGCGATGGGGCTTGGGCTGGTCGGGTTGATCGGAGCGGCGGTCGTCGCGTTCAAGCGGGCGCCCGAGGCGGATCACAACCCGCTCTTCCACGCGGCGGAGCGATTGATCGCGTCGGAGAAGTACGGCGAGGCGATCGCGGCCTTGAATGCGGAAGTCCTTCCGGTGTATGCGAAGGGGAAACTGGACGCCGATCAGACGCGGCGCTTTCACCTGATGCTCGCGAGGTCGATCGCGCTCGGACAGCGCGCCTTGGGCATCAATCGCGAGGAAAACAACCAGGCGATCGTGGAGCGATTCAAGCAAGCCGAGCGCCATCACGCGGAACTCGAGCCCAACGACGTCCGTCTGCTGTGCGAGGCGTTGATCGATCTGGGAGAGATCGACGAGGCCCGCGAGCGTACGGATGCGCTGCCGGATGAGTTTCGCGAGGTTCGGATCGAGTTGTACCGGGGGATGGTCGACAAGGTGCGATCGGGCCCCGTGCCCGACGACGCGATGGCGCTCGTGCTGATCACCAAGTTGACCGGGGATCCGGAACTTCCGGGGGAAGCACGCGCGTGGGCGATCACGCGGCAGGTCGAGATTCTGCTGGCGCAGGGCTACGCGGATGAGGCGATCAGCAAGGCGCTCCGCGCCTTGCCGACGATGCACGACGTCGACGCGCGTGCGAGGGGCGAGTTGTTTGGGCTGCTTGGTCGGGCGTACCTGAAGACGGGCGCGACGGACGAGGCGATGAAGCACTTGGTGCGGGCGAGGGAGATGTTGGGCGAAGAAGACCCGCTCGCGGCCGAGGTCTTGCTCGCCTTGGGGAAGATCGAGTTCAACCGAGACAAGGCCGCCGCCGGCGAGTTGTTTGAAGAGGTGGTGACGAAGTTTCCCGAGTCGAGCCAGTCCATGGGGGCGCTGCTGGGCCTGGCGGAAGTACATGCCTGGCTCGGCAACAGCGAGGGCGATCTGGAGGTGCCGATCCCCGAGCCTGGGGCTGCTCATTCGGAATCCGAAGCCGGGCTGGGGGAAGTGGGCGTGACACCGGCTTCCACCCCGAGCGAGGTGCCAACGCCGTCGTCCCACGGCATGGATGACGGATCGAAGGGCTCCGCGGGGCCTGATATCCGGGAGTTTCGTTCGCATCGGGATGAGGCGATCACGCGGTATGCCCAACTGGTCGAGCGTTTGCGATCGGGGGAACGGCATCGCGAGGTGACGGCGGACGTGGTCGGTGCCAGCATCATGTCCAACTTCAAGGATCGATACGACGCGGGGGACCTCGACACCGCGCTGCGGTACGCGACGCTCGCGGAGCAACTCTTCGGGACGGATGAGGCTCCCGCCTCGGTGATGTACGCGCTCGCGGAAGTCAATCGGGACCTGGGAAATCGAATCCTCGGCGAAAAGGCGAAGAGCAGCAGTGAGGGCGTCGCGCTGACCTTGGCGAAGGCCGACCCGGCCACGCAGGCGATGGCCAAGCGGCACTTCATCGAGGCCGGTCGATACTTCCGCCTGCACGCGGACAAGGTCGTCTTGACGGACAACGCGGGGCACGGGAACTCGGTGTGGGCGGCGGCGCAGATGTACGACCGGGCGGGAGACCTGGAAGAGGCTCTGAGAGCATTCCAGGATTTCGTACAGGGATTTCCCAGCGATCCGCGGCTGCCCGAAGCGACGTTCCACCTGGCCCAGACCCATCTTGCGCGTGGCGAGGTTGATGCGGCGATTCGCATCTATGAGGAACTTATTTCCGAGCGAGGCACCTCGCGTGCGGCGGGTCCGTTTTCAGACAAGAGTTATGTTCCTCTCGCTCGCGCCCTGCTCTCGGACAGCGATCCGGGCAATGACACTCGCGCCGAGGAGATGCTCCTGATTGTCCTGAGCGGGACGGTCGGCGGGCCTTCGACGCCCATGTACCGGGAAGCGTTGGCCGAGTACGCGGACCTCTGCTATCGCGCCAAGCGGTTCGATGAGGCGGTGGCCAAACTCGACGAACTGATCGCTCGCTACGCCGAGCACTCCGAGAACGAGGACGAGCGGGCCGAGATCGGGACGGAGACGTATTTCAAACTCGCGGACGCGCATCGCCTCGCCGCCAAGTCGATCGACGCCTCGCTGGCGAAGGGGGGCATGCCCGACAGCGATCGCAAGCGATTGGAGGACGAGCGCGCGCAGCACCTTCGCCAGGGGATCGAGCAGTTTGAGCAGGTTCGGCAGATGATCCTGGCGAAGCCGAGGCGAACGAAGTTGGACTCGATCCAACTTCGAAACGCGCACTACTACCTCGGCGATTGCGCCTTTGAACTGGGTGACTATGACGGCGCGATTCGTCACTACGATACGGCCCGAGAGCGATATCCGACCGATCCGGCCTCGCTCGTCGCGATGACGCAGATCGTCAACGCCCATCTTCGCCGGGGCGAGGTTGCCAAGGCGATCACGGCGAACGAGCGAGCCCGCCGATTCTTTCAGAGTCTTCCCGATGTGGCGTGGGATGATCCCAGCCTTCCGATGGGGCGAGCGGAGTGGGAGCGGTGGCTCGACGCCACCGCGGAACTCGCCAAGGGCATGTTGGCCGGCGGGGCGAAGAAGGGTGAACTCAACGCGAACGCGGGTGAGCGATAGGACGAGGCGAACGATCGAATCGCGGCGGAGCCGCGCACGGAGGTCACGGATGGCCGTTGGTCCACATCACGAACACGCATCGACCATCGACGAACTGCACGCGCTCGTGCGCCAAGAGTTGGCGTTGCTCGGTCAGGTTGATGCCCTCAGCCAGCGCCAAGGCACGCTGGTGCAGCACGACGATCCCTCGGCCTTGCTAGGGGTTCTGCACGAACGGCAAGGGCTGATCGAGCAGACCGTCCACATCGCGCACGAAGTGGCACGACTTCACGAATCATGCCGCGTGTCGGGGGGGGCCTCGGGCGAGCGATGGCGTGCGGTTCAGCGTGACATGACGTCGGTCGCGGAGTTGGCCGAGCGCATCACGCAGCGTGATCGCTTGGATGCCGAGCACATGGCACGAAAACGGGATGAATGCGTTGGGGGCATGACGCACATCGACAAAGGGCGAGGCGCCTCGGCGGCCTATGGCGAATCGCGACTTCCCACCAACCCAAAGTACCAGGACCGAAAAGGATGATGGACAACAGCACCAGCGCACCGCTGCCCAATGGGGACAGCGTCTCCGGCTCGGTCGAATCGGTCATGACGCCGAGCGAGTTGGGCGAGATCATCGCGGCGTTCAACGACGTCACGCTCAAGTTGGAGCGATCGCACGAGCAGTTGCGATCGGAGGTTGCACGTCTCCAAGACGCGTTGAGCGAGGCCAACGTCCAGGTCGAGCGCTCGAGGCGGTTGGCCGCCCTAGGAGAGATGGCGGCGGGCATCGCGCACGAGGTTCGCAATCCACTGGGTTCCATCCGTCTCTACGCCCGGATGCTCGAGCAGGACCTTGCGGATCGCGAGGGCGAGCGACAGATGGCGAGCAAGATCGCGCGTGCGACGGGCGCCATCGAGGCGATCGTGGGCGACGTGCTCACGTTCGCGAAGGAGTTCAAACTCCAGCGATTCGAGGTGAACTCCCGGGACGCGCTCGAACGGGCGATTGAGGCCTGCCGATCGGCGGACGCCACGGGATGGGACGGGATCCAGGTCGTCCTGAACTCCGCGTGCCATGCCTCGTTCGAAGGCGATCCCGGGCTGGTGCAGCAGGCGCTCGTGAATGTGATCCGCAACGCGCACGAGGCGATGGTGGAGTCGGGCTCGAAGTTCCGCGTCCTCCGCCTGGGCACCGAGCAACGGGTGCGGAACGGGCAGCCCGAGGCGGTGATCCGAGTTCAGGACTCCGGCCCCGGGGTGACGCCCGAGATTGTCGCTCGGATGTTCAACCCGTTCTTCACGACTCGCGGCACGGGCACGGGGCTGGGCCTCGCGATCGTGCACCGCATCATGGATGCTCACGGCGGAACGATCACCATTCAGAACAACCGCGAGCGGAGCGGCGCCTCGATGGACGAGCCCGGCGCCTGCGTTGAACTCGTGTTTCCCGTCCGTGCGGGGGCGGCGGGCGGGGCGGATCGTCGAGCGGCATAGCGGGATCGATGGAGCGAGGTCGAACGAGGTTCTTGGGCCTGGTGTTCAGGTTCGTACAGGTTGAAGGCAAGGAGTCGCAGGATGCGTACGGTGCTCGTGGTCGATGACAAGGAAATGATGCGGGATAGCGTTGCGACCACGCTGCAACGCAGCGGCTTCACGGTCGTCACCGCGCCCAACGCCGAGGCGGGACTCCAATCCGTCGCGGTCAAGCGGCCCGACGTCGTGGTCACGGACATGCGGATGCCCGGGATGAGCGGCGTGGAACTGTTGGAGCAGATTCGTCGCATCGATGACGATCTGCCCGTGATCCTGATGACCGCGTTCGGCACGATCGAGACCGCCGTGAAGGCCATGCGTCTCGGCGCTTTCGATTACGTCACCAAGCCGTTCGAAGGTGACGAACTGATCATCACGGTCAAGCGTGCCATCGAGCACCGGCGTCTGCTCCGCGAGAATGCGGTGCTCAAGATGCAGGGGACGCCCAGCACCGAGTCGTCGGAGGTGGCACTCGTCGATGTTCCCCCCCGTCGCCAGGGGCTCGATCGACTGATTGGAGAGTCGAAGGCGATGCAGTTGCTACGTGAGCAGGTTCTCGCCGTCGCGAAGTCGCACGGCACGGTGTTGGTGACCGGCGAATCGGGGGCGGGCAAGGAAGTCGTGGCACGGGCGATCCATGAGATCAGCCCGCGGAGCGACGGGCCCTTCCTCGCGGTGAACTGCGCGGCGCTCTCGCCCTCGCTGCTCGAGAGCGAGTTGTTCGGGCATGAGCGAGGCGCGTTCACGGGTGCCGAGAAACTCCGGAAGGGACGCTTCGAACTTGCCGACAACGGCACGCTGCTCCTCGACGAGGTGAGCGAGGTGGATCCGCAGATCCAGGCGAAGTTGCTCCGCGTGCTGCAAGAACGGCAGTTCGAGCGTGTGGGCTCGAGCCTCTCCATCGGTATCGATGTTCGCCTGATCGCCACGAGCAACCGCGACCTTCCCGAATCGGTGAAGCAGGGTGAGTTCCGCCAGGACCTGTACTTCCGGCTCAACGTGCTGCCGATCATCGTGCCGCCCCTGCGCGAGCGTGCGGACGACATCGTGCCGTTGAGCGAGCACTTCGTCCGGGAGATCTGCCGGCGCGATGGTCGGGCGACGATGCGATTCGCCGAGGAGGCGCTGGACCTGATGAAGCAGTACCCCTGGCCCGGGAACGTCCGCGAGTTGCAGAACATCTGCGAGCGAGCCGTCGTGCTGACTCCGACCATGGGCGATGCCGCGGGTGTCATCGCCGCCGACTTGGTGCGACCGTGGCTAACCAGCGGCGTGCTCGTATCCGCTTCGGGGATTGAGGCCAAGCCGGTGCAGGCGCTCGCGTCCATCTCTCGCGCTGATCCTTCGGCCAGCGGCAAGACCCTCGAGGAGATCGAGCGCGACGCGATCGTCTCCATGCTCATGAAGCACAACGGACACCGTCAGAAGACCGCGAAGGCGCTCGGGATCGGCGTTCGAACGCTCGGTCTGAAACTCAAGAAGTGGAAGGAGGCGCATCTCGTGTCGGATGGTCTGTAGCGAAGCGTGGAATCGGTGGGCGCGTGACCGTGTCCGTGCCGGCACGCCGTTTGCGAAGGTTTGCTGGATGCTCGTACAAGACGTCAACTCGGCCGGTAGTTTGCCCGTCCTCGAGGCCATGATGCGATTCTCCGCGCAACGGCAGAAGTTGCTCGTGCACAATGTGGCCAACCTCACGACGCCCGAGTTTGAGGCGATGGACGTTTCGGTTTCAGATTTTCAGCGCACGCTCTCCTCGGCGATCGAGCGTCGGCGTGCCCAAACAGGTGGGGAGCGTGGATCGCTGAACTTGGAAGGTAACGACGAGGTGCTGCAGACCGGCGGCGGGGGATTCGTCCTTCGCCCGCAGACCGCCGTCGAGGGCCTTCGGTTCAAAGATGGCTCATCGCGAAGCCTTGAAAAGCAGATGCAGGCCCTCGCCGAGAACGCTTCTGTCTTCCGTGCGGCGTCGGACCTCTGGCGACAGCAGCACGATCTCATCCGATCCGCCATCGCCCAGCGCGTGTAGCCATCACCCAGTCGTTCTGATGTGCCTTAGACGCAGCATCGACTTCGGGATGCGAGTTCGTAGGAGTTTGGATCATGTACGGAATGCTCGATGTCTCTACGAGTGGCATGGTGGCGCAGCGGATCCGCCTTACGGCCATCGCCGCCAACATTGCCAACAAGGACGCTGTGCTCGACGAGCATGGACAGGTCAATCCCTACCGCGCTCGGCACGTGTTGCTCGCTCCGGGCAATCCCTCGGCAGGTTCTGCGCCGGGACGCGAGTTCGGAGTCCATGTGGCTTCCATCGAGGTTGATCGATCGCCCTACAACCTGACGTTCGATCCATCGAGCCCGTTGGCCTACAAGGACGGCCCGAACAGGGGATACGTCCCGTCGTCCAACGTCAACTCCGTGGTCGAGCAGGTCAACGCGCTGGAGGCTGGGCGTGCATACGAAGCAAACGTTGTGGCCGCCGAGGCCACCAAGACGATGATGGCACAGGCGTTGCGGTTGCTTGCATGATCGTGAACACAGGCGTTCGGATCCGAAGCGAAGGTAAGGCGATTCAAGGGATTGAGGAGCGAGCATGCCCGATCCACTAGGACTCATCAACGCGACGCGGAATGCCCAGGGGGCCAACCTCCCGCGGGGTTCCGTCGGAGCGGGCGATCCCGTCGATGGGCCGAGTTTCAAGAACGTCCTCCTGGAGAATCTCAACGCGGCCAATCGAGCACAGCAGGATGCGACTCGGGCCGTGGAAGACTTGGCGCAGGGCAAGAGTGACATTGAGAACGTGGTGCTCGCGGCGAAGAAGGCCGAAACCGCGTTCCAGATGCTCCAGGCGCTCCGCAACCGCGTGGTCGAAGCGTACGACGAGATCAAGCAGATGCGGGTCTGACCCTGAACTCCCGTCGGATAGTTGACTCCACGGCCACCCATTCGTGGGATGCGGCGTCGCACAACTTGAGTCCATGAAGTGGAGGATGAGGCCCTCGCCCCGGGCGATCGCCTGCCCAACCATCTGCGGCAGTTTGCGATGCCACCGAACCGTCCCATCCCGCGCTTCGATCAGCCGCTCCCGATTCTGGCGCGGCGAGAGGAGATCGCCGCCGCCGTGCGCGACCATCCCGTGGTGATCCTGACGGGTGAAACGGGCTCGGGAAAGACCACGCAACTGCCCCAGATTTGCCTCTCGGTTGGTCGAGGAGCCAAGGGGCTGATCGCACACACGCAGCCGAGACGCCTGGCGGCGCGTGCGGTTGCGGCCCGAGTGGCCGAGGAACTCCACGTCCCGCTCGGCGGGGCGGTGGGGGTGAAGGTGCGGTTCACCGATCAAACCAGCGACCGCACGATCATCAAGATGATGACCGATGGGATCCTGCTCGCCGAGATCCAGTCGGACCCTGAACTCCGCGCGTACGACACCATCATCATCGACGAGGCCCACGAACGATCGCTCAACATTGACTTTCTGCTGGGCTACCTCAAGTTGCTCCTGCCGCGGCGGCCGGACTTGCGCGTCATCGTCACGAGCGCCACGATCGAGCCCGCGAGGTTCGCAAGGTTCTTTGCGCAGGAGGGCAAGGATGCTCCAATCATCAATGTTTCGGGTCGGCTCTACCCCGTGGACGTGCGCTACCGTCCCATCGAGATACGCGACGCTGGCCTACGCCTCGATCCGCGCGCCGTCGCCGAAGCCATCGACGAAGTTCTTCGCCTTCGTGTTGACCGGGCGAAGGACGACCACACCCGTGCCGATGATGTGCTCGTGTTTCTCCCCGGTGAGGGTGAGATCCGACAGGTTGGGGACGAACTCCGTCGCTCGGGCGTCGATGCGGATGTGCTCTCGCTCTTCTCACGCCTGTCGAACGACGAGCAGGATCGCATCTTCCACCCCGGCGCTCGCCGCCGCGTCGTCCTCGCGACCAACGTCGCGGAAACGTCGCTCACCGTGCCCCGAATCCGATACGTCGTGGATGCCGGGCTGGCGCGCGTTCGCCGGTACGACGCTCGGGCCAAGGTCGATCGGCTCCCCGTTGAACCGATCTCGCAGGCATCCGCGAACCAGCGCTCCGGTCGGTGCGGTCGCGTGGCCTCCGGAGTGGCCGTCCGACTCTACTCCGAGGCATCGTTCCGTGAGCGACCCGCGTTGACCGATCCGGAGATCCGCAGGACGAACCTCGCGAGCGTCATCCTCCACCTCATGACGTTGAATCTTGGTTCGGTCGAACGCTTCCCCTTTCTCGATCCTCCGGACGCCCACGCGATCCAGGACGGCTACGAAACGCTCTTCGAACTCGGTGCGATCGACAGCAAGCCGATTCGCGTGGAAGCCTGGTCCACCACGGAACTCGCCCCGCAGGACCAGCCATCCCTTCGTGTGCCATCTCCAACGGCACATGCACGAACGCCCCGGCTTACCCCCATCGGTGCGCGAATGACGCGGCTCCCGATCGATCCTCGCGTCGCTCGGATGCTCATCGCAGCGGGCGAGATGGGCTCACTTGCCGAGGTCCTCGTGCTGGCGGCGGCTTTGTCGGTGCAGGACCCTCGCGAGCGGCCGGCGAACGCCCAGGAATCCGCCGATCGCGTGCAGGTGGTGTTTCGCCACGATTCTTCCGACTTTCTTTCGCTCCTGCGCCTCTGGGAGCAGTATCACCACGCGGCACGGCACTCGGGCGCCGCGGGCTTGCGGGACTGGTGCCGATCGCATTTCCTTTCGCACTCGCGCATGCGGGAATGGATCGACACGCACGAGCAACTCAGCGACATCGCCGAAGAACTCGACCTGTCCCGAAACCATACCCCGGCGGGCGAGGACGACATCCACAAGGCGCTGCTCACGGGCCTCATCTCGAACGTCGCGTGCAAGGACGAGGGCCATGCCTCGTTCGACTATCGCGGAGTACGTGGAAACGTCGTTAGTATCTTTCCGGGTTCCGTTCTCTTCAAGAAGGCTCCGAAGTGGATCATGGCCGCGGAGATCGTGCACACGACTCGGCTCTACGCCCGCATGGTCGCACGCATCGACCCCGCGTGGATCGAGGAGGTCGCCGCCCACATGTTCCAGCGGCAACTCTCCGACAAGCACTACGACGCCGAGTCCCACCAACCTTCGGCATGGGAGCGTGTGACCATGAATGGCATCGTCGTCGTGCCCAGGCGACGGGTGCCCTTAGCCTCCGTTGATCCAAAGGCGGCCCGCACGATCTTTATCCGCGAGGGACTCGTCAACGCGAGGTTTGCCCCCGACCTCGAATGCACCCGGCACAATCGCGAGGTGCTGCGGCAAGCGCGGTGCGTGGAGTCCAAGTTGCGGCGAGGTGGGCTGCTCCGCAGCGATGAAGAACGCGCGGACTGGTTTGAGCGTCGCCTCCTCCCTTCGGTCTGCGATCCCGCGTCGTTCGTCGCGCTCCAGGCTCCGAATCAGGGCGCACTCAAACTCTCGCTGGCCGACGTGCTGACGCCCACCGCCTTGCACGCGGCGAACGAAGCCCAGTTTCCCGATTCCCTCCTTCTCGAGACCGACGGCGATCTCATCGAGTGTCCTCTGCGCTATGCCTTTGAGGCGGGGAAGGACCACGATGGTGTGACCCTGCAACTGCCGTTGACCTCGCTGTACGCGTTGACGCCGGAGCGAGCCTGCTGGCTCGTGCCGGGCATGCTCGAGAGCAAGATCGTGGCCTTGCTCAAGGGCCTGCCCAAGGGTCTCCGTGCCACGATCGAGCGATCTGGTCCGTTGCAGGAACTTGCCCGCGATCTGGCCGGCGTGATGCCGTTTGCCCACGGTCCGCTCGGCGCAGCCCTGAGCGAGGCGCTCTCGATCTTGCGAGGCTTCGACGTTCCTCCGGATGCGTGGATCATGACCGGTGTTCCGCAGCATCTCCAACTGCGGGTCGTCGTGGTTGACCGCGATGGCACGGAGATCGCATCGGGGCGCGATCTGCAGGACCTCCAGAAGCGGCTTGCCGTACGTCACCAGCGTGCGATCGCGAGCGCGGCGAGGGAACGCTTTGAGCGACAAGGGATTCGAGAGTGGAACTTCGGCGAGTTGCCCGAGATGGTGTGTACCGATCCGGTCAACGGATCGAGCGCGTATCCCGCGCTCGTCGATGAGGTCGCTTCGGTGTCGCTCACGCTGCTCGCTTCAAAGGAAGTCGCGGCCGTCGAGACCGATCGCGGTGTTCGGCGCCTCTTCGCCATCGCCTGCGGCGAAGAGGTCGCGCACCGGCTGCACGCTCACGCCTCATGGAGTGACTTGGGGCGTTGGTACAAGTCGATCGGCACCACGGACGACCTGCGGGATGCGCTCACCTGCCTCATTGTGGAGCGTGCCTTTCTCGCCTCCCAGGGGCCCGTCCGCTCGCGGGATGTGTTCGAACAACGTCAGCAGGAGCAGTGGGGGAGATTGCCGCAGGCGACCATCGAGGTCGTCGACGCCGTAGCGAAGATGCTGGAGCCCCGGTTTCGCGTTGCCCAACGAATCTCGGGTGGCACGCCGCGCCTATGGGCCAACAGCATCGCCGACCTTCGCGAGCACGCGGCCTATCTCATGCCCACGGGATTCCTCCGCGTTGTGCCGTGGGATCGGCTTCGCGAGTATCCACGCTACGCGCAAGGCATGTGGGAACGTCTGCTCCGACTGCGCGAGGATGGCTCGGGGACCGAGTCCGCGACACTCCTCGCGTTCGCTCCACACTGGAAAAGGTTTACGGGCTGGGTTGCGAGGACGATGGCGCTCGAGCGGAGCGAGCGAGAAGCCGCAGGCGACCATTCCGCTCCGATGAAAGGGGCGAATACCACATCGCCCTTGCCGCAGGCTCGTCGAGTCGCCGCTCGGGTCAACCTCGAGGCGGGCGATTGGGCGATGCAGCCGGGCGTTCTGCCGGGCCCTGTCTCCGAGTATCGCTGGCTGCTCGAGGAGTATCGTCTCGCCCTATTCGCACCGGAGTTGGCCCGCGGCGCGAAGCCAACAGCGCTGTCGAAATCGCTCGAAGACTTGTGGAGACGCATCGAGTCTGCGGCGCCTTAGGTCGAAGTCGTCGAGAGAGAACGTCCTCGGATCACGTTCAGCACACGACGACGCGATGCACGGCGATCGTGTTCGTCGCCTTCGCTTTCCCGAGCGGGCGACCCGCCAACAGCACCAGCGTGTCACCCGGCTGCGCGAGCCCCTTCTCCAGCACATAGCGATCGATCTTCGTGTTGAGTTCGCTGATCATGCCCGAACCCGGAGGTTCCATGCACACGGGCGTGACCGCGGCGAGCATCGCCATGTGTCGGCAGGCTCGCGCCGAGGATGAGAACGCGATGATCGGCATACGAAAGTTGTTCTGCGAGAGGTAGCGAGCGGTGCCCCCTTGTTCCGACCAGCACGCCACCAACTTGGCGTTCAAATCTCGTGCGATGTGCCACGCGCCGTGCGCGAGTGCGGCGGTCATCGCGTGCCCCGCGGCGAGCCGCGTCGGCGGGGCCGAGGGCTCTCGCTCGGTCGCCAGTCGCTCCTCCGCGGCGGCCACGATCCGGGCCATCGTCTCGACCGTCAGCGTCGCCCATTTGCCCGTCGCCGTCTCGGCCGACAGCATGACGGCGTCCGCACCGTCGAAGATCGCATTCGCGACGTCGCTCGCCTCCGCTCGTGTGGGTGAACTGTTCTCGATCATCGTCTCCAGCATCTGGGTCGCCACGATGCATGGTTTCCCGTAGACCCCGCACGTGGCGATGATCTGCTTCTGGGCGACCGGCACCCGGGCGATGTCCATCTCCACGCCCAGGTCCCCCCGCGCGACCATGATCGCATCCGACGCTTCGACGATCGATTCAAGTTCGCGCAACGCTTCGGGCTTCTCGATCTTCGATACGATCGGGATCCAGATCGGATTCCCCTTCTCGTCACGCACCGGCGAGCGCTCACAGAGCGCCGCCAATCGCTCCTGAAACTCCGTCACTTCGCGCGCGCGCCTCACGAAAGACAACGCGAGGAAATCCATCTCGTGCGCGACCGCCCACTCCACACACTCCCAGTCGTGCTCGCCGATCGACGGCGCGGAGATCTCGCTCTGCGGCAAGTTGATGCCCTTTCCGCTCGTGATCACCCCGCCGCTCGTGACCCGACATCGAAGTTCGCCCGCGGCCGAGTTGACTTCCACGGCGAGCATCCGGATCGCCCCGTCGTTGATGAGCACCTTGTGCCCAACCCGCACCTCGTCGATCATCGGTTCGTACGTCGTCGGCAGCACCGGCTCCACCACGCCCGGGTGAGGTCCGGGGCGAAGCAGCGCAAAGTCGATCCCGCGCTTGATGATGACATCCTGTCCCGCGACGACGCTGATGCTCCCGCCTCCCGATCGCGCGTTTTCTCCGACGCCTTCGGGGATCTTGCCGACGCGGATCTTCGGTCCCTGCAGGTCCCCCAGGCACGCGACGGGGATTCCGAGTTGCGAGGCGACGTTGCGCACCACCGCGAGGCGTCGCTCATGGTCGGCGAACGTTCCATGCGAGAAGTTGAAGCGAAAGACTCGCACACCCGCCAGGATCAGTTTGGCCACCGTCTCGGGCGCCTCGCTCGCCGGACCGATGGTGGCCACGATCTTCGCCAAGATCGTCACGGGCGTTTCGCCGGGGGACGATGAGGTTGTGCGCGGGGTGGTCGTCATGTGCGTCGCAAGGCTTCCAAGAGGCATGATCGCTCCGTGGTATTCCCCTCTCGGGGGAGTGGGCGAGTTGACCGGCAGGTTGTCGGGACGGTCCGCTCTCTCATCGCCGAATCGTGAGCATTCGATGTACTTCGACGGGCCTGCGCTGCTCTGGAGTCATCTCCAACCCCAGAATGGGGGGCGGGTCTCACGTGCTTACGTCCCACCTTTGCCCTCCTCCAACGCCACCACCCGGCGGTAGTTCTCGCGAAAAAACGTGGTGTACTCGATCACCACAAGGTCTTGCCCGTTCTTCCGCCAGGAGTCCCGTATGGCCTTGGCGTGTTCCGGCACAAACTTGAGCGGGCCTCCCTCACCTCGGGTCTCGGGCCACGCATAGAACAGCCTCTCCATCTCGGCCAGACGCTCGCTCGGGAACGCCCTGTTCCCGCGTGCCGATTGCAGCGCTCGCCACGCGGCACGCAGGTCGTGCGCGGTGTCAATCCCAAACGCTCCCATCATTACGCCGATCAGCGGTCGCCAGTCCTTGTTGGGCTTCGTCTTGCTCGCCAGGGTGAAGGGGTCGACCGGGTCGATGAAATGGCTCAGGTACTTCTCATACATCACACGACGCGCCGGCAGCCGCCGCAGTTCATGCGTCCGCGGGCCCATGATCTCCCCCGTCTCGCCTATCTTCGGGTTGCCGCTGCCGGCGTCCGACCGTATGGCATGGAACTGCCAGATCGCCTGCCCCTCTTCGGTCAGGCAGAACTCGACGAACCGGCGAGCCAGTGCCGGGTCCGGCCCCCCACGCAACACGCTCACCGGATCGGCGTCCATGTACACCGCGCCCTTGGGGTCCACATATCCAACCCGCGATTCGCTCGCATCCTGCCCCGGAAGAAGCACCGCCTGCGATTGCCCACGCCCGTAGAAGTCGATCGCGAGACCCGCCGCCGCCTCGCCCGCGCTGATGTCGATCGGCGGCTTGGGAGACGAGTTCGTGAAATAGCGTGTGTTGGCGCTCATCTCTCGGAGCACCCTCCACCCCTTTTCCCATCCGTAGTACGCGAGGATCGCCTCGAAGGTGGTGGCCACCGACCCCGATTGTCGAGGATCCGCCAACGCCACCCAGCCCGCGAGCCTCGCGTCGCACAAATCATCAAAACTCTTCGGTGCCTCGAGCCCCAGGCGCGTGTACACGTCCTTGTTGTACACGATCCCGAAACTCGAAAGCGCCGCACCCATCCAGTACTGCTCGGGATCGTACAGGAACCCAGCGCCCAGCACATTCTCTCCATACCACGCGTCGAGTTGATCCTTCGAGAAGCCCGCCGGGACCGACATCGGGATTGAAACGTCCACTTCGGACTTCCCGTCGTCCATCTTCGCCCCTTGGGCTTGCGCGGGCGACAACTTGACCTTGATCCCGGTCTTCAGCCGCGTGTGGTCGAACGACCCGCCCCCGAACATCAAGTCATACCCAATCGTGCCCGCCCTGCATGTGGGGTTCTTCGGATCCGAGAAATCAAACGCTCCGGCACGCGCCGCCGCGGTGAACTGCGCTTCCAACTGCTTGAGAATCTCGCTCGTGCCGCCCGGCAATCGCCAGTCGATCGTGACCGTTTCGCCGTACGTCCGACGATGCCATGATTCGAAGCCCCGTGAAAACTCGGCATGAATCTGAGGGACGTGTGGTGTCACGACCACCAGACGCCGCGCCGTGGTCGAGGTCGGGCCGCCCGCCGACGACGGGCGCAGCAGGAACGGGATTCCAAGCACGAGCGCAAACGCGGCGGCGATGAAGATTCGGAGGAGCACGGAAGGAGTGTATTGCACCGCCCGGATTCGTGCGATCAGCCCTTCTTCCGCTTCATACGTGCACGGGCCATCTTGACCGCCAGCCGGATCGCCGCCTTCATGCTCCCCGGGTCCGCCATGCCCTGCCCCGCGATGTCGAACGCCGTCCCGTGGTCCGGGCTCGTCCGCACGACCGGCAACCCCACCGTCACATTCACGGCCTCATCTCGCGCCAGCATCTTGAGCGGGATCAGCCCTTGATCGTGGTACATCGCGACAATCAAGTCATACTTCCCCGCCAGCGCCGCGCCGTAGATCGTGTCCGCCGGGAACGGACCAAACACCTCGAGCCCCTTCTGCTTCGCCAACTTGATCGCGGGTTCGATGATCCTCGCCTCTTCATGCCCCAGCCGACCACCTTCTCCCGCGTGCGGGTTGAGTCCGCACACCGCGATCCGCGGCATGCGCCCCTCGATCTCCTTGTGCGCCTGCTGTCCAAGTTCCAGCACGCGCAGGATTCCGTACAACCCCATCCGTTCGATCGCCTTGGGCACCGCCGCCAGCGGCATGTGCACCGTCGCCAACAGAACCCGCAGCCTCGGGCTGATAAACATCATCCCCGCGTTCGACGCGCCCGCGCTCGACGCGAACAACTCCGTGTGCCCGGGGAATCGCGTTTCTCCCGCCAACGCCCACGCTTCCTTGCTGATGGGCCCAGTCACGACCGCGTCCACGGCCGCTGGTGCCGACGGACGTACCGGATACGAGGGGTTCGGGACCGGCGGAAGCAGCCCCGCGAGTCGGATGGCGTCGTGCACAAAATGCAGCGACATCCGCCCCGCAAGTTCATTCGCCTGGCGCGGAAAATCGAGGTTGAACCCCTGGTAGAAACTCGCGTAATCGATCAAGTAGAAATCGAGATTCGGCGACGGTGCCCCAACAGGAAACGCGGGCCATTCGATCGAGATGTTGTTCGCCTTCGCCTCCGACACAAAGGTGTGCGCCAGCCCCAGGATGCGAAAGCGAGCCATGCCCGCGATCTCGGGATCGGCCAGCGCCTTGAGAATGACCTCCGCTCCGATCCCGCCCGGGTCGCCCATCGTGATCGCGATCGTCGGACGATTCTTGGTGGCGTGAGCCTTTGCCGATCCCGCGATGGCCAGTGAAGGCCCCTGACCGGGCTTCGGCCCCGCGTAGACCGCCCCTGAACACGTCCCGGGCGCCTTCCTCGACTTTCCCTTCCATCCCAGCGTCATCGGCAAGTCGCCCGGCGTGCCCTCTGCCTTTGCCCGCCCACCTTCCACGTTTCCTTTCCCGCCCTTCGGAAACGGGATCACATCACGCATCTTGCGCTGCGGGCGGGGTGACTTCCCGGTACTGTTTGGGCCCTTCGGCGGCTTTGGGGGCGGTACACTCACGTCGCTACCGTAGCCCCGCGCGCGTGCGCGGTGCCTTGTACGGGCATGCTTCTCGGAAGGATTCCCTGTGTCCAAACTGTTCCAGACTGTCGGCCTCACCATCTGCGTCGCGATGCTCGGCGGGGGCGTCATGCTCGCCACCGCCCAGCCCAAAGACAGCGTCAAGAAGGATGAACCCAAGCCCGCCGCTCCCGCCGACCCCAAGACCGTCGAAGGAGTCAAGGTCGAAACCCCAACCTACGAGTCTGCCGATGGCAAGGAAACCCTCCCCGTCGTCGCACGTTCCGAAGTCAAACTCGTCATCGAAGACCTCAAGGTCGGCACCGGCGCCGCCGCCACACTCGACTCCACCGTCACCATCCTCTACCACGGCACCTTCGCCGACGGCAAGGTCTTCGACTCCACCCGCAACGCCGACAATCAGCCCCGCAGTTGGCCCCTCCGCCAACTCGTCCAAGGTTGGCAGATCGGCATTCCCGGGATGAAGGTCGGTGGCATCCGTCGCCTCTCTGTTCCCTGGCAACTCGCCTACGGCGAGAAGGGCCGCGGCACCATCCCCCCCAAGGCCGACCTCTACTTCATCATCGAACTCAAAGACGTGAAGTAACCACGCTTCACGCCAAACTTGGAAGCACGGGCAACCCTCGCAACTCTGGCCGAGCGTCGCTCCGCACGTCCATCCCACATCGCCATGCTCGCCATCTTTGCCGCCGCCATCTTTTGTGCTGCTTCGCTCCTCTTCATTGTCCAGCCGATGATCGGCAAGGCGCTCCTCCCGCTCCTGGGCGGGAGCCCCGCCGTGTGGAACACCTGCATGGTGTTCTTCCAGGGCGTGCTCCTGCTCGGTTATCTCTATTCACACGTCGTCACCAAGTTCCTCAACGTCAAACTCCAGACGATCCTCCACCTCGGGCTTCTCGTCGTCGCGCTGCTCCTCCCGCTGCAGGTCGAGATCGGCCCACCCGATCCCGCGTCGAGTCCCGCGCTCGCGGATCTTTACGCCCAACGCCCGGCCCTCTGGGTCGTCTACATGCTCACCATCACGGTGGGCGTTCCGTTCTTCGTCGTCTCGACGAGTGGACCCCTGCTCCAAAAATGGTTCGCCGGCACCGACCACCCCCAGGCCAAGGACCCCTATTTCCTTTACGCCGCAAGCAACGCCGGAAGTTCCGTCGGGTTGCTCGCCTATCCGCTAGCGATTGAGCCCTCGCTCGGTCTCCGCGACCAGAGCCACGCGTGGACCGGTGGCTTCGTCGTGATGTTCGCGCTCTTTGTCGCGAGCATCGCGGTCATGCTCAAGCGCCTAAAGCGTCCCGAGGCCGGCCCCGCGCACGCCGCGACTCCGACCTCGCCACCGATCTCGTGGTCGCGCCGCGGGCGTTGGGTGTTGCTCGCGTTCGTGCCCTCAAGCCTCTTGCTGGGCGCCACGCAAACGATCACGACGGACGTGGCCGCGATCCCCTTGCTCTGGGTTATCCCGCTGCTGCTCTACCTTGTCAGTTTCATGGTGGTCTTTTCGACGTCCATCACCATCTCGGCGAGCACCTACGGGACATGGCTCCTTCCGGCCGCCATCGTTTCCTGTGCGGTGATGCTCGCCAACATCCGCGAGCCGATGCCCGCGGTCGTCACGATGCACCTGGCTGTGCTCGTCCTCGCCGCGCTCATGTGTCACCGCATGCTCGCCGAGGATCGCCCGTCCACCTCCCACCTCACCGAGTTCTATCTCATGATGTCGCTCGGGGGTGTTTTGGGCGGCGCTTTCAACAGCCTGATCGCCCCCGTGATCTTCGACCGCCTCCTCGAATATGCCCTTGTCCTTGGATTCGTGCTCCTCCTCCGACCTCAGGTCAGGCCCTATCTATTCATGGCAAGAGCATGGATCGTTGCCCTCCTCGCGGCGGCGCTCGTCGCGATGCTTGCCTGGGGGATCGATAAGCAGTTCGGACTTCGCGTAGACATGGACCTCTGGGCCAAGAGGGCCGTCGTCGCGCTCCCCCCGGTCGCCATCATCGTGCTGACGGCTCTCGCCCGGCGTCCTCTCGCCACCGCGCTCGCGCTCCTCGTCGCGGTCGCCTCAACCCAGTTTGTCGGCTTTGGTGGGCACACCCTCAGCACCGCACGCACCTTCTTCGGCGTCCACCGCGTGGTCCTTCGCGCCGATGGCAACTGGCGAGCCATCGTCCACGGCACCACCGTCCACGGCCTCCAACTCATCCCTCAGGACGAGAGCGAGCAGGGGCTCCGCATCCTTCCCACGGCGTATTTCCACCCGACCGGCCCGCTGGGCGAGGTCTTTCGGTCCTTCTTCGCACGCGAGAAGCCCATCAAGGTCGCGATCGCAGGGCTGGGGGCCGGGTCCATCGCCGGCTACTCCGCCCTCCCCAAGCCCGACGGAACCTATCCCATCGCCATGATGCGATTTTTCGAGATCGACCCCGAGGTTATTCGCATCGCTACAAACCCGTCCCTGTTCACGTATCTTCAAGACGCCAAGGGCGACCGTGCCGTCGTACAAGGCGACGGACGCCTCGCGATCGCCGCCTCGCAGGATGGCCCCTTCGACCTCATCATCCTCGACGCCTTCACCTCCGACGCCATCCCCGTTCACCTCATGACGCTGGACGCGGTCAAGACCGCCTACCTCCCGCAACTTGCCCCCGGCGGTCTCATCGTCTTCAATGTCTCCAATCGACATCTCAACGTCGCGCCCGTGCTCGGCGCCATTGCCAAGGACCTCTCCCTGGTCGCAGTCCACAAACTCGACCTCGTCGATCCAAAGTCCGACCTCAACTACAAACTCGGCAAGCAGAGTTCCGGCTGGGTCGTGCTCGCTCGCTCGCGCGACGACCTCCTCCCGCTCCTCCGGTCCACCACCGGGTGGAACACACTCGAGCCCAAGCCCGGTATCCGCGCATGGACCGACGAGTACTCCAATATCCTCAGCGTGCTTCGATAGGCACGCACCCGTCGCCCGCCCATCGCGTCATCCCACGTCGCGCCGCTGGAACAAGATCACCGCGAGCGACAAAAACGCCACCACCTGCGACGCCGCATACACGCACGCCAGGATGACGTACGACATCGGCACCGTCCGTGTCTGCGTGACCGCGTCGAGGAGCCAAAAGAAGTGCATATTCGGCACGGCGCCCCACACCGCCAACGCCCCGAGATTCGTGCGTGTCGGACGGAGGAACACATAATCGCCCCGCTCGGGAACACGCTCGACGCCCGCGCCGAGCGTCCCCTGCGGGCCGGTGTGCCGAATCGTGAGCGTCGATCCCTGGGCCTTCGTGACGACCACGCCCCGCGGCGAGGCGGGACCGAACATGGTGTTGGGATCGTCCGGGTTGACGCCCGAGGGGTCGAACGCTTTTACGAGCATCGGAAATCCGTTGGGGCTGGGGCTGTAGTAGAACGGATCGCCGGGCTTGACCGG
This sequence comes from uncultured Phycisphaeraceae bacterium, assembly GCA_964543905.1. GTDB lineage: Bacteria > Planctomycetota > Phycisphaerae > Phycisphaerales > UBA1924. Next base: position 141,579 of record CAZIZO010000007.1, read on the forward strand.
CGCGGTGGGCGCCTGCTCCAGTTTGACCTCGTACGTGTCCCCCGCGTTCATGAACGTCGCCCGCTCGTTGTCGGTCGCTCGTGCGGACTCGACCGTCGCGATCGACGTATTGACAAAGACGTGCCGACCGACGATGTAGTTCGAGAGCAGGGCGGCGAGGAACGTGCCCACGCACACCACGATCGTCATCACCTGGCTCAGGCGTGTCGAGGCCGCGATCGCGACCGACGTTAGGACGAGGATCGCGAGCAGCAGGCACGCGCTCGCCAGCGTCACCTGAGGCTTGAAGTCCGTGCTGAGCGGTTGGAAGTGCCACTCTTTGCTGAACATCAGGATCAGCAAATACCCGATCACGCTGAGCGGCAGAAGCAGGATGACGGCGGTCTGCGTGAAACTCCAGCCGTAGAAGAAGTTGCCCCACGCGCCGACCGCGCAGGCGACCCCGACGGCGGCGAGTGAGAAGATGATGACGGGCATGTCCAACTCGTCCGATGCGTTGCTCATGACGCCGTGCCGGATCGCCATGAGCAGGAACATGATCATCGTGACCGACGCCATCATGATCGCGCCCGAGACGCCGAGGAACTTCCCGACGATCAGCATGACGCGGCTGACGGGCTTGCTCACGACGGTGAGGACGGTCTTGTTTTCGATCTCCCGGCTCAGGGCGGCGGTCGCGATGAACCCCGCCAGGAGCATCCCGCAGACAAAGACCGTCGCCAGCCCGAGATCGAACATCAGTTTGGTGTCGCCCGTCACCTCCGCCGATTCGTCCTGCCCCATCGCAAACCCGGTGTTCCAGGTGTTGAAGACCTGCAGCAGGCCGGAGATCAAGATCACGAACAGCAGCACCGGCTGCCGCAGGCTCTCGATAAACGTGTTCCGCGCGATCGTCAGTGGTTGCAGAAGCATGAGTGTTCGGCGAAACGGGTGCGAAGCGGAAAAGAGACAGGCGTAGGCCCAACGCGTCGCACGGCACGGGCAGGTCGATCGACCCGGTTTCCCGTCCACGTCAACCCCCCGCCGCCTACCGCCCCATACGACGATTATCTTCGCGGGGGTCGAACATAGGTTCAAGATCGTCGTAGTTCAATCGGACTCGACGGTTCTCGCCGCGGGTTCAACTTCCCACAACGCGGATTCATCCCAAGAATCCGCGTTGTGCCATGTACTGGTAGCCAAAGGCTTTGCGTCTTGATTCCGGGATCGAGCGTCCCGGGTTCCTTTGGCCCTGGAGCCTTCTTGCGTGATCCGCGTGGGGCGAGTGGACAGATGCCCTCCACCTTGTCACAATACCGCCCCCCGATCCACCCGCGGTTCGTACAGGGAACCCACCGACCGACTGCACCCGTTCGTCGCTTTCCGTCGTATCGCTGGGCTCCCCGATCCTGCGGGCCTTGGGGGATCCGGGGGTTCTCTCCGGAGGTTCGGCGGTCGGCGTGCGCCGCCCGTCGCTCTTGTTCGGTCGGAGATTGGGATCTCGTCCGGGTTCGGCCTCCTTCTCGCCGTTCTCGGATACGGGTTGTGGGCGAGCCCCTCCTAGGCTCGTGGTTTGATGCCGGCACTCGTCGTGCCAACCGGATCGATCGATCCGGATTGCGCTTCGAAGGAACCTCTCGAGAGACGACATGCGAGCGGACTACCTTAGTTACCGTCGGGCCACCAGCGTAAGCGTCCTGGGCTTGGTCCTTCAGGCCTTCATGATGGGCGCCACGCTCATCTACGGCCTGCTTTCCAACGACCATGCCGCCGTGACCGCCGCCGGTTTCATCGGCATCGGGATGGTGGCCTGGATCGCCCTTGCCATCATCTTCGATCAGCACCGCCGCGAGCGCATCGAGGCGATGGAGGCCGAGACCCTCGCCTCCGATCCAACCGCCGGCTCCTCCGTCTTCGAAGCCCGCTCCGACGAGTTCAAGGTCGCCGCACGCCGCCTCGCCGGACTCTACAAAGTCTTCGTCCCGATCGTCAGCATCCTCATCGGCATCCTCCTCCTCGCCTGGGCCATCGTCCGCTTCCGATCGGGCATGGAACTCGTGGACCCGGCACGCTTCTTTGTCTCACGCCATCCGGGTTGGGGCATGGGCATTGGGCTCTCGATCGCCTTCGTCGGGTTCATCTTCGCCCGATACGCCTCGGGCATGGCCAAGCAGGCCATCTGGCAGAATCTCCGCGCCGGCGCGTCCTTCGCCGTCGGCGCCGCCCTCTTTGGTTTGGGCATGGTCGTCGCCCAGATCGTCGATTGGATCGGGCCCGACAGCATCGCCCGTTACCTCCAGGTCATCTATCCCGTGCTCTGCGGCCTCATCGCGGTCGAGGTCTTCCTCAACTTCGTCCTCGACATCTACCGCCCCCGAAAGGCCGGCGAAACGCCCCGCCTCGCCTTCGATTCTCGCTTGCTTGGCTTCGCCGCCGCACCCGACAAGATCGCTCAATCCATCAGCGAGGCCATCAACTACCAACTCGGTTTCGACGTCACTTCCGGTTGGTTCTACAAACTCCTCAGCCGTTCCGTCCTTCCCCTCCTCGCCGTCGGCCTCCTTGTCATGTGGGCCCTCTCCGCCCTCGCCATCGTGCGACCGCACCAGCGAGCCACCATCCTTCGATTCGGAAAGCCCGTCGCCGAAAACGTCGGGCCCGGCCTCCACATCAAGGCTCCCTGGCCCATCGATACCCTCTACGTCCCCGAGTACTACAGCACCGCCGAGAAGGGCAAGCGAATCCTCAAGGATCGCACCGCCACCGGCCTGCGCACCATCCAACTCGGGACCATGCCGCCCGCGACCACCGAGCCCCTCCTCTGGACCACCGATCACCTCGGAGAAGAGGTCTTCCAACTCGTTCGTGGTGGGAAATCGCTCGGCGGCGGCAGCCGAACCTCTCTCGCGCCGGCCTCCGAGGGTTCCTTGACCAACTTCGCCATGGTCTCCATCGAGGCCCCGCTCCAATACGCGGTCAAGGATGTTTCTCTGTACGACCAACTTGCCCCACCCGAGTTGCGCGACGACCTTCTCAAGGTCGTGGCCCAGCGCGAACTCACCCTCTTCTTCCAAGGGGTTGACCTTGACGACATCCTCGGCCCCAAGCGCGCCGAAATCTCCGCGGAGATGCGGCGCCGCGTCGAAGCCGCCATCGCCAAACTCAATCCCGACCCGGTCACGGGCAAACCCCGTGGCGCCGGCATCGAGATCGTGTTCTGCGGCATCGTCGGCATCCACCCTCCCAAGGACCGCGATGTCGCCGCCGCGTTCGAGCGTGTTGTCGATGCCGACCAGCGGTTCGTCGCCCGGGTCGACGACGCCCGTGCGCAGGAAATCAAACTGCTCACCGAGGCCGCGGGAGACGTTCAAACCGCCCGTACGCTGATCGCCGAGATGAACGCCCTCCAAGCCCTCGAAACCAGCGCGACGAAAGAATCGCCCGAGACCAAGGCCCGGATCGCCGAGCAGGAGCAGAAGGTCCTCCGTCTCCTCGATGCCGCGGGCGGCACCACCGCGAGCACCATCGCCTCCGCCAAGGCCTTCCGCTGGGAACGCCACATGGGCGACCGCGCTCGGGCCACGCGATACGCAGGCCAACTCGCCGCCTATCAGGCCGCGCCAGACCTCTTCCGCGCCTCGTCGTACTTCGACACCCTCCGCGATTCTCTCGCCAACTCGCGACTTTACATCTCCAACTCCAACGTCGACGTCCGCGTCGAACTCCAGGATCGCGAGTCGGGCATCGACGTCTTTAAGCCCAGGACCGAAGGGGAATGACACCCTCGGCTCTCCTTCGCCCAATCCGTCCTTCCGTTCAAACGCCTTCCACCGACCCCGCCCCGAACGATCTCAACGCGTCCATTCAGGCAGGAGCCCCCGACCGTGCGTAAGACCATCATCCTCATCCTCGCAACACTCTTCGTGCTGGCGTTGCTGTCGTTCACGATGTTCTACACCGTGCGATTTACCGAAGCGGCCGTGCTGACCACGTTCGGCAAGGCGGGCGAGAACGCCGTCAAGCACGAGGCCGGCATCAACTTCAAGTTGCCGTACCCCATCCAGTCCGTAACGACCTACGACACCCGCCTCCGCGTGCTCCCCATGAAGTTGGAGACCCAACTCACCGCCGACAGCCGCCAGATCACCGTCGAGGGCTTCGTCACCTGGCGCGTCAAGGATCCCCTCAAGTTCTTCCAGCGTTTCAGCAACGCCGGCGAGCGGTCCGAAGACCATTACGCCGCCGCGCAAACCGCCCTCCAAGCCAACTTCCGCTCGTCCCTCGGCCTCGTAGGACGCTATCGCATGGATGAACTCTTCACCGAGAAGCCCGAGGGCTCCAAACTCCCGAATCTCGAGCAACTCATCCTCGATGGCTTCCGCCAGGCCTCCGACAAGAGCGGACTGAGCCTCGCCGATTACGGCATCGAAGCCTCCTCCGTCGGCATCAGCCGCGTCGTCCTTCCCGAATCGACCACCGCCGCCGTCTTCGAGGCGATGAAGTCACGCCGCGACGTCTACGCGAAAGAAACCCAGAGCCAAGGTGAAGCGCAGGCCGCGGCCATCAAGAGCCGCGCCGAGCAGGACGCGAAGAGAATCCTCGCCTTCGCCGAACGCCGAGCCGCCGAAATTCGCGAACTCGGCGAACGCGAATCGGCCCCCTTCCTCGCCCAGATGAGCGCCAACCCCGAACTCGCCGTCTTCCTCAAGCAGATGGAGTTTGTCGGCACCCTCGTCAGCAAGCGAACCACCGTCGTCCTCCCCACCTCCCTCCCGGGCGTCGACGCCCTTTCCCCCGAGTACCTCAAGGGACTCAAGCCCGGCCAACTTCCCGTCGCCCCATTCGCCGCGACCAAGGATGATGCCGCAAAGACGGGGGGCAGCAAGTAATGAACCCCCTCGATCCCAACTTCTCCAGGCGGTGGTCGCCCGACGAACCCAGCCAAGGCGATCCTCGGCGCGATGCCTCCGTCACTTTTCGTGGACCGAGCGACGTCGCCGACGAGCAGACCCTCCTTGATCCCGCGAACCAATCTCTGGCCGACGCCATCCGAATCACCTTCCGGATCCTGCAACTCGGCATGGTCGTCCTCTTCGGTCTCTATCTCCTCAGCGGGTTCCAAATGGTCAAGGAAGGAGAGCATGGCATCCGCCTCCTCTTCGGGAAAATCGAGACCGCCCGCCTCGACCCCGGGTTCCGCTTCAGTTGGCCCTACCCCTTCGGCGAACTCGTCAAAATCAAGAAGGGCGCCAACGAACTTCGCGTCGATGACTCCTTCTGGGTCGACGTGCCCGCCGGAACACCCCGCGACACCTCCGTCGACAAACTCAACGCCCAGTTCTCGCTCAAGCCCGCCGAAAAGAGCGGCTCCCTCCTCACCGCCGACGGCAGCATCGCCCACACGCGCGTCGTTGCCACGTACCGACGCGAGGAGGCTTCGCAGTACGCCGCCAACGTCCTTCCCGATCAGGAAGAGAAACTCGTTCGCGAGGTCGTCAAACGCGGCATCGTGGTCGCCACCGCCGAAACGTCGATCGATGAGTTCCTCAAGCCCTCCGAGAAGAGGGAGTCCGTCGCCGCACGCGCGCGTGCGCTCGCGCAGCAGATGCTCAACGATCTGAAGTCGGGGATCCAGATCGACGCGCTCTCGCTCGATCAGCCGATCGCTCCGCTCGCCCTCAAGGCCGACTTTGCCAAGAAGGAAACCGCCGTTTCCAATCGTGGGCGGGCGATCGACGACGCCAACGCCGCCGCCAACCAGATCCTCAGTGCCGCCGCCGGACGAGCCGCGCCCTACCTCGTCACCGCCATCAACGAGTACGAGGCCGCCGTCGACGCCGCCGACCCTGCCAAGCAGGCCCAGGCCCTCGCCAAAGTCGACGCCCTCCTCGAGGGCAAGCCCGTCGAGATCAACGGTGCCGTCGTCGAGGGGCTCTCCGAAGGCGGCAAGGTCGTCCAGATGCTCTCCGAGGCCAACACCTTCCGCTCCCAGATCAAGGCCACTCGCAAGCAGCAACTCACCCTTTTCGATGCCAAACTCCAGCAGTTCAAGGCCAATCCGCTGGTCATGGTCAACCGCGAGTGGAGCGATGCCCTCGCCCGTTTCTACTCCAAAGAGAGCGTCCAGATGATGTTTACGCCCGTCGGGCAAGGGCAACTCCAACTCGTCCTCAACGCCGATCCGGACATCATCCGCGAACTCGATCGCGTCCGAAAGAGAGACGAAGCCGAGGCCTCCCAGCGTGAACGCCAGCGCAAGCAGGACGAAGAACGCTTCCGCACGAAGACCGATCTCCAGACCGTGCCCGGCTAAGCCCCGCGCTCTCTGGTTCCTCGCGCCGTCCCGATTTCCCGTGAGTGCCGCCGCATGATGCAACTGGCTCCCAACACGTCCGACTCCAGCCCCAAGACCACCGGCGACGCCATGGTCGTCCTCCAGCACGTCTCCAAAATCTTCAAGGATTTCTGGATGCGAGACCGCGCTCGCGCCGTCGACAACATCTCTCTCGACATCCGCCACAAAGAGATCTTCGGCCTCCTCGGGCCCAACGGCTCCGGCAAGAGCACCACGATCAAGATGATCCTCGGCCTGCTCAAGCCCTCCCACGGACGCGTCAGCGTCTTCGGTAAACTGCCCACCGATGTCTCCATCAAAAAGCGCATCGGCTATCTCCCCGAAGAATCCTACATGTACGCCTTCCTCAATGCCCGGGAGACCCTCGACTACTACGGCAAACTCTTCGAACTCGACCACGCCACGCGCAAGCGACGCATCGACGAACTCCTCGACATGATCGGGCTCACCAACGCCCAGTTCCGCCCCGTCCGCGAATACTCCAAGGGCATGCAGCGTCGCATCGGCATCGCCCAGGCGCTCATCAACGACCCCGACTTCCTCATCCTCGATGAGCCCACCACCGGCCTCGACCCCCTCGGCACTCGCCAGGTTAAGGACCTCATCCTCGAACTCGGACGCCGCGGCAAAACCATCCTCCTCTCCTCTCACCTCCTCGCCGACGTCGAAGACGTCGTGGATCGCATGGTGATCCTGTACGGCGGTCAGATCCGCGCTCACGGCACCTGCGACGAACTCCTTACCAAGCGATCCACCATGTCCATCGAGACCGATCCCCTCGATGACGCCACCGTCGCCGAGGTCGAACGCCTCATCCGCCAGCGCACCAGCGGCGCCAAGGCCATCCAACGCGTCACCAAGCCGCGCCAACGCCTCGAAGACCTCTTCCTCGAGATCGTCGAACAAGCCCGCGCCGAGCAGGCGACCACCTCCGGGGCCACCTCCGGCGGCGAAACCGCCGCGTTCCTCAAGTCCACCGACACCGAGTCCGGCCGCGACCTCATCGACAAACTCGTCAAGGCCGAGGCTCCCGCACCCAGCCCCGTCGTCGCCCCCGCGGAGTCCAGGCGTGACCTTGACGCCGAGGCCAAGAGCGTCATCGACTCCCTTGTCCATGAGAAGCCGGCGACGCAATCGCCCTCACCCTCGCGAGCGCCAGCGCCCGCACCTTCGCCGACATCGTCCAAGGATGACGTCGACCTCTCCGTTATCGGCAACCTCCTTGCCGACGCGAAGAAGCCCGATCCCTCCGACATGAAGAGGAAGGAGCCCGGCTCGTGAGGCTCCGTGACACGATCGCCTCCATGAACCGCCTCGAGGAAGGGCGACTCTTCAAAGTCATCGCCTCCGCGGTGGTCGCGCTCCTCGCGGTCCTCGCCGTCATCTCCTACACCGTCGCCGTCCATCGCCCTGTCGGGACGCCTTCCCTCGAGAGCGCGCTCGACGAAGGGCCGGGCTTGACCGACGAAGAGGCCAAGCAGAATCCCGACGCCGCCTCCGCCGAAAAGGAGCGCAAGAACGCCATCGCCGCTGCACAGCGCATGCTCGATTCCGTCCTCTCCGCGAGGCAATCCGTGGCGAGCGTCGTCGTCGGCGCCCTGGTCGGCTTGGCCCTCGCGCTCGTGGTCATCTGGCTGGGGCTCGGGCTCACCTACCTTGCGCTCCTCTTGATCGGTGCCGCCCTCGTCCTCCTCTTCTGGGCCGTCCCGCCCACACGAGGCCTCGCCCCGCTCCTCATCGGCATCATCGCCCTCACCGCCTCCTTTACGGCGCTCATGCAGTTGCTCCGTCTTCTGCTCGCCCCCGCCCATCCCGTCTTTGCGATCTCCCGGAACGTCCTCGCCGAGGCCGTGCGCCTCAAACTCTCCCTCATCTTCATCGTCCTCCTCGTCTTCGGGCTCGCCGTCCTCCCGATCACCCTCGACGCCTCCCAGCCTCTCCGCTACCGCGTTCAGTCCTTCATGCAGTACTCCCTCGGCGGCTCCTTCTGGATCATCGCCATCCTCGTCCTCCTCTTCTCGGTTTCCACCGTGGCCTTCGAGCAACGCGACCGTGTCATCTGGCAAACCATGACCAAGCCCGTCGCCGCCTGGCAATACGTCCTCGGCAAGTGGCTTGGCGTCTCTTCCCTCGCTCTCGTCCTCCTCGCCGTCTCCGGCTCGGGCATCTTCCTGTTCACCGAGTACCTCCGATCCCAGCCCGCCCTCGGCGAGGACAAGGCCCAGGCCTTTGTCGCCACCGGCGGCGACGTCATTTCCGAGGATCGAATGGTCCTCGAAACCCAGGTCCTCGCCGCTCGCATCACCAAAAAAGCCGACCTTGTCGATATCAACTGGGAACAGTTCGAGCAAAACGTGAACGCCCGCGTCGAGGCCGAAATCCAGCGTGCTCCCGACTTCGCCACCCTCGGCCCGAACGCCGAGGCCGAGAAGAATCGCATCCGCGAAAAACTACGCAAGGACCTCTACGACAACGTCCAACGCGACTATCGCACCATCCCCCCGGGCGAATACCGCGAGTTCACCTTCTCCGGTTTGCAGGATGCGAAAAAGGGTGATCGTCCCCTCCTGCTCAGGTACAAAATCAACGCCGGCTCCAACTCTCCCGACCAAACCTACAAACTCACCTTCCAGTTTACCGACGGCGCCATCACCGTCCGCGAAGTCAATCTCAATCAAACGCTCAGCCTGCCCCTCCTGACCACCGCCATCGCCGACGATGGAGTCCTCGGGTTCCGCGTCTGGAACGCCGACCAGACTCGAAATCTCGTCAACCCCGAGCGCATGTCCTTCCCCGTCGCCGATGGTCTTGAAATCTCCTACTCCGCCGGCAGTTACCGCCTCAACTTCCTTCGCGTCATGGTCGTGCTCTGGATCAAACTCGCCTTCCTGGCGATGCTGGCCATCGCCGCCGGTACCTTCCTTTCCTTCCCGGTCGCCTGCCTCGTTTCCTTCGGCTGCTTCTGGGCCGCCGAGTCCGCCGGGTTCCTCAAGGCCGCCCTCGATAACTGGCAAACCCAGGACGAGCAAACCAACAAGATCCTCGTCGTCCGTTACGCCATCGATCGCGTCGCCAACGCCGTCAGTTGGCTCTTCCAGACCTACCACGACCTTCGTCCCACCCAGCGCCTCGTCGACGGCATGCTCCTCTCCTGGGGCGAAGTCGCCTGGGGAACCGCCGTCCTCGCCCTCTGGACGCTCCTCCTCTATCTCCTCGGCTCCTTCATCTTCGCTCGACGCGAACTCGCCACCTACTCCGGACACTAATCCTCATCATCGCTCCTGAGCCCCTCGGACTCTCCCCATGACCCGCGACAGCAAAGTCCAACTCGGCGCCGCGATCGTGATGTGCCTCGCGCTCCTCACCTCCGGTTCCCTCGCGGTCCAACTCTCCGGCATCGCCGGCCGCGCCAAACTCACCTACGCCGACCGCGCCGAAGACTCCCAAAGTTGGGAGGTTGCCATGGGCATCGCCATGGGCGCCTTCCGTGGCATCTTCGTCAACTTCCTCTGGATCCGCGCCAACGACCTCAAGGAAGCCGGGAAGTTCTATGAGGCCATCGAACTCGCCAAAGCCATCACCAAACTCCAGCCCCGCTTCCCTCGCGTCTGGGTCTTCCATGCCTGGAATCTTGCCTACAACGTCTCTGTTTCCACACAGACCCCACAGGAGCGCTGGCAGTGGGTCAACGACGGCATCCGCCTCCTCCGCGATCAGGGCATCCCCGCCAACCCCAACGAGATGCTCCTCCACAAGGAACTCGGTTGGATTTTCCTCCACAAGATCGGCGGCTACACCGACGACGCCAACGCGTACTACAAGCGGGAACTCGCCAAGGAGTGGACCTTCGTCCTCGGCCCGCCTCCCGTGCGTGAACTCGCCGACAAGGACAACAACCACGCCATCGAGAAGTACGCCTCCTGGCTCCAGGTCGTCGCGGACGCGCCGACCTCCTTCGACGCCCTCGTCGCCCGAGAGCCCTCCGTCCAGGTCCTCGTTCAGCGACTCCGTGATGCCCTCGGCTCCGATCTCGACCTCGCCTTCCTCAAACGCTACGAACTCATGAAGGCCGTCGAGCGATCCTCCCGCCGCGCCGTCTATGAATGGCAGATCTTCAACACCGACAAGAACCCCAAGACCCGCGCTTTTTACGAGATTTGCCGCGATCCCGCCATGCAGAAGGCCCTCGACGCCGCCATCCCCTTTACGCGACGCAAGGTCCTCGTCGAAACCTATCACATGGAGCCCGAACGCATGATCCGCTACACGCGGAAGTACGGCCCCATGGACTGGCGCCACCACGGCGCCCACGCCCTCTACTGGGCCGCCAAGGGTGTCGAGGCCGGCCTCACGCGATTCCACGTCCAGGCCAAGCGCGACTACGACTTCATCAACACCGACCGCGTCGTCTTCCAGGCCGTCCAGGACATCTTCCGCTCCGGCGAGATCTACTACGACTTCCTCTCCGATTCCACCGGGCAGTACTCCACCATGCTCGGCGCACCCAACCTCAACTTTGCCGACACCTACGGCAAGATCATCGAAGAACTCCGCGCCCGCTCCTGGGCCGATCAGCAAAACCGCATCTTCTCCGTCTACTCCGCAGGCTACGAAAACTTCGTCCGCGACCTGGTCACCTTCTTCTATCGCCGAGGCGAGATCCCCGAGGCCGAAAAGTGGTACCAGCACCTCCGTACCTGGGAAGGCCAGAATCTCAACCTCGGCCAACTCCGTGTCGAAGACGTCTCGATGCCCCTCAAAGACTTCGTCGACAAGGAACTCAACGATCGCTTCACCAGCCCCTACATCGCCGTCCAGCAGGTGACGGGCGCCCTGACCGGTGCCTTTACCGCCGGCCTCCTGTCCGGCAACGATCAACTTTTTTTCTCCCAGTTCGCCTACGCACGCGACGTTCACGCCAACTTCATGAAGGAACAGCGCCGCCTCACCGCCGCCGGCTCGCAATACGCCCGCATGGACCAGATGGAGCCGGATTTCCGACTCCTCGCCGGCCAGGCCTTCATGCAGTTCATCAGCACCCTCAGCCTCGAAGACGCCGAGAAGGTCTACGACCGCGCGCCAAACGATCTCAAGCAGTTCGCCTACCAGATGCTCAAGAGTTCCTTCGCCGAACGCATCGACGCCGAGGCCCGACAGGCCGGAAGCGGGTCACGCACCTTCGACCAGATGTTCCCCGAGCCCCGCGACTACGCCCAGTTCCTCGCGGACCTTCGCATCGAACTCGAAAAGCGACAGAAAAAAGCCGACTCCGTCGAGTTGAAGTAATCCCCCCGACCCCGTTCCCACCAAAGAAGTGGGGGACTCGACCCTCCGTCCCGCTTCACACGCTCCACGCCTTTCCTTCGCGCCGAACGCGCCGATACAACGTATCTCGCTCCACGGGCACGAATCCCGCTTCGCGGATCGCCTTCTGCAGCGTCCACACGCTCACCTCCTGGTGCGTCCCCTCGCTCGCCGCGCCTGCCCCCTGCGCCATCTTTGTGATGTCGTACCACACCACCGTCCCGTCCAAGTCATCCGCTCCCGATTGCAGCATCACCTGCGCCATCGCCAGCGTCTGCATGATCCAGAACGCCTTCACGTGCGGGAAGTTGTCCAGCATCAGCCTCGCCACCGCCAGCGTGCGGTAGTTCTCCAGCCCGCTCGGCCCCGACAAATGCTCCAGATCGCACCCATCGGGGAAGAACGGCAGCGGGATGATCGTCTGGTAATACCCACTCCCGCCTCCCGCCTTCCTCGCTCCCACGCCATCCCCAAAGGCGATCTGCTCCGGAAGCGCCGTCCCTGCTCGCGTCAACGTGATCTCCGGCGCGTCGCCACCCTCCATCCCCGTATATCCAAGGTGCCCCGCATCGTCCTGCCGCTCCATCGCCGCATGCCGTCGCCCCTCATACCCCATCCGCGCCAGCGCCTCATCCTGCGCCCGACGCAGCATGTCCATGTGCACCAGGCGGTCGTGACGGCTCTCGATGTGCCCATACAGCAGCGTCGCGTTCGTGTTCAATCCGAGTTCGTGCGCCGTGCGATGAACGTCCAGCCACACATCGCTCCGAATCTTCCCCTTGTACGCCTCGTCGTGCACGCGATCGTCAAACACCTCCGCGCCCCCGCCCGGCAGCGAGCCCAACCCCGCCCTCTTCAACTCCTCCAGCACCCACCGAATCCCAGCCCGCCGATCGTCCTGCTTGTACACCTTCGCGATCTTCGCCAGGTGCACGATCTCCACCGCCGTGAACGCCTTGATGTGCAAGTCGCTCCCGTACTCCCGGGCCGTGTCTCGGATCGTGCACACCAGGTCCGTGTAGTACGAAAACGGCAGGTAGGGGTGCAGCCCGCCGACCACGTGCATCTCCGTCGCCCCCGCCTCCACCGCGCGCCTCGTCTCCTCGCGAACATACGCGACATCCCGCGTGTACGAGCCCGGCTCGTCCTTCTTGCGATAAAACTCACAGAACTTGCACGACAACGCGCACACGTTCGAGTAGTTCAGGTGCCGGTTGATGTTGTAATACGCCTTCTCCCCGTGCAGCCGGCGCCGAACCCCATCCGCCATCTCCAAGACCGACCAAACGTCCGGCGTCGAAAACAAAAGGTCACCCTCCACCACCGTCAGCCGCTCTCCCCGCTCCACCTTCTCCCGGATCGGGTCCAGACGAAGGTCGCGTCGAGGCGCGGGTGCAGTCGGCATCGGTGAGAGGGCTACAGGCATCCCCAATCTTAGCCGCTTCACAAACTTTCAGTAAGTTATGAAAATGACTTGCTCTACTGCACGCCGGCCCGTTTCACCGCCCCCTGCCATCACGCTCCTCCTGACCGATCGTCCTCGTCCCGAAACCCAAGCCCAATACCCCGGTACAACCTCGCAACGTGGGGTGCGGGGGATCCCCGACGCCACGATCGGGAGCATGCCGATGATCCGTGCCATCGTCCTCTTCACCGCGGCGCTTGCGCTGTTGCCCTCGCTTCACCTCGCTTCGGCGCAACCCTGCGTCCCGAGCCTCAGTCCCGAGTTCGCCGCCGACCCGCTCGACTTTGCGCCAGCCGCCGTCAACGCCTTCATCGACTTCAACGATGGATCGGGATTCAAGACCTACGCCTGCGGCTCCTTCCGCACCGCGGGCGGGCAACCCGCGAACACCGTGGCCCGATGGAACGGGATCGAGTGGCAACCAGTCCCCGAAGCACCCATCGGCATCGCCAAGTGCTTCGCCATCTTCAACAACACGCTCTACATGGGCGGCTCCTTTGGATCAGGCGACCTCGCCGTCCCTTCCATCTTTCGCTGGTCGGGCTCCGCCTGGCTCCCCATGACCGACGGCCCTCGTGGCGCCAGCGTCAATGCCATGACCGTCTGGAACGATGGCTCCGGACCCGCACTCTTCGCCGTCGGGAACTTCTCCCGCGTCGGTGCCTCCGCCACCATCCGCGCCGTCGTCAAGTTCAACGGCACCTCGTGGTCCCAACTCGGCCAAGGGCTGCCCCAGTTCGGAGGCCTCCCCCACACCGCCAACGCCGTCATCGCCTATGACGACGGCCTCGGCCCCGCCCTCTACGTCGGCGGCCAGTTCGGGCCTTCCGGTTCCAGCACCATCGCGCGATGGGATCGACTCTCTTGGAACATGAACACCGGCCCCAATCTTGGCCCAAACGGCGCCATCACCGCGTTCCACACCTTCGCCGACAGCCAAGGCCCCGCGCTCTGGGCCGCCGCCGCTCCTCAGTTCTCCTCCCCCATCCTCTTCCGCTACGGGTCCTCTCGCTCCTGGTCCCCGGTCCAAATCCCCATCGCCAACTCCTTCAACCAGGCCTACGCGATCGCCTCCTACAACGACGGCACCGGAAACGCCCTCTACCTCGGTGGCGACTTCCTCCTCAACGTCTCGGGCGGCCTCGCTCGCAACCTCGCCAAGTTCAACGGCACCACTTGGTCTCGCGTCAGCACTCTCGGCAGCGATATCTTCGGTCCAATCACCGCGCTCGCCGTACGCACCGGCACTCGCGTCGGCCTCCTCGCCGGTGGCATCTTCCAGATCGGCACCCAGCCCATCAACTCCGTCGCACTCTGGAACGGCATCGAATGGTCCTCGCTCGCCTCCGGACTCACCTCCCCAGGCGTCCAGACCATCGCCTTCTCCAACGCTCCCGACTCGTCCGCTCTCCATGCCTTCGGCTCCTTCACCGGAACACGACGAGACCCCCAAACCCCGCTCAACCACGCCGCTCGATGGTCCGGCGACGCTTGGATCGCTCTCGGTCCCGGAATCAACGGCGTCCGCTCCGCCGCCTTCATCAACGACACCCTCTACGCCGCGGGATCCATCTCCATCCCCGGTCAATCCACCCCTACTCCCCTTGTCCGCTGGGACGGCACGTCCTGGATCCCGGCCACGCCCTTCTCCCCGAGCACCCAAGTCACCGCCATCACCGCCTTCGACGACGGCTCCGGGCCCGTGCCCTGCATCGCCGCTCGTCTTGGAGGCTCGTCCACCATCGTCTACGCCCTCCGCAACGATTCCTGGACCCCGCTCGGATCTCCCTTCCCCTCTCTCGCCACCATCCTCATGCTCAAGCAACTCCCCGACGGCGGGCTCTACGCCGCTGGAGGGGCGCTCCAAGGTACCCAAGGTCTCCCCAATGAACGAACCATCGCCAAGTGGGACGGCCTCGGCTGGCTCATGCTCCCCTCAGGACCGCTCTCGTATGTCTACGACATCGAACTCTTCGACGGCGCTCTCTACGCCGCGGGGCAGTTTTCCTTCTTCGCGTCCGAGACCTTCCAATCGGCCACTCTCGCCCGCCTCGACCAGAACACGTGGACCTATCCCACCGCAGGCCGCGCCGGAACCGTCCAGTCCCTCGCGGTCTGGAACGACGGCTCGGGCGACGCCCTCTACCTCGCGGGCAACTTCCTCGCCACCGACCTCGCCATCACCAACCTCGCACGCTTCCGCAACGCCCAACTCCAGCCCTTCTCCGCGGGCACCAACGCGACCATCCAGACCCTCCGCGTTCACGCCGACGACCTCTACGCCGCCGGCCTTTTCACGTTCGTCGGCGCAGACGCCGCACCGGGCATCGCCCGCTGGTCTCCCTGCCCACGCTGCCCAGCCGATTTCGACAACGGCGCCGCCCGAGGCACTCGCGACGGCGGCGTCACCATCGACGATCTCCTCTTCTTCCTCGCCCTCTTCGCCGATGGAAACCTCCGCGCCGACCTCGACGATGGCTCCTCCACCGGCACGCCCGACGGCGGCGTCACCATGGAAGACTTGACCTACTACCTCACCCATTACGTAGCCGGCTGTTGAATCGTCAGCACGTTGGTCCGTGTACTCGGGCGGCGATCACATCACGCCCCCGCTATCCCTCCGTCGCGTTCGTCCAGACCTTCTGCACGTCGTCCAACTCCTCCAGCCCGTCGATCAACTCGCCCAACGCTTCGGCGTGCGCACCCGTCACCGCCGTCATCGTGTCTGGGATCATCGCCAACTCCGCGCTGCTCACCTTGAACCCGGCCTTCTCGATCGCGTCTTTCACCGTCAAGAACCCCGACACACTCGTCAGGATCGTCCAGACGTCCTCTTCATCCTTCGGATCGCTCGGCGGGCGCACGTCGTCCGCCCCCGCCTCGATCACCACCTCCATCAGCCGTTCCTCGTCCACACCCAACGCCGACACTTCGATCCGACCCTTGCTCTGGAACATGTACCCCACGCACCCCGTCGCGCCCACGTTGCCCCCGGCCTTCGTAAACGCCAGCCGAACGTCCGTGATCGTCCGCGTCCGGTTGTCGGTGAGCGCATCCACCAGGATCGCCACTCCACCTGGCCCATACCCCTCGTACCGCACCGCCTCATACGTGCTCGTGTCCCCCCCGCCCGCGCCCTTCTGGATCGCTCGCTCGATCGTGTCCCGCGGCATGTTCGCGTACCGCGCCTCGTCGATCGCGTATCGAAGCGTCAGGTTGCTCGCCGGGTCCGGGCCCCCGTTCTTCGCCGCCACGATGATCGCCTTCGCCACCTTCGTCCACACCTTCCCGCGCCGCTTGTCCACGACCGCCTTCCGGTGCTTGATCTTGCTCCACTTGTTGTGCCCTGCCACGGCTTGCTCTCTCGTCGAATAGTGGGGGACTGGACCGACGCCGACGCTCGGCGTCCTCAACTCTCCAGCATCTCGCCTACGGCCTCGGTTCGGGCGACTCCGCCGGCGCCTTCTCGCTCGCCAGCGGCGCCACCCTCGGCTCCGCATTCGCCTGCACCGCCGCCAACTTCGAGCGCAGCGATTCCGCCACCTGACGGAACACCTTCACCGTCAACGACGGATCATCCTTCCGCTCCGCCAGAATCGCCATCGTCGGCGCGATCATCGCACTTGCCTCACGCCACATCTGCACCGCCTGCTCCTTTTCTCCCGCACGCCACAGCGCGTCACCCAGGTGGTCCCGCATGATCGCGTTGTCCCCATCCTCGTCCGCGTCGATCGCCCGCTTCAGCATCGTGATCGCACCTTCGCGAATCACCTTCCCGTCGCTCCCCACCTCGTCCCGCAACTGTCCTCGCTTGTATCGCAGCCACCCCACCGAATCCAGCACGTTGGCATTCCCGGGCTCGCCCTCCAGCGCCCGCGTCAGCATCTTCTCTGCCTCATCCAGCCGCTCTCCCCGATCCGCGAGGTTGTAGCCCAGGTCGTTGTTCGCCATCGCGTGCGTCTCATCCAGCCGAATCGCCAGCGCCAAGGTCGCCTCCGATTCCGCCTCCCGACCCGCCGAACTCATCCCCGACGCGATCGCGTACGCGATCTCCGCACGCATCCGCGCTTCGCTCGTTCCTGGTTCAAGTGATTCCCGATTCCCGAGCCGCTTGTTCAGCACCGCCAGCCACCTCACCAGCGACACCCGATCCGGCGCCAGTTCCACCAACCCTTCCGCGTCCCGCGACGTGCCCGCCAGCATCACCGCGAACGCATAGTTCTCCGCCAGGTCTTCCCGCCACTCCTCGCCCGTCCTCGTCACCAACTCGCGAAGGAACGCCACGATCGATCCCCTCGCCCCGATCGCTTCCAAGATCTGCACCACCGGACGATGCGCCGTCAGCCCGATCTCCGGTTGCGACCTCGCCAGCCGCATCACCTCGTCCGCCAACCTCGCCGGATCATTCGAGTACGCGATCGCCGCCGCCGTCAATCGCTTGATCCGGAGCACGGGCAGCAGCCGGGCGTCCCCAACGCGCTCGAAGAGCCCGACGAGCGCCACCGCGTTCTCCACGCTCGTCTTCGCGTCCAGCGGCGCCTTCGTCAGGATGTTCACCAGGACCGCCGACTGCTCGCTCGTCAGCCTCGCGTCCGGCGCCAGTCCATCCGCCAACGTCCTTGCGGCCCGCGGCAAATCTCCCTGTCGAGCCCATAGGTCCGCACGCTCGATCACGTGGTCCACCGTCGCCGGAGCCGTCGCGAGTCGCTCCTCCGCCATCCGATCCGCCCTCGCCCCATCCTTGAGCGTCTCCCGCACGATGCGCTCGCGCAGCCGCGCCAGCGTGGGGTGCGGATGCTGTTCCAGCGACGCCGCGAGCATCCCCTCCGCCTCCTCGCCACGACCAGACGAGGCCAAAATCCGCGCCAGCGACGCGAGCACCTGCGGCGAATCCGGATGCCGCTCCAACTGCTCTCGGAAGATCCGCTCGCTCCGTTCTCGCTCCGCGGCCCGATCCTTCGGCTGCGACTCCCACAGCCCCGTCAGCAACTCCAGCGCGATCGGGTGTGGCGGCGATCGACGGACCATCTCGATCAGCATCGCCTCGACCTGCTCCCGCCCACCCCGTGCCAACGCGTTCCGCACCCCAAGGAATCGCGCGACCCGCCCTTGAGGCACCGTCTCTCGCAATAGTCGGAGCGTGCCGTTCAACTTCTCCGCGTCTGGCTTCGGCCCGGAAGGGAGGTACATCGTGATCAGCCCCTCGTAGCCACGCTCATCGAACCGATCGGCCTCCAACACCCCCTCCAACGCTGTCTCCGCTTTCTCCACATCTCCGGCGCGAATCTGCAAATCCGCCACGAGCAGCCGCTCCGCGTTCGACTTCATCGCCCGACCATGACCCGTCAACACCCCCAGCGCCAAATCCGGACGCTGCGCCGCCCGAAACGCCGCCGCTCTCGCCAGCACGTTCTCGTCCGCCCCTTCTCCTGCCAGATCATCCATCGCGGCCGCGAGTCGGTCCCACCTCGCGGCCCCCGCCGCAAACTCGGCCATCGCCAGCATCCCCCACACACGCGCTCCGGCGTCCCACGTCCGCACCGATTCCACACGTTCCAGCGCTCGCTCCGCGTGCCCAAGTTTCGCGAGCACATACGCCTGAAGCAGCGTTGCCCCGCCCCCCTTCGTTGCCGCCGACACCAGCGACTCGAGCCCCACGCCGTCCAGGACGAGCGCATCCGCCAACATCGACGCCGTGCGGGGCGAGGTGTTCGCAACGTCCGCCGCCGCCGCCACGCGAAGCGCCGGCTCGGTAGCCATTGCTCCCACGAGGTCGTGCACCACTAGCGTCACGTCGCCGTCCAACTCCAGCGCGCGCACCCGCACGCCCCTCGCCGCTTCTCCTCCCAGCAACGCCGCTTCCACCCTGGACAGCGCCAGCCGCTGCGACGCCGTCAGCCCTCCGCCCGCGCTCTCCATGCCCTGCGCGATCGCGTTCGCCACGATCGGGCCCAGGTTTGTCGATCCCCCCAGTTGTCGCGCCAACGCCAGCGCGCCATCGCTCGCGCACTGGTCCACGCGCTGCACCTGCTCCAGCAGCATGAGCGCGGCCTGCGCCGGACGTCCCGCGCTCAGCAACGCGTACATCCGCCGAATCGACAGCCCGTCCACGTCGCTCCCGGGAAACGTCGAGGCCCGCGTGTACGCGTCGATCGCGCCGTCCGCATCCCCCAACCGGCTCGACCAGTCTCCGATCTGTTGCCACAACTCTCCTCGACGCCGATACAACTCGCTCAGTTCACCCCTCATATTCGTGGGTAAGGTGAACGTCTCCGGGAGGTCCGCCGCAATCCCCAGCGCCTCCCGCGCCGCCGTGTAGTTCCCGCGTGCCGCCAGCAGCAACGCGAGTTCGGCATGGATCGCCCTGGGCAGCGCCGGATCCGCCGTCGCGGTCGCCTGACGCGCCGCCTCCATCAACAGGCTCCTCGCCTCGTCCGTCCGCTCCGCTCGCGCCGATTCTCGTGCCAGCGTGAACAACACCTGCGGGTCGCGAAGCCCAAGGTCCACGGCCCGCCTGTACGCCGTCGCCGCCGACGACCGCCGTCCCGCCGCATATTGAGCATTCCCCAACTCGCGCCACAACTCGGCCGCCGTGGGGTCCAGCCGAGTTGCCGCCTGCAAATCCGCGATCGCCTCGTTCGATGCGCCCGCAAGCAACTTCTGTCGCCCCTGCGCGTACCGGACTTGTGCCGTCAGCCTCGCGTCTTCACTCGCGGGTTCCTCGTGGGCCGCCGGACGCTCCATCGGCGCAGCCGACTCCAGGATCGCTCGCAGCGAGAGCCTCGCCGGCGCACCCTCCACCCGCTCGCTCTCCGCCAACGGTGCGATCGCCGCCAAGTCCAAACCCGTAAACAACGAGGGGTCCACCATGATCGCGGTCGGTCGGAGCCGTTCGCTCTCCGCTCGCGCCCGCAGCACGTCCAGCGCCGATCGCCCCTGCCTCGCCGTC
Organism: uncultured Phycisphaeraceae bacterium; assembly: GCA_964543905.1. GTDB lineage: Bacteria > Planctomycetota > Phycisphaerae > Phycisphaerales > UBA1924. The sequence goes on from CAZIZO010000007.1 coordinate 161,631, forward strand.
CCGCCCTCCGCCATCCGGTTCGGCGATTGGCACCCTCCAAGAACGCTCAGCCCGGCGAGCGCCAGCGCGACCGGCCGACCGATCGCCACCAGCACACCCGCGCACATGTCGTCGTCTCTTCGCATAACTCGCCCAAGCCCCCGCACGCTCACGCCGACTCTGGCTTCTTTCGCGACGCGCCACGCCTCCCCGCCGTCGTCTTCCCCGTTTCCCCGTGGCCCCGCTTCCCCTTTCCCTTCGTCGCCTCTGAGACTTCTCCCACCGCCCTCCGCTCCCGCCGAGGCGCATGCCCTTCGTCGTCCGACCACGCCTGGAAGAGCCTGCACGCCTCGTCCGCGTCACTCCCCTTGAGTTGGCGCTCCAACGTCGCCGATGCGTGCCGATAGAGCCCGTCGCACGCCTCCCCATCCGCCAACACCCCGGCATCAACCAGCAGCGTGAACAGCCGATGATCCACCGGGATCGCGGGCAGTTCCAGTCGATACCTCGTCACCCGCGCCGCCGCAAACGGCGGCAGCCCCTCCAGCGACGAGACGAACGCCGCCGCCTCCTCCCGCGGGATCTGCAAGATCGACTCCAGCGAGAGCCGGTTCTGCCGCTTGAAGATGTCCTGCAGCACGCTCTTGATCCGCACGCAACGCTCCGGCCCCAGCGGGTACCGTTCGCCGAGCATCGGCACCATCTCTCCCGCGAAGCACACCCGCAACTCGTTGAAGTCCGCCACGTGCTCGTGCAGCCGCTTGTACGCCGATCGCGCCTGCGACAGCGACGATTCCCAGAGCAGCATCGAAAATACGATCTCCCCGACGATCGGCTCGCCCGAACCTTCCGGGGGCAGCAGCGGCACAGGCGACTCTCCATACGCCGCCCGGAGACGCTTCAGCAGCGCGTTCAACTTGCGATTGGTTTCCGTCCCGCTCACGTGCCCTCGCGTCCTTTCCCCTTCCCCTGCCATCCCGTCGTCGCCTGGGGCTCGTTCACCGTTCCCTCGCCCTGCTCCGCACGCTCCTGACGCACCTTGTCCAACTCGCGAAGGATCGCCGCTTCCTTCTTCGCCGCCGTGTCCAACCGAAACTGAAACTCGGGCAACTGCCGCGTCTCCACCAGTTCACCAGCCTCGCGACGGATGAACTTCGTCGCGGCCTTGAGGCCATGGAAGCACAACTCCTGCTTCTCTTCAGGCAAGATCGACGCCGAAATCTGCGCGATCTTCAGGTCCTTCGTCACGCGGACATCCGTGACCGTGATCAGCCCCGACACCCGCGGGTCCTGCAGACCACGCGAGATCACCTGCTGCACCGCCCGCTGGATCGACGAGGCCATGACTTCCGCGCGATGGCTCATGCTTCCCGGCCCCCTTCGTCCATCTTCAACTCCGCCGCGTAGTTCATCAGTTCCTCATCCATCTGGTGCCCGATCCGAGTCGCCGGGTCCACCACGTCCTCGAATCCCTGCCCGCCCTTGCCTTCTAGGATCTCGCGCGTCGTGTCTCCCAACTCCGCATCGTGCAGCGATCGCAACTTGAGCACGATCCGGTCCAGCACCTGCGCGCCATGCTTCACGTCGTTCGTGACGAGCGCGAGGCCCATTCGCGCCACCGTCATCGACTCCAGCGCTCCCACCTCCGCGACCGACACCATGTGCTCGTGGTGCAGTCGGTCCTTGACGGAGTTCACCACGCGACGCTTGTCCTTCAGCGACTCGCTCCCGCGGATGTGCAACTCAAACTGGAGGATCGCGAGAACCATGGGAAAAGTATGGAGGCCGCCGACACACAAAGGCACGCAAGCACGATCGCGAAACACACCCGACTCGTCCGTCGCCCGAAGCCCAAGGCCCGCTCCGCCGGCGCTTAGAGCGTCCGCTTGACCTCCACCTTCTTATAGCACTCGAGCACGTCGCCTTCCTTGATGTCGTCGTACCCGTCGATCTTCATGCCGCACTCCATGCCCGTGCGAACTTCCTTCGCGTCGTCCTTGACACGCTTGAGTTGAGCGAGCCGGCGGTCGTGCTCGACGACCACCCCGTTCCGCGTGACCCGGATGAGCGCGTCGCGCTGCACCGTGCCGTCCGTGACATAGCACCCCGCGATCGAGCCGACCTTGCTGATCTTGAACACCGCGCGGACCTCGGCATGCCCGAGCACTTCCTCGCGAATCTCCGGCGCGAGCAGCCCCTCCGCCGCCTTCTTCAGGTCGTCCGTGATGTCGTAGATCACCTGATACGTCCGGATCTCGATCCCTCGCTGTTCCGCGAGTTGCCGAGCCTTCCCCGACGGGATCACGTTGAACCCGATGATGATCGCCCGCGACGCGTCCGCCAGCGTCACGTCGCTCTCCATGATCCCGCCCACCGCCGCGTGGATCACGCGCGTCTTCACCTCCGCCGTCTTGATCTTCTCCGTCTCGTTCTTCAGGACGTCCACCGTCCCCTGCTGGTCGGTCTTCAGGATGATGCGAATCTCCTTCGCGTCCCCATCCTGCGCCGCCTGCATCTGCGTGAACAAATTGTCCAGCGTGAGTTTCGGCTGCGCCAGCGCCACCTGCCGCTCCCGATGCCGCCGCTGCTCCGCCGCCTCTTCCGCCGCTCGCAGCGTCGTCGTCACATAGAACTTGTCCCCCGCGTCGCACACCATGTCCACGCCCGAGATCTGCACCGGCATCGGCGCGTGCGCTTCCTTGATCCGCTTCCCCTTGTCGTCGGTAATGTCCCGGATGCGACCGAACGCTCGTCCCATCACCACGAAATCGCCCACCGCCAACCGGCCCTGCTGGATCAGCACGTTCGCCACCGCGCCTCGCCCCTCCTCGATCTTCGCCTCGATCACCGTCCCCTGTGCCGGCCCGCCGAAGTCCGCCTTCAGTTCCAGCAACTGCGCCTGATAGTCCAGCGTCTCCAGCAACTGCTGGATCCCCTTGCCCGTCAGCGCCGACACCCTCACCACCTCCGTGTCCCCGCCCCATTCCACCGGGTTCAGCCCGGCGTTCGCCAACTCGCCCAGCGTCTTCTGGATCTGCGACTCCGTCGCGTCCGGGCGGTCCACCTTGTTCAACGCCACCACGATCGGCACCTTCGCCGCCTTCGCGTGGTTGATGCTCTCGATCGTCTGCGGCATCACCCCTTCCGGCGCCGACACCACCAGCACCACCACGTCCGTGATCTTCGCCCCGCGCGCTCGCATCCCCGTAAACGCCTCGTGACCCGGCGTATCCAGGAACACCACCTGCCGCTTGTTCCCTTCGACCTCCACCTCCGTCACGAAGGCGCTCGTCTTCTGCGTGATGCCCCCGGCCTCGCCCGCCGCCACGTTCGCGTTCCGGATCTTGTCCAGCAGGCTCGTCTTGCCGTGGTCCACGTGCCCGAGGATCGTCACCACCGGCCCGCGCGCGCGAAGGTCCTTCACCTCACGCCGCTCGAACTCGGCCGAGACCGTCTCCTCCGCCGTCTTCGCCTCCGTCACCTCCAGTTCGATGTCAAAGTCCATCATGATCTCTTGGGCCTTGACCACATCGATGCCCGAGTTCACCGTCGCCATCGTCCCCTGCATGAACAACTTCTTCACGATCTCCGCCGCCTTCACCCCGGTCGCCGCCGACAGGTCCTTGATCGTGAACGGGGCCGAGATCTTGACCCGCCCGCCGACCTCCGCGGCGCTCTCCGCTCGCTCGCCCGGTGCCTGCGACCGTTGCAAGTCCTGCTTGTGCTTCTTGAGGAACCCGCCCGCCCGCGCCAGTCGCGCTTCTCGCTCGATCAGGTCCTGCTCGCTAAACACCTTCTCCGAGCCGACCCAGTCCGTCCCGCTCCGCCCGCGACGCCGATCCGGAACGCCCGTTCCGCTCGATCGCTTCCCCGCGGCCGCCCCTGCGCCCGCCCCTTGCTTGTGCCGTGGACTCCGGCTCCGACGATCGTCCTCGCCACCGCCACCCACGCCTCCCGGGCCGGGCCCCGCCCGTCGTGGACGAGGTGCTTCCACCTGCTCCGGCGCTTCCACGCGGACCACCTTCGGTCCGCTCAACTTGACCGCCGTCGGCGCTTGCAACCTCGGCCCAGCCGGCGTCACCACCGTCGGCCTCTGCGGCACGTTCTGTGGTGCCACCACCACCGGCTTCGGTGCTGGGGGGGGGCCCTTCGCCACATCAGCCTTCCCGGTTCCGCTCGCCCCAGGCCCCTTGTCCGTTCCCTTATCCGGGCCCGCCGTGGGCTTCGCCGGAGCCACCGCAATCGCCGGTGTCGACGGCGGAACCGCCACAGGCGACACCGTCACCGCCTTCGGTGGGGTCCGCGGCGCGCTCGCCGGCGGCGTCATGCTGATCGACGACCTCGCAATCGTCGGGCCCACTCGCGTTGGCGTCACGGGCTTCGCCGGTTCGGCCACCACCGCCGCCGCGGGCGCCACCGTCGTCGCCGGCGGCGTGATCACCTTCGCCGTTGCCTCCTCCTTCTCCACTCGGGGTTCCGGCTCCGACGGGGCCGGTGCCGCCGCGGGCGCCTCGGTCACCACCGCCTTCGCCTTCTTCGGCGCTTCCTGTGTTGCGACTCCCCCAGCCTCGTCCTCCGCCGTACCCGTGCTCTCCTTCGCCTTCTTCGAGCGTGGCTTGCGAACCTTCACTGCCGCCAGGTCCACCTTTTCCGACTCTTCGACCGCGGTCGTTCCGTCGTGCGCCTCGCTGAACCACTCGCGAATCGTCGCTTCAAGTCCAGCAGATATCGTGGACATGTGTCCTTTGACCTTGTCTTCGCCGATGCCCTCCTTGCGGCATTTCTCGACGATGGCCTTGGACTCGATCCCCAGTTCCTTCGCGATCTCAAAGATGCGCCTAGCCAAGCTAATCTCCGTTCAAGCGTCCCGTCTCGCCGACGCCCTTCCCTGGTCCATCTTCCCGCAATCCCACGTACCACCGACCACCCGCCGCCAGCCCGCAAAGGCTCGCGACAGTCATTCTTTCCTTATGACGGGCTCGTGCCCGATCCCAAGATATCCGCCGCCCTCGCCTCCGCTTCGCCATCCGCCACCACCGGTGCCGGTGCGTCGCCCGCGCCAAGGATCGCCGCCGCCGCCGCTTCGCCAGCGTCCGCCACCGCGCCGCCCTCGGCCAGCAACTTCGCCGCTGCCGCCGCTTGTTCCGCGGCCAACTTTGCCTTCGCCGCCTTCTCGGCCTCCTGCTGCGCCGCCACTTCCTTCGCCCGGGCCGACGCAATATCCACGATCCGTTGGGCCATCTCCTGATCGATCCCCATCTCGCTCATGAGCACTTCCGTGCCCACTTCTTCCACGTCGAACACGCTCACCATTCCCAACGCCCCCAACTTGTCCACCATCTGCTCCGTGATCCCATCGATGCTCCGCAGCGTCTCCGACATGATCTCCAGACCCTTCGTGAACTCGTCCGGCGTCAAAATGTCAATATCCCACCCCGTCAGCCTCGCCGCCAGTCGCACGTTCTGCCCGCGCTTCCCGATCGCCAGACTCAACTGATCGTCCGTCACGACCACCGTCGCTCGTCCCAACTCAAAGCACAGCGAGATCTCCTTCACCTCCGCCGGCTTCAGCGCATTCTGGATCAGGATCTGCGACGATTCGTTCCACCGGACAATGTCGATCTTCTCCCCGTTCAGTTCGTCCACGATGTTCTTGATCCGGCTTCCACGCACCCCAACGCACGCGCCCACCGCGTCCACCTTGTTGTCAATGCTCGTCACCGCGATCTTCGTGCGATACCCTGGCTCCCGCGCCATCGCCTTGATCTCGATCACCTTCTCGCTCACCTCCGGAACCTCAACCTCAAACAGCCGCTTGATGAAGTCCGGATTCGCCCGGCTCAGCACGATCTTCACCTGGCTCCCAGCGTCCCGCACATCCAGGATCATGCACCGCACACGGTCGCCCGCCGCAAACTGCTCGCCAGGAATCTGCTCGCTCCTCGGCATGAACGCCTCGGCCCGATCGATCGTCACCACCAGGCTCCCGCCCTCATACCGCTGCGCCGTCCCGTTGACGATCTCCCCGATCCGCTTGCTGAACTCGTCGAAGATGCTGCTCCGCTCGTCGTCCCGGAACTTCTGGATCATCACCTGCTTGAACGTCTGTGCCGCGATCCGTCCCAACGCCGCCGGCGCCAGAACCAGCGGCTCCCCATGCCGCGTAATCTCGAGCGTCCCCGTCATCGGGTCCAGTTTGCACGCGAACTCTTCGAGGTCCAGCGTGTTGTAATGCTTCCGCAGCGCCGAAACCATCGCCTGCTCAAGATCGCGCACCAGAATCGACCGGTCGATGTTCCGGTCGCGGGCGATCGAATCAAGAATCCGAAGCATTTCCTGGCTGTTCATGTCGTCTTCCTTTTCGTCTTCAAGTTGTTCAGATGTCAGATTGTCGAGTTGTCCACGTCGCTCTTCAGACCCAAAAAAACAAAGGCCACAAGCCGTTCTCCCGCTCGTGGCCCGCCCGCCCTCGATCGAGGGCGCCCATGCTCGGCAACTCCGCTACACCATCGCGATTTCCCCTCGGAATCTCGCATGGTTGCGCCGCCGAGACCAGTTCTTCCACAACGGAAGAACCCTGGACTTGGGCGTCGGCTTACCGGGCATGGGTGGTGACCACGTGCATCAGATGTCGCTCCATCGCCGTCGTCGTTCCGCACACGCGAACCGCCAACGCCGTTGATTGCCCCCTAGTTTAGGTCCGAGTTTGGGGGGGATCAAACCCATCCCCCCAGGCACCCCTCCCACCCTCCCCCTAGGGTTTCTCCCACCTTCGCATACCCTCCCACATGCCCGACCAGGTCCTTCTCGAAACCTTCTCCCCTGGCCCCTATGCCACCAACTGCACCCTCGTGCGCATCCCTCACCACACCGACTGTTGGATTGTCGACGCGGGCTTCGAGCCCCAACGCATGATCCAACGCGTCCGCGACCTCGCGCTCTCCCCGACAGCACTTGTCCTCACCCACGCCCATATCGATCACATCGCCGGCGTCCGCGATGTCGTCCACGCCTTCCCGAATCTTCCCGTCTGGATCCACGAGGCCGAACGCGATTGGCTCACCGACCCCGAACTCAACCTCAGCATCTTCACCGGGCAGCCCGTCACCGCGCCCGGACCCGATCGCCTCCTCCATGACAACGAGGAACTCGCCCTCGGCCCCTCGCGCTGGCTCGTCTTGCACACCCCAGGACACTCGCCCGGCGGCATCACGTTATATTGCCCCGACGCCAATCTCGCCCTCGTCGGCGACGCCCTCTTCGCAGGCTCCATCGGCCGCACCGATTTCCCCGGTTGCTCCTTCGAGCAACTCGCCCGCTCCATCCGAACAAGGCTCTACTCCCTCCCCGACGAAACCAAGGTCTTCCCAGGCCACGGCCCAGCCACCACCATCGGACGCGAAAAGAAATCCAACCCTTACGTCCATGCATGATGCCACAAGCGGTTCACCCGCCTCGGCTGATCCTCCACATGCCTTCGAGTGCCCACCACACCGGGCCCTCAATACCGATGGCGGGGATCGAACCCGCTACCTCTTGATCCACAGTCAAGCGCTCTACCAAATGAGCTACATCGGCCAGTCTCCGCCCAGTATAGGACGCCTCGCCCTCACCGTGCATCCTCCCCTCGCTACCCTCGTCCATGATCCGCCGCCGCGTCACCTTCTCGGGCCGCGTCCAAAACGTCGGCTTCCGCGCCACCGCCGCCTCCCTCGCCTCCAACTTCCAGATCACGGGCTTCGTCCAGAACCTCCCCGACCGCACCGTCAAACTCGAAGTCCAAGGCCCGCCCTCGGAGATCGAGGCCTTCCTCACCACCCTCCGCCAACGCATGTCTCCCAACCTCACGGGCGAAGATGCGATCGCCCTCGTCGTCCACGAGGGCGAAACGATGTTCGAGATTCGCCGTTGAACACGATGACGCGCTCGTCGGTGTGCGATTGACCCGGCGCCATCTTCGGTGCAACTTCAGAGACGCACCCGTCCGTGGTCCACACGCCTCCTCCGTCTCACCGCATGGACTCCGCCAGCAGCGCCTTCACCGCGTCCACCAGCCGCTCCCTCGGCACTTCCAACTGCCCCGCCCTCGCCTGCAGCCACGTCTCGCGCGAGGCGCTCGCCTCCGCCGCCGCTTTCCCCGCCTCCATCTGCTTGATCTGCACCACGCCCTTCTCCCGCTCGTTGCTGCCCATCACCACGACCAGCGGCACGCCCTGCACGTCCGCGTGCTTCACCTGCTTCCCAAAGCGCCCGGCACCCAGATACAACTCCGTGTTGATCCCCGCTCGCCGCAACTCGAACGCCATCTTCACATACTCGCTGGTAAGCCCAGCGTCCATGGTCGTGACGAGCACCTTCGCCGTCGCATACCGCAACTTCAGCCGCTCCAACTCCACGAGCGCCGCCAGCAACCGATCCACGCCGATGGAGGCCCCCGTCGCCGGCAATCGCTCACCCAGGAACCGCTGCACCAAGTCGTCATACCGCCCGCCCGAACACACCGAGCCGTAGTGGGGGGCGTCCAGCAGCGTCGTCTCATACACCGGCCCCGTGTAGTACGCCAGCCCACGCGCGATCGACAGGTCGATCCCCACCCGGTCATCGCCATACCCAAGCGACGCGAGGTTGTCCGAGATGCGCTTCAGCACGTCAACTTCCGCTCCCGAGCCCTCCACGCTCGCAAAGGTCTCACGCAACATCGCCACGACGCGCTCACGCGAGTTGCTCTTGATGCTCAAGAACCGTTCGATCCGCTCCACCTGCGACGCGTCGAGCCCCAGCCCCTTGATCATGTCCCCCGACTCATCCTTGTACCCCTTCGTCAGTTCCAGCCGCACCTTCTCGATCCCGATCTTGTCGAGTTTGTCGAGCACGCGGAAGACGTCCTTCGCCTCTGCGCCGTTCGCCAACGTCGCGGGCACCTCCGCGTAGGCAAGCAGCAGATTCAGGATCTTCCGGCTTGAATACCGAACCTGGAATCGCCCGACGCCCAGCGCCGTCAGCGTGTCGCAGATCGCCGCGATGATCTCCATGTCCGCCAGATCGCTCTCGACTCCCACCGAGTCGATATCGAACTGTGTGAACTCGCGATACCGCCCCTTGTCCGGCTTATCCGCCCGCCACACGGGCGACACCTGATATCGCCGGAACGGCTTGGGCAACTCCTTGTACTGCGACACCACCCGCGCCAGCGGCACCGTCAGATCAAATCGCAAACCCAGCGGCAACTCCTCCGGGTTCTCCACCCTGAAAATCTGCCCGCTCGCCTCCGTCCCCGCGCTCCCCGTCAGCACATCCAGATGCTCGATCGCGGGCGTGCCCAACGGCACAAACCCGTACGACTCGTACACGCGACGGATCGTGTCGATCATCGCCTGCCGTGCCGCCATCTGATCCGGCAAATAGTCGCGCAGGCCCTTGTACAGACGTGGTTCAACGGTGGATGCTGGCATGCGCACAGGGTAGAGCGCGAAATGCACCGTATCAGAACTCGACCCGAGCGTGCACCGCCCATCCCACCCTCGTGCGGCGGGTCTCCTACACGCCTCGATCTCCTACTCCTCGGTGCGTTCAAGATGGGCGATCATCTCTCGTGCGCCCACGCCTTCTCCATCTGCGATGCCAACTTCCCGACCGTCTGCGCCGCCAACTCCTCGACCGCCCGGTTCAGACTCTCCTCGCCCAACTCGCGCTGGATCGTCGTCGCCGCCACGATCGTGCCGTCCTTGACCTGGAACGCCCGCATCGTGAACACGACCCGCATGGGCTTCTGTGTCGCACGATCTCGAACCAGCCGCCCGACGCCCGATACCACGATGTCCGCGCCCGCCTTCTGCCCCAGCGTCAAGGCCAGATCGCGATCATTCCACGTCCGTGCCTGCATCGCCGGGTCCTTGTTGAGTTCCCCCTGCGCCGCCGACACGTCCTTGGGCGTCAGCCCCAGTTGCACGAACCGCTCGAGAATCTTGTCCTCGAACACCCGCGTATCAATCACCTCATCTTCTCGCCGTTCCGCACGCCGATCGCGCAACTCTCGGTCGATCACCTTCTCCAGGAACGGATCGTGCCGATCGACGCCTCCTCGGATGCTCACGCGGTCGCCGAGGATGATCTGCGTGTTCACGCTCGTCCCCTCGCTCGTCTTCGCGTCCGCGTCCTTCGCGGGCAAGGAGTCCCTCGCGTCCACACGCTCCCCGACCAGCGACTCCTCAACCTGCACGGCCGCCTTATTCATGATCACCGCGATCGTCGGCTTTCCCGCCTTCTCATACGCCTTCGCCAACGCCTGCCTTGCCTCCTTGTTCCTCGCCGTCTCCTCGCCTCCCGAAAGGTCGCGTTCGCGAGCCGTCATCGCCAGCGGCGCCAGTTTCAGATCGATCTGCCCATCGCGAGAATCAATGACCTGCGCCTCCATCCCCAGCGCGTTCACCGCCGCACGCCGTGCCGTCCGCCGAAGATCGAGCAGATCGCCGCCGTAGAAGACCTCGAACTCCGCCACGCCGCGCCCGCCGTCCACGCCCTCCTCGCGCAGGATGACCGAGTCCGACTTGACCCCCGGCTGGGCCCTCATCGTGTCACGGAACGCCACGAGGTCATCATCCGCATACGTCCCGACCAGCCGCAGCGTGAACTTCCGCTGCCCGCCCACGCTTCCTCCCTCGGGATACGCCTCGGCATACTGCGCCGCCACACGTCGCGCGATGGCCCGCGCATACTCACCCATCACCGGCGCCGTGAAGTCGCCATCGCGCGCGTCCGTGTACATATCCCAGGAATGCTGCCCGATCGTCGTCCCCCGCCGCATGTCGCTCACGACATACCGCGCCGAATACGCCGCGCCGTCCGCGCGACCCGGCTGCTCGATCAAGCGCACATAGACCATCACGTCCACGTTCGACTTCTCCGCCAGCACACGCGCCGCCGCCACTTCATCATTCCGCCGCAGCGTCTCGGCCTGCTGCGCATTCAACGCCTTCATCCCCGCCACGTTCACGATCGTGACCTCCGGATGGCGGAAGTACTCCTCGATCCGCCCACCCAGGCCCGACAATCGCCCAAGGTCGTGCAGCGTCGAACTCGCCCCGCGATCGCGCCCCACCATGTCCACCGTGAATCCCAACCGGGGCGACCCCGATCGCCTGTACGCGCCCAGAAACTCCTCAAAGTTCTCCAGTCGGTCAAACGCGCGGTAGTCCGCGGGCGGCGGCGTGGGGGGCAGCGGCAGCCGCTCCTGCGCCAGCGTCGACGAGAACGCCATCCCCATCACGCCCGCGACCACCAAGACCTTCACCGCCATCCCCAAATGTGTGCCAGACATGTTCATCCCTTTCGATCCAGCATCCGTGCCTGCCCTCGACCCATGCACCTCTCGCCCCTCACCGCTCACCGTGCCGAGCGAATCTCCAGACGCCAGTCCTTCGCCGTGCTGTCCAGGGCATTCCCCTCGAGATACACCTGGTTCCGCGGCTCCATCACCATGTACCGCCACTCCGTCTGCGTCCGCAGCGGCGTGCCCCCCGCCTCCGTCGGGCCATTGAAGAACGTGAACTTGTACTGGATTCGCGAAAACTCCCCCGGATTCGACAACAATCGCGCCGGCACGCTCACCTTCATCACCCCGCTGTCACTGTTCACCACCGGCTGGTTGATCGCCAAGTAAGGCGACAGCCCCGCCTCGACCACCACCTTCGGGTAGTTCGCCTGCGCCACCGTGTCGTTCCGCGCCGCGTACGGCGCCCGCACCGTGTCGCATCCCGAGATCACCATCGCCACCATACCCAACACACCACACGCGGTCATCCGGCCAAGTGTCGTCTTCATCGTCGCTTCCTTTGTGCTCTCCGCGCCTCCGCGCGGTCTCGTTCTCGTTCCAAACGCCAATCACTCGAAAAACGTCGTCCAATCCTTCTTCGTCGGTTCTCGTCCCGGACCCCCAGTCAGGGAGCCCGCCCCCCGGGTCGCCGCAATCTGCTCCGCCAACTCCCGCACCGCCTTCGATCGAGGCCGATACGCCGGATGCGTCTGTCCAAACAGCCTCGCATACCCCGCCGAGCCAGCCTCCGGCGCCACCAGCGTGTCCCCTCCCTCAAGAATGTGCTTCCGAGACCGCCCCACGTTGTCCTCCCATCGCAGCGTGATCCCCTCCTCCCGATACAGGTTCTCCAGGTCCGACGCCGTCATCCCCGTCAGGTTCCCCGCCCGTTGATATCGCTCCAGTGTGGCCTGGCTCGGCGTACGCACGCACCGCCCGCCCAGGATGTACGGCAACTCGTCCCCCTCCACCCGCGCCTCGCTCGCGTCGTTCGCATACATGATCTGACCCGACGTCGCCCACGCCGACGAGCCGCCACGTCCGTCCCCCAGCCGCACATACTTGAGTTGCAGCCCCTCACCCTCACCCGGCGGCGACATCGCCGCAAGAACCATCCGCGACCCAGGGTCCCCCTGCACCTGCAACGTCACCACGCTCCCTCGCGACGGGATGTTCACGGGCACGATGTACGTCCGCTGCGGCAGCACCTCCAGGTACCGAGTATCCGCCCGCGACGTCGCTTTCAGCAACAGCCCCGCCGCCGCCAGCGAGGCCCCGATGATCTGCTGGTTCGCCCTCGCATCGCGATTCCCCTGGTTCGCCGACAGCGCCGTCGCCGCCCCTCCCACGAGCAAGAGCGACCCGATCGTGCTCTTCGCCGCCCGCACGTCTTCCAGATTGTTCCACAGGTGGCTCTGCGCCAGGCGGTTCACGTCCGTCACCGCCGAGAAGGCCGCCCCCTCCTCCACGCCGCCCGCCGCCACCGAGTAACTCATCGCCCGATCATCGCTCGCCCATCGCGGCTCAAATCGCGCCAACGCCCCGACTTCCCCTCGCGCCACCTTCACCGGCCCGCGTCCGTAGTCCACCACGAAGATCGTGTTGTACCCGCCCGCCAGCAGGGCATCGCGCAATGGCCCGAGCGCCGCGTTGAACTCCACCGCCGTGTTCAAGTTGTCCGACGCCTCCTCGCGCCGCCCCAACGCCAGCGACGCCACGCCCGTCAGCACATACCCCAACTCAAAGTCCGTCTTGATCGCCGTGTACCCGTGATCCAGGTACGCATCGCCTCCCTTGTTCTGCCGATCGCGTTCCGCCGCGCGTCGCGCGATCTCCTCCGTGCTCAACTTCTGTCCCGTCTTCTCGTTGTCCCCGAAGTCCTTCAGGAGAAAGAGCGACGACTGCGCCGCCGCCCGCATGTTGTCCCACTCCCCCAGCATCCCCTTCTGGATCGCGATGTACGAGTACGACATCGCCTGCTCGAACGGCTCACCCTTCCAGATTTTTACCCCCTCGTTCACCACCACCGACGCCACCGTGCGATCCGCGTTCAACCCTTGCACGCGCAGCAGCCGATACGCCTCGTTCGAGACCTCCTCCGCCGCGTGCGGGTCCCCATCCGCCAGCGTCGCAATCTGCAGCCGCATCCGGCTCAGGATGTAATCCCGATCCGACGGATCGTCCGACAACGCCTCCTGCAAACGCACCCGCGCCGCGCCATAGTTCCCGCTCTCGATCGCCCACGCCGACTTGGCGTCCATCCCCGCGCTGCAACCGCCAAGAGACCCCATCGCCAACGCGACCAGCGGCATCCATCCCAGTTTTGTCCAACGACACGCCGTCATGTGTGCTCGCCCCGAGATCCCGACCTGCTCGTCCCGCCTGATCCCCTTGATCGGCGACTTCACTTCTCAGTCATACGACCGCCCAAACGCCGTCCGCTTGAACTCGAACGTCTCCGCCCACTCCAGCGTGCCGTCGCCCAAGTCCGTGATCCGATACTCGCACAGGTACGCATCCGTCCGATCGAGTTTCGCCGTTCTCGTCGCCGTACGAAACGTCGCCGTCATCTCGTGCGTCGGGGATCGTTCCAGCGCCGCATCCTCGGGCAGCGCCCCCGTACGCCGCGCGTCCCGCAGGAACTTCGCCGGGATCACGAACCGCACGTTCCGCTCCTTGCTCAGCGTCTGAATCCCGATCGAGTCTCGCACGCGCTGCATCAGCCACCATTGCTCGCTCGACGGAATCACGTCGCTCGTCAAGTTCTCCACCTTGTTGATCGCCACGATCATCCGAGGCGAGTCCGGCCCACGCCCCTTCAGGAAATCACTCGCTCGCAACTTCGACGCCATCTCCGCGCACGTCGCCTCCAGGTCCGACATCGACAGCGACGTCGTCTTCGCCTGCGCCGACGAACACCCGCCCATCGCCACCATGCTCACGAGCAAACTCGCCGCACCCAATATCGTGATCAACCGAATCATGACTGCCATTACGCCCCCTCCCAGTCGGAGCGGGTCGGTGGGAGGGTCTGCGTTCACGCTCCCCTCCGACCGAGACCTCATCCGTGCGTTCCTTTCGCCAACGCCATTCTGTACAGAGTGTTTCGACATCGACCCCGAGCGCCCCAAGCGCTTCGCTCCAGCACGCACCGGAGGAGGTGACACCCGGAACGGCGATCGCGTCGCCCGGCACGCCACCCCCTCGCTCACCGCCGCGGAATCACCCGCTTGCTCTCATACGGCGAGTTGCTCCACACCACCTCGCCGTCGTTCGCCCGCATCAGGTTGAACGACAACCCGTAGTAGTTGCTCTGCTCCGTTCGCCCGTCGCGGTTCACGCGATAGAACTCGCCGTTGAGGAAGAACGTGTAGTCCGCGTTCAGTTGCCGACCCTGCCCGCTCCGCGAGCCTTCCTGCAGCAGGTCGCGACTCCCACCGAACTCGCGGTTCTGCAGCGCTTCCAACTTCGCCCGATCTTCCACAAACCGCACGTTCTGCAGCACCATCCGGCTCTGCAGCAACTTCTGCCGGATCCGGCTCCGGAACGCCTCAAAGTCCGTCGTCGACACAATCCCCGTCTTGTTCACCATATCTCCAAACACGATCGTCGCCCGATACCCCTGGTTCAACTCGGGCACCGTCTTCAGATCCTCCGTCAACTGCGACACCACCTGATCGCTGAACTCCGTCAACTCCGTCACCGTCACCTGCGGGCTGTTCCGCTCCGCTCGCGTCGTATCCGTCGCCTCCACCCGGTAGTTATCCTGTCCCCTCGGCGGCGACGAGCACCCCGTCAACGCCAAAACCACCGACGCCCCAAACCCCATCCCGACAACTCGGCCCAGCGACATGGCATACCTCCAGGCACTCGATCTCGTCCGATCGCGTGCAGTCCCATTCCAGTTCCGTCCGGCGACTTCTACGCCGCTCGACGATGGATGTTAGACCTTACAAACTTGCGATTGTTCCGATCGCACCATCGCGAATTCTCGCCCGCGATCACCAATATTCTCGGAAGTCAGGGAAACACCCTATCCATCTCGCCCCTTCCCCGCCTTCACCGAGAAGCGACCGCCGACCCCAGGACCGCGCCTCGGATCTGCTCCGCCGTCATGTTGTCCGGCCGGATGCCCTCCAAAACCTTGGCCTTCGGCCCGCGCGACTCGTACGGCGCCAGTCCCAACGCATCGATGTCGTCGAGCAGGTCGCGGGTCTGGTCCAGGATCTCCAGCGCCGATCGCTCCGGCGTCGTCGCCGTCTGCGATTCCAGATACGCACGGAAGCCCTCTCCGCTCACCTCTCCACCTTTGCCCGCATACGCGCTCCACGCAGCGGCCAGCGTTTCTCGCAAACGCTGCCCCACAGCCCCCTTGCTCTCCGGGTCAAATGCGGGTCGGCCGTCGGCCCCCATCACCGGGTTCCCCTCGGCGTCCACCATCGGACTCAGGAACAACGTGCGATACCCCGCCACCGCGCGTTCCACCGACGCGCGGTCCAGACGCCCCGTCGACACCGACACCCCGCCCCCGCCCATGCTCGCCGGCGGCGTCAGGTCGTTGTACAGCGACGTGCCCACCAGGAACATCAACTGCTCATCCGCATCCAGATCCCGCGTCGAAATCCCCATCTCCGACAACGGCCCTTCCAGCGCGCGATCGATCGACGCCGGCGTCGTCAACCGTCGGAAGTCTTCATCTCGCGGCAGCGCGGCCGCCAGCACCGTCGCCGTGTTCGCCAACGACGGCCCCTCCGCCTTCAAATCCAGCCTCAAGAGGTTGCTCCCCGACGCGAACAGCACCGGCGCCACCCCATTGGTGTACTGTCGCACCACAAATCCGTTCAGATTCGACGAGACCGTCCCCGTGTTGTTCGCAAACTGCACCGTCGAGTTGCCCCCGATCGGCGCCGACGAGAACGTGATCGCGCCCGCGGCCACAAAGTCCAGACCGCGGTCAAAGTCCGTCCGCCCAAAGTTGTCCAGCAGCGTCCCGCCCGGGCGCGTCAGCAGGTTGATCGTGTTCGCCCGCACCGTGATCGTCCCGATCGAGGTCAGGTCGCCCAGCGAGGCCGAGTTTGCCGGCGCCGTCGCGTCCGCGCCCGGACCCCGGATCAGGAAGTTCCCGAACGACGTCAACTTCTGGTTGCGCCCCATCACGAAGTTCGTCGCGCGAATCTCAAACGCATCCGTCGGCCCCACGCCGCTCGACGCGATCGCGCCCGTGCTGTCCCACGCGTCGCTGAACACGATCGTCGCCGCCGTCGCCGGCGCGGGAAGCCCCATCGCCGATCCGTTCGCCCCGATCGTCAGCGTCCCCAGCACCCCGGTCGCGCCCACGTTTCCGCCGAACCGGAAGGGCGTCGCCGTCGGCGTCGCCGCCAGGTTCGAACGCAACTCCAGGCTCGAACCCGCGAAGTCCGCCAGCGAGTCCAGCGTCGATCGGAAGAAGACCCCCCCGTTCCCCGCGTCCATGATCGAGTTGCCCGACAGGTTGACCGCGTTCGCAAACTCAATCCCGCCCCGCGTCGTGATGTTCGATGCCACGCGCGTGATCCCCGAACTCACGTTGAGCGATTGCAGCGCGAACGTCGAGCCCACCGCCCCGAGGAAGTTCACCTGCCCGGATCCGCCCGCGCTCGCCGTCGAGTTGATCGTCACCGACCTCGCCGCCGACGACGCCGAATCCAGCGTGCTCGTGAACGTCAGCACCGAGCCTTCAAACCGCGTGTTCCCACCGATCTGAACCGGCGCGTTGTACGACTGGATCGACGTGGTCCTCACTTCCGGGCCCACCAGCAGCACGAAGTTCCCATTGACCGTCAGCGTGTTGAGCCTCGTCACCCCGCCGATCGAGCCCAGCAGGCTCACCGGCCCGCCCGTCGCCGTCAGCGACAGCGAGCGGTTCGTGTTCGCCGACGAATCCAGCCCCTGCGCCAGCGTGATGCCCCCCGCGTTCGCCGAAATCGACACCGAATCGTTGTTCAGCGTCACCCCGTTGTTGAACAGGATGCCCCCGCTCCCCGTCGTCAGAAGATCGCTATGGAGCGTCGCCGGGCCCGTGTACTGCTGCAACCCCGTCGTCGAGACCCCCTGCAGCGTGATCCCGTTGCTCCCTCGCAATCGCAGATCACGGACGCTCGGCACCGTGCTCCCGTTGATCCGCCCGATCGCCCCGCCGAAGAACAGATCGCCCAGCCCCGCGTTCGCGTCCAGGCTGAACACCCCGCTCACGCCGTCCACCGTCGACGTGAACGTCACGTCGTCGTTCGCCGACGTTCCGAACGTCCGCACCGTGACGTGGTTCGTCAGCCGCACCGGCCCTTCGAGCCGGATGTCCCCGCTCGCCAAACTGAACAAACTCCCGTTCAGGGTGATCGGCGAGCCCGTGTACACCTGTCGCCCCTGCGCACGCACCCCCTGCAACGTCACCGACGACCCCGACACGAACACCGCGCCCAGATTCGCCGTCAGCCCTGCATCCCCTTGCAGCAGCGCCGCGCCCGAGCCCGCGCTCACCTGGAATCGCCTCGGCATCGCCGCGTCCGCCGAGTTGATCGTGCCCGAGAACGTGATCCCGTTCCCCGTGAACACCGAGTCCGCCGCCAGGATCGTGCTCCCGCCGTACGTCTGCGTGCCGATCGTCGTCACGCCCGCGCCGCCAAACCGGTTCACGATGCTCGTCCCGCCGCTCGTCACCAGCGTCTGCAGCGGATTCAAAAACCCAACCGCCCCGCCGAACAGCGCCGTCCCGGGCGTCTCCACACGCACCTCTCGCCGATTCCCGCCCGGCTGCGAATCCAGCCTCGACCGGAACGAAACGTCCGTGTTCAGCGTCCGGAAAATGGTGTCGGTCGACACGATCACGTCCGGGTCATAACTCTGCCCGTGGTCCGTCCGCACCAGCCGCACGCCCCCGCCCGTGAACGTCACGCGAGCCCCCGCCGCCGACGATTGCACCAGCAACTCGTCGAGCGAGCCCGTGCCGCCCACGTCCGCGCCAAACGTCGTCTGTGGCGATTGCACCACCAACCCCGAACCCGCGCTCGCGTTCACCGTGTCGTTGAACGTCACCGAGTTCGTCGCCGCGATCGTCACATCGCTCCCCAGCGTCACGGGCGAGTTGAACGTGATCGTCGATCCCGAGACGTTGCTGTTCAGCGCCGTCGCGCCCGTGAACGTCGCCGTCCCGCCCGCCACGCCGCCGTTGATCGTCGAGGGGCCCACGTACGAGATCACCCCGCCCGTCACCAGCCCGTCCGTCGTGGTCGAGTGGCCCGCGAACGAAACCACCCCGCCCGCCGTCAGCGCCGCTACGCTCAGGTCGCGCCCCTGCAGCGTCGCGTCTTGCAGCGGCGCCGTGCTCCCGATGGGTCCCGTCACGACCACATCGCCCGCGCCGCCCATCACGTTGCTGCGCAGCAGCAACGAGCGCGGCGAGCCCCGCGTCAGGCTGTCGATCCCGCCGTCGATGAAGACCCCGTTCCCGCTCGTGATCGCGCCCGTCACGATCGACACGTCCGTCGCCAGCCCCACGTTCCCGCGGATCGTGATCGGGGCGTCCGCGCCCGACGTGCTCAAATCTCCCGACAGGATCATGTCCCCGAAGTACTGCTGGGAGCCCGTGCTCCGCACCGCTCCAAACGCCAGATTCCGCCCCGCCGCCACCACGCTCTCCAGCGGGCTCACCAGCCCCGTGATCCCCTCGACCGTCACGTTCCCCAGGGCCCCGCCCTGGATCGTCAGCGATCGAGCCGTCCCGTCCGAGTTGACCCTCCCCCCAAACACAATGTCCGCACCGTTCACCGACCCGCCGTAGTTCGTGCTGTCGATGCGGATGGTCGGAGCGCCCAGGACCACGTCGCTCTGCAGCGCGATCGCCCGTCCGTTCGTCAGCACGTCCGTCGTCAGCGTCACCGTCCCACTCGTGTCCGTCCGGAACTCAATCGCTCGATCAAACACGATCGGCGTCGCCGGCAAGTACGTGATCCCACCCGTGAAGTCCGATGCCCCGAACCGCAGCAGCGAGAACATCCCCCCCGCCAGGAAATCCAACTCGCCCTGCGTGAGGTCCAGCACGCTGTCGCCCGCGTTGTTCGTCGCCCCGCCCACGATCATCCCCGTCGCGTTGCTGGGCGCCAAGGTCACCGCGCCCGTCCCGATCGACGCCGCCCCGATGTCCACTTCCTTCCCGCGAAGCGTCACGTTCCCCTGCGCATCAAAGCCCTGCTGCAACGACACCACGCCCGTCGTCGCCAGAAGCGTCGACGAGACGCCCGAGTTGAACGTCACCAGGTCCGTGAACGTCACGTTCGCCCCCGACACCCCGCCCGCCAC
Organism: uncultured Phycisphaeraceae bacterium; assembly: GCA_964543905.1. Taxonomy (GTDB): domain Bacteria; phylum Planctomycetota; class Phycisphaerae; order Phycisphaerales; family UBA1924. The sequence continues at coordinate 181,255 of CAZIZO010000007.1, forward strand.
CTGCGCCGCCCCGTTCACCGTCAGCGCGTTCGTCGAAAGGTCCGCCAGGATACGGACCAGCCCGCCGCTCGTCGGCGTCAGCGTCAACTCCGTCCCCAAGAGCCCCAGCGATGAATCGCTCACGATGTCGATGTTCCCATCGTCGCTCTGCAGCGTGTACGCCACGCCCGTCGTGCTCCCCCCAAACTGCCCCGCCCTCGCCATCGTCCCGATCCCCGCGTCCTGTCGGATCGTGAAGACCGTCGGGCTCGTCCCCATCCCCACGCCCGTAAACATCGGCCCGCTGCCCCCCGCCCCACGCCGCAGCGCCGACGCCCCCCCCCCCCGGACCCGCGGGGCCCGCCCCCCGCGCGGGGGGGGGGGGGGGGGGG
>CAZIZO010000008.1:0-55177 GCA_964543905.1 uncultured Phycisphaeraceae bacterium
AACGCTCAACAGCGCCGGCAGGTCCGCCACCGGCGCACGCATGACTCGTGACCACTCAGACAATCGGAAACCCTTGTCCCTCCCACGAGACCCGAACAAACTCTCTCCGCCCCCAGTGTAGCAAACGACAGCCGTTCCCCCAAGGGTGGGTGCTCGTTTTCTCGTCCGGCTTCAAGGTCCCCGATGATGATTCACTCATCCAGATCAGCGAATCGTCCCCAGAGTTCCTCCCCATTCCGACCGGCTATTCCCCTCTTATTCCTTGCGAAACACGGCCACGACATCCTCGACCGGTATCACGTAGAGCCGGTTATCTCCCTCAAACTCAACCGGAATCGCCTGCTTGGGGTTGAACAGCACGCGGTCGTACTGCTTCAGCGGATAGTTCTCATCGCGATCCACCAACGCCGAAATGGCCACAATGCGTCCGGTAAGCGTGGGAATCTCGATCTTGTCCGGCAAGTGGATGCCGCTCTTGGTCTGCTTTTTGTCGTCGTCCTTGCGGATGAGCACTCGCTTCCCGATGGGCTCGACCGTCTCGAGTTTGCTCTCCGTCTTCGCTCCCTTGGTCGGTTCAGGCTTGGTCATTCAGGGATGGTAGTGGGGGGGACGGGACTCGGTCGACCACTTCCTATCACCCTCCTACCTTGCCGCATGCCCCTCCCGGTCGTGCCTGTGAATCTCAACGCTCTCGCCCGTGGACTCGCCAACGCGATCGAGGGCGAGGTCCGCTTTGGTCTGCACGATCGGCTCCTCTACGCCACCGATGCCTCGCTGTACCAGGTCGAACCCCTCGGCGTCGTTATTCCCGCGAGCATCGACGACGCCGTGCGTGCCGTGCGCTATTGCGCGGCGCACAACCTGCCCATCCTCCCGCGCGGGGGAGGCACGAGCCTTGCCGGGCAATGTACCAACCGTGCCGTAGTGCTTGATTTCTCTCCCAACTGTCGCCGGATCGGCTCGTGGCCTCCTTCGACGGGGTCCCCCGTGGCTGCCGGGGACCCGGCGCCCATGCCGACATGCCGCGTCGAGCCCGGGATCACCGTCGATGAACTCAATGACGCCCTCGCCGCGACACCGTATTTCTTTGCTCCAGACCCCGCCACCAGCAAGCACGCCAACATCGGGGGGTGCATCGGGAACAATGCCGCCGGCGCGCGATCGATCAAGTACGGGCGCACCAGCGAGAGCCTGCTGGGCGTCGAAGTCTGCCTCGCGGATGGCACGCGCCTCACCCTGGACCACGGTGCCGCCCGCCGCGATCCGCGGGTCCGAGACCTCACAATCCGGGTGCTCGACGTCATCCTGCCCCGGGCGCAACTCATCCGTGATCGTTTTCCCAAGACGATCCGTCGCAACGCGGGCTACGCGCTCGACATGATCCTCGCGCAAGCGGAAGCCCAAGGCCTGAAGCCCGCAAGGGGTTCGAGAGGCGACGGTCGCCCCGGCGTGCTCCCATACTCCGAAGACCTCCTCGGGGCCATCAATCTCGCCCACCTCGTCTGCGGCTCCGAGGGCACGCTCGCGATCACCCTCGGAGCCCACCTCAAACTCCACAAGAAGCCCGCCGCGAAGGGCCTGGCCGTCGTGGGCTTCAACTCCCTGGACGCGTCCATCGAAGCGGTCCTGCCCATCCTTCCGACCAGCCCCTCCGCCGTCGAACTGCTCGACGACACGGTCATCGACCTCGCTCGTGCGAACGCGGAATACGCTCGCTACGTCGATCTCATGCCCGCTCCGCGCTCGGGCGACCTGCGGGCCGTGCTCTACGTCGAGTATTTCTGCGACTCTCGCGACGAACTCGACCACAACTTTGAGTTGCTTCGCTCGATCCTCGACCGGACGTGCCCCGCGGCCTCGATCGCCACCCATGCCGACGCCAAGGCCATGCTCAACGCCTGGAAACTCCGCAAGGCGGGCGAGCCCCTGCTGCACGGCATCCCAGGGCGCCGCAAGCCCATCACCTTTGTCGAGGACAACGCCGTCCCCGTCGAACGACTCGTCGAGTTTGTCCAGAAGTTCCGCGCCATCGTTCACAAGCACGGCACCCGCGCCGCCTATTACGCCCACGCGTCCGTCGGCGTCCTCCACGTCCGCCCGCTCATCGACATCCACGACCCCATGGACCGCGAACGCATGCGCCGCATCGCCGTCGAAGTCGCGGACCTTGCTCGCTCCCTCGGCGGGGTCATGTCGGGCGAGCACGGCGACGGACGCGTCCGCGGGCCCCTCCTCGAACGCTACTTCGGCCCCGAGATCATGGCCGCCTTCCGCCAGATCAAGCACATCTTCGATCCCCTCAACCTCCTCAATCCAGACAACATCGTCGAACCGCGACCCGTCGAGTCCATGACCCAGCACCTCCGCGTCGAGCCTCTCGGACGCCCACTCCACTTCCCCGGGATCGACACCTTCTTCGACTACCACGATCAGCACGGTTTCGACCACGCCGTCGAACTCTGCAACGGCTCCGGAGTCTGCCGAAAAAAGCAGGGCGGCACCATGTGCCCCTCGTACATGGCCACGCTCGATGAACGCCACTCCACGCGGGGCCGCGGCAATGCCCTCCGCCTCGCCATCACCGGCCAGTTTCAGCACGCCTCCACAGATGAGCGGTGTGGCAAGGATGGATCGCCCGGTGCACGCCACCTGCCCGCACTCGAATCCTCCCCCTGGTCCGACCCCGACACCCTCGAAACCCTCCGCCTTTGCCTCAGTTGCAAGGCCTGCAAGACCGAGTGCCCCAGTAATGTGGACATCGCTCGCCTCAAGGCCGAGTACACGGCCCAGCATTACCGCGATCAGGGCACGCCCCTTGCGGCGTCGCTCATGGGGAACATCCGCACGCTCAACCGCCTTGGCTCCTTGGCCGCGCCCGTGGCCAACTTCCTCGCCACCTCCAGGCCCCTGCGTGCCGTGATCAACCGTGTCCTCGCCCTGGATCCACGACGTTCACTACCGCCCTTCTCGCCGCCGCTCTCGAGCCGTTGGCGATCGTCGCCGTCCTCGTGCTCGACGAACGATGCTCCCTCCGTGGCTCTCTTCGCCGACTGCTTTACCACCTACAACGAATCCGACCTTGGGCTCGACATCCAGCACGTCCTCCAAGCGTTCGGCTATCGCATCCATCTCGCCGATGTCGGCTGCTGCGCCCGCGCCAAGATCTCCCTCGGGCTCCTCCCCCGGGCCATCGACGAGATCGACGCCACGATCGAACGACTTGCTCCGCTCATCCGGGACGACGGGGTGCAGGCCATCCTCTTCGCCGAGCCGTCCTGTCTCTCCGCCGTCAAGGATGATTGGCTCGCGCTGAAGTGCACCGCTCCCCTCGAAACGCGCCAGAAACTCGCCGCCAAGTCGTTTCTCGCCGAAGACTTCCTCGAACGCCACTGGTCCAAGCACCCTCGAAGACCCGCCTTCCGCGAACTCCCCAAGTCCACCCGCGTTCTCCTTCACGGGCATTGCCACCAGAAGGCTCTGTGGGGCATCGAGACCTCTGCGGCACCCCTGCGTCGCGCCATCCCCCACCTCGAAGTCCTCGACACGGGCTGCTGCGGCATGGCGGGCTCGTTCGGCTACACCGCCGATCGGTTCGACCTCTCCATGAAGATCGCGGGCCTCTCGCTCGTGCCCGCCGTCCGCGGTGCTCCCACAGATTCGTGGCTCATCGCCCCGGGCACCTCCTGCCGACACCAACTCCACGACGCCGCCCAGGTCCACGCGATCCATCCGATGTCCGCGCTCGCCAGACTCCTCTAAACGGTTCCCATCCGCCATGTCCAATCCCCGAACACGCCCCGCCACGCCCGACGATATTCCCCTGATCCTCGCGCTGATCCGCGAACTCGCGGACTACGAGCGGGCGCCGCAGGAAGCGATCGCGACCGAGCACCTGCTCCGGCACGCGCTCTTCTCGGAGCGCCCATCGTGCGAGGCGATCATCGGCGAGGTGGACGGGGTGCCCCAAGGCTTCGCCCTCTTCTTTCACAACTTCTCCACGTGGAAGGGCAGGCAGGGCCTCTACCTCGAAGACCTCTTCGTTCGCCCCAGCGCCAGGGGAAAAGGCCTCGGCAAGGCGCTCTTCGCCCACGTCGCACGCCTCGCCGTCGAGCGGGGCTGCCCGCGCATGGAATGGGCGGTTCTGGATTGGAACACGCCCGCGATCGACTTCTACAAGTCCATGGGCGCGGTCGCGATGGACGAGTGGACGACGTACCGCCTGAAGGACGACGCGTTGAAGCAGGCGGCTCGTGCGTGACGCGAGGCTCCCCAGTGCACGCCGCCGGCGCGGAGCGCCGGCGGCCCGTTCAACGCACACGCTCCGATCTCAGCAGCCCGCTTCAAATCGGGCGAGGTAGTAGAGCAGGTCGTCGATCGTGACGCCCCCGTCGGGTGTGCCTGTTCCGCTGCCATCGTCGAGATCCGCGCCGGCGACGCCCGCTTCAAAGAGTCCGAGGTAATACAGCAGATCGTCGATCGTGACGCCTCCATCGGGCGTGCCCGTGCCCGTCCCGTCGTCCACGTCCGCCGGGCACGGGCAGGTGCCCGACTGCACGAGCGGATTCTCCGGATCGCCGCAGTGGTCGAGTTCGTCGCGGTCGTACGCGCCGTCCACGTCACGATCGATCCCCATGCGGATCTCCGAGTTCTTGGGCACGGCCGTGAACGTGATCTCGCTCCCCGGCGCCGCCGCCGCGAGCAACTGTGCATAGGTACGCGTTTCGCCCGTGCGGTCCGACTGGAAGGTGCTCGTGCTCGTCAGCGCATAACCCCGCGGGATCCCGCCTTGCCGGCCCTTCGCGATCAGACCGATCCGGTTGGCGTTCGCCTGCGCCACCAGCGTGTTGAGCATCGCCTGCTCCGCCGTCGTGAGTGTCGCCTGGCTGATCACCGTGATCTGCTTTCCGACCGCCGCGTGCGCGTCCTTGCTCGCCACGCCCGGGGGCTCCAGGGCCGTCCCGTTCGTGCTCCCGGCCGGAAGGTCCGAGCCGGAGAACGCGAGCATGAACGCCGTCAGGTTCGCAACCTCTTGGTCGCTCGCCACGGTGAACACCGGCTCACCCACAAACCGCTCGATCGAGTCCACCGAGCCGTCGTGCAAGAACCCGAACCCCGACGTGTTGAAGACCTGCGTCGCGTTGAACCCCGACTTCTGCGGCACGTTCCGCGTCTGCGGGATCTTCATCGTGATGTTCGTCGAACCATCCACCGACACCACCGCCAGGTGACGCTGCCCCAGCGGCCCCGGCGGGATCGGTTGCAGCGTCGTGCCCACGAGCGCATAGTCCGGGCCCGCACCCGTCGGCAGCGTGTGGCACGTCACGCACGCGAACGCGTTGGCATCCAGACGACGCGCCGGGCGATAGATCGCCAACCCCTGCACCGCGTTCCCGTTGGGCAGCGGCGTCCCCGCCGCTCCAAATCGTCCCGTGCGATAGTGTCCCGGCAGCGGCAAGTTCGTCGGCAGCGAGTTGTCCAGATTCCGATACGGATTCGGCGGGAAGTGGATCGTCGCCAGGAAGTCCTCGAACTCCTGCATCTCCGTGGCCGTCAGCGTCGTGTCGTCGCCTTGCAGCCCCATGAACGCCGGCGCAAACGCCTCGATCCCGAATCGATCCCCTCGCCAGTGGTGCGGTTCTTTCCCGATGATGTCCTGCATCGTCTGCGTGGTCATCGGCCCCTTCATCGGGCTGAAGGGCTGGAACGTCGGGTTTGCCGAGCCGGGCGAGAGCCCCGGAAAGTTGAACCCGAGGTTCAGGTCCACCAGGCTCTGCATCCCCCCGCTCGGATCGCCCAAGTCCCAGGCGAGTTTGTCCATCTTGCCATCGACATGGCACGACGCGCACGCGACTTGTCCAAGCCCCGAGTTCTTGTGCGTGTCGTACAGGTGCTTGCGACCCACCTTGATCGCGCTGGGCGTGGGGTCAAAGAAGCCCACCGTGCGCGTCACCGTCTCGGTCGTGGTGTTCACCACCGTGATCGAACCCGCAAACTTGTTGAGGACATACAACTGCGAGCGGGCCTCGTCCAACGCCATCCCCGTCGGACCTTCGCCCACCTCGATCGTCTCGCTCAGGCCCGCACGCGCGCCCGACGCGTTGATCACGACCACGTTGTTCGAGCCCATCCCGCTCACATATGCCTTGGTCCCGGCGGCATTCCACACGATCCCGCGCGGGTCGCCGATGGCTCGATCGCGCTCGCTCTGCGACGCCAACGTCGGGGTCGTGTACGTCAGGTGCGGGTTCAGATCGACGATGGTCTTCTGGCCCAGGTTGTTCGCCGAGACGCTCGCCATCTTCACGCGCACGAACGTGCCGTTGATGTTCGGCTCAAATCGAATCTCATTCGTCGCGTCCGTGCCCACCACCGTGATCGCGCCCGTCGCGGGGTTCACGCCCATCGCCATCCCGATGTTCATCAGCCCCGTCGCGTACGACACGCTCAGCGTGCCCACGTTGATCGCCGCGAGATCGTGGTCGTAGATGTCCCAGCCGATGGGGCGGCCCGAGAGCGCCGCCTGCGGCCCCGACACCAGGTTCGTCCAGTCCCCGTTGTTGTCGTCCATCCACCGCCCCGCCGCGTTCTTCTTCACGATCAGCCCAACCCGCGGCGGCGTTCCGATCCCCGGATTGATCGGCGGATTGAACGACGCGCCCGAGTTCGGGGGAGGATTGACCCCGCCATAAGGCCCCGCCGGATCGCTCACCACGTTGGGCGGAAACGCCAGCCGCATCCCGCCCGCCGCCGAACTTCCGCCTCCCAGGATCGTCGAGCGATTCCCCGACGTGAAACTCGCCGCGTACACCGTCGTCCCGTCCGTGCTCACCGCCAGCGCACGCGGGTCTTCCATCAGCAGCGAGACGTTCGTCGGCGCCGCCGCCAGGTTCGAGAGGTCATACACCTGCACCACCCCGGGCAGCGCGCACGTCACAAACGCTCTGCCCCCCGCGAACACCACGTCCCTCGGTTCATCCTGCGTCGCGATCGTCCGCACCACCCGCATCGTGCTCAGGTCCACGATGCTGATCGTGTCCGAGATCGTGTTCACCACCCACGCCTCCGTCGTCGTTCGCGCCCGCACGCTCGCCGGGTCGATCCCCACCGCCACGCTCCCCACCCAGCGCGGCGAACCGCTCGCCAGCGTGAACACCTCCAGCCTCGCATCGCCCAGGTTCACCGCGAGCAGCCTCCCCCCGTCCGGCGTCATCGTGATCGGATGCACATGCGGCGTCTCCCAGTTCACAAAGTTGTTCGGCCCGCGTGGCTCATACCCGTCCTGCATCGCATGGACGGTGCTCAGCCCAGGAACGCTCACGCAGACCACCGTCATCCAAACCAACGACGCTCGCTCCGCCATGCTCATCTCCATCCAGTTCTCTGCTTTTCCGCGACGTCCCGGGCGCACCGCTCGCGACCCTCGCAGCGTACCACAACTCCCCACATTCGCAACCTATTCCCTTCACAATCCCGCCCCCTCACCTGCCTTCATCCACCCGCGTTCGGCTTTGTGCCGGGTCGCCCTTGTCCTACGCTCCTCGCGATCCGGACGTTTCGCTCTCGGACGAGTCGATGCCCAGTGTCTCCTCCCAACGCCATCTGCCCGCCTCCCGGCCCCCGCAACGCCTGCCGGCCCTCCTTTCTGGCATTTTGCTCGTCATGCTTGCGTTCGCGTGCCTCGCCACCCTGCCCTGGACCCTCGGCCGAGCACCCTCGTCCGACGTTCAATCCCTCCCGCGGTACAACGCCGGACGTGCCGACAGCGCCCTCCAACCTCCACGCTGGTGGCCCCAGCCCGAGTCACCCACGCCCTCCGCCTCGCCCCCGCTCGCGGTCCCCGAACGCTTCATTCTGGGCTCCGATCTCCTCGGGCGGAGCCTCCTCATCCGCTGCCTCGCCGGCGGGGGGATCTCCCTGTCCATCGGCCTCGCCGCCGCCGCCATTGCCGTCGTCCTCGGCACGCTCTACGGGTCACTCGCCGCCTACCTCGGCGGGCGGATCGACGCGATCCTCATGCGCATCGTCGATGTGCTCTATGGCCTTCCCTATGTCCTTCTCGTGGTCCTCCTCGCGGTCGCTAGTAGTGCCGTCGTTGATGAGTACGTCACACGATCTCGGGAGCGCGAAAGATGGATCCAGCGGCAAGCGCCGGCCCTCGAGATCAACGTCGCCGAGGGCCAGCGCACACCCGAGAACCAAGCCGCCGCCAAGCGCGCCGCGGACGAGCAACTCCGGCAGTTGGCGCTCCAGGCGGTTCCCCCACGCGATGTCTCCCTCTCCACACGCACCACCATCGACCTCCTCACCCTCCTTCTTTCGATCTCCGGAGTGAGTTGGCTCACCATGGCCCGGGTGATCCGCGGGCAGGTCCTCACCCTCAAGGAACGACCCTTTATCGAGGCCGCCCGCGCCCTGGGCGTCTCTCCCGCACGCATTTTCTTCCGCCACCTCCTCCCCAACCTCTCCGGCACGATCATCGTCTACGCCACCCTCACCGTGCCCCAGGCGATCTTGCAGGAGTCCTTCCTCAGTTTTCTCGGTATCGGCGTCAAGCCGCCGCTCCCCAGTTGGGGCACCCTGGCCGCCGAAGGCCTCCCCGAACTCAACGCCTATCGCTCCCACTGGTGGCTCCTCGCCTTCCCGTGTGCCCTCCTCGCCCTGACCCTCCTGGCACTCAACTTTGTGGGTGAGGGCCTCCGCGAACGCCTGGACCCCCGGAGCACCTCGCGATGAGCGACGTCACGCCCCTGCTCGACGTCCGCGGTCTTTCCATCCGCATCGACCATCGCCGCGTCGTCGATTCCGTCCACCTCTCCGTCCCCCCCGGCGCCCTCGTCGCCCTCGTGGGCGAGTCCGGCAGCGGCAAGAGCCTGACCGCCCTCAGCATCCTCCGACTGCTTCCTCCCGCCGCCGTTCTCGAGCAAGGACACATCCTCCTGCGCGATCCTCGCTCCCGTTCCCCGCGCGACCTGCTCGGCCTCCGCGACCGCGACCTCCGCCGTGTCCGCGGCGGCGAGGTCGCGATGATCTTCCAGGAGCCTATGACCAGCCTCAACCCCGTCTTCTCCATCGCCGAGCAAATCATCGAGGCGATCCGTCTCCACTCGCCCGTCTCCGCCAAAGAGGCTCGCGCCCGCGCGATCCGGGCCCTCGCCGACGTCGCCATCCCCAACCCCGCCGAGCGCATCGACGAGTATCCACACCAATGGTCCGGCGGCATGCGTCAGCGCGCCATGATCGCGATGGCCTTGGCCTGCAACCCCTCCCTCCTCATCGCCGACGAACCCACCACCGCCCTCGACGCCACCGTCCAGGGTCAGATCCTCGATCTGCTGCACCGCCAGCGATCCGCGCGGGCCCTTGCCATTCTTCTCATCACCCACGATCTTGCCCTGGTCGCCCGTCGTGCCGATCACGTCTACGTCATGCTCGCGGGGCGGGTCGTCGAGTCCGCCCCCGCACGCGACCTCTTCGCGGACCCGCTCCATCCGTACACCAAGGCCCTCCTCGCCGCCCGCCCAAGCATCCGACGGCGTGTCGCTCGACTGGCCGAGCAATCGTCCTCCCGTGACGCATCCGTGCTCCAACTCGGATCCGCCCTCGAGCACGCCTGGTGGCCCCCCCTTCCCGAGTCGGCGGCATCTGGTTCGCCCTCCCAGGGCCGACTGGTCGAAGCCGCCCCCTCTCATTTCGTCTGTGTGCGCTCGAACGCCGACGCCTAGCCGATCCAACGCGCCGCTCTATTCGAAGGTGCCCTCCTGCCCGTTCCCCGATACAGTCGTGCACGCGAGTCGTCGCCGTCCCCACCCTCCCATGCGCATCCTCATCCTCGCCGACGAGTTCTTTGCCGCACGCGAGCAGGCCCTCCTGCTCCGCCTGGAAGTCGGCCTCGCCGACGAGGGGGTTCGCGTGCTTCACGCCATTCCGTCCGCCGCCCGGTCGTACGCCCCGGGTGAACTCGTCTCACGCGTCGTGGTCTACAACCCGCCCAGGTGGCAGTTTGCCGTCGGACCCACCGCCCGCCGCCTCCTCCGCGATGCCACCAGCATCACCGAAGAACCCGGACACGGCCTCGACATCATCCACGTCATGGGCGGCTCCTCGTGGACCCTCGCCGCGCATCTCGCGCGAGAGGCTCGCATTCCCGTCGTCTTCGAGGTGTGGCGCTCCGGCATGAGCGAACGCGCCCGAGCCATCGCCCGCGATTCCTCCGTCCAGTCCCTCTTCATCGCCCCCGATCCCTCCATCGAACGCGAACTCCGCCAGGCGTCCCTCCCCAGCGCCATGATCCGACTCATCCCCTGGGGCGTCCATCCCTCCCTCGACCCCCGCCCCCCCAGGGCGCCCGATCGCCCGTTGTCCGCCATGCTCGTCGGCACCGGACGCGATTCGCACGCCTTCGCCCGCGTCCTCGACGGCCTCGCCTCCATCGTCCGCACCTACCCCCTGATGGTCTTCTGCGACGCCGACGCCGCGCGCCGGGCTTCCGTCTTCCATCGCGCCAAGAAACTCGACATCCTCAAGCACATCTCCCTCATCGCCGAACTCGAAGGCCGACGCGATCTCCTCCTCGCCGGCGACCTCCTCCTCCAGCCCGAAGCCCGAGGCGAGCAGCGCAGCGTGACCCTCGACGCCATGGCCCACGGCATGGTCGTCGTCGCCGCGGCCGACCCCAAAGTCTCCTACCTCGTCGACGGGCTCAGCGCGACGTGCGTCCCCCATGACGCTCCCGACGCCTGGTCCTCCGCGATTCGCAAACTCCTTGATACCCCAGCGCTCGCCGACGCCCTCGCGGCGTCCGCGCTCCAGTTCGTTCGCCAGCAGCGCCGCGTCTACGACCAGGTTCGCGCCGTCCTCGAGGCCTACGCCTCGCTCACCGGCACCCTCGCCAAGGTTGGTGCGGCGTCCGCCTGAGCCTCCATTCCGACCACCCACATCCACGGGCGCACGACCCACCCACGTCGTCGACTACGCCTCCGCCTAAACTCGCCCGATGGCCAAGCGACCCGCCAAAGCCGACTCCTCCGCCAAGTCCAAGGGCGCGGGACTCATCCGCGAGATCGAAGTTCACGCCCCGGAGATCCCCCAGCCCACGCACCCGCCAGCCCAACCTCTCTCCTCGATCCTTGGCCAGGATCGCGCCATCGCCACCCTCCAGGCCGCCCTCAAGAGCGGGCGCATCCACCATGCCTGGATCTTTCAAGGGCCTCAGGGGGTTGGCAAGTTCTCCACGGCCCTCGCCTTCGCCGCGCTCCTCCTCGATCCCTCCACCGCGCCCACCTTTTCCGGTGAGTTTGTGCCCGACGAGAACAGCCCCGTCCAACGCCTCATCCGCGCCGGCACCCACCCCGACCTCCACGTCATCTCCAAAGAACTCGCGCTCTATAGCCAAGAAAGCAGGATTCGCGACAGCAAGCAGATCACCATCGCCAAGGATGTGGTCGAAACCCACCTCCTCGCTCCCGCGGCCCTCGCCCCCTCCCTCCGCAACGACGCCCTCGCCGCCAAGGTCTTCATCGTCGATGAAGCCGAACTGCTCGATCGATCCGCTTCTCATGCGCCGACCCAGGCCGCCCTGCTCAAGACCCTCGAAGAACCCGCCGAGCGCACCGTCATCATCCTCGTCACCTCCAGCGAAGACCGTCTCCTCACCACCATCCGCAGCCGTTGCCAGCGCGTCGCGTTTCCTCCGCTCCCGCCCGACGCGATGATCGCCTATCTCAAACGCGAGCGCCTCACCCTCGATCCCATCCGGCGCGACTGGCTCCTCGCCCTGGCCGACGGGTCCCCGGGCGTCCTCAAACTCGCCCTCGAGGCCAACCTCTATACCTGGCACGAGAAACTCGAACCCATGCTCGCCCGAGCCAAGCAGGGATACTTCGTGCCCGAGTTGGGCGCCACCCTTGCCGCTCTGATCGAAGAATGGGCCGAGCACTGGGTCAAGTCACACAAAAATGCGAGCAAGGAGGCCGCCAACAAGGCCGGCGCGGATTGGGCCTTTCGAATCCTCTCCGACTCGCTGCGCAAGGACCTCGCCCTCCACGCCCGCGATGAAGATCGCGCCGAGGGCTTCGCCCAAGCCATCGATTGCGTCCGCCTCGCGGAACGCCGCTTGGACTCCAACGTCTCCATCCCGATGGCGATGGAAGTCCTCGCCGCCGACCTGGCCGCCTGTTGCGCGGGCGAATCCATCGTCCAGTGAATCAGCACCTCGGCGAGCCAACCGCCTTGGGCGCGATCCACGCCCGATCCATGCGGCTCTCGTTCACCCCTGCACGCTGATCGCCCGTCGAGCCGTTTCCACGCTCGCCGAGGGGGCGCTCTCCGGCGTGATCTTGCCCGCCACGCGCTCTTCCGCCAACCGCTTCATCAGCAGCACCCACGTCTCCCGCTCATACTCCAGCAACTCCGCCACCTTGTCGAACTTCGCCAGGTCCCGGTCGTGCGACGCCTCCGTCAGGTGCGTGTACAGGAACGTATACAACGCCTTCAGGTTCCCCGCGATCGCCGGGTCCAGGTCCGGCCTCAGGCTGGTGAGCAACTCAAAGATGATGTTCCGGCACTGCGTGACGCCGCTGTACTGCGCTTCATAGTCCCCTCTCGCGCACGCCTCTCGCCCCTGCCGGCAGAACTTGATCGCCCCGTCCAGCAGCATCAGCCGCAACTCCTCCGGGCTTGCCGTCAGGACTCGCGTCCGAAGATACGCGTTGGCGTGCTGCGAGGCTGGGTTGGGAAGGGCGCTCATGCCTGATGTATCGTGTGTTGCTTCCGATCGCTTGAAGTCGGCGCGAGCACGCGCCCGCACAGTCGTTACAGCCCTCACCCTCGATCACCCCAGCCGCTGGATCGACGCCAGCGAACTCTGCTGCGTCTGCAACGCCCCGATCGCCCGTTCCATCGCCAGGAACTGCCGCTCCAGCACCAGCCGTCGATTCTCCAACTTGAGGTTCAGCGCCGTGATCCGCTCGTTCTGTCCCTTGATCTGGTCGCCCAACGAACTGTTCTTGCGCGTCAGGATGCCGTCCGCGGCATCCACATACCGCTTCACAAACTCCTCCATCCGTCCCATCGCCCCCAGCGACGAGAATCCACCGCTCGCCGTCGTGTTCCGCACACGCACGCCCGGCGCCACGTCTCGAAACTCGTCCGCTCTCGTCTGCTCGCGCGCCACAAAGAGCGATTCCACGCTCGCCGGGTCCCGCGCCAGGGCCTCGCGGAACGCCGCCTCGTCCAACTCCAGCGTGCCCCCCGCGCCGATCCGCACCCCAACCTGGCTCAGCCGATCGAACACTCCCGTCGCTCCCAGCACCGGCCCCTGGATCGTCGCGTACAGCGCGGTCCGCAGGTCCAATGCCGTTCCTTCACCCAAGAGCGCGCCACGTCGATCCGCGTCCTGGTCGTAGTCCGTCAGCGCGTCGATCCGACTCGCCAGGGTATTGAACGAGCGGATGAACGTGTTGACCGACGTCACCAGCCCGTCGTCGTCCTTCGCGATCGTCAGCGTCACCGGATTTTCGTCCGGCGCCCGAAGGTCAATCCGCACCCCCGGCAGCGCCGTGTCCAGCGTGTTCGACGAACTCGTGATCGCCACCCCGCGCGCCGGATCGCCCGAGCCGAAGAAGACCCGCGCGTCGTTCCCCGCGTCCAGCGTCGTGAGCCCGAGGTCGAACGCGCCCGTGTCGATCACCATGCGCCCCTTCGTGCCCGTGTTCGCCGCGGCCAAACTCAGCCGGAACGGCGTTGTCCCGGTTCCATCCGAGATCACCCCCGCCGTCACCCCCGCGCGCCCGCCGTTGATCTTCTCCACCACCTGCTGCAGCGTGTCCGTCGCCGCGAACGTCACCGTTCGTTCAAAGGTCCCGTCGATCGTGTTCGAGGCCCCCACGTCCGCCGCCGTCCCCGCGATGTTCAGATTCCGGGCCACCGCGCCGTTCACGTCCTCCACCTTGATCTTCACCGTGCCCGCCGTCGCGTTCTGCGGGATCTCTTCGTACATCTCGATCCCGTCCCCGTTCGCGTTGATCCGCGCCTTCGCCCGCCCGCCCGCCGCGTTGATCTGTGCCAGCAACTGCCCCACGTCCCGCACGTCGCTCGAGATGTTCACGGTGTCCACCCGTCCCGTCGAGTCCGTGATCCGCAACTGCCCCGTCCCGAGCGACGGGCCCGGCAGATCACTCAGCAGCGTGGCAAGCGAGATGTACTTGCGTTGCAGGTTCGTCCCGTTGACCGTGCTCGACGCCACGCCCGATGGGCCGGTCGAGAGCCCCAGCGACGCCGCCGTATCCGATCCAGTCGTTCCCGTGACGATCAGGTTCCCCGTCCCCGTCGTCGTGTCCGTGATCTGGAATCCGGTGCCCTTCGAGTTCAGCGACACGCGGATCTTCCCCGCGTTCCCCGCCGCGTTCTCGATCGCGGAAACGACCTCCGACAGCGAGCCCTCCCGCTGCGCTTGCGACAGGTTCACGCTGAACGTCGCGCCGCTCCGCGTGGTGAAGTTCAGGACCCCGTCGCCCCCGATCCCCCGACCGCCGTTGATCCCGCGTCCGAGCGTGGTGTTCAGGTCCGCGAGGATGCGCTTGCCGTTCACCTGCGTCTGGGGCGACGTCGTCAAGAGCCCCAGGTCCGCCGCCGTCGTCGAGTCGTGCTCTTCCACCGAGATCGTCCGTCCGCCCGCGAGGTCGCGGATCACCAGGCGCCCGTTCGTCTTGTCGATCTCCGCCTGCATGTCCGTCACGTCCATCGCCGCGAGCGCCTCGTTGATGCGCTCCACCACACCCCCGACGGTCGTGACCGCGCTCCGCAACTTCACCGCGCCGGGCCCGTACACGTCCCCGATGTTGACGTTCACGTTCGTGTTCGTTCCGCCGTCGTTCACGACGATCCGGAAGTCGTAGATCCCCTCCCCGATCACCTGCTTCCGCCCCACGCCCCGCCCGTCGTTCAGCGACGCCGTGCTCGTGTTGGCGTTCAGCCCATACACCACGCTCCCGGTCAGCGTGCCCGACGCCGTCCCCGCGATGCCCAGGCTCGTCGCCGTCGTGGACGTCCCGAAGTTGCCCACCGTCACGTTCCCGTTCGCATTGTCCTTGAGGACGAACTTCCCGTCCTTCACCGACGCGGTCACCTGCGCCGTCCCGTTCGTGTTGATCGCTTCCAGAACGTCATCGACCGTGATCGCCCGGGAGAGGTCCACCGTCGCCGACCGTCCGCCCGAGTCCGTGATCGTGATCTTGCCGCGGCTGACGCCCTGCCCGTCGTTGAGATCGCTCAGGTTCACCGTCCGGTCCAGCCGTGCGCGCGCCGTCTCGAACGTCGCCGACGTCAGCCCGACCCCCGACACGTCCCGATTGGAGAATCCGCGCGAGAGCACCTGCTGGGACGAGACCAGGCGATCCACCATGAACGTGTACGAGCCCGGCGCCGCGGTCGCGTCCGCCGTCGCCGAAAGCACGTCCTTGTTCGACGACGTCGCCGACTTTTTCTGGAAGATCTTCTGCGTGCGGAAGGCCTCCGCCGCGGACTTGAGCGCGCCCAACTTCGAGTTCAGGTCCAGGTAGCCTGCCTGTTGCGCCTGCAACTGCGCGATGCGCTTCTGCACCTGCAACTTCGGTCGAGCCTCGATCGCGAGCAACTGCTCGATGATCTGCCCGGAGTTGATCCCGCTGAAGATGCCCGCTTGCGTCGAAATGCCGCTCATGCTTGCCTCCCCTCGACCGTCATGCCGCCTGCGCCGCCGCCACCGTCGGTCGCCACGCCAGCAGATGCGCCGCGCCGTCCGTGGACCAACGCACTTCTTCCCCCGCTCGCGTCGTCGGGCACACCAGCACGTCGTCCGCCTCGCGCGAGGATGGCGTTGCCAGCCCTTGACGACGCAGCGCCATCAGATCGATCGCCCACGCCGAGAGATACCGCCCATACATCTGGCGCACCCGAATCTCAACCGGTAGTCCACTCGAAGTCCCGTGCATGTCGCTTCCTTGCGTGCCTGCCCTCTCGACCGCCCAACCGGGTTGCGGGCATCCGTGCCCACCTCGGCCATCGGCAGCATCGACCGTCCACGCGCCCAACCTTCATGCCACGGGGCGAACAACGCTCGAACACGCCCGCATACCCCGCTCGCTCCACCCGGATTGGGGATCACTCGGCGAACCGGGCACCCCTCCCCGTGCTACGGTGAGTGCCCCTCCCTCATCCGATGACGGAGGAGACGCTCCATCGCACCGAAGACGGACCTCGCCATGCCCACCGACCTCAAACTCCTCCGAACACTGGTCGCCCTCCTCGGCGGCGCGATCGCCCTGAGTGCTCTCGCCCTTGCCGCCGGTGCGCTCCTCGCCGGCCCGCAGCCGAAGTGGACCCTCTTCGGCATGGAGATCGTCGCGCTCACCGCGGGCCTCCTCGCCTTCCTCCTCGCCCTGGGCAAGATGCGTGGCGCCCCCGCCCTTGCCCTCGTCGCCCTTGCGGGATCGCTCTTCGTCGCCGCCGTGCTGGGCTATTACGGCGCCAACGGCCGCCTCGACCTCAAGAACGACAAGGCCCCGATCCTCCTCAAGCCCATCCTCCTCGCGCGCCTCGCCGCCGTCGCCTTCCTCGCGTGCGCCGCCGCCTACGCCAACCTCCGCCGCGACGTCGTCGCCGCGCGGACCTTCTGGAAGGGCGTCCTCTGGGCGCTCCCGCTCGTGCTGATGGGTGGTGCCTTCCTCGCCTTGCGTTCGCAGATCAACGCCCTCGCCGAAGGTGCTCTGATCGCCCTCGCCGCCGGTGCCAGCCTCGTCGCGATCGTCTCCATCTCCGGCGCAGGCCACTGCCTGATCCGTGCCTTCGAGATCGGCGCCCGCAAGGACGACGCCCAAGCCCCCAGCCCCACGGCATGACCAACCGCCGCAGCGTCCCCTCGCTCACGTCGCCGCGGGATGCCAGATCGTCTTCATCTCCACGAACGGCTCGATCCACCACGGACTGTGGCACGCCTCCACGTCAAACCAATCGACGTCCTCCCGGATCACGACGCGCTTGAGATTCTCACCCACGCCCTCGCGAAGCACGCACGCCTCCTCCATCGCCCCAACGCACGCATGCACCGCGTCGATCTCTCGATGGGACGCCACGAACGGCAGCAGTTCCTTCCGCTCGCCCGTCAAGAGATTGACCACCCCGCCCGGCACGTCGCTCGTCGCGATCACCTCGCTCAGGATCGCCGCCGGGATCGGATTCGCCTCGCCCGCGATCGCCACCACCGCGTTTCCGCTGCATATTGCCGGCGCGAGCAGCGAGATGAGCCCCAAGAGTGGGTGCTCGTCCGGCGCGATCACCGCCACCACGCCCGTCGCTTCCGGGGTGGTGAAGTTGTAGTAAGGCCCCGCGACCGGGTTGTTGCACCCCAGCACCTGCGCGTACTTGTCCGCCCATCCCGCAAAGCACACCAGCCGGTCGATCGCCGCCTCCACCTCCATCGCCGCCCCACCCGCTTTCCTCTTCGAGCCTCCGCGCCGCCGTGCCTTCTTCTTTGGCTCCGCGCCCGCCTGCCCATGCGCTGCCGTGTCTTCGAGAGCCTCGACAAACTCCCCACGCTTGCCCTCCATCATCTCCGCCATCCGGTACATCACCTGACCGCGGTTGTACGCCGTCGCGCCCGCCCAGCCCGCCTGCGCCCTTCGCGCGGCCTCCACCGCATCACGCAGGTCCTTCCGGCTCGCCTTGCTCAGGTGCGCCAGCACCTCGCCCCCCACCCGACGCACCACCATCGTCCGCCCGCTCTCCGAACGCGGAAACTTCCCGTCGATGAACAGTTTGTACGTCTTCAGCACATCCAGCCGCGTCGTCATGTCTGCTCGCTCCCGGTCAGCCAACCTTCACATACCCTCGCAACCCCTGCTTCCCACCCTCCCGGCCAAACCCGCTCTCCTTGAACCCGCCGAACGGCGACGCCGGATCGAACTTGTTGTACGTGTTGCACCACACCACCCCGGCCTTCAACTTCCGCGCCATCTCGAAGATCTTGCTCCCCTTCTCCGTCCACACGCCCGCCGCCAACCCATACGGCGTGTTGTTCGCCCGCGTGATCGCCTCCTCCGGCGTGCGAAAACTCATCACGCTCAGCACCGGCCCAAAGATCTCCTCCCGCGCAATCGTGTGCGAGGGCTGTACACCCGTGAAGAAGCACGGTCGGCACCAGTAGCCCTTCCCAAATCCTCGCGTGGGCTCCGCTCCCATCTCCCCCGGCAACCGCAACTCCGCGCCCTCTTCCCGACCCAGCCTCAGGTACTTCTCGATCGTCGCGAGTTGCTGCTTGCTGTTCACGGCGCCCACGTCCGTGTTCTTGTCCAAGGGGTCGCCCACACGCAAACTTGCCATCCGCAACTCCAACTTCTTCACCACGCGGTCCAGGATGCTCTCCTGCACAAACAGCCGCGAACCCGCACAGCACACCTCGCCTTGATTGAAGTAGATGCCATGGACGATCCCCTCGATCGCCTGATCGATCGCCGCATCCTCGAAAATGATGTGAGGAGATTTCCCGCCCAACTCCAGCGTCAGCGACTTGGACTTCCCCCTCCCCGTGGGGCGGCTCTCCCTCCCGCCGCCGCGAGCCACCGCCCGCGCTATCCGCTTCCCCACCTCCGTCGAGCCCGTGAACGCGATCTTGTCCACGTCCGGATGTTCCACGAGCGCCGCCCCCGTCCGCCCATCCCCCGTCACGATGTTCACCACTCCCGCCGGCAACTCGATCTCGTCAAAGATCTCCGCCAAGCGCAACGCCGTCAGCGGCGTCGTCTCCGCCGGCTTCAGCACCACCGTGTTCCCGCACGCCAGCGCCGGCGCGATCTTCCACGCCGCCATCAGCAACGGAAAGTTCCACGGAATGATCTGCCCGCACACCCCCACCGGCTCCACACGCCCACCCCGCGTGGGCCACACATACTCCAACTTGTCCGCCCATCCCGCGTGATAGAAAAAGTGCGCCGCCACCAGCGGCACATCCACGTCCCGCGACTCCTTGATCGGCTTCCCGCTGTCCATCGTCTCCAACACCGCCAACTCGCGCGAGCGCTCCTGCACCCGTCGTGCGATCCGGAACAGGTACTTCGCCCGCTCCGTCGCCTTCAATGCCTGCCATCTCGGGAGCGCCGCCCGCGCCGCCCGCACCGCGCGATCCACGTCCCCTTCCGTCCCCTGCGCCACCTCGCTCAACACCTGCTCGTCCGCCGGGTTGATCGTCGGAAAGTAGCCCGAGCCCTCGCCCCGCTCCGTCCCCGCGCTTCGCCGTTTCGTCGTCCCCGGATCGACCCACGTTCCATCGATGAAATGCCCGTACCGCGACTTGATCTCGACCTTCACCGTCTCCGGCGCCGGCGCATACGTCCCGCCAAAGTGGTGGTGGGGGGTGGGCGCCTCCTTTTCGCCCGCGCGCGCGCTCGCCCCCGCCCTCTCCCGCGACCCCGCCGTTGCGATCCCGTTGCGATGTCCATTCTCCGACATGCATGGCTCCTACGAATCCGCAATGGTAGCGGCGGCCTCACGACCTCCTCTTTTCTTCCTCCTCGCGCCCGTCCCTCCCATCCGGCGTACAGTCCCCACCACTCATCCCGCACCGCTCCCGCCAAGAGTCCCCGCATGAATCTGGCCGATATCCTCACCCTCGATTGCATCCGCTGCCCACTCTCGGCCGGCGACAAAAAAGGCGTCATCCACGAACTCGTCGATGTCCTCGCCGCCTCCGGTCGCGTCCGCGATGCCGCCGGCCTCAAAGACGCCGTCTGGACCCGCGAGATGACCCGAACCACCGGCATCGGGAACGGCCTCGCCATCCCCCACGGCAAGTCCCCGGGCATGTCCCAACTCGCCATGGCCATCGGCAAGCCCGCCAAACCCCTCGACTTCGAAGCCATCGACGGTCAGCCCGTCAAACTCGTCGTCCTCCTCGCCAGCCCGCCCGACAAAACCTCCGACCACATCCAAGCCCTCGCTCAGGTCTCGCGCCTCATGATCATGGACGAGTTCCGCGAGCGCGTCTACGCCGCCGTCAATCCCCAGGACATCCTCGAAGCCTTCGTCGGCCAGCAAGCCGCCGCCAAGAAGTAAGCCCCAGATTCACCCCGCCCCCACACGAAAAAACCCCCGCGAGGCGCGGGGGTTTTCCCTTCTCCGTCGAGCCGGGTGGGGCTCGCCTCAGCACCCTTCTTCAAACCGGAACAGGTAGTACAGCAGGTCGTCGATCGTCACCCCGCCGTCCGTGATGCCCGTGAACGTCCCGTCGTCGATGTCCGCGTCGATGTCGCCCAACTCGAACAGGTCGAGATAGAACAGCAAGTCGTCGATCGTCACCCCGCCGTCCGGAACGCCACATCCCGTCCCGCCGTCCACGTCCGCCACGCAGCCCCCGAAACTCACCCGCACCGCATTGGGCAGGACCTGCACCGCCCACCCGCGGGGGAAGAGGCGCCCGCAGAACTGCCCCGTGATTGCGGGCCCGGAGATCACGTCGAACGTCTGTCCGATCGTCGGATTGAACCCGTTGAACGTCGTGATCCGGATCGTCGCGTTCTGCAGGTCCACCACGCCCACGCCCGTGATTCGGTCATACTGGTTCGTCGCCGTGCCCCCAATCTCAAAGTCCGCCGTCGCGTCGCTCGCCAGCGTGAGGCGCGTCCGCGTGTCGATCTGCCCCGCCTCGCCCAGCCCGGCCCCCGGTTCGATGCGCCCATGGACCACGGTCTGGACGTACACGCGTCCGCGGCCCGCCAGTGTCTGGCTCGGCCCCAGCGTCAAGACCTCGCCCCCGCCGTTGTAGGTCAGATACGCCGTGTCCAGGTTCGAGGTCGCGTTCAACAGGATCGTTCCCGTCCCGTCGATCGTCGTGCTGGCCAGCGCCTGAAGCACCGTCGCCGTAGCACCCAACGTCGGGTTGATGGTGATCGTTCCATTGTTCGTGAATCCGACGCTGGTCCGCAAGGTCGAGCCGCTCAGGACATCCATCGGACCAACGATCTCCGTGCCCTGAAGCGTCGTCGTGCCGGACATCACCTCAAACCGACCCGTCGCGCCGCTCGCGAGCAGCCGTCCACCCGTCACCGACGCGTTGATCAGCCGCACCAGCCCGTTCGTGCCGCGGATCGACGACGATCCGCCCTGCGCCACGCCAATGCCCACGATGTCCAGGATCCCGTCGTTGGTCGCCTCGATCACGTTGTTGTTCGTCTTGTTGGTCCCGACCAGCGCGAGCACCTTCCCGCTCACGTCCGCCGAGATCAACCCGTTGTTCGTCGTGTTCACGTACACCCGCCCCGTCCCCCGCACCGTCTGCCCCGCGCCCAGCGTGAGCACCTCGCCCCCGCCGTTGTAGGTCAGGTACGCCGTGTCCAGGTTCGGGCCCGCGTTCAGCACGATCGTCCCCGTCCCCGAGATCGTGTTCGACGCGAGCGACTGCAACACCGTCGTCGACGATCCGGCCGTCGTGTTGATCGTGATCGTCCCGTTGTTGACAAACCCCGAGGTCGTCCGCAGCGAGGTCGCGTTGTTCACCGTCAGCGGGCCCGCCAGCGTCACCCCGTTGAAGTCCACGGGCCCGCCGTTCACCTCGATCAGCCCGCCCACGCCCTGCGCCGTCACCGACCCGTTCGCCACGCTCGCGTTCCCCATCCGCACACGCGAGTTGTCGGCAAGGATCACCCCGTCCATCCCCTGCGTCACCGCCACGTTGATGTCCAAGATGCCTCCGCCCGTCGCACGCATCAGGTTGTTGTTCACCTTCGACGTCTGGAGCAACTGCAGCACGCGCCCATCCCGATCCGCCGAGATCACCCCGTTGTTCACCGTGTTCACATACACCCGCCCCGTCCCGCGGATCGTGTGGCTTTCCCCGTGCGTCAGCACCTCGCCCCCGCCGTTGTAGATCAGGTACGCCGTGTCCAGGTTCCCCGAGGACGCATTCAGCACCACCTCCCCCGCGCCCTCCAGACTCGTGCTGTTCAACACCTGCATCAGCGTCTGGCTGCTCCCGCTCGTCGGGTTCACCGTGATCGTCCCGTCGTTGAATGTCCCCGATCCGTTCATCCTCAAGTTCGCCGAGTTCGACACGTTGATCGGCCCCGAGAACGCCACATCCGTAAACGTCGAGAGCGTCTCCACGTTCGTCACGCCCCCGTTCGTCGAGAGCACCGCTCCACCTGCGATCGTCGAGCCGAATATCCGCACCGTGCCCCCGTTGGCTTCAAGCCTTCCCGCCCCCGTCTGCGTCAGCCCAATCCCGTTCACGACCAGCACGCCCCCGTTCGTCGCCGTCATCAGGTTCGAGTTCGACTTGCTCGCTTGCAGCATCGACAGCGTCCGCCCGGCCACGTTCGCGTTCACCGTCCCCGCGTTCGCCAGATTCACGTAGATATTGCCCGTCCCGCGGATCGTGTGTCCCGCCGCCTGCGTCACCACCTCGCCCCCGCCGTTGAAATACAGGTACGCCGTGTCCAGGTTCCCCGCGTTCGCGTTCAGCACGATCGCGCCCCCGCCCGTCAGCGATTGGCTCGCCAAAAACTGGATCAGCGTCTGGCTCGCCCCCGCCGTCGCGTTCACCGTGATCGTGCTGTCGTTCGCGATCCCGCTGAAGATGTTCAGCCGGTTCGAGTTCGGGATCACCAGCGAGCCCGTCGGGTTCGTCATCCCCAGCGAGCCGATCGTGTAGTTCCCGTCCGCCGTCACCGTGTATCCCCCCGCCGCCAGAATCCGCGCGTGCTCCGCCCCAGTGTCCGGCACGTCCGCGGGCATCCAGTTCGACGCCACGCTCCAGTTCCCCGTCGTTCCATTCCACACCCGATCCTGCGCCATCGCCCCCGTCGCGGCGGCCAATCCCGCCACCGCCACCAGGCCCTCGATCACGCCTCGGACGCTCTTCGTTGTCAACGCCTTCTTCATGGTGCTCCTGACCTTTCTCTTCAAAGATGCCCGGCTTCCGCCGGCGTCCCTCCACTCCCGACCCCGACGCCCAGACACAGCGCCCGGACACGGCGCCCGGACACGGCGCCACGTCGTTCGGCCTATGCCGAGCATCGTCCTCCAACGGACCATCACCGTCTTGTACCGACTTTGCGCTCGAGGCTGAAAAACCCCGACGCGTAGACCTCTTTCCTTCCAAAGGCCTCGATCCGCTCACCTCGAGAACTCTTCCACCTCGACCCCACCATGCATCAGGAACAACTCCCCGATTCGCACGCCCCCGCAAACCCACGCCGATACGCCCCCGCCGTCACGCCCATCACCCGACGAAACGCCCTCGAAAACTGCGCCTGGTCATAAAAACCGCACTCCAACGCCACACGCGAAAGCGATCGTGCCGTCGTCCGAAGCAGCACACTCGCCCGCTCCACCCGCGCCATCATGTGATACTCCGTCAGCGAGCATCCAAACGCCGCGCGAAACTCTCGGCACACGTGCGCCGCCTGCCGCCCCGCCGCGTTCGACACCCGCTCCAGCGACAACTCCTCTCCCCCAGCCTCTCGAAGCATCTCCGCCACGATCCGCATCCGCCTTCGAGCCGCCTCGCGTTGCCCTGCACCTCCCGCCAATCCGCCACACGCCCAGCCCACCAGATCGAGCACGATCTCCTCGCACGCCATCCGTCGAGCCGGATCATCCCACCGCGCCAGCGCGTGCAGTCGCAACGCCGCGGCCCGTACAAACTCGTTGCTCACCATCCCGGGCGACCCGACCTTCCGCTCGCCGACCCGCATGGAGGCCAGCCACCCCGGCTCCAGCGTCACGCTCAACGTGTGCACCGGCATGGACGCAAACACGCTCCGGTGCCGCCCGCCCTCGGGCAGGTATCCCACCGTCCCCGCCCCGCACGCTCCTCGCCCTCGACCCCACTCCTCTTCCACCCCGCCTCGTAACACCACAAACAGGCTCGCCCGCTCGTGGTCATGCCATCCATACCGCGCCCCACTTCGGTACACCACGTCCCGTACTTCAAACCCATGCCGCCGCCCACCGGGCCCCTCTGGGTCTCCGGCCAGCAACACCGAGGCACTCAGCACCTGCGACGACAGCACCCGCCGATTCCTCCTCCTTCTCTCTCCAGGCCGCGCGTGAGATCGACTTCATTCTAACGATCCCCGATCAATCCCATCACATCCAACCTGGGAAATCGTCCGAATCACCCGTCTCACCGCCATCCCCCTTCGCCCGAGAACCCGCTCCCAACGTCCAAAAACACAACCGCCGAGCCCTTCGGCTCGGCGGTCTTCCTGAAAAGCGGGCGAAGGGACTTGAACCCTCGACATCTACCTTGGCAAGGTAGCACTCTACCACTGAGTTACGCCCGCAATGTCGCCCTTTCAGGCAGGCGGAAAGTTAGTCGCCCTCCCGCCCCGAGTCAATCCTCCACTCCATCGGCCATCCACCCCGACCGGTTCGCTCTCGTTCGCCCGACGCGCTCCTCAGGAACTCCCCGTCCCTTCCCGGCCCATCGCCTTCGCCAAGTCCGACACCTTGAAGAAACTCTGGAAATACGTCGGCTCCGCCTGCCCCGGTCGATACACCGCCACCAGCGGGATCCCCCCGCCCCCGCTGATCTGCCGTACCACACCCCACCCGTGCGTCTCGCTCGCCACGCTCAGGTCCACCTTCACCAGCGACACCCCCTCCGCCGTCAGCAGCGCCACGCCCTCCTCGCTCGCCAGCACCGTCTTCTCGATCACGTGGCAGTTGGTGCACCACTTCGCCGTGAAGTCCACGACCACGATCTTCCCCTTCGCCAACTCCGCCTGAATCGCCGCGGTGATGGCCTCGTCGGGCTTGTTCGCAAAGGTCTTCCAAGGCAACGGACCCTCGTCCGCCAGCGAGCGCGTCGCCAACACCGTCCCCACCAGCGCCAGCGACGCCAGCCCGGTCACCACCACCTTCCCCCGACCCGTCCGCAGCATCCGCCACGCGCCCACGATCGCCCACACGCACGCCACCCCGACGATCCCGCCGATCACCCACCAAGGCCACTTCTCGCTCACCAGGTTCGACGCCAGGAACACCCCCACCGCGATCAGGAAGATCCCCAGCACCTGCTTCAGCAACTCGCCCCCAGGACCGGCCTTCGGCAGCCTCGACACCATCCCAGGGAACGCGATCAGCACCGCGTAGGGCGCCGCCATCCCGATCCCCATCACCACCAGCGTCGCCAGCGCGATCCACGCCGGCTGCGTCGCCGCCCAGGCGATCGTCGCGCCCAGCAGCGGGCCCGTGCACGGCGTCGACAGGATCGCCGTCAACACCCCCATCAGGAAGTTCCCCGTCGTCGTCTCGGACGACGGATTCACCATGTACACCGCCTGCGGCAATCGGATCGTGAACAGCCCCATCATCCCCACGCCCATGATCAGAACGATCGCCGACATCCCGATCGTGAACCATCGGTTCGTGAAGATCTGCCCCCAATCCTGCTTCTGTCCCCCCGACAGCAGCCCGAACATCAGCAGCCCCAGCGCAAAGAACGTCGCCACAATTCCAAGGCAGTACACCGTCCCGAACAACGCCAACTTGCCCGGGTGCGACGCCTGCTTCTGCAAACTCAGGATCTTGAGCGGGATCACCGGCAGCACGCACGGCGTCAGGTTCAGCAAGAACCCCGCCACGAACGCGATCAAGAAGATCAACCAATACGCCCCGCCATCGATCGTGAACTTCCACCCCAGGAAATCAAACGTCGCCGCCGCGCTCGTCTTCGCGATCGCCTTCACCTCTCCCGAGAGCATCTTGCTGAACACCGAGGGATCAAACCCCGCGAAGTCGCTCTCCTTGCTCGGCGCATCCGCGGCCGCACCCGGCGCGACCACCTCCACGCCGATCTCGATCACCTCGTCCTTTGGAAAGGTGCAGATCTTGTCGTCGCACGACTGAAACCCGACACGCACCTGGATCGTCCTCGCCCCGACCTTCGCCTTCGCGTCCACCACCACCGGCACATACGCGATCGCCCGACCCTCGAACACGCCGTACGCCTCGGGACGTCCGCTTCCCACCAGGTCGATGAACACGTCGTGCGACTTCGGCCACTGGATCGGGCCATACTTCATCCCCTCCGCCGATTCCACTTCGATCGTCGTCGGGATCGCTTCAAACTTCTGCCTCGCCCACGACGCCGGCACCTTCGGCTCGTTCGTGTGCGAGTGCCAGCCCTCCGCGTGGTCCAGCACCACCGCGATCACGAACTGATCGCCCGACGATACCTTCACCTTGTTCGCCCGCGCCGAGGCCTCCGCCCCGCTCTCCGGCGCTCCCAGCGCGGGCGTCGCCAGCGCCGCCAACAGCCCCGCCATCCACCCAAGAAGGGTGCTCCACATCCTCGAAGTTCGCTGGTTGGTGGTCATGGTCACGTGCATTCATGCAAGAGTATTCGCGGCGACCGAAACACGTTCTTGCGACGCCCGAGCGAGAAAGATCAAGACCCGTCCCCCGCGTGGGCGCGCACCTTCCCCACCGCGGGGGATGCTCGCCGGAGGCCGTACGAGCGTTCGGGTTCCCGGGTTCAAGGGTCCTCGCCCGCGGGACCGATATCGCCCTCACGCACGCATGGCCGACGTTCTCGACCAATCTGAAGTTGACGCACTGTTGGCCGCGGTCAACACGGGCGAGGTCGAGGTCGTCCAGACCGAGGCCCGCATCTTCAGCCGCAATCGCGCCGACACCACCAACCTCGAAGTCAAGGGCTATGACTTCAAGCGTCCCGAGCGCGTCTCCAAGGACCAGATGCGAGCCCTCCAGACCCTCCACGAGGCCTTCGCCCGGAACTTCGGCGCCTCCCTCTCCGGCTTCCTCCGCACCATCGTCGAGGTCAAGGTCGCCACCTGCGAGCAGATGACCTACTCCGAGTTCATCTCGGGCCTCCCCAACCCCACCAGTTTCAATCTCATCGAGGCCCAGGGACTCGAAGGTCAGATGTGCCTCGAAATCTCCCCGCTCATCATCTACCCCATCATCGATCGCCTCCTGGGCGGCAACACCCAGGACCTCTTCATCCCCCAGCGACCGATGACCCAGATCGAAACACGCCTCATCAGCAACGTCACCACCCGCGGCCTCTCCGCCCTCACCGAAGCCTGGATGAGCATCAAGGAACTCAAGTTCCGCATCGCCTCCACCGAGAGCAACCCCCAACTCGTCCAGATCGTCCCGCCCAATGAGGTCGTCGTCGTCATCGGCTTCGAACTCAAAATGACCAACCGCGCGGGAACCATGAACCTCTGCATCCCCTACAACGTCATCGAACCCATGATCGAGGAACTCAGTTCCCAGAGTTGGTTCTCCGCCTCCAAGAACCTCCGCAGCAAGGACACCGAACGACAACTCACCAACCGCATCGCCGACGCCGGCCTCCTCGTCGCCGGCATCCTCGCCGAGACCACCATCACCCTCCACGATCTCCTCCGCATGGCCCCGGGCGACATCATCGTCACCGACAAGCCCGCCACCAAGCCCATCGTCCTTTGCGTCGAGGGCGAGAAAAAGTTCCTCGGGCACATCGGCCAGTTCAAGGGCTCGCGCGCCGTCCGCATCTCCCGCGCCTTCCAGCCCGGCGATCGCGTCTAGGCCCCGCTCACGCGACACGATTCGGCGGCTCCTCCCCCGCCAATATCGCCCGCGCGTTCGCCCACGCCATCGCCCCCATCAACTTCCGGTATTTCTCCTCCCCGCTCCCGACGTGTGGCATCAGCACGCAGTTGTCCAGCCCCACCAGCCCCGGATGCACCTTCGGCTCCTGCTCGTAGACATCCAAGCCCGCGCCGTAGATCCGACGCTCGCGCAGCGCGTCCACAAGGGCCCCCTCGTCCACGATCGCGCCCCGTGCCGTGTTGATCAGTATCGCGCTCCGCTTCATCCGCGACAACGCCCTCGCATCGATCAGCCCCCGCGTCTGCGCCGTCAGCGGCGTGTGCAGACTCACCACATCCGCCATCCTCAACCCATCGTCCAGCGACACACGCGCCGCGCACAGCGGCGCCATCTCAAAGTCCAGGTGGCTCGATCGCGCCACATACGCGATCCGCATCCCAAACCCCAGCCCGCGCAGCGCCGTCGCATATCCGATCCGCCCCGCCCCGACGATCAACAGCGTCTTCCCCGTGATGTCCAGCCCAAGGAACTCCGCCGGCGCCAGCGGGCCTTCCGCCGCATACTTCGGTGAGCGCGCATACCGATCCCCCTCCACGATCCGCCTCGCCACCGCGAGCAGCAGCGCCCACGCCATGTTCGCCGTCCCCTCCGTCACCGCGTGCGGCGTGTTCGTCACCATCACCCCCCGTCGCCTGCACGCGTCCAGGTCGATGTTGTCCACGCCCACCGCGTAGTTGCACACCCCCTTGAGCCCGGGTCCGCACGCGTCCAGAAACTCGTCGTTCACCTTCTCCGAAACCCACGTCACCGCGATCGTCGCCCCGCGCACAAACTCCAGCAACTCCGCCCGTGCCAGCGCCCGCATCGTCGACACCCCTTTGATCCGTGCGCCCGGAACCTCCACCTCGCACGGCACCGCCCGCGTCACCACCACCAACGGCACATCCACCTTGCTCATGCACCACCGTAGACCCCCTCCTTGTCCGCGTGCCGTCGCGATCCCCGCCTTCCGCTCAGCCGTACCCTCCCCCGTGCCCTCCAGCACGATCAAACTTCTCACCTGGAACATCTTGCACGGCGGGGGGACGGCACGCCGACCCGACATCCTGCTCGCCCTCCTTGCCCACGACCCGGACGTCATCGTCCTCACCGAGTTTCGTGGGACACAAGGCGGCCAGATCGCCGCCGCGCTCGCCGATCATGGGTTTCTGTACCAGGCCACGACGCCCTCCGTGGGCCGCACCAACGGCATCTTGATCGCGAGCAAGGAGCAGATCCTGCCCCGGGACGAAGCCTCGCCCCCACCCTCGTCCCGCGGCCGGTTTCTGGACGTGATCCTGCCCGGGCGAGCGCTCGGGGTCACAGGGGTTCATATCCCCGATGATTCGCGTCCGGGGGAGAAGGCCGAGTATTGGGCGTTTCTAGTGGCGCTCGGGCGGGCCAGGCTGGAGCAGCGGTGGATCGTGCTGGGCGACCTGAACTCAGGCCGACCCGGAATCGATGAGGACGGGCGCACCCTCGGGGGGGCGCACCTGCTCGGACAGTTCGCCACCCTCGGCTACCGCGACGCGTGGCGCGTCAAAAACCCGGATTCAGCCGAGCGTTCGTGGTACAGCCACGCCGGCACGGGGTTCCGAATCGACGCGGCGTTCGTGTCCCCATCCCTGTCGGATAGGGTGCAATCCGCCTCGTTTTCGCACCTGGAGCGTGAGCAGCGAATCTCCGACCATTCGGTGCTGGTTGTTGTGTTGGGCGGGTTGGAGCAACGGAAAGCGCCCAAAACCACCTCCTTTGGCGGGCTTTTTGCGAGTTCAGCGTGGGTCGAACCGGCGTGAACGTGCGGGCGGAACGAAGAATTGTGCAAAAATATGCGAATTCCTAGCGGTTTTTTGCCCAACCCACTTGAAGATCGCGCCGGGGCATAGTAAAAACTATCAGTTTCCTACATGGGAAACCGCTCTCCCGAAGGATCGCGAGGGCGATCGACGAGGACGCCGAGTGTGCGGCCACGTCACCGCAGTTGAATGGAGATTCAGAAATGGCCAAGAAAGCCGCCAAACCCGCCGCCAAGTCCGCTCCCAAGCCCGCCAAGATCGCCTCCGCCGGCAAGGTCCGCAGCAAGGGTGAACTCTTCGGCCTGCTCGCCGAGCACAACGGCCTCTCGCGCAAGCAGATCGCCGCCATCTTCGACACGCTCGGCAGCGTGATGAAGGTCGACCTCGCCAAGCCCAGCCCCGACAAGCCCAAGATCTTCGTGGTCCCCGGCATGATGAAGGTCCAGGCGATCTACAAGCCCGCCACCAAGGCCACCACCAAGCCCAACCCCTTCAAGCCGGGCGAAATGATGGAAGTCAAGCCCAAGCCCGCCCGCACCGTCATCAAGATCCGCCCCCTCAAGGGCCTCAAGGCCATGGTGTAAGTCGTCGCTTGAGATCGATTGCTTTTTCGAACAGCCCCAACGTTGTGTTGGGGCTGTTTGTCTTTGGTGCACGCGGCGGCATCACCCCTCGCGTTGCCACTCGTGGGCTTGGGCCAGCCCGCTTCCGCTTGCAGGTCCTCCGTTGTCCACGCTAGGCGTCCACGCGGTCCGTTGCGGAGGGCCATCGTTGCATGCGCCGGTGCTCTCGTTCCCGATCCAACGCACAGATCGGTGCGGATCGCGTCCGCGTTCAACCCGCGGGGTTTGGACCCGGACATGAACATCGTGTGCGAGCGCGTCGGCGTGTCCGCGCGGTTCGACACTCCCGCGGATCCGAAGCCCGATGGTGACGCGGCCGTGGATGACCTCCCGCGGTTGGGGGGCACGTTGGGCGGCGCGGGGCACGGGTGGCGCTGGACGCCCGTCGAGATGCAAGACTCGTCGCCGGCATCTCCCCGCTAACCTCTCGGCATGGCGATCAATGAGACACACGACCCGAGCGTAAAGAGTTGGGTGGAGTCGGCGAACGACCCCTCGTCCGATTTTCCAATCCAGAACCTGCCGGTGTGCTCCTTTGAAGTGGAGCACGATGGACATTCGCACGGGCACTTGGGCGTGGCGATCGGAGATCAGGTGCTGGACTTTGGCATCCTGGCCGAGGCCGGGTATCTGGATCAGTTCGACGAGTACTTGGCCGACGCCATCATGGTGCCGACATGGAACTTCGTGATGGCCGAGCCCGATCTCTGGAAGATGATCCGCGAGATCGCGTTCAAGTTCTTGAAGGAAGGCGGGGCGGGCGGGCAGCAAGTTCGACGCTTGCGCGACAAGGCGATGCGGGCGCAGAAAGACCTGAAGTTGGCGCTGCCGGTGTCGATCTTCAACTACACGGATTTCTACGCGTCGATCCATCATGCGACGACGGTCGGGGCGATGTTCCGACCCGACAATCCACTGCTACCCAACTACAAGCACGTGCCGATCGGGTATCACGGGCGGGCGTCGTCGATCGTGGTGTCGGGGACGGACGTGAAGAGGCCCAAGGGACAGACGAAGGCGGACGACGCAGCGGGGCCGACGTTTGGTCCGTGCAAGATGCTGGATTATGAACTCGAAGTCGGGTGCTTCATCGGCGATGGGAACCGACTCGGAGAGCCGCTCTCGATGGCCCAGGCACGCGACGCGATCGCCGGCCTCTGCCTGGTGAACGACTGGTCGGCACGCGACGTGCAGAAGTGGGAATACCAGCCTCTCGGACCGTTCCTCGCGAAGAACTTTGCCACGAGCGTCTCGCCGTTCGTCGTCACGATCGAGGCGTTGGAGCCCTTCCGCTGCGCGGCGGCAGAGCGGCCCGCGGGCGATCCCAAGCCCCTGGAGTATCTGACCGACGCCCAGGATCAAGCGTGCGGCGGATTCGACATCACCCTCGAAGTCTTGCTGCAGACGAAGGAGATGGAGAGGCGGGGAATAGGCCCGCATCGAATCTCACGCGGCAAGGCGTTCAAGGAGATGTACTGGACGTTCGCCCAGATGGTGGCGCACCACACCAGCAACGGGTGCAATCTTCAGCCGGGCGATCTGCTCGCAAGTGGCACGGTGAGCGGTCGCGGAGCCGACGAACGCGGGTGCTTGCTGGAACTTACTTGGGATGGCCTGGACCCCACGACCGGGAAGCCCAAGCCGCGGAAGCCGATCCAACTGCCGACGGGCGAGACGCGGACGTTCCTACAAGACGGCGACACGGTCATCTTCAAGGGATACTGCGAACGCGACGGGTATCGGCGGATCGGGTTCGGGGAATGTCGCGGGAGGATCGTGAACGAGCACGCCCCCGATGGTCCGGTCACCGGGTCGGCGCCGGCGCACTCCGCATAGACCGCACCGTCGACTCGACATGTGGCGAAAAAACAACGCCATCGCGTGACTTCTGCGCATCTTCGACGACACTGTGGGGAGATGAGCGATGGAGCCCACAACACCGATCCCCCGCGCCGGGGAGAGCCCCCCAAGGCGATCATCAAACGCGGCCGCCACGCGCCCCCGCACGATGCGAGCGTCGCCGGCGTCGATCGCATGGCCTCCGTCGTCCACGAGATTCGAAACCTTGTCGATGGTTCGCTCCGCTGCGTGCGCCTCGCGAAGCAGACGTTGGAAATCGAATCGACCGGGCAGGAATCCGCGCTCAAACAACTCGAAACCGCCGCCACCGCGCTGGAACGCATGGCAGGCCTCGTCCACGCCGCCATGCAGGGGCCCAACCTGCCCATCGGGTCGGTGATGATCTCGGGAACCGAGCCCGTCTCACTCCGCGAGGCAATGTCGCACGCCATCGAGGTCCTCAAACCCCTCGCCGATCTCAACCGCGCGGAGGTCGGCGTGCAGTTCGGACCGGGCCTGGGAGAGATGCCGGCGGGCGCGCTCTACACGGTGATCATCAACGGCGTCAAGAACGCCATCGAATCGATCGGACGCCGTGACGCCCAGGGTGGCCGCGTCGATATCGTGGTCATGCCGGTCGAGAGCCCGCCTTGGTGGAGCCTGCAGCGCACGGAGTGGATCGAGATCCGAATCTCGGATGATGGCGTCGGCTTCGCCTCGCTCGAAGAGGCCGAGTACTCCTTCATGCGCGGCGTCACCAGCAAACGCGGCGGCGCGGGCATCGGCCTCGCGCTCGCACGCGAGATCGTGCAGGAGATGGGCGGACGGATCGAGTTGCTCCCCCGCGCGGTGTCCCCCTCCACGCAGCGCGGCGGTGCGCTCCTCCGCGTCATCGCCCCCGTGCAGGCGAGGCCGACGAACTTCATCGGAGGGGGAGCATGAGCGATCACGTCCACCCTTCTCGCGTGCTGGTGATCGACGACGACGCGATCGTGTCCGAATCGATCGCCGAGTTTCTTCGACGCGAAGGTTACGAAGTCGAGACCGCCCCCTCGGGCGAAGAGGGGCTGCTGCGCCTCGAAGCCACCGAGACCGACGTCGTCGTGTGCGACGTCGCGATGTCGGGAATGAACGGGCTGGAGGTGCTTCGAGAAGTCGGCAAGCGACGCTTGGGCGCCGCCGTCATCATGCTCACGGGATACGGCACGGTCGAATCGGCGGTCGAGGCGCTGCGCTACGGCGCGTGCGATTATCTCGTCAAGCCCGTGATGGAGCCCGAACTCCGCCTGAGCCTGTCGCGCGCGATCCAGCAACGCGCCTTGCTCGCCGAGAATCGCTCGCTCCGCCGACGCCTGGACGGCCGCCTCGCGCTCGACAACATCATCGGCAACGACCACCGGATGCAGAAGATCTACGAGTTGGTCGAAGCGGTCGCCCCGAGCCGGACCACCGTGCTCATGTCCGGCGAGAGCGGCACGGGCAAGAGCCTGATCGCCCACGCGATCCACCATCGCTCCCCACGAAAGGACAAGCCCTACATCGAGTTGTCCTGCGGCAGCATCCCCGAAACGCTCCTCGAAAGCGAACTCTTCGGGCACGTCAAGGGCGCCTTCACCGGTGCCCACGCCGACAAAGTGGGCCGATTCCTCGCGGCCAACGGCGGAACCATCTTTCTCGACGAAATCAACTCCGCCTCGCCCGCCATGCAACTCAAGTTGCTCCGCGTCCTCCAGGAACGGAAGTTCGAGCCCGTGGGGAGCACGCAGACCGTCGAAGTTGATGTGCGCGTCGTGCTCGCGAGCAACCAGCCGCTCGAACATCTGGTGGCCTCCGGCGCCTTCCGCCAGGATTTGTACTACCGCATCAACGTCGTCAAGATCGAGTTGCCCCCCTTGAGGGATCGCGTCAGCGACATCCCGCCTCTCGCCGAGCATTTCCTGTTGAAGCACGCGGCCGAGTTGGGCAAGCAGATCGTCGGATTCACGCCCGACGCGACGGCCGCGCTCTGTCGCTATGAGTACCCCGGCAACGTGCGCGAGTTGCAGAACGCCATCGAGCGGGCCGCCGTGCTGTGCAAGGGACAAGTGATCCAGGTCGAGGACCTGCCGCCCACGATCGCGGGCGGCGAGCGCGACCCGATGGTGGGGAAGGCCTGCCCGGTGACGCCGATCTCCCCCGACGAGGAAGCAACCCCCTGGGTCCCGATGAGCCTCGATGAGGCGCTGAAAGGGCCCGAACGCAGGATCCTGCTCAAAGCGCTCAAGGCCAACAACTGGAACCGGCAGAAGACGGCGGACCAACTCGGGATCAATCGCACGACGCTGTATAAAAAAATCAAGGCCCTGGGCCTCGAGGCGGCGGAGATCACGCACGCGGTGTCCGAGCCGCCAACGTGACGGTGCGACCGTGCCGCTCCGCACTCTCGCCATCGGAGTTTCACGGATCGCGCCCCAGGACGCCACCCCGGTTCTCGCACGCGGCACACGCGCTCTAGACTTGCGTCACGCACCGACGCAAGGACGCATCGCCATGGCCAAACGTGAATCCGCCGTCAAGCCCGCCCTCTCGAAGAAGTTGAAGGAACGCGACAGCAAAACCCTCGCCAAACTCGTCGAACTCGCCGAGGACGTGACCCAAAAAACCTTCGCGGGTCGGGAGCCCAAGATCGAGATCCCCACGCGCAGCCGCGGCAACACGATCTGGAACAAAAAACGCGGCATCCTCGAGATGGGCGACGCCACGCAGGAACGCGAACTCTTCAACCTCAACCAGGCCAAGCAGTTCATGCAGACGATGCTCCACGCGAGCACGATCAAGGACCTCATCGGCGCGGAGAAAACCAGCAGCCTCCGCGGCGTCTTCTACAAGGCCAAGGGCACCATCCCGGGCACGAAGGAAAACACCTTCGACGAGCAGGCGGAGAGCGACCCGATCTTGGAAGACTTGGAAGTGACGCTCGGCGCGCTGCGCGAAGAGTTGCACGTCTTCGCCGAAAATCGCGGGGCGATGGTGGGGAACATCACGCTGACCGACAAGGGGGACGACATCGATTGCCGACGCATGGGCAGTGGTGGATACGCGATCCCGAGCATCGTCGAGCCCGACATCATCCAGTTCAAAAAGTGCGAGGCGAAGTTCGTGCTCCACGTCGAGAAGGGCACCGTGTGGAACCGCTTCAACGAGGACCGCTTCTGGGAAAAAAACAACTGCATCCTGACGCACGGCGCGGGGCAGCCGCCGCGCGGGTGTCGGCGTCTGTTGCAACGCCTCAATCAGGAGTTGGGCCTCCCGATCATCTGCGTGCTCGATTGCGATCCCTGGGGGCACTACATCTACAGCGTCATCAAGCAGGGCTCCATCTCGCTCGCGTTCGAGAGTTCACGCCTCGCGATCCCCGAGGCGAAGTTCCTCGGCATCCGCGCCAAGGACTACGACGAGTGCGATCTGTCCGAGGCCGTCAAGATCACGCTGAACGACAACGACATCAAGCGCGCGAAGGAAATCGCGGCATACCCCTGGTTCGCCGAGAACAAGGCGTGGCAGAAGGAGATCCAGAAACTCCTGACCAACGGCTTCAAGATGGAAGTGGAATCGCTGATCACCAAGGACATCAGTTACGTCACCGAGGAATACGTGCCGCAACGCCTCAAGGCGAAGGACTGGCTGGATTGACCCCCACCGCCCCGCCACCCTCACCCCTCACGCCTCCACAAAGCCCTTGAACCCGCCCGCGCTCATCCGCTTCATGTCGAAGGGCATGGTCTTCATGTCGCAGCATGCCTTGAGGCGTGGGTCGGCCATGGCCTTTTTGTTCACCGCGTCGCGATGCTTGCGCGACCTGTACAGGATGTACGAAAACACGACCGCCTCGCTCTTCTTCGCCTTCGTGAGTTTGGGAAAGGGCAAGCCCCATTTCACGTCGACGTCGTCGCCGACGCACTCGCGATACTCCAGACAGCCGTGCTCGCGCCAGACCTTGGCGGCGAGTTTGGCCATCTTCTCGTACGCCTTCAGGTTCTTCTTGGGAACAACGAGCACGAAGCCGTCGAGGTAAGACATGCGTTGACTCCTGGGTGACGGACAACGTACTCGCGAATCTCCACGCCCGCAACCGGGCGTTCGACGTGCCGTGGAACCGGTCGCCCGCTCACGCGAACCTGTCTGCATCGCGGCGTGCGGCCGCGTCGGGTGCCCGTCCAAAGACCGATCGCCCTTCGCGTTCCGCCGCCCAACCGGACGATCAATGTCTTTCCGGACCCGCCGTCGCGGTACGCCGAAGGCGATCGT
This sequence comes from uncultured Phycisphaeraceae bacterium, assembly GCA_964543905.1. Classification (GTDB taxonomy): domain Bacteria; phylum Planctomycetota; class Phycisphaerae; order Phycisphaerales; family UBA1924. The sequence goes on from CAZIZO010000008.1 coordinate 36,176, forward strand.
GAGAAGTCCTCGTTGGGCACGCATTTTGTGCTCGCGTTCGCGCCGTCGGGAGGTTACCCTTGTCGTCATCGTCCGAGATCATCGAACCAACGCCGGCCTCGTCCAATGGACCGGCGAAGCATGGGAAGCATGTGATGAGCGTTGAGACCGAACCACAGTCCAGTGCACGCGACGTCGGGCATATCTCGATGGTCCGGAAGCGAAAGAGCGACCCGCACGCGACGCGGTGGGGCAAGTTCCTCCAGGCGGCCATCAAACTGGCCGCGTCGGACCTCATCATGAAATCCGACACCCAGCCGAAACTGCGTCTGCGCGGGGCCCTCAAGCCCCTCGACACCGATCCGGTGAGCACCGAGGAGTTCTGGCAGATCGCGCAGGCGATCCTCACCGAAGAGCAGTTCGAAGACCTCCACAAACTCGGCTCCGTCGACTTCGCCTACGACTACGACGACAACAACCGCTTCCGCGTGAACCTCTTCCAGGCGCGGGGCAAGTTGTCCGTCGCCGCCCGACTCATCACCAGCCACATCCGCCGCTTCGACGAGTTGTACCTGCCCCCGATCATGAGCGAGATCGCGATGCAGCCCAACGGCATCGTGCTCCTCAGCGGTGTCACCGGGTCGGGCAAGTCCACGACCATCGCGGCCATGCTCGACTACGTCAACGAACGCAAGCCCGTGCACATCGTCACCATCGAAGACCCCATCGAATACATCTTCAAGGATAAGAAGGCCACCATCAACCAGCGCGAGATCGGGATCGACTGCCTCGACTTCAAGATCGCCCTCCGCGCGCTCGTCCGCGAAAACCCGGACGTCGTCCTCGTCGGCGAAATGCGCGACAACGAGACGTTCGAGGCCGCCCTCCACGCCGCCGAAACGGGTCACCTGGTCTACGGAACCATCCACGCCTCGTCCACGACGCAGACCTTCAGCCGTATCTACGGGCTCTTCGAGCAGGAAGAAGTCGAACAGGTCCGCAAAATCCTCGGGTACCAGATGCGGGCCTTCGTCTACCAGAAACTCCTGCCCACGCTCCACCCCGAGATCGCACGCATCCCCGGGCTCGAAATCCTCATCAACAACGGCGTCGTGCGCAAGCACATCCTCGAAGGCCGCGAGGGTGAGTTGCGCGAGTACCTCAAGTCCGTCGAAGCACGCCAGGTCGGCATGATCGACTTCAACGAATCCCTCGTGGACCTCGTCGAACGCGAGTACATCTCGCTCCGCGTCGCGGAAGAAGCCAGCCCGAACATCGACGAGTTCCGCATGAAGTTGAAGAAACTGGGCTAAGGCACCCGCACGCACCCTCCGAGCCGCGCTCCCACTCGGCATGGGCTCGTGCCTCGGCGTGCGCCTCGGGCCCCGTCGTTATCTTCCGCGGTTCGCGCGGTCGCCCTCGGAGCACGAGAGGGGTGTGTACACCGGCGTTCGCGTGAAGATCCTGACCCGGTCCGACGCCTGCCATCCGTCCAGACACGCCTCCGCCAATCGTCACGCGACTCCCCAGCGCTTCTCCTCGCCCTTGCCCCGCCCGCCCCCGGCAGGGCTATACTTGCCCCCAGTTCGGTCCCCGAACTTCGGAGTTCGGGCTTGTAGCTCAGTTGGCTAGAGCGCACCCCTGATAAGGGTGAGGTCGGCAGTTCGAGCCTGCCCAGGCCCATTCACGCGGCGCCCCCCAGGGCGTCGCGTTTTTCTTTTTGGCCCTTCCAATCGTCCCCCCCCTGTGCGAAAACCGTCGCCAGGTTTTCGGATTCTGGCGTCGATCCGGGCATCGACTCCTATCATCTGAGTTCCCCGGCGGAGCGCGCTCCGTCGCGGTCCTCTCGGGGCGAAGGCGGGACGGCGAGCGTGCCGGGCCTCGGTCTTCGGTTCAGCATCGCGGGCAAGGAGTTTCCATGAGAATCGACGTGATCGGCCGCAACATCGAGGTTACCGACGCGATCCGGCAGTACGCCGAGCAGAAGGCGGGCAAGTTGGGGAAGTACTACGACGGCCTGCAGCAGGTCACGGTCACCCTGACCCGGGCGAACGGGCACACCAGCAGCGACTACAACGCCGAGTTGGTCCTCGACGTCGAAAAGCACGACGACTTCGTCAGCCACGCGAAGGGTCAGGACGTCTACGCCGCGATCGACCTTGTCGCGGAAAAGGGCGAGCGCCAACTGCGGGATTTCAAGGAAAAGTTGAAGCAGGGAAAGCACTGACGCGACGCCAGGTCGCCCATTCGGAGTCTTGCCGGTGATGAAGAAGTTGACCGAAATCGTGCCCACGGGCGCCATCGTGGAGCAACTCCGCGCATCCGACCGCGACGGGGTGATTGCCGAACTCGTCGCGGCACTCATCTCCAGCGGGGTTGCTGGCGCCACACTTCGAGAGGAACTGATTGCCAAAGTCTTGGAACGCGAGAAACGCGGCTCCACAGGCTTTGGACGCGGGGTCGCCGTCCCCCACGTCAAGCACCGCAGCGTGGGCAAAATGGCGGCGGCGATCGGTCTCGCGCCCCGCGGCATCGACTTCAACTCGCTCGACAAGCAGCCCGTCTACACCGTCTTTCTCCTCCTCAGCCCCGAGGAACGTCCCGACGAGCACCTCCAGGCCATGGAAGTCATCTTCAAGAACCTCAGCAAGGACACCTTCCGCCGCTTCTTACGCCAGGCGACCACCGTCGAGCACGTTCGGACCCTCCTGGAAGAGGCCGACAACCAGCAGTTGGGCGCCTAAGTCCTCGACCGAAGACGGCACGCCCGGAGGCACACCTCGACACTCGTGTTTCATCCCCTCCCGCTCCCGGCCCCGGCTCCTCGGCGCGGACCTCACGCGGACCTGTCCCCGTCTCTCTCCCTTGCGGCCTCGCCTCACCATGTCCTCCTACACCGTCAAGGCCACGATCGTCAATCGCCTCGGGCTCCACGCCCGTCCGGCGATGTCGTTCGTCGACGTCGCCTCGACGTTCAAGAGCGAGGTCAAGGTCTGCAAGGGTGAGACCGAAGTCGACGGCAAATCGATCATGCAGATGATGATGCTCGCGGCGGGGCAGGGCAGTGAGTTGGTCATCCACGCCCAAGGCGCCGACGCCGAGGCCGCCTGCCTCGCGCTCAAGAAACTCGTCGATGCAGGGTTCGACGAGGAATAGCCGGCCCCAACGTGCGTTCCCGACGAGTTACTTCCGAGGAGCCGTCGCCTCGTGCGGGCCCGCACGTCGAGACAGCCTTTCCACGTTCGGCTATCATCGACCGCATGTTCCAGCACCCATTCCCTCGAATCCGAACTGCCGCCGCATCTTGGATTTTGTGTGTGGCGATCGTCCTGAGCCTCGGCCTCTCGTCGGCCCGCGCCGATGAGATTGCCGACGCGAACAAGAAATACGCCGGCATCCGTCCAGCCCTCCGCAGTGACGTGACGCTCCTTCCGCTCTTGGCCAAGATGGACCCCGTCCCCAAGGCGGTCGCGTCCACCCAGGCGGCGATGCTCCTCCCCGCGGGTGCCCCGGGCTGGGATGACGCGGCCAAGTGGTCCGGCGCCGCCCCGCAGCAGGCCGTCCTCGCCGCCCTGCGCACGGTCACCAGCGTACAGGACTGGAGAGACTCATACGCCTTCGGCCTGCCCTACGGGATCAACGACGTCGAGCCCGCCATGATCAAGGCCAAGATGTACGCCGAACTGGGCGACCCTCCCTTGCTGGCCTCGGCCAAGTTGATGTACATGCCCGCCCTCGACAACCTCGCGATCCTCGTCAACGTCGAAGCCACCCGACTCGTCGCCGAAAAGAAGGGAAAGGACGCCGCAAACCTCCTGATCAGTTGGGTCTACTTCACCCGTTCGATGTGCGATCGCGTCTTGTCCAAGGAAGTCCGCTGGGGTTTCGCAAACACGATCTCCGCTTTGGAACGCCTCCGGGATGTGCTCTTCCAGGATTTCAAGAGCAAGCCCACCGTCACGCCCGACGACCTGATCGCGATGATCAAACGCCTCGATGACTCCGACGCCCAGAAAGGCTATATGGACTTCGACCGCATCGAGTTTCCGCAGGGCGACAAGTTCGCCGCTCGTCAACTCGCCGCCACGGTCTACGACGAGAACGGCGCCATCAACGAGCGGGTCTACGGCTCGACGATGTCTCGCATGAGCGCGAGCGATCGCCCGCTCCGCCTGTTCGGCGATGCCGGCCGTTGGTCCGGGGGCGCGAGCGGACAGGCCCGAAAGGCCTCCGTCCTCGGCGCCATCGACGCGATCTACGGCGACTGGACCCAGCGATGGAAACTCTCGCCGTTCGATCGCTTGCTCGGAATTCCCAACGAGTATTCCAAGTTGGAACGCGGACGACTCGCGGTCATCGAGGCCACGATCCCCGACCTGTCGGACCTCTTTGACCTCCGCCAGGTTGCCAAGACCGAACTCGCCGGAACCCGCAACAGCATGGCCGTCCTGGGCGTCTTCTTGGAGCGAGGCTCCTGGCCCGCGGGCCTCTCGGGCGTCGCGCCCCGCTTCATGTCCCTCGCCGATCCCGATCCCTTCAACCCCGATCGCGCCAACAACAAAAAGCCCCCGATGGAGTACTTCGTCCCCGGCGAGCGCGGAATGCCCGCCATCTTCGAGATGAAGATCGTCCCCGCCCTCGGCGCCAACTTCGACGTGCGACTCCAGAACGACACCTTCGTCCTCTATTCCGTCGGTGGCAACCTCAAAAAGGACGGCGGGAAGCAGATGCAGAACACCTCGGCGAAGGCCGACCTTGCCGACTACCTCCTTTGGCCCCCGCGCTTGTCCCTCACTCGCCAGTCCTTGCCCGATGTGCTCGGCAAGTGATCTCCCTCCCGCCCCCGACCAGGGGCTCCGGGGCGGGCGAGCCACATCCAACACAACACGTCGCGGCACGCGGCACCATCGTCGAGCGTGCCGCCCACAACCAAGAGGCCGCTTATGTCCAGCACCAACGCCCACAAACTCGTCATCATCGGCAGCGGCCCCGCGGGATGGACCGCCGCCATCTACGCCGCTCGCGCCCAACTCGACCCGGTCGTCTACTGCGGCGTCCCCAAGAGCGATCCCGGGCCCGTCCTCCCCGGCGGGCAACTCATGCTCACCACCGAGGTCGAAAACTACCCCGGCTTTGAGCACGGCATCATGGGCCCCGAGATGATGGACAAGTTCCGCAAGCAGGCCGAACGCTTCGGAACCCGCGTCGTCGAGGACGACATCGTCAAGTGCGAGTTCTCATCCGACCCCGCCAAGTTCCCGCACTCCCTCCACGCGGGCGAGGGCGCCACCATCAAGGCCCACGCCGTCATCATCGCCACCGGCGCCACCGCCAACTGGCTCGGCCTCGAAAACGAGATGCGACTCGCCCGCATGGGCGGCGGCGTCTCCGCCTGCGCCGTCTGCGACGGCGCGCTCCCCATCTTCCGAAACCAGCCCCTCGCCGTCGTCGGTGGCGGCGACACCGCCATGGAGGAAGCCTCCTACCTCACCAAGTTTGCCAGCACCGTCTACGTCATCCATCGTCGCGACACCCTGCGCGCCAGCAAGATCATGCAGAACCGCTTCCTCAGCCGTCCCAACGCCCAGGTCCTGTTCAACAAGGCCGTCGTCGATGTGCTGGGTCACCACAAATGTGAGGGAGTCGTCCTCGAAGACACCCGCACCAAGCAGCGCAGCACCCTCGAAGTCAAGGGGCTCTTCATCGCCATCGGGCACACCCCCGCGACCAGGTTCCTCGCGGGCACCCCCCTCGAACTCACCGAGGCCGGATACGTCCGCCTCAACACCCGCAGCAGTTACACCAACCTGCCCGGCGTCTTCGCCGCGGGCGACGTCTCGGACGCCGAGTATCGCCAGGCCGTCACCGCCGCCGGCATGGGCTGCCAGGCCGCCCTCGACGCCGAGCGTTGGCTCGCCGCGCAGGGCGTGCATTGATCGCCCGGCGCCCGTCCTCATCCCACCACCCGTCCCCCAAAGCCCAGACCCATCCCCTGCTTCGCCATCGCGAGCGTCTCTTCCGCCACCACGTTCGCCTTCTTGATCCCGCGCCGGATCACGTCAAGCACGATCTCGTCCCCCCCGGGCTTCCCGGGCTGCGCCGCCTCTTCCAGCCGCGCCCGCCGCTGCCGCATCGGCTCCAGCAGCGCGTTGATCGCCTCACCCAGTTCCGCCTTCACGTGTCCGTCCCCGATGTTGTCCCCCGCGGCATAGCGCCGCTTGATCTCCGCCGCACGCTCCGGCGTGGTGTTCCCGATGAACGCGTCCACGTATTGCATCAGGATGTTGTTCACATCCCCCGGCTCGGTCGGGCTTTGCCGCCCCGTCGTGATCCTGTTGATCTTCTTCTGCACCTCCTTCGCCGTGTCGTACAGAAAGATCGCGTTGTTCAGGCTCTTGCTCATCTTCTGCTTCCCGTCCAGGCCCACCAGCCGCGCGATGCGACCGATCTTCGCCTTCGGGATCGGGAACACCCCACCCGCCTTCTCATGCTCCTCCGCGGGAACACGGTTGCCCACCCCGCAGTAGAGTTGGTTGAACTTCAGCGCCACGTCCCGGCACATCTCGATGTGCGCCTCCTGATCCTCTCCCACCGGCACCAGTTGCGGGCGGAAGGCCAGAATGTCCGCGCATTGCCCGACGGCATACATCGGAAATCCGAACGGATACGTGTCCCCCAAACCCTTGCTCTCGATCTCGGTCTTCAGCGTCGGATTCCGCATCACCTTGTTGAAGGGGATCAGCATCGCGAACAAAAACGTCAGTTCCGCGATCGCCGGGATCTCGCTCTGCAACACAAACGTGCTCTTCTCCGGGTCCAGCCCCACCGCCAGCCAGTCCTTCACGATGCCGATGGTGTTCGCCCGGACCTCCGCGGGCTTCTCCGCGAGCGTCGTGAACGCGTGCACGTTCGCGATCAAAAAATAGCAGTCATACTCGTCCTGCAACCGCAGGCGATTCTCGAGCGAGCCCACGTAATGCCCCAGATGCAGCCCGGTCGCGGTGGGGGTGTCGCCGGTCAGGATACGTGCCTTCGTGGACGGTGGTCTGGTCGTCGTCATGCGAGCGAAGGGTAGTGGCCCTCTCCAGCGCATGCGCCATGTCTTCCGGCCCGGAGGGTGGAAGGTCTGCCATGAAAACGGGGCGAGCCTTGGCTCGCCCCAGCCTGGGTTGTCTCCAGAATGGCACGCCCGGCTCAGAAGCGCCGTCCGCCCTCCTTCTTCTTCTCGGCCTGGGGCTCGGGCTCGCCCAGGTCGTCCATCGCCCCTTGCATCTTCTCCGCGGTGTTCGCGATCGTCTGGATCACGTCCATCGGCAGCGCGAGCCGGATCCCCATGCCCCCGCCGTCCGAGATCATGCCAAACGCGATGGGCGAGACCTTCTCCGGCGCGGGCATTTCCGGCCCCCCATACATCGCCATGAACCCGCCCACCGTCTCCATCAGCGCCTTGGTGCCGATGTAGCCCTCGACCACTCGATCCCCGAGCAGCATCGACTGCGACGAACGAAAGACCGGATCGCCCGCAAGGCTCTTCCCGCCCTTGCTCGCCTCGATGGCGGCCTTCAGGAGTTCCGAGTTCTCGCTCATCGTCGTAATCACGCCGCCCTCCGTGGCCGCCGCATACCCCGAGAGTTTCCCCTCGCTGCCGTACATGAAGCCCTTCATCATCTCCACCTGCATCGCCATCGGGCTGTTCGGGTCCGTTTCCATCTTGTTGGACCACTTGTCCACCTTGACCCCCGCGACCTCGCGCGCGCCGGTTTGATATGAAGTCTCGAACTTGATCCCGTCCGCCTCCACGCCATTGAGTTTCGCGTTCGCCTCCTTGGTCGCGGCAAGGAACGCCTGCGGGTCCTTCGTCTTGGAATACATCACCGTCTTCGCCATCAGCCCGTTCCCCAGATCGGTGGCGCCCATCAGGATCGCCTGCCCGTCCAGCGTGTCGATCGAGCGCGCCAGGTTCGCCATCATGCTGGTCGGGTCCGCCTTGCCTTCCGCCTTGGCGCCCTTGCCCGCCATCTCCCGGATGAACGACTTGACCTGCGGCGAACTCAGATCGGCCGCCCCGGCAAACAGGAAATCCCCCGCCGGCAGTTTCTCCATCAGAGCGCCGGAACTGCCACCCCCCTGGAACATCTTGGCGCCCTCCGTGCCCTCCTTGAACTGTGCCCCAAAGTCGAGCGTGGCCCCCTGCTCGCCCAAGCCCACCCCGATGATCCCCGTCTGCGCATCTCGCGCAAACTTCTCGAACGCGCCCTGCAGCGCCTCGATCGCCTGCCCGCCCCCCTGCATCGCCGCCATCGCCACCGCCGGGTTCTGTCTCATCTGCTCCTGCGCGTCCTTCATCATGGGCCCGAGTTTCGACATGTTCGCCAAGATGAGGATGTCCGTCGCGTCCGCGATCTTGCCTCCCACCTTCCCCATCCGCGACACGTGCTCGCCCCGCCGACCCGCCTTCCCATCGTACGTTTCCACCAGGTCCTTCTTATTGCTCAGGACCGCGTACCCATCCCCAAGGTTGCGGATCCACGTCTCCTTTCCGTCAAACTCCGCCCGCGTGATCGCCGCCGTCCCGTCGCCCTTGAACGTCTTCACGAACAACGCGTAATCGCTCACCGGCACGATCGCCACCCCCGGAGGCTCATCCCCGCCCGCCCCCGCGTCGTCCCCGTTCATCTCGTCCGCGCCATCCTTGCCCTTCGCCGACTCCGGCAGGCTCATCGCCAGCGCCATCGAGCCCGCCTTGTTCACGCCGGGCATGCTGATCATCGAGTTCATCTGCCACAGCCCGGCCGCCATGTTCTCCCCCGCCTTGCCCAGCGACTTCGACATCGCGTCCAACCGCTTCATCGTCCCTTCCAAGTTGCCCACCGCGATCACAACGGGCGTCTCCGTCGGCACACGGTCCAACACGTCCGGTATCCCCGCCCGCGCCGTCACAGCGGCCAGCGCAACAAGCACAGCAGGGGTCCAGCGGGAGATTCGGCGGCGGGTGTTCACAAGCATCAGAGTCCTTTCGTCACGTGGTTCAGTGTCGTTGGTTTGCCGGGCAGAGCCCTTGATTTCAGGTCGGCGACCAGGTCGCGGGTCCTTCTCGTCCCGTTCCCGGATTGTTACCCTCTCGTTTCGTCCGAGCGATGCGGCACCCCGCTCGCCTGATCGGCGATCCGTCTCCACGCCCACCCCTGCGACCTCGATGTACTGGTCCTACGCCCGGGATCGAGGGGCGTTTCACGTCCTTCGTTCTGGCGTGAACGATTTTCCGCCGTGGTTGATCCACGCCCAAAAGAACACCACGCCGATCTTCTCGGCGTGGCGGTTCGGCACACGGGGAGGTCGGGGAATCGCCTCAGCAGCCCTGGTCAAACCGATCGAGGAAGTAGAGGAGGTCGTCGATGGTCACCCCGCCGTCCGGGACGCCGCTGGTGGTGCCATCATCGACGTCCGCCCGCAAACTCCCGATGCTGAACTGCGTCAGGAAGAAGAGAAGGTCGTCGATCGTGACCCCGCCGTCAGGATTTCCAAACCCGCTGCCGTCGTCCACGTCCGCGATGCACCCCACGAGGAAGTAGGCCGTGATGTTGTGCTGTCTGGACAACCCGCAGGGGGCGATCGCAAGCCGATCGCTCCATCGCCCGAGCGGGAGCGTGTCCGCCGCGGCGCTCGCACGAACCTGCACGACGCGAGAGTCCGTCAAGCGTTCGAGGGAGAACGACGTGGTCGAGAAGTCCAGCAGGCCGAAGGACGACCCCATCTCGACGCCCATCTGGGTTTCGTACGTGTTCCCGATACGTACGTTGTACGAAGCAGGGGTGAAGTGCGTGGCACCCGGGGGCTTGCGGAAGACCAGCGGGGTTGCTCCGAGGTAGGTGAGGTTCCCCGAGGGCGCGTTCTGCACGCTGGTGAACCAGGTGGGGGTCTGCTGGGGGTCTCCGTTGCAGTATTGTCCCAAGGCCACGAATCGGCGAGCGTCGGTCGTGCCATACCGCGCAAAGTCGTTCCAGTCGAGTTCGAGCCCGATCCCGTAGCCGAACGCCGTCGCGTTGCGAACGCCGATGCTGCCTTGCATCTGAGTCAAGAAGAACGAGAGCGAGGGGTTGGAGACGAGGAGCATGGGGCGGGGCGCGGCGTCAGGGGTCGAGAGCGTGTAAGCGATCGCTCGGGTGCCGTCATAGCCCACCGCGAGGGTGGGGGCGAACATGGCGAAGTTGGGTTCCCCGCCGTACACGTAAAACGCCGACTCGTCCACGATCGCCGTCGAGACCACGATGCGGTGGGCGAACATCATCGCCTGCTGCGTCGGGTCGGCCCGGGCGGTGTTGTGCACGATGTGGAGTTTGAGCGTGGAGCCGTCGATCGTCGCGACCGCCGACCGAAGTCGGCAATCGACGCCCCGCGTGAATGTGCGTCCCTCGGGCTGCGCCACGGCCGGAGGAATCGCGTACGCCGGCACGGGCATGGTGGTCGGGGTCCCGCTGCGCGTCCCGAAGGCGTCCTCGATCCGCCACATCCACACGTCGCTCCCCCCCGCGCGTCGCGTCGCCACGAAGATGGCATCCAGATTGCCCGTGGTGGCTTGCATCTTCGCCGGGTAGATGCCTAGCAGGTTCTCCGACGAGGCGAAAAAGTCGGTGCGATAGGTCGCGGCGCCCGCTTGGAAGACCACGTTCTCGATCGTGAGCGTCTGTGTTCCGGTGTAGGTGAAGCCCGTGAAACGGTACTGGTCCGACGCGATCATCAGTCCGCGCGGGCCGTAGCCCAGGCGCGGCGCGTCGGCAAACGCCAGGTCCGCGCCGCTCCCCGTTCGAGCCGGGATCCGGTAGTACACCGATGGCGCCACGTCGAAGTTGCCCGGTCCGGTCGTCACCATCAGGATGTAGTTCGAGACCTGCGCGCCAAGGTCGGTCTCCAGCCACAACATCGCCCAGCGGTCGACCCAGGGCGAATAGATCACCGACGGCGCGCTCAGCGTCCCGGTCGTCGAGACGCGTGCCGCGATCGGTTCTTCGAGCAGGGTGTTCCCGCATCGGTCGGTGACTCGATACCTGCTCTGCACCGCCATGAGGACCGTCCCGTTCGCCGACGCGACCGAAGGCCACGCCACGCTCGACGAATCCGTCGGACCCGCAGGGCCCTCATGCTGCGCCACCGTCGTCAGGTTCACCCGATCCGCATACGTCAGGTCCACACGGATCGGCGTCGGACGCGGCCCTTCCACGTACGGCCCTGGTTCGCTGGGCAGCACCAACTCGGGCATCGCCGCCGTCGATGGTTCCGAGAGGTTCAACGGCGCGGGAGACGGTGATTCCGGGAACGCCACCCGTGGCGCCTCCGAGATCGTCTGCCCAAACGCCATCACGTTCATCCAGCACAGCAAGCCCGCCGTCAACAACACCCTCGGCATGCACCATCTCCTCTCGGTTCCCAACAGGAACATCCGACGACCGCCGACGCTCCACCGCCCTCTCGCCCGCAAACACGACACGCGGGAGATGAGGCTCCCGGCAAAACGTGGAACTCTACTCCAACTCACGAAAAACCAAGCGTGCGACATCATGGTTTCCACGCCCGGCGGCCGTTTATGCCGCCTCGCCCGCGTTCTGGGACCGAGCCGGGCGATTCGCGGCCCTCCCACCCTAGGCGGGCTTCAAGTTCGGATCGCCGCAGTACAAACACCGCCGGTGCCGGGCCGACAAGCGACGACCACACTTCCCACACGTCTGCGCGGGCGTGATCTTCCCGTCCTTGGTCCCATCACGAAGGTCGATCTCCTCCATTTTCGCCGCCAGTTGCTCGATCTTGAACCCGGCCTTCGCGGACAGCAGTTCCCACATCGCGACGTTCGCCAGCATGAGCGATTCGACGCGAGCACGCAGCCGGCGCACTTCGAGTTCCAGCGTCTGCGTGCGCGGGTCGGAACGCGGGAGGGGCGAGGCACTCGGGCCCGGGCCGACGCCCGCGTCAAGGTCCTCGATGTCCCAGGGATAGAAGATCATCCGCGATCGTACAGCCGCCGATGCGACGGACGCCCGAGAATCCTCGAATGGGCCCGGACGCGGAACACGGCACGCACGTCGCGCGTACGGATACACATGACGCGATCTCTTGGTGCACCAGCGCTTCTTGCACTCACGGTCCTTGGAGTGATGGTCCTCTTGGCCGCGGGGTGCGCGTCCGCCTCGCACGCCAATACCCCGGCGCCGACGATCGACGCCCACGCCCAGAGTGTGCGTGTCGCCTCCCCCGTCGTGCTCGTGGGGCGCGGGCCCGTTGGTCCGCGTTCGAGGTGACGTTCGCCGGGCACCAGCCACTCCCCAAAGACGCCAGCCCGACGCTCGTCGGGCTGGCGCTTCGTCTCTCATTGATCAACGAAACCCGAATCGGCGCCGAAACTTCAAGTCGCTGAGGCCTTGCCTGCGGGTCGGAGCCGGACTTAGCGCACCAGATTCGTCGCCGTTTCGATCGCCTCGACGACCTGACGGATCTGGAAGGGCTTCTTGAGGAAGCCGTCGAACCCGGCCGGACGCAGGCCCTGCGCCTGCCCGTCGGTCAGTTTCCCCGACATCGCGATGATCTTGGTGAACTGGAGGTGCTCGTTCTTGCGAACCTGGTCCACGAGCATCCGCGCGTCGTTCTCGCCCACGTGGATGTCCATGAGGAGGACGTGGGGGCGAAAACGCTCGCACTCCATCCCCGCCTGGAACGCGTTGATCGACGTCTTCACCTCGTAACTCGTCTGCTCCGTCAGCACCTTCTCCAGCGTGTCCACAACCTGTCGGTCGTCGTCGACGATCAGGACGCGGGTGCGCCCCGAGGCGATCCCGTCGAGCGGGATCCCGTGAGCCTTCATGAACTTGATGAGTTCGCTCACCGGGATTCGACGATCGCGCGAGCCGGGAATGCGGTAGCCCTTGAGGGAACCCGAATCGAACCACTTGGAGACCGTTCGCGGGGCGACGTTGCAGATCTTGGCGACTTCGCCGGTGGTCAGAACTTCTTTTTCGATGAGCATCGGTCACCTCAACGCAGGGCGAGGGAGGCGGTCGCATCCGTGCAACCGTCCGGGTCAGGACCCGCGGCATAATCGGCGAGAACTGAGGGCGTCTTCACGGTCGTCAAACTCCGAATGCCAAAGTTCTCTTCCCGGACGTGCCGGGCCACGGCTCCAAACCCGAGTCCATGTGGACCTCGGCGTTCAGGACCATGCAACCGCGCGCTCCAATCGGGCGGATGGTCCAAGCCCCTCGAACGGATGAGGTCCGCTTCAGGTGCCCGCGTTGGTCTATGCTTCCCTCCCTCGTTTGGACCCTTGGTTGACGACACACGGGCTTTTTTCGTACACTGCCCGCTCGTGCCCTGAATCGGGGTTGGGAACGGTCTCCGGCGGGCCTCCGCCGAGGTCGCGCCTCGCGTGTTCTCCTGCTGCCCTCCATGGCAGGATCGCGTGTTTGGGGTATGTTTGTGGGGTGTGTTTGTCGGGATGTTGGAACTTGTCGCGAGCGTGGGCTTGCGAAACGGAACAGGACCCTTCGAACGGGTCAGCCGGACCTTTCTGAGTCGCTCAACCGAGATTTCCCGTAGGAGTTACCCGTGCCAGTATGCGAAAATCGCCGCCCGGCCCGTTCGATCCGCACCGTTGCCCTTCTGGCGTTGGCCCTCGCGGCCGGAACGACCTGGAGCGCCGCGAAGGCGCAGACCGCCGTCGCCGCCGACGCACCCAAGGCCATGCGCGGCGACCCGACTCCCTTGCCCAGCACCTCCAAGAAGGCCACCGAGCGTGAACTGCTCGAAGATTTCGTTCACTACGTGAACATCGACCAGCGCCTCGCCGCCGTGGGCGCGGGGCAAGAACTCCTCGACCGCAAACTCAAGCCCCAGCAGTTGCTCGAGGTCGTCGAGACCACCATCGGGAACGACAAGGCGCGTTTCGAAGCCGCCTTGACCAAGGCCATGAAGGTCACCGAGTTGGAGCCCATCGCGGCCCAGATCTCCAAGGCCTACGAGCAGGGCAAGATGGAACGCGCCCGTGACCCGCAGGAGATCGCCAAGAACATCCAGGACCTCAAGGGCACCGTCCGCGGCAAGATCGTCGCGCAGGCCCGCCTCAAGGCCGCGGGCGAGTATGCCCTCCCCCAACTCCTCACCGCGCTCCTCGATCGCAAGGACCCCATCCTCCAAGGCGAAGTCTCTCGCCTCCTCGTGGACATGGGGCGTCAGGCCGTCATCCCGCTCTGCACCGCGGCGGCGGCCCTCGAACCCACCCAGCAAGTCACCGTCATCGACATCCTCGGCAAAATCCCCTACACCACCAGCGCGCCCTTCATCGCCGACATCGCGGCCACCACCAAGGACTCCAGCGTCAAGGAAGCCTGCGGACGGGCCATGAGCAACTTCCCGGGCATGGCGGGATCAGAGCCCGCCGACCTCTACCTCAGCCTCGCCGAGTCCTACTACAGCGAGAAGTCCGAGATCACCAGTTTCCCGGGTGAAGAGCACCAACTCCTCTGGAGTTTCACACCCGGCAACGGGCTGCTGATGAGCGCCATCCGCACCCCCGTCTTCCACGAGGCCATGGCCATGCGACTCGCCGAGCGCGCTCTCGAACTCCGCCCCGACGACACGAACGCCCTGAGCCTCTGGATCGCGAGCAACTTCAAGCGCGAGATCCAGACGCCCCAGGGGTACGCCAACCCGGCCTACTCCACCGCCGCCGCCCCGACCAGCGGGCCCACCCGTCGCGAAGCGATGTATTACGCGGTCGCCGCCGGTCCCAAGATCGGTCAGAGCGTCCTCGCCCGGGCGATCGACACCAAGAACTCCCCCCTCGCACGCCGAGCCATCGCCGCGATCGAACAGACCGCGGGCACGAGCGGGCTCGTGAGCGACGGATCGCGCTTGCCGCTGATCGAATCGCTGACGTATCCCAATCGCCGGGTCCAATACGATGCGGCCCTCGCGCTCGCCGCGTCCCAGCCCGCCGCCCCCTTCCCGGGCAGCGAGCGCGTGGTGCCCACCCTCGCGAGCGCGATCCGCGACGCCGGCTCGCAGTACGCCGCCATCGTCACGGGCGAACTCGAAACCTATCAGGCGCTCCGCAAGGTCCTGGAAAAGTCCGGCTTCCGCGTCCTGCCCATGGGCAAGTCTCTCGCCGAACTCGAAGGTCCCATCGCCGAGACTCCCGGCGTGGACCTGATGGTGATCCACAACTTCACGGGCGACAAGATCAAGGCCCTCGTCGAGGACATTCGACGCACCCCACGCGTCTCGGCCGTGCCCGTGCTCGCCCTCACGAGCACCGAGCAATACCTGGGCCTTTCCCGCCAGTTCGACGGCGATACGACCGTCTGGATCCGCCAGAGCGCCATGGGCGAGGACGTCCTCACCCGCGCCATCGCGGGCCTCATGGAATCCGCCGCCGGCGGGCCCATCGGGCAGGCCGAGGCCAAGCAGTACACCAGCCGCTCGCTCGCGGCCTTGCGTGACCTGGCGATCTCGAACAACCCCGTCCTCAAGGTCGATGATGCCGTGCTGCCCCTGACCGCCGCCCTGGGCGACGCCGCCGGGGACACCAAGTTCCGCATCGCCGAGATCCTCTCCCGAATCAACCAGAGCCGCGCCCAGCGTTCCCTCATGGACTCGGCCCTCGCCGCCACCGGCGATGAACGCATCGCCATGATGGGGCTCGTCTCCGCCTCGGCCAAGCGCTTCGGAAATCTACTCGAACCTCGACAGATCTCCCGTGTCGTCGAACTTGCCTCCAGCAAGAACGAGATCGAGGCCACCTCCGCCGCCGCCCTTCTGGGCTCCCTCAGTTTGCCCAACTCGCGGTTGGTCCCCCTGATCCTCGGCTCCAAGTAACTCGGGCGCACGCTGGGGCCAACCCTCAATCCGTCCACCCCAACGACCGCATCCGGCGGTCGTTTTTTTTCGTGCCTCGAGTTCCTCCTGCCCAGATCGCGCCCCCACCCCACGCGCGTGCCTCGAACGCGTGCATCCAAGACGCCCTTCCCGCCGAACGTTCGGCGTTCCATTCCCTCGACGCCAGAGTCACCGAGAACTCCCCTCGCCCCCTCGCGGTTCCACACTCAACCAACGCCGGTACACTGACGCCATGCCACGCGGGATTGCTGATGAACGGTCCACCCTCCGGACGCCTGACATGCCCACGCCGCCCCCGGGCACGTCGGGCGCCCAGGCCGCGATGGTCCTGACGATCCCGCAGAAGGTGTATCTCTGGCTCGCCGCCATCTCCGTCACCTCACTCCTCGTCGCCGACTTCATGGGCGTCCGCCTCTTCCGCATCCCCCTGGGCTTCTCCTTCCACGTGCCCTGGCAGGACGCCCCCATCGACGCCATCCAGCACACCTGCGGCATGCTCACCTTCCCCATCACCTTCCTCCTCACCGACCTCATCAATGAGTACTACGGCAAAGAGGCCGCCCGCCGCGTCGTCTACCTCGGCTTCGCCATGGGCGGGCTCTCCTTCCTCGTGATGAACATCGCCCTCTCGATGCCCTACTGGGATGTCCCCTTCAACGTCCCCAACAAGTCCTTCCAGGACGTCTTCGCCAACTCCCGCGTCATGTACGTCGCCTCCCTCGCCGCCTTCCTCGTCGGCAACCTCCTCGACGTCCTCATGTTCGCCTGGATCAAACGCCTCACCGGCGATCGCCTCGTCTGGCTCCGCGCCACCGGCTCCACCATCATCAGCCAGTTCATCGACTCCTTCATCGTGACCTACCTCGCCTTCAGCCTTGGTCGCAACCTCTTCCCCACCGATGCCGCCGCCATGCCCATGCACGAAGTCCTCAAGACCGCCACCACCGGCTACATGCTCAAGTTCGTCATCGCCATCGCCTCCACACCCATCATCTACCTCGGACGCTGGCTCCTCCAGACCAAGTTCGCCATGCGACCGGTCTCGGTCCATCCGGTCTGAGGCACGCTCCCGCATCCTGCCCCATCTTCTCAGACGCTCGCTCATCGGACGCCTGCAAGTCCGGAGCATCCGGGCGCGATCTCCCTCACTACACTCCGCCCGTGCCGATTCTGACCGCCACCAACATCTCCCACAACTACGGCGATCGCCCCATCCTCCAGGGCGTCTCCCTCTCCGTTGAGCCCTCCGACCGCATCGGGATCGTCGGCCGAAACGGCGCCGGCAAAACAACCCTCCTCAAAATCCTCACCGGCGAGATGAAGCAGGACGAGGGCGTCGTCTCCCTCCAGCGCGGCTCCCGCGCCGGCTACCTCACCCAGGACCACTCCCTCGACCCCGACGAGACGCTCAAGGAAGCCGCCGAGGGCGCCTTCGAAGAACTCCACCGCCTCCACCGCGAACTCAACCACGTCTTCGAGGAGATGGCCGCCCCCGACGCCGACCTCGAGGCCCTCATGAAGAAGCAGATCGTCCTCGAAGAGGCCATGGAGGCCGCCGGCGGCTACGCCATCGAGCACAAGATCGGCGAAGTCCTCCACGGCCTGGGCTTCACCGATTCCCAGTTCCACATCAAGGTCCGCAACCTCTCCGGCGGGCAAAAAGGCCGCCTCGCCCTCGCACGCCTCCTCCTCGCCTCCCCCGACGTCATGCTCCTCGACGAGCCCACCAACCACCTCGACATCGATGGGCGCATGTGGCTCGAAGACTACCTCAAAAACGAGTTTCGCGGCGCGGTCGTCATGATCTCCCACGACCGCTACCTCCTCGACCACGTCGTCACACGCATCCTCGAGGTCGAGCAGTGCCGCCTCGTCGACTACCCCGGCAACTACGAGAAGTTCCGCGAGTTGCGAGCCGAGCGCCGCATGGTCATGCACCGCGCCTACGAGGCCCAGCAGGACAAGTTCAAAAAAGAAGAAGCCTACATCCGCAAGTACAAGGCCGGGCAGCGCGCCCGACAGGCCAAGGGGCGCGAGACGCGGCTGGAACGCGAGAAGCGCGACGCCACCCTCGAACGCCCGATGGAGCACGCCACCTTCTCCCTCAACCTCCCCAAGGCCGAGCGGACGAGCGACGTCGTCATCTCCGCCCGCGGCCTCTCCAAAAGTTACCTCAACCACGACGGCACGACCAAGGTGCTGTTCAAAAACCTCGACATCAAGATCGAACGCGGCGAGCGGTGGGGGATCATCGGCCCCAACGGCGCGGGCAAGACCACCCTCGTCAAGGTCCTCTTGGGCGAACTCCAGGCCGACGCCGGCGCCATCCGCCTTGGCACCAACCTCAAGGTCGGCTACTACCACCAGACCCACGAAGGCCTCAACCTCGACACCCAGGTCTACCGCTACCTCCAGCGCATCATCGCCAAGGAAGTCCCCGGCGTCTCCTTCAGCGAGCAGCAGGCCCGCAACCTCGCCGGCGCCTTCATGTTCAGCGGCGAAGAACAGGAAAAAGAACTCCGCGTGCTCTCCGGCGGCGAGCGCAGCCGCGCCGTCCTCGCCGGCCTCCTCGCCTCCGCCAAAAACGTCCTCGTCCTCGACGAACCCACCAACCACCTCGACATCCCCAGCGCCGAACGCCTCGAAGACGCCCTCCAACTCCCCGACGATGAGAACGACGGCTTCGACGGCACCCTCATCCTCATCTCCCACGACCGCGCCCTCATCGACGCCACCTGCGACCACCTCCTCATCCTCGACGGCAAGGGCCACGCCGAGACCTTCCTCGGCGGCTGGACCGAGTGGCACGAAAAGGACGCCGCCCGCAAGCGCGAGGCCGCCAAGGCCGAGGCCGAAGAAAAACTCCGCAAGGAAGAGGCCGAAAAGAAGCGACGCGCCGCCGAAGAAGCCAAGAAGCAGAAGTCCAAGAGCGCCTCCGGCCCCAGCACCAACGCCCTCGCCCGCCTCAGCACCGAGCAGGTCGAGCAACGCATCGAAAAGATCCAGACCCGCATCCGCGCCATCGACGAAGAGATGGCCGACCCCGACGTCTGGCGAAACGCCAAGAAGGCCAACACGCTCGCCGACGAGCGGAAGAAACTGGCGGACGAGTTGGAGCCCCTGGAGTTCGAGTGGGCGCGAAGG
>CAZIZO010000008.1:55187-177653 GCA_964543905.1 uncultured Phycisphaeraceae bacterium
AACGGGAGCGTGGCGCCGACAACGCGTTGACCCGTGACACCGAGGAAGACGGGCTTTCGCGGCTTCCTCGGTGAGACGGCGTCCGATGCCGCGAGAGCCTCCATCGCGGACTCTGGTCGCACGAGCACGTTCACCGCTCTGCCAGAGGAAGGGGGAAGCACCTCCATCCCCCTTGCGCTCGTTGGCCGCCTGCCTCTTTCCGGCGGGAGGGATAGCAGGGGAGGGCGACAGCCATCCCCTGCACGCGCGGACGGCGGACATCCCTCATCCTCTGGGGTGGAGCGAGCGTGGGCCGCTTACACTCTTCCCCCATGCGCGACCCCCGCATCACCAAACTCGCCGACGTCCTCGTCAACTACTCGACGAAAGTGAAGCCCGGCGAGTTCGTCGGCATCGCCTCCGACCCCCTCGCCATGCCCTTCATCGAGGCCCTCACCGAGGCGATCCTCAAGGCCGGCGCCAACCCCTTCTGGATCGCACGCTCCGAGGCGCTGACGGAGGTCCTTCTCACCCACGCCAACGAGTCGCAACTCCTCTACTGCCCGCCGATCTTGCCGGATTACTTCGAAAAGGTGGACGTCCAGATCAGCACCTTCATGCCCATCAACAGCAAGTTCCTCAGCCAGATCGACCCGCGCCGCGTCGCCCTCAGCCAGCAGGCCCGAAAGCACCTCATGGCCCGCTCCATGCAGCGCGAGGCCGAGGGCAAATACCGCTGGTGCGGCACCGCCTACCCCACCCTCGGCAGCGCCCAGGACGCCGGCATGAGCCTCACGCAATACGAAGACTTCGTCTTCCGCGCCGGCTACCTCCACCTCGATGATCCCGCCGCCAAGTGGCGCGAGATCCGCGACGTCCAGCAGCGCGTCGTCGATTACCTCAACACGAAGAAGTCCCTCCGCTTCCGCGTCCCCGCGGGCCGCGGCCCCGCCGGCGACCACGACGGCACCGACCTCACCGTCTCCGTCGACGGCTCCACCTGGCTTAACTGCGACGGCGACAGTAACTTCCCCGACGGCGAGGTCTTCGCCGGGCCCAAGGGCGTCGACGGCCACGTCAACTACACCCTCCCCGCCTGCTACAACGGGCACGAGGTCCACGGCGTGCGCCTCCAGTTCAAGGCCGGCCGCGTCGTCGATGCCTCCGCCCGCTCCGGCGAAGAGTTCCTCATCCAGATGCTCGATCAAGACGAGGGCGCGCGGGTGATGGGCGAGATCGCCATCGGCACCAACTACCAGATCACCCACCACACCAAGAACATCCTCTTCGACGAAAAAATCGGCGGCACCTTCCACGCCGCCGTCGGCGCGGGCTACCCCAAGAGCGGCAATACGAATAAGTCCGGCCTCCACTGGGACATGATCTGCGAGATGCGCCCCAACTCTTCCAAGGGCTGGCCCGGCGGTACGATCGAGGCCGACGGCGAGTTGTTCCACCACGACGGCAAGTTCCTCCGGGCCGGTTGGCCCGGGAATGTCTGAGAGAAAGCCATGGCAAATCCTCCCCAGCGTCCGGGCTTCATCGACCCGCTCTCCATGTCCAACGAACTGCAGCGCCTCCGCCTGCAACTCGAACACGCCATGAACTACATGCACACCCTCTCCGCCCGCACCTGCGCGCTCGAGGCCCACGCCGCGCTCGCCCTGCGAGGCCGCACGCCCAAACTCGAACTCAAGTTCCGCTCCCAGTTCGGCGAAGACCAGTGGCTCTGGAACCTCTTCAAGGACCAGCCCGACGGCTTCTTCATCGAGGTCGGCGCCTTCGACGGCCGCACCCTCAGCGTCAGTTGGATCTTCGAGGCCATCGGCTGGAAGGGCCTCCTTATCGAGCCCATCCCCGCTCGCTACGAGCAGTGCAAGGCCTGCCGACCCAACAGCCGCGTCGTCAACGCCGCCGTTTCCAAAAAGGGCAGCACCGGCACCGCCACCTTCGAGATGCTCGAGAGCGGCGGCGACGACTACGTCGAACTCATGTCCTACTACAAAACCACCGCCAAGCACTACCAGCAGACCTCCACCGCCAAGCACATCAAGATCACCGTCCCCCTCTCCACCATGAACGACGTCCTCGGCGACATCAACCACCCCATCGACTTCGCCGTCATCGACGTCGAAGGACACGAGATGGACCTCTTCGACGGCTTCGACCTCGACATGTACCGCCCGCGCGTCCTCGTCGTCGAAGACAACCAGGAAGGCAAGGACACCTCGATCCCCAAACTCCTCACCAAGCACGGCTACCGCGACCTCGGCTGGCTCGCCGTCAACCGCCTCTACATCCGCGAGGACGACAAGGCCCTCCTCGACAAGTTGCGCGACAACCTGCCCGGCGCGACCAAGGCCTGACCGGCGCTTGCCGAATCCTTCACCCTCTCCTGGGGCGGGTCTTCCCACCCGCCTCGTCGCCGTCGGCCACGCTCCTCAATGACCGCCCGCAGGCGCCTACCGATCCGCCGGCTTCCGCGATTCCATCTCCGCCGCCAGCAAGTCCGAATACCCGCGGTCAATCGCCTCCCCCAGCACCGGCGCGAAGGCCTCGCGCAGTTCCCCGATCGCCTCGTGGCACCTGGGCACCGGGCAGTCCTTGCTGACGAGCGCCTCGAACTCCAGAAAGTTCCCAAGTCCCTCCACCTGATCGAGGTGGATCCGCACGTTGCGATGCAGCCACAGGTCCCGCTTCTTCTTCACCACCAGCCAGATGGGCAACGGCGAAGTCCCGAACCGCTCGATCGCGTGCTGTTCCGAATAGATCGTGAACTGGCTGATCTTCGGCCGCACCCGATTCGCGCGGTCGTAGAAAATAAACTCCGTCTCCTCGCCCACCGTCTCCCGCTTCTTCAGCCGCCCCGACGCCACGCGGAAGTACGTGTCCGTCTGCTGCAACTCCCCAACCCAGGTGGCCTGGAGCGCCTTGCAGATCGATCGCGCCAGGGGGAGATCACGCAACTCGGCCTTGAACTCGACGTTTTGCATGCCTGTCGCCGTTCTATCGGCATCCTTCTCTCGTTTCACGCGCAAAACCTCATCACGCCGCTCACGCGCCGGTCCCCGCGGGACCCACCCCCGGTCGAGCGCCGGGCACGCGTTCCCTCTGGCTCACGCCCCGTGCTCGCTCAAAAAGGACGCGAGCCTCGCTTCGTCCCAGACCTCCACCCCCAACCCTCGCGCCTTCTCCAACTTCGAGCCCGCATTCTCGCCCACCACCAGAATCGAAGTCGATCTCGACACCGAGCCGGTGCACTTCGCCCCCAGCGCCTCCAGCCGCGCCGCCACCTCGCTCCGCTCGCCCAGCCTCAGCGTCCCCGTGATCACGATCGTCTTCCCCGCCAGCGGCAAGGCCGAAAGTCCCGCCGAGCCCTCTCGGTACTCATGGCTCGATAGATCAACGCCCACGGCTCGCAACTCGTGAAACGTCTTCTTCGCCGCCGCGCTATGCAAATAGGCATGCACGATCGGCGCCGTGTCCTTCCCCAGCCCCGTCTCCACGCCACCCGGCGCTTCGACCGGTACGCCCAGCCGTTCCGCCTCGGCCTTGGTCAACTTGGTGTTCGGCATCAGGTCCCGCACGCTCGCGGCCAGCAGCGCGTCCAGGTCGCGATACCGCCTCGCCAGCAACTTCGCCGTCACCTCCCCCACGTGCCGTATCCCCATCCCCGCGAGCACCCGCGAGAGCCCCCGCGACTTCGCGGCCTCGATCCCCGCCAGCATGTTGTCCACCTTCTTCTCGCCCATCCGATCCAACGCCATCAGCGCCCCGCGATGCTCCTTGAGCCGGAAGATGTCCGCAAAGGTCTTCAGCGGGATCGTTCCCGCCTCTCGTATCTGGTCCACCGTCTTCTCCCCCAGCCCCGCGATGTCCATCTGCTTGCGCCCCGCGAACCAGATCAACTTCTCCCGTATCTGCGCGGGACACTCCGGGTTCACGCATCGCCGCGCCGTCTCTTTCGTCGGGTCGATCTCTCCCTCGGGCGGTTCGATCTCCACCGGGCCCGTGCACTCCGGGCAGCGCTCGGGCGCCACGATCGGCTCGGCCGATCGGGGCCGTCGCGCGAGCACGACGCCCACCACCTGCGGGATGATCTCTCCCGCCTTCTCGACGTACACCGTGTCGCCGATGCGAATGTCCGTCCTCGGATCGTGCGGTTCCGTCCGGTCTGGGTCGAGCGGACACACACGCACACGCCCATAGTTATGCAGCGTCGCGTGCTGCACCGTCGTTCCCGCCAGCACCACCGGCGACATCACCGCCCGCGGCGTGATCTTCCCCGTCTTCCCCACCTGGTGCTCCACCCGCAGCAGCGTCGTCGTCTTCCGCTCCGCCGGATACTTGTACGCGATCGCCCACCGTGGCGACTTCGCCGTCGTCCCCAGCCGATCCTGCACGTCAAACCGATCCACACGCACCACCATCCCATCCGTCGCGTACGGCAGCGAATGCCGAACCTTGTCAAACTCCGCGATCGCCGCCAATGCCCCTTCCACGCTCTCCACCACCTTCGTGTGCGGATTCACGGGCAGACCCAACGCCTTGATCCGCTCCAAGAACTCCGAGTGCGACGCGGCAAACGGCCCGCTCAAGTTCGAGTCGTCGATCTCCCCGCGCCCGTGCGCGCAGAACGAAAGCCGCCGCTTCGCGATCTCCCTCGGGTCCAGTTGCTTGATCGCTCCCGCCGCCGCGTTCCGCGGATTCATCAGCAGGTCCTCCCCCGCCGCCTCCTTCTCCGCGTTGAGCCGCTCAAACTCCTTGAGCGGCAGATACACCTCGCCCCGGACTTCGAGGACGCGGGGGCACTCGCTTGCGCCTCGTGCTCGGTTCGGGTGGGCAGGTTCCAGCACCATCGGAATCGCCCGGATCACCCGCGCCGCGTGCGTCACGTCGTCGCCCTTCACCCCATCCCCTCGCGTCACCGCATGCACAATCTTGCCGTTCTCATACCGCAGCGACAGCGCCAGCCCATCGATCTTGGGATCGCAACAGAGTTGGAGTGCCCGACCCTCCGGGACGCCCGCCGAATCGCCGAAAAGACCTGGCCCCGTGTCCTCCGCCTTTCCCGACCTCGGACTTCTGACCTCGGACCCCTCGCCCCCGCTCAACCCCCGCTCCACCCGCTCATACCACTCCCGCACCGCCGACGCGTCGTATGAGTTGTCGATCGACAGCATCGGCCTCGCGTGCGTGATGGTGGAAAAGCCCGCGATCGGCTCGCCTCCCACGCGGTGCGTCGGACTCTCCGGATCGTCCAACTCCGGATGCTTCGCTTCCAACTCCGCCAACTCCGCCAGCCGCCGGTCAAACTCCGCGTCCGACATGATCGGCGCGGCGTCCACGTAGTACGCGCGATTCGCCGCGCGGAGGAGATCGCGGAGTTCAGCGACACGATCGGCAGGGCTCATCTTGGGCACGCGACGATCGTAATCCGCCCAACCCCACCCCGGGCCTCACATCGCCGTCCACTTCCTCTCACTCCCCGCACTCTCCACCACCCTCTCGATGAACCTCACCCCCCGCGCCCCATCCCGCACCCCGGGGTAATCAAACTCCGCCGCCGCCGCCAGCCCGCCCTTCCCCGCCCGGATCGCGTTCGTCGCGTTGCGATAGACATTCGCAAACGCCTCCAAAAACGCCTCCGGATGCCCCGCCGGAATCCGCGTGTGCCGCTTCGCCGCCTCGCTCAGGTAACCGTTGCCGCGCCGATACACCTGATCCGCCTGCCCATCGCGCGACACGACCAGGCTGTTCGGCTCCTCCTGCCGCCACGAAAGTGAGCCCTTCGTGCCGTGCACACGGACCCGCAGGTCGTTCTCGTGCCCGATGCAAATCTGCGACGCGATGAGCACCCCCTTCGCCCCGCCCTTGTAGCGCAACAGCAGGTTCGCGTCATCGTCCAGTCGTCGCCCCGGAACGAACGAGGTGAGGTCGGCACACAGCCCCTCGATCTCCAAGCCCGTGATGTACGACGCGAGATGCTCCGCGTGGCTCCCGATGTCCCCAATCGCTCCGCCCAGCCCCGACCGCGCCGGATCCGTCCGCCAGTCCGCCTGCTTCTGCCCCGTTGATTCCAGCCGATTCGCCAGCCACCCCTGGTTGTACTCCACGACCACCTTGCGAATCTCGCCCAACTCCCCCCCCCGCACCAACTCCCGGGCTTCCTTCACCATCGGATACCCCGAGTAGTTGTACGTGACCGCAAACACGATCCTCTGCCCCTCCGTCAGCCGCACCAACTCCGCCGCCTGCGCGCTCGTGTGGCAGAGCGGCTTGTCGCACACCACGTGGATCCCCGCCGCCGCAAAGGCCCGCGCCATCTCGAAGTGCGTGTGGTTCGGCGTCACGATCGACACAAAGTCGATGCGCTCACCACGAGGCCGCCGCAGTTCCCCCTCCAGCATCGACGCCCACGTCGGATAGTTGCGATCTCCCGCCAACCCGAGGTCCTTCCCCGACGCGATCGCCTTCTCGGGGGACGACGACAGGCACCCCGCCGCGAGGATCGCGGAGTGGTCGATGCCGGCCGCGATCCGGTGCACCGCGCCGATAAAGGCGTCCTTGCCGCCGCCGATCATGCCCATGCGTAATGGGGTGGTCATCTCCGTGTCTCCGATGCCTCGAACGCCTTGTCGAACGCCGCCTTCGCCGGCTCGAACTGCAACTGCCGGACAAACCCGCAACTCTCCCGCGCCCCATGCTCGCGGTCCATCCCCGGGTCTTCCCACTCGACGCTCAACGGCCCGCGATACCCGATGCGATGGAGCGCTCGGATGATGCGCTCAAAGTCGACGTCGCCCCGACCGACGCTCCGGAAATCCCACGGGCGTCGTGCATCCCCGAACGACAGGTGCGACCCCAGGATGCTCGCCGTCCCGTCCTGCCGCACCGTCGCGTCCTTCATGTGCACGTGCGCGATCCGCGTCGGGAACGCCTCGATGAACTTCACCGGGTCCACGCCCTGCCAGATCAGGTGGCTTGGATCAAAGTTGAACTGGAACGCCGCGTGCCCGTCCAGCGCGTCCAGGGCACGCTGCGCCGTGTGGAGGTCGTACGCGATCTCGCCCGGATGCACCTCGAGCGCAAAGGTCACGCCCTCCTTCTGGAAGACATCCAGGATCGGCCTCCATCGCCTCGCAAACTCGCGATACCCCGCGTCGATCTCATCCTGCGACGTCGGCGGAAAAAAGTACAACTTGTGCCACACCGGGCTGCCCGTGAACCCATTGACCACCGAAACCCCCAACTTCGCCGCCGCTCGCGCCGTCGCCATCATCTCCGCCGCCGCTCGCTTCCGCACGCCTTCCGCCGAGCCATCCCCCCAGACGTGCTTGGGCAGGATGAGTTGGTGTCGCGCGTCGATCGGGTCGGCCACCGCTTGCCCCACCAGGTGATTGCTGATCGCCCACGTCTTGAGCCCATGCCGCCCCAGCACCTCGTGACGCCCTCGGCAATACCCCTTCTCCTTGAGCGCCCGGCCGACCTCGAAGTGATCGCCCCAGCACGCGAGTTCCAGCCCGTCGTAGCCAAAGCCCCGAGCCTTGCTCGCGAGCGTCTCCAGGGTCAGGTCGGCCCACTGGCCGGTAAAGAGCGTCACGGGTCTTGACATGCGGGCTCCTTCGAGCATCCAAGGTGCGAGTGTCTAGGGCAGGTTCGGCTTCACGCCGCTTCCGTTCAGGTTCTTCCGCGTCGCGGTGAAGTTCACCGTCTTGTTCGCCGCCTCAAACGTCAGCGACGTCGGCATGTTCGAGAACACCACGTCCTTCGCCGTCAACTTCCCCCCCTCCAGTTCCGTGAACGACAGTTGCAGGATCGCCACCACCGGCAACTTCTTCTCCTCGATCTGCTTCACCACGTCGCTCGGGCCCGTCACCTTCACGTCCGTCAGGAACTGGTCCTTCGCGTCGATCTTGATCTCCCAGTTCGGCTGCTCCCCCGCCGCCAGTTGAACATGCACCGGCACGCTCGGCAGCGTCACGCTCGCCGTCCGCCGACGCACCGTCAACGACACGTCCGCCTGCGCCGGCACGCACGTCACCCGCGACGCCGACGCCAGCCCCGTCGGCGCCACCACGCGCAACGCCGTGATCGTCTCCTTCCGCCCGGGCACCAGCCGCGACGCCGCCGCCGCGTCCAGCGTGCACGTCGCGTACGAGTTCTCGTTCAGCGCCGTCGCGTCCCGCGCCGGCAGCCTCAGCATCACCCGCGACGGCTTGATCTCCGCCGCCGTCTCGAGTTCCAGAGAGCCCGCATCAAACCGCAGCGGGACCTCCCGCTCCACCATCGTGTCCACGCGAACCAGCATCGACGGTGGGTCCACCTTCTTGATCGTCACGCCCCGCCGACGAACCTCCGCGTTCTCCCGCAGAACGGATCGAAAGTCGATCGTCTGATCTCCCGGCTCCAGCGCCGCCTCCCCAGGGCCCCCAAACAGCGGGAACGGCTGGCGAAACAGCCGCTCGATCTCGTCCACCGCACCCACCGCGCCCTCCAGCGTCACCTCCACGCGCACCGTCCGTCCCGACGTCGGCGCCGGCCCCTCCAGAACCTCCATGTACAGCGGCGCGTCGGGCGGCTGATAGGCCAACTCGATGACCAACTCCCGCTGACGCAGCGTCTCCGTCTCGGCAAAGGCCCAGATAAACACCGCGACCACCGTCACCACCACCAGCGTTGGAAGTTCTCGTAGCATGCGTCGTCGCCCGCACTACACGTGCTCGCGGGGGCCCTCCTTGAACGCGATCGAATCGTGCATTCCCGTTGATCCCATCCCCGCGATCGAGTCCCCCGCGTCCGCCGACCGCGCCGTCCCTGTCTCCCCTTGGTCCTCCACGCGCCGCCCGCGGGAGACCGTCGGCAACGCCTTGCCCAGCCGCGCCTTCAGTTCCTCTCGCAGCGTCTCCTCCGACATGGGCGACGACAGCCGTCCACGCTCCGCCAACCGGATCGCGCCCGTCTCCTCGCTCACGATCACCACCACCGCGTCACACTCCCTCGACAACCCCACCGCCGCCCGATGCCGAGACCCCAGCGTCGGATCGGGCATGTCCCCCGGGTCCGCCAGAGGCAGTTGCGCCCCCGCCGCATACACCGACTTGCCCCGGACGATCACCGCCAAATCGTGCAACGCCGACCCCGGGAAAAAAATCGTCTGCAACAACCGCGCCGACAGGTCGGCGTTCAGCACCGTGCCCCCTTCCACCACCCCCTTCAGACCCACCTGCCGCTCGATCGCGACGATCGCCCCAAACTTCTGCCGCGACAAGTACGCCGCCGCCTTCACGATCTCGTCCACCACCAACTGCACGTCCTTGGGCGTCGAACGCAGGAACGGCGCCTCCCCGATGCGCACCGCCGCGCGCCGTAGTTCCGGCTGAAAGATCACGATCAGCGCGATCGCCGCCAGCGCCAGGAATCGATCGATCAGGAAACTCAGTCGCTGGAACGCCTCCCCTTGCCCAACCACGCGCGACAAAATCGCGAGCAACACCAGCACCGCCAGAACCCCCTTGAGCGCCCCCGCCGCACGGGTTCCCTGAACAAACCGGGCCACCAGATACACAAACACCCAAATGACCAACAACTCCACCGCCACCTGCCAAGGCGGGTACGCGGCCACGCGATCCAGGATCGACTGGAGCCGCTCAACGAGTTGGATCTGCCCAAGCGGAATGCGACACCCTCCTGTTCTGACCAGAGTCTACACGCGGGACGCTCTATGGGCTGCATCAAAACCCCAGGCTCCCTCCGATTCTCCCACCCGCTCGACCCGTACGCTCACGCATGGCATGGACGATCACGCAGTTCCAGGAGACCCCCAACCCCAACGCCCTCAAGTGTGCGTTGGATCACCCCATCACCGACGCCCCCAAGTCGTATTCGTCCGCCGCCGCCGCCGCGGGCGACCCCGTCGCCGCACGCCTCTTCTCGATCCCGGGCGTGACGAACCTCCTTATCCACCCGACCTGGATCACCGTCAACAAATCCCCCGACATCCCTTGGAAATCCATCAAGCCCGCCGTCGCCAAGGCCCTCGGATCGCTCCCCTGACGATCCCTCGCCGTGATATCCTGCCCCAGTTCGACCCACCCGACGCGTGTCGGCCTCGAACACAGGGAGCGAAGTCATGGACCTGCTTTCGCAGTTGTGGTTGCCGATCCTCCTCGCCGCCGCCGCCGTCTGGTTCTGGAACTTCGTGTCCTGGTCGATCTTGTCGATCCACCGCAACGACTTCGCCAGCCTGCCCAACGAGGACGCCGTCATGTCGTCCCTCCGCGCCCTCAACATTCCCCCCGGCACCTACTGCTTCCCCCGCGCCGCCTCCAATGCCGAATGCAAGGCCCCCGAGTTCCAGGCCAAGTGGAAGGCCGGTCCCGCGGGACTCCTCAGCATCTGGCCCTCCGACACCAAGATGGGCGGCAAGATGCTCGCCTCCTTCGCCGTCTGCCTCCTCGTGAGCCTCCTCGTCGGATATCTCGGCGCCGCCGCCCTCGACAAAGGCACCGGCTTTGCCAAGGCCATGCAAGTCCTCGGCACGGCGGGCGTCCTCGCCTACACCATGGGCGGGCTCTGCCAGGCCATCTGGTTCAACGCCACACGCTCCGCCAAGATCGCCATGGTCCTCGACGGCGTCGTCGCGGGCCTCGCCACGGGGGCCATCTTTGCCGCGCTCTGGCCCAAGTGAGTTCTCGTCTTCCCTCGCCCGCGATCCGCAGATCGTCCACGCAATCTGCGCGTGGTTTGATCGCGCCATGCGCGACCTTCCCTGGCGACGCACCGGACCGCCCGGTCGGCGCGATCCTTATCACACGCTCCTCAGTGAGTTGATGCTCCAGCAGACCCAGGTCGCCCGCGTCATCGACAAGTTCACCCTCTTCCTCGCCCGTTATCCAACGCTCGCCCACCTCGCCGCCGCTCCCGTCGAAGACGTCCTCGCCCTCTGGTCGGGCTTGGGCTATTACCGCCGAGCCAGGCTCCTCCACGCCGCCGCACAATCCATCATCAACGACCACGCTGGTAGAGTCCCCCGCGACGTCCAAACCCTCCGGTCGATCCCCGGCATCGGGCCGTACACCGCCGGCGCCATCGCCTCCATCGCCCACGGACAGCCCGCCCCGCTCGTGGACGGCAACGTCGTCCGCGTCCTCCTGCGCGTCGAAGCCCGCGACGGACGAGCCAGCGACAAGGCCACGATGGACTGGACGTGGAAGCGGGCCGCGTCGCTCGTGGCCAGCGCCGATCGCCCCGGCGTGTTCAATGAGGCCCTGATGGAACTCGGCTCGACCGTCTGCACCCCGAAATCGCCCACCTGCGACTCCTGCCCCCTCGCCCGACTCTGCCGTGCGAAGGCGGCGGGACGCCAAACCCAGATCCCCAGCCCCAAGGTGAAGGCCAAGCGCCAGGGAATGAGACTCGCGTGCGTGGTCCTTCGTGATGACCGAGGGCGCGTCCTGATGGAAGAGCGCGCCCCCGTCGGCTTGTGGGCCGGGCTTTGGCAGCCGTTCTCCATCACCTCCACCCTTGCGTCCAAAGCCGCGGAACGACGTCGCGTCCTCGCCGCCCTCCGGAAACTCGGAATCCCAGTCCAACCTCGCGAGTTGACGCACGCCGTCGACTTCACCTTCCACACCAGCCACCGCGAAGTGGAGTTCCGCGTCTATCTCGTCCCTTCGCCCATCTCCTCGGCCCTGGCAACGCGAGCGGTTGCCGCCCCGTGCTCCACCGACGCGTCGAAACGCCGTTGGGTTACGCCCAGACAACTGCACGCGATCGCGCTCTCGAACGCGCACAAGCAGGTCTTGGCGAGCGCGGGCCTCGTGATGACCACATCCCCACCCCCTCGACGGACGCGACGATGATCGAGGGAGAGCCGCCCCGCGCCCCTCGCGCTCACCACGTCTTCACCCAGATCCCCAGCACCAGCAGCATGTACAACCGCTGCGAGTGATCGCGCACGCCGCTCATGTGCTCGTCCACCATCTTCGCGATGAACGCGCGGTTCAGTTCCAGCCCAAGTTTGCTCGCGGGAAACGGATCGCCCGAGTTCAGCGTGTCCATCAGCAGCGTCTTCATCCCGCCAAAGTCCGTCCGAAACCACTCGCCGATCGGGATCGCAAACCCCATCTTCGGGCGATCCACGATCTCGGCGGGAAAAGACCTGCGGGCCAGTTGGCGGAGAAGGCCCTTCCGCTGCCCCCCGGGCGTCAGCACCTCTTCGGGCAGCGATCGCGCGAGTTCCCGCACGTCGCGTGCCAGCATGGGAGCGCGGGCCTCGACCCCCGCGGCGAGCGAAGCGGCATCAACCTTCGCCAGCAGACCATCCGGAAAATGGCATTGCATCTCATATCGCGCCGCCGCGATCGCCGAACGCGGCTGAGGTCGCTCGTCGATGCGGACCAGAACCGACGGAACCAACGTCGCCAGCATCGACGATGGAAAGATGTCGATCAGGTCGTCATAGCCCGCGCCCACGCTCGCTCGGGTCAGACGAGCGAGTTTGTCGATCATGGACTTGGGATGCGCTCCCGTGCTCAAGCGTTCCATGCTCGACTGCAATACTCGGGCAACGATCCCCGTACGCCGCAGCACGCCCACCATTCGCGCCGCCCGGTAGCGCTCATACCCGAGAAACATCTCGTCTCCACCGTCCCCCGTCAGGATGACCTTGGCGAAGTTCGAGGCCGCCCGAAACGCCCAGTGCGTCGGCAGCAGCGAACTGTCCCCGAAGGGCGCCCCGATCAGCCCGATCAGTCGGACCAGGTCCGCCGCGGGATCAGGGTGGACATCGATCGTCTCGTGGCGCAGCCCAATCACCCGCGCCACCTCCTCCGCGTAGCGGCTCTCGTCATACCGCGCATCGGGCATCCGGACGCACAGCGAACGAACCTCTCGACCCGATCGTGCGGCCATCCACGCCACCAGCGTCGAGTCGATCCCGCCCGACAGCAGGCACGCCACCGGAACATCCGCGTCCAGCCGATCGTGCACCGCGACCTCCAGCGCCCGCTCCACTCGGGCGACCGCCCCGCCGGACCCCATCGCCAAGGGGGCCTGCACATGGTGGTGGTGGTGGTGGTGGTCGGGGGCCTGATCGCTCAGCCCATGGAGAGTCGTCGGCGCCCCATCGCCGGGCACACTCCACGGATAGAGACGGGGCGGCAACGCTTCGACATCCCCCCAGGGAGAGCCGTACCCACGCGCGAGGCAGCGCCCGATCTCCCTCGTGGAGTCCGACCGCCGATCGGGGCCCATCATGTCGCGCACCCGTCGCGGCCCATACATCGTGCTCGAAAACACCCAGTCGCCGGGCGCCCCCGTGTGCGCGGACGCCGATCGTCCCGAGCAGAACAACGGCTTCTCACCCGTCTCCCCGCGCCAGACCAGGAGACTCGCTCGTGAACGATCCCAGATCATCCACGCGCCCATCGCGTCCAAATGCTCGCCGAGCCACACGTGCCACGCCCGCCACCCGTGCAGCAACACCTCCGTATCGCTGTGGTCCGACTCAAATCGGTGCCCCGCGGCCTGCAACTCCCCGCGCACCTCGCGGTGGTTGTAGATGCACCCGTTGAACACCACCGCGACCAGGTCGTTCCTGTCCTTTGGAGCACGCAGCACCCGCGAGTCCCCATCGCCTTCCGCGATCGACCGATACCGCACCGAGTCGCCGGGCCCCCCATGGAACAACACGGGCAGCGCGAGCCCTTCGAACGTCGCGATCTCGGCGCCGTCCCGTGCCGGCCGTGCGCCCTCCGAGGGCCCCGCGCCCCCGCTCCGACCTCCCCCCGGGCCGTGCATCGACACCATCGGCTGCGCCCCGCCCGCATGGTCCAGAATGCTCAGCCGCCGATGCACCAGCGCCACATCCACCACCGTCCCATCCGCCCGCACCGCCCGATCCCGAAATCGCCCCTGCCCGTCCGGCCCGCGGTGCGTGATGGTCGAATCCAACACATCCAGCCACGCCTCCGGAATCGCCACCTCATGCGGCGGCACGGGCGAGCCGGGTCGATGGACACGCAGTATGCCGGCGATCCCGCACATGCAGCGGCGCTTCGGGGGGGGGGTGGCGCGTCGCTTTCACCCCTTGGCCTTCGTCGTCGGGCGGGGCCCGCCCGACGCGCCGGGATCGGACGTTCTCGCCTCCCGCTCGCTCTCCCCCTCGACGGGGCCCGTCGGCGCCGGCATCGCCGATCCCTCTCCCCCTCCGGCCAGACCCGCCCCGCTCGACTTCTTCGGCACATCCGCCGTCGCCTGCCTCGGCATCATCCACCGTACCGCCGCCTCGATCCATGGCGCCGAAGCAATCAGGTCCGGACTGTTGTTTTCCTTCGCTCGCCGTTCATTCCGCAGCATCCACAGCGTGTGCAGCACGCGGGTGAGCACGATACCCGCGCCGAATCCAAACGCCGTCGCCTTTGCCACCCCCGAGCCGTTCGCGATCATGATGTGCTGCGTGCCCAGCGCCACGATGTACAGGAGCGGCGAGAGCACCGCCCGCTCGAACTGCACCAGCGTCGCATCACGCACGAAGTTCATGGTGTCCAGCCCCGCCTGCGTGATCTTCCGTCCGATCCGCGGCGTCTTCCGCGGCGCGTGGTTCGCCAGCCAGTGCAGCACGTAGTACACCGCGACATCCGCGATGATGTCCACCAGGAACGTCAACGCGTTGATGATCAGTTCCTTCCGGATCGGCAGGTTCCGATCCAGCCAGTCCAGCACCCCCCACACCTCCCACACGTGCATCACGCCCACCGTGATCGCGAGCGCGAGGATCCCCGCCACCACGATGTTCACGTTGACGTTCACCACCCGCCGGTCGTACAGACGCGAAAACCAGCCCATGCGGCCAAGTCTAGTCGCCGTTCGCGCCCCCTACACCCGCATCTGGAGCCCATACACCACCCACTCGAGCGCCAGCAACCCCGCCGCCGCCAGCACGAACCAGGTCCACACCTCCCGGGGAGCACTTCCCGCCGCCGCCGCCACCTCCCCGGTCTCCACGCTCAGCGTCGCCCGCTCCGCCAGCGAGGATTCCACACGGTCCATCACGTTCACCGCGATCGGTCCGACGCCGCGCACACCCTTCGCCACGTACACCCCCGCCCGCGTGAGCACGCCCAGCGACACCCGTCCATCGATCGCCCGTCCCGCGTCCACGTCCAGTCGCACCGGGCCTTCCAACGTCAGGACCCGCTGACCCGCGAGCGCCTCGACCATGATCTCCACCGCCTCGCTCGTCGTGTACGCCTTCCCGATCGACGATTCTCCGCGGGGCTTGAGGTACTCCACCGCGTTCGCCAGGAACAGCGGGTACCCCACCTGCAACGCCCAGTTCGACTCCTCCAACGCGAACGCCACCGCCACCCGACGCGCACCTCCCCCCTCGCGCAGCACCATCAGCGGCCCCTCCCGGCTTCGCACCAAGACTCGGTACGCCCCGCCCCGCGCTCCGTCCTCCTCCACGCGCACCCGATGCGCGCGCGAAACGACGAGCGCGTCCAACGCCACGTTCCGCAGGAGCGGGTGCTGACGCTCCCACTGCACGACCTCCATCACGCCCTCGTCCGCCTCCGCCACCGGCTCGACCCGCAGCCCGTCCCACGCGGGCATCGCGCCAAAGGTCAGCGACGCCATCCCCACGCTCGCCGGTGGCACCGCATCCAGCCCCACAAACAGGTCGTACGCTCGCCACTCCCCAGACCCGAAGATCGCGCCCAGGACCCGCTCGTCCACCACCCGCAGCACGCGGGGCCTCAGTTCGCCCAGCGCATCGCGCGTCAGCGACAGGGCCGCCTCCCGGGCCGCACGCCTCGGGTCGTCGAGTTCGCTGTGCCGATGCGCCAGCAGGATCGCCGGCGACGCCGGCGCCGAGAGCACCACCGCCGCCTCGTTGTCCGATGCCAGCGCGTCCTCCTGTCCCAGCGAGAGCATCGCGAGCCCCCCACGCGGCGCCGCAAACTCGAACGACAGCGCCACCTCGCCCACGCTCGCCCCGCTCCGCGATGGGATTGTCACGCCCCGACGCTCCACCACCCGCCCGTCCAGCGACAACGTCACCGGCACCGACGCCGCCTCGCTCCGCGCGTTGATCAGCCGTGCGAACAGACGCACCGCGGTCGGGTCCTCCGCGTCTCGCCGTGCCGCCAACACCACAATGCCCACATTCGCCTGCCCGGCCTGCTCCATCGCGCCCGCGTCCTTCGTCGGCGTCGGTCCCACGTGCTCCAACTTCACACGCAGACCCCGCGCGCGCCGCTCTCCCGACGAACCAAAGCCCCCGTCGCTCAACAGCAGCACCGTCGCCGCCGCGCTCGCGTCCTCCCCCTCTCCCGCGCCCGCCCGCGCGATCGACTCCACCAGCGACAGGGCCGATTCCAGGTCTCCCGGCTGATCCGTCCCCTCGGCCGCCGCCACCGCCTCCACAAGCACCCGACGCGACGACGTCATCGGGGCCAGCACCTTCGCCTCACGCGCAAACGACACCACGCTCACCGTCGCGCCCGACCGCGACAGTTCATTGAGGATCTCCCCGGCCCGCGCCTTCGCCGCCGCCAACCGCGTCTCCCCGCCCGCCATGTCCCGCGCCGACATCGACGCCGAACAGTCCATCAGCAGCACCACGCGCTCCCGCGAGACGCCCCCCGTCCGCAGCGCGGGCCTCCCCAGCGCCAGCACCAGCATCCCCAGGATCAGCGCGTGCAGCACGAACAGCGCCGACGGCCGAATCCAACGCAGCGGCACGTTCGCCTGCACGTCCCGCTCCGCCCGACCCCAGAACATCACCGTGCTCACCCGCACCGGCCTCCGCCGCAACTTCAGCAGGTACAGCACCACCAGCGCGGGGAACGCCATGGCGGCGGCAAGTGCGGCGGCGGCGGGCGCGAGCAACGTCATCCCCAGGAGCGTACGTCCGCTCCATGCCCGGCTCGCCCCGCGATCACTCTCGGCCGCGACGGCGCGTCTCCGTGTCTTCCCGGAGCGAGCGCTTCTCCGCCTCGCTCAGGCTGTCAAAGCCCGACGCCTTGATCTTCGCCAGCAGGCGATCCAACTCCGCCTCCGGCATCGCCCCGCCCGGGCGCGAACCCCTGAACAGGCTCCCGCCCGTGCCCGTCGGCTTCCGCCCGCCCCTTGGTTTCCTCGAATCATCGAAGACGTCAAAGAAGTCCCGAAGCAGGTGTGAGTTGCGCACGAAGAAGAACCCCGCGATCGCCCCTCCCACGTGCGCCGCCTCGCCCCCCTGGTTCTGCCCCCGGAAGATCAGCCCGATCAGCGCGATCGCGAAGTACGCATACGCCAGCGTCTTGATCTTCACCTCAAAGGGGATCGGGAACACGATCACCCGCTCGTTCGGCACGATGTACGCGCACGCCATGATCACCCCGAACACACCCGCCGAGGCCCCAACCAGCCGCATCCGCACGTCGTTGAACAACAGCACCGGGACCGGTCCGATCCCGGCCTTCGCCAACGCATACCCCAGCGCGTTCAGCACCAGGTACGCCAGCCCCCCGCAGATCCCGCACACCAGATAAAACGCCAGGAACCGCTTCCGCCCGAGGTGCTGCTCCACCGTCGGCGCAAACACGTAGAACCCAATCATGTTGAACACGATGTGCGTCAGGTCCGCGTGCAGGAACTGGAACGTGATCAGCCGCCACACTTCCAGATGCGGCCAGCCCATCCACGCCGTCGCAAAGTGCCCGTGCTCATACACCCAGCGCCCCAGGGGCGTCCCACGCGCCGCCAGCAGGAACACCGCCGCGTTCGCGATGATGATCCACATCGTCACCGACAACGTGAACGAAAACCGCGGGCGATACCCGCCCGTCTCGAAGTCTGATTCCCCGTACTTGCGGTCGAGTATGCCCATGCGTGCTCTCGGCGTCCATGCGTGCGACCGTGCGCTCCGGTCGGCCCGCCCCTTCCGTGCGAGCCCCGTCCTTCCGCCCGTTCACCACCCGTTGCGGTGGTTCTTGGGTCTTCATGGTATGGGGTTCCTCCACCCCGCGTCGGCCCGATCGGGCCCCGACCACCCACGTTCGCGCGCATCCGCCCGCTCGCCCCTTGGGACGTGGTGGTTCCCTCAACCTTCGAGTGGTCGCTCGTCCTCGCTCCCGCGCCTGCTCCGCGTCGCGTCTTCCAGCACGCGCCGCTCGAGCGCGGTCAGCGACGGCATCCCCGACCGTGTGATCTTCGCGAGCACGTCGTCGAGCGAGGGCGCCTCCGCCCCCAATCCCTGCTCGTGGACCTCCCCTCCCATCCGCACTCCGGCCGTCCGATCCTCCAGCAGCGGCGTGTGCAGCAGCGGGCGATGCAGGAACATCACGCGCCGGTACTCGATCCACGTCGTGAGCCCGCCCAGCACGCCCACGGCCATCAGCCGCTCATGCCCCGCCACCGCCGCCCCCGTGAAGAGCGCGAACGCCACGAACACGCCCCGCCGGAACGAGGAGCCCGCCGCCTCCACGGGCGAGTGGCGAGCCTGCGATCGTCGGTCCAACGCCCGCCCCGCGTCGAAGGGGGCCATGGGCGCCAGGGCGTGCAAGGCCGTCATCACCACGCACGCGTGGAAGAGCCACAGCCCGATCGCCTCCACGCCGTCGCGCGTGGGCGCGAGCGAGGCCGCGGGCGAGACGATCGCGCGGAGCAGGTCCATGCCGCTCGCCCCCAGCGTCCAGAGGAAGCCCGCCAGCGGGAACACGAGGATGCCCGTGAACATCAGCCCGCCGAGTTCGCCCAGCGCCGTCGCGCCGGGGCCGCCGGCGCCGAACGACGCCAGCCCGCCGAGGGGCCAGACCACAACTTCGTGGACGTCGCGTCCCGCCCGCGCCGCCCACCACGCTCGCGCCAACTCGCGCATCACCGCGACCGCCGCGTAGCACAGCACGCCGAGGAGCGATGCGCCGAGCGCGCCAAGGCCTGCAGGCAACGCCGCCGCGCCCTCCGCCAGCGCCCAGATGGGGAAGATGACGTGCACGCCGAGCCGGACGCCGCGCCATGTCCCCACCGGGATCGCCCACGTCAGCGGGTCTTCGCCCGCGCCCGCCACGCGCCCGAACTGTTCGGGGCGGGTGGCCTCGCCCTCACCGAGGGCTTGGTTGGCGGACCGGGGATGGCGAAGGACAAAGCGCAAGGGCGTGCCCACGGTTCGCTCCAGTTCGGAGCGGGGTGCTTCGGGTCCACGAGACCCGGTTCGGTGTTCCAGTCGGGCGTCGTTCAGCCCAGGAGCCCGCGACGAGCCGCCATGAGCAGCACGGCGATCGATTTCCCATCCACGAGTTCTCCGCGATCGATCAGCGACAACGCCTCGGGCACGGGGATCGCCCGCACGCTCATCTGTTCGTCGGCCTCGAGTTGCTGCCCGACGTGCAATAAATCGGTCGCGAGGAACGCGTGCATGGATTCGTCGGTCAGTCCCGGCCCAGTATAAAACCGGGCGAGTGGGGTCCAGGTTGCAGCCGTGTACCCCGTTTCTTCACGAAGTTCTCTCGCCGCGGTTTCGTCGGGCCTCTCGCCGGGCTGATCGCGCGTTCCGGCCGGGAGTTCGAGGATGAACTTGCCCAGCGCCACGCGTCGGTTGCGAACAAAAACCACCTGCCGGCCCTGGGGTGTGTTCAGGATGGGGAGGATCACGACCGCGCCCGGATGGCGGATGTACTGGCGCCGAACTTCGACCCCCCCGGGGACGTCGAACGTGGCCTCGACGAAGTCGAACTTCGCCCCGCGTGCCAGCGTCGTTCGTCTCAAGGGCGGAATACCCTCCTGCTCCGCATCGTGGTCGATCGCCATGCCCGATGCTATGGGGTGCAGGACGCACCCGCGATCGCGCCCGGCCCGGCCCTTCATGACCACCGCCCCCGTCAACCCACGCAGCGCTCCCGCCGATGCCGCACGGGCGGGCGATCTCGCTCATTCCGCGATCGTGCGCCTGCGTGAGGTACGCAAGTCGTTCGGCGAGCAGGTGGTGCTCGATCGCCTCTCGCTCGACATCGAGCGTGGGAAGACCACCGTGGTGCTCGGCCCCTCGGGATGCGGGAAATCGGTCATGCTCAAGCACATCGTGGGCCTCCTGCGCCCCGATGCCGGCGAGATCTTCTACGAGGACAAGCGCATCGACGATCTCGACGAGGACTTGTTCAAGGCGGTGCGGCTGGAGATCGGGCTGCTCTTCCAGATGAGCGCGCTGTTCGACTCGATGACGGTCGAGGAGAATCTCGCCTTCCCGCTCATCGAGCACACGCGGCTCACCCGACCCGAGCGACGCGACAAGATCGCCGAGGCGTTGAAGATGGTGGACCTGGACAACGTCCAGCACAAACTCCCGGCCCAACTCTCGGGCGGGCAGCGCAAGCGTGTGGCGCTGGCGCGGGTGATCGTGACGCGCCCCAAGGTGATCCTGTACGACGAGCCGACGACGGGGCTGGACCCCATCCGCAGCGACGGGATCAACGAGTTGGTGCTGCGGATGCGTGATCGTCTGGGCGTGACGAACCTCGTGGTGACGCACGATCTCATCAGCGCCCGCAAGATCGCCGATCGCGTCGTGATGCTGCTGGACGGGAGGATCGCGGCGATGGGGACGTTCGCCGATCTGGAGGCCTCGCGCAACCCGCGCGTCCAGCATTTCCTTTCGGGGACGTACGATCCCAGGGATCAGTTCGAGGACAAGTCGGACCTGCCGACGAGCGACGAGTTGGCGGTCGGCGCGGGCGGGGAGGTCGAGTTGCCCGCGATCTTGAAGAAGGCGGCGGATCGGGCGAAGGCGATGCGATCGGAAAGCAAGCATGAATAAGGCGACGGTGCGAGATTTCGTGACGGGGGCAACCGCGATCGCCGGGCTGACGGCGTTGGCGATCATGCTGATCCTGTTCGGCGAGACCAAGAACATCTTCAACAAGACGTACGAGTTCGACCTGCGCTTGCCCGCCGCCGGGGGCATGCGCGAGGGCGCGCCCGTGACGCTCAACGGCGTGCGCATCGGGCAGGTGCGACAGGCGACGATCCTGGAAGCGCCGCGGCGCGGCGTGGACCTGCGCCTCCGCATCAACGACGGGGTCAAGATCCCGCGTGCGGTCAGCGTCGCGATCGACAAGAGTTTCGTGGGCGAGGCGGTGCTGGACTTTGCCATTCCCGACGGCGCCAGCGAGCACGATCTGGCGACCCTGATCCAGCCGGACGAGGTGGTCGCCGACAAGCAGGTGACGAGCCTCTTCGGGCAACTGACGGACATGGTGGAGGAGCCGCTTCGGAAGTTGAGCAAGGCGGCGGACAAGATCGACGCGCTGGCGACGACCTACAACGACGCGGGCGTCGAGATCAAGACGGTGGCGAAGCGGCTGAACGACATGCTGGAGCCGCGGACGCTGGCGGAGGTCGCGGGAGGAAAGCCCGCGAACCTGCCGAGCACGATGGCGCGCGTGGACGCGGCGCTCGCGAGCGCGGACAAGTGGCTGGGCGATGACCAACTGCGGGCGGACGCGAAGCAACTGGTGCAGAAGAGCCATCGTGTGCTGGAGGATGCGTCGGGGCTCGTGAAGTCGTGGACCACGACCGGTGAGAGCGTGAAGCAGACGGTGGACCAGTCGGCGGCGAAGATCGACGCGGCGCTGAGTTCGATCCAGAGCACGGCGAGCAAGGCGGACAAGGCCGCGGAGGAGTTTGCCAGGTTGCTCGAAGGGATCAACCAGGGGAAAGGGACGGCGGGGCAACTGGCGACGAACCCGGACTTGTACAACGCACTCAAGGACGCGGCGGTGCGATTGGACCGGGCGCTGACGGAGTTCCAGTCGCTGATGGAGAAGGTGAAGGCGGAAGGAATCCGGGTGGGGTTGTAGCGGTTGAACGTTGCGTGGTCGCGGGCTTTGCGCTGGGGAGGGGGCATTGGGCATCGGCGTTCGCCCGCGCGGGGGTGATGTGTATTTGGTTGTCAAAGAGGTGATCTCTCTACCCTGGGGGCGAGGACCACGTTTGTGCGCGCGCCGACGGTATGTCCGCGGTTACGTATCACGAAAAGGACTGGATTTTTCGATGTCGATTGCGCGCGGATTTTTCTGCATAACTTGCGGGGACGTGCGCGATTGTGCGCACCACGGAGGTCACTGTGCGAGAGGGCACGTGGAGGGGGGGCGATTCTGGGTGTGAACCTCGGGGATGACGGAGGGCGAGGCACAAAAAAGGGAGTCCGCGGATCGCGGAACTCCCTCTCTCCGTTCGAAGGAATGTGGAAGCGGGTCAGGCGCGTCGGCGGCGGCTGGCGGCGAGGCCCGCGAGGCCGAGGAGGGAGAGCGCGCCGGGGGCGGGGACGATGGTGAAGTACTGGTCACCGGCGTCCTGGGAGAGGTCGCGGTTGGCGAGATTGCCGAGGTTGCCGTATCCCACTGGGAGGCTCCCGAGGAACTGGTTGGAGGCGAATCCGGCGTCGGGGCTGGTGATGAAGGCCATGACCTTGACGGAGGAGAGGCTGGCGTTACCGAAGTAGGTGGCGAGGTCGATGGAGAAGTTCCAGCCGGTGGAGGCGGAGAGGGCGGCGGCGGCGGAGGCGCTGTCGACGCCGAGGGCGTTGGAGTTATCCCAGCCGAAGTTGACGCCGTTGGCGCCGACGACGTTGGAGAGGGCGAGGGAACCGGGCCCGCCGGAGGTGAAGATGTCGTATCCGGGGGCGCCGTTGAGGGTGAACCCGCGGACGCCGAGGAATCCGGGCCCGACTTCGAGGCGGATGCCACGGGAGGGGTTGAAGGCGTTGTCGAAGCGGAGGCCGGTCATGTTGTTGATTTCGCCGAAGCCGCCGTCCTGGTAGCCCCCGGCGAGTTGGTTGACGCCTGGGGAGCCGTCGTCGAAGAAGATCCACAACTTGTTGTAGTTGGCTTCGAGGTTTCCGCTCATGAGGAGGT
Organism: uncultured Phycisphaeraceae bacterium; assembly: GCA_964543905.1. Lineage (GTDB taxonomy): Bacteria > Planctomycetota > Phycisphaerae > Phycisphaerales > UBA1924. The sequence goes on from CAZIZO010000008.1 coordinate 78,065, forward strand.
TGAGTTTCCCGGCGGCGATGGTGCCCCAGGCGGCGTTGAGTTCGGAGCCGCCGTTGCTGTTCTGGGTGCCGGAGGAGTTGCCGAACTGCGTGGGGTTGGCTTGGACGCTGACGAGGGGAGCGCCGAGGGCGGCGGCGTCGGCCTGGATGTTGGAGCCCGACTGGGCGAGTGCGGCGCCGGCGCTGAGCGCGAGCGCACTGATGACGACGAACGATTTCATGGGTCTTGTCTCCGTTCGCCCACGCGAGCGGAAACGCGCGGGGGCGATGTCTCTCTGGGCCGGGTGTCTGCCCGTACCGATGAGAAGGAATGTACACGAAGGTGTGGCGGGAGAGCAAGAAAAAGGGCGAAAAAATGGGATCGGGAGGTGGATTCTCGGCCTTCAGACACCCCAGATTTCGGATGTAACGTTTACCTAGACGAGGACTTCTTCGCGGGGGGCTTCTCGTGTTGGGGCGTGGCGGAGGGGATGTCGAGGGGCTTGTGAGATTCGGGGGGCGAGGGGGGCACGCCGAGGTAGGTGAGGGAGCGTTCCATGACACGGCGGACGACGGGACCTGCGGTGGCGGCGCCGTAGTGGCGTTTGTGATCGACGAGGTAGGGTCCTGGATCGTCGATGACGACGATGCAGACGAGGCGCGGGTTTTCGATGGGAGCGCCGGCGACGAAACTGGAGTTGTATTGGTCGTCGAAGTAGCCGCTGGAGCCTTTGGGTCGTTTTTTGCCTTCGGGGGCTTTGCCGAGGGGGATTTCGGCGGTGCCGGATTTGCCGAACATGACGTAGCGCCAGCCTCCTTCGGGGGGCTTGGCCCAACGCATTTCCATGTTGTCGGCGACGCCGCGCATGGTTTCGCGGGTGAGGAGGGCGATGTGTGGGGGGAGGACGCGGTAGATGACGCCGGATTGGAGGTCGGCGTCGGTGAACGACTGTCCTTCGGCGCGGACGCGATCGGAGGGATCGAGGGCGGTCAAGCGGAGTTGGGGGAGGGTGCCGGCGAGGTCGCCCGGACGGCAGAAGGCGGAGAAGGCGCGGACCATTTGGACTGGGGTGACGGCGACTTCGTGGCCGTAGGCGACGGAGGTCTGGGTGTACTTGCTCCAGGAGCGCATGGGGGTGACGATGCCGGAGGCTTCGCCGACCCAGCCTTTGCCGTCGACGCCGATGCCGGTGGGGCGGCCGAACCCGAAGCGGACGGGGACGTCGTGGAGTTGGGCGTAGGTCATGCGTTCGGCGGCCTTGATCATGCCGATGTTGGAGGAGTTGATGAGGACCTCACGCCAGGTCATTTTTTCGCGTTTGGTGACGTCCTGGATGGGGCGGCCGTAGTTGGTGGTCCAACGGCCGCCTTCGGTGTCGAAGATTTCGTCGGGCTTGGCGAGCGCGAGTTCGGTGATGGTGGCCCAGACGAAGGGCTTGAAGGTGGAGCCGGGCTCGTAGACGTCTTCGATGGCGCGATTGCGGCCGAGGGCGGGGTGTTTCTTTCGGCCCTCGTCGAGTTTCATGGTGATGTAGCGGCGACGTTGGGCGAGGACGTTGGGTTCGGGCGGGGGCTTCTCGCCGCGTTTGAGTCTTTGTGGGGCGTCAACCCAGGGGTAAGGGACGGCATCGGGGACATCGCGGAGGACGTCGCACATGGCGAGGACTTCGCCGGTGAGCGGGTCGATGAGGACGAGGCGGCCGCCGGCGGCGTCGGCTTCTTCGACGCCGCGGGTGAGTTCCTCTTCGGCGATGCGTTGGAGTTCGAGGTCGATGGAGAGGCGGACGTCCTGTCCGGCGGTGGGTGGCTGGACGCTACCGGGATCGAGCCAGAGGGGTTTGCCGTCGCGGTCGCGGACGAACTGGAGGGAGCCGGGCTTTCCTTGGAGGCGGGGATCGAGGAGTTTTTCGGCGCCCATCATGCCGACCTGTTCGAAGCCGACGAGACCGACGATGGAGGCGGCGGGGGTGCCGCCTGGGTATTGACGGACGGGCTGTCGTTCGAGGGCGATGCCCTTGAGTTTCCGATCCTTGATGAGAGCCTTGACGGCGGCGAGACGGTCTTGGTCGAGCGGCTCGCTGACGGGGACGTAGCGGATGGGGCGTTTGAGGACGGCGAGGGACTGCTCGTCGTCGAGGGCGGGCTGGGGCTCGGCGTCGATCTTGGGGGATTCGCGTTCGACGTTGGCGAGGGGGAGGAAGTTGGCGAGGACGCCGTGCAGCCCCGCGGGTTCGGACTGGTGGCCGGACTGGGCCCAGGCTTTTTCGCGGCGGGCATTGACGGCGAGAGCGCGGTGGATGGCGGAGCCGACCTTGTCCGGGTCGGCGTTCATGGCGGTGGAGAGGGCGACGATGACCTCGTCGAGTTTGGCCTGTTCCTTCGGGAGGAGCGTGGGATCGACGACGACGCGCTCGGCGAAACTGGTATCGGAGAGGATGCGACCCTTGCGATCGGCGATGTCGCCTCGGAGGGGGACGATGGTGCGTGAGGAGACGCGCGGGGTCATCTGCTCGCGGAGGGCGTCGGAGGGCGCGAGTTGCAGTTGGGCGACCCGGGCGACCATCGCGAGGAGGAGGATGGAGAGGACGGCCACGGTGACGAGGGGCACGATCGCGAGGCGGCGCTCGGCGCTGTGTTCGGCGGGCATCAGTAGTCCTTACTCGCGGGGCGTGGGCGTCGGAGTGCTGGCGATGGCGGTGGGACGGGGCGCGGAGACGGGCTTGCTCTTGGTTTCTTTCTTGGGCGAGGGCGGCTTGGTGGAAGGTTTGTGTGAAGGGGCTTCCGCGGGCTTGGCTTGGGGATTGGGTGGGTCGGCGGGAGGGTTCGCGCTCTGGGGAGACTGCGCGTCCCCGAGTTCTTCGAGGGAAGGCAGGGGCTCGCCCACGATGATGGGCTTGAGCGGGCCGACGGTTCGGGTCAGGGCTTCGAGTTCGTGCGGGGCGAGACGGCGGGCGATCTGGGAGCGGGCGCGGAGGAGTTCGTCGTCGAGTTTCTGGATGCGGAGTTGGGCCTGGGCGATCTCGCTGGCGGCCTGGAGGCGAGATTGGCGCATGGCGAGAAGGGCGCACGCGAATGCGCCCAGGGCCACGATCGTGATCGCCAGTTTACCAAACACGGGCCGACTCCAGGCTTCCCCCCCTCCGAGCGAGAGGGGGTTGGGGGTGGGCGAGCGTGTCCCCTCGCGCCGCCGACGACTTATTTTCCAGGGATCTTCAGGACGGTTCCGGCGGGCACGTTGTCCTCGTCATCGATGACGTCGGAGTTGGCGGCGAGGAGTTCACCCAACTTTTTGGAAGAGCCGAGGGTCTTCTGCGCGATGCTGCCGAGGGAGTCGCCTTTCTGGACGACATAGGTCTTGGGAGGCTTGGGGGGGTCGGGGAGTTTCTTGTCGGTGGACTTTTTGTCCGCGGGCTTCTTTGGGTCGTTCTTGGCGAGTTTGGGGTCGGCGGGCTTGGCGGGTGTGGGCGCGGGCTTGCCGAGGAGGACTTCGGCGGTCGGAACGCGGATGGCTTGCCCGGCGCGGACTTCGCCGTTGGCACCGATTCGACCCGGGTTGAACTCGGCGAGTTTGCGCCAGTGCTTGCCGTCGCCGTAGAACTTGGCGGCGATTTTGGTGACGCTGTCGCCCGGGGCGATGGTGTACGACTGTTCGCCCGGGGTGAGCGCGGGGGTGGTCTTGGGAGCGGGAGTGGGAGGGGAGAGTTTGTCCTGGGGCGGTGGGGTGTTGCCGGTGGGGGTGCGATCGACCCGTGCGGTGACGGGGAGTTTGAAGGCACCAGATTCGTCAACGGTCCCGCCGCGGGCCTTGATCTCGTCGATGAGGGGGTCGTTGGAACGGCCCAAGCGGAGTTCGGGCACGGATTCGGGTGAGGGCTTGGGCTCGTTGGGGGAGGGAGGAAGGAGGGGCTCGGGGTTGGGCTCGCGCGGGGTGGCGTCGGCGACGCGACGATCCGCGGGGGCGGGTTCGGCGGGCTTGGACTCGGGGATTTGGGCGAGCGGTCCTGGGACGGGGTTCATGACGCCCGAGCCGGAGGGGGCGGCGCCACCGACCTCGCGGGGCCACTGGGCGGGGGCGACGGTGAGTTGGGCGTTCCCGGTGTCGAGTTTGGTTTGTCGCGCCTTGGAGAGGTGATCGCTGATGAGGACGGTCACGACGAGGACGAGCGTGAAGCCGACGATGAGTGCCAGTTTGAGTTCTCGAGTCACGTGCGCTGCATCCTTGCACCCTGGCGGAGGAGGTCACCCTCGCCTCGGGCACACGAATCGAAGTTGCGGGCCGCCTTCCGGGAGCATCCATACTCCCTCTGCTCAGCAACCCAACCCTCTCCGCCAACCATGCGTTGATCGGAATCGTACGACATGGGAACCCATGGCGACGACTTGAATAGGGGATTCTAATCTCTATTTCGGCCATGTGGAGGGGAGAAGTCGAATCGCGCGTAACTTTGCGGAGCGTGCCCTGGGATTCTGGGCGATTTCTTCGTCACCTGCCGCACATTTTCCGTGTCCGATGTCGTGGGCGAGGCCTTCATGGACGAGTTCGGTGAAGAGGCGTTTGACCGGGCGGTCCTCCAAGGAATGGAAGGTGATGATGGCGACGCGGGCGGCGGGACGGAGCCAGTTGGGATCGGGATCGCCCCGGGCGATCTGCTGGGCGGCGTGGCGGATGGCGGCGAGGAGGGCTTCGAGGCTACCGAGTTCGTCGTTGACGGCGATGCGGAGAGCCTGGAAGGTCTTGGTGGCGGGGTGGATGCCCCCGGGGCGACGCCCGAGGGTGGCTTGCACCAGATCGGCGAGGGCCGTCGTGGTGAGGAGCGGTGCGGCTTTGCGAGCACGGACGATGGCGGCGGCGATGCGACGGGCGGCGGGTTCTTCGGCGTAGTCGCGGAGGATGGCGGCGAGTTCGGATTCGCGGCCCTTGTTCACGAGGTCGGCCGCGGAGAGGGGTCGGGAGGGGTCGAGGCGCATGTCGAGGGGGCCTTCGCGCATGAAGGAGAAGCCGCGGGCGGGGTCGTCCACCTGGTTGGAGGCGAAGCCGAGATCGGCGAGAAGCATGTGGGCGGCGAGCCCGGCGTCGCGCATCTTGCGAGGAAGGTCGGCAAAGTTGCCCTGGAACGCGTGGACGCGGGTGCGGGTTCCAGCGGCGGATTGGACGTGGGCGGCGGCGTGGGCGAGGTTCGAGGGGTCGGCGTCGTTGAGGATGATGGTGCTCGCGGCGTGGGGCGTGGTGTAATTGGTCGGCCCTGTGATGGGCGAGTTGCCCGGTGCCATTTCCGAGGCGACGGCGGCGGCGTGGCCTCCGAGGCCGGCGGTGCAGTCGGCGTAGGTCTCGCCCGCGCGCGGGGCGAGGGCGGCGAGGCACTCGCGCCGGAGGACGGGGATGTGGGAGGGGGAGTGCAACCGGCAACACTAGCCGTGGGCGAACGGGAGGAGACGTGCGTTTACCTTGAAAAAAGGGTGGACAAGGGCGAGGAGGATGGTGAGTGTGGTGGCACGGGGTTCTGGTCCGTGCAGAACCCATCCATCGATCGCTGAGCACGGGCGAGTCGCGGCGGCGCGCCTCGGCATGGCACGAGAAGAACGAGTCGCGGTGGGCGAGGGCGCTCTTGGCGCAATCTTGGCGATTCCTTCGCGTCAGGACAACGTGTGCGAGTGGAGCGGCATGTACTCTGAGTCCGTCGGAGGTGGATGGAGCCGTACGGGTGGAGCAAGCGCAGCACGGCAACGAATCGGTGTCGGTGCCGGATGGAAGGGCGTGGTGCACCCGAGAGCAAGGTGGAGTGAGCGATGCGAGTTGAGGTGCGAACGCCCCTGGTGGAGTTGGTGACGCTGGACATTGCCGGGACCACGGTCCGGGATGATGGGCTGGTGATGCGGGCGTTTCTGCGCGTGGCGGACGAGGAAGGGCTGGTGCGGGACGAATCGTGGATGAAGGCGCGGATGGGGGTGGACAAGAGGCAGGTCTTTCGGGAGGCGCTGGAGCGGTCCGGGATGGATCCGTCGAGGGGGATGGAGTTGGCGACGAGGTTCGATGCGTGCATAGCGCAGGAGATGTGGGAACGGCCGCCGGTGGCCTTGCCCGGAGCGGAGCGGAGCATCAAGGAACTCGAGGAGATGGGGGTTCGGGTGGCGTTCACAACGGGATTTTCGAGCGGGGTGGCGGAGATGATTTTGGATCGGATGGGGTGGGGGCATTATCCCAGGGTGGCGTCGGACGAGGTGGAGCGAGGGAGGCCCGCGCCGGACTTGATCCATGCGTGCATGAGGCGGACGGGGGTGAGGGAGGTGTCGAGGGTGGCGGCGTGTGGGGACACGCCGTCGGACCTTGGCGCGGGGACGAACGCGGGGTGTCGATTCGTGATCGGGGTGGGGCACGGGACGCACACGCTCGAGGAACTGCGAGGGCATCCGCACACGCATCTGCTGAGCGATCTGACGACGTTGGTCGAGGTGCTGTGTGGGTAAGGTGGTGGTGATCGGGGCGGGGATCGTGGGGCTGGCGTGCGCGTATGAAGGCGCGCGGCGGGGGCACCGGGTGACGTTGGTCGAGCGGTCGCCACGGGCGCTGGGGGCGAGCATCCGGAACTTTGGGATGGTGTGGCCGATCGGGCAGACCTCGGGTCGATTGTTCCAGCGGGCGATGCGATCGCGAGCGGTGTGGTTGGACGTGGCCGAGCGGGCTGGGTTTGCGGCGGAGCGATGCGGCTCGCTGCACGTGGCGCGAGCGGGCGATGAGGAGGGCGTGCTGGAGGAGTTCCAGACCCGGCACGGGGTGGAGTTTGGCACACGGATGATCCATGCATCGGACGCGAGGCGGATCTGCCCCGGGCTGGTGGAGGATGGATTGCGTGCGGCGTTGTGGAGCCCGCACGAACTGAGCGTGGACCCGAGGCAGGCGATCCGGGCGATCCCGATGTATCTGCGGGAGGGGCTTGGGGTCACGACGCTGTTTGGGGCGCTGGCGAATCGCGTCGACGCGGGGCGCGTGGAACTGAGCGACGGTCGCGTGATCGAGTGCGATGTGGCGGTGGTGTGCTCGGGGGAAGATTTTCAGACGCTGTTTCCGAAGGAGTTTGAGGGATCGGGGTTGACGCGGTGCAAGTTGCAGATGATGCGGACGTCGGCGCAACCCGGGGGATGGCGGCTGGGATCGCACGTGGCCGCGGGGCTGACGCTGCTGCACTACAAGGCGTTCGAGTCGTGCCCGACGCTGGCGGCGCTTCGGGCGCGGATGGAGCGGGAGCGACCGGAGTATCTGCGGTGGGGGATCCACGTGCTGGCGTCGCAGAACGAGGCGGGAGAAGTGGCGATCGGAGACACGCACGAGTATGGGATGGCGGTGGAGCCGTTCTGCCGCGAGGACCTGGATCACCTGGTGCTGCGGTACCTGGGCACGTTCCTGCGACTCCCGGAGGCGCGGGTGGCGGAGCGGTGGATGGGGGTGTACGCGAAGAGCACGACGGGGGCCACGGAGTACGTGAGGTCGCCCAGGCCTGGGGTGTGGATCGTCAACGGGGTGGGGGGCATGGGGATGACGCTGTCGTTTGGTCTGGCGCAGGAGGTGTGGGAAGCGGTCGAACGGGGCTGGTGGGAGTCGGGGGCATGAACGCGGGGGGCGCGGTCCGATGGAGCCGTGGACAGATCGTGACGTTGACGGCGCTGACGGTCGGGTACGCGGGGTATTACCTGTGCCGGTCCAATCTGAGCGTGGCGTCACCGCTGCTGCTGGAAAGCCGCGACCTGGAGGGCCTGGATAAGGCGGCGCTGGGGACGATCTCGAGCGCGGCGGTGCTGGCGTACGCGGTGGGGAAGGTCGTGAACGGGATCGTCACGGATGTGCTGAGCCCCCGTGCGGTGTTTCTCCTCGCGATGGTGCTCTCGCTCGGGGCGACGGTGGCGTTCGGTGCGGCGCCGGGCGTGGGCGTGATGCTGGTGATCTGGTGCGCGAATCGATTCGTGCAGTCGGCGGGGTGGGGCGCGGCGATCAAGGTCTGCGGGGCGTGGTTCGACGCGGCGCACTATGGACGAGCGGCGGCGATCCTGAGCATGAGTTACCTCTTTGGGGACGTGCTGGCGCGGGTGGTCCTGGGGCAGATCATCCAGGCGGGGGTCGGATGGCGCGGGTTGTTCATGACGTCGGCGGCGGTCTTGGGCGTGGTCGCGATCGGGTGTGCGATGATCCTTCGGGATCGTCCCCGATCAAGGGAGGACGCGTGCGACGAGGCGGCTGGGGCGAGGGCGACTCCGGAGACGAGGTCGGCGGGGCGAGAATCGCTCCGCGGGGTGGTGATGCCGTTGCTGCGTTCGCCCGGGTTTCTGGTGTTGGCGGTGCTCTCGCTGGGGCTGACGATGCTGCGCGAGACGTTCAACTTCTGGTCGCCCACGTACCTCAAGGACGTGGCGGGGCTTTCGAACGCGGACGCGGCGACGTGGAGCGGCGTCTTTCCATTCTTTGGGGGTGTGAGCGCTCTGGCCGCGGGGTGGGCGAGCGATCGACTCGCGCACGGTCGGCGTGGGCTGGTGATGGCGGTGATGCTCTTTCCGTTGGTGGGGTGCCTTGGGGTGATGGGGGCGTGGAGGTCCAACGGGGGCGCGTTGATCCCGATGGTCATGCTGTCGTTGAGCGCGCTGTCGATGATCGGGCCCTACTCGTTCTTGAGCGGGGCGTCCTCGCTGGATGTGGGTGGGAGGAAGTCCGCGGCGACGGCGGCGGGTTTGCTCGACGGCGTGGGCTACCTGGGCGCGGTGCTGTCGGGACGGTTCATCGGCGGGTTGGCGCAGTCGCACGGGTGGGGCGTGGCGATGAGCGTGCTGGCCTTGGTGGGGCTGGGGATGAGCATCGCGGCGATCGTGTACTGGAGGTTGGAGGAGCGGACGGCGCGTCGGTGATCCTCAGGGGTGGCGGCGGCGTGACGTGACGCGCGGACGACGCGTGTGGGCGTGTGGGGCCCGTGCAGGGCGGAGAAGGCCCGAGCGTGGACTAGGGCTTGTGGAGGGTCATGGTGTCGAAGAGGCGACCTTCGAGGTCGAAGGCTTGCAACTCGAGGTGGGCGTCGTGGATCATGACGTAGGTGATGTGGTGTCCTTTGTACGTGCGACGGCTGAACCAGGTCTTTTGCGGGGCGGCGGTTTCGAGCCCGCCGCCGCCGCCGCCGCTGGTGATGTAGATGACGCCGGAGGCGTGATCGACCTGACCGGCGCGGAGGGGCCAGGTGCGTTCGTAGGCGTGGATGTGCCCGGTGAAGTTGATGTCGACGTGGTGCTTCTCGTACAACTGGGCGAGGGGACGGTGGCGCGGGGAACCCCAGGTGGATTGCTCTTTGAAGGTATCGCCGTAGTCGTCGGAGTCAGAGGAGTAGACGGGATGGTGGTGGTAGACGAACTTCCACTTGGCGTCGCTCTTGGCGAGTTCGGCGTCGAGCCAGTTCCATTGCGCGCTGCCCGGGGAGACGTCGATGTTGGTGTTGAGGATGAAGAACTGGGCGTTGCCGTAGCGGTAGGTGTAGTGATCCTCCGGGGCCTGGACCTTGAAGTATTTGTAGTAGAGGGAGTGGTTTTCCTCGTGGTTGCCGAGGGAGGGGAACATGCAGACGCGGCTCATGAGGGGATAGGAGCCGGCGAGGAACTCCTCGGTCCATTCGAGGCGATCGGGCCCGGTGTTGACGACGTCGCCGAGATGGATCTCGAAGTTGGGGCGGAGGGAGAACGCGAACTGCTGCAAGGTGGCGATGACCTGCGGATTTTTCTGGGTGTCGCCGATGACGACGAAGGCGTAGGCGGCGTCGGGACGGACGGAGGTTTGGAAGGTGAGGTCGTCGCTGAGGAGTTCGGTGCCGTCGGGGTGGAGGGTGTGGGCGCGATAGAAGTAGTTGGTGCCGGGCTGGAGGTTGTCGATGGTGATCTCGTGGAAGGTTCCTTCGGGGCCGGGTTGGGATTGGTAGGCATAGGGGAGTTGGTCGCCGTAGCGGACGTAGCCCTTGCCGGGCTTGGAGGTTTCCCACATGATGGTCATGGAGTTCATGGTGGACCACTGGAGGTAGGGCTTGACGACGAAGCGCTGGGTGGTCTCGACGGGGGGGTCCCAGGACGCGAGTTTGGCGCCGGGGTCGTAGGCGGCGGCGATCTCCTGATCGGCGAGAGCGCGATTGAACACCTTGACTTCGACCATGGCGCCCTTGAGGAGGGTGAGTTCGTCGTCGTCCTTGAAGGCGCCGATGGTGTAGGGGGCGTGCGAGGGGTAGAGGATGGCGCCGCGCTGCTGGGCGGATTCGCCTGCGAGTTTGCCGTTGACGTAGAGGCGCAGGCGTCGCCCGTCGTAGGTGCCGGCGACGTGGTACCACTTGCCGGTGGAGTAGGGTGTGGACGAGCGCACGTAGGTCATGTGGCCGTTGCCGTCGTCGGCGCCGGAGGAGGCGAGGGCGAAGTAGAACGCGTCGTCGCTGTAGCCCAGGATCCAACCTTGTTCGGCGTCGGCGTTGTCTTGGGCGACGGCGATGAAGGCGCCGGCGTGTTCGGGCTTCTCGACATTGACCCAGGCTTCGGCGGTCATCTCCGCGGAAGGAAGGGCGGGCTTGGAGTCGGCGATGTCGGGGGAGATCTGGAGGTAGGCGTTCTCGCCGTTGAAGGAGATCCCTTCGCCTGGACCGATGATCGCGCGCTCGACCTTCCCGAGCACCTTGGCGCGGACGTTGGAGGTGGCGTCGATCGCGAGGTCGCCCTCGCGCGAGAGTTTGCCCTTGCCCACCCCGAAGTGGAGGAGGAGCCCCGGCTCGGGGACGGGCTCTTTTTTCTTGTCCTGGGCCAACGCGACGGATGCGAAGGACACGAGGAGCGAGAGGCATGCCGCGAACCGCAGCGGCGAGGAGGGCGAGAGGGGATCGAGGCAGGGCATATTACGAAACTCCGATGAGGTTGAGCGGTGGCGCGGGACCGGCGGGCGAGGAATCGTTCAGGCTAGTCAAGAACGGAAGACGATGTGTCATGGGGGGCGCAAGTGCAGATCAAGATCGCATGAAGTCGTGCGGCGTCGCGGGATTACCGCGCGTCACGGAGCGTGGAGAACAGGCGATCCAGGTTTCGATTCATGACGACGAGGTAGTCGTTGCCGAGGGCGCGGTCTTGTTGGCTCAACGACTCGCAGGGGGAGAAGGTGAGGCTGCGTATGGCGAAGTCGTTCTCCAGATGCTCGCGGATGGAATCGGCGGGATCGTCCTCCCAGAGGAGGATGCGCGGGGAGGCGTGGGGGTGATTCCGGAGGAGGTTGGAGAGGTTGGCCTGGGCGTCGGGGTCCGGGGGCTGGTCGGGGGAGAGGGGGATGGTGTGGATCGTGATGGCGTAGCGCTGGGCGATGTAGTTGTACGCGGGGTGGGAGGCGATGAGGACGGCCGAGGAGCACAGGGGGGCCAACTCGCGGAAGCGGCGATCGAGGGCGAGGAGGTCTTCTTCGAGTTGGCGATGTCCGTGGTGCCAGGCGTTGGCGTGCTCCGGCCAGCGACGCTGGAGGGCGAGGAGGATCGCGCGGGCCTGCTCGATGGCGTTGGCCGGGGCCATCCAGGTGTGACCATCGAGGCCTTCGTGGGAGTGCTCGCCCATGGTGCCGTGTCGGTGCGTGGTGGACTCGATCGTGATGAGGTGCTCGTGGAGGGGTGCGGAGGCGTCGACGAGGCGGCTCATGGGGAGGGCGGCGGAGGAGACCCATTGCTCGAAGTTGGCGCCGTTGATGACGATGAGGTCGGCGGACTGGAAGGCTTGCAGGATGTCGGTGGGGGGGCTCCAGAAGATCGGGTCTTCACCGTCGGGCAAGGGGCAGACCACGGTGGCACGATCGCCCACGATGCGCGAGGCGAAGAAGCAGGTGGGATAGAAGGTGGTGTAGATGATTGGGGAGCGTGAGGTCGTGGAGTCGGTGGCACGGCTTGCGTGCGTGGACGGCGCACGATCGCACCCGACGACGGAGGCGAGGAGGCTCAACACCAGAGCGACGAGGCGCGCGGAAGGGGGCATGCAACAGGGCTCCTAGGAAAGCAGGCTGATGAGGCGGGGTGTGGCCACGCGCAGGACGAGGAGGCCCGCGCCGGCGAGGAACGAACCGGAGAGGAGGACGATGAGGAACTCGAAGGCGATCAGGGCGCGGACGGTGGAGGCGGGGCCGCCGAGGCGATGGAGCGTGACCCACTCCCGCTCACGAACACGTGCGGAGAGCGCGGAGATCAGGGCGAGCAGGAGGGCGGTGGAGGCGGCGAGCACGCACGAGACGGCGTCGAGGAGGAGGCGGATTTGGAGGACGGTGGAGAGGAGATCATCGACGACGTCGCGACAGACGACCGCCTGGAGGCGTTGGAACTTCGGATCGCGACCTTGGTTGACGAGAGCGCGGGAGATCGTGGCGTCCTTGTGGTCAAGGGGAAAGATGAGCACGGCGCTGAGGGGGAGGTGCTCGGGAGGGGCGTGGACGTGGAAGGAGGGCGCCGACCGGGGGGTGACTTCGTTGAAGTGGATGAGTTGCTCGCTGACGACGACGTTGGTGGCGGAACGATCCAGAATCATGGAGGCGGGGAGCGAGGAGGGGTCGGCGTGACCGTGGCTGAGACCTTCGAGGATCCAGGCGGTCTTGAGATCGACGAAGACGGCGTGGTCGTCGGGGGTGTGGCTCTGGGCGAGGATGCCGCAGACGCGCATCTTCAAGGCGGGGGGCTTGGAGATGTCGAAGACATCGGACTGGTCGGAGAAGATGGGCATGCCGACGTGGACGCCGAGGGACTGGTGCGCGTGGAAGCCGAGCACGACCTCACCGAGCATGGTGGGCAGGGTGCCGGAAGCGGTGCGGAGGTTTCGAGCCTCGAAGTACTCGGGGATGGTGGCCACGATGCGGAGGTGGCGTGTGGTGTATCGGGCATGGATCGGGACGCAGAGTCCGGCGACCTCGGCGCGGAGTGAGTCGAACTCGGCCATGCTGAGCGGTTCGAGGCTGGAGGGGCGGAAGTACATGGCGAGAAGGGCGAGGTCCACCTTGCTGCCCGATCGACCGATGGCGATGGGCGTGGCGTCGGCGCGGGCGGTGAGGTCGGCGCGGTACTGGGCGATGACGAGCCTGGTGGCGAGCGGGAGCAGGATGGCGAGGGCGACGCAGAGGGCGAGGATGGAGGTGCGAAGACGAGAGTGGCGTGCGTGGGCGAGGGCGAGAAACCAGGCCGCGCTCATGGGAGGTCTCCATAGCGGGCGGGGCGAGGCGTGGAGAGGGAGGGCATGTCGATGACGCGATCGAAGCGATGGAGCAGCGCGTGGTTGTGGGTGACCATGAAGAGGGTGGAACCGGTCGAGGCGACGTGGTCGAGAAGGAGGTCGAGGACGCGCTGGGAGTGGACGGGGTCGAGGTTGCCGGTGGGCTCGTCGCAGAGGACAAGGGGAGGGGAGAGGATGAGCGCGCGGCAGAGGGCGGCGCGTTGGCGTTCGCCTTGCGAGAGGCGTCGTGGAGTTCGGTGGAGCAGGTGCTCGATGCCCATGGAGCGGGCGAGATGGACGGCGCGATCGCGATGGGAAGGGTTTGGGTGCCCAAAGCCGAGACGAACGGGGAGGAGGAGGTTGTCGAGGGTGGAGAGGTAGTCGATGAGTTCGAGTTCCTGAAAGACGATGCCGATGCGGCGAAGACGCAAGGCCCGTCGGGCGTGGTCGGACCAGGATTCGATGTGGTCGCCGAGGACTTGGACCGAGCCGGCGGAGGGGGAGGTGACGCCCGAGATGAGATGGAGGAGGGTGGTCTTCCCGGAGCCGCTGGGTCCGACGCAGGCGACGCGTTCGCCCGGACGCAGTGCCAGATGGGAGACGCGCAGGACGAAGGCGTCGGCGTCGCGGTGGCGGAACTCGAGGGCGTGGAGGAGGACTATCGGGTCGGACGCCATTCGTGCTCCTTGGGTGTGGGGGGCGGGGGGAGTGGAGCGGGGTCGCCCTCCATGGGCACGCGGAACTGCTCGATGGGAGTGCAGGCGACGATCTTCCAACCGTCGGGGAGGCGAGCGATGGCGTATTCCGCGCGGAACTCGGAGCGTCGGGTGTGGGAGTGGCCCCAGTGGTAGACCATGCCGTCCACTTGCCAGCGTGCGTCGACGATGCACTCGGCGGTGGGGGAGGTGGAGCGAGGACGGCGGACGCGCTGCTCGAGAGTGCGGACGGCTTGGACGCGACTGAGGGCGCCCCCCTCTTCTTGCATGATGAGGCTTCGATAGACCTGGGTGTAGATGGCGTCGAGGAGGGGTCCATCGACGCTGGCGGCGAGGGTGTCGTAGATCTCGCCGGGGTCGGTGTAGTCGAACGCGCGGTAGATGTTGGCGTGGAGGAGCGAGAAGACGCGGAGCAGTTCGTCGTCCTTGAGCGAGGGCGAGGAACTCCATGGGAGTGTGGGCAGGGGGACGCGAGCCGTGTTCCACGCTGCGGCCGAGAGGAGGGAGACGGGGATGATCGCGGCGGCCCACGCGCGGCGCGAACCTGGAAGGTGGAGCGCTCGCCAGCACGCCCAAGCGAGAGGCAGAGCGAGGGAGAGGAGGGGAACGGTGCGAACGGGGACGGTGGTGGGGAGGATCGGGGGAACGTGGGGCCCGACGGGCGCGTCGGACGTGTGCCAGATGTACTCGGGCTCGCTCTTGGTGAACGTGATGAGCCGGATCTCTCCTTCGGCGATGAGGACGGACTCGATCTGGACCGGGGGTGGGACTTGCTGCTGTTGATCGAGGAAATCACGCGGGAAGGTGCCCCAGGCGATGGAGACTTGACGGGGACGTTGTGCGCAGGGGTAGAGGAGCACGAGGTGCACTTGGGGGATGAGCGCCATCGGGCTTTGGACGAATCCCGGTCGCGTCTCGGGTTCCGGGCGCACGATGCGGTAGAGGAGTTCGTGAGGCGGGACGGGCACGCCGTCGATGTTCAGGATGTTGGCGCGATCCAACGATCGGGGAGAGGGCCCGGCGGGCGCACCGCCGAAGTATTCGAGCAGGGCGGCGTGCAGGTCGGACTCTTCTTCGGGGAGGATGTCATCGCGGGCTTGGCGACGAGTCTGGATGAGACCGTCGACGAAGGAGAGGTTCATGAGCAACTCGGCCCGGACGGCGCGGGGCTCGATGGTGAATCGCACATCGGCGTGCGCGCCGGGCTTGGGATGGGCAAAGCACCCGACGCTCGCCAAAGAGGCCAGGAGGCAGCCCAGCAGTTGGTCGTGGATGGGCACGGCCCGTCGAGCCAGCCGTCGGAAGCGATGCGGGAGGGAGATCACGAAGGATGCGGCGTGCACGCACGGATTCTTTGTCCCCGAGGCGGAGGGATGGCGTGGACGAGCGTCAAGAATGCGCCAAGATCTCAGGACGAGCGGGGCGACGTGTCGCGATCGACCAGCGAGAGGACGTCGTGCAAGATGGCCAGGGCAAGGTCGAGTTCATCGTCCGAGATGATCAGTGGCGGGGTGAGGGTGAGCACATTTCCGGCCGACACCTTGAAACTGAGCCCGCGCGAGAGGCACTCGTACAGGACACGTTCGGCCGCATCGACGGCGGGGGTTCGACGATCGCGATCGGCGACCAACTCGATGGCGAGGAGCAGGCCCGTGGCGCGGACGTCGCCGATGAGGGAGATGGCCTCCTGCCAGGAGCGCACGCGTTCGGCGGCCCGCGACCCGAGTTGGCGGCTCCGGGCGAGGAGGTCTTCATCCTGGATGACGTCGAGGGTGGCGAGTGCGGCGGCGGCGGCGACGGGGGACTTTTCGTGGGTGTAATGTCCGAGGGAGGTGTGCGAGGCGACATCAAGGTCGGCGCGGGCGAGGACGGCGGCGAGGGGCATGACGGCGCCGCCGAGGCCCTTGCCGATGACGAGGATGTCGGGCGTGACGCCGACGGTGTGGGAGGCGAACCAATCGCCCGTGCGTCCGAGGCAGGTGGGGATCTCATCGAAGATGAGGAGGCAGCGGTGTCGATCGCAGAGTTCGCGGACGCGATCCCAATAGCCCGGGGGAGGAGTGGCGACCGTGGTGCAACGCAAGGGCTCGGCGATCAGGGCGGCGACATCGCCCTCGCGGGCGAGCACGTGCTCGATCGCCTCGACGCAGCGCAGGCTGCACGCCCCGGCGCAGCCGTAGGCGCATCGAAAGGGGAATGGTGGATGGACGTGGAAGACCCCGGGGAGCAAGGGGCCCAGGCCGCGGCGAAAGTGATCCTCACCGCCGACGGAAATGGTGTCGATGGAGGCGCCGTGGAAGGCGCCCCACATGCTGATGAACTTGTGTCGTCCGGTGGCGATGCGGGCGAGTTTGAGGGCGATGCCGATCGCGGAGGCCCCGCCCGGGGCGAAGAGCACGCGCTGGAGGGGGTGAGGGGCGAGGGAGATCAGGCGTTCGGCGAGTTCGGTCGCAGGAGCGTTGGCAAAGCGTCGAGGGCAGAAGGGGAGGGTTCGGAGTTGACGGGTGACCGCGTCAACGACTCTGGGGTGGGCGTAGCCGACCTGGTGGGCGCTGTTGCCGTGGAAGTCCATGTAGCGGCGGCCGTCGAGATCGAAGAGGTAGATGCCGGAGGCGCTGGAGAGGGCGTTGAGGCAGGGGGTGCTCAGGGCCTGCTTGAGGAAGGCGGAGGAGTCGGCGTGGAGGAAGGCGATGGCGTTGGGGGAGAGATGGGAGTCTTGCCAGGCCCGTCGGCGCGGGGAGTTGTTGAGATCGCCCTCGCTGCGATCGGGGTGCATGGCGGTGCTCCTGGGCATCGCGGGGTCGTGGACGAAGGGAGGTCAGGGCACGGTGGGATTGAGGGCGGTGTACCAGGGGAGCGATTCGTCGATCTTGGCCTTGCCGACGGCCTTGACGTGCCCGTCGCCCCAGGCGGTGTTGCACCCGGTGTTGTGGCGGAAGTACTCGCGTTGCCAGTCGCGGAAACGGGGGTCGCCGTTGGCGACATCGGGGTTGTACTGGGTGAGGTCGTTGAGGGTGTCGCCGTTGGCGTCGAGCATGTGCTCGAAGGCGTCCTGGAAGATGATGAGGGCGGAGGGCTGGGTGATGAAGGAGAGGCGAGTGGGGGTGGAGAGGACGCGGTTGTACTGGGGGACGAAGGTGCGGCGCCACCAGGTCATGGCGGGCTTGTTGGTGGCGGGGTCGAGGCGGTTGTCGACGCCGTTGAAGCCGTAGGTCTGGTAGTAGTGGTCGGGGATGTACTCGGTGCCGTCGGGGTACGGGTCCATCTTCTTGGCGGAGGGGCACTTCCAGACCTTCCAGCCCGGGAAGGGGGGCGCCTTGTCGGAGGGCCAGGGCATGCGAGCGGTGTACCAGGAAGGATCGATGCTGATGTCGAAGTATGGGTCGTAGATATTTCCCCAGTAGGCGACGTCGGCGGGCCCGCCGTCGGAAGTAAAGTCGGGGATGTATGGGCGCACGAGGCGAAGGTTGGTGGATTCGTAGGCGCCGGTGGGGTTGATGCGCAGGAAGCGGGCGCCGTAGTTGAGTCGTTTGGCGTGGTGCATCTCCTTGTTGTCGGCGATATAAGCGAAGATGGCCGAGTAGATGGTTCGCTGGTTGGCGAAGCACTGGACCTGCTTGGCGGACTCGCGGGCGCTGGCCAGCGAGGGGACAAGGATGCCGACGAGCAGGGCAATGACGGCGATGACCACGAGGAGTTCGATGAGCGTGAAGGCGTTCGGGCGACGGGGCGGGGGGGAGGAGCGGCTCACGAGGATCTCCAGGGGAAGCGGGCGGGGACGAGGGAAGAACGCGTGGGGTGCGAGGCGACCGGAACCACGGGATCATGGTACAACTCAGCCACGCCATGGGGCTCAGCGTCTGATTCAGAGTCGATCAAAGTTATGTTGTGATCGCGCACAGATTTGATAAACACATATTCGTGTGATAAGGCGATGTCTCGGCGGGGACGGTGATCTATGCGCAGGTTTTGCGGAACCTTGTTGTGTTACGGGTTGTGGACCGTGGGAGGGCCCGGTAGTGTTCACGCGAGAACCGGCCGGACTGCGGGAGAGCGTGGTCGGCAAGGCAACCCCAAGTGTGGAGTGAAGAGTGATGCGTTCAGGTCGATCCAAGCGAGTATCGGTCGCGTTGAAGGTGGCGGGTCTGGCGGGGCTGGCGCTGTCCGAGGCGGCGGTGGCGCAGACGGTGTTCTATGCGCAGACGTTCGATGGTGCGGTCCGGAACCAAGTCTCGGGCGATCCGGCCGTGACGCAGGTCTGTGGGGCGCAAGGGCCGGCCTTCACGCACCAACCGCCGGCGGGGTGGACGTGGTCGAACTGCGACATGGTGACGTACGCGTGCCGGGTGGGGACGCCGACGTGCTCGGTGCCGATCAACTGCGGTCCGGCGAACTCGTGCGGGACGGGGCAGGGGGTACGGGAGTGGGAGGGCTGGTCCTTCACGTCCAAGTCGTTCTGGGGCGTGCGGACGGACAACCAGAATCGCCAGCAGTTCACGCTCGGCGTGGGGAACGTGGCGGTGGCGGACCCCGATGAGTGGGACGATCGGACGGTGGTGAACGGGAGCGGGCCGGCGATCGATTGCGGGCTGATGAACACGTGGATGGGGACGCCGACGATCGATCTGACGGGGGTGACGGCGGGGAGCCTGGCGGTGGTGTTCGATTCGAGTTGGCGTCCGGAGGGGTTCGACGACACGCCGACGAACAATCAGACGGCGATCATCCGCGCGATCTACACCGTGGGCGGGGTGGATCAGCCCGCGGTCGAGGTGATGCGGTGGGACTCGGACAACAACGGGCTGGCGCCGGGGAACTATTACAAACCCGACGCGACGAACGAGACCGTGACGCTGGTGAACGCGTTCACGGACGAGAGCCACCCGGGGCTCAACGTGCCGGTGGGGGCGACGGCGGTGCGATTCGAGTTCGGGCTGGTGGAGGCGGCCAACGACTGGTGGTGGGCGATCGACAACATCCGGGTGATCGGCGACGTGGGCGGGACGGCGCAGACGTTGTTCACGGAAGACTTTGAGTCGGTGATGCTGGAGCCGCCGGTGCACGAGATTCCGCAGGGATGCGCGACGGCGTACTGCGGGCAGAACGTGTACACGCACACGCTGGGCGGGGTGAACGTGACGGTGGACAGCCCCGCGACGGGCGGGGTGGCGGATTGGCGCGGGTGGTCGTTTGTGGATCGTGCCTATTGGAACTGCACGAGCGGCGGGAACGGGTCGGGGTTCACGAACGGGACGGGGCTGATCGCGGTTGCCGACGGCGACGAGTTCGACGATCTGCCGCACGATCCGGGTCCGCTGGACACGACGATGTCGATACCGAACATCAGCCTGGCGAGCCGGGTGGGCAGCCTGGTGGTGGTGTCGTTCGATTCGGCATGGCTGTACGAGGACCCGCAGGAGGCGACGGTGGAGGCGGTGTTCAACGACGCGAACGCCACGCGGACGACGATCCTGCGGTGGAGTTCGAACACGAGCAGCCCGTTCTTCAAGCCGGACGCGCCGAACGAGTTGGTGGCGGTGGGCGTGACGGTCCCGCAGGATGCGACGAGCATGACGCTGAACTTCCGCTACGTGGGCTTCAACAACTGGTACTGGGCGATCGACAACGTGCGGGTGTTCGAGGGGGAGGCGACCGTGACGCTGGCGAACCTGTCGCCCGCGCAGGGCAGCATGGCGGTGGCGCCCTCGACGGACTATGCCCCGTGCACGACGCCCTGGTCGCCCACGCCCCCGGCGGGGTGGAGCGAGGTGTGGTCGCCCAGCGGCGGGTGCCCGACGGAGTGCGGGCGTCCGGAATGGCGTGGGTGGTCGTTCGCGTTCAAGGACTGGTGGTGGCAGCGCGTGGACAACCAGAATCGCAGCCTGTTCACCCGTGGTCGCGGGTTCGTCGCGATCGCCGATCCCGATGAGTGGGATGACTTCGCGAACAACTCGTCGCTGTTCAACGCGTTCATGACGACGCCCGCGATCGCGCTCCCGAACACGATCACCTCGGCGAGCCTGGCGTTTGATTCGTCGTGGCGTCCGGAAGCCTTCGACGACAACTGCTCGTGCGATCCGAACCCGCCCGCGAGCACGATCGTGAGCGTCGCGGCGGGCAACCCCGCGGTCTTCACGACGTCGGCGCCGCACGGGTTCCAGACGGGCAACTACGTGACCATCGCGGGGAGCAACGCGGTGCCCTCGATGAACGGGCGGGTGCGGGTGGAGGTGATCAACGACACGCAGTTCAGCGTGCCGATCACGGTCACGACCGCGGGAACGACGGGGACCGCGACGCGACGCAACACGAACAACCAGACGGCGATCATCAAGGCGATCTACACGGTGGGCGGGGTGGACCAGCCCGCGGTCGAGGTGATGCGTTGGGATTCGGACGGCGGGCGTGCGGCGAGCGGGGAGCAGATCTATGTTCCCCCGAGCCCCTACTACCACGATGACAACGGGAACTGGAACGAGGGCGTGACGCTGGAGCGGAGCGCCCTGCAGATTCCCGCGAACGCGACGCACGTGAAGTTCGAGTTCTCGCTCACCAAGGCCCGGAACGACTGGTGGTGGGCGATCGACAACATCGATCTGCGGGTGAACAACAACAGCCTCTTCAGCGAGAACTTCGAGAACGTGCCCGACCTGGCGGCGCCGCCCACGGAACTCCCGCCGATCGATCAGTGCTTCTACTTCTCGACGGTCGAGCAGCAGGGGGGCGGGTTCACCGCCACGAACAGCGGCACGTGCCCGCCGGGCGATGACTTCACCGGGTTCCATGCCTGGTACGTCGATGCCTGGTCGCGAGCGTTGGGCGGGCTCCGCACCGAGCACCTGGCGACGACGGCGTTCATCTCGGACTTTGCCGCACGCAACTGCGATGGGGAGTCGATCCTCCTCTCGCCGTCGTACGGCATCAACGCGTTGAACGCGAACTCGCTGACGCTCACCTTCCGCAGCGGATGGTTCGCGGAGGCGGGGCACGTTTCCACGGTGGAGGTGACGTACGACAACGGCATGACGTGGACTCCGGTGCTGACTTGGAACCCGGGCACGAAGATGACGAACACCGATGAGACGGTGACGGTCTCGCTGAACAACCCGCAGGGAGCGGCGTCCGCACAGATCCGATTCCGTGATCGTGACTCGGGGTGGTGGGCGATCAGCGCGATCAACCTCACCGGCGTCGTGGGCACGCCTCGATGCGTGGCCGACGTGGATGACGGGACGTTCAACGGACAGCCGGACGGCGGCGTGACGATCGACGACCTGCTGTACTACCTCTCGATCTTCGAGGCGGGCGACGTTGCCGCCGACGTGGACGACGGCACGTTCACGGGCACGCTGGATGGCGGCGTGACGATCGACGATCTGCTCTACTTCCTGTCGCGATTCGAGGCGGGCTGCTGAGGGGCCCGTCGGACGTCTTGAGGTCTTGACAAGATGGACCACGACCAGCGCTCGGCCACGCATGTGGCCGAGCGTTGTGCTTCAGGGACACGAGATGGACCGGGAGGGGTGTGTCGGGTCCTGAGCGTGTCGGCGAGGGATCGGTCTCTTCGCCGAGCGGGGTCGGACTCAGGCGGCCTTGGCACGGGTCGGCTGGGCGAGGGCGACGGCGGCCTTGGGGGCGATGGCGATGGCGGTGACGTCGTCGGCCTGATGGAGCGATCCCGCCTGCTCGTCGAGGAGGCGGACGAGTTCACGCATCGTCTCTTCGGGCGAGTGGGCGGCGTCGGCGCAGAGGAGGTTGGTGATGTGGTCCATGTAGCGCTTGCTGGCGCGCTTGAAGTCGCGTGCGGACGTTGCGGACTTATCCGGGAAGGCGCACTCCAAGCCATCGGTGTAGAGGAGGAGGGTCTGTCCTGGCTCGAGGGTAACTTCGGTCTGGGAGAACTGGGCGTCGGGGAAGACGCCGAGGAGCGGGCCGTCGGTTTCGAGAGCCTGGGCGGGGAGGCCGCCGCCCATGACGAGTGGGTGGGGGTGACCCGCGCCGGCGAGGGTGACCTTTCGGGTGCTGGATTGGATGATGCCGTAGGCGGCGGTGGCGAAGCGCCCGCCGCCGGCCTTGGTTTCGCAGAGTCGGTGGTTGAGTCGTCGGAGGACCTCGGCGGGAGGGATGATGCGGTCGGGATCGCCGAGGGGGCGAGCGGGCTCGACCATGCAGAGGCTGTTGCGGAGCATGAGGGTGAGAAGGGCGGCGGGGACGCCGTGCCCGACGGCGTCGGCGATGAAGAACCCGACGTGGTCGTCGTCGAGTTGTTCGAGGTCGTAGATGTCGCCGCTGACGTAGTTGACGGGTCGGAAGACGAGCCCGAAGTCGATGTCGGGGAGTGCGGGAAGAGAGGCGGGGAGGAACTCGCGTTGGACGGCGGCGGCCATGTGGAGTTCGTCGTGGAGGCGGTCGATCTCGGTGCGGATGCCGCCGTGGCAGCGGGTGGTGACGTAGACCTCCTTGGCGAGCAGATCGACGGTTCCCTGCCGCTCGGCGAGGGCGAAGAGCATGGCGGCGAGGACGTTGAGGTCGGCGTCGTTGCGCTCGAAGAGGACGCCGTCGCGCTGGAAGGCCTTCCAGTCGGCGGGGTCGGGCATGAGGCAGAGGGCGGGCAGGTTTCGGGCGAAGAGCCCCTCGACCACGCGGTCGATGGTCTGGGTTTTCTCGTGGTCGCTGAAGACGACGACGACGGCGGCGGGGAGTTTGCTGGCTTCGGGGACGTCGAGGTTGTCGAGCGCGGCGAGGAGGCGGTCGAAGGCGAGGTTGTGCACGACGGGCTTGTCGAGCCCGGGCCAGTGGTCGCGGAGCGGGGAGACCCAACGCACCCACGAGGCTTCGGCGCTTGGCGTCCCAGAGAACCAGATGGTGTGAGCGCCCACGAGACCTCCTCCCACGCCCGATCGAGTGTCGGGTTGGGGCACCACGCCCCAGCAACCCGGGGAAGAGGATCGGACTATTGCGCCTGTTTCTTCAGGGCATCCCAGGTGGTCCCGACGAGTTCGACCTTGTCGCCTTCCTTTATCTTGAGCGTGTCGAGGGTGTCGCCTTTGAGTTCGATGACGTATTGGGACGCGAACTTGCTGGAGTACTTCTTGAGGCGATTCTCATAGGCGTCGTTGGTCCAGGTCCACTGGGGGAGTTCGGGGTGGGGCTTGCCGAGGCGATCCACGGGCGGGCTGTTCTGCTTCTCGGGCTCGGATCGGGGTGCCTCGGCCTTCATTTTGTGGAAGGCGGTGACGCGGGCGGCGCTGTCGAGGTAGATGATGTCGATGTTGACGGGGCAATCGCGCATGACGAAGTTCTGGACGGTGACGCCGGAATCGGGGAAGACGAAGAGCATGCCCCCGGAGGCGGGGATGTCGGTCCTTCCGGAGAGGCCGCGGAAGCGTTTTTCGTTGTTGAGGGCGAGTTCGAGTTTGAACTCTTTGCCGGCGACTCGAACGGTGGCAAACTCGACGAGGGGCATGTCCTTGGCGGGCTCGGTCTTGGCGGGTCGGTTGTTCGATGCGTCGGTGGAGGCTGGGGAGGTGGGCTTTGGAGCGTCGGTGGGCTTCTTTTTGTGATCGTCCTGGGTGAAGGCGAAGACGGCGGCGATGGTGACGCCGAGGATGGCGAGGATGGCGAGGACCCGGCCCAGAGCGCCGCCCGAACCGGAGCGTTCGTACCGATTGGCCATCATCTCGCGGGCTTTGGATTCGGTTTCGAGATCAGCCATGCGTGGTGCTCCGCGGAAAAGGTGACGTGGGCGTGTGGAATGGTAACAAGGTTGAGGCGCTGGCGGAACTCGAGAGCGGAGAGGGGCTGGAGGGAGTGCTGGGGCGTGATCCCGGACCAGGACGCGAGGAGCCCGATGATTCGCTCGGGAGGGACGCCCAGGGCGCGATAGGAGTCGAGGCGAGTGTCGCCGTGGCGTTTGGCGAGTCGTTTGCCATCTTCACCCTTGACGAGGGGGAGGTGGAGGTAGGTTGGCTCGGGGGCATAACCGAGGGCGCGGTAGAGGAGGAGTTGTCGGGAGGCGGAGTCGAGGAGGTCGTCGCCTCGAACGACGTGGGTGACGTGTTGGCGGTGGTCATCGACGACGACGGCGAGTTGGTAGGAGGGCTGGGCGCGTTTGGTCCAGAGGATGAAATCGCCGACGGAGGCGCTGGGGTCGAAGGATTGCGGTCCGGCGAAGGCGTCGGTGAAGGCGACGGGGCCGGGCGGGGTGACGAATCGCCAGTTGGTCTCGTCGTCGCGGAAGTCACGGGGTTCGATGGGCGGGCGGAGGGCGGCGGGGAAGGCGATTTCGTGGGCGCCTTCTTGAGGTGCGGAAGCGGCGGACTCGATCTGGGTGCGGGTGAGATCGGAGGGGTAGGCGAGGGCGTGGCGGGCGAGGTGGGCGATCGCGGCGCGGTAGGGCGCGAGGTCGCGGGACTGGATGAAAGGGCCGGAGTCCCAGTCGATGCCGAGCCAATGGAGAAGGTCGATGGTCTGCTCGATAGCGCCGGGTTTGACGCGAGGGCCGTCCAGGTCTTCGATGCGGAGGATGATGTTCCAGCCGAGGGTTCGAGCGAGGGCCCAGGTGATGAGGAAGGTGCGGGCGTTTCCGAGATGGAGCGAGCCGGTCGGCGAAGGCGCGAGGCGGGTGGTGAGGGGCGGGGGCGTGGCCGGGGACATCTCGGGGATGGTACTGAGGGTGAACCATCAAGGTGGGCATGAAGCGGGGATGAAGACGGAAGGTCGAATCGGGGGGCAAGGTGATCGCGGCATGGGGGTGTGGTCCGCGGTACACTCGGGGCATGCCGAAGCCCACGCCGAGTTCCGCGTCCGTGTCGATTCCGTCAAAGGTTGCGCGCTGCACCGAGTCGCAGGTGAAGAGCGGGCTGAAGTCTTTGAAAGAGTGGGGGCAGGCGGGTGAGGCGCTGCAGCGGACGTACAAGTTCAAGGACTTTGTGGAAGCGATGAAGTTTGTCGCGAAGGTGGCGGAGGCCGCGGAGGCGGACCAGCACCACCCGGACATCCTCATTCGATGGAACCTGGTGACGCTGACGCTGACGACGCACGATGCGGGCGGCATCTCGGAGAAGGACTTCGCACTGGCGAAGAAGGCGGACGCACTGGCGAAATAGGCATTGGGGGGAACGACGTGGGTCAGCCCGGTCGCGGGAGAACGGGAGGCTCTAGCGGCGTCGGCGGGCGAGGAGCGGGAGGATCGCGGCGAGGAGCAGCGGCGAGGACGGAGCGGGGACGCCGAACGTCAGGCTCAGTTCGGCGTCGGAGCGGGCGATGCCGGAGAGTTGCGCGGCGTCCCAACTGGTGCCGGTGGTGAACTCGAAGCGATAGGTGCCCGCGGGGAGGGCGGGGCCCGTGAAGGAGACGGCGTCGTTGAGGAGCCCGCGGGATTCGAGCGATCGTTCGAGGATGACCTGCCCGTCGTCGGTGAGGACGCGCACGAAGGCGTAGCGTGCGTACACGTCGGCGAGGAGGGGATGGTCGAGGTCTTGCCCGCCGGCCACACGCACGAGTCCGGAGAAGGAGTCGATGGGCGAGGTGAGTTCGACCACGGTGCGCATGGATTCGTTGGTGGAACCGGCGGAGGCGGACGAAGGGTCGGAGAGGTTGAAGGTGCTTCGGCTCATCATGTCCCAGCGGACGCTCTGGGGCGTGACGAGGGACGAGATGGAGCCTTGGACGCGGGCCCAAGGGTGGGAGAGGTCATAGCCCGGCGTGTTGGAGAGGGTGCGATCGATGCTCTCGGAGAAGGACAAGGTGGTGGCGTCGGTGAGGTCGAAGGTGTCTTCGAGGAGCGGGCGTGGGGGCTGGGCGAGATTGAACCCACCGGCCTGCTGATAGCCCTGAGCGATGACGCGCACGTCGGCCCGAGCGTCGAAGGTCGCGAGGACGGACAGCACCAGGGAGATGGCGAGCGGTTGAATGCGCATAGCACCAAGCCGACCCCACGAGGCCGACGCATCAACCTACAACATGAAACGCACGAGTGCCAGAATTCCGCGACCTTTTTTTTTGAGAGAAGGCGTTCAGGTCGCGGCGGGGTGTGCGAGGGCCGACATGCCCATGGGAAGTTCGAAGCGGTCGCGGGTGCGGCAGTAGGCGAGGCCGCCCATGCGGCCGACGGCGTCGAGGAGGGTGGGGTCGAGGTGGAGTCGGTCGTTGGCAAGTCCATCGCGGACATGGACATGGACGACTTCGCCGAGGACGACGTTGCCGCCGGAGGGTTGGCCCGGGTTGGTTCGAATGATCTGGAGGGTTCGGCATTCGAAGGAGATGGGGGATTCGAGGACGCGAGGAGGACGGACGATGCGAGCGGGGGTGGGTGTGAGGCCCACGGATCGGAACTCGCTGGTTCCGTAGGGGAAAGGTTCGGAAGCGGCGACGGCCTGGCGAATGAAGGAGGCGGAGACAATGTTGACGACGAACTCACCTTGTCCACCTTCGGAGTGGGGCTTGCAGTTTCGGAGGGTGTCCTTTTCGGACCCGTCGTCCTTGTTGGCGGGGCAGAAAAGGAGGGTCATGGGGTTGGAGCCAACGCCGGTGAAGAAGGAGAATGGGGCGAGATTCTCTTCACCTTTCTGAGAAATTGTCGAGACAAAGGCGATCGGGCGTGGCACAATACCTCCGATCAGCAGTTTGTAGCGTTCCGCGACTTTCAAGGTTTCGGGTGAGAGATCCATGCCTGAGGGTAGCGGCGAGTGAGCGGGGCTGGTGATCGGAGAGCATCGAGCAAGACCCAGCAAGGGAAGGCCCGGAGCATGTCGCGTTCAAGGCTTTGGTCGTGGGTGATGGGGATCGGGGTGAGCGCCGGCGTCGCGAGCGCCGATCCGGTGTTGAACTTTGATTTGACTCAACTCTCGGCGTCGTACGAGGCTCGGACGCAGGCGCTGATCGTGCAGTCGGTGAACGCGGACCCGCTGGCGTCGGTGGGGATGTTCGAGCGTGTCTTGTCGCCGGGCGGGGTGGCGACGTTCTCGCCGCCGGGGGTGGTGACGGATGACCAGTGGTCGTTCGTGTTCTTTACGTCGGTCGTGCTCGATGGGCCGGAGACGGCGAGCGGGATCGGCTTCTTCACGGCGATGGACCTGGATGGGGACGCCTTTCGAGCGGACGTGCGGACCACGTTCCGATTCTCGAGGCCGGGCGTGATCGAGATGAGCGCGACGGTCCGGAACTTTCAGTTCACGTCGTATCACGATGGGGTGTTTGAAGGTTCGGACGGGCGTGGGTGGTCGACCAACGTTGGGCCGACGGGGCACATGGAAGGCGAACTCCACGCGGAGTTGTTCGGGGGCTCGACGTTCTTCACGGGACCGTTTGCGGGGCGCGATGTGCACATGAGCGGGAGCGTGGTGCCTGGGCCGTCGGTGGCGGTGGTGATCCTCGCTGGGGCGTGGGCGTCGGTGCGGCGCCGTCGCGCTGGGAGCAAGGGTGGATCGGTGAGGTCTTAGACGCGAGGTGCGGCGCGCTCGCTGCATCGCGAGGTTGCGTGCTGGATGGCGCGGGCGATGGCCGGGGCGTCGAGACCGGCCTCGGCGAGTTGCTTGGCGCGGGAATCCTGATGGATCCAGCGGTCGGGCAGGCCCAGCACGGTGACGCGCGAGGCGTCGAGTTCCATGTCGTTGGCGGCCTGGAGCACGGCGGCGCCGAAGCCGCCGATGATGCTGTGGTCTTCGATCGTGAGGACCGGGATGGAGCGTGAGAGGAGTTCGCGGAGGAGGGCGCGATCGACGGGCTTGGCGAAGCGGGCGTCGTAGACGGCGACGCGGAGGTCTGGGGTGAGGGCGGCGGCGTCGAGCGCGGCGAGCGCGGGCGTGCCGAAGGCGAGGACGGCGGCATCGATGCTGTCGAGATCGGCGCAGGAATCGGTGAGTGCGCGGGCTTGGCCGAGGACGAAGGGGGGGCATTCCGGCGAAGGAACGTGCGAACCCCTCCCCGCGTGGGCGTCCCTGTGCGGAGGGGCGAACACGGTGTCACGCGGATACCGGACGGAGGAGATGCCCGTGTCATAGGTTCGCATGAACTCGAGGGCGGCGCGGAGGCTGGGTTCGTCGATGGCGGCGGTGATGGCGGCGTCGGGGAGGGTTCTCAGGAGGGCGATGTCGCAGAACCCGTGGTGGACGGCGCCGTCGCCCCCGACGAGGCCCGCACGATCGAGGCACAGGCGGACGGGGAGGCCTTGGAGGGCGGCCTCCTGGAAGGCCTGGTCGAAGGCGCGCTGGAAGAAGGTGGAGTAGACGGCGAAGAAGGGCTTGAAGCCCGACTTAGCGAGCCCGGCCATCATGTCGAGGGCGTGGCTTTCGCAGATGCCGGTGTCCCAGGCACGGTCGGGGAACCTGGGGATGACCCTGTTGAGCCCCGTGCCGTCGGGCATCGCGGCGGTGCACGCGACGACCTTGGGGTCGCGCTCCATGAGGTCGATGAGGGCGTCGGCGAAGGCGGTGGTGAAACTACGTCCCTCATTTTTGAGTTGAACGCGAGGGGTGTCACGGGAGGGATCGCCCTCGGCGGGGCCTTCGACCTTGAAGGCGGGGGGGGAGTGGAAGGTGGTGGAGTCGTCCTCGGCGAACTCGTAGCCCTTGCCCTTGATGGTCTTGACGTGGAGGACCATGGGGCGGTCAAAGTCGCGGGCCTCGCGGAGGAACTCGATGAGGGTGGGGAGGTCGTGCCCGTCGATCGGACCGACGGTCTTGAGGCCGAAGTGCTCGAACCAGGCGGCGGAGTGTGCGGCGTCGCCCATCATGGCCTTCATGGCTTCGCCCGCGGCGTGGTAGGCGTCGCGGACGATGGAACCTCCGGGCATGTGGGAGAGGGCTTCCTTGCCGGACTTCTTCATGTCGTTGTAGAACTGGGAGATTCGCAGTCGGTCGAAGTGGTGGGCGATGGCGCCCTGGGGCTTGCTGATCGACATGCCGTTGTCGTTGAGGACGACGAGGAACTGGCGCTTGAGGGTGCCGGCGTTGTTGAGGCCTTCCATGGCGACGCCGTTGACGATGGAGGCGTCGCCGATGAGGGAGACGACGCGCCGACCCGTGGGGTTGGTTTTGGGGTCGAAGGCGGACTTGTTGAGGGCGTCACCACGGGCCAGGCCGACGGCGGTGGAGATGGCGGTTCCGGCGTGCCCGACCGCGAAGAGGTCGAAGGCGGATTCGCGGGGATCGGGGAAGCCGGCCATGCCCTCGCGAGTGCGGAGTTTGGAGAGCATGGGCAATCGCCCGGTGAGCAGTTTGTGGGGATAGCACTGGTGCCCGACGTCGAAGAGGAGGCGATCGCCAGCGCCGTCGGGGGAGAAGTCGAAGACGAAGTGGAGGGCGATGGTGAGTTCGACGACGCCGAGGTTGGTGGCGAGGTGCCCGCCGGTGTTGGAGACCTGGGTGAAAATGGCCTCGCGGATCTCGCGGGCGAGTTGCTGGAGTTGGGGGATCGACAGCCGCCGAAGGTCGGCGGGGGCGAGGATGGAAGGGAGGAGCGGGGTGGTCATGGGAGGGTGGTCGGCTGAGATTTCACAAAGTTCTGAAAAGAGTGTAGGCTGACGTGGCGGGCAAAGGCAGATGATGGATATCCGAGATCACCGAGGCTGCGGAGGAGGAAGGAAGGGGTGGGCGTAGACGGAAAGGCGCGCGGGAGCAAGGGTGGAATGGGATGGGTCGGGGGACAGGCCGCGGGGATCCTACACGAATCAACTCGAGTGTGGCCTCGGTGGAGACGGCACGATCTACGAGTGCGTGCTCGTCGCGTCACCGCGTGCGTTGGGAGAGATACTCCGCAAGGTCGGCCAGGGATCGCGCGTGGGGCAAAAGAGGTTGGAGGGCGTCGAGCGCGGCGGCGTGGAGGCGTTCCACTTCGGTCCAAGAACCTTCGACGCCAAGCACGGCGGGGTAGGTGAGTTTGCCGGCGTCGGCGTCCTTGTGGGTGCGTTTGCCCGTGTGTTCGGCGGATTGGGTGACGTCGAGGAGGTCGTCCACGATCTGGAACATGAGGCCGACGGCCTCGGCAAAGGCGGTGATGGCGGCGAGTCGAAGATCGCCCGGGGGAAGGGGGACGGCGCACATGGCCCCCATGCGGCAGGCGGCGCGGATCAAGGCGCCGGTCTTGTTGGCGTGGATGAGGCGGAGTTGCTCGATCGGTGCGAGGTGCGGAGGCAGGCCGGCGCAGGTGTCCCAGACTTGGCCCGCGACCATGGCGCTGGTGGCGGAGGCGAGTTCGCGGAGGAGCGCGAGGCGGTGCGCGGGCTCGTCGGCGTCGCGCTCGGGGAGCCCTCGTGTGGGTTTGGTCGGATCGAGGGGCGTGAAGGCAAGGAGTTCGAAGGCCCGGGTGAGGAGGGCATCGCCGGCGAGGATGGCCATGGGTTCGCCGACGTGCTTGTGGAGCGTGGGTCGCCCACGTCGAAGATCGTCGTTGTCGATCGCGGGCAGGTCGTCATGCACGAGCGAGAAGGCGTGGACGAGTTCGAGCGCGAGGCCCGCGGGGAGGGAACGTTCGCCGGGGGTTCCCAACGCTTCGCAGGCGTGCCACGCGAGCAGGGGACGGAGGCGCTTCCCGGGCCCAAGTGCGGCGTATTCGACGGCATCGAGGAGCGCGACGGGCTGGCTGGGCGGGCGTGGCGCGAGTTCGCGGGCGAGCGAGTCTTCAATCACCCTGAGTGGGGCGAAGAGCGGCCGCCACTTCGCGGGATCGGGTGCTTGGGTGGTGGCGGGGGAGGGTTTGGCGGGGGTGGTGGACACCGCCAACAGGGTAGGTTTCGCGGCGTTGCGCCCGCGTCGATCAGACGGGACGGGCACGTCATCGCGGCGGGATGTTCTATTTTTCGGTGAGGCTGAAACCGGCGAAAGCCCTTTCCCAGTGACTTTGCGGCTCGTCGATGGCGAGACACGGACGCTGGAACGCCGTGCGACCTCAGAGAGCCACTGTTTTCGCCACTCTTTCGGAGGTTGCCCATGTCGTTTAGTAAGACCTTTGTTCGGTATGCGGTGATCACCGGGCTCGTCGGCGGGACCGCGTTGGTCGTCGCCGGCCCGGAGCGTCTCTCCGCCCTGGCCACGCAGACCCGTTCGCACATCACGTGCGCGATTGACAAGCACATCGAAGATCCGGTGGCGCTCCGGGCGCAACTCAAGAGCCTTGAGGGGACGTATCCCGAGCGGATCGCGGAAGTGCGCGGCGACCTTGCGGAACTTCGCGAGCAGAAGGCCCAACTCCAGCGCGAACTGGAAGTCAGCAATCGGGTGGTGGAACTTTCGGCGCGAGACCTGGACACGCTCGAGGCGATGATCGCCAAGGCCGAGGGCGTGGTGGATGGGGGCGTGCACCTGGCGAGCACGGGTGGAGAGTTCCAGGCGATGCCGACGGTGCGCTTGGCCTTCAACGGCGAGTCGCTGGACCTGAAGGAGGCGTACGGGCGTACGCAGAAGATCCAGCAGGTGCACAACGCGTATGCGAATCGCGCGGCGGACATCGAGCGCGACTTGGGCTACCTCAACACGCAGGAAGAGCGGCTGAGCAAACTCAGCGAGCAACTGACGACCGAGCACCAGGAGTTCCAGGCGCAGATGTGGGCGCTGGATCGACAGGTGGACTCGATCGCGCGGAATGACCGGATGATCTCGATGATGGAGAAGCGTCAGCGGACCATCGATGAGCAGAGCCGGTACAGCGCGAACAGCCTCGACCAGTTGCAGGGCCGCTTTGCCGACATCCGCGCGAAGCAGGAAGCCAAGTTGGAGACGTTCGGAGGCGTGAGCACGGGAGTGAACTACGAGGACCGCGCGAAGGTGGATATCGACACGCGGAAGTCGTATCGCAAGCAGGAGGGCGACACGATCAAGCCCTCGAACTTCAGCAGGAAGATGAGCCGCGGCGCCGTGATCCACATCACCCCGGACGACGTGAAGGCGCCGGCTGGGCCGGTGATCGCGGAGAACGCGCAGTGAGGTCAAGATTCGTGGTGAACGCGACGTGAACCAAGGCCGGGGCGCACGCCCCGGCCTTTCTTCTGCGCGAGGGCCTCGGGTCCCGAACGATCGAGAACGGTCGTCCATAGCCCGAGCAGGCCGAGCGTGTCGTGGCGAGTTCAGGGGCGTGGGGCTCGGACTGCGAGGGCTCGCGGGACGGGCAAGGCACACAGGTCAGGACGAGCGGCGAGGGTGGGGCGTCGGGGCAGGAGCATGGCACCTATGGAAAGGTCCCAGCGACCAAGCACGCGTTGTATTCTCTTTGAGAGGGAGACCGATTGGGATTCGGTGGAAGAGTTCAAGTGGGCGCAACAGGACTCGAACCTGTGACTTCGGTCGTGTGAGGACCGCGCTCTAGCCAACTGAGCTATGCGCCCGAGCGGGACGATGGTAGGCGGGCAGGGGCGGGATGTCTTGGCCGGCGGGGAAGGGGAGGGGCGAGAACGGTGGAGAGTCGTTGGCGCGGGTTTGGTTCGATGCGAGGGGCGATTCGGTTCACGGCATGGGCCCGCGCGGGGGCACCACCCCGCCGAAGAGTTGCTTCATCAGCCCATCCCACAAGTTTGTGCCTTTCTTCTCGTCGTAATACTGGAGGGCGAAGGCGGCGAGGTCGAGCGAGCCGTACTGATCGTTGATGATGACGGCCAGTTTGAGGATCTGGTCGGCGGCGAGGGAGCGGAACCTGGTGAAGTCCTTGACCCACACGGCGTCGGTCCAGAGGGTCTGGTTCAACTTCGCATTGACGTCGTTGTTGAGGAGCAACGGCTTGAAGACGCGGCCGGCGACGCCGGGGATGGAGTGCAGCAGGAAGCCCTGCGAGCGCATGAAGACGTCGAGATCGCCGAAGAGGGGCTGATCCTTGTACATGGGGACAAACTCGGCCTTGGCCTCGACGACGACGGCGTGCTTGAGCACGTTGACGCCGCCTTGCATCACGGCGAGTTCGGCGCCTTGCACGTCGATCTTCAGGAAGTCGGTGTCGGCGCACTCGGGGATGTCGTCGAGGCGTTTGGTCTTGACCCGCGACGTGCGGACGACCTGGGTCAGTTCGCCCAGGTTATTGAAGAGGTCGAGCAGGGCGCGGTTGGGCTCAAAGAGGGAGGACGTCATGGCGGCATTGCAGAGGTGGAACGTCGCGTCCTCGCCGTTGCCGATGAAGTAGGGGAGGTAGGTGCGCCCGGGCAGTTTCTTCGCGTTGAGTTTGTCGCACTCTTCTTGCACGGGCTCGAAGCCGATGATGGAGCCCTTGCCGCGTTTGACAAACTTGTGAACGTTTCCGGCCTGCTCGTCCACGTACATCGCGCCGACGTCGACGGTCTTGATGTCGGGCGCGTCGTTGCCCAAGAAGTCCATGAGGTTGATCATGCGTGGATGGTACGGGGCGGCGTTTCCGCGGAGCACGCGGGCGGCCTGTTTATGGGCGAAATCGAGCGAGTTCCTTGGGCGTCTTCTCGGGCGTGGACCACTCCAGCACGACGCACTCGGCCTTGCGAACGTCGCCCGTGCCGCAGAGTTGATACGTGAGTTCCGAGAGCGTGGGATTGTGCCCGACGATCATGGCGGACTCCCACTCGCGGGCGAGTTCGCGAACGAGGCGCATGGCGTCGTCCCGGTCGGCGTGGAGGGAGAGGGCATGTTCTTCTTCGACGGCCAGCCCGAGCGCGGCGGCCACGGCGCTCGCCGTGGCACGGGCTCGCGGGGCCGCGCTGGATCGGATGACCTGCGGCGAAATCTCGAAGGGGGGTCGGCGAGACCGGAACATCTCGGCGACGCGCGCGGCCTGCGCGATCCCCATGGGGGTCAACTCGCGATCGAAATCCCGCTGCCCCGGAGCGGCATCGAACGCCTGCGCGTGACGAAGAACATAGAGACGCATGGATGGAATGTAGGAGATGGGGGCCTAGCGAGAAAAAACGCACGCCGATGGGCGTGCGTTTCGTGACGAACGGGGTTGCGGCGTGGCGGGAGGGGACGCCGCAGATCGTGAGGAACTCAGCCAACCTTGTCCGCGCCGGCCATCTTCTTGTTGAACTCGTCGGCGGGCATCTCGGAGACGTCGGCCTTGGCGAGGATCGCGTCCATCGTCTTGTGGTCGCGGATCTGGGCGTAGATCGCGCCGACCTGGTTCGCCTGGATGATGTCCTGGCGGAGTTTTTCGGGGCGGACGTTGCGCATCATGGCCATCTGGTAGATGTGGTTGTTGATCTCCTGATCGTTCACCTCGATGCCCAACTTCTCGGCGGCCTTGGTGAGGATGAAGAAGAGTTTGAGATCGTTCTTGGCGAAGGCGGCCGACGAGGCACGCAGTTCGGCCATGTGCTCCTCGATCTTGGTCTGCTCGACGCCGCGGTTCATGAGTTCCCAGCGGCGACGCTCGAGCGTGCGAACGGACTCTCTCGCGCTGAGGCGCTCGGGGAGGTCCATCTTGACCTGCTCGCCGAGCGTCTTGGCGACCTGCTGGCGCATGGCGGCCTGCTGCTGCTGCTGCACGCGCTGCTCGAGGCGCTGCTTGATCGCGTCTCGGAGTTGCTGCTCTTCCTGCATGCCGAAGGCGGCGACGATCTTCTCGACCGACGCGGGAACGATGCGATCGATGCGCTCGACCTTGAAGGTCACGGTGAGGTTGGCGTTGCGGAGGCCTTCGACCTCGTGATTCTCGGGGCCCTTGCACTTGACGGTGATGGTGTCGCCCGGCTTGGGGTGGCCCATCTGCTTGTCAAAGTCGTCGACCATGACGCCCAGGATCATGCCCTTGCCGCCCTTGTCGGGGGTGGGCTTCTGCACGACGGCCCCCTTGATGTTGTAGAACTCGGTGCCCTTGTCGTCGACCATGGTGGCGTGCCCGGTGGCGTAGTCGCCCGCCTCGGCCTTCTCACGCGTCTCGAGGTCGCCCTCGTTGATGCAGAGGTTGGTGATCTCCTTCTGCACCATCTCGTCCGTGACGGCGAGCGTCGGGCGGATCACCTTGATGCCTTCGAGGCTGGGCAACTCGAACTGGGGCATGACCTCGACTTCGAGTTCAAAGGCGAAGGGTTGGCCCTCCTTCAACTCGACCTTGCCCAGGGTCTCGCTGAAGGGCTCGCCGACGACTTGGAGTTTGTGCTCTTCCATCACCTGGCGATAGGCGTCGCTGACGATCTGGCTCTTGGTCTCGCCGCGGACGTGGCTCCCGAAGCGTTTCTCGATGAGTTGGCGCGGGACGCGTCCCTTCCGGAAGCCGGGGAGTTCGGCCTCTCCTTCGAGGGTGTCGAAGGCTTCGGTGAGTTTTTCCTTGACCACGGCGGCCGGCACTTCGATCGCGATCTTCTTGCGGCTTGGACCCGCGTCGGTGATCTTGACGCTGTTGGCGGGGGCGGGCTTCTTCTCGGTCGCGGTGGCGGCCATGAGGGACTCTCCGATGCTTCAAGGGAATGGATGCGCTCAAATACCAAACACTGGGCCCCGGAGGGAGCCCGCGGAGTTAGGTCGAGAGTGTAGGCGATCGGCGGCGTCGGCGGCGAGGGGAGCAGGCGGCCTATTTGGACGGGAATTGCTGCTGCTTGGGCACGTCCTGACTCTGATTTCCGGGGATGCTTCGGCCTGCCTTGCCCGAGCCGGTGAAGGTGGTCATCTTCTCACTCCGGCTGAGTTCGACGCAGCCGCTGAGGGCTACGAAGGCGAGGAGCGAGCAGGCCGAGAGCCAGCGTGTGGTGCGGGGAGTCTTCATGCGGAGGCTCGATGCTCGGAGGGGTGGTCCAACTCATGCACGGAGGCGAGGAGGGTTTGGGAGTAGGGGTCGGAGGGTGCGTTGAGCACCTGGTCGCGCTCGCCCTGCTCAACAATACGCCCCCGGTGCATGACGGCGATGCGCTCGCTCATGTGGGCGATGACGCCCAGGTCGTGCGAGATGAAGAGGTAGGCGAGCCCCAGGTCGCGCTGGAGGTCTTTGAGGAGGTTGAGCACCTGGGCCTGGATGGAAACGTCGAGCGCGGAGGTTGGCTCGTCGAGGATGAGCAGGCGTGGGCGGAGGGCGATGGCGCGCGCGATCGCGAGGCGTTGGCGCTGGCCGCCGGAGAACTCGTGGGGGAATCGGCGAGCCGCGTCGGGCCCGAGGCCCACGCTCGGGAGGAGTTCGTGCCGGATGTGCGACGGCACATCGAGGGAGGAGCCCGAGGTCTGCGCGGGCGTCAGACGATGGACGACGAAGGGCTCGGCGAGGAGTTCGGCGACACGCATCCGCGGATTGAGCGAGCCGCCCGGGTCTTGGAAGACGGCCTGGACGTGACGGCGCATCGGCAATAGGTCGCGTCGTGTAGCGCCGACGACCTCGCGGCCCTCGACGAGGACGGAACCGGAGACACGGGCGACGCCCCGATGCAGCAGGCCGAGCACGGCCCGTCCGACCGTGGACTTGCCGGAGCCCGATTCGCCGACGAGACCCAGCGTGCTGGCTCGCGGGAGGTCGAAGGAAACCTCGCGGAGCACCGGGCGAGCGTTGGCGAGGAACGTCACGGAGAGTCGCTGCACACGGAGGATGGGCCCGTCGTTGCTCACGCGGGATGGTA
The DNA here is from genome assembly GCA_964543905.1 of uncultured Phycisphaeraceae bacterium. GTDB lineage: Bacteria > Planctomycetota > Phycisphaerae > Phycisphaerales > UBA1924. The sequence continues at coordinate 114,466 of CAZIZO010000008.1, forward strand.
GTGAGGCGGTGGGGGGACTACGCGCGACGGCGTCGTCGTGCGAGCGTCAGCGTGCCGGCGGCTGCGGCCAGGAGGACGCCGGGCGTGGGCACCACTGTGACGGTGCCGACCATGCCGATCGCGGTTCCGTCGCCCAGATCGACGGCATGGGGGATGCAGTAGTACCACCAGGTCCCGGGGGTGGAAAAGGTCTGCTCGAAGGAATCGCCCGTGTCGAAGAGGCCGGAGTCGAAGACTTCGGGGTTGCCGGCGCATGAGGTGACGGTGTGGAAATCGCCGAGCCATTCCCAACGGATGGTGTCGCCGACGTTGATGACGGCATCTTGGACCGGTCCTTCACCCGGGCGATTGATGCTGTAGTCGAAGTCGAAGACGTACACGACGACGGTGTCGGCCCGAGAGGAAGACGCGAACAGCACGCTGGCCAGGCTGACCACAGCAACGACCGAACACGCGGCAAACGAGCGCATGAGAATCTCCAAACCCCCGAGCGAGACGCCACAGCAGGCAATGTGCCACAGGAAACGCCCGAATGCAAGACGAAGTGCGTGAGTGTGGAGCGAATTCTGCGTTTTGTTGGCGATTCGAGGCCATGAGGCGGCGCGAGGACGGGAACTTTGGCCCCAACGCGACCCGCGACCGCATATCTGCATGTCGCGTCACACGCGCTGCGTTCACATGCTCTCAGGAGATTGCCGCATGAGTTGGCGTTCTGATCGTCGTGGTTCTTGGTCGCTCGTCGCGCTGGCCTCGCTTGCTGGGCTTGCCCAGGCTGCCCCGCTTGACCCGGGTGACACGCTCACGCCTGTTCCCTCCCTCGCTCGCGGGGGCACGGAGATCTACCGAACCACCGTTGGCAGCACAAGCCGCTGCTCGCCGCGCATGCAGGTGCGCGTGCTTCGTCAGGCGGACGACACGCTGGCGTTCGAGTACGTCCTGACGATGCCCAGTTCGCCGTGCACGAACACCTCCGGAGGGTTCAGCGTGACGGGCTTCGACGGCTTCAGCACGGACGTCTCGCAGAACGTCCGAGGTATTCCTCCCGCTAACCTGGAAACCGCGGTCGCGGCCATTCGTTCCAGTGGCGAGGGGACGAGCATCTTTTTCGACTACATCTACGGCCTCACGAACAACACGCTCAACCCGGGCGACTTCACAGCGACCGTGTACATCCTGACGGACGCGACGAGTTTTTCGACCGATGGTCGCCTCTACGTGGTGCCGACGACCTTTGGTCGCACGCTCCCGCTCAGCACGCGCATGCCCAGGCCGGTCACCGACGCGACGCCCCCCAACGTCTCGATCACGCTCCCCGCGCCCTTCGGCAATGCCTGCGACCCGCAGCAAGTCCGCGGCACCGCGAACGATCCGCAGGGCTTCGATTTCTACACGCTCGAATGGAGCGCGAACCCGGGTGGTCCTTGGACGCTCATCAATGAGAGTGAGACAGCCGTCACGAACAACGTTCTCGGCAACTGGGACACGCCCGCGAGCGCCGGGTGGTACTACCTCCGCTTGACGGCGACGAACAGCGAAGGCTTGACGGAGACGATCACACAGCCCGCGTACGTCGATCAGGCGTTCGATGGTCTTTCGTTGACGAGCCCGGGCAATGGGCAGGTGCTTGGCCGCTCGATCTGCATCGGCGGTTCGATCTTTGATTACGGATCGGGCATCGATCAGTACACCGTCGACTATGCTCCGCTGCCGGCGGGCGCGCCCTTCCTGCCCGTCAACCCGGCGCAGCCGACGTACAACGCGCAGGTGATCAACGGCACCTTTGCCGTGTGGAACAGCGCGAGCGGTGGCGCGGCCGTTCCGGACGGAAACTATCGCGTTCGCGTCGCGGCACGCGATCTTTGCGGGCACACCGCCTCGGAGACGCGGGACATCGTCGTGGACAACACCGCGCCGACCGCCGTGATCGCCAACCCATCGAACTGCTCCAACGTCATCGGGACGGTCACCATCCGCGGCACCGTCGCCGACGCTCATCTCTCCGGCTGGTCGCTGCAATACAGCGGCGGGGACTCCCACGGTTGGACCACCATCGCCAGCGGCACCAGCAACGTCATCAACGGCGTGCTGGGGGTGTGGAACACGGCCGGCCTCCGCCCGTGTGAGTACGTCCTCCGCCTCGTCGCGAGCGACACCGCCGCGCTCGATTGCAATGGTGCGATCGTCCACAATAGTGAATACATCACCACCGTGCGCGTCGGTTGCCCCGCCGACGTCGATGATGGAACGGGCAGCGGCAACGCCGACGGCGGCGTGACCATCGACGACCTGCTCTACTTCCTCGATCACTACCAGGGCGGGTGCTGAACCGGGAGCGAGAAGTGGAATGGAGAGGGGTGACGTTCAAGCCGATCGCCGAGGGGCGGTCGGCTTTCTTCGCTGGGGTGATCCGCGACTACTTCCCCTCAAACCAGTTCTTCCCGATGTGCGCATCCGCGAGCAGCGGCACGCGGAGCGTCATGGCGCCCTGCATGCGTTCGACGATGCGGGCGAGTGCGGCCGGGGCGTCTTCCTCGGGCGATTCGAAGACGAGTTCGTCATGGATCTGGAGGAGCATCCTCGTGCGGGCCAGCGGGCTGTCGGGATTCGGCCTCCCCTTCGTCGCTTCGTTGCACCGTCGATCGGCTGCTTCTCGAATCTCCCCATGCAGTTGCACCATCGCGACCTTGATGAGGTCGGCCGCGCTGCCCTGGACGACGCTGTTGATGCTGAGTCGCTCAGCGAGCGCCTTCTTGGCCGGGACGTTGCTGTCGATGTCGGGGATCGGTCGTCGGCGTTTCAGGATCGTCTCGACGTAGCCGAAGCGTTGGGCTTGTGCGACGCATTCCTGCAGGAAGGTCGTGATGCCGGAGAAGCGTTTTTTGTAGCCGGTGATGATCTCCGCCGCGGCCTTCTCGTCGATGTCGAGTCGGCGGGCGAGGCCGTAGGAGGTGATGCCGTAGACGATTCCGAAGTTGACCATCTTGGCGCCGTTGCGCTGCTCGCGCGTGACCTTGTCGAGCGGAATGCCATGGATCTGTGCGGCGACCGCGGTGTGGATGTCCTGTCCCTCGTGGAAGGCCTGGATGAGTGCGGGGTCGCCCGAGAGGTGCGCGAGGATGCGGAGTTCGATCTGCGAATAGTCCGCCGTGATCAGCACGTGCCCGGGCGGGGCGATGAATGCCTTGCGGATGTCGCGACCGACATCGGTGCGGATGGGGATGTTCTGGAGGTTGGGGTCGCTGCTCGCGAGGCGTCCCGTGGCGGCGACGGTCTGGTGGAACGACGAATGGATGCGATGCGTCCTGGGGTGGATCGCGTCTTTGAGGGCGATGAGGTACGTCGAGACGAGTTTGGAGAGTTCTCGATATTCGAGGATGAGTGCCGGGATGGGGGTGGTGATCGTGTCGTCCTGCCCCAACTTGTCGAGGACCTCGGCATCGGTCGAGTAGCCCGTCTTGGTCTTCTTGATGGGCTTGATGCCCAGGCCCGGCGGGTCGCCGCCCGGCTGGTTGAAGAGGACGGCGGCGAGTTGCTTGGGCGAATCGGGATCGAACGTGCGGCCGATCGCGGCCTTGGACTCCCGGTCGAGTGTGAGGCGCAGTTCGTCGATCTTGCGTTGCAGGCGTGCCCGTTGGCGGTCGAGTTCGGCAGGATCGACGAGGATGCCGTTCCACTCCAGTTCGGCCAGCACTTCGACGAGCGGCATCTCGACCTCGGTGAAGAGGGGCATGAGCGACATGGCACGGAGTTGTGGGAGCATGACGTGCCGCAGTTGGAGCGCCACGTCGGCGTCCTCGGCGGCATAGAGCGTCGCCTGGTCGATGGGCACGAGGTCGAAGGTCTTCTGGTTCTTGCCGCTGCCGATGAGTTGGGAGATGGAGATGTTCGTGCGGCCCAGGAGGCCCAGCGCAAGGGCGTCGAGCGCGTGCGAACTGCGTGAGGCGTCGATGAGGTAGGACGCGACCATGGAGTCGAAGGTCATGCCACGGAGCGTCACGGCGTGAGCGCGGAAGATGAGCAGGTCGTACTTGAGGTTGTGCCCGCACTTGGGGCGCGTGGCATCTTCGAGGATGGGGCGGAGGGCGTCCAGGACGGTTTGTTCGTCGAGATGCGCGTCGGGCGTGGGCGAACGGACGGGAATGTAGAAACCGCTTCCGGGCTCGATCGAGAAGGAGATGCCGCAGAGTTTCGCGTCGTGCGGCGAGAGCGAGGTGGTCTCGGTATCCACGGCGATGCACTCGGCGTTGGCAAGGTCATGCACGAGCGTCTCGAGTTGCTGGCGCGTGGTGATCGCCGAATAGGTGCCCGATTGGGCAAGGATCAGCGAGGGCTTTGGGTCGTCCACTCCGTCAAAGAGACCAGGTCCAAGCGTCGCGTCGGACGTGCTGGATCGGCTGTTCGCTTTCACCTTCCCAGCCCCCCCGGGCGGCAGGGGCACGCCCGGCATGCTCGCCGAGCCGCTGGTCGCGGGGTTCGGCGGTGCGGGGGGCTGTCCGGTGATCGCGCGGATCTCGTCCTGGTATCGGTTGAACCCGAGTTCCTTGAGGCGTGGGATGAGTTTCGCCAGATCGAACCGCTCCACGCGGGCGCTGTCCAGATCAAACTCGATGGGCACGTCCGTGTGCAGTGTGACCAGTTGACGGGAGATCGGCAGGAGGCTCGCCGCGGAACGAAGGTTCTCGCCGCGCTTGCCCTTGATCTCGCTCGCGTGCGCCATCAGGTTGTCGAGCGTGCCCCATTCCTTGAGGAGCGCGGCGGCGGTCTTCTCGCCCACGCCGTCCACGCCCGGGACGTTGTCGACCGCATCGCCCATGAGCGACAGCAGGTCGATCACCTGCGCGGGCGTGATCCCGAGTTCATCGTGGAGTTTCGCGGCGTCGTAGGGCGTGTCGGTGTGGACGTCGAAGAGTTCGACGGTGGGGGAGGAGGGGGAGTGCGTCGCGGTCGCCTCGTTGCTCTCGAGCAACTGCTTCAGGTCCTTGTCCTTTGACACCATGCGAATGCGGAGGTCCGGGTGCTGCTTCCGCAGCCTTTTGACCAGCGTCGCGATCACGTCGTCGGCTTCGTACCCCTCCATGCCGAGCACCGGCACGCCGATCTCACGCAGCATCGCGAGGCAGCGATCGACCTGCGGGAACAGATCCTGCGGCGGCGGTGGGCGGTGGGCCTTGTAGTCCGGGTACAACTGCGAGCGAAAGGTCTCCGTATCGCCCGAGACATCGATCACCATGGCGATGTAGTCCGGCTTGCCCGCGGCGGCGAGGTTGGGCCCCTCGGCCTTGAGGAGTTTGAGGAGCATGCCGACGAACCCGAACGTCATGTTCGTGGGTTCCTTCGTCACCGGGCTGGTCATGGGGGTGCGGATCGCGTGGTAGGCGCGAAAGAACTGGGCGTAGCCGTCGATGAGGTAGAGGGTGGGCATCTGGTGGTTCATCCGGCGTGCAGCGCCGCGATGCGTCGAAGGTAGGCATCCGTCGGAGTCACCTTTCTCCTCGCCATCGCCGCCTTCATCACATCGAGGAACTTGTCCACGCGATAGGGATGCCGCCCCGCGTCGGTGGCCCAGGTGAATCGCGCGACGCAGCCGGAGATCGGCGCGGTCGTGGCGAACATGCTGCCCGTGTGCAGCACGCTCCCGGTCATGATCCTGGTGCAGATGGCCGTCTTGACGTGGTCGCCGATGATCGCGCCCAAGAACTGCTCGCCCGTGCGTTCGTTCTTGCTGCCGGGGGTGCCCTCGGGCAATGCGCGTGTGATGATCTCGCCGTACGTGTTCAACAGATTTGAGTTGGTGGTGCCGGCACCGAGATTGACCCACTCGCCGACCCAACTGTCGCCGAGGTAGCCGTCGTGGGCTTTGTTGGCAAAGCCCTGGAAGATCGTGCCGCCGACCTCGCCGGCGACCTTGCAATGTGGGCCGATGGCCGTGTTGGAGCGGATGACGGCCCGATCGAGCACCGTCGAATATGGACCGACATAGCACGGTCCGGTGAGGATCGCCCCAGGGCGAATCGTCGCGTGCTCGGCCACATAGATGGGCCCGTGCTCCAGATCGAAGACGACGCCGGGGAGGATGCGAGCGCTCGGCATGACGCGCAGGGCGTGCGAGCCGAAGGTGGTCAGACCGGCGGGCGCACCCGCGTTGAGTTGCTTTTCGAGGCGTTCAAGATCGTTCGCGAGCGCGCGGTCGCGGAACGTGCGTACATGCCAGGGGCGGGCCAGGAGTGCCGGCGGGGCGACGTCTTCCACGCGCGTGAGCGTGAGCGCCCCGAGCGCGGCCAGGACATCCTTCGCGTGCGTGAGTTCGCGTGCCTGTGCGAGCGAGAGGCGTGCGGCAATCAGGTCGCCACTCCCACGCTCCACGATCGCCTCGCCGGCCTTGAGGGACGACAGGTCCGCGGGAGGGATCACGCACCGAGCGTTGACGGCCAAGATCAGTTCATCGTCCGCGGCCCGGTCGTCGATCGGTTCGTTGATCGCCAGGGCGAGCACCTCCCGCGCGAGTGCCGCACGATCCGGCGCGGTGAGGAGCGAGAGCGTGCCGAACTGCGCCGGTTCGAGGCGATCCAGGAGCGTCAGCGCGCCCGTCCGGATGCCGCAGGTCGGGCGAAGGTCGTTGAGGGGTGCGAGCAAGCCCAGCCCGTCTTCGAAGACGATGGTGCGAGTCATGCGCGCAGTGTAGTGGAGTCGGGGCGAGTTGAGACGATCGATCCGAAGTTCGGATCCGCGAAGAACAACCCATCTCCTGCCCTGGCGCTCTCGGCGGGGGCGTCAGCAGCCGGCTTCGAAGCGGACGAGGTAATAGAGCAGATCGTCGATGGTGACCCCTCCGTCGGGCGTGCCCGTGCTGCTCCCGTCGTCGAGGTCGGCGTCGAGGCTGCCAGCCTCGAAGATCCCGAGGAAGTAGAGGAGATCGTCGATCGTCACGCCGCCGTCGGGCGTGCCCGTGGCGGTGCCGTCGTCCGTATCGGCGACGCACGGAAACGCGCGGGAGAAGGGACGCGAGATCGCGAAAAAGACGTTGCCGACGGGGTCGATGCGGATCCGGAGGTTGTCGGCTTCAAAGGGAGGCATCGGGATCGTGGCCGCGCCGGTGTTGGGGAAGGTTCCGAGCGATTGAGGGAAGGTGGCGCCGCCGTCCGTCGAAAGGCGGATGGTCACGAACGCGGCGTTGACGGGGGGGACGTTGGTGTTGCCAACGTTCCATCGGACCGAGAAGTTCTCGGCGCGGATGACCTGGAACTCGGTGGGCGAGGTGATGACGAAGGGCGAGGTGCCCGGCGCGATCGTGAGGTCGGTGAAACCGGAGACGGCAACGCCGCCCGCGCCCGGGGCGTTGTCGCGGACGATCACGCGGAATCGACGCGTCACGCCCGTCGCGGTCGGGAGCATCTCGCCGGGCACGGAGATGTTCGAGAGGATGTTGGCGAGTCGAGGGAACGTGCGAGAGGGCTCGTCCTGGGGTGGGAAGATGCGGAAGAGCGATCCCTGCCCGTTGTCGAAGGCGTCGGGCCCGGTGAGCGGTCTGGCAAAGCCCGAGTCGAACTGCTCCCACGAGTAGGTCAGCGGGTCGTTGTCCTGGTCCGTGGCGACGGCGGTCAGCACGAACGGCGTGCCCGGTGGGATCGCCATGTTCGGGGTGGTCGAAACGATGACGGGGATGTTGTTGGTGGTCGTGGACTGCACCGGGCAGGTGCGGTTGCCCAGGAGCGTGGTCATCTCGCCCCAACTGCCGTGGTGGAAGAAGGGATCGGCGAAGAGGACGACGTTGTCGGTGGGTGGGGCGTCGCCCACGGGGCATCCCCCGGCATAGGCCATGGGCGACGAGCCGGAGCCCGCTTCCCAGGCGGAGGCGAGGCGCACGTTGCCTTGGCAACGCCCGCGGGTTCCGCTGAAGGTGTGATTGGCGCCGAACTGGTGTCCGATCTCGTGGATGACGACGTTGGCGGCGAAGGGGTCGATGTCGCCGCCGCGGGGGATGCCCGAGACGCCCCCGGCCTTGTTGCTCGTGCAGATCGAGGACAGGTACGCCACCCCGCCGAAGATTCGAGTGACGACGTGCCCGATGTCGAAGTTGGCGTTGCCGATGGTGTCGCGGAGCGTCGCGATGTTCACGGAGAGGTGCTCGCCCGAGCAGTCGGTGCCGCCACTCCCGCCGCAGGTGCTGAGGTAGGGGTCGGTGTTCGGATCGGTGAACATCAGGAGGTCGTTGTTCGCGACGAGGTTGAAGTGGACCGCGAGGTCTTGCTCGTAGACGACGTTGGTGCGTCCCACGACGGTGACGATCGCGGCGAGGGGATCGGCGGTGTTCGGCGCGTGTCCTTGCAGCGTGCTGTGGTAGAGTCCGTATTCGCCCGTGCACGCGACGGCCAGCCGAAGCGTTCGAAAAGTCTGGACCGCGCGGGGTTCATACCCGGGTTCTTCGACCGCACCGAAGCCATGCACACCCTCGGTCGTGTGACAGGTCCAATCCTGCCCGCCGGGGAGGTTGTGCATGTAGTAGGAAACGACGTGCGCCGGGTCGGCCGATTGCCACAGGTCGATCATCCAAGTCCCGGGTGAAGAGCGGAGCATCGCCGTCAGCCCGCGCGGCGTGAGTTCGAATCGCCCGGTCGCGGTGCGATCGCGCGTTTCGACGAGGTACGTCCGCATCTGGGGGAACTTGGCCTGGAGTTCGGGCTCCATGATCGGGGAGTGGGCCACTCGGCACTCGATCAGGCGACCGTCGGGCGCCGGGAGCGTCATCCGCATGCCGTACGTGTGGAGCGGAGCGTCGAATCGCTGCTCGGGCGCCGCGAGGAGGAGCGTGCGGAGGGCGTCCATATCGACGCGAAAGATCGAGCCCGCGGTCGGGCGTGGGCCGGGGGTGCGAGCGACCCCATTGGAGTCGATGGGCGACGGGGGGACTTCGATGGATGTAAAGACCTGGGCCTGGGCCACCCAAGCCAAGGCGCAGAAAACAAATGCGGCGACCTTCATGCTCTGCTCCCGTGTGTTCCAAAGGATCGACCCCAGCGAAACCTGAAGAGAACATCGTACACGAAGGCACCGAGGTTCCATCACGCCCGTAACACGATTGATTTTTGGCTTTTGTTCTCTACGGTGGGCCCGCAACCCCACCTGGGGCGAACCGTGCGAGCCGTGTCTGCCTTGTCCCCCCTCGGGGAATGGCTATCATCTTGACCCCACCGGATGCGCCGGCGGGTCTGGTTTCTTTTCTCGGATCACCCATGCCCACGATCAATCAGCTCGTTCGTAAGCCTCGCCGCAGCCCCGGTGCCAAGTCCAAGGTCCGCGACTTGGATCGCAGTCCCGCGAAGCGTGGCGTCTGCTTGATCGTGAAGACGACGACTCCGAAGAAGCCGAACTCGGCTCTTCGAAAGATCGCCAAGGTCCGCCTTTCCAACGGGCGCGAAGTCACCGCGTACATCGGCGGCGAAGGGCACAACCTGCAAGAGCACTCCATCGTTCTTGTCCGGGGCGGCCGCGTCCGCGACCTCCCGGGCGTGCGCTACCACATCGTCCGCGGCGCGCTCGACTGCCTCGGCGTCGAGAACCGCAAGCAAGGGCGTTCGAAGTACGGCGCCAAGAAGGGCAAGGGCTGATCCATTCCGTCGAATCCATCGTCGAAGGGCGGTGGACGTTTGATTCGTGTTTCACATTTCAGAGGGCAGTAATCGTGGCGGGCCGCCCGCTTGTCACGGTGAACGACACGGAACCACAGGTTCCGCCAGCCAGAGGAGCATCCGATGGGCCGCAAGAGTTTTACCGCCGCCGCCTCGCAACTTCGCCCGGACCCGCGTTACAACGACCTGGTCCTCTCGCGGTTTGTGAACTGCGTGATGAAGAGTGGCAAGAAGGCCGTCGCCCAGCGCGTGGTCTATGATGCGCTCGATATCATCCAGGAAAAACTCGGCAAGGAGACCGATCCCAACGCCCCCAAGGAGGCGATCGAGGTCTTCCAGATGGCGATCGAGAACGCCAAGCCCTTCGTCGAGGTACGCTCGAAGCGCATCGGCGGTGCGAACTACCAGGTTCCGATGCAGGTCCGCCACAAGCGGGCGCAGTCGCTCTCCTTCCGCTGGATCATCGAGGCCGCGCGGAGCGAGCGTGGGCGTCCGATGGCCCAGCGACTCGCTGACGAGTTGTACTCGGCGGCGAAGAAGGAAGGCAAGGCGATGACGACGCGCGACCAGACGCACCGCATGGCCGAAGCCAACCGCGCGTTCGCCCACTTCGCGGGCTGATCGGCTCCTTGGCACGACAATGCACGCCGCGGCACGGGCAAAGGCTCGTGCCGTTTTTCGTTTGGAACCGCAGAGTCCCCGCTTCATGCCCATGGACGCGAGCGTTCGACGTTCGATCGGACATGCACCACGTCAAACTCGAGGTCGGTGGTCACTCTCGCGCTTGGTTTTTTCCCGGAGCGGCCAAAAGCGAACAACGGCCCTTGCAGGCCGTCGTTCGTTCCACATAAGTGGAGGCAAGGGGACTCGAACCCCTGACCTCATCCATGCCATGGATGCGCTCTACCAAAACTGAGCTATGCCCCCAAGACCGGCCGTTGGCGTTCATGCCGGTGGGTTGATTCACTTGTTCGTCGTCCATTCGGGCGACGACCCCATTGGCCTCTCGACCGTGGGGAGGGATGGTAGGGAATCGGCACGATCGGTCAAGGGCTCAAGCCTTGCGTTTGATGGATCGGTCTTCACGCCTGATCGGGGTGTTTCTTCAGCGGCGAGAAGCCGGTGCTGACGAAGGGTGCGCGTCGGTCCCCGTGGCCAACAAGCGATCGACGGCGTCGCGCACCGAGTCGTACGCCACGTTTTCGATGGCGCACCGATCGGGGTGATCGTTGGCCGATTCCGACTCGGGAAGGGTCGGGTCCGCGAGCAGTTTGACTTCGGGCGCGTTCGCCCGTGTCGGGATTGGTGCCCAGCGGTGGTCGGTCGGTCCGTAGATGGTGATGAGCGGCACGCCGAACGCCGCCGCCATGTGCCGCGGGCCCGTGTCGTTGGTCACCATAAGCGAACACCGTCGCAGGATCGCCTTGAGAGATCCGATCCGAATGCCGAGGCGCGGCAATGCCACCACCGGGCACCCCGCGTACCCGGCAATCGATTCGATCAACTCGCTCTCCGCGGGGGAACCATTCAGCAACACGCGAGCGCCATGGTGCGCGTGGAGGTGCTTGGCGAGGGCCGCGAATCGCTCCGCGGGCCAGCGCTTCCAGTCCTTATTCGCCCCGGGGTTGAGCATCACGAGGCGTTCACCAGGGCGCACGCCCGCCTTTGCCAGAATTTCTTCGCCCGCACGTTCTTCATCGGGTGTCGTCGCCAGTTCCATGTAGAGGCCCGGGGGCAGCGCGAGCGGAGCATCACTTTGGGGCTCGCCCCCGGGGAGCAGCAGGTGCTTTGCCAGGGTGTAGTAATAGTCCACCGCGGGCACGATCGCCCAGTCGCCTTTCGCCGTCTTGGGCGGTCTGAGGGATTCGGTGAGCAGCAGCCCCCGCGAATCCCTCGCATAGCCGATGCGCCTTGGGATTCCCGCAATCCGGACGATCAAGGCGGTCGAAAACGAGTTCGGGAACAGGATCGCGGTGTCGTATCGGCGTGGGCGGACCTTGGCCGCGGCGAACTTCGGGCCCATCACGCCGCCCGCACGCTCGACGTGAACCTCATCAAAGAACCCGGCGCCGGCGAGCAACTCATCCAGCCCCGGACGCATCAGCCCTCCGATGAACGTTCCGCGAAACGCGTCGCGAATCAGGCGAAGCGTCGGCGTGGCCATGACGCAGTCGCCGACCCAACTGGGCATCACGACGAGGAGGCGGAGCGGAGTGGGGCGATCCGGAGGCATGGGTGAGGTGAGCCACGACGGGCGCAAACGAAGGCCAGGATGCAGAACGTAGGGGGGCGGGGTGCGTGCGGTGGGATGCTTGGGCGACGTCTGCGACGATCCTCCATTGGCTCTGCGGGGCGGATGTCTCCCACATGTCGGCGCAAGGGATGCTTCTCCCTTGGCTTCGTCGCGCTTAGGCCTCCTCGATCTCCCTCGCGGTGCCCCACAAGGGCCCGTCCCGATACTTTCCCTCGTACCAGGCGTTTGTCACGCGACGTAACTCGGCCGCAAACCCAAGGGCCGCGAATCGATCCAGCGGCAACCACAAGCGAATCTCCCGCGGAGATGTATCCAGGGCGAGGACCGTCATGCCCGAGCGCTCGGCGAGGGCTCGGGCCGAGGACTCCACCATCCCGCGCACGCCCGCGTCTCGCAGCGGTTCCCCTGACAGGGCGCGGAGGGTCACCCAGGTGCCGCCCACGTTCATCGGTGGGATGATCCGTTCCGTGGCCGCGAGGAGATCGGGCACGTCGCCCCCACACCCCACGCGCAGGCATCGCTCTCGTGGCAATCCGGCCCCAAGACCCGACTCGATGTCTCGGGGGGCGTCGCCCACCATCCAGGATTGCGTGAGGTCGATGTTGAGTTCGGCGGCGGCCGCCAGGATCATCCCCGGGTTCGGCTTGCGCCAGGCGTGGTCATGCGAGCCCGCGGAGAATCGGGAGACGTTGGCTACGGGATGAAACGGGCAGAAATAGAACGCCTGCACCATCGGCGTGCCGCCGTTCGGCGTCAGCAGCGCCCGCACGCGGTTGTTCACCTCTTCGACTTGCCGCAGCGAGGCGGCCCCACGTGCAACGCTCCCTTGGTTGGACACCACCACGAGGCGGAATCCGGATGCCACAAGGCGTTCGCAGGCCTCGAACACGCCCGGCAACAACTCGACCTGCCTCGGATCAACCAAGTCGCCGGCTTTTCCCGGTGGGGGCGGCGCGGGCAGCCCGTTGCATGCGATGAGCGTGTCATCTCGATCGAGGAACACAGCCTTGCTGGGCGGCGTATGCACCACACAAGATAGGTGGGCGAATCACCCGGCGCGGCACGATAAGTAACCCATCCCGAGTCGTGCCCACCGAGGTCAGCCCAGGAGGTTGTTCAACGATCTTTCCCATGTCTGGCACCGCCGCACATTCCCCTCGTTCCGTTGGCGCTCTGGGCGGGTGGGTGATCGTGGCCTGCGCGTTTGCCGGGGTGCTCGCGTGGTATGTGCGCCGCATCGAGGAGCGTGTCGTCGCACGGGCCTGGGTGGATGAGCGATCGGAGGAGGCTCCCCGCCCGATCGCCGAAGTGGCGTCGGCCATGCGGCGACTCCAACTCGTGACCGTCGAGATCCACAGCGTCGTCGAGGTGGAAAGCCGCGACGACAGTTGGAGAGGTGGCGCGACGGCGAAGGTGAGGGTCCCCGTCAAACTGCTCTACGGGACCGACCTCTCGCAGATGAAGATCGACGCCGTGTCGTTCAGCCCGTTGACGGGTGCCTATGTCGTCCGCGTTCCGCGGCCGAGCCGAGTTGCGACGGAGGTGTTCGGCACGAGCGAGGAGACGGAGGTGCAGGTGGGGTGGGCAAGGCTGCGGAGCCGAGCCGGGGAGTACCACCTTGGGCAAGCGAGGAAGAACGTCTCGGACCAGGCGCGTCGGATGGTCCTTTCGCCGGAGGATGCCCGGAAGGTGGCCGACGCCACGAGGGAGCAGGTCGGCAAACTGATGACGAGCATCGTCGGCGCGACGGGCGCCCAAGCCCTTGTGGACGTCCGGTTCGACGAGGAAGAACGGCCGTGACGTGGATACTCCGGCTGTGGCGCGTCAAATGGGGAATCGCGAGGCTCATGCTCGCGATGTTTCTTGTGTGGGTGGTGGCGATCGATACCGAGGCGAGGCTCGCGCGAAGAGTCCTTGCTTCCCTCCCGACCTTTGACTTCGTCAGTGAGGTTCGTGCACTTCGCCTGCAGGGGCGGTATGGCGAGGCGCTGGCGATGGCGGCCGTGGGTCGCGACGCGATCAAGCCTGATGGGCGCGAAGCCCTCGACGCTGAAGAGAAGGCGACGCGCCAAGAGCAAGCCAGCCTGATTCGCAAGGTCAGGCAGGCGGGGCTTGGCGCTCTATCCGGGCAGGGTGATTCGCTCGAGGCGCTGCTCGGAGCGGTGGCCGCTGATTTTTTCATCGTGGGAGACCTTCGCGATCTGGTGATCCAGGGCGGCAAGGAACTGCTCGACAACGACGGCGACGACGTAGTTCTCCTGCTGTCGGTCGCCGGCATCGTCACGACCCTTGCCCCGGAGATCGATTGGGTGCCCAGTGTGCTGAAGATCGCGCGCAAATCGGGCGCGATGAGCGAGCGCTTTGGGGAGTATGTTGCCGGAGCGATCAAGGCCCGCGACGTGGAGAAACTCAGGCCCCTTTTTCGTGACACGGCCACGATCGCGCAGCGGGCCTCACCCGCGGGCGCGGTGCGCCTTCTGGCGCTAGCCGACGAACCCGGCGACCTTGCTCGCCTCGCACGGTTTGTCGAGCGGGAGGCGAACGGAGCCTTTGCCCTTCGAGTCACGGGAAAGACGGGCGTGCGCCTGATCCAGGAGGCGGGCGAGGCGGGCGAGAAACTCGTCGTCGCCGCCGCGAAAAGGGGGCGTGCGGGCGCGAGATTCCTCGAGTCTCCCGGCGCGCGGGCGCTCCTGCGTCCACACCCGTTGGTGGGCGTGCTGAAGGGCGTGTGGAAGGGGCACGCGGCCAAACTCGTCGAGCGCGTGCTCGATCGCCTCGACACGAACGCGTGGTGGGTGCTTCCCGCGCTGGTGGCGTGGGCGATCATCGAGATCGGGCTGCTCAAGCGTGCGTGGACCCATGCGCCGAGACGAGCGCGCTAGCGGGACGGGAGTTTGGTCCTCCGGTCGCTCGTCGTCGATATCGATCACTTGGTCAGCATTCCCGCTCGAACGAGATGCTCCTTCATGTCCCGTGGGAAGTCAAGAACTTCCTTCGATCCGAAGATCGATCCATGGTCATGATTCGGCACGATCTTGATGTACCCGAGCGCCGAGCCGGGTGATTCGTTCGCGGACAACCTCTCGATCTCGCCTTTGAGGAGCGCCACGGCTTCGTTCAAGAAAAAACTGTCCTGATCACCCACCACCAGGCGCACACGCTCGCGGAAGATCGGTCCATACTTCTCCGGCTCGCTGCGCACGCGAGCGCCGAGGTCGTACGCCCGGTACGCCTCCGCGACCGCGGGGTCGATCCGGCCCGATTCGGGATCGAACAGGGCCATCGGATGCCCGCGCTCGTTGCGGGGGCCGAAGACGGCAAACCATGAATCCCATTGTTGTGCCGACGTGTTGTCCGGGCCGATGACATCCTCACCGCGAGATTCCTGCCGAACCGTCATGAGGGTTCCCGGCCCTCGATAACTCGCGATCTCGAGGGGCTGGCCGTCCTCGCCCTCGTGTGTGTAGAAGTTCTGCTGCTCATAAATGTTGATCCGCTGGAATCGTCGGAAATCGACGGGGTCCGGAGCGCTCGACCAGCAGGCGCCAAAGGTCTCGGGATACGTGGTTGCGAGCCAGAGCGTCGACCATCCACCCGACGAATGTCCTCGCAGGAGCCGTGCCCTGGCGTCCTTTCGAAGGCTGTACTTCGCTTCCAGCGCGGGGATCAACTCCGTCACGAGCGCCTCGCCGCAGGGCCCGTTGTTCGCGGAATCCGCGAATAAGGTGTGCCCGTTCGGGCCTTCCGGGTCGAGCACGATCCAGAACGTCGACCGCGCCAGGGCGTCATCGCCAACGTTTCGCGCTCGTGCCCGTGCGACGTGCACCGCGTCGAGGTGATTTCCGCCAAAGCCCGGCACCTCGTAGACCGCCGCGTACGCCTTGCGCGCGTCATAGTCCTTGGGCAGCACCACGCCCGCGCGCAGCACGACCTCACGCCCGCGGAACTCCGACAACAGCCGCGACCTCCACTCGAACCACTCCAATCCCTGGACGATCTTCGGCTTCTCGAGCGTCGTCGCGTGCGTCAGCGTCAGCCGTACGGGACGGTGCTCTTCCCCCGGCGCGACGCGAAACTCGACGGCATCGGAGTACAAGTTGCCCTCATGCCGGCGCCAATCGCTGTCCTGGCGTGCCACGTCCAAGCGGGCCTGGGCTCGATAGGTGCCCGTCGGCAACTCGTGCGGGCGAACGGGAAATCCATCGGCCGCATCGGCCAACACCGCACTCGTCCCGGGCGTCAGATCCCGTACATCCATCCCGAAGATCGGTTGCGGATCATCCCAGAACGGCCCGTCGATGGGCTGCACGCCCGTCCGGAGTCTCGCGCCGTCCTTGATGACCAGCACGATGAGACGCCCCGAGACGGGCTTGGGGGACATGCCCGCATCCACGCCAACGTGAAACTCAACCCCGGCCCTAGCCGTGTTCGTCGCGAGCACACCAAGCAACGCCACCACCAGCAACCGTGCACGTGCGGACCATCTCGAGCCCCTGCGCGACACCGGAGTGGGACATTGGTCGATCGAAGTTCGGATCATTTCGCCCCCTCTGGCTGTCTCATCGCCGGTGTGCTCTTTGCGTCGGACGTCTCCGCGGCGTGGATCAGTCCGTACTTCTTGAGTTGCAGCCGCTCGCAGATTTCATGCACGCGCACCACATCGTCGTACGGCGTTCCGGGATCGGGCTGGATCGGGACGATCAGGGTCTCGGGTGAGCGACCGTCGAGGAATGTGCGCAAGACCGCGGCCAAACCGTCGATCGGAATGTCCTCGCGATCGTCCACCTCCAGCCGCGTTCCGTTCGGCGTCACCAGCATGCGGATGTTCACCCGCCTCGTCTCCTGGTTCGCCGCCGTCGCGTTCGCTTTGACCGTCGGAAGGGTGGATCTGAGAAACCACTCTGGTCCAAGGATCGCGGTGCTCGACATGAAGAAGATGAGGATCACCATGACCACATCGACCATGGGCGTCATGTTGGGGCCGTAGTGCATCTCGTGAACCGCCAGCGCGTTGCGCTTCCGGAAGGGCGTGCTCATGTTCCCCCTCCCGTCCGCTCCGTCGTGAGTTTGACGGACGCCAGCCCCGCCCGACGGCAGGCCTCGATCACGGGCGAGACGTCGGCGTACGTCAGCCGACGATCCGCGCGAATCTGCGCCCCCGCCCCTTCTTCCCGAACGCGCAGCGTGTGTTCCAGCGCCTCGACCCCGATTGCTTTCCCTTCCACGAAAACCGTGGGAGACCCCGCGCTCCCGGAGATCGTGATCGTGACGTCCTTGCGATCGCGCTCCACGGCCCCGATCTCCGACTTCGGCAGCATGACGCGGGCCTTCTTGTCCGCGGCGAGTTTGCCCACGATCAGGTAGAACACGATGAGGCACATGACCACGTCGATCAGCGGAGTCACGTTGATCTTGCCCGCGTGGCCCGGAGATGTGGTGCGACGATCTCGCATGTGGAGCACCGCTGGTGCGTGCCGACCTGAACCTCAGGAGTGTGTCATCGCTCGGCGCACGCCGCTCGCGGACTCGATCGGGGTCTTCAACTCGTCCTGCCCCGCGACCGGAAGCCGGTCCACGAGGTCCGCCGCCAGCATCATGCCCCGCGTGCAGATGCGATCGACCTTGGATCGGTACATCCCGAACACCAGCAGGCATGGGATGGCAAGACAGAGGCCAAGCAGCGTGTGAAAAAGGGCCTTGGAGATGCCCAAGGAAAGGTCCGCGGGCTCGGCTTGTCCCCCCGCCGCGCCCAGGCTGGTGAACGCGAGGATCATCCCCCACACCGTCCCCGCCAGCCCCACCAGGGGCCCGAGGTTCCCGATCACGTTCAGCGTCTCGATCTTCCGGAACCACCGTGCCGACTCTTCCGATGCGGCCAACTCGGCGGCCTCGCGGAGCGCCGCCCGGTCGCCGTGCAGGCGGGGGAGCACGGGGCGCAGGGTCCGACAGAGGTAGGAGCCATCGGTTCGCACCAGGTCTTCCAGGTCCGACCATCGCTTTGCCGCCACGAGGTCTTTCAGGCGTTCGGTGATCTTGGTCGGGAGCATGCGGGACTCTCGAATCTCGAGGAGGCACACGAAGATCACCGTCACGCCCGACAGCGACCCCGCGATGAGCAGCACGGTGAAGAGGTCGAACGAATCGACAAACAGCGGCCAGATGCCCGTTGTCGGACCGTCGGCGGCGAGGAGAAGGCTTGGATCCATGCGGCGATCGTACGTGTGAAGCGTGTGGCAAGGGTGGGGTGGGCGTCCCGTCCGGGCGGGGCACGCCGTGGACCGTGGTGGGGCGGGTGCATCTCAACCTGAGCACGCCGACTCCTACACTCGTCCGCCATGATCGATCTCAAGCAACTGCGTGAAAACCCGGCACGATTCGCCCTGGGCGCCCAGGAAAAAGGCGTGAACGTCGACGTCTCCCGTCTCGTCGCGCTCGACGCCGAGAAACGCCAACTCCAGACCGAGATGGAGAAACTCCGTGCCGAGCAGAATCGTCTCGCGAAAGAGATCGGGCCGCAGATCGGGAAGTTGAAGGGGCAACTCAAGGGCAAGCACGGCGACGAGGCCGCGGCGATCGAACGCGAGATCGAGACGCTTTCGGCCAAGCCCACCGCGCTCAAGGCGGGCGTGCAGGAACTCGAGGCCAAGGTGCAGGCGCTCGAGCCCCAGATCATGGAGTTGCTGCTGCAGGTCCCCCTCCCGCCCGACGCGGATGTGCCCAAGGGCAAGGGCAGCGAAGACAACAAAGAAATCAAGCGATGGAACCCGCCCGCGATGGCCGGGCGCCCCGCCTTTGACACGAGCGTGTCGTTCGAGCGTCAGCGCGGCTTTCTTCCCAAGACGCATCTCGAACTCGCTCGCGACCTCAAACTCGCCGACTTCGAACGGGGCGTGAAGATCGCGGGTTCACGCTCCTACGTCCTCACGGGCGACGGCATGCGCCTGCACATGGCCGTGCAGCGCTACGCCATCGATTTCATGGTCGAGAAGAACGGTTTTCGCGCGATGAGCGTCCCGACGCTCGTCCGCGAAGAGACGATGACCGGCACCGGCTTCTTCCCCGCGGGTCGCGAGCAGGCCTATCAGGTCGAGGAGAGCAAAAGAGGCGGCGGCTACGACCTCTTCCTGACCGGCACGGGCGAGGTTGGTCTCATGGGCGTCCACATGGGCGAGATCCTCGACGAGGCCGAGTTGCCCCTGAAGTACGTCACGGTCTCGACCTGCTATCGCCGAGAAGCCGGCGCCGCCGGCAAGGACACCGCCGGGCTCTATCGAATCCACCAGTTCGACAAGGTTGAGCAAGTCATCATCTGCAAGGCCGACGAGCAGGAAAGCCGGCGTTGGCACAAGACCATGATCGGCTACGTGGAAGAACTCCTGCAATCCATGGGGATTCCCTATCGCCTCCTCCAGTGTTGCACGGGCGATCTCGGCGTCAAGAACGCCGACATGATCGATATCGAGAGTTGGATGCCCGGGCGCGGCACCCTCCGAGCCCGAGCCGCCAGCGAGGGGCGCGGCCCCGAAGTTCCAACGGGCGACTATGGCGAGACCCACTCCGCCAGCCGACTCTACGACTTCCAGTGCCGACGCCTCAACATGCGATATCGCCCCGGCGGCGAGAGCGGCAAGGGCGAAACAACCTTCTGCCACTCCCTCAACAACACCGTGCTCGCCAGCCCGAGATTCCTCATCCCACTCCTCGAAAACTGGCAGAACGCCGACGGGAGCGTCACCATCCCCCCCGTGCTCCGCCCGTACATGGGAGGCCAGGAGCGGATCGGCGGCTAACTCCTTGGCCCGCGGGCGTGCGTGTCGCTTCACCACGACGGTCCATTGTTCCACACGGTCGAGATCCCCTATCTCCACACCATGATCTCGCCCTCACGCTTCCTGCTGATATCCGGCACGACGCAATCGTCCGCAGGGTAGCCGACCGGAAGGAGCAGATACGGCCGCTCATGCGAGGGTCGGCCGAGCAACTTGGACAAAAATCCCATCGGGCTGGGCGTGTGCGTGAGGGCGCACAATCCTGCGTGGTGGATCGCGCACAACAGCATCCCGCACGCGATGCCCACGCTCTCATTCGCGTAATAGACCTGCCCCTGGGCGCCCTGATCGTCCGCGTCCTGCTTCATCATCTTGAACACGGCGATGAGCCACGGCGCGATCTCGAGGAAGGGTTTATCCGCGTCGGTGCCGAGTGGCGCTAGGTCCGCCAGCCACTCGGGGGTGGCGCGACGCGCATAAAACTCGCGTTCCTCGGCCTCCGCCGCGAGCCGAATCTCGCGCTTGATCTCGGGGTCGCGGATCGCGACGAATCGCCACGGCTGCTTGTTCGCGCCGCTCGGCGCGGTGCCCGCCGCCATCAGGCACCACCTGATCGTGTCCTGCGACACGGGGCGATCGGAAAAAAACCGAACGCTCCGACGCTGTTGCATGATGTCATAGAAGCGTCGGGCAGCGGATTCCGGGGCGACATCGATCGCGAGCGGTCGATGCGGCCGCCAACCGTGCGGGAGTGCGGGCGTCGTCATGCGCGAGCGTAGGTCGTGGCGACCGGTGATCGCTCCCGCGCCGCGTGCCACGAGTTCAGGTCTTGCCCGCCAACTGCCCGACGAGTGTGGCCAGCGCCTTGACGTCCTTCGACTCGAGCACCTTCACCGCCTTCGCCTTGTCCACGCCCGATTGCGAGAGCGCGAGATCGGCGCTCTTCCACAACTTCGCCGCCGATTTTCTTCGGTCGCGAGGTAGAGGTCCGACACGATCTCCTGCAACTTGTGCAGGACGCGCGAATCCGCGTGCTGGTAATAGCGGTTGACGATGCCCTGCTGGTACTTGCTGAGGTATTGACCTTTCGCCATCCCGGATCGTACGTCCGTGGGCTACTTCCGCATTGCGACCGTCTCGGCCACGATGTTCACCGAGGGGGACACGCAGGCCAAGGCGGACGAGGCAAAGCACGTCGGATCCTCGTGGCATTCGCCCGGACCTCGATCAAGGCACGAGGCCAAGCGCTCCGCCTCCGCCTTGCTCTGCGGCAGGAGTTCGCGAGGCCCGCTGAGGCCCAGCACGAGCACCCGCTCGGGATTCGTTTCGCACAGGCGCTGAAGGCCCACGCCCAACAGTTCCGTGCTCGGCAAGTCTCCCACGCTTTGACCTGCCGCCAACTGGTGCGAGACCGACGTGACACAGCGGCAACGCCCGTCCGCATCCTGCGAAATCGTGAGGATGACCGTCGCGTCGCCCGGACGCGTGCCTTGTCGGACTGGAATGACCACGTCGCTGGATCGAGTGGACCCAGTCTCGGCGACCTTTGGCAAGGATGGATTCCACTCGCCCGTCATCGGCGAGATGTTCTTGCCCGTCCCATCGGCGATGGGCCGCGATGGGGACGAAGGACGGGGCGAGAGGACGATCACGCCGACCGCGACCAAGGCGGCGGCGGCGGCGAACCATCGCCACGACCATGCCAGCCCGCGCGTCCCGTGAGATCGAGCAGGCGTCCCCGCGAGCCGGAGGCGAGGAACGGGTCGCTGGGCGTCCTCGTGCAACTCCTCGGCTTCGACGCTGGCCCGGACGAGCGCGAGGAGCGCGTCATCGCTCCATGCCGACGGCACGCCAGACGAGCGATCAGGAGTGTTGGGCTGGCGCGGTTTATCCATGCTCGCCTTCCTTTCGATGCGTCGATCTCACATGGTGTTGTCTGCGCGTCGGGCCCTCGCGCTCGGTCGTGGAGGGCACGGAATCGGTGCTGGAGAGGCACGCCCGCAACTTCGCGAGTGCGGCCTGTTTTCGGGCGTTGGCCGAACTCGGCGCGATGCCCAACCGAGACGCCAACTCGCGATCCGAGACGCCCGCCGCCGCCGATCGCAGGATCCACCGCTCGTCGTCTGTTAGGTCTCCCGCTCGGCCGCTCAGGAGCGCTCGGACTCGGTCGATCTGCGAGGCTTGATCGATCGCCTCGTGGGCTGGGCCGTCGGCGTCGTCGAACGCGGCCCATTCGGGCGGCGGCGCTCGCCCGGCATGGCGCAGGTGCCGTAACCACACTTTGTGCGCCACAGCGTACGAGAATGTGGAAAGCGCGGCCCGCGCAGGGTCGTATCGACCCTGCACCAACGCCGCCCAGATCTCGGTCCAGGCCTGCTGGCAGAGTTCCTGCGCCAGATTCGCGTCGTCGTTCGTGCGTTTGCTGATGAAGCGCGCGAGTCCGGGGGCGAGCCGATGGACGGCGTGATCAAAGGCCAACCGATCGCCCCCGAGGGCGCGAAGAGCCAGTTCCTGCAGCGTCGGCGCCGTGTGGTCGGGATCGGATGGGCAGCGAGGGCGGGGCATGCGCACGAATAAGGCCGCGAGGGCGGCTCAACGTTATCCGCACGGGCGGGGTGTGTGTTCGCGTCGACGCTCGAAGTGGGATGGGGGTAACGCTTATGGGGCTTCGACGGGAATAGGCGCGACCGTCGGCTTGGGCTCGATCTCGGGCGTGCTCGCCGGGCCTTTGGCGCGAGAGGCGAGGCGTTCCGGGCTGGGCACACGAACGTTCTTCGCGAGTCCCAGCATCATCATGCCCTTCAGCATGACGTAGCCGGCATCGAACTGCCACCACTTCAACCCGAGGCGAGCGGACGCGGGAAAGGCGTGGTGGTTGTTGTGCCAGCCTTCGCCGAGCCCGAGGACGCCGAAGATCGGGTTGTTCCGGCTCTCGTCGTGGCTTTCGAAGGGGCGATTACCCCAGAGGTGGCAGACCGAGTTGATGCTCCAGGTGATGTGGTGGACGACGAAGATGCGCACAAGCCCGCCCCAGAGGAGGCCCAGGAGCGCCCCCGACCACGTCTGCGTGATGGCGCCGGCGATGGCGGCGGGGATCAGCAGCCCCAGCGCGACCCAGACGAGGAAGGTCTTGTGGACCCATCGCACCACGGGGTCGGATTCCAGATCCGGGACGTATCGCGCCAGGTCGGCGGGATCGGGTTCAAAGATCCACCCGATGTGCGAGCGCCACACGCCCTTGATGGCGGCCCAGACGCCCTCGCCTTCGTAGGTGTGAGGGGAGTGCGGATCGCCGTGCTCGTCGCTGTGCTGGTGATGCTTGCGATGGATCGCGGCCCACTTGATGACGGGTCCTTCCAGTGCCATGGAGCCGAGGATGCCGAGGAAGGCCTTGGTGCCGGGGCCGACTTCGAAGGATTTGTGCGTGAAATAGCGGTGATACCCCACCGTGATGCCCAGCCCGGTGGCGACGTACATCACGAACATGATGGCGAGGAGGCTCCAGTTGAAGGCGACGCCCCAGAGCATGACGATCGCGGCGATCAGCCCCAGGAAGGGCATGACGACCGCGATGAAGTTGACGGCGAGTTCGGCTTTGCGAGGTGACTTGTGCGACGGGGTAAAGACGCTCATGCGGGTTCCCAAGGGGTGCGAAAGAGGACAGATCGGTCCGATGTTCCACGGAACAAGAAAACGCACCGGGCTGGGGGGAAGGGTTGCACCGTGGCGACACGCCGCGTCGGGGGATGCACATGCGCGGTCGCGCGCCCCAGCGGCCTGCGCGAACGTGCCGAGAGCGTAGGCCCGAGCACCTGCGGGTGCGAGGGGAGGATCACCCAGGCCCGGCCAGTGCCGCACGTCCGGATTCTCAAAAATGAGAACCGAGCAAGCGAAGGGCTTGCTCGGCATCGGGGGCGCGCATCCTGGGCGTGGTTCGCGGGATCGATCTCGCGAGCGTCTCAGCAGCCAGCCTCGAAGTGATGGAGGTAGTAGATGAGATCGTCGATCGTCACGCCACCGTCGCGTGTGCCGGTGAGCGAGCCATCGTCCACGTCCGCGTCGAAGTTTCCACGGCCAAAGACATCGAGGAAGTAGAGCAGGTCGTCGATCGTGATCCCGCCGTCGGGATAGCCCGTCCCCGAGCCATCGTCCATGTCCGCGCCGCATCGCGGTTGGAGGTAGTTTTGACCGACGTGGTGTCCGAGGGCCATGCCCGTGTTGAACCCGTCGATGCAGTCCCAGCGCCAGTGCACGCCGAGATAGATTCGGCTCATCGCGTCCTCGAACCCCATGTGTGAAAAACTCGTGAAGGTTCGCGTGGGCGAGGGTGTGGGAACGAGCGCGGCGTAGAGCGGGTCTTCCGACGTGATGGAGAAGGTCATCGCATCGGTGCCGAAGAACTCGGCGAGCACTGCGGCGGTCGAGCCACCGAACGTCGAGTGTCCCGACGTCCACGCGGGGAAGGGGGGCGTGAAGGGATTGAGCGCGAGCCAGGTGGCGTCCTGGACGGTGTCGGGGTTGCCGTCGGTGTCGGCACGCCGGATGCCCGTGATCGGGCGCCAGAGATCGATGTTCGTGCCGTACTTCATGTCCCATGCCACGATGGCCGAATCGGCGTGGGCGAGGGTGAGCAGGCCGAAGAGGCGAGCATTCTCGACGAGGGAAAGGCCGCGGGCGGTGCTGATCTCCACGGCGATATTGAGGAGGTGTCCCGGTGGCTTGTACGTCCCGTCCACGTCGTTCGCCCAGAAGAAGGCGAGTTCGGTCTGGTCGCGCGTGCGGGTGGCGCTGTTCCGCTCTCCTACATCCTTCACTTCGTTGAACTGCGCGGTGTAGGCCGCCGACGTGAGCAGATCGGTCATGTTCGTGAACCCGCCGGGTCCGGGCAGGCGGAAGGAAGCGCCCGAGTCCAGCGTGAAAGGGTCAACGCCGTACCAGTTCGGCCCGTGGGGTTGCGAACCGCCCGTGAAGTCTTCGGGCATGACGAAGTCGCCCGGGTCGGTGCCAAAGACATAGGGGGTGTTGTTGTCCGAGCCATCGCCGAAGCGATGGATGATCATCTGCGCCGCGGCGGCCGCGCCCACGCTGATGCCCTCCGCTTTGGACGTGCCGTTCGGGATCAGCGCCATGCGTGACGCGAGTTCGGCATCGAAGTACGCCTGCTGGGCCGGGTAGATGTGGACGAGGACATCGTGCGCGGCCTGGGCGACGGCGGCTTCCTTCGAGCATCCCGCGCCCGCGGGCAGGAAGGCGATGTACGGGCGATGCCCGCGATGGATGGAGTTGACGGCCTCGTAGACCGCGCCGAACGTCATCGCCTCACCCCGCGAGAGCGGGCAGGGTCCACCGCCATGGACACGCACGGCCTGGTTGAAGACGCCGACCCAATGGGTGACTTCATCGGCACGAGCGGCAGGGGGTGATGCGAGCACGCTTGCCGTACCCATGGCCGCGATCAACAACGTGGTGTTCCGTTTCATATTCTGGGGTTCCTCTTGGCGCGATGCCCAATCGCTCGCGTGCTGTCCACTATGCGGTGCGAGCGTCACACTTCTCGCACACGCGATTCAAGCGTGCGATGGATTCTCCTCTCACGCGGGCGGGTTCGAAGGGCGCAAAAACAAACGTCCGTCATCCACGACCGGCCCTTGTAATTTGCACGGGATGGCACGAATGTCAAGGGAAAATTGATGATTCCCGACCAAATGGTGCGCTGCAGCCGTTGCGCGAGCGCTTATTGGGTCATTCCGTGTATGGTTCGGGGCAATCTTTTGATCGATTCCAAAACAAAGCCCCTCCGGTGTGAAGGGGCAGAACGACGCGAGCACGACTGTCGGTTGACCAACGGCTCCGGGTTAGGCCTTCGGGCCCGCCTTGCGTACCGCATCGGGCATGTCGAATCCGGCGTCGTTGGCGCGGAACTTCTTGGCGAGTTCTGTGGCTTTGGCGTCGTACGCGCTGCCATCGTTCCAGGTGTTGCGGGGCTTGAGCACCTCGGCGGGGACGCCCGGCACGGCGTCGGGGAGCGGAAGGCCGAAGATCGGGTCGGGGGTGTAGTTCGCGTTCGCGAGCGTGCCGTTGAGGATGGCCGTCACCATCGCGCGGGTGTAGGAGAGTTTGAAGCGATTGCCCACGCCGTACGGCCCGCCGGACCAGCCCGTGTTGAGCAGCCACACATTTGTGCCATGTTTCTTGATCTTGTCGGCGAGTTGCTGGGCGTAGGTGATGGGCGGGCGGGGGAGGAAGACGCCGCCGAAGCAGGGGCTGAAGTTGGGTTCGGGCTCCTTGACCCCGGCCTCGGTGCCGGCGAGTTTGGAGGTGTACCCGTTGATGAAGTAGTACATCGCCTGTTCGGGGCTGAGTTTGCTGACGGGGGGCATCACGCCGTACGCGTCGGCGGTGAGGAAAATGATGTTCTTGGGGTGACCGCAGACGCTCGGAATGACGGCATTGTCGATGAAATCGACGGGGTACGTCACGCGGGTGTTCTCGGTGAGTTTGGCGCTATCAAAGTCGGGCACGCGCGTGACCGGGTCGATGACGGTGTTCTCGAGGACGCTGCCGAAGCGGATCGCGTTCCAGATCTCGGGCTCGCCCTCCTTGCTGAGTTTGATGCACTTGGCGTAGCAGCCGCCCTCAAAGTTGAAGACCCCCTGATCGCTCCAGCCGTGCTCGTCGTCGCCGATGAGCGAGCGATTGGGGTCGGCGGAAAGGGTGGTCTTGCCCGTGCCCGAGAGCCCGAAGAACAGGGCCGCGTTGTCCTTGGTCCCCTTCGCCACGTTGCACGAGCAGTGCATCGGGAACACGCCCACTTCCGGCATGTCGTAGTTCATGGCGTAGAAGATGCTCTTCTTCATCTCGCCCGCGTATTCGGTGCCGATGATGACCACGATCTTGCGCGTGAGCGACTGGGCGATGATGACCGGCGCCTTGTAGCCCATCTTCGCCTGCTCCTCGGCGGTGAGGCGCCGCTTGCCGCAGTTGAGGATGAGCCAATCGCGCTTGAACGGCGGCGTGGGCTGTCCGGGCATCACGCCCGCCGCGGTGGTGCCTTGACGAATGAAGAGCGTCTGCGCGAAGAGCGTGTGCCACGCCTGCTCGGTGACGACCTTGACCCCGAGGCGATACTTGGGGTCGGCGCCGGCGTAGCCCTCGAACGAATACAGCCGCGGGCGAGAGTTGAGGTGCTTCACCGCGATCTCGAGCGCCATGTCGAACTGCTGGGGGGTCACGGGCGTGTTCACCTTGCCCCACCAGATCTTGCTGTGGATGTCGGGGACGTCTTCGAGGTGCTTGTCCTTGGGGCTTCGGCCCGTGCGGTCGCCCGTGAGGCACACCAGGGCTCCGTTCGAGGCGAACTGCCCCTCGCCGTTCGCGATGGCACGCTCCACGAGTTCGGCCGAACTCGCGTTCAAGAGGACGCGATTGGGGGAAAGGTCAAGGGCGCTGAGGATCGACTGGCTCATGTGGTGCTCTCTCGGAGAAGTGATGACTTCCGCGGCCACCTTCCCCCCTGAAACCCTGGGAATCGACCGCGTCCCACTCGCAGGGCGGAGTGGGACCACAAGCCTAGAACCTATCATGTAACGTTGCCACTCCCGCGGTCCGAGAACGCGTCACTTGCCCTTGATCTTCGTGGCGTTCGCGGTGAATGGAGCATCGCTCAGCGAGCACTCCGCGATCGCCTTGAAGAGCAGATCGCGCGAGACCGGACGGGTAAAGAATGCCGTCGCGGGCACGCCCGTGGCGAGCGCCAGCGCCTTCTGGCTCTGCGTGAGCACGACCAGCACCGGGGCGGCGATGGCGGCGTCGCGGAGCGTCTGCACCAGCATCTTGGGTGGACAACTCTCGATATCCCCGCTCGCGAGGATGACGGTCGCGTCCTTGGCGGCTTCGAGCGCCGCTTCCGTGGACGGGAACTCGAGCAGTTTCATCTTGGTCTCGCCCATGATGCCCGCGACGTGAGTCCGGAAGGCCTCGTTGGGCTCGATGTGCACGAGCGTTCCGCTCAGGCTCATGGGGTCCACGCTCTCGAGCGAGAAGACGCTGCTGAACGGGTCCGTCGCCACGAAATCGCGCACGCGGATCGGCTTCGTGAACGCGATGCCCAACTCGTGCACCACGCCTCCGCGGTGCTGACAGCGGACGACCTTGCCCGAGACGGGCGTCGGCCCGCGACGGAGGTGCGGCAGGATGATCTTGCAGTTGCATCCGACATGCACGAACGACGCGTGCAGGACGCTCGCGCCGCCCCTCGAGAGATTCCGGCAGATGACCCGGATCGAGACGGTGCTCCCGCCCGGGTGCTCGATCTGCAACTCGACCGAGTCCTTGCGGAACTCCCAGCGCGCAAAGTCGCGCTTCTTCGCCGTCGCGGGCGTGAGGGACTCCGAATCGGCCATCCCCTGCGCGTTCAACTGGTCCAATAGTTTCTTGAGCGATTTGTCCTGCACGTTCAGCGAGTTGAGTCGCGCACGTTGCGAGTCGGAGGTGTTGGACATTCCGGAGGGGTATGACATGTGCAGGATCCGGGGGGTGCACGGTTTTGTCGGCAGGTCCGTGACCGCCATTCATGAAAAGACCCGATGATTCTCCATTCCGATAGGGGCTGGACCCTACATTCGCTCTCATCTCCTCGTCGTCGCGGGGGATGACCACCGATCCGGGGGGCCGTCAGTTTCGGACACGTTCGCACATCGCGATCAGGGCGCGTACCTGTCGGGCGGCCTCCGCAACGTCCATGCTCGCCGTCACCGCCTTGGAGACCTCGTCCGCCGCACGCCCCACCGTCTCGAATCCCATCGCCGCGGCCGAACCTCGGATCTGGTTGCAGAGCGATCGGCAGGATTCGGCATCGTTCCTCGCGAGGACGTCCGACAGTTTCTTGGCGTAGTTCTTGCACTGGCTGACGAACGTCTCCACGAGGCAGAAACTCGGATGATCTCGGGGCAGCGTCGTGGTGAGCCCGCTGGTCACCCGACCCGCGACGATGAACTCCGCGATCGCGCGAAAGAGGACGGGTTGCGACAAGGGCTTGGAGAGGAACGCGTTGACCTTCGACGAGGTGAGCCTGGAACGTGTGACGCTCGTCGTGTCCGCCGTCAGCATGATGACGGGCGTGTCCACGCCCTGCGATCGCAGGGTTTCGACATACGTGACGCCGTCCATCCCGGGCATGTCGTAGTCGGTGAGGATGAGGTCGAACGGCTCGGCGGAGAGTTTGAGAGCCTCGTCGGGCGTCCGCGCGGGCACGAGGCGAAGATCGGTCTCGCGCAGGAAGTGGCGGACGATCGTGTGGTCCATCTCCGAATCTTCCACGTACAAGACGGAGCCCTTGAGTTGCTCGGGCTTGACGTTTTCGAGTGAGAAGCAGTCGTCGAAGGGGTCGCACTTGACATAATCACGGAGGCGGATCTGGGTGCCGAATCGCACGCCGATCTCGTGGATCACGCCACGCACGTGCGCGCACCGGCACACCACCCCCGGCATCTCGGTGATGTGCCCATCGACCCCGGGGAGACGCACGACCACCTTCGAACCCGTGTGCAGATAGGCGCTGTGGAGCACGCTCATCCCGCCCGAAGAGAGGTTGCGACAGGCCACGAGGATGTCCATCGCGGAGCCGCCGTGGTGCAGGATGCGCATCGAGATCGAGGCATGGGCGAAGGGCATCCGGACGTACTCGCGTCGCTTGGAGGCCTTGCCGGACGAGCCGGAGTCCATCTCGGCGATGAGGAGGTCCAACTCCCGGGGTTGCATCCCGATCGAGTTCAGCCGACCTCTCGAGTGCGCCGTGCTTTGCGGTGCTTTCATGTGACATCCCACGAATGCGGGGGGCGAACGAACGCCGTTCGGATGCTCCGCCGTTGTGCGAACAGATCGGCAGGTTGTCGATTCGGCGTTGATGCCGCGCACCGCGAAGGCACGTTTCGGGTCGATCGTGCGGATCGGCGGGTTTCGAGCGTGTGTGAGGCGCGGGTTATCACGCGCCTCGCCCGATCGGCGGACGGGCACGTACCACAAATTTGAGGTGGTCTCCCGCACACACGGGCGCGCCCCAGTCGCGGTCAGATGTCCAGGTTCTTGACCTCGAGCGCGTGCTCCTCGATGAACCGCCGCCGGGGCTCGACCTCTTCTCCCATCAGGATCGTGAAGAGCCCGTCGGCGTTGCTCGCCATGTCCCAGGTTACCCGCAGCAGCGTCCGCGTGCTCGGGTCCATCGTGGTCTCCCACAACTGCTCGGCGTCCATCTCGCCCAGACCCTTGAATCGCTTGATCTCCAGCCCGCGGCGACCGATCTCGCCCAGCCCCTCGAGGATCGCGACCAGATTGGCCGCCTCGACCTCGCGCGACGCGGTCGCGGCCTTCTTGGCTTGCGGCGAGGCGGCCTCGTCGGCCTCGTCCGTCTCGGCCGTCTCGGCCGTCGGGTCTGAGGAGGGCACCTCCCCCGCCGCCCCGTCACGCAGTTTCCACACGAACTTCGCGGGCAGGCGCTCGCCCGAGACACCCTCTTCCTGAACCGTCGCGTAGTCGCCGATGTCCAGTCCCAGCGCGTGCAGGTCCAGGATCAGCCGCTCCAACTCGCGGTTCTCGTGCAGTTCCCGCACGGCGGCGGTCGGCCTCGCGTCCGCCACGCCGTTGGCGTGCCCGTTCTCGATGGTGTCGTCCGCCAGACGCAGGCCCCGCGCGGAGACGATCTGGAGCGCCTGCTCCTCCGACCAGGCCCACTCGTCGTGGGCGCGCCAACTGACGCGGTGCGTGGGCAGGCGGCCCTTGCGGTCGGGGTCGTTCCCGCGCGACGTGAGCAGGTCCACGAACGCCACCCCGCGACGCTCGACGATGCTCGCGAGTTCCTGCACGCGACGGAGGAGGTGCACCGCCCGTCGGAGCGTGTCCCCTTCGAGGTGTGCCGTCGTGCGGATGCGGCGTGGGTCGGTCACGTCGCGGACCATCAACGTCGCCCGCTCCAAGCCCAGGTCGGAGAGCGTGTCGTCGAGCACGCGCTCGTTGAGCACGTACTTCGCGTCCTTCTTCTTTCCCGTCCGCGCGATCTGGTAGAGCGGGGGCTGCGCGATGAAGATGTGCCCGCGTCGGATGAGTTCGGGCATCTGCCGGAAGAAGAAGGTGAGCAGCAGCGTCCGGATGTGGCTGCCGTCGACGTCGGCGTCGGTCATGATGATGACCTTGCCGTAGCGGAGTTTGCTGATGTCCAACTCGGCCCCGAGGCCGACGCGGAGGGCGGAGATCAGCGTGCGAATTTCCTCAAAGCCCAGGACCTTGTCGATGCGGGCCTTCTCGACGTTGAGGATCTTGCCCTTCAGCGGCAGGATCGCCTGCGTTTCGACGTCGCGACCCTGCGTGGCGCTTCCGCCGGCCGAGTCCCCCTCGACGATGTACAGTTCGCTCTCGTCCACGTTCCGCGTCTTGCAGTCCCGCAACTTGTGGGGCATCGAGCCCGAGTCGAGGGCGCTCTTACGACGCGTGAGTTCACGCGCCTTGCGAGCCGCCTCGCGAGCCTGCGCGGCCAGGATGCCCTTCAGGCACAGGCGTTTCGCCTCCGCCGGGTGCTCTTCCAGCCACGTGTCCAGCGCTTCGCCGACGGCGGCGGAGACGAACGTCTCCACCTCGGGGTTGAGCAACTTCTCCTTCGGCTGGTTGTTGAACGCGGGGTTGGGAATCTTCACGCTGACGATCGCGATCAATCCCTCTCGAAGGTCCTCCCCCGACGGCGTCGGGTCTTTCTCCTTGAGAATGCCGGCCTTCTTCGAGTAACTGTTCAGCACGCGCGTCAGGGCGACCTTGAATCCCCCCGCGTGCGTCCCGCCGTCGACGTTGTTGATGTTGTTGCAGAACGACATGAGCACTTCGTTGTACCCGTCGTGGTATTGCATCGCGACCTCGCAGATCATGCTGGCCGCCTGGTCGATCTTCTTGATGTAGACCGGCGCCGAGACCGGGTTCTTGCCCGTCATGAGGTGCGCGACGTATTCGAGCAGACCGTTCTCGGCGCGGAAGGTCTCGTTGCGGGTCTTTCCGTCGCTCCCGACCCGCTCGTCGATGAGTTTGAGTGTGACGCCCGGGTTGAGGTACGCGAGTTCACGCAAGCGCGTGGCCAGCGTGTCGAAGTTGAACGTGACATCCGGAAAGATCGTCGGGTCCGGACGGAAGACCACCATCGTGCCCTTCTTGCGGACGGCGCCCGCAGGGATCGGTCCCACGAGTTTGGCGGGCGAGGTCAGTTTGCCCCGCTCGAAGCCGATGGAGTGGACCTGTCCTTCGCGATAGACCTCGCATTCCAGGTACTCGGAGAGCGCGTTGACGCAGGAGATGCCCACGCCGTGGAGCCCGCCCGAGACTTTGTACGCGGAGCCTTCCTGCTGGAACTTTCCGCCCGCGTGGAGTTTGCTGAGGACGATCTCGATCGCGGGCTTGCCGTTGAGCGTCGGGTCCTCATGCTTCATCGGATCGACGGGGATGCCTCGGCCGTCGTCGATGACCTTGCAGGATCCGTCGGGCTGGATGGAGACGATGACGGTGGTGGCGTGTCCGGCCATCGCCTCGTCGATCGAGTTATCGACGACTTCGTAGACGAGGTGGTGGAGCGCGTTGAGTCCCGTGCCGCCGATGTACATCCCCGGGCGCTTGCGCACCGCGTCGAGGCCTTCGAGCACTTGAATTTGGTCCGCGCCGTAGTCGCCCTGTGAGGCCGTCGTCGAGGCTTCGCCTGAGCCGTTCGCGCTCGGCGGCGTCACTTCGATCGGCAGTTCCTTCGCGGGCTTGAGGGCGGGCGTGGACGCAGGAGAGTCGGCTTTGGGCATGTGCACCTTGCTCGTTCGGTATCGAAGTCGTTTCGATTCCCCGGCGGGCGGTGAGCCGACGGGAGGACGCACGTCCATTGCGAGATCGATTATCATAGCCCAAGTCCACGCAGGCATGGGCGCAAAACACTATGAGATTCGGCCAGATTTGACTTGTTCGGGTGGGCACGCATGAGGAACGTTCCGTCAAATGAGCCTTTGATTTCCGACTCAACTTCGCCGCCCGTAGCCCGTGCCGGATCAACCCTTTCAAAGAACGATCATAACCCGAACATGAGTTCCATTTTCCTGACGACGCGTGATCGCTGGACGTGGGACTCAGGCGCGCCTCGACCCGGATGGGACAAGCCAACCCGGTGCCGTGGTCCGGCCTGTGGTTCATGACGATGCTCGCGATCTTCTGGATCTCGCGCACTCGTGCGTACGGACTGGGGGTGCGAGAAGCGGTGGCGCTGACGACGTGCGCTGTCCTCGTCGCCGCTGGAGCCTGGGGCGCCGGGCGTCAAGTCCGAGCGGTCTGAATACTGGCTTCAGCGGAGGACGCGCACGAGATTGACCCGGATCGGCGAGCATGTCATTGTCGCGACGTGGGGTTAGCCCCTTGTCGAGCGGAGTTCGGGAAGGTCGTCGCCGAGGCCGCGATCTCGCCGCATCCGACTCCGCCGCTGCCCGATGCCGACCTCACGGGATGATGCACAGGAGGCGACGGCACGCAAGAAAAACCCACCCGCGACGGGTGGGCAAGGCTGGATCGGTCTCGACCACGCGTGTCGTGGGCGCTCAGGGCACGATCTTGACGACGCTGATCTGCTCGCTGAGCATTTCATACACCAGCGCGATGTCGTCGGAGCCCATGCGGACGCAGCCCATGCTGCGCTGCTTGCCGATGCTGTCGGGCTCGATCGTGCCGTGGAGTCCGAATCCTTTGTACGCGGCGGAGGAGCCGGTGCCTTCGAGGCCCACCCAGTGCTCGCCGATGGGGTTCTTGGGGTCGTTCGCGTCGAACTTCTCGCCCGTGCGGGGGTTCACCCAGTGCGGGTTGATGAGTTTGCTCCCCTTCTTGACGACGAACGACCCGATCGGCGTCGAAGAATCCTCCGCGCCGAGCCCCACCTTGAACGACCGGATGTAGACCCAACTCTCCGGTTCGTCGGGCGAGCCCGCGAAGAGGTCGAGGCGGTAATCGCCCTTGCTCACGATCGCGTGGAATGGACCACGCACAAGTTTGAGTTGCTGACCGACCTGGATCGTGTTGGGGCTGGAGAGTTTGTTCACGCGCTGGATCAGGCGCCAGTCGGCGGCGAGTTGTCGCTTGCGGGCGATCTTCACGAGGCTGTCCCCGGGTTCGACCTTGTACGCCTCGCAGAGGGAATCGCCCGCGGTCACCTTGTTCCCGAAGACCAGTTCTTCGTTGATCTTCGTCAGTTTGTCGCGAAGGGAGGACTTGTCCGAGGCGCTCGCGGAAGGATTGAGCAGCGCCCGGCTGTAGGAGATGCGGGCCTGGAGCGGGTTGCCGCGGGCCAGCGCGGAATCACCGGCTTCGATCTGGGCGCGGACGTCGCTCGTTGAGCCCGACGCGGGGATGCTCGGGGGCGTGGCGGGCGGGGCGGACGATGGCTCGGTGGAGGACGTCGCGGCGCTCGCGGGGGTTGGCGCGCCCGTTGGCGTGGGGGGCGTGCCGGCGGGCGTCGCGAGGGTGGATTCGGAGGGCTTGACCACTGGGGCCGCGCCGGGGGCGCTGAGATCGACGGGCAAGGGCTTGCCACTCGAATCCGCCGGAGTCGTTGTGGGCGTGGGTGAGCCCTGGGCGAGGGTCGTGGGGGTCGGTGGCGATGGCTCGGCCTTGGGGGGCCCGAGGTGGACTTTCTTCGCGCCCTCGTCTTTCGTGCTCGGGCCGGGGTCGCCGGGCATGCCCGCCGCCTGGGGCTTGGAATCGCCCGCGCCCGTCTTGGGCGTCGAGATCTTGTTCAAACCCCAGAGCAACCCGACCACCGCAACGACGGCGAGGGCGATCCCGCCCAGGAGCATCGCCGGGTTTGTGTCCTTCTTGGGCCCACCTCGGCTGTTGTTGCTGCTCACGCGGCCAAGTTCCGACGAACGATCCTGCTGGGAGGGGAGTGCCATGTGCTATACCTTCCGTGGTCGGGTTCTCGGCGTCCTGCCGAGCCCTTCAACCTCTCTCGAACACCCGAGTGGGCGTGACGACCGCATCCAAACGAACGTCCCACCGATCCATCGGCACGGCATCGACGATTTGCTCATCAAACGCCACCCCGATCTTGGCCGCGCGGACCCGAGGATCGGCCAAGAAACGATCATAGAACCCCGCGCCCCGCCCGAGACGGGCGCACGTGGAATCAAACGCGATTCCGGGCACCAGAATCACGTCGATCTGCTCGGTCGGTAGGTCCGGGCAGTCCGGGGCGGGCTGATCGATGCCATGCTTTCCGGGCACCAGATCGTGGGCCCAATCCGAAACCTCAGCACCCCGCATCGTCCTCGCCGCCCAATCCACGCGAGGCACCCCTACACGCCCACCCCGCCCCAGCCAGTCGATCGCGACCGGGCGAATATCGACTTCCTCGCCCGAGGGCACAAAGACCAGGGCCGTCGACCATCGCCCAACCCCTCCAAGCCCCAGCACCCTTGCGCAGAGGTCGGTCGATCGTGCGGTTCGCTCGGCAGGCGACAGGTGGTGCACCCGCTCCTTCGCTTCTCGACGAAGGCGTTGCTTCTCTGCCCGAAGGGTGTCATCGGGCTCCGGTGGCGGTGCGGAGGGGGACACGCCGGAGCGTACACGTCCTTTCTCGACGACGGAGCGGCCGCAGGTGCGATTGATGCGTCGCGCAACATCAAAAAAACGCCCCCGGCAACGCGGGGGCGTGCGACGGCGATCTACGTCGTCAGTTGTTGGAAACGGGGGCCTTCTTCTCGTCCTTCGCGGGTTTGGCGTCTTTCGTGCCCGAGTCGGAGCCCGGCTCGACGCTGGTCATGAACAGCGACGTCGTGATCTCGATCTCTTCCGCGACCTTCTTTTTGTCGCTGATCGCCTCGTTCTTCACGCCGAAGTCGGCCAGTTTCACCTTGTACTTGCACTCGATGAACATGAGGTCCCCGGGGCCGATGACGCTGCTGGCGGTCGACTCCTTGAGGAACCGGAGTTTGACGCCCGGGATCTCCATCGCCTTGGTCACGCCATGGATGGTCATGTCACCGACGAGGGTCGCACCAAAACTCTGGATATTGGGGTTCTTCGGGCCTTCCTGCGGCTTGGCGTCCTTGACCTCCTTCACCTTGAACGTGATGTTCGGGTACTTGGCGGCGTTGAGCCAGTTTTCTTGTTGCAGGTGCCCGTCACGCGTCGAGTTGCCCGTGCGGATGGAAGCGACCGGCACGCGGAACTCGGCACCCTTCAAGGCCGCGGGGCTCTCCTCCGGACCCGCGACCACATAGCCCACCGTGAAGCGCGAGTAGCCCTCGATCTTCTCGTTCGGAGCATCGGAGACGAACTTCATGTTCTTTTCTCGACGCCCGGCCATCACGTGATAGACCTTGCCCTGCTTGGCAAGGTCCGCGGGCACGTCCATTTTGATCGGGAACTTGCCGTTGTCCTTCTCGTCCTCGGCGGAGGTGTCCTTCTTCTCCGGCGCTTTGGGCGCGGGCTTGGGTTCGCTGGTGGGGTTGTCGGACGGCTTGGGTGCCGGTTTGACCTCCTGCGCCCAGGCCGACGCGGCCAGCCCGCACGAAGCCACAAGCCCAAGCATCACGACGCGATACGATCGAAAGTCCATCGAGCAAACTCCTTGAGGTGACTGGTATGACGTGTTTCGAGTGAGGGTGTTCCCCGACCCTTCATGGCATTGTCTGGATTTGGTTCGGTCCGAACGCGAACAACGGTAGCAAGGCCCGGACCTATCGGCTATGACCCGTTCGACGGGAGAGGAGCAGACCCACCCCACACAGGGCCAACGTCGGGAGGGCGATCGTGCTCACCGAAAGCAAGAACTTCCCCGGGCCGGCGGGCAGCATGCCGAACCCGAACGAGTTGTCCATGGGCGGGATTCCGGGTGGACGCTCGTCGACGGCGGGGTCATAAAACAGCATGGCCACCGGGTCGGGTTGGCTCTGGCTCGCCTCGAGTTCCGGGTCCGGATATCGCGTGAACGTGTGCGATCCGGTGGTGACGTGCAGCGCCCAGGACTGCACGAGGACGGCGAGGGTCAAAGTGACGAGCAGAATCCGACCGAGCGTGCGCATGGGGGGTTCTCCGGACTCGGTGCCACGGAACTCTTTGGCGACCGCCTCGCCCAACTCGTGGATCGTACTGTTGCCGATCCTCGGGAGTTGGAACGATGCACGCGATGATGATGCTGATGATTGGGCTGGTGGGCGCCTTGTCGTGGGGGAGGTGGGAACAGCCCGCGACAACTCCTGCGCCGTCGACGACGCCTGCGCCGGGCATCCAGGACAAACCCAACCCGGACCTCAAACTGGTGACTGAGATTCCGATCGTGCAGGCGCCGGAAGTCAAGAAGCCGTTCACGGGCGAGATCAAGACGGCGGACGATCTCCTGCGGGCGCTCGAGACGGCCGACGCGGACCTCAAGACGTTGCAGTCGGGGATCCTCTACAGCAAGGTGTGGTTGGACGGGAGCGATCGGCATGTGCGTGTCGGGCGCATCGCGTTCAGCGATGAGCGCGGGCCCGGCGGCGGCGCGCGCAAGTTCGCCGTCCTCTTTGACAAACTCAACATCGGGGATCGACTCACGGAGGAACCGAAGGAGTATGTCTTCGACGGGCGGACGCTGATCGAGCGCCTGGCGGACCAGAAGAAGGTGAACGTGCTGCTGCGTCTTGAGCCGGGGCAGACGGCCGACCCGCTGCGTATCGGGGAGGGGCCCGTGCCGATCCCGGTCGGTCAGGATCGGGGTGACATCCTCGCACGCTACGACGCCGCGCTCCTTCCCGCGACGCAGGACCTGTCGGGAGAAGATGAGGAGGAGACCCGTGGCCTCCACAAGTTTGTGGAAGGTGCGATGCAACTGCGCCTGGTGCCCAAGCAGGCGAACGACAAGTACAAGGAGGTGCGTCTGTGGTATCGTCGTGGGACGAAGGAAAACGGCGATCCGCAACTCCTGCCGCGCATGGCGAGGGCCGTGCTGCGCAACGGCGACGTGGACCTCGTGCGGCTTTTCGACGTGAAGACGAACACCAGCGTCGACGCCAAGGTC
The DNA here is from genome assembly GCA_964543905.1 of uncultured Phycisphaeraceae bacterium. Taxonomy (GTDB): domain Bacteria; phylum Planctomycetota; class Phycisphaerae; order Phycisphaerales; family UBA1924. The sequence continues at coordinate 152,164 of CAZIZO010000008.1, forward strand.
TTCGAGACCACGGCGCCCGTCGGGTGGCAGGTGCAGGACGTGAGCGAGCGGTGAAGGCGGGGGGCGGCGCGAATCCGCGTGGGCGGGCGTGCCGATAATTGTCGGATGCGATCGAACTCTCTTCCAGCGTCGTGGGCGTGGGCGGTGGCCTTGGTGCTGGTCGCGGGAGGCGCCATCGCGGTGCAGCCCCCCGGAGGGCCCGCGATCACCGAGCGTGACGGGGTGAAGAGCAAGGCTTTCGAGCCGATCGAGGCCCCTCCCCTCTCGACCTCGGTGCAGCGACTCCTCGATCAATCCTATCTGAGCGACGCGGAGCGCCGTGAGATTCGCGTCAAGCATGGACAGTGGGAAGAGGCCGATCTTGCGATTCCGGAGGTGCGGGCACGTGCGGCGCTGATGCGGGGCGCATATCTCGATGACTCGCTGAAGGATGTGAGCGTGCCCCCGATCCTGCGGGCGGAGGGTGCGGTCCGTCGAGGCGAGTTCGAAGATGCCCTGACGTTGCTCGGCGAGGAACGGTCGATGCGGGCGACACGACTTCGGGCGAACTCGCTCCTGGGGCTGGGGCGGCGAAGCGAGGCCGATGCCGTTCTTGACCATGCCGTCGAGGTCATGAAGGGGGATCGTCTCACGGACGCGGAGGAGTTGGTCGATGGCGTGCGCTGCCTGATGCTCCGGGCCCGGGTGCGAGGCCCCGAGGGCTCCGATGGCGGCGACTTCAAGGCGATGATGGGCCTGCTCCAGCACGCGCGGGAGCAACTCGACAAGTTCTGCTGGACGGCCTCGCTCGCCGAGGCCGAACTGCTCTGGGAGAAGGACAACGGGAACGACGCGGGCGAGGCGCTCGAGGCGGTGCTGTCGCTGAATCCCAGGTGCGCCGACGCGTGGCGGATGTACGGCGAGATGTCGGTGGGGGGGCTCGATGCGACCCGCGCGATGCAGGTCGCGGTCAAACTCGAGTCGCTTGCCACGGGGAAGGAAGAAATGGCGTTCGAGCGGTTCGAGACGCCCGCCGCCGCGATCGTGCTCGCGTGGATGCGTCTGCGCGAGAATGACTCGGCGTTCGCGGAGTCGCTGCTCGCGGTGCCCGCGGCGATGTATCCCAAGATGCCCGAGTTGCTCGCGTGGCAAGCCGCCGCCGCCGCCGCGGGGTACGACTTCGAGCGTGCGGACGCCTTGCTGAGGCGTCTGGATGAGTTGTCGCCGGGCACGTACGAGGGCTACTTCCGTACGGGGATGATCCTGTCCGGAGCGCGGCAGTACGACGAGGCGGCGAGGTACCTGCGTGAGGCCGTCCAGCGCGCGCCGAACTGGCCCGAGCCCATCATCGAACTGGGTCTGCTGGAGATGCAATCCGGTCGGGACGCGGAAGCGCTCGAGGCGCTCGAGGCCGCCGCCCGACTCGACTCGTTCAATGTCCGTGCCGCGAACAGCCTGGTGCTCGCTCGCGAACTCCGCACCTTTGCGAGCCTGGAGAGCGACCACTTTGTGGTGCGGTACAAGCCCGGGCAGGACGAAGTCATGGCGAGGGAGATGCTCGAGCCGCTGGAGCGGTCGTTCCGGCGGGTGACGGGGAACGGGCCCGGGGGGATCGACCACGTGCCCGCGCGAAAGACGGTCATCGAACTCATGCCCGACCACCGCTGGTTCAGCGTGCGGATCACGGGCATGCCCAAGTTGCACACCATCGCCGCCGCGACGGGGCCGGTCGTCGCGATGGAGGCCCCGCGCGAGGGGCCCGGGCACATGGCGGGGCCGTACGACTGGCGGAGGGTGGTCCAGCACGAGTACACGCACACGGTGACGCTCTCGCGCACGAAGAATCGTCTGCCGCACTGGTTCACGGAGGCGTCGGCGGTGTACCTTGAGGACGCGCCGCGCGACTACAGCACCGTGCAACTGCTGTTCGGCGCGTTCCGCGCGGATGAACTTTTGGATTTCGAGAAGATCAACATCGCGTTCGCGCGTCCGGAGAAGCCGACCGATCGCGCGCTCGCGTACGCCCAGGGGCACTGGATGTACGAGTACATCGTCGAGCGGTGGGGGCCCGGGGCGCCGCTCGCCCTCATGGACTTGTACGCCGCGGGGGTGCGCGAACCCGAAGCCTTCCAGAAGGTGCTGGGCGTGTCGCGCGATCAGTTCGCGATGGAGTTCAAGGGCTGGGCTCGGGCGCAACTCATCGCGTGGGGGATGATGCTCCCCGAAGGCACGCCGAGCGCGCGGGAGATCGTCCTCGAACTCCGGAACAAGGCCGTCCCCGACGCGGGCGACGACACGCCCGCCGACGACGAGCCCGACCCCACGCTCGAAGAGGTCATGCGGGCGCTGTCCCAGCACCCGAACCACCCCGACCTCTTGCGCGACGCGGTTCGGATGCAACTGGACGCCAAGCGGAACGTGGTGGACGGGCCGCTCGTGGATCTCCTGGAGCGCTACGCCCGGGCACGTCCGGTTGATCCACTCCCCCATCGGGTGCTTGCGAAGCACTACCTCTCGCGGGCGAGCGAGGGGGTGGCCAGCACGGGCGAGGGGATCCCGCACTTGGAGTATCTCGACGTGCGCGAGCAGCACTCGCCGGAATACGCGATCGAACTCGCGAAGCAGTATGCGGCGCTCAAGGACTGGACCAAGGCGAGCGCGAAGTCGGATCGGGCCGTCGGGATCTCGCCGTACGACGCCTCCATCCGCGAGTTTGCGGCCAAGATCGCGCTGCAGCAAGGCGATGTCGCGACGGCGGAGCGGCACATCTGGGCGCTCACCGTGCTCGAACCGGACCGAGCCATCCACCGACAGCGCCTCGAGGCGGTGCGCAAGATGAAGGCGAAATAGGTTGGAACTCGTGACCGAGGTCACACCGGACGCTCATCGGTTGTTCTCGGGCCAACCCGTCCACGCACAAAACAGCGTGCGCAACTCGCGGGTGATCTCGTCGGGCGGCGTCTTTCCTCGTTCATACCGGATCACGGGCTTGATCGTCAGCACGCTCTGGCTCGGCGTGCGGAGGCTCGCCCACGCCGGGTCCACCTGCGGCGTTCCGGTGATCACGATCGGGAGGATGGGGGCGCCCGTCTTGTTGACGAGGAGTCCGATTCCGGGGTGGAATGGACGAATCTGGTACGGCGGCCTCTCGAGTCGTCCTTCCGGGAACACGCCCAAGACGCCCCCCTTCGCCAGGTGCCTCAGCCCCTCGCGGGCCGCCGCCATGTCGCGCTCCCCGCGGCGCACCGCGATGATCTCCAACCATTCCCAGATGTCATCCATCGCCGGGAGCATCATGTCCTTTCCCATGAGCCATCGCACATAGAAGGGGACGGCGGCCTGGATCAGCAGCGGATCGATTCCGGCCGTGTGGTTCGCGACGATGATGAGCGGGCCCGCGTGCGGACCCTTGGGGATGTGCTCGACACCTTCGATGCGCAGCCCATGAAAGACGCGGCAATAGAAGCGCCCGGCGTGGTACGCCAGCCCCATCAGCGCCTCGCCGCGCGGATTGTCCATGATCCGGCGCGCCAGCCACGCCCACGCGAGCATGGTGACAGGGACGAGGATGAGCCAAGGACTGAACATGCGGGGGCGATGTTAGCGGCTACCAATCTGAACTCACGTTCTCGGCCCACGATTGAGCATTTTTTCCATAGGCGTCAGGGAAATGGTCGGCATTTGAATCGGCGGCGCGCTAGACTCGCGCGTGAGCGACCTCTGGCACAGCAAGCGCGCGGAGGCCCGGGCGGCGGTTCGCCCGCTGGCGCTGCGCATGCGACCGCGCACCCTCGATGAACTCGTGGGGCAAGAGCACATCTTGGGCCCCGGCAAACTTTTGCGACGGATGCTCGAAGCCGACGCGATCACCTCGCTGATCCTCCACGGCCCGCCCGGCACAGGGAAGACGTCGCTCGCCGAACTGATCGCGGCCCACACCAAACGCCACTTCGAGAAGGAGAACGCCGCCACGGTGGGTGTCAAACGCATCCGCGAACTCATCGATGAAGCGACGAATCGTCTCGAACTCACGGGCCGGCGCACGATACTCTTCCTCGATGAGATCCATCGCTTCTCGCGTTCGCAGCAGGATGTGCTGTTGGGCGACGTCGAGCGCGGGCTGATCACGCTCATCGGCGCGACGACGGAGAATCCACTCTTTGCCGTCAACTCGGCGCTCGTGAGTCGCAGCACGCTCTTTCGCTTGGAGCCGCTGACGGAGGAACAGGTCATCCGGGTCCTGGACAGGGCAATCGGGGACAACGAGCGCGGCTATGGAAGCCTTCCGCTGCACGTTGACGCCGATGCGAAGGAGGTCTGGGCGAGGAAGTGCGACGGCGATGCACGACGGGCGCTGACGGCGCTCGAGGTGGCGGTGCTCTCCTCGCGGGCGACGAACTCGGGTCCGATCGTGATCGATCGCGCCACCGCCGAGCACTCCATCCAGCAAAAGGCCGCCGTGTACGACGGCACGGGCGACGAGCACTACGACGCCGCCAGCGCCATGATCAAGAGCGTGCGGGGCAGCGATCCGGACGCCGCCGTGTACTGGATCGCCCGGATGTTGGAGGGAGGCGAAGACCCGCGCTTCATCGCACGCCGCCTCGCGATCCTGGCGAGCGAGGACGTGGGCAACGCCGACCCGCGGGGGATCATGGTCGCCGCCGCGTGCTGGGAACTCGTCGAGCGCATCGGCCTCCCCGAGGCGCGGATCACGCTGAGCCAGTGCGCGATCTATCTCGCGTGTGCGCCCAAGAGCAACGCGAGTTACCTGGCGATCGACGCCGCTCTGGCGGATGTGCGTGAGGGGCGGACCCTTCCCGTCCCGGTCTATCTCAAGGACGGAAACGTTCGCAAGGCGAGCCAACGGAGCGTGGGGGGTGCTCGCGGCTACGGCGCCGGCGAGACGTACAGATATGCGCACGACGAGGCGGATGGGTTGGGGACCCAGAGTCATCTGGGTGTGGAGAAGACCTATTACCAGCCCACCGATCGGGGGCATGAGCGCGTGATGGCCGAGTTTTTGGCCCGTGCCAAGGCGGCCCGGCACGCGGAACCGGGCGAACGGGCCTTGCTCGATCAACGTGGAGACATGAAACCACGGGCGAGGATCGACGAAAAAAAATGAGGTGAGCGGCAACCCACGCCGACGGGTTGGCGTCCGACCGCACGCGATCGACGCAGGAGAACGGGAAGCCTTGACCTACCATCCCCTCGTGAACGCCAGCCCTGAATATGCCTTCGACTCCCGGTGCGCCGTTCGACGAGCGTTCGCGATCATCTGCGGCGTGCTCTGGGCGACGATCGCGTTGGTGTGTCCCGTCGCGATCGCGGCGGACAAGACCGTCGCCGACCTGGGCGTGGCGCCGCATCGTTCGGCGAAGAACCTGGTCATCATCACGATCGAGGGTGAGATCGACAGCATCATGGCGCGGAGCGTCGAGCGCCGCGTCGAGGCCGCCTCCAAGGGCGGTGCCGACGCCATTGTTTTCGAGATCGACTCGCCCGGGGGCGAGGTGGGGGCGGTGCTGCGGATCTGCAACGCGATCAAGGCGTCGCCGATCAAGAACACCATCGCATGGATTCGGCGCGATGCGTACTCGGGCGGCGCGATCGTGGCGCTCGCGTGCCGAGAGATCGTGGTGAACGACCCGTGCACGTTCGGCGACGCGCAGGCGGTGGGCATCGATCCGCTCCGTGGCATCATCGGGATCAAGGACAAGGAAGCGCTCAAGAAGGTGCTTCCGCCGCTGATCTCCGAGGTCCTCGACTCGGCGAGGCGGCACAACGCCACGTTCAATGAGTACATCCGCGACGAGTACCTCGTGCAGTCCATCATCGCGAACGATGTCGAGTTGTGGCTGATCCGCAATAACTCCACGGGCGTCGAGATGTGCATCGACAGGGCCGAGTTCGCCATGCTCTTTCCGGGGCAGACCCCGGCAGGAAAATCGCGGTTGCCCGACGCCACGGGCACGGGGACGGGCCCGCACGACCCTGATGCCGCCTCGGTACCCCAGACTGGGGTGCCCGCGGGATCGGAGAAACTGGCCGCGATTGCCGGCATCGTGGGGCAGAATCAGTCGGCTCCATCGTCGCGCCCACGCCTCACCGAGGCCGACCGAGGGCAGTGGACGCTCGTCGAGAAGGTGAGCGCCGGGAACAACACCGCGCTGTTCAAAGCGGAGGACATGGTCCACTTTCGACTCGCGGCCAACTACATCACCACGCCCGCGGGGGTTCGGCAGGTGGTTCCGATCCGGTCGCGTGCGGACGTGCAGGCGTTGGTGGGCGCCACCAACGTGCGGATCATGACCTGGAGTTGGTCGGAGTACCTGGTCAAGGGGCTGACCAACTTCATCGTCCGTGGGCTGCTCATCGTGGTTTTTCTGATCGCGTTGGGGATCGAGATGACCCACCCCGGGGCGGTCGTTCCCGGGGCGATCGCCGCGATTGCGCTGGTCACGCTCCTCGCGCCGCCCATGTTGATCGGGATGGCGGGGTGGTGGGAACTGGCCGCGATCCTTGTCGGCATCGTGCTGATCGCGATCGAGATCTTCATCTTCCCGGGCTTTGGATTGCCGGGCATTCTTGGGCTGCTGCTGCTCTTTGTCGGGCTCGTGGGCACGTTCACGCGGAGCGACAGTCTGTTCCCGGGGAGCGCCGCGGATCGCGGCGAGTTGTACCGAGGGTTGACGGTGGTCATCCTGGCGCTCGCGAGTTCGGGCGTGGGGATGTACTTTATCGCCAAGCACTTCTCGTCGATCCCCATCCTGAACAAACTCATCCTGAAGTCGGCGAACGACGAGGACGACTTCGAGGGGCAGATCATCGCCGCCATGAACCCCGATCCTCTTGGGGATGCTGCGGCCCGAGTCGGAGAGGTGGGGCGGGCGATCACCCCGTTGCGTCCGGCCGGCCGAGTGGAGATCGGCGATCGCGTCATCGACGCCGTGGCCGACTATGGGTTCATAGACTCGGGCGCTCGGGTCCGTGTGGTGAGCGTGTCGGCGATGCGGGTTGCGGTGGAGCCCGTTCGCGACGCGTAACATCGTGGGACGAACTGGAGGCTTGTCTTTATGGATTCGTTGTTGGTCTGGGGCTTGGTCCTGCTGGGTGCCGCCCTTGTCTTGATGGTGGTGGATATCTTCGTGCCCACCGGGGGGATCCTGACGGTCACCGCGGGCGTTGCCGCCGTCGCGGGCGTCATCTGCCTCTTCCGTCACGACACGACCACCGGGCTCACGGGCGCGTTGGCGGTGCTGGTGCTGGCCCCGGCGATCGTGCTGTTCGGCCTGAAGATCTGGCCCGACACCCCCATCGGGCGGAAGATCATCGGCGCTCCAACCGAAGAGGAGATCGAGCGGCAGATCGCCGAGCGCGAGGCCGAGGAGAAGCGCCGACGCGAACTCATCGGGGCGACCGCCATCGTCGTGGTCGATCTTCGCCCGATCGGCGTCGTCGAACTCGCTGGCAAACGCTACGACGCCAAGAGCGAAACCTTCTTTGTCCCCGCGGGCACCTCCGTGAAGGTCACCGGGATCGAAGGGAACGAACTCCGCGTCCGTCAAACGGTCTGAGCGCCAACCCTCCCGCTATACTCGTCGCTCTGTTCGAGGACTCTCCACCATGAATCACACGCTCTTGCTCCCTCCGTTCCATCCACTCACCCTCGCGCAGGGCGGTGGGTCGAGCACCTCGACGGTCCTGCTCTTTGTCGTCTTTGCCATCGTGGGCATCGTCGTCCTGTTCCTGTTTCTGTTCCTTCTCAACTTCGTCAATCTGTACATCCAGGCGCTGATGTCGAACGCCAAGGTTGGCCTGTTCGACATGGTGGGAATGAAGTTGCGAAAGGTCGACATTCGGACGGTGGTGTTCAGCCGCATTCGGGCGGTGAAGTCCGGGATCGAGATCCCCACGAACGCGATCGAGACGCATTACCTCGCCGGCGGGCGTGTGCCCAACGTGATCAGCGCGATCATCGCGGCGAAGGGCGCCAAGATCGATCTTCCCTGGTCCACCGCCACCGCGATCGACCTTGCCGGGCGTGACATCCTTGACGCGGTGCACACCTCGGTGAATCCCAAGGTCATCGACTGCCCCAGCGCGGGCGGCCCGCGATCGACGATCGACGCCGTCGCCAAGGACGGCATCCAACTGAAGGTGAAGGCCCGCGTGACGGTGCGCACCAACATCGCCAGGCTCGTCGGCGGCGCGACCGAGGAGACGATCATCGCGCGCGTGGGTCAGGGCATCGTCTCGACGATCGGCTCGGCCCACGACCACAAGGCCGTGCTCGAAAACCCCGACGACATCTCGAAGACGGTGATGAAGTCGGGGCTCGACGCGGGCACGGCGTTCGAGATTCTGTCCATCGACATCGCCGACGTGGACGTGGGTGAAAACATCGGCGCGCAACTGCAGGCGGCGCAGGCGCAGGCGGACAAGAGCCGTTTCCAGGCCGAGGCCGAGAAACGACGCGCGCTGGCGCTCGCGCTCGAGCAGGAGAACAAAGCGAAGATCGAGGAGAATCGCGCGCTGCTCGTGCTCGCGGAGGCGGAGATTCCCAAGGCGATCGCCGAGTCGTTCCGCTCGGGGCATCTGGGCATTATGGACTATTACCGGATGAAGAACGTGCAGGCGGACACCGCGATGCGCGAGAGCATCGCGGGCGACAGCGTGGGCAAGAAGTCATAGCGCGTGTCCTCGCGTCTTTGAACTCGTGTGAGCAGGCGAGCGCGGCTCGCCTTTTTCGTACCCGGGGTCGAAGGGTGGGGCGTGGAGGCGGCTACGTCCGCCCGCCCGCGACCTTGATGCGGCTGACGAGGCCCTGCGCCTTGACCTGCACGCCCTTGAGTTCGCTCGCGAGCGCGTCCCGGTTGGGCGCGTAATCGAGGGCCGTCGCGAGCGCCACCCACTCCTTCTTCACGAGTTCGGCAAGCGCGTGCGTGAAACTCTGCATCCCCTCTTCGTTTCGGCCCACAATTGAGGGGAGGGCGGCGTCTTCGCCCTCGCGGATCTTGTCGCGGACGGTCGGCGTCCCGATCAGCACCTCGCACGCTGGGACGACTCCAAACCCGGTCTCGGGCAGTGCGGGGAGCAGGCGTTGCGCCCCGACGCAGCGCAACGTGTTCGACAGGGCGTGGCGGAGGAAGCCATGCTCATGGCTTGGAAAGAACTCGAGGATCCGGCTGAAGGCCTGCATCGTGTCCGCGGTGTGCATCGAGCCGAACACCAGGTGCCCGGTCTCGGCCGCCTGCACCGCCGCGAGCACCGTGTCGTGGTCGCGCAACTCGCCGATGAAGATGACATCGGGGTCCTCACGCACGATGTAGCGGAGCGCCTGCGCGTAACTCTCCACGTCGATGCCCAGTTCGCGCTGGCTGATGATCGAGCGCTTGGGGATGAAGCGATACTCCACCGGGTCTTCGACCGTGATGATGTGCTCGCTGCGGGTGGCGTTGATATGCTCGACCATGGCGGCGATCGTGCTGCTCTTGCCGCTGCCCGTCACCCCCACGATCAGGATCATCCCTTCGGTCGTCGTCTCGATGATCTTCCCATAGACCGGCGGGAGGCGGAGGTCGTCGTAACTCGGGATTTCGGCCTTCACGCGCCGGATCGCCGCGTGCGTGTGCCCGCCCGAGCGGAACATGTTGATGCGGAAGCGGTCGCCGTCTTCCAGGTGCGTCGCAAAGTCCAGGTTCCCGGTGCGTTCGTAGCGCTCCCGCAACGACTCCGGCACGATCGGATCGAGCAGGTGATCGGCCTGATCGTCGGTGAGCGGATCGGCGTCGATCCGCTTGAGATGACCCCCGATGCGATACGTCGGAGGTACGCCGACCTTCAGATGCAGATCGGAGGCTTCCAGCCGCTTCATCGCGGCGAGCAACTTGTGGATGGAAACGACGCCCTGGACCATGGAGAAACCTCCCTTCCCGCGGCAAACCGTTCGCACGAGTCTACTCCGCGTTGCGTCCGAAGTCGCGTGCTTGACACGTCCCCACCCGGCGTCAGGATTCCGTTTGCAACGCGGTGTATGCTCGTTGCATGTTCCGACCTCTCTTCATCGCGTTCCTCGCGGCCTGCATGCTCGGGGGGTGCTCGTCGTCGTCTTCCGTGCAGACGTTCGAGGTGCCCGCGGGCCTGTACGCCGCGGCGTTCGATGCCTCTCGCGACGTGCTCAGGGATCGTCGATTTGTGCTCGATCGTGTCGACGCGGGCGAGGGCGTGGTCACCTCGCTTCCAAAGCCGACTTCGGGCCTTGCGACCCCGTGGGACGCGGACCAGTCGACGCTCGCGGATGAGGTGGAAGACCTCGTGCACGCGCAGCAGCGCCGGGTGCGTATCTCCTTCGTGTCCCAAGCGGGCGAGGGGACGGACTTCTCCAACACGGCCTGCGTCGGGCGGGTTGACGTCGTTCTGGAGCGGATGTACCTGGTCGGGTGGCAGCCCTCGGGCAAGGCGATCTTGCACTCGGGCTTTGCGACCGATCCGATCGCACAGGCCGACGGCCGGTCGGCTCGGTACGAGGTGCCCATCGCCCGCGACGACGCCCTCGCGGCTCGGATCGCCCGAGATATTCGCGATCGATTGCGCGAACGGATCGGCCCTCAACCGGCGGAGCCCGCGGACGGCACGGCGGCGGACGCTCGATAGGGGCGCACTTCGGTCAGTTGCAGGGGGGGAATCTTCGTGGCTTGGCTCGGCGTCGCGGGCGTTCGGTGGTGCCCCAGCGCCCGCGCGATCAGATCACCGCGGTTGGACGCCCCGAGTTTCCGGTGCAGCGATTTGACGTGGTCGTGCATCGTGTGTGGGCTTCGGCCAAGTTCGGCCGCAATCTCTCGCACGCTGTAGCCCAGGATGAGGCGATCGAGGACGTCCTGTTCCTTGGGCGTGATCCAGAGCGATCGCCCCGGCGCGCGCTGCCCGATCGCGTGAGAAGCCGCGTGGGCGACCTGATCGAGCACCGCGAGAAAGACGTCCGCCATGCCCGCCACTGGGGCGCGTGTTCCGCTGAGGGCCACCCAAGCGCCGAGGCGGCGATCGCGTGTGCCGCCGTCCACGGCCGCGACGCCGACAAAGACCTCCGAAGGCTGGGGCGTGCCGAAGATCGAGTAGGACGGCGTTTCGCGCCAACCCAGGGGAACGATCTGCGAGAGTCGCCCTCCGGCGAGCCGCGGATTCTCCGCATGGCGATCGGGCCTCCATCCGAGCATGGGCATGCTTTCCAGCCGCCAACGCAGGTCCGCGATCGCGGGCGAGGGTGGCGTTGTCGATTCGGGGCTCTGGTTTCGAGCGACCCCCGCGGCTTCGAACCCGCGGACAACACCGTCATCCCCGATGGGCGCCAGCAAGACGCCCGCCGTCGCCCCCGGGTCGAGGAGGCTCATGGTGCGAGCCGCCAACTCGCACCAATCCAAGGTGGCGATGGCGGGGAGCCTCGCCGCGGTCGCGGCCATGCGAACCGCCGTCTGGATCAGGGTGGGCGTGGTCGAGATCGCCGGATCGGCCGGGGCCTCGCTGAGGTGGGCTGCTTGGTCGTTCATGGACACACCGGGTTTCCGACGCGCCCGACTCTCGACGTTCGGTCACCAGGTGCCAACCACGCCGACGTGCATCAAGGACCTCGATGCGCGAAGGTGGAGGTTGGGTCGGAGCGGCACGCATCTCGTGATCCAATCGTCGGTGCGTCAGGTCATCTCGCATGAAGCCCGGCGCGTGCGGTCGAGGAGGAACGATCCCAATTTTTGTGGCATGTTCACCGGCAGATGCGGCAAAGTGGTGCGGAGGTCGGACCTCGCGCAACGTGCCGAACCCGGCATAATGTTCCACGGCATCCTGGCCGGGCTCCCGTGGGCATGGCCGGGCGTACCCACCACAGGAACTCGTATGGATTCTTCGCTTCGTACCCATCCACCCTCGGGGGCGAACCCCGGGCGCATCGTCATCATCGGTGCCGGCCCGACCGGGCTCGGGGCCGGCTATCGCCTTCAGGAACTCGGGCATCCCGACTTCGAGATCGTTGAGACCCACCCTTTTGTCGGGGGTCTATCACACAGTTTCATGGACGACCACGGGTTTACTTGGGATATTGGTGGTCATGTCCTGTTCAGCCACTACAAGTACTATGACAACGTTTTCGACCGCCTCATGGGGAGCGACTTCACCCTGAACGACCGCGAGAGTTGGGTGCGGATGTTCGACCGCTGGGTGCCCTACCCGTTCCAGAACAACGTGAGGTATCTTCCCAAGGAGGCGGCCTTCGAATGCCTCGCCGGACTGATCAAGGCTCAGAGCGGGAAGGGCAAGGTCCGCAGTGCCGCCGACGCGAGGAACTTCGGCGAGTTCATCGACGCGGTCTTCGGCGAGGGGATCGCCAAGCACTTCATGCGCCCGTACAACTTCAAGGTCTGGGCCTATCCGCCGGAGCGCATGAACAAGCAGTGGATCGGGGAGCGGGTCGCGGTCATCGACGTGGAGCGTGCCCTCAAGAACGTCATCCTCGGGACGGACGATTTCGGCTGGGGACCCAACAACCGTTTTAAGTTCCCCCTGTTCGGCGGCACGGGCGAGTTTTACCGCCGCTTCGGTTTGGCGCTGGGCCTGCACGAGGATGGCACCGAGGGGCCCTCCAGCCGCATTCGACTCAACAAGTCCGTCCAGGCGATCGATGTGGACGCCAAACGCGTGACCTTCAGCGATGGAAGCACCACCTCGTACGACGCGCTCTTGAACACCATGCCCTTGGATGTTCTGTGCACTCGTGTGCTGCAGGGGCGTGTGCCGACGCGCATCCGTGAAGCCGCGGCTCGCCTGCTGCACTCGGCCGGGTACATGGTGGGCCTCGGGCTCAAGAGCCGGACCCCCGGTGGCGGGACGCCCAGCACGAAGAGTTGGATGTACTTCCCCGAGCCCAACTGCCCCTTCTATCGCGTCACCTACCTCTCGAACTACTCCCCCAACATGACCCCGGATCGCCACAACTACTACTCGCTTCTCTGCGAAGTCAGCGAGAGCGACGCCAAGCCGACGGTCGGGAACAGGGGCAAGAACCCCGAATCGGTTGTCGAAGAGGTCATCACGGGCCTTGAGAACGCGGGCTTGCTCGAGCCCGGCGAGCGCGCCAACATTGTCTCACGGTGGTGCTATTACGCCGAGTACTCGTACCCGACCCCCAGTGTGGAACGGGACGAGATTCTCAGCGAGGTCATCCCTTGGCTGGAATCAAAGGGGATCTACAGCCGTGGTCGATTCGGAATGTGGAAGTACGAAGTCGCGAACACCGACCACAGCCTGATGCAGGGTGTGGAACTCATCAATCGCCTGCTCCTGGGCGAGCCCGAAACCACCATCGGGATGGTCTACACCGTGACGGAGGATGGAAGGAACGCCGCCACCCACGAACGGCCTGCCCATGCTGGCTCGGGAGAAAAGCGATTCGCCTCGCCTTCGCACGCCGTGGTCGAGAGCAAGCCGGCCGCACAAGCCCCTCGGCAGGTCGCTTCAAACGGGACTGCCCAGGTTCACGACCGTCAACGGGCTTCGACGGTCGCGCCAAAGGAAGGGTCGATCGGCGAAGAAGAAATCGGCGTTTAGTCGGGACATGCTGGCGATGCCCCATCCATCCGGCAACAACTTGGGAAACCACCAGAGAGTGTGAGTCCAATCCCGCGATGACCACAGATACCCCGGAGACCTTGGTTCTTGGGCGATGGACTTGCAGCGCAGATTAAAAACGGGCGTTATCGAGGTGCGGCGAGTGGGTAATTTGTGCCGAATTTGATCTTTCTGCGAAAGAAAGTGGCGAACGGGTTGTGAAAACCGAAATCGTGATGCACATTAGAGGCACACATGCCCACGGACTAGGGCTTTGCGCCGCCAGGGAGAGCCTCCCCCTCCGGTGCCAAACCTGAAGCCGCGTGGCAGGTGCATGTTTGGGTCTCGTCCGAGACGGTGTTCGTCCGACGATTCTGATCGGATGCGCTCTGGATGCTCCTCGGAAGGGCCTAAGCGTGGGGTAGCGTGAGTCGGAAAGAGGGAATGCGTTGCAAGGAAAGGCGCTCGGCGCGGCCGATCGGTGAGGGTCGGGGCGTTTGGAGTGCGAGAGATGATCGGCAGGGTCCAGGATGGGCCCGGTGTGGTGCGTGGGATGAGTGCAGTATCTCGTCAACCCGAGGTTCCCCTGCTTGTCGCGGACTGGCAGGCCGACGTGACCCAGTTGCTCGATGAGCATCATCTGGTGGCGTGGTCTGAACTCCCGGCGAGGCGGATGCAGTTCGCCGTGTCGTTGGGCCGCTTCCTGGGCAGCCTGCGCGACACCGAAGTCTGCGTCTTCTACGGGCGGTTCATCACCGACATCGAGACCTTCTGCTATCAGTTGGAGCGAGCGCTTCCAGGGCCGACGATCGACCGACGATTCGATGGCCCGACCGGCATCGCGTCGCTCTTGCGATCTCGTGCCAGTTTCCGTGGTCGTCCGGAAACCAAGCGGCGGTACTACATCTGGCACGATGCCGACATCCTGCTCAAAACGAATCACGTGCTCTTCGGGCAGATCGTGGACGCGATGAGCGGCGTGGCCGCCGAGGCCGAATACGTCAGTGACGACCTGCTCCTTCTCCACCGGGCGGTCTATGTGGGCGGCTCGATCCTCGACGTCTATGCCGAGGACCCGCGTGGACAGTTCTGCAGTTGGCTCGATGACGGGCACGGCGAGCCGTTCTGGCGCGTCGTGACCGGCCTGGAGCGCCCCGCCTTCCTCCGCTACGGCATCGATTCCCTGTACGCCGAGAAGCCTCCCGCCTGAAACGTTCATCATTCTCCCCGGGCACACGGTCATGCTCTGGAGAGTTGAACAATCCCGCCCATGAACCAGCGGCGATCGGGCATGACCGAAGTTCAAATCCGCCCGCGGCACCCGCGATGCTCGACGCATCGCGGGTCGTCCTTTGGTCTCATCAAGGACCTTTGCGTTTGCGGGTCGGGGGGCTCACGCGCGGCGAGGGCCCGCCATTCATCGTGCCGGTCTGGTCTTGGGAATCCGGAGGCTCGAGTTGAAGACGCCGGAGGAGAAGCACGCATCGGCGTGAGGACAAACTGAGTATCGCCGGGGAGTGGGCCAGGTGCGTGCGACGAGCGAGACCTCCGGAATTCATCGATCGGGCCGGATGGACGCCAGGAAGTTCCCGTGTTCCGCCGCGCATGGGACTTGACCCCGTTCTCGACGCGCGCTTTCCTCCTCTATGCGCATCATCGCCGGCGAGTTTCGTCGAAGACTCCTGCAGACCCCCAAGGACGCCGAAGTCACTCGTCCGATCCCCGACCGCGTCAAGGAATCGCTCTTCTCGCTCTTGCGCGGGCATTGCGAAGGGGCGACGGTGTTCGACGCCTTTGCGGGCACGGGTGCGATCGGGCTTGAAGCCGTCAGCCGCGGTGCGACTCGATGCGTGATGGTCGAAAAGGACCGCGAGATCGCCGACATCCTTCGCAAGAACATCGGGACGCTCGGGGTGGAAGGGCGATGCGAGGTGGTGGTGGGGGATGCGCTCGGTCCCGGCGCGCTCGCGCGAGCCCCCCGCCCCCTGAAACTCGCCTTTCTCGACCCGCCGTATCCGCTGGTCCGGGATCCGCTGGGCTTCGAGCGCGTCAAGGAGCAGTTGAAGGCCCTCATCCAACTCTTGACCGACGACGGGTTTGCCGTATTGCGCACGCCCTGGCCGTTGCGTCATCTTGAAGGGGGCGAGGCGCCCGAGGCGGTGCCCGAGCCGAAGCGATGGAAGAAGAAGGGCAAGAGGCGACGAGAGCGCGGCGACGGGCACGGGTTTGGGGCTGAGGGCGAGGCTGGCCCCCGGCGCGGATCGCCGAACCCGACGGCAAGGTCCACCAAGCGCGTGGAAGAACTCGACCCAGAGGAGGACTACCGCGACGACGACCTCCACCACGACGAGATGGGACTCGGGGCCGACGAGTTCGGCGAGATGAGCGAAGAGGAAGCGGCGGCGCTCGAGGCGCAGGGCGGCGTCGGGGCGACGGACAAGCCCACGCGCGTCTGGAAGGAAGTCAACCTCAACGTTGAGGGAGCCGTCGGGCCCGAAACGCACGTCTACGGCTCGATGGCCGTGCATCTGTACATGAAGGCGAAGCCCTGAGGCTCAGTTGCTGCCCACGAGCGCGGCGTTCGTCGGGAATCGCTTCATCGCCGCGAGCAACTGTTCGACCTGCATGGGAGGCGGCATCATCAAGAGCCTTCGTCGCAGCGCCGTCATCGTTTTCAACTCCGCCTCGGTCATGAGGAGGTGCTCTTTTCTCGTGCCGCTCTCGGCGAGGTTGATCGCCGGGAACAGGCGACGTTCCGCGATCTTGCGATCGAGGATCAACTCCATGTTGCCGCTGCCCTTGAACTCCTCGAAGATGATCTGGTCGGCCTGGCTGCCGGTCTCCACGAGGCAGGTCGCGATGATGGTGAGGCTGCCGGCCTCTTCGGTGTTGCGGGCGCTGCCGAAGATCTGGCGCGGGATTTCGAGCGCCTTGCTGTCGAGCCCGCCGGACATCGTGCGTCCCGAGTTGGCGTGCTTGCGGCTGTTGTTGAAGGCCCGCCCCATGCGTGTGATCGAGTCGAGCAGCACGACGACGTGCCGACCTTGCTCCACCATCTTCCGGCACATCTCGATCGTGCGCATGCACAACTCGATATGCCGCTCGACGGGGTGATCGTTGCTGCTCGCGAGCACGCGCACGCGCGGGGCGGCGAGCGCCGGCGCGACCTGCGCGGGCGTGGAGCCCAGCATCTCGGCGGCCAGCGCGGCGCCGCTCGCGTTCGCCGTCGCGCCGTTCTCGGCGAAGGTCTTTCGGAAGTCGGTCACTTCCTCCGGCCGCTCATCGACCAGCAGGAGCACCACCTCGACGTCCGGGTGATTCCGCAGCATCGCCGTGGTGATGTCCTTGAGCAGCGTCGTCTTGCCGGCTTTCGGGGGGGACACGATGAGCGCCCGCTGCCCGCGCCCGATCGGGCAGAACAAGTCCACCAGCCGGCACGAGACCGGGCATCCCGGATATTCCAGCGTGAGCCGCGGCTGCGGGTCGATCGTCGTCACGTCTTCAAACTTGCGGAGCACAGGCCGCGGCGCCTCCCCGGGGCGATCGAGCGCGAACCAATCGTCGGGGAGTTGGTAGTTCCCACCCCCGCCCCCGCGATGACCCCTACCCCCACCCCCATCTCCACCCCCGCCACCCCAGCCATCCCCGCCGCGGTATCGCTGTCCGTGGTTGCCGCCGCCGTGCGGGCCTCGGTGCTGGCCTTGCGGTGGATTCTGTCCCCCATGCCCCCCACGGCCTCCGGAGCCGGGGCCACCTGGAGCCCCGGGTCCGCCCGGCCCGCCTCCAGACCCTCCGCCCCCACCTCGTCCACCTCGACGACGCCTTGGCCTCCATTGCCCGACCGACACGATCCCTCCAAACCCAGGCCCTACGGCCCGCGCCGGCGTTCACGCCGAAACCACGCGATCCGCGGCGAACTACGCCCCGGCCTGTCGCAACGCACTTGTCTCTACGGCATTCCCCCGCGCCAACGCCGCGCCGGGCGAAACACCAACACATCGACCAACATCCAAACCCATTTGCCTCGGCTCTCCGAGTTGCCCCGGCGCTCCGAAGCGGGCGATCCTCGCGGGTTCCGTGCGGCCTGCCGCCGCGAACGGGGCCAAGCCTTCATCAAGCAACTCGCGCCAGGCGAGCGGGCGAAGACGCCAACGTGAACTTTCCGCCCCCGGAACCCCGCCCCTTGCGGCTTTCATGCCGAGCGACCAGGCTCCACCAATCTGGGGCCAAACGAACCGAACACGACCGAACCGGCCGACTCCCCCGGGTGCACCCCGTGCCGAGATCGGCGACAAGGGGCGAAAGGCCGACGGAGAGATTATAGCGGAGGTTTGTTCGGTATGCAAGTGGGGGGCAAATGGCCAAAGGGACGCGGGACAAATGTGGAAGGAGGCCCCGGAGGGTCGCGCGCCCCATTTGCTCGATCGGACCCCGCCATCGCTCGCCGATGCGGGTGGGTGGTGGTGGGGGGGGGGGGGGGGGGGGGGGGGGGGGGGGGGGGGGGGCAAGACCCCTTCGGCTCCCTCTGCAACTTCTTCCCGCTAGGGTGCGGCCGACCGCGGCACCTCGTGACGTGAACGGTCGCGCCTTGGATGTCGCATTTCTGCGCTGCCTCTTTCCCACGAAAAGGGAACACTCGCAACAGAAGTGACGCTTGACAAGGGGTGGGAGTATGGATATACTGCCAAAATGAGAAAAGCAATAGTTTTTCTTTGCTCGACCGCATCAATTGCCGTTCTTTCTTGTTTCTCGGCGCATGCGATCGGCCAAGGTATCGCGGTTCCTCGAGGACAGTGCCTCGATCAGGGGTGCCCGATCCCGCACGACAATGACCCATGCTGCAGCCCTTCATTCTCAACATCAAACTGCACACGGTTCGATGCATCTCCGGTTGTGGTCTTCCCGGGTGTGCTGACGCTCCTTCCGGGAGAAGACTTCGAGTTCGTTTGTGAAAACTGCTGCAAGTTCAAGCCTACGGATTGCCCCGCGAATGATATTTATCCCAATCCAAGAGTTTGCACCTTGGTGACTGGTGTCCTCTTCACCGAATCGATCACGTTATCCATAAGTGGTTCGGTCACCGTTGGAGTCCCCGAAGTTCAGGGGAAACTGGAGTCGGCACTCGGCGTGACGCTTGGATCGGAGGCGACGGCAAACTTGACCTGCACGCTCTCGACCCCAAAGTGCAAGAGCACGGCATGCAAACCCAGGGTGGCCTATATGAAGGATAAGAAGGTTCGGATCGACCACACCTGGATGTCGGATGGCATCTGGACGACCTACACGGGTCCTGGCTGCGCTGGCACATGCCCGATCGCCGGCAACGTGTGGATCGTTCCGGTTGAGAACTGTTCGAGTGCATCGTCCTACGCGGTGGGAAACGATCTGTTGTACGCGAAGTGCGGTAGCGTCTACGAAAAAACCTGCCCTGAGCAGGTTCCGTGTGGAGGGTAAGAGAATCTCGTTGTGGACTCGGAAATCGAGCACGTTACTGGGGAATGACAATGACACTTCGCGACTTGCGGCTCATCACATGTGCGGCGTTGGTGGCTTCGACACAGATCGTTGTTCATGCCCAAACCACAGCACGGTGTCCAGAACTCGAACAATACCTCGCCGCCAACGAGCGTGGGCGAGCACGAACTCCGCAGCAGCAACGCCAGTTTGCCGAAGAGTGGTTGCCGCGTCTGCTTGCCCGGGTTGATGAACAAGGGTGTGGTGGAGGGATCACTGTGTCGGCCCGTTGGCACGCCATGACGCTCGCGAGTCAACTTTCAAACTGGAGTCTCGCGCGTGATCTGGCGGCACAAGGAGCCGCGGCGGCGGCGAGCGGAAGCGAGCGGGCCTTGTGGCAAATGAACAAGGCCGGTGCGTCGTATCATGGTCGAACGGCCGGGGATGCCGCGACCGTGCGAGCGGCGATTCGAGACCTTGACGCGTTCCTTGCGATCGCGCCATTGATGACGGAAGCCTCACCGGGCGTACCAACTCCCGCTTGGCTACTTCCGTCGATGAACGCGCTCACGTGGAAAGCGCAGTGCCTTCGAGATTTGGGGGACGATCTTGGTGCGGCCGCCGTGGAACAGCGTGCGGCGACGACGTTTGTGGCCGCACAGGCGTTGCCGGCTTCAAACTACGGTGGTTTTCTGCCGGAGGAATGCCTCTATCGCGCAGCGCTCGACTATTGCAAGGCGGATCGCCCAAGCGATGCCGCTGGCACTTTGGCGAGCATCGGACTGCTCACCGGGCGAGTCCGCCCTGCGGGTCAGCACGCTTGGAATGCCATCGCGTCGCTCGCGAATGACTATCGCAAGGCCCTTGGCTTGGCGGAGCAACTCGTTGCGCAACTTCCGATGGACGAATGGACCCCCCTGCAAGCATGGTATCTCGGCGACATCATGCAAGATCCGGATTGCACGCGCGATGAGTTGCTTCGCGCCACGGCGGTTGTTTCCCAGGTGTTGAGTTCCGATGAGATGTTGACCACTCGGGCAACCGATTGCATGCGACGCGTGCAGGCCGATGCCGGTCTTCCTGCGGTGCCGGACCTTTCTTCTGGCGTCCGTGCCATCCTGATGCGCCATCGTGCGAGAATGGAAACTCGCGCCGGGGAGATCGCGGCGGCCGAGGCAACCATCTCGGAAATGCGACGGCGAGGGTATTTTCCGGAGTGGTGCGATACGGCCACGCGACGAATCGGCAGACGGTAATCGATGGGGGCGGGTGGCCCCGATCGTGACACGGTCCGTGGCGGGTGGCGAGGGAGAAAGCAAAGCCTCGGGTGCCGCGATATGGCGTCTTCGCCATGCCACGCTGCCTGAACACCCGGCACGCGGCATGGCGAACGCGGCGGGTGGCCCCGATCACGCCTTTGCCGTGCCCGTGATCGTCGCTCTGGACGATCGCGGCGCCTTGTCGCGTCCGTTTCACGCCGACCTCGATCGTGTTCAAGGGCTGGATGCCGAAGTACGAAGGGTACTTTGCCGTCAAGGTTTTCAAAGGGTCGTCTCCCGCGTACCAGGAGTCCTTTCGACGCGATCGCGACACGATGCGTCATCTCAAGCACGAGCACATCGCCGGGATCCGCGATGCGGGCACCCTGCGGATCGACAAGAACGAGTACCCGTATGTGAGCACCGAATGGATCGAGGGCCGAACGATCGATGAGCACGCCCGTGCAAGCAAAGGTTCCCCGGGATGGATTCTGGATCTTGTGCGGCTCTTCGAGCAAGCGGCCTGGGCCCTGGACTACGCCCACAGGAGGGGCATCTGCCATGCCGACATCTCGTGTCGGAACATCATGGTCCAGATGGGCGGCACGGGGATTCCCGAGGTCCAAGTGATCGACTTCGGCATGGCCGTGGACGCGAAGGGAGGAGTTCCACTCGGGGGCACGCGTGCCTTCATGGCCCCGGAGATAAACGCCCAACTTCAGGGGCACGCCACGCCTCCCAAGATGAATAATGGGAACGCCGACTGGTATCGTCGGGCCGACATTTTCTCACTTGGGGTGGTCATGCATTGCTGCATCGACGGACGTCTGCCTTTCCAGAAGCAAGAGCACTTGGTGCAACCCGGATCGGACGGGCTGAAGGCACCCTCCCTCCGGGGAACTCCAGGCGTCTCCCCCTCGCTTGCGCAGGTCGTAGGTCATTGTCTCCAAGTCGACCCGAAGAGGCGTTATCCGGGCACGGTCAATCGCGGCGGGGAGGAGCGACGTCCAATGGAGCGAGTCGCACTTGACTTGCGAGCGATTATCAACGGTGATTTTCCGGAGGGATATCGACCATCCATATTCGAGGCCGTCTCGTACGCCCTCACACGCCAGCGTCGGGTGTTCTGGACCGTGCTCTTGATCGTCGCGCTCTTTGCGGCCGCCCTTGTGGCGGGAGTGAGCCTGAATCAGATGTCAATCGCCCGCGCCTCGCTCGCCCGAGAGGTGTTGCTGGAGTGGCGTGCGCAGATCGGTTCGTACGGCACCGCGAGCGAGGACCCGAAATGGACGGAGCGGGCCGATCGATTGCTCGATCGACAGTTCGATGTGAAGAGCCTCTTCCCGTCTGGAGAAGATCGCGTTGAGTTTGCGTTGCTCCTCGGACGGTCGGCGTTGATGCGTGATCGATTGCCCGAGGCGGAACGGTATCTCACACTCGCGGTCGATGGGGCGATCGACACCTTTGGTGCCAACGATCCGACGACGTGGTCAGCCCGGTTCGACCTCGCCCAGTTGCGGCACCGGCAAGGTCGATCGAACGAGGCCCTCGAAGAGCACCGTCTCGTTCTCGCCCGGCGCAGAAAAGCCGTCGAGGGCTTGGCCACTGGCGAGCAGCCCGAAGCGTGGATCGACTTGGCGCGCTCACTTGGCGCGATGGGGACGATCTTGCTCGACCGGGGAGATTTCGCCGAAGCGGAGAAGTACCTTCGCGAAGCGCACCGACTGCTTCAGGATGTCAGTCCCGAGGATTTGAACAAGCAGAACGCACTCGCACCCACCGCAACCGCTGAGCGGGTCCTGGCATTGTCGAATCTGGTCTCAATCGTCCAGTCGCGCGGTTCTGAACGTGGCGAGGAGTTGGCGGATCTCTGGAATGATCTACTGGGCGTCGTGGAGGTTTGGGATGCTCGAACACTGCGCCGGATGACCGTCGAGAACAATTATGGGCACTACCTCGCGACGATCGGTCGCGATGAGGAGGCTCTTTCGGTCCTGAAAGACGTATATGAGCGGCTTCAGACCCACGTGGGTGCCGATCACGAGCAAACCCTGCGCACCTTGGGCAATCTTGCCGTTGTCTCCGATCGCCTCGGGCGACCCGAAGCGGAGACTCTCTATCGAGAGGCACTTGCCCGAAAGGAGCGACGGTACTCCTCTGCTCATCCCGAACTCCTGGCGACCCTCCAGCCATTCGCCACGTGGTTGATCGATCATGGGCAGGCGGGCTCGTGTGTGGAGATGATTTCATCCCGCTTACCCTCCCTTGACACGCCTCAAGCGTCACCTGCGGAAGTCGTGCTCCGCGGGACGCTTGGCGCCGCGCTCATCGCCGAGGGTCGCTCTGGCGAAGCGGTCGCCGTATTGCGGACGGCCGTGGAGCGCTGGCGAAGGATGGGCAACCCGCCACCCGCTCCGCACGGCGCATCGGTGTGGAGTCGGCTGGCGCATGCCTGCTTGGACGCGGGGGACGTGGCCGAAGCCGAGAAAGCGATCGGGCAAGCCGAACTGCTTGCTGGGCAGGCCTTCCCGGAGAACCACCCCGTGAGCGAGAGGATCCGCGAACTTCGCCGACGTATCGAGCAATTGAGGCAGTCCCAAGGCTCTAGGTGAGCGTTTCCGCATGGTGTTCGACAAGGTCGCGTATGAGGGCGACCTGGCTCGTCGCGGTGTTGCTCACATCCGCGTCGCACCAAGTCGCGCAGCATTCCACGCGCCGATGGCGGCCGGGGCCGACTCATCTCCGCGAAGCGAAAACGGGTAGGCATCGCACTCCACTGACCAACCTTCTGCGTGACTATCTTCCCCGGCTCGCCTGCATTCCCTTCGAGATCGCTCCCACGCGTGTTCCGACCTTGGAAAGGCTTTGAGTGACGGTGACGATGCCGTGGGCACTCCTTCGTCTGCTGCAGCGCGACGCAAATCACCGACTCCGGCACCCGTGCCGCCCACCGCTCCAACTGTTCGTCCGTGAATGGCAACATCGCGACTCAACATACGCGCCCGCCGAAGAACGATTTGGGTTAGGCTTACGGTACCTCCAACCGGACCGGATGATCGGGGCAGCGCATACCCATGCGACGACTCGGCCGGTCGTGACTCGAAAAGGGGGCGCCGGACTCCGTTTGCCGAGTCCGAGAATCCGGGGTATGCTCCCGAGGCAGGCAGGACTCTGCACGTGCAACGTCGCTGCACCTGTCTTGAGATCGGAAACAGAATGCTCGGTGCGGTGTGCATCTCGTTGGTCTGGGGGTGGATGATCGGCTGGATTTGGCGAATGCCGCACGGTTGGCGTGGCGTCGTGTGGGCCGTGGGGCTGACGGCAGTGGTCTGGGCTGGACTGGTGGCTCTCGTGGCCGCGATGCGGTGGGAAGAGGTGCACGTCCTGTGGTGGAATCCCATCGCGGGAAGTGTCGCGGGCTGGGTGTTCGCGAGCGCCCTGCTGGGCGTGGTGCGCGAGCGGCAGCGCACCCCTGGCATGAGCGAAGGAGGTTTCCATGCTTGAACAGAGGATGCTGGCGGATGCGACGTTGACCAGCCACCCGATCCTGATCTGGGGTGCGGTTGGCTTTGGTATGCTGATCGGCTGGTACGTCTATTACATCAATCGGTATCGAAAGGGCGACGTGCAACTTTCGGATATCGTCACGGTGATCGGCGTGCTGGGCGGCGCGGGAATCACCGCGCTCTTCCCCGCGGGCAGCGAGTTGTTCGCCGGGTATGGCCTGGGACTCGCGATCGGGTTCTTCGGGTACTTTCTGGTGCTGGTCATCCTCGTCGGCATCTCCAAGAACTTCAACGCCGACTGGTTCTTGGATGGCCGTCGCAAAAAGTTGTCCGCGGATGAGGAGATTCCGGGGGATGTGACGCCCACGGCCCGCGCGTTGGGGGGCGGAAGTGGCGGAGATCCGGGCGCGGGAGGGCTCAAGGGTTAGGAACGAAATCCTGGAGGTGGCGCATGGGCACGCGGTCGTCGGAGCCGCCCTTCGCGGGTTCGGGCGAAGGCGCATCGGTGGGTGGGTCGTCGGCGTCCGGGGGACGGACTGCGGATCAGGCCAGCGATCGACCGCCCGGACCTCCGGGCGGAGAATCCACGGAAGTGGGGTGCTTCTCGCACGATCGCCCGCCGCGCGAGGAGGACATGGTCGGGCTGTCGCTGCCGTTGGTGCTTGCGGTGGGCTATCGGAGCGTGGTGAGGGCGGTGCCGGCGTTTTATCCGGTCGAGGTGGGAGAGCCATATCACGCGGCGATGGGCGTGCCGATGCTCGAGGACGCGATGTTTGCCGTCGCGTTTCGTTCGGCGTTGGGGATGAGGTCTCGTGAGTTTCTGCGGGCATGCGCGGATGCGGCCGATGGGTGTCTGTCGGTCGCGTACCAGTTGGACCTCCCGGCGCACGTCGTGAACATGCCCGAGTCGGGGATCGCCTCGACGCTCGTGATGCGGGCGGCCGGACGCGTCGCGGCCGCGGCGGCGCGTGAGGAATCGTCGGGCGGAAGTGGACGTGAACTTGCGAACCGGGCGAGCGTGGCCGTCGCGATCGAGCACGCGGTGGACGCGCTCGCCGTGTATGGGCAAGAGGCGGCGCGCCAAGAGGCCATCGCGGCCGCATGGATGGACGTGCGGATGGCGCGGGAGGTGATGCAGGGGACCCTGGGCACGGGGATCGGAAGTGTGTCGGCGGCGGTGCTGGAAACCGCGACGTGGGCGAACTCGCGGAGGCAGCAGGGCGACTGGTGGGCAGTGCAGACCGAGCGGTGGCGAGCGATGGCGACGGGCGTCGGAGCGAGCGCGGTGGCCGAGCGGTTTGACAGGCTGTGGATTGGGGCCGGCATCGACTGGGATTGGGGGATGCTGCGGCTTTCGATGGCGCTCGGGCGGAGCGGTGGAGAGCCGGAGAGCCTTGGCTGGCCTCGGTTGCACCTTCCGATGGCTGGGCCGGTGGGTGATGAGGGGCGACCGACGTACGAGAAGGAGAGCGGGTCGAGTCCAGGTTTGGGGTCGATGCCGAGTGTTCGGTTGGACGAGTCGGACCACGCGGAGGCTGTTGACTTCTTGGAGGAGGCATCGGCCGGGGACGATGCAAAGAGCGCGGAGCCGCCAGCGACCATGGAGCCCGTGGTGCCGGAGCCGCCGCGCCCGCGGCGGCAACAGCAACAGCAACAGCAACAGCAACAGCAACAGCAACAGCAACAGCAACAG
>CAZIZO010000008.1:177753-180670 GCA_964543905.1 uncultured Phycisphaeraceae bacterium
GCAACAGCAACAGCAACAGCAACAGCAACAGCAACAGCAACAGCAACAGCAACAGTTTGAGCCGATGGTGAGTCCTGAGGGACGAGAGCCGCGGGTCCCGTCGCCGAAGATGGCGGCTCCTCCTTCCGCACCGAGGCCTTCATCGACTTCACCAGCAGGGCCCAAGATGGCGAATGGGGGCGGTCGTCTCGGCGGCGGTGCGGGCGGCGGCTCCACCGACGAACTCGAGCCCGAAGAGCGACGCTTGGTCAATACGGGGTTCTGCGAACCCGGGCATCTTCGAGAGACCATCTCACCCGATCGCCCGCTGCGGCCTCGGAAGCAGTACTACTTCTGGCTCGAGGTTGGGAAGCGCGTGCAGGGCGCCATCGACACGTCCGCGACGGGATTGCCGGTGCAGCACCTGCCGAAGGAGGCCACGCTCGACGTCGTCCTCTTCGCGATCCCCAGCAAGCATGGGCAGTTTCAGTTGGTGGACGGCGAAGATCGGGGTCAACTTCGATTGCGGGGGAGCGGGGTGGCCGACGTGCATGCGCCAGCCTCGCAGCCCAGGGGCGTCGGTAAGGCAACACTCGCGCGGCGCTTGTACTTCGCGCTGAAGACGCCGTCCAAGGGTGGAGAGGTCTATCGCCTCCGCTGCGGCGTGTACTACAAAGGCGTGCTCGTGCAGTCGCGCTTGGTCCAGGCGGTGGTGAGACCATCGCTCTCGATGAGGCATCCCGTTGAAGTCGAATCGAAGAGGGAAGGACGGGCGGGGGCGTTACGCACCGACGTGGACTATACCATCGCACGCCGCTTGGACGTGGCGGTGATCCGCGACTATTCGCCGCAGCGACTGAGCGTCATGGTGAACGGCACCGGGGATGGCACGCACGCGTTCTTCTTCCACGGGTCGGAACAGAGCGGATCGGGTGCGGCGGGTGGAGGCGCCGGGACGAATGGAGGTCGGTCGTATCGAAACGTGGCGACCATCGGCGAGGGCGACCTGACCGACCTTGTCAAGCAGGCTCGCGGGGCGCTCCGGCGTGCGGCCTGGGGGAGTGACGCGCCCTGGCAGAGCACGTCGGCCTATTTGTACGAGGATGCCCCAGGAATGGCGTGGCCTCAGAAGTTGGAGCGGCTGGCGCGCGATCTGACCCTGATGGCCTCGCGTGGGTATCGAATCTACGACACCCTCGCCGAGTCCTTGGCCGGCGGCGCCCAGGCTGCGGATCGCCTTCGTGATTGGATGCGGACCCCCGGGGACGTCCAGATCGCCGGGAAGTACAAGAGCCGCCTGTTGGTCCCGGCGGCCATGATGTACGACTATCCGCTCAAGCCCCAGGTCGGCGGGGGGGCGTCCTACGCCCTCTGCCCCGAGTTTTCGGCGGCGTTGCAAGCAGGAACGAGCCTGCCATCGTGCGCTTGCATGAACGGGGAATGCCCCACACGCAAGGCGGGGTCCTTGACGACGGTCTGCCCGAGCGGGTTCTGGGGGTTTCGCCACGCGATCGGCATGCCGCTGTCGCTCGGGGAACACGCGGCCGCGAATCAGGACTCCGACGACACCCCGGCGGTCATTGCGTATCAGGAGCGTGCACGAGTCGCGGTCGGTGTCTCGACCGACCCGGCGCTCGCCTTGCGAGCGCAGCACGAGAAGCGGCTTCGTGAGGCCTTGGGATATGAAGGGTCGGACGAGGGGTGGAGTCGCGCCGCGACCCGCGAAGAGGTGATCGCGATCCTGGGCAAGCACGAGGCGCACGTCGTGTACTTCTATTGCCACGGGGAAGTGATCGACGCGGGTGGAGCGGCGTCCCCCTGCATCATCGTGGGGCCGAAGAACTCCGCACCGATCGAGCGCGCCAACCTGCGGGATGAGGTTGGGCGGTTCAGTTCGCCCCGGCCCTTGGTGTTCATCAACGGGTGCCACACGACCGCGCTGGAGCCCGAGGCCGCGATCGACCTGGTCAGCGGATTCATCGAGCGGGTGAACGCCTCCGGGGTGATCGGGACGGAGATCACGATGTTCGAGCCGCTGGCGTGCGCGTTTGCGGAAGAGTTGCTGCCGCGGTTGATCGTGCAGGGCGAGCCGCTCGGGTGGGCCGTGCGGAACAGTCGGCTGGCGATGCTGTCACGGGGAAATCCACTGGGGCTGGCCTACCTGCCGTTCGCGTTGCCCGGCTTGCGCGTCCGCAAGAGCGCCGAGTCCGTCGTGACGGTGGTGACGGGCACCAGGGTTGCGGCGGGAGGTTGAGCGATCCGGGAACAAAAACAAAACGCCCCAAGCAAGGCTTGGGGCTTGACGAGGCCGAGAACGCGAGAGGATCGGCGGATGATCGAAGCCGCACCGATCGAGGCGGGTCGGATTACGAGCGCTCGGAGAGCAACGCGGCCTGGGCGGCGGCAAGGCGAGCGATGGGCACACGGAAGGGCGAGCACGAGACGTAGTCGAGGCCGGCCTTCTGGAAGAAGTGGATCGACTTCGGGTCGCCGCCGTGCTCGCCGCAGACGCCGACCTTGAGTTCGGGCTTGGTGGTGCGTCCCTTCTGCGTCCCCATCTGGACGAGTTGCCCGACGCCGCCCTGGTCGATGGACTGGAAAGGATCGGCGGGGAGGAGTTCCTTCGCGAGATAGTCCGGGAGGAAGGTGCCGATGTCGTCGCGGGAATACCCGAAGGTCATCTGGGTCAGGTCGTTGGTGCCGAAGGAGAAGAAGTCCGCGTGCTGGGCGATCTCGTCCGCGGTGACGGCGGCCCGGGGGATCTCGATCATCGTGCCGATCTTGATGTCCAGCCGCGGCTTGTAGTCCTCGCTCTCCTTGACCGCGGCGATCGTCTTCTCCACAAGGTCGCGAAGGTACGCGAGTTCCTTCTTGGTGCCGACGAGCGGGATCATGATCTCGGGGAGGGCCTTGATGTTGCTGCGGAGGCAGTCGATCG